>NZ_CABVLY010000007.1 GCF_902498995.1 Burkholderia anthina
CGCCCTTCAGCTCCGCGCCACCGCCGCCGATGCGCGCGCGCAGGATCTGCAGGACGCCGCCGTCGGCCTGCGCCGCGTCCCGCGCGGCGGCCGCCCCGGGCGCACCGTCGGGCCCGACGGTGGCATCGGCCTGAACGGCCTCAGCCCCTGAGCGCGCGGGTGGAATGTGCGAATGCATGGGAAAGGACGAGCACGCGAGGATGGCGAATGCGCGCGGCCGCGACGCCACGGCGGTCCGTGTTCGCCTGCGGCGCGGCGACTATGGTTGTGTGCGCAACGAACTGGCGGCACGAAAAACGGCCGGCCCCGCATCGGGATGTCGTCGCGCGTGGTTGCATCGCGCGTTACCGTCCGCCGGCCGCATGCCGGACGAACGTCGCATCGCCGTCATCGGCGTACGCGGGCACGGGCATCGCCGTGCGCTGCCGCACCGGCGCGGCGCTGCGTGCGGGAGGCTGGATGAAGACGCGATACCCGACGGCATACATCGTGCGCAGGTACGCGCCGTGCACGCCGTTCAGGTGCAGCTTCTTGCGCAGCTTGTAGATGTGCTGTTCGAGCGACCGGCTGACGATGTCCTCCGGGCTGCCCCACACCGCCCGCGCGATTTCCGCGCGGCCGACGTACTTGTCGAGCTGCGAGAACAGCATCCACGCGATCGCGAACTCGCGCGACGTGAGCCGGATCACGTCGCCCGCCACGCTGACCGTCGACGCATGACGATCCAGCCGGTAAGGGCCGCACGCGAGGATCTCCTTGTCCACGCTGCTGCGCGTGCAATGCAGGCGCTTGCTGGTCAGCCGCAGGCGCAGCAGCAGTTCCGGCAGGTTGACGGGCGCGAGCACGATCTCGTCCGATTCGTAGTCCAGCAGGTCCACTGCGTCCATGCTGTCGGCCGGCGAGCAGATCACGATCAGCGGCGCGCGCTGCACGCCATAGCATGCGCGATGAACCAGCACCGGATGTTGCGGATCGATGCCGGGCTCCATGCTGACGAGGATGGCATCGAATTCGCGGCGCGTCAGCGCGCGGGCGAAGGTCGTTTCGTCGTCGAACCGTTCGACGGCTATGCCGTTTTCGGCGAGATGATTGCAAATTGCATCGCGTCGCGCCATGTCTTTGGAAAAAACCGCAAGATTCATTATCAGCTCGCTTCCTGGATGAGCAGGCAGGAAATGCGTCGTCCATGCGGGCCGGCGGGCGGCGTCTTGCGAGGAGCGATGTCATGGTTCCGACTGCAGCAACTGGACGCCCCGACTGTCGCGACACGGACACGATGCGTCGCCGACGGTGGATGCGATGGATGCAACGTACAACTCCGGCAGGCCTGCCCGGGTCATGAGTGAGAAACATCAGGTGAAGTCAGGATGATGCTTCGCGCATATGGCGAATCCCGTCATCAGAAAAATCCCGTATCGGCCCGTCGGCATGAAATACCAGGGCGCGCATTTCCTCCGGAAAAGCTGCATTGAATCCGTTTAGCTTTATTCGTAAACAAATAACCACCGGACGGATTAACACGATTTAAACCTCTTATTCCGCCCCAATAAAAATTCATTAATTCGATTATATGGAATTCTGCTGACTCTTTCATGAAGTGTACCTGCCGAGGCAGTGTTTGCACGCGTCATGACGTCACGATTTCCGGCTGCGCCAGGTCGCGGTTCATCGCTCTCAGGTAACGGCCTTCGAGAAAGCGACACTCGTGTTTCAGCATGCCGTAGAGAATGAAGTCGGTGCGGTCGGACGCCCCTTCGCGAATCACGCCTTCGCGTCGAAAGCCGAGATTCTCGTCGAGCTGTTGCGCGGCGAGATTGTCGGCGCGGACATAGCCGCTGATCCGGTTGCAGCGCAGCAGAATGAACGGGAAGCGGAACGCCGCGCAGACGAACCCGGGCGTGATGACGTGCGGCGAGCCCGCGACGGCGAAATGCATCGCCACGTTGGGGCCGTTGTAGGCCTGATACACCACGCCGGCGACGAGCCGGCCGTCCTTCTCGAGGCCGATCGCATCGTCGTAATTGGGATAACGCGCTTCCCCCGTCAAGGACGCGACGAATTTCATCACGTCCTCGCTTCGATCCAGTATGAGCCGTCTCATGCCATTCGCGAATACACTGCGGCCGGGCGCACCGCGCCCGCCGCGACTCCAGGAACGTTCCGCCCGGCCGCCTCCCTTCCCCGGCCGGCCCGATCGCGCCAGCCTGCGTCAGACGGTGACCGTCTGACCGTTCGGATCCACCGGGCCGAGCCCGAGCTGGCTGAGTTGCTCGACCTCGCGGCCGTTCTTCGCGTCCTGCGCCTCGCCCTGGCTGCCGCGCAGGTCGCCGGCCGACACGCTCACGTCCGACGCGTCGATCGTGTCGCGGCCTTCCGGCTGGTGCTTGCCGTTGGTCGACCCGGTGTTCAGGATCTCGGCTGCGGTGCTCTTGCCGCTGTCGAACGTGATCGAACCGTCCTGATTCTGCTTGCCGATGCTCTTGCCGCTCTTGTCGTAGATGTTGCCCTGGCTGTCCATCTGCACCTGCACCGTGCCCTTGTCCGTGCTCAGCTTCACGTTGTGAAGCCCCTGCCCGGCGCCGCCCAGCCCGTTCACGCCCCCGCCCGTGGACACCGGGACGTTCGATTGCGGCAGAGCGCCGTTCTGCGGCGTGCCGTCGTCGCCCAGCGAGATCGTGATGGTCTGGCCGCCGGTCGGCGAGGCGCCCAGCCCGAGGTTGAGGTTCTCGCCGTCGGGCGTGCCGTTGCCGCCGTTCGCGCTGTCCGGGTTGCCGTTCTGCTGGTAATTCACCGGAATCGCGCCGGTATCGCCGCCGCTCCCGTTGCCGTTCGGGCCGCGCAGATCGCCCGCCGACACGCTCACGTCCGATGCGTCGATCGTGTCGCGGCCTTGCGGCTGGTGCTTGCCGTTGGTCGACCCGGTGTCCAGGATCTCGGCCTCGGGGCTCTTGCCGCTGTCGAACGTGATCGAACCGTCCTGATTCTGCTTGCCGATGCTCTTGCCGCTCTTGTCGTAGATGTTGCCCTGGCTGTCCATCTGCACCTGCACCGTACCCTTGTCCGAGCTCAGCTTCACGTTGTGCAGCCCCTGCCCGGCGCCGCCCAGCCCGCCGTTGCCCCCGGCCTGAGGCTTCAGGAGTGCGGCCAGCGAGCTGGCGTCCAGCGTGATGCTGGCAGGCTGGCCGGACGATGTGCCGCCGGCCTGGGAATTGCCGAAGTCGGTCGGCGTGGTATTCGACGGACTGACGGTGATGGTGATATTCGAGGCCATGTCAGACACTCCTGTCTAGGATTGGAAGTATTTACCCGGCTTGCATCCCGTGCGGCCAATATAGGGGAGTGTCCGATCCGAAATTCGTACCGGTGCGTATCGACGCGCATAAATACGAAGCTAGAAATGCAATATGGCTCGTCATAATTACCTGATTAATACGCGGCACAGGGAAATAATGACCGAGTCGTCCATAATCGCGCGCTTCTTCACCTATCGTCGGCAATTGCCTGACAACGCTTTTCGCGCGCCGACTCACTAGCGCCGGCCCATTGCCGAACCGATCGCCGATTCGAGATGGTCGCTCGGCGATTGCATCATCGCCCTCACGATCGCATCCGGATGCTCCTTCAGCCGCTTCTTCTCATCCTCGTCATCGATTTTCGGCCGCGTCAGATTGCCGGCCGCCGCGGTCCGCAGATGCGAAATCGCTTCCATCTTCGACATCCCGAGGTCGCGCATCAGTTGCAAGGCCGCAGCGATGTCGCTGCCGCCGTCTTCCCGCCGGTCGGCGTCGACCGCGTCGCGGTAGAACTGCTTCAGCGCCTTCTTGTTCACGCCGCTGCTCTTCATGTAGGCATCCTCCAGCGAGTGCCGGCCGTGGCTCTCCTCGACCGCGCCGGCCACGCGCGCGGCGGCGTGCTTCTTCACGAGGTCCACCTCGTGCTTCTTTTCGCCGGTCGACTTGTGCTCGTTGAACATGTCGTACTTGATCGGCAGGAAGCGCTTGATGCGCTGCTGGTTGACGTCCTTGCGCACGCTGTCCCAACCGGCCTTTTCCTCGTCGCCCGGTTCGCCTGTGTACTTGTTCTTCAACCGATGCTGCCTCGCGCCATGGTCGATCGCATCCATCTTCTTGTCGCGATAGTGCTGCTTGAGCGAATGTGCGGCCTTGCGATTGTCGAGCAGGTCGCGCCCCGACAGGATCGCGCCGCCTGCCAGCGCCGCGGGCGCGACACCGTGCGTACCGACCGCCAGGCCGACACCGGCCCCGACGCCCACCACGGACATGGTCGTCTTGATCGCGGACCGGACCACCCGGTTCTTGCCCTGTACCTCGGCGATATAACGTCCCGTCAGCACGTCGAGCATCTGCTCGCGCTCGGCGCCTTCGGGCTGGCCCAGGATCGCGACCTTCAGGTCGTAGCGCGACTGGAAGTCCTTGCGCCTGGCGATTTCCGACAGCGGCACCTCGCTGCCGCCCGTCTTGACTTTCGGTTCGTCGTCGGTGACCGGCCACTGCTTCAGCATCGCCTGGTAGCGGCTCTTGCGCATCGCGGACGAACCCAGCTCCTGCGCCGCATAGACCGCGTTCACGCTTTCATGCGCCAGTTGCAGCGCGGACGGCGCCGTGGTCGTCATGTGCGCCTTCGACAGGCCCTGCACGATGCCGCCTTCCGGCTTGGTCCGGTTCAGCAACTGCGGGACGGCGTTCTCGTTGTCGACCCGCATCCAGCGGCCGAGCTTTCGAAAAATCTTCGCGCCCGAGCTCGGGTTCGGCACGAGCTTCGTCAGCGCGACGCCGTGCGGGCGCGCCGTCGCTGCCTCGGTCGTCGTCTTCGTTGACGCGGGCGACGTTCCGTCGTGGCTTTTTCCGGGCGGCTCGTCGTCGCTTTTGCCTTTGACTTTGCCTTCGCTTTTGCTCGTGCCCAGGCCGCCCGACGCCTGTTTCGTGACGGTGGCGGTTACCGGCGACGTCGATTCGACCGTCGTCGAGTGTGTGGTCGTCACGTGCGGCGGCGTGGATGACTTCCGCGCCGGCGACACCTCGGTGCCCTTGCCGGTCGTCGACGTCGCGAGCTTCGGCTCCGCCGTCACGACTGCCTGCCCGGCCGTGCTGGTGACCGCTTCGAAATGCCGGTGCTGATCCCAGACGACGACCCGAAGCGCTCTCGCCTGCCCGGACGGACGCTCGCCGTGGAACTGACCGAGCGTCGTGACCGGATGCTCGGGACTGACGCCCGCCTGCACCACGCCCACCTGCATGTCGACGCCGAATCTCTTGTTCACGAGCGACACGAGCGCCTTGCCGTGCCCGCCCTCGTTGGCGTCGAGCAGCAGCATCTGTCCCGCTTCGCCCGTGTGGGCCGCGTCGAATTCGGCGCGAATCTCGCCCACTACCTGATGCAGCGCTGCATCGTCGAGATCCGGTGCCGCGCACTGCACCAGCGAGTAGATCGAGCAGTTGTTGCCCTTTCCGCCGTTGGGGATCGGTTCCATGTCGCGATTGGCCAGCATGGCCCGGAAGTCCTTGTTGGACGCGTGCACCGCCGCGAGTTGTTCGGCGATCTTCTCGTGCGGCACGTTCGCCACCAACGGCGCGTGCTTGTCCTTGGCGGACGACTTCCCCGCCGGCGCTTCGGTTGACGATTGGGCGGATGTGACGGGCGGTGTCTCGGCCTCGCCGAAGAATTCGTCGAACACGCGGGCAAGGCGCGCCGTATGTTCCGCGTACGGGTCCGTCTCGGCCGCGTCGGTGGTTGCGACAACCTCCGTCGTCCTGGTGGTCGGCGCGGTTTCCGTTTCGTGCAGCGTCGTAGCAACGACGGGCGGCACGTGCGACGTCCCGGACGCGTCGTCCTTGCGCGCCAGGTCGACGATCGACGGCGGTCGGCTCATCGGGCGGCTCTTGGGTTTCGCCGGATCGAGCGGCGCGTTCGAGCGCGTCGACGGCTGTTTCTGGACGGTGAATCCCGCGCGACGCGAGCCACCGGACGACGTGACAGGCGTCACGTCGGGTTGCATCACCGCATCCAGCGCGGCGTGCACGTCCTTGCTCCAGTCGGTTTCCGGCTCCGTCGCCTCGGGAAGCCGTAGCGCCGGCGCAGGCTTTTGCTTTTGCTTTTGCTTTTGCAGCCCGACGAGCGGAATCGACGGCTGCACGTTCAGCGATGTCTTCTGACTGACCACCTTGGGCGGCGCGCGGTCGGCGGTCGGCGTCGCTGTCGTGCGCTCCGATTGCCGCAACGAGGGCAATACGGTGGTGAGCTTCTTGAACATGGGAGTCTCGCGGCAGAAGGCAGGGGCAGATTCGATGCAAGCCGCTCCACGATGTCATATCGTGGGACCGAATCCAGTCTCGATCCGAAACGATTACCATCGTTGCGAAGCCGTGCGAACGGGCTGTCGCCGGCACCGGCACCGGCACGGACGACACGTTCATCCGGCTCGATAGCTGGCAGGCAGGCCGCTCGCGTCGCAACGACGACCATGCAACGCGTCGGCGGACGCTGTGGAACAGATCGACGTACGGCGCGTCGGCGTACGGCGGGAAGCACCTGACGTCGATCTTCGTCGCGCCCCCTCCCGGGCGGGACGCCGCAGATCCATCAGACGACGCGGATGATGCCGTACGTCGGCGCGCAGGTGCAGTCGAACGGCTCGCCGCAAGGTTGGCTGATATCCCACTCGCGACGATTCCGGCGGATGCGCCGCCGCTGCCGCCTCGGTACCGATCAAGTTGAGAGAGTGGGCCGGCGGTCAGGTGCCCCGCACCCTGGCTGCCTTGTCTGCCCAAGGCGTGCGCGCGTCAGCGCGGGCTCGCGCTTCGTGGATGCGTTCGTCAGTTCGACGTCTCGCCGGTGGACTTCTTCGCTCGCATTCGCTTGTCGCCGCGGGGGACGGTCGGGGCTGCCTTGGACTGGGTGCCGCGCACCGCTGCGCGTCGCGCCAGCGCCGCCCTTTCCCGCCGCAGTGCGTCGAGTTCCTTGCCGTACACCGCATTGGTCGCCTGCGCGCCGTCGAGCTGCCCCTGAAGCACGCCGCACCGGTGCAGCGCGTCGCCGAGTTGCGCCTGGCGCGCGGCAAGATCGTTTCGATACGCGAGGTCGCGCTGTTCGGCGCGGCTGGTCATGCCATCGAGTTCCTTCTGCAGCCGTGCCGCCGCGACGCGTTCGCGGTCGATCTCCTGAAGCGCCCGCCGCTCCGATGCGCGCAGGCGCTCTTCGGCGCGGTTCGCATCGTCGCGAAGACGATCGAGCTGCGTGCTGAAATCCGCGCGCGCCTGGGCCAGTGCGCGGTCGCCTTCCGCGTTGTCGGCCTGCAGGCGTTCGATTTCCGCCTGCTGCGCCCGACGTGACGCTTCGTCCGCGGCCCTCGCCTGCTCGAGCTCCTGAATCCTGACCTGCGCGGCAAGCAGCGCGGACGTGCGCTGTTCGAGTGCGGTTTCAGTGCGCGCCAGTTCGGCCCGCAATGCGGCGACTTCCGCTTTTGCCGCGGCGCGTTCGGCTTCGACTTCGGCGCGCAATGCGTCGAGCGCGGCGGCCGCGTCGGCACTCGAACGATTCCAGAGCGCGGCGACGAGTTCGCCTGCGGCGGCCTGCAGGTCGGCCGGCAAATCCGGATGCTCGATACGAACGCGGCTCTTTTCCCGCAACTCGGCCCAAAACTCGCCGAGCACCGCTGTCGGCGTGCTCATGCTGCCCTTGCGCACGAGCTGGTACAGGCGGTTCGCGGTGGGCGTGATCCCGAAGCGGAAGAACATCAATGCGCAGACCTCGCGGTACAGCTCGCGGGTTTTCGGGAAAGCGGCCTTGAGGCGGTCGATTTCGGCGATCAGGCGGGATTCGTCGGCGGCGAGGTCGGACATGGTCGGTTGCGGTGGAGATTTCGTAAATAATATAACGTAAACCGTCAAATATCCAATGATTCAGGTTCTCGGTTTTGACATTATTTCTATAATGTTGAGATTATTGAGGTAAGCGTCGTGACTTCCGAATGTCGCTCGCCGCCTTCGTTGTCCCCGTTGGCGTATTCCGTCTCCTCACCCCGGCTACCCCAAGCCGCTCCCGGTCAGCCCCCGCCGTTCCGCCCGCTTCCAACTCGCCGCCGACCCGCGCCGCCCCCGATAAGCATCCGTTAAGAATCCAGCCCGCATAGTGGCGCCCAGTCCTCGACCGAGGCCTTCGACCCGCGCCGCCCCGGATGACGGCGCCTCTTCAAGGAGCGATCCGTGAATCCGCGCCCGCCCGCCGTATCGACGTCCATGCTGAACAAGGTGCCCGCCGTCACTGCCGTCTTCTGGATCATCAAGATCCTGTCGACGACCGTCGGTGAAACCGGCGCCGACTATCTCGCCGTGCGCGCCGGCCTCGGCGTGCCGGTCACCGACGCGTTGATGGCGTCGCTGCTCGTCATCGCGCTCGTGCTGCAGTTCCGCGCGAAAGCCTGCGTGCCGTGGCTGTACTGGCTCAACGTGGTGCTGGTCAGCATCGTCGGCACGCAGATCACCGACGCACTGACCGACGGGCTCGGCGTCAGCCTGTACGCGAGCACCGCGTGCTTCGCCGTCGCGCTCGCGGCGTTGTTCGCGCTCTGGTATCGCAGCGAGCACACGTTGTCGATCGAGACCATCGTGACGACGCGCCGCGAGGGGTTCTACTGGGCCGCGATCCTGCTGACGTTCGCGCTGGGCACGGCCGCCGGCGACCTCGCCACCGAAGCGCTCGGCCTCGGATTCCGGCTCGGCATCGTGTCGTTCGGCGCGGCGATCGCGCTGGTAGCCGTCGCGATGCGCATGGGCGCGAATCGCGTGCTCGCGTTCTGGCTCGCCTACATCCTCACGCGCCCGCTCGGCGCGTCGCTCGGCGATTTCCTGTCCCAGGCGCGCGAATACGGCGGCCTCGGGCTCGGCACCGCGACGACGAGCGCGGCGTTCCTGACGTCGATCGTGCTGCTGGTCGCCTGCACGACGCTCGCCAACCGGCAAGCGAGCGTTCGATGACCGCCGTATTGCGTTGCCCCGTTGTCCACCTCCGTCCGACTACTCAAAGGAATTGAAATGCGCACCCGAAAGCTGATGCTCGTCGCCGTCGTTGCCGCACTCGCCGCAGGCCCCGCTTCGACGCTCTTCGTCCCGTCCGTCCATGCCGCAACCACGGCAACCGCCGCGAAGCTCGGCGACCTGTCCGCGTTCCGCAGCATCGTGACGGACACCAGGAAACGCGTCGATGCAGGCAACCTGGCCGGCGCGAAAACGCGCATCAAGGATCTCGAAACGAAATGGGACGATGCGGAGCCGTCGCTGAAGCCGCGTTCGGCGGCCGACTGGCACGTGATCGACAAGGCAATCGACCGCGCACTCGCCGCGCTGCGCGCCGACAAGCCCGACGCCGCGACATGCCGTCAATCGCTGGACGACCTGCTCGCGCTGTTGAAATGAACGGCGCGGCAACGGGCGCCCGGTCGAGCCGGGTGTTCGTTGCCGGCGCATGCGCGCATCGGGAATGCCGCGCCCGGTGTGTTCCCGTGCGCTGCGACCGCGATGCCATGCGACGGCACGTTCGCGTTCGCGCAATCGGCGGTATCGCGGCGCGACCTCGATCGATCGTGGCGTCCCGGCCGGTCCGGCGATCCCGCCGCTGTCACGTACCTGCAATCGTCGACCGGTAGCGTTCGAGGCTGTCCCACGATTTCGACAGACGAATCCGCCATGCAGCGCACGTCGCGCGCCACGCCCCACGTTTATGCGGCCACGTCCCGCGCCCTCGCCGTCAGTCTCGCGATCAACCTGCTGTTGCTCGCCGCCGAGGCTGCTGCGGCGTGGTCCGCGCATTCGTCCGGCCTGCTCGCGGACGTCGCGCACGCGGCGATCGATCTCGCGGCCGACGCGCTGATCCTCGTCGCCTGCCGGCTCGACGCGCGGCTGCCGCCCGAGCGACGCCCGACCTACGAGCCGCTCGCGCTGGCGGGGCTCGGCGCACTGCTCGTCGCGACAGGCGTGCAGATGATCTGGCATGCGTCGAACCGCTTCGACGCGCCTCCGGTCGTGCAACCCGGCGCGATGACGCTCGCGCTGATCGTGTTCACGCTGACCGGCAAGGCCGCGCTGTCGCGCTGGATGCTGCGCAAGGCGCGCGAAACCGGCTCCGCGCTGCTCGAAGCGAGCGGCTGGCATGTGCGCACCGATGCACTGTCGGCGTTGCTCGCGGCGCTCGCGATGAGCGCCGCATGGGTCGGTCTCGGCCGTCTCGACGACCTCGCGGCGATCGCGATCGGCGCGATCGTGATCCGCACCGGTGCGGGCTTCATCCGGCGCGGTTGCGCGCAATGGCCGGCATTGTCGGCGTGGGCGAATCGTTCGACGCGCGGGTCGTGACGATACAAGCGGCATCGCTGCGCGCGACGTCGCGAAACACCCGATACCCGCTATCGGTTGCATCGGGTCTGAAGCGAAAGAGGCTCGCACCGCGCGAGCCTCTTGTCCGACACGATGCCGCGATCGCCCTGCCGCCGCATGCACGTCGACCGCAGTCGATGTATCGGCGCACGAATGCGCCCGATACCGATGCGGCGGAGCAAGACGCGCCGCCCGCGCTCAACCGAGCGGCACCACGCTCCCGAGCAGGATCCGCACGAGCGTCGCCTGGCGCGTCACGCCCGTCTTCGAGAAGATGGCACGCAGATGCGTGCGCGCGGTGTTCTTGCTGATTCCCGATTCCTCGGCCGCCTCCTCGAGCGTGAGCCCGTTGGTCAGCAGCAGCGCGAGCGACGTCTCGGCGGGCGTCAGGTCGAACAGCTTGCGGATGATTTCCTGCGCGCCTTGCGGCTTGCGATCGGGGTCGCGCAGAAACAGCGTGACGGCCGGCCGCCGCCGGTTGTCCTCGGACCAGTCGGACAGCAGCACCGTGCGCACCAGCAATCCGAGACGCGGCTTGTCGAAGCCGCGCGTGATCGGCATCGCCTCGACGATCGCCGCGGCCGTACCGTGGTGTCCCATCACCGCGTGGCGGATCAGCCGCTTGAGCGTGCGGTTCTCCTGCGCGTCGGTCGCCTCGATCGTGCCGCGCGCAATCGTCAGCCCGTTGTTCTGCTTCAGGATCTCGTCGGCGACGCTGTTCAGGTCGATGATCGTGCCGTTCTCGTCGAGCGTGATCGTGCCGATCTGCATCCGGTTGATCGCGTTCGCGTAGATCGAGCGCTCGACCTCGGCCGTATCGAGCCGCGAATGCAGTTCGACCGCGCGCTTCAGGTGCGGCAGCAGCAGCGCGCAGATCGCCTTGTCGCGCGCGGAGAACTGCTTCGACGCGTGGTTGCGGCACACGCGGAACCGGCATTCGACGCCCGACGACGTGCGCAGGTCCGCGCCGAGGATGTAGCGCACGTCCTGCGGCTTCAGGAACTGCTTGTACAGCTCGCTCGACAGCCAGCCCGTATCGCCGAACACGTCGTCGACCGTGACCACGCGATCGGCCGGCAGGCCGACGAACGGATCGAGCGAATAGTAGTAGTTGTTGTACGACGCCTCGCCGTCACCCGGCACGACGGGGCCGAACTCCGATGCATGCACGGACAGCGGCGCACGACGATCGCTCGCCGCCGCGCGCAGGATCAGCGTCACGTAGTTGGCCTGCAGCAGCCGGCGCACCATCTCGAGCGCGCCCGCCCACGGCGGCGTTTCCATCGGCCCCTGGTAGATGCGCGCCATCAGTTCGCTGAAATCCGCGACGCCGATGCCGGCTTCCTCGCTTGTTGACTGGCTCTCTTGCGGAGCCCATCTCGTCTCCATCAGCACGCTCCATCCTCCATGCGACTTGTTGTCGGTGCGACTCTTCCGCGCCGCCATGATTAAGACGTGTCTTAATTCCGGCGTCATCGGGACATTCACTGAAGGGTGAGCTTTGGCCATCCGGGCGCGCGAACCATCGTCCAATCGGATGATGTGGCGCCCTGCGTGCTGCGCTGGAATGCCCGTCAGGCCGTGCCGGCAAGCTTCCGGCGCGGGCTCAGGGAAAACCGCGACGCGGGTTTACCTGATTCCGACCGCACCCGATTCAGACAGGAGTTTCCATGCCGCTCGACCCTCAGGCGCAGGCGCTGCTTGCCGCGCTCGCCCAAGCGCCCGCGATCGATTTCGATCGACTGACCGTTCCCGCCTACCGCGCGAGCCTCGCCGGGGGCGGCGCGTTCGCGCCCGGCGACGCGATTGCCGCCGAAGAGGACTGGCAGATTCCCGCGCCCGGTCGCGAGTTGTCCGCACGGCTGTATCGACCCGAGGCCGACGGGCCGTTGCCGCTGACCGTGTTCTTCCACGGCGGCGGCTTCGTCGCGTGCGGGATCGACTCGCACGCGAACCTGTGCCGCAGTCTCGCCCGACGGGCGCGCACGCTCGTGCTGTCGGTCGACTACCGGCTTGCGCCCGAAGCACGGTTCCCGGCAGCCGCGCACGATGCATGCGATGCCGTGCGCTGGGCCGCCGCCAGCGCGCGCGATCTCGGCGCGCGCACCGGCGCGATCGCCGTCGCCGGCGACAGCGCGGGCGGCAACCTGGCCGCCGTCGCCGCGCTGCAGTTGCGCGGCTCGGGCATCGCGATCGCGCATCAGTTGCTGCTGTATCCGGTCGTCGATTGCGCGACCGAGCATCCGTCGTACGAATCGCTCGGCGAAGGCTATTTCCTGACGGCGGACGCGATGCGCTGGTTCAAGCGTCACTATTTCGACGACGGCGCCGATCGCGCGTCGCCGCTCGCGAGCCCGCTCGCCGCGCCGGATCTGTCGGGCGCGGCGCCGGCCACCATCGTCAGCGCCGAATTCGACCCGCTGCGCGACGAAGCCGAGGCATACGCGCTGCGTCTCGCACAGGCCGGCACGCCGGTGTCGCTCGTGCGCTGGCCGGGCCAGTTGCACGGCTTCGCGAGCATGCTCGGCGCGGTCGATGCCGCCGATCGCGTGCTGACGTTCGGCGCCGCTGCGCTGCGCCGCGCGTTCGACGCAACGGAGGCGCAATGACGCTCGCCGGCACGCCGGAAATCGTCGACGAATTGCGCGCGGGGCGGATGGTTCTGCTCGTCGACGAAGAGGATCGCGAAAACGAAGGCGATCTCGTGATCGCCGCCGATCACGTGACGCCCGAAGCGATCAACTTCATGGCGCGCTTCGGCCGCGGGCTGATCTGCCTGACGCTGACGGCCGAGCGCTGCGAGCAACTGCGCCTGCCGCCGATGGCCGATCACAACGGCACGCCGTTCGGGACCGCGTTCACCGTCAGCATCGAAGCGGCCGACGGCGTGACGACCGGCATCTCGGCCGCCGACCGCGCGCGGACGGTCCGCGCGGCGGTTCGCCCGGGCGCGCGCGCCGACGATCTCGTGCAGCCCGGCCACGTGTTTCCGATCGCCGCGCGCCCGGGCGGCGTGCTGGTGCGCGCGGGGCACACGGAAGCCGGCTGCGATCTCGCGGCGCTGGCCGGACTCACGCCCGCGTCGGTGATCTGCGAGGTGATGAACGACGACGGCACGATGGCGCGACTGCCCGAGCTGAAGGCGTTCGCCGCGCATCACGGGCTGAAGATCGGCACGATCGCGGACCTGATCCATTACCGCCGCGAGCACGAATCGCTCGTCGAACGCATCGGCGAACGGCCGCTGCATACGCCGTGGGGACGATTCCGCGCGATCGAATATCGCGACACCGTGCACGGCGCGCCGCATCTCGCGCTGGTGCGCGGCGAGCCGGACCCGGCGACCCCCGTGCTGACGCGCGTGCACGAATGCCATTCGCTGCTCGACCTGCTCGACGCGGAACCGTCCGCGCATTCGTGGCCGCTGCACGCTGCGCTGCAGCGGATCGACGCGGCGGGCTGCGGCGTCGCGGTGCTGCTCGACTGCGACATGCGCGGCGACGCGACGCGCACGCCTGCCGCCCATGCGCGCCGCGACGGCCGCGTGACGGGGATCGGCTCGCAGATCCTGCGCGAGCTCGGCGTGCGGCGTCTGAACGTGCTGTCGAGCCCGTTCCGGCTGCCGGCGCTGTCGGGGCACGACCTCGAGATCATGGCGTTCATCCCGCTCGGCGACGATGATCCGGAAAGCGCGCGGGCCGCCCCGCTGCGGGCGGCATGACGCACGGCTGACGACCGCGCGGGGCGCATTGCCGCCCTTGCCTGCGGGTTTCCGCACGACAAGCTATCGTTTGTTTTCATGAAATACAGTCTCGGGTTTGTATTTTGACGATACATGCCATAGACTGTATTTTCCGATTACAAGCGATCGCCTGTCATTTCGCGGAGAGCCCATGGCATTCCCTGTCCAGACCTTGAGCCAGTTGCGCCCGATCCTCGTCGGCTTCCGGAAGTCGGCGGGGTTCACGCAGGCGCAGCTCGCGGCCCGCCTCGGCGTCACGCAACAGTCGTATGCGCAACTCGAAGCCAATCCGTCCGCCGTCAGTATCGATCGGCTGTTCAAGGTGCTGAACGTGCTCGGCGTTCGCCTGATGCTCGAGCCGGGCACGCCCGACGATGCGCCCGCCCCCGATGCCGCCGATCCCGATCCCGCGCGCGTGCCGGCCACGCGCCGGCGTTCGCCCCCGCATGCGGCCGATACCCCCGCGGCCCGCTCGCCGGCCGCCGCCAAGCCCCCGGCCGCCGCGTCGCGAAAACGGCCTGCCGCGGCGACGCCCGGCAAGCCCCGCGGCCCGAAACGGGAGGACTGGTGACGATGGCCCGCCGCCCCCGCCACGACCGTCTCGACCTGTGGATGAACGGCATCCCGGTCGGTTACTGGGAAGTCCGGCGCGGCATCGAACGCCTCGTCTACCTGCCGCCCTGGGTCGACGATCCGCAGGGGCGTCCGTTGTCGCTGTCGTTGCCGTTCACGCCCGGCAACCAGCCGCACCAGGGCGCGGTCGTCGCCGACTACTTCGACAACCTGCTGCCCGACAGCCAGCCGATCCGCCGCCGCATCGCGCAGCGCTACCGGCTCGGGTCGACGGCGCCGTTCGAACTGCTCGCGTCGATCGGCCGCGATTGCGTCGGCGCGCTGCAGCTGCTGCCGCCCGACGAAATGCCCGTCGACCTGGAAGCCATCGACGGCATCGCACTCGACGACGCAGCCGTGGCCGACGTGCTGCGCCACGCGACCGCCGCGCCGCTGCCCGGCCACCCGGAGCCGGACGGCGAGCTGCGCCTGTCGATCGCCGGTGCGCAGGAAAAGACCGCGCTGCTGCGCCACGGCGAGCGCTGGCTGCTGCCGTCGGGCAGCACGCCGACCACGCATATCTTCAAGCTGCCGCTCGGACGCGTCGGGAACATGCAGGCCGACATGCGAACCTCGGTCGAGAACGAATGGCTGTGCTCGAAGCTCGTCGCCGCGTACGGCCTGCCGGTCGCGTCGTGCGACATCGGCCGGTTCGACGACCAGAAGGCGCTGATCGTCGAGCGATTCGACCGCCGGCCTTCGCGCGACGGCACGTGGATCCTGCGGCTGCCGCAGGAGGACATGTGCCAGGCGACCGGCACGCCGTCGGGCGCGAAATACGAGTCCGACGGCGGCCCGGGGATCGCGACGATCATGGGCATCCTCGCGAATTCCGCCGACGCCGCGCAGGACCGCCGGCATTTCTTCATCGCGCAGCTCGTGTTCTGGGTGCTCGCCGCGATCGACGGCCATGCGAAAAACTTCAGCATCGCGCATCTGCCGGGCAACACGTATCGCAGCACGCCGCTGTACGACGTGCTGTCCGCGCATCCGATCATCGGCACGCGGCGCAACCAGTTGTCGCCGCACCGCGCGCGGCTCGCCATGGCCGTGTGCGGGAAGAATCGTCACTACGTGATCGGCGACATCCAGCCGCGCCACTGGATCGCGCAAGGCGCGCGCGTCGGCCTGACCGAAGACGACGTCCGCGCGGCCATGGCCGATGTGGCCGCGCGCACCGAACCGGCGATCGCCGACGTCGCGTCGCGCATTCCGGCGGATTTCCCGGCGGACGTCGCCGATGCGATCTTCGACGGCATGCGCCGCCAGGCGCGCAAGCTGGGCGGCTGATCGCACGGCGCGCCCGCGGCCATCGCCGCAGGTCATCCACGCGGACGATGCGGGCCGCTACCGACTGCGCACAATGGTCGCCGTGCCCATTCCCGATGCCCGCCCGACATGGAACATGCTGCCCTCGATACCGCGTTCACCCCGCTGCAGATCGGCCCGCTGACGCTGCGCAACCGGCTGATCAAGTCGGCGACCAACGAAGGCATGACGCCGAACGGCGTGCCGTCGCGCGCGCTGGTGCGGTTTCACGAGCGCATCGCCGAGGGCGGCGCTGCGCTGACGACCGTCGCGTACTGCGCGATCAGCGACGACGGCCGTACGTTCGTCGACCAGGCGCAGCTCGACGCGCCGACGGTCCGGCAATTCCGCGCGCTCACCGACGCGGTTCATCGGCACGGCGCGGCGGCGTCCGCGCAGATCACGCACGGCGGCTGCTTCACGTTCCTGCCGTCGCTGTCGACGAAGCGGCCGTTGAGCGCGTCGGGCGGTTTCAACAAGGTCGGCGTGATGAGCGGCCGCTTTCTGAAGCAGGCGATGACGCGCGATCAGATGACGGCCATCGCCGGCGAATTCGCGCGCGCGGCGCGGCATGCGCGCGACGCCGGGTTCGATGCCGTCGAAATCCACATGGGGCACGGCTATCTGCTGAGCCAGTTCCTGTCGCCGCTGTACAACCGCCGCCGCGATGCGTACGGCGGCGATGCGGCGCGACGCGCGGCGTTCCCCGTGGAGGTGCTGCGCCGCGTGCTCGACGCGGTGGGCCGCGATCTCGCCGTGGTGTGCAAGATCGGCGTGACCGAAGGCGTGCGCGGCGGCGGGACGGCCGACGACGCGAGCGAGATCGCGCGGCTGCTCGAAGCGGAAGGCGCGCACCTGCTCGTGCTGAGCGGCGGAATGAACGTCGAGTCGGTGTGGCAGTTGTTCGGCAGTCCGCTGCCCGGCGATGCGCGCGCGAATGCCGACAATGCGATCGTGCGCGCCGCGATGGCGCTACAGAAACTCACCGAGCCGAAGATGGGCGCGTTTCGCGACATGTACTTCCTCGAGCATTCGAGGAAGGTGCGCGCGGCCGTCCGGATGCCGCTCGCGTATCTCGGCGGCGTGCGCTCGCGCGAGAACGTCGCGCTGGCGATGCGCGAAGGGTTCGACGCGGTCGCGCTGGCCCGCGCGCTCGTGTTCGAGCCGGATTTCGTGAACGGGCTGCGCGACGGCCGGCTTGCCCGGTCGGGCTGCACGTCGTGCAACCGCTGCGTCGTGTCGATGTACACGCCGGGCGGCACCGCATGCGTGCTCCGCGAGCCGAACGATCCGGCGCCGAACCGCGTGCCGGCCGCCGGCGCGTGACGTTCGGCGGCGTGTAACGCTGCTTGCTGCGTACCGCAGGCCGAGACGGCGGCAGCCGTCGATCAGCCGGCGTCGCGGGCGCGGGCGAGCGCCGCGAGGTTGCCTTCCCCGAACCCGTGGTGCCCTTTGCGCTGCACGATCTCGAAGAAGATCTCGCCGGGCCGGCGCTTGACGAAGGTCTGGAAGAACAGGCGCGGCACGCCGTCGCCGCCGATTTCGCCGTCGACCAGCACCGCGCGCCGACGCAGCGCGTCGAGATCGACACCGTGCCCCGGCAGCCGCGCATCGACCTCGTCGTAATAGCGTGCGGGCGGCTCGATGAACTCGACACCGTTCGCGCGCAGCGCATCGACGCTCGCCAGGATGTCGTCGGTCGAGAGCGCGACGTGCTGGACACCTTCGCCCGGATGATCCGGCAGATACGCGTGCATCAGCTCGGTGCGCCGCGTGCCTTCTTCATAGACCGGAATGCGCACCGCGCCGCACGGCGACACCATCACGCGCGACTCTTCGGACACATGCCAGTGCGCGTCGATTTCGTGGATTTCGCGGAAGTGCAGCAGGTCATGATAAAAGTCGAGCCACTCGCGCATGCGCCCCGCGCCGACCGTCTGCGTGAAGTGGTCGACCTGCTGCAGGCCCGTGCCCGCGCAGTCGAGATCGGTATGTGCGGTCGCGATGTCGATCGGCCGGAAGTCGACGTCGAAGATCGAGATGTCGCCGACGCCGCCGCGCTGGCCGTCGCGCCCGCGCCAGCGGTCGACGAAATAGAGGTGCGAATCGCCGATGCCCTGAATCGCCGGAATCTTCAGTTCGCCGACGCCGATCCGCTCGCCCTCGAACGCCCACGCGCCCAGCTCGATCGCGCGCTCGAACGAGCGCCGCGCGCTGGCCACGCGAATGCCGATTGCGCAGACGCCCATTCCATATTCCTCCGCATAGCGCGCGGCGAACGAATCGGGTTCGGCGTTGATCAGGAACTGCATCTGCCCTTGCCGGTACAGCGTGACGTTCTTGCTGACGTGACGCGCGATCGCCTTGAACCCGAGCTGCTCGAAGCGTTGTGCGAGCGCTTCCGGAACCGGCGCCGCGAACTCGACGAATTCCAGGCCGGCCATTCCGAGCGGATTGGCAGCCGGATCGGCAACGGGCGGCGTATCGCTGGACAGGGGGTGGGCATTACCGGGCATTCCATTCTCCGGAGGCAGGCGGTCGATGGGGACGGCGCCCGGTGCGGGCGGCCTACCCGGCCGATGAGACGGCCGGATATCCACGCGGATCGGGCAAACTTTTAATGGTGCAGATTTTAACCAGATCGTTCACTGCGGCACACCCTGGCCGAACGGGATATTGGCGCGCCGCCTAGTGCAAACCCGAAAATCGTTCGATAATCGCACGTTGCCGAACGATAATCGCGCACTTTGACCGATCGGCCAATTGCCGGGACGCGGCGCGCGCCCTATTCTCCGTTCACCCTTCGACTTCAATACAGCATCGGACGCGGCGCCGCCACGATTCCACGATGCGCCGTGCCAGGAGACTTCGTCATGACCCCAACCTTCGACACCCTCGACACCGCCGCCAGTGCCCGAGCGCGCAGTCAGGCCCGCAAGGCCGCGATCGGCAGCTTCGTCGGCGCCGTCGTCGACTGGTACGACTTCCTGTTGTACGGGATCGTCGCAGCACTCGTATTCAACTCCGAATTCTTCCCGAAAATCAGCCCGACGATGGGCACGCTCGCCGCGTTCGCGACGTTTGGCGTCGGCTTCCTGTTCCGGCCGCTCGGCGGCGTCGTGTTCGGCCACTACGGCGACCGCCTCGGCCGCAAGCGGATGCTGGTGCTGACCGTGATGCTGATGGGGCTGTCGACCGTCGCGATCGGCCTGTTGCCCGGCTTCGCGACGATCGGCTGGTGGGCGCCCGTGCTGCTGGTGCTGATGCGTGCGATCCAGGGCTTCGCGGTCGGCGGCGAATGGGGCGGCGCGGCACTGATGGCCGTCGAGAGCGCGCCGAAGCAGAAAAAGGCGTTCTACAGCAGTGGCGTGCAGGTCGGCTACGGCGTCGGGCTCGTGCTGGCCACGGGGATCGTGTCGATCCTGAGCCACACGCTCGGCGAAGCCTCGTTCAAGTCGTGGGGCTGGCGCCTGCCGTTCCTGTTCAGCATCGTGCTGGTTTTGATCGGGCTGTGGGTCCGCAAGAGCATGGACGAGTCGCAGGAATTCGTCGAGAAGGTCGAGCACGGCAACCGCAAGCTGCGCCTGCCGGTGCTCGAAGCGCTGACGCGTCATCCGAAGGCGTTCCTGCTGATCATCGCGCTGCGTCTTGCCGAGCTGTTCACGATGTATATCGTCACCGCGTTCGCGCTCAGCTACTCGACGACGAACCTGGGCATGTCGCGCGATCTGTTCCTGAACATCGGCCTGCTGGTCGGCGCGGTGAGCTGCGTGACGATCCCGTGCTTCGCGTGGCTGGCCGACCGCTTCGGCCTGCGCCGCATCTACCTGATCGGCGCGCTGATCGGCGTCGCGGCGGCGGTGCCGTTCTTCGTCGCGCTGGAGTCGCGCTCGACCGTATGGATCGTGATCTGCTCGATCCTGCTGGCGAATGCCGCGCATGACATGGTCGTCAGCGTGCAACAACCGCTCTTCACCGAGCTGTTCGGCGCGGAATACCGCTACAGCGGCGCGGGCGTCGGCTACCAGTTCGCGAGCGTCGTCGGCGGCGGGTTCACGCCGTTCATCGCCGTGGCCCTCGTCAGCATGGCCGGCGGCTCGTGGCACCTCGTCGCCGGCTATCTCGCAGTGGGCTGCCTGATCTCGCTGGTGGTCGCCGCGCGGATGCGGGCGGCGCAGTAGTCAGGCGGACTGAGACTGAATGGCCGGCGCGGTACGCGGCCGGCCATTTCCTCGCGAGCCATCCTCCTCGGGCAAACCGGAGGGCCTGAGCATCCCCCAACGTCAAACACCGTCAATCACACGCGCAGAACCCCTTTTTCCCCTCTGAACATTCCACGCCGCCCGCCGACCAATGGCATCATATGGGCCTACGTCAGTCACCGATACGCCCCCATATCATGTCGAATCTCATCGTCCACGGCGGCACCCCGCTGCGCGGGGACATCAAGCCGTCCGCGAACAAGAACGCCGTCCTGCCGATTCTGTGCGCCACCCTGTTGACCGATCAGCCGCTGCGCCTCGTCGGCGTGCCGGACATCACCGATGTGCGAAAGATCCTCGACATCTTCCGCGCGCTGGGCAGCGACGTGTCGGTCGACTTCACGACAGGCATCCTCGAACTCCACCATCGCAACACGACGTTCGATCCGGCCGTCCACCGGCTACCGGAAGCGATGCGCTCGTCGATCATGCTGATTCCGCCGCTGCTCGCGCGCTTCGGCGTCGCGCGCCTCGAGAACGACGTGAAGGGCTGCACGCTCGGCGTGCGCGAAATCGATCCGCACGTCGAAGTGTTCGAGCGCTTCGGCGCACACATCGAGCGCACGCCCGATTCGCTGATCGTCCGCGCCGACGGCCCGCTGACGGCCAACGACCACTGGTTCGACTACGCGTCGGTGACGACCACCGAAAACTTCGCGCTGTGCGCAACGGCTGCAGGCGGCACGTCCACGCTGATGAACGCGGCGTCCGAGCCGCACGTGCAGGAGTTCTGCCAGTTCCTGGCGATGATCGGCGTCACGATCGAGGGCATCGGCACGTCGCGCCTGTGCGTGACGGGCGGCGGCAAGCTCGGCGGCGGCGAATTCCGCTTCGCCGAGGATTTCCATGAAATCGCGACGTTCCTCGCGCTCGGCGCGATCACGGGCGGCGACATCACGGTGCGCAACTCGTCGCCGGAGCATTTCCCGCTGATCGACCGCACGTTCGCGAAGTTCGGCGTGAACGTCACGCACCGCGACG
Organism: Burkholderia anthina; assembly: GCF_902498995.1. GTDB lineage: Bacteria > Pseudomonadota > Gammaproteobacteria > Burkholderiales > Burkholderiaceae > Burkholderia > Burkholderia anthina. The sequence continues at coordinate 21,294 of NZ_CABVLY010000007.1, forward strand.
GCTGGTCGCGCGCGGAACGCGACGGCCCGCTGCGCGTGCGCCGGCCGTTCACGCAGAACATCCTGACCAAGGTCGAAGCCGCACCGTGGCCGTACCTGCCGGTCGACCTGCTGCCGATCTTCATCGCGCTCGGCGTGCGTGCGGAAGGCAGCGCGATGTTCTGGAACAAGGTCTATGACGGCGCGCTCGGCTGGTCCGGCGAACTGTCGAAGTTCGGCGCGCATGTGCTGCTGTCGGATCCGCACCGCCTGATCACGTTCGGCGGGCTGCAACTGACGCCGGCGCGCGTCGAAAGCCCTTACATCATCCGCGTCGCGATCGCGCTGCTGATGGTGGCCGCGAGCATCGAAGGCCGTTCGGAAATCATGAACGCGCTGCCGATCCGCCGCGCGCATCCGCATTTCGTCGAAAACCTGCGTTCGGTCGGTGCGAACGTCGAGTGGACGAGCAGCGAGTAACGTCCTTCCGGATGCGGCGCGACTGACGTTCGCGCCGCTCCCCCGTTCGCACTCGCCCGGCAGCTTCCACCGACCGCCGGGTGATTCCCCCTGGCAGCGCCCCCTCCGACTGCCACGCTGGTGCCACCCCGGCACCTTTCTCCGCCCCGCACCCCGCTTCCAGCACCACGACCGTATTCGCACGATTTTCGATCTGCGCGATAATCGCTCACTCCTGCGCGAACACCGCCCACCGACTGCCTTACCCGGCGCCTCACCAACGATGAAAAAGCCCGAACTCGACCGACGCGACTGGATTGCCGGCCTCGAAAAAGGCCTGATGATCCTCGAGGCGTTCGACAGCCAGCACGCGCGCATGACGCCCACCCAGGCCGCCGCCCGCACCGGCCTCACGCGCACGGCCGCGCGCCGCTACCTGCTGACGCTCGAATCGCTCGGCTACGTGTACACCGACGGCAAGCTGTACGGCCTCACGCCGCGCGTGCTGCGGGTCGGCTGGTCGTACTTCGACTCCGCGCGCCTGCCGCGCACGGTCCAGCCGTATCTGCAGCAACTGAGCGCGTCGCTGAACGAATCGGCGTACGTGAGCGTGCTCGACGGATGGGAGCTCGTGTTCATCGCGCGCAACGGCGTGTCGCGCGTGATGACGACGGGCTTCGTGCTCGGCGCGCGCGTGCCGGCGCCGCTGACGTCGCCGGGCGTCGTGTTGCTCGCGCATCATCCGGATCGGGAAGCCGTCCGCACGTGGCTCGGCGACACGGCGCTCGCGCCGTTCACGCCGCACACGATCACCAACAAGGCGCGCCTGCTCGAACAGGTCGACCGCGCCCGCGACGCAGGCTACGCGGTGATCGAACAGCAATTGCAGGTCGGCGTGCGCGGGATCGCGGTGCCGCTGAAGAACCGCCATGGCAAAGTCGTCGCCGCGCTGAGCACGAACATGCCGATCGGCGCCGAGACGACCGATGCGGCCGTGCGCCGCGTGCTGCCGCATCTGCAGGAAGCCGCGCTCGCGATGCTCAACGTGCTGTAGGCGCGGGCACCCGCACCACGACCTCACCCGATCCGCCACCACCTCGGCAGCAGATCGCGCACCTCGCGCCGCCGGTAACGATCGTCGATCAGGTGCACGACGCCCTCGTCGTGTTCGGTGCGGATCACGCGTCCGGCCGCCTGCACGACCTTCTGCAAACCCGGATACAGGTACATGTAGTCGTATCCGTTGCCGAAACGCACATCCATCGCGCGCCGCATCTGCTCGTTGACGTCGTTGACCTGCGGCAGCCCGAGCGTCGCGATGAACGCGCCGATCAGCCGCTCGCCGACCAGGTCCACGCCTTCCGAGAACGCGCCGCCCAGCACCGCGAAGCCGACGCCGCGGCCGCCCGCATCGAAGCGGGCGAGAAACGCGTCGCGCTCGCTTTCGGCCATGCCGGGCGCCTGGGCCCACACGGGCACGTCGGGATGGCGAGCCTGCATCAGTGCAACGACGCGCCCGAGATAGTCGAAGCTGCTGAGGAAACCGAGGTAATTGCCGGGTCGCGTCGCGTACTGCGCGGCGATCAGATCCGCGATCGGTTCGAGCGAACGGTCGCGGTCGCGCCAGCGCGTCGACACATGGCTCGCGACGCGCACGGTCAACTGCTCGGCGCGAAACGGCCCGTCGACGTCGAGCCAGCCGGTATCGGCCGGCAGCCCGAGCGTGTCGCGATAGAAATGGAACGGGCTCAGCGTGCCGGAAAACAGCACGGTCGCACGCGCGGCTTCGTAGCGCGACGCGAGAAAACCGGCCGGGATCACGTTGCGTACGCACAGCGTCGACTGGATGCGGCGCCGGCGCGCGGCCGGCACAACGCCGTCGAGCCCCGGCTGGCGCGGCAGCGGCTCGCCGTGCAGCGTCGCATCGAAGATCGACGCGCTGTCGAACGCGTCGGCGAGCACGCCGAACTGGATCGCCTCGAAATGAAAGCGCAGCAGCGCGTCGCCGTTCGCGCGCGGCGCATCGGTCAGGTGTTCGCCGATCGCCGAGACGAGGTTCTGCACCGCCGATACGATCGGGCCTGGAATCTCGGGATACGCCGCATAACGCTCGGCTTGCGCACGATTGAGGGTGCCCCATGCACGCGCGAGCCGGTCGAACGGCTTGCGCAGCGCCGCCGGCGCGGCCTCGCGCGCGGCGGCGAACGCGAACGGGTCGAGCGACGCGCTGTACATCTTGCGCGCGCGGTCGAGCAGGTTGTGCGCCTCGTCGACGAGCACGCCGATGCGCCACTGGTTCTGCTGCGCAAGCGTATGCAGCATCGCGCTGCCGTCGTAGTAGTAGTTGTAGTCGCCGATCACCATGTCCGACCAGCGCGCCAGCTCCTGAGCGAGGTAGTACGGGCAGACGTCGTGCGCGAGCGCCGCCTCGCGCACGGTCGCGCGATCGAGCAGCCCGGCGCCGATCGCCGCGTCGCGCGCGGCGGGCAGCCGGTCGTAGAAGCCCTGCGCGAGCGGACACGATTCGCCGTGACACGCGAGGTCAGGATGCTCGCACGCCTTGTCGCGCGCGACGAGTTCCAGCACGCGCAGCGGCAGCGCCGGCGTGCCGGCGCCGAGCGTCGTCGCCGCTTCGAGTGCGAGCGCACGCCCGGGCGTCTTCGCGGTCAGGAAGAACACGTGATCGAGCTCGCCTTCGCCGCACGCCTTCAGCAACGGAAAGACCGTGCCGACCGTCTTGCCGATACCGGTCGGCGCCTGCGCCATCAGGCAGCGTTCGTCGCGCGCCGCGCGATAGACCGACACGGCCAGCTCGCGCTGCCCGCTGCGGAATTGCCCGTGCGGAAACGTCAGCGCGCGCAGTGCCGCATCGCGGGCCGCGCGATGCGCGGTCTCGCGCTCGGCCCAGCCGACGAAACATGCGCACTGCTCGGCGAAGAACGCGGCGAGCTCGCTCGCGCCCAGCGTGTCGGTCAGCACGGTCTCGCGCTCGGACACGATGTCGAAATACACGAGCGCAACGTCGATTTCCGGAAGGCCGCGCGCGTCGCACATCAGGTGTGCATAGACCTTCGCCTGCGCCCAGTGCAGCGCACGATGATTGGCCGGCATCGCATCGAGGCTGCCGCGATAGGTCTTGATTTCCTCGATCCGGTTCGCGACCGGATCGTAGCCGTCCGCGCGTCCGCGCACGGTGAGCGTGCCCCACGTGCCGGTCAGCGCGATCTCGGTTTCATAGCGCGCGCCGCGGTTCGACGTAACGGCGCCGTGGCCCGCGATCCCTTCGAGCGCGGTCGGCGCGGGCGTGAAGCGCAGGTCGAGATCGCCGCGCCGCGCGGTGAACTCGCACATCGCCCGCACCGCGACGACATAGCTCATGCGGACAACCCCGCCGCTTCGGCCGGCTCGACACCGACGCCCGCCCATTCGACATCGACGACGCGCACCGGCATGCCGTGCGCGATGCAGTACGCGAGCCAGCGTGTCTGGTTGTCCTGCAGCCGGTCGCCGGGGCCCTTCACCTCGATCAGTTCATAGCGCCGCTCGCCGGGCCAGAAGCGGACGAGATCGGGCAGCCCCGAGCGGTTGCCGCGGATATCCGCGAGCAGGCGCGTGAACCACAGCCGCAGATGCTCGGGCGGCAGGCATGCCAGCGCCTCGTCGAGCAGTTCGTCGGTCAGCACGCCCCAGAACACGAACGGCGATTGCAGCCCCGCCTTGGTCGCGTAGTGACGAAGGATCGTGTCGCGATACGCGCCCGAGTCGAGCTGCGCAAAGCACGCGGCGAACGCATCGGTGCGGCGCATCGCGAAATCGGGTGCATGCAGATCGGCCGGCCCGCGCTGGAACGGGTGGAAGAACGCGCCGGGCACGGCCGCGAACACGGGCTCCCAGCACAGCAGCCCGAACAGCGAATTGATCAGCGTGTTCTCGACGTAATGAACCGGCGCTTCGGGCCGCGCCAGATGATCGCGCACGGCGAATTCGACGCTGACGAACGCATCGGGGCGCGCCAGCACCAGCGTCTCGCGCGGCACGTCCGGCGCGGCATGCGCGCGTTCGCCCCGCTGCCCGACGCGCCGCTGCAGACGCGGCAGCATCCGTTCGACGCGCTGGCGCTCCTCGTCGCTTTCGAAGCCGTTGCGCGCGTCGAGCGCCAGCGCGAGCGCGTCGTCGTCGCGTCCGCAGCGTTCGAGCACGCGAATGCGCCGATGGCGGCTGCCCGGCCACGCGCCGCGCGCATACGCGTCGAGCGCGGCGGGCCAGTCGGCGCGGCGTTCGCAGCGTTGCCCGAGCGTGAACAACAGCTTCGCGCGGCGCGTCGCAAGCCACGGCTGCACGCAACTCACCGCGTCGATCGCACGCAGCAGATCGTCGAACGGCAGATCGTCGGGCCACGCGTCGAGCGCTTCGCGGCAAGTCTGCAACGCGAGATACGTATCGACGTCGTCGCGCTGCTGGAACGCGCGCGACGACGGCGCGAACGGCACGCTCTCGTACTGGAACACGCCGAGATCGGCGAGCACGAATTCGCTCCAGTCCTGATGCAGATTGCCGAAGAACATCAGCCGCAGCCGGTCGCACAGCGCGCCGACGGTCACGCGCAGCACGCGATCGTCGGCCTGTTCGCACCATGCATGGAGCGGCTGCGCGACGTCGTGCGCGGGCCGCAGCCGCTCCAGCCATTCGGGCTTGCGTTCGCCCACGTGCGCGGCGAGCGCCGGAAACACCTTCAGCAGATCGGCCTTGGTCAACAACGCGAACAGTTCGTCGAGCGACAGCGCGGGCGCCGGATCGACCCAGCCGAGCGCGACGAGCGGCGCGGCCGCGTCGTGCGGGCAGCCGATTTCGTCGTAGACGAGCTTGCTGGCGCGGAAATCCGACCCGTTGCGCATCAGCATTCGCACGAGCAACGCGCGCGATGCCTGCGGCAACTGCGGAAAGTGGCGCAGAAACGCGTGCTCGCGCTCGTCGAGCAGGTCGTCGTAACGCTCGCCGAGCCAGGCCAGCGCGCGTTCGAAATTGGTCAGGTAGTAAAACGCCGGGGGCGTCGGCGATGCAGGCGTCACGGGAATCGATCACTGTACGTTTGTACAGGTCGCAATCATATCAAATGTGACGAAAAATGCCGCACGCCGTCGGTGGCCCGCCCGGCTCGGCTCCGCTCAAAACTGGTAATTCACCGACATGTCGAACACGCCGTTCGTCGACTGCTGCGTGATCGGGCTGCGCCGTGCGCGGCCCACCAGCTGTTCGATCGCGCCGTCCATCGTCACGAACCAGTGCTTGTTGACGAACCAGACCATCGTCACGCCCGCGCCGTACGACTTCATCCCGGCGCTCGCCGAATAGGCCGGCAGCCCGGAACGCGCCGACGCGCCCGGACTCACGCCGAACCAGCTGTTCATGTAGCGCGAGTCGGCGAACGACACGGTCGGCCCCGCAAACCAGAAGAAATGCTCGTTGCTGCCCGGCATCGGCAGGTAGGCGGAGAAATCGCCGATCCAGCCGTTCGAGCCGCCGATGCTGCGACGGACATCGGCGCGCAGCACGAGCGGGAAATCCTTCGAGATCACGTAGTCGGCCGCGAGCTTCATCACCGGCGCCGCGTTGATGTTGTCGAGGCCGTTCAGGTGGTCGAGATCGTCGGCCGAACGGCGCCCGAGGTCATAGCCGACCGACATGCTCACGCGCCAGTTCGGCCCGCGCAGCACGTTCGCGCCGAGCCCCTCGCCCGTCGACAGGAAGAACAGGTCGCGATAGCGCACGTCGAAATTCGGGCCGCCCATCACGCGATAGCGATCGGAGCCCGCATAGCGCGGCTGCAGCGTCATCGCTGCGCCGACGCTGATCTGCCACGCGGGAACGGCCGGATTGAACAGCTTCTGCAGCGGGACGCCCGCCGAGTATTGCCATTCGCCGAGCGGCGAAGGCGTCTGCGCCGACGCATCGCGCGCGTCGGACGCCGCGAGCGCGGCGAAGGCCGACAGGCCGGATACGAACCGGCGTGCGGCCGGTGACAACAGCGGGCGGGCAGTGGTCGTCAAGGCGGTCTCCGTCGGTTGCGCAAAACGAACCTGAGGGAAAGCGCGTCGCGCTTGATCGGCTGCCACGACAGACTGCCGACGGCGCGAACGTAGTGTGCGCTGAATTAACGGACATCCTACGCGACACGCGCGAAGCCGCAAAGCGCCCGTTGCATGCGGGCACTTTGCCGGATTCCGGCTCGCGCCGGCGGGTCGTTATGGAATCAGAAACGCTCGACGTGGTAATCGCCCGCGAGCGCGGCGGGACTGCGTGTCGACATCATGCGCGAGAAGCCGTCCGCGAGCCGTCCGAGCGCGAGCTGCTTCTGGCTCGCATCCCAGTGCGTGTAGGTGTCGTACGCGGAATCGTCGAACGACACCGTGACGGCGACCGGGCGGCCGCTCGCGCGAAAGCCGATATGGAGCACGCCGCCCGGCAATTCCTCGATGTGATAGCGCAACGAGCGCGACTCGAAATAGCGGCCCAGCACCTGAGCGATCGCGCGCTTGTCCGGCGATTGCACGTGAATGTCCATGATGGTCCTCCTTTCAGTGGTCGCGCGGCCGGCCGCGGTTCGCTGCATCCGTCCGGCATCCGCATCGGCGGCGGCTGCGACGGCGGGTCGCCCTGCGGCGGCCCCGCCGGCACGGGCGGATCCACCGGATCGTCGCGCCCGGGCCACGCCGGATCGGGCTCGACGTCGGGGATCGGTTCGGGACGGTGCAGCATGGATGGCGTGCTCATGTCACTCCTGCGGGGCGGCTCGCGCGTGTCGATTGGCGCGGCGAGCGCGCGCAAGCGGCGTGCCTGCCCGGTGCCAATCCTGCGACGTCATGCGGCCGCTTACCCGTCGCAAGCCGCCATCACGAGCCACATCGTGCGCCCTTCCGCGGCAAGTTGCACGCAAGCGCGAACGGATCGGACGGCGCGCATCGCACCCGCTGCGCACTTGCTGCCCCCCATAGACAGCATGGTTCGGTTCGCGCGCCGCGTCCTTGCCGACGAACAGGCGCCGCTCGGGGCGACAGGCCGGCGATTCGCGCTTCCACGCATCGAAACGCTCGCGCACATGACTGAAATCGCTGCAGCACACGTTCGCGTCGTAACGTATCCTTTCCCTGGGTTCATTCATCACGATTTCCTCTCGTCCACGCCGGCGGCAGGCGGGCCTCGCGTCCGCCGGTGCCGGCGGCTCGATATCCGCAAGGGCCGTACCACCGCCGCCGCTACGCGGCACGGCGCTTGCGTCCGTCGTTACCCGTCAAGGAGGTTCGATCATGACCGTTCACGCCGCCGGAGCATTCCGGCTCGCCACGTCGCGCCCGCCGGCCGAAGACAAGACGGAGGAACGCATCGACGAAGGGCTCGAAGAGACGTTTCCGGCCAGCGACCCGCCCGCCGTCGGCGGCGCGACCCGCATCGATCCCGCCAAACCGTCCGGCGAACGCGAACGTCGCACGCCCGACACTCCGCCACCGCCCCGCGATCACGGCTGACGACTGCATCCGGGGTCGACGTGCAGTTGCACCGGATGCCGGTGTTCGATGGCAACAAGCAGCTCGTCGGCATCGTATCGCTCGGCGACATCGCAACACGCGCGGGCGGCCGGCTGACCTGCGGACGGCGATGACACCGGACAGCGCGTCGCGCACCGTCGCGACCGCAGCCGTTCGACCGCGGGACCGGCCGAACGCTGCAGGCGCACGCGTCATGCGGGGCGATGCGCGGACGCGAAGAAATCGGTCCACGCGCCTTGTTGCCATGCGCCTTCGACCCGCTCGATCGACAACGCGCCGCACGCCAGCAGCGTGCGCTCCGCGAACGTCGCCGTGCGCCGCGTGACGTGCGCGGCCAGCACGACGCCGTTCTCGCACTGTTTCAGCGCCCCATGGCCTTCCGGCGCATCGCCGTTCATCTTGCCGAGCGCACCGCACAACGCGCCGACGTAGCCGCCGACCAGCGGCACGCCGATCCACGCGAGCGGCGAATGAAGCCCGCCGAGATACAGCAGCGCGGCACCCGCCAGCCCGACGATCACGCCGATGGCCACGCCCTCCAGCGCGCCGATGCCGCCTGGGCGCGCCGCCGAATCCGCATAAACGTCGCCGCCGAGCCAGAACAGCGCGTGCTGCCCCGGCGGATTGAGAAAGAAGACCTTCACGTCGTCCCGATGCATGGCGTGGCCGCGCAGTTGTTCCGCGCAGCGCTCCGCCCGCTCGAGCGTCGAGAAACGGCCCGCGATGATGGTGTCCATGTCGAACCCTCCTGCCTGGTGCCGCGCAGGGCCGCGAGGCGCGCGACGCCCGATCGGCCCCGACGCTTGCCCGCGCATCACGTTACTTCCGGCGAATCTGCAGCCTGTCGCGCACGCCGCGTACACCGTCGACGTCGTGCACGACCCGGACCGCGGCCGCATGTTGCGGCGCGTCGGGCACACTGCCCGTCAGCTCGGCCACGCGGCCGTGAACCTGCACGTCGATGTCGTCGGACGCCAGCCCCCGCTCGGCGACGAGCGCGGCCCGGATACGGGACGCGAGCGTCGCATCGCGAAGCCGGCTGCCGACGGCCGACGCCTGGCTCGCGAGCGTCGCCCGAACGCTTTCGTCCGCCGACGCGTAGCGCGGCATCGCGATCCATGCACACGACAGCGTCAGTATGCTCGCGATCCGCACGGCCGGCGGTAGGCGCCGGATGCGTGCCGGCGCCCGGCGGACGCCCTCGCGCGGCGTGTTTTCCGATCCGTTCATCGCGCCTCCTGGTGGGTGGGCGGATGCGGCCCGCGCATCAGCGACGCGGTCCGCTTCCGGCCTTCCGGCCGCCCGGCGATACGTCGACGATCACGCTCGCCAGCGTCGGCATGTCGACCGGCTTGCACAGATACGCATCGAAGCCGGCGGCCATCACGCGGTTGCGGTCCGTGCTGCCCGCGTGCGCGGTCACCGCGACGACCGGCAAGCGTGCGCCGCCGTCCGGCTGATGCCGGATATGGTCGAGCAGCCAGAAGCCGTCGCCGTCCGGCATCGCGAGATCGGACAGCACGACGCTCGGGCGCTGCCGCGCGACGACGTCGAGCGCGTCGTGTCCCGATTGCGCGGTCGACACCTGCGCGCCGAGCGTTTCGAGCGCCGCGGCGAGACTCGCGCGCGACGTCGCGTCGTCGTCGACGACCAGCACGCGCTGGCCGTCCAGCGCGACCGCCGTCGCTGCGCCGCTCGGCCGCAGCGGGTGGCCGAACGAATCGTCGCCGCCCGCGTCGACCGGCAGCATGACCGTGACCGTCGTGCCGTGCCCGGCGCCGTCGCTCGTCGCCGCGACTTCGCCGCCATGCAGCCGTGCGATATTGCGCACGATCGACAGCCCGAGCCCGAGACCGCGCTTCGGCGACGCCGACGCGCCTTCGGGCCGGTTGAACGTATCGAACAGATGGGGCAGGCGCTCGGCGGAAATACCCTGCCCCGTATCGGTAACCGACAGCCGGACGCGCGTGCCGGCGCGCGTCAACGAGATCGTGATGCGTCCGCCCGGCGGCGTGAACTTGATCGCGTTCGACAGCAGGTTGGACAGCACCTGGCGCAGGCGCTCGCCGTCGGCGGAGATCACGCAGTTGGGCATCGCGCAGTCGGTCGACAACTGGAGCCCGTTCGCCTCGGCGCTCGCGCCGAGTTCGCGCGCCGCTTCGCGCACGATGCGTACGAGATCGATCGGCATGCGTTCGAGGCGCATGCGGCCGGTCGCGAGCGACGAGGCGTCGAGCAGGTCGCCGACCATGTGCGACAGCGATCGCGCACTACGGTCGATCGCGTCGATCGCCTGGTGCGCGAACCCCTGACCGTCGGTGCTGCGCAGCACCTCGACCCAGCCGTAGATCACGTTCAGCGGCGTGCGCAACTCGTGCGACACGATGGCGAGCAACTCGTCCTTCATCCGGTTCGACTCGTCGGCCTGCACGCGTGCGTCGCGCGCGCCACGCAACGAACGCACGTCGCGCCGCTCTTCCCGGCGACGCTCGCGCGCCTCGCGCAGCGTCATCGACAAACCGGTGCAGGTGCCCTGTGCATCGACGATCGGCGATGCCGCGACGGTTGCGCGGAAGCGGCCGCCGTCGCGACGCAAACAGAGAACGTCGAGCGGGCCGGAGGGCGCACGCGCGTTCGCGAACGATACGGGGACGGGGTGCCGGCGCAGCCAGCGCGGCGCGATCAGCGTCGTCACGTCGTGTCCGATCACCGTCGCGGCATCCATGCCGAAGATGCGCCGGGCGGCCGGATTCCAGCTCGTGATCCGCCGGGCGGCATCGACGCCGACGATCGCATCGGGCGACGCATCGACCACGCGACGCAGCAGGGTGTCGTCGGGCGAGCGCGCCGCGGGAGCCGGTTCGTGTCGCGGCATCCGCGCGGCGTCCTCGTCGGCATCGACCGCGCCGCGCAACCGGTCGCTCGCGAGCAGCGGCTTCACGGCCATCACCAGCACGCACTCGACGAAACTGATCGCGATGAACGCGCCGGCCTGCGCGAGCAGCGCGGCCATCGATGCATCCGGCCACCACAGTGCGCCGATCACCGCCACGCTGACAGCCGTCGCGGCCAGCCCGCCGGCGAACGACGTCAGCCATGCGGCGGCTGCGACACCGGCATAGAAAGGCAGCGGTGCAAACGGCTCATGCGCGCCCACGACGCGAATCGCCCACGCCTGCAGCGCGGACGCCGCCCCGACGGCCAGCACGACCCATGCGCCCTGCCGCAACAACTCACGGGTAAAGGTCCTCATCGTTTCCTTGCATCGCATCGGCGACCGTCATGCGACGGCATGCCGACTCGGCGGTCCGGCGTGCCGTCGAGCGTGCCGGGCGAGCCCACGCAACCCAGCAACGGGCGTACCCGCCGCGAGAACGTTCGTTACCGTGCTGCACCGCCCCCGGCACCGCGCCAGGCCGGCGTGCGGCACGGTCGGACATCGCATGGGCGCGCGGGCGATCGCACCCGGCTTTCGATTTTTCATTGGCGTGCTGTAAAAACGCACCGGCCGGGCGAGTCGGCCGCAGCGATCGCGTATTTCTTGCTGCATCGGGCCGGGCATTGGAAATTTCTATACCGCGGCACCTTCCGTTGCGTTGCGCTGTCGATGATAAATATTGCAACGAAGGAAACGCGCGGTGCCGATTTTCAAACCGGCCCGCCTGACCTCATGGCTGAATCCGCCCACCGTTCGAAACAGCGCGCCGACGCACGCCGGCTGTCCGGCCACTCCGCCGCGATGCGCACGTTGCTCGGCCGCATTGAGAAAATCGCGCCGACCCGCGCGAGCGTGATGATTGCCGGCGAAAGCGGGGTCGGGAAGGATATCGTCGCGCGCCGGCTGCACGACCTCAGCACGCGTCGCGACGGGCCGTTCGTGCCCGTGAACTGCGGCGCGATTCCGGCCGATATCGCCGAAGCGCAATTGTTCGGCCACGAGAAAGGCAGCTTCACCGGTGCGGTCGCGCAGCGCGAAGGCTTCTTCGAAGCCGCGTGCGGCGGCACGCTGCTGCTCGACGAGATCGCGGAAATGCCCGCAGCGCTGCAGGTGAAGCTGCTGCGGGCGCTCGAATCGAACACGATCGTTCGGGTGGGCGGCATCGAGCCGATTCCGCTCGACGTGCGCATCCTGTCCGCGACCCGTCACAATCCGGCCGAGGCCGTGCGCGACGGCCGGCTGCGCGAGGACTTGTTCTACCGCCTCGCCGCGTTCGCGTTGTACGTGCCGCCGCTGCGCCAGCGGGACGGCGACGTCGAGACGATCGCGCACGAATTCGTCGACACGCTCAACGCGCGGCACCGCTCGCACAAGCGGCTGACCGATGCGGCGATCGCGGCGCTGCGCGCGTATTCGTGGCCCGGCAACGTGCGCGAGCTGCACAACACGCTCGAGCGCGCATACATCCTCGCGGACGACGGAATCGACGTCACGCTGCCGAAGCCGACGATGCTGCCCGACCCTACGTCGGACGATGCCATGGCGCTGCCGCTCGGCGCGACGCTGCACCATGTGCAGCAGCGCTTCATCGCGGCGACGTTGAATCACTTCGACGGCAACAAGCCGCAAGCCGCGAAAGCGCTCGGCATCAGCCTGAAGACCCTCTACAACCGTCTCGCGTTGATGCGCGACGACGGCAACACGTGACGGCCGGCGCCGTCACGCGCAGCGCGGGCGCACGGATCGGCTGATTGCCGATCCGCGTCGCCCCACTCCACTTAGATCAGGCGACCTTGAACTGCCCGACCGTCGACGCGAGCGCGTTCGCCTGCGTCTGCAACGCGGTCGCGGCCGCGGTCGACTGCTCGACGAGCGCCGCGTTCTGCTGCACCATTTCGTCGAGCTGCGTGACCGCGCGATTCACTTCCTGAATGCCGCGCGTCTGTTCGTTCGCCGCGTGCGTGATCTCGGAGATGATCGTCGTCACGTTCGTGACGTTCGACACGATCTCGCGCATCGTGTCGCCGGCCTGGCGCACCTGCCCCGACCCGGCCGACACGCTCGCGACCGTCGATTCGACCAGCACCTTCACCTCGCGCGCGGCCTGCGCGCTGCGCTGCGCGAGGCTGCGCACCTCCTGCGCGACCACCGCGAACCCGCGCCCCTGCTCGCCCGCGCGTGCGGCCTCGACGGCCGCGTTCAACGCGAGAATGTTGGTCTGGAACGCGATCCCGTCGATCACGCCGATGATGTCGCCGATCCGGCCCGACGCTTCCTCGATCTTCTCCATCGTCGCGACGACGTCCGACACGACCACGCCGCCGTGCGACGCGATCCGCGACGCGGCCGCCGCGCGCTCGTCCGCCTGGCCGGCGGCAGCCGCCGACTGGCCGACGGTCGCGGTGATTTCCTCCATCGACGCGGCCGTTTCCTCCAGGCTCGCCGCCGCCGATTCGGTGCGCGACGACAAATCCTGGTTGCCGGCCGCGATTTCGTTCGCGGCCGTACGCACCGACTCGCTCGCATCGCGAATCTGGCGCATCACGTCGTGCAGCTTGTCCACGAAACTGTTGAACGAGCGCGCGATGTCGGCCACCTCGTCGCGGCCTTCGGCCGGCAGGCGCTGCGTGAGGTCGCCCGTGCCCGAGCCGATCGATGCCATCGCCTGACGCACCTGCGACAGGCGGCGGAACGCGGTCGTGGTGATCGCGCCGACGATCAGCGACGCGACGCCGACGATCACCAGCAGCGTGATCAGCGAGGCGGTCAGCAGCGAGCGCATCCCGGCCGTCGCTTCGGATTTGTCCAGCAGCACCAGCGCATACCAGTCGGTGCCCGGCACGGCCTGCGCGCGCACCAGCTTCGCGTCGCCGCCGACGTGCACGTCGACCGGTGCGCTCGCGCCGGCGAGCGCCGCCGCGCTGATCGCGCCGAGATCGGGCGACACGTCCGTGACCGGCTTCAGCGTGAGCTTCGCGTCGGGATGCGCGACGATGTGGCCGCTGCTGTCGATCAACATCCCGAAGCTCGCGGGTGTCGGGCGGATCGACTTCACGTTCGCGATCACGCTGTCCATCGCGACGTCGGCCGCGACGACGCCCTTCAGCCCGCCGTCGCGCAGGATCGGCACCGCGAACGTGACGACCAGGTTGCCGGTGCCCGCGTCGATGTACGGCGGCGTGACGACCGGCTTGCCGGCCTGCGCGGCCTGCTTGTACCACGGGCGGCTGGTCGGATCGTAGTCGGACCCGATGCCGGCCGGATCGGAGAAATGGAACGCCTTGTCCGCGTAGCCGACGTAGACGTTGGTGAAGCCGCCGGCCTCGGCCATCTGCTTGAAGACCGGCACCGGATCGGGCGACAGCGCGGCGTCCTGCAGCGACGCGATCATCCGGCTCCGGGTCGCGACCCAGTCGCCGATGCCGACCACGTGGCCGCTGGCGACGGACGTGAGGTTGCGGTCGATCGCGTCGTCGTTGTACGCGCGCGCGATGAAGTAATTGATCAGTGTGGTGGCGACGAGTGCGAATACGACGATGGCAACGCACGCGGCGAGGATACGGGTCCGGATGGACGAGAACATGGCAACGACTCGGTAAGGGAGCGCGAACGCCCGGTGGACGAATTCCACCGGGTATACGGCATTCGCGCCGCTTACTTGAGGCTGTCGTGACAATTTGGCAATCGTCTGACGAAAATCGCTGATGACTGTCAGTCCGCTGTCAGGACGATTGCGCAGACGCCGCGGGGGGGCGGGCGGGCCCGCGGCGCCCGTCTTTCACAGCCGGCGGCTCGTCGCCTGATCCGGCTCGCGGTGCGGCGTACCGGCCGGCGTATCGCGTTCGAGCTCGTCCTGCCTGCGCATCCGTTCGCGCAGGTGGCGAATCGCGAACACATGGATGTAGTCATGCACGCGCGCGCCGGACGACAGCGCACGCACTTCGTCGTCGAGCATCGTACGCAACTGGTCGGCGCCGATTGCGCGCTGTTCGGCGACTTCCTTGAGTGAATCGAGCAAATTGTCCTGTGACATCGACGAGCTCCTGACGGTCGAGAAACGAAAAGATGACGCTATCGAAAGTTTGGAGACTGAACTGCCGTCCGGCGTGCGATGCGCCGAAACGTGTTTGCGCTCGATCAACGGTACGTTGCATACCGTCGCGCCGATCCGCCGAAGGACCGGTGCGCGCACAGCGCCCGCCGGGCAGATCGCCCGCGAACCACTGGAAGCATTGCCGCGCCCCCCGGAGGCGCGGCATCGCCGATCGGGCGGGAGATGGAACCCCGCGCGACGTCGATGCAGAGAGGAACTTAGTCCGGTCGAAAACCTGCGTCAAGCGCCGGCCGCGGTCACGATTCGTCAGTCGAAATGCACCGGATCGGGGCGCCGGGTGCCGTGTGCGGCGGCGCCGAACCGCGGCGGCGCCGCAGATCGTCCGCTTCGCGTGTCAGCGGATTCCGATAGGTCGCGCGCAATGCCTGACAACGACTTCAGCCCCCGCCGATTGGCAACGCCCGCCGCCGGGCCGATACTGACGTCATGAACTGAACGTTCATACCGGGTCATCGCTCAGCCGGCCGTCGAGCCGGCACGCGGGGTCCGGCGCAGGAGACCAACCATGGCACCTTGTCACTTCCGGGCCCGGGACGGACAGCGGCGCACACATGTGCACGCCGTTCCCGCGCCGCAGGCCGGCATCCGCCCGCCCGCGGATCTGGACGCGCTGCTCGCGCTCGCGCGCGAGTCGGGTTTGCTCGTCATGCTCGACGGGCAGATCGGCCGCGAAAAATACCAGAGCGTCGCGGGGTCCGTGCTCGCGCTGCAGCGGTTCGCCGCCGCGCTGTGCGCACGCGCCGATGCCGATGCACCGGTCGTTCCGGGCACGCGCCGCAAGACGCGCCCCGGCTGGTCGCGGCTGCGCAATCGCACGCCCGGCACACGAGGACGATTGCATGGCGCGCATCGCCGCGCACGCGTATGCCGCGGCGCCCGCCATCGGCATGACCTGCGCGCGCTTCGCATCACGTAACGGCCTGGAAACCTGACGCTTGCACCTGATGCCTGCACGCACGAACGCAGCCCGCGCGGTACGAGGCCGCATCGCGACTGCGTCGTCACGCCGGCAGCGAGCGCCGAGCGCAGGGTGCGCACGACAGCGCATCGCATGCCGCCATCCACACCGATCCGCAACCGCGCGATCGCGTGCCGTGACGTGTCGTTACGTGTCATTACGCGCCGTTCCGCACGGCGACATCGACGAAGCACGTTCCTGCGAGGAAAGCTGTGCGACGGGGCCGGGGAAGCGGACGGGGTGATCGACACCCCGCCCGTCGCCCAAGGCAGCAGCCTGCTGCCTACCCTCGTGCCAGAGAGTTCTGGATCGGATCGCGCCATGCGATGCATGGCACAACTCCGGAAAATGATCGGCGCGAAACCGCGCCGGCCGCGCGTTCGAGCGCGGACTTCGACAGCACGCGTCAACGCGTCGCGCCACCGATGTCGCCGTCCGCGCGCATCGTACACGGACGAACCCTCTTCCACGTGCGACATTGCGTGAATGTCTCACGCGACATTCACGCCATTTCTGATGCAGGTCAACGAATCTTCGCTTCGCTTGTGCTCTGCCGCGATATTCATGCGGCACCGCGCACGAGCAGCACCGGCACCTGCGCGAGATGGGCGACGCGGCGCGCGACGCTGCCGATCAGCCATGCGGCGATACCGCGCCGGCCATGCGTGCCGACCACCAGCAGTTCCGCATGCCAGTGCACCGCGTCGCGCATCAGCGCATGCGCGACGTCGTCGCTGGTCGGACGGGTTTCGACGATGCCGCGCTTGGTCGGGTTCCCGGTGGCATGGAACACCGGGCCGATGCGCGCGAGCGCATCCTCGCCCTCCGCGCGATACGCATCCTCCAGCGCACGTACCGGCACGATATCGGTCAGACGAACCGCGCGATCGACGACATAGGCCGCGTACAGCAGCGTCGTCGGCGCCGCGAAGCCGAGCCCCACATGAACCGCGTGCAACGACGGCTCGCTGCCGTCGACCGCGAACATCAAGCGCTGCAGCGGCCCGTCCGACGGCCGTGCGTAGTCGGCCGGCACGATCAGCAACGCGCAGTGCGCGCGCGTGGCGAGCGTGTCGGACATCGCGCCTTCGACGAGCCGCAACAGCCCGTGATGCGGATTCGCGCCGACCACGAGCACGTCGGCTTGCCACGTCGACGTGTCGTTCGCGAGCGCATTGGCTACCGTGCCGCCCGTGACCGACGTATCGATGATCGTCTGCTCGAGTTCCACGCCGGCGCCGGCGAACATCGCAGCCGTGCGCTCGAGCACCGCCTGCGCTTCGCGCACCATGTCCTCGCGCGCCGACGTCAGCAGCGCGTCGATGCGCGGGATGTCGGGCAGCACGAGACGCGGATTGTCGATTGCGCAGACGATGCGCACCCGCATGCCGGGACGCAGCAGCGTGCTCACATAGCGCGCGGCGGACAGCGACTCCGGCGTCGGATCGACGGCCAGCGCGATCCGGGCGAGCGGCGGGATGGACCGGGTGGATTGCATGGCGAAAGCCTCCTTGCGGGTGCATCGTCTTGAAACGACGCCCGGAGCTTCGCGCGGAAGCGGCACGCGGCGGCTGGACGGCCGGCGCGGTCGCTGGAATCGGCGGATGGTCACGCGAAGCGCGGACAAGCAATTCAAACAGCATATGACGCCCGGGCCGCGCGTGCATGATCGCGATCAACGCACGTGCGGCCCGCGCTGCGCCGCGCGCACATTTCGGGGGCGCGGCACAGCGCCCGTCGCCCGGTTCGGTTACGACTTCGTCGAAACCGGCGTCGCCGGGCGGTTCGCGTAGAACACCGCGTACGCGATGCCCAGCAGCACGATCCACACGGGGCCGATCACGAGCGCGACGCGCGTATCCGGCGAGAACGCCATCAGCACGACGACCAGCGCGAGGAACGCCAGCGCGACGAACGAGCCGAGCGGATAGAACGGCACGCGGATCGGCAGGCGCGCGATCCTGTCGGCCGACAGCGTGCGGCGAAAGCGCATCTGTGCGACCAGGATCACGCACCACGTCCAGATCGCGCCGAACGTCGACACCGACGTCAGCCACACGAACACGTGCTGCGGTGCGAGATAGTTCAGCAGCACGCCGATCAGCAGCAGCGCGACCGACACGAGCACGCCGTACACCGGCACGCCGTTGCGGTTCACGCGGCCAAGCCTGGCCGGCGCCTGGCCCTGCTGCGCGAGGTTGTAGAGCATCCGCGCGGTGCTGAACAGGCCGCTGTTGCACGACGACAGCGCCGCCGTCAACACGACGAAGTTGATGATGCCCGCGGCGGCCGGGATCCCGAGCCGCGAGAACGTCATCACGAACGGGCTGCCCTGCGTGCCGATCTGGTCCCACGGATACAGCGACATGATCACGAATAGTGCGCCGATGTAGAAGATCAGCACGCGCCAGAACACCGAGTTGACGGCCTTCGTCAGCGACTTCTCAGGGTTGCGTGCCTCGCCGGCCGTGAGGCCGAGCATTTCGACGCCGAGATACGCGAACATCACGATCGGCAGCGCGCCGATCACGCCGTCGATGCCGTGCGGCATGAAGCCGCCGTGCGCCCACAGGTTCGAGATGCCGGTCGCGACGCCGCCGTTACCGAAGCCGAACGCGATCATCAGGCCGCCGCCGATGATCATCAGTACGATCGTGACGATCTTGATCAGCGCGAACCAGAACTCGAATTCGCCGTACAGCTTGACCGCGATGAAGTTCACCGCGCCCATCGCGGTGAGCGCCGCGAGCGCCCAGATCCAGTTCGGCACGCCGGGGACCCACATGTGCATGTAGACGCCGACCGCGGTGATTTCCGCCATGCAGGTGACGATCCACACGAACCAGTAGGTCCAGCCCGTCAGGTAGCCCGCGAGCGGGCCGAGGTAGTCGCGTGCATAGCGGCTGAATGCGCCGGCGACCGGATTGGTGATCGCCATTTCGCCGAGCGCGCGCATGATCAGGAAAATCACGATGCCGCCCAGCAGGTAGGTCAGCAGGATGGCCGGGCCAGCCGTGCGGATCGCGGTGGCCGAGCCGAGGAACAGGCCGACGCCGATGGTGGCGCCGAGCGCCATCAGGTTGATGTGCCGCTCTTCCAGAGCGCGGTGCAGTTGGTCTTCCGGTTGTGTCAAGTCCGTCTCCTGGCAGCCGCGAACCGGCCGCCGTCATTGTCGATGTCAATGCGCGACCGTTCATGCCGATACCGGCAAACCGAAAACGAAAAATCCCCGCGGCTGTTTTCCAGATGGAAACGATGCGGATACTGCGTCACTCCGATTGGAATCGCCGAAGATTATCGGCATTTTCCGGAACAATCCGGAAAACGGATCGGGCCTTTCACGGAATACGCCCGTGCGGCCCGCGCGACGCGGCTGTGCGCGTAGCGGGCGGCAACGGGATCAATCGCGTTCGGCGCGAACGGACTCGCGTCGATTGTGCGCAATCAAGCGCATGCAATATGCAGGCAGGATTATATGGATAATCAGACGCTTCGTGCCAGCCGATTTTCGTAGTGATCGGAGCGCGTGAAATCGGGGGATGAAATGCGAATCGGCGCGCGTTTTATTTGGACAACGTCGCCCGCACCGTATATTCGCCTTCGAGCGCGGCGCCGTGGTCCGGCCGCACGAAATACCGCGACGCATCGAGATCGGCCGGCAGCGGCTCGACCGGATAGCCGTGCTTCTCCCATGCATCGAGCCCGCCCTTCAGCGCCCTGATGTTGTGGATCATCTTCTTGCGCTGCATCTTCGCGATCAGGCGCTTGGCCGTTGCCTCGTTCGGGCACACGCAGTACACGACGATCGGCCGCTTCAGCATCTCGGGATCGAGCAGGTCCGGCGAATCGAGATCGACCGGCACCGCGCCGGAGATCCTGAACGGCTCGCGCTCGCGCACCGCACGCGGACGCGCATCGAAGATCAGCGGCGGTTCGTTCGACGTCATCATCTCGACCAGCTGCGGCGGCGAGATCCGCACCTGCGCCAGATAACGGCGGAATTGCAGGCGGCGCACCCAGCGGTACAGCAGGAACGTGATGAAGATCGCGAGGAAGGCGTCGAGGATCGTGCCGCCGCTCGCGCGCACCCACAGCACGAACTGCACGATCTGGTCGTGCACGGCCGCGCCGCCGACGAGCCACACCGCGGCCCACAACGACGCACCGGCCAGATCCCAGAACAGGAATACGCCGACGCCGATCGCGGTCGTGCCGAGCAACGGCGCCGACACGAGCCCGAGGCCCGGCAGGAATTTGGACAGGAGGAGCAGCGGCGCACCGTATCTTTCGAATACGTTACGCGCGAAGCGCAGCGTCGTGTCCAGCGACAGCGAGAAGCGCACGAGCCCGTTCAGCAGACGACGGCCGCGCGTGCGGCCCATGAAGAACCACAGCGAATCGGCGAGCATCGTCGCGCCGATCGCCGCCGCGAACATGCTCGCCCAGGACGCCTGCCCCATCGCCGCCATCGTGCCGCCGAGAATCAGCATCGGCACGGCCGGCACCGGCACGCCGAGCTGCGTGATCAGCACGCTCGCGAACACGGCCCATGGGCCGAGCGACGAGGGAATCGCGATGGGAAAGTGCCACACGGCGGCGCTCCTGGAAGACTGGCGAACCGTGCGGCGGGGGCGGCCGCCGATACGGCTGGCAGCGGTCGCCGCGGCACGCCCGCAGCCAACCCTGCATCACGGGCATTCTAAACGGGTTTGACCAATACCGCGCGGAACGGCCGCGTTCGACCGCGGCCGCCGGAGCCGCCAGAGCGGTCGGCGGTCGGTACGATCGTCGCGGGCGCACTTACGCGTCGGAACGCGGCGCGAGCCGCGCGACGTATTCGGCGTACTCGGGAAAGGCGGCGCTCAGCGCCGCCGCGTCCGCGAGCTCGAATTCCGCAAATTCGAAGCCCGGCGCCACCGTGCAGCCGACGAGCGCGACGTGCCCGGACGACGCGCAGCGCGCGCCGAACCAGCGCCCGGCCGGCACGACGGCCTGGAACACGGTGCCCGGATGCGTGAGCGGATTGCCGAGCCGGTGGATCGTCAGCCCGTCCCGTTCGTCGAGCACCCACACTTCGAGCGGATCGCCCGCGTAGAAATGCCAGACCTCGTCGGAACGGATCCGGTGCCACGACGAATACGCGCCGTCACACAGCAGGTAGTAGATCGCGGTGGACGCCGCGCGCGGCGCACCGTCGGCCGGGCGCACGACCGAATCGGTCGCGCGGTAGGTTTCCCTGAAATAGCCGCCTTCCGGATGCGGCTGCAGGTTGAACTGGTGAATCAGGTCGGCGGCGGAAATCGGCATGGCGAATGACGTGGACGAAGGATGGAAGCGGTATGCGATTCACGGGCCGATCGACGATGCGGGGCCGTGAGTCGCATACCGCTGCGCCGGTCGCCGCGGCCATGCACGCGGCAACCGGATCGCGCGCGCAATGCAGCGCACGACGATGGAAGCGAACCCGGGTCGATGCTGCCAGAAGGACGGGGCGTGACGCAACCGGCCGTGCCACGCGACGGATAGGCCGGCCTGCGCATCCGCGCTGCGACGACCAGCGCGCGCGACACGCGCTCGCGCGGGCAGCCGCGACCTGCTCACGACAGCCCTGCCCGTCACCGCGCCTGCGTCAGTCCCGCCCGTCGACCGTCATGCGGTCGCTGCCGCTGCCGCCGCCTCGCCGTACCGCACCAGCAGCACGGGCCGATCGGCCGCGCGCAGCAGCGATTCCGCGACGCTGCCGAGCAGCAGCCGGCGCAGGCCGTGGCGACCGCTCGTCCCCATCACGATCAGATCGGCGCCGGCCTCGGCGGCCGTGCGCATCAATACCGCGGCAACGTCCTCGCCGTATGCATCGAGTGCGCGCACGGTGCCGGGTACATGCTGCTGCGCGAGCGCCGCTCTCGCCTCGTCGAGCACCGGCGTCGCCGCATCGGATGCCGCCGCATCGCCGTCGCGTTCGGCCGCAAAGCCCGCGTCGACGTCGACGAGCTGCGGCCGGTGCTCGACGACGTACGCGCACGTGACTTCGCCGCCGGATGCCGCCGCGATCCGGATCGCCTCGTTCAGCGCGAGACGCGCGCTCGGGCTACCGTCGAGCCCGACGAAAATCCGCTTGTACATGGTCCGCCCTCCGACCGGGCCTGCGTTGCGCTTCGCGCCACGGCGGCCCGTCACCGCGAGCCGGCCCGATGCCGGCTCGCCTGCCGAACAGTCTGCCCCACGTGCCGACGCGCCGGTTGATACGCGTCAAGCGCGGCCGGTACGCGCGCTGCAACGCCCGGTCATCGTCTTTTTAGCTGACCCCTATTACAAAAAGCGTGTAAACCGCGCACAATTTCATCTCGAAAATAGACGCCGCACGTGGCCGGTGCGAGTTTTTCCCGGTTTTGCCGCGCCGCCTGCGTGCCACAGGCGGCCCCGACACCAGAATGGCCATCGAATGACCGCCAGTGGAACCCCGCCGCGTGATGCCCGAGGGCCCACGCGCCTCAAGACCATGTTACGCCAGCCGCTCGCGGCCGGCGTCGTCACGCTGTTCGCCGGCGCCGCGCTGTCGCTCGGCGTTGCGCTGCTCGTTCGCGAGCAGTGGCAAGGCGCCGTCCATACGCGTTTCGAACGCCGCACGGCGCACGTGACCGCGATGCTGCGCCACGAACTGCAGTCCGGCGTCGCCGTGCTCGAAAGCGCGCGCGGCGCGTACGGTCTCGCGCCGCAGATGACGCCCGACCAATGGCGCCGGTACGCCGACACGCTCGATCTCGACAGCGGATATTCGCCGGTCCGGCAGATCGGCTATGCGGCGTTGTCGCCGGCCGCGCGCAGCGCCCTCGCCGGCAAGGCGCCGATGCCGGCCGGCTCGCTGGCCGTCGCCACGCTCAGCGCCCCGACGTCGAGCTCGGTCGTCGTCCGCTTCGGCGCGTCGGACGCCGCGCCGCTCGCGCGTACGCTGCGCACCGGCGACGTCGCGCTCGGCATCCACCCGGCCGACGACGATACGTCCCGCGACACGCGCACCCTCACGCTGTTCCTGCCCGCGACGGCCTCGCCGCGCACGGCCGTCGCGCCATCCGGCCCGCACGAGCCCGGCACCGACGGCGTGCTGTTCGCGGAAGTGAGTCCGAATCATCTGGTCGAGCGCGCGCTCGACGCGGAACGCGGGCTCGATCTGCGGATGAGCGCCGGCGACGACCCGCACCCGTTCGCGAGCGCCGAGACGACGACCGACGAGGCGTCGATGTCGCCCGACCTGATGCGGCGGTCCGAACAACTGAATTTCGGCGGCACCGTGCTGACGCTCGCCTATTCCGCCGACGGCCGTCCGAGCGCGACCGGCGCGCAGCGCGCGGCCGGCACGGTGCTCGCGGCGGGACTGATCGCGTCGTTCGTGTTCGCGGCGCTCGTCCATGCGCTGCTGCGCGGCCGCGCCGGCAGCGCCGACGTCGGCGCCAGCAGCCGCGGCATCCTCAACGAAGCGCGGATGATGGGCATCATCCGTTCGTCGATGGAAGCGATCATCACGATCGACGAGAAGCAGACGGTCGTGATCTTCAATCCGATGGCCGAGCAAGTGTTCGGCGTGTCGGCGATGGAAGCGATCGGCGCGCCGCTGTCGCGCTTCATCCCCGAGCGGTTCCGCGCCGCACACGCGAAGCACGTCGACCAGTTCGGCGTGACGGGCGTGTCCGAGCGGCAGATGGGCCGCCAGCGCGTGCTGTTCGGGCTGCGCGGCAACGGCGAGGAATTCCCGATCGAGGCGTCGATCTCGCAGATCCGCGATGCGTCGGGCAAGCTCTACACGGTCATGCTGCGCGACATCACCGAGCGGCAGCGCGCCGAGAATGCGCTGAAACAGTCGCGCGAGGAGCTGCGCGAGCTGTCGGCGAACCTGCAGAACGTGCGCGAAGAGGAAAAGACCCGCATCGCGCGCGAGCTGCACGACGACCTCGGCCAGCAGCTCACCGCGCTGAAGATGGACCTGTCCGTCGTCGAACAGCAGTTGCGCGCGCCCGGTCGCGCGCAGCCCGACGACGGCATGCTGTCGCACCTGCTGGCCATGCGCCGGCTGATCGACGCGACGGTCGCGTCGGTACGGCGCATCGCGGCCGACCTGCGACCCGTGATGCTCGACGATCTCGGCCTCGTGCCCGCGATCGAGTGGCTCGCGAACGACTTCACGAACCGCTACGGCATCGATGTCGAACGCCACATCGAAACCGGCGGCCTGACATTCACCAGCGCGGGGGCGACCACGCTGTTCCGCATCGTCCAGGAAGCGCTGACGAACGTCGCGCGCCACGCGGATGCGACGCGCGTCGCGCTGCGGCTCGACGTCGAGGAAGGCTTCTGCGTGCTGCGCGTCGCGGACAACGGTCGCGGCGCGGCGCCGGGCGGTCCCGCCCACGAGGACAAATCGTTCGGCCTGATCGGCATTCGCGAGCGCGCACACATGCTGGGCGGCACCGTGACGATCGACACCGCGCTCGCGCGCGGCTTCTCGATCACCGTCGCGTTTCCGCTCAGCACCGTTCAACAGGAAACCACCCTCACATGATCAAGGTGCTCATCGCCGACGACCATACGCTCGTGCGAGACGGTCTGCGGCACATCCTCCAGAACGCCACCGGATTCGAGGTGGCCGGCGAAGCGTGCGACGGCCCGTCGACGATCGCGCTCGTCCGCTCGACGCCCGCGCAGGTGCTCGTGCTCGACCTGTCGATGCCGGGTCGCAACGGCGTCGAGCTGATCAAGCAGATCAAGGACGAGAAGCCCGCGCTGCGGGTGCTCGTGCTGACCATGCACGCGGAGCAGCAATATGCGGTGCGCGCGTTCCGCGCGGGTGCGTCGGGCTACCTGACGAAGGAAAGCGCGAGCGCGGAGCTGGTCGGCGCGGTCACGAAGGTCGCGTCGGGCGGCGTCTACGTGAGCCTCGCGATGGCCGAACAGTTCGCGCAGAGCCTGAACGAGCCGGCCGAAACGCTGCCGCATCAGCGGCTGTCCGATCGCGAGTTCGACGTGTTCCGGCGCATCGCCGCCGGCCAGACGCTGACCGAGATCGCGCAGGCGCTGTGCGTGAGCGCGAAGACGGTCAGCACCTACAAGACGCGGATTCTGGAAAAGATGCAGATGCCGCACGAAGCGGCGCTGGTCCGTTACGCGATGCGGCACAAGCTGCTCGATGAAACGGACGACGTATAACGGCGACGTGTAACGGACCAGGCCGGCCCGCTGCGCCGACTGCGCCTCGCGCGGCCGGCCGCACGAAGCGCGGTTGCATTACCTGGCAGGCACCGGACACGCGAGATCGCCTTCCTCGCACGCCAGATAGCCCTTCAGCGTCTCGGTGCGCGTCTTCGTCAGATCGTCGAGGCAGGTCGACACGACCATCGGATACACGCTGCCGCCCTCGGCATTCGCGCTGGAAAAGTTGCATTCGGCATCGCGATAGGCGATCCACGCGCGCTGCGCGTTCACGAGCTTCTCGGCGAGCGGCCGGGCGTCGCGCAACCGCGCGGTGACGGCCTGGTACGTGCGGTTCAGTTCCGCATCGGATTTCTTGTATGCACGATCGGCACACGCGGTCATCGCCGCCTGATCCGTCGCGTCCGCGCAATTCGCCTGCGCATGGGCGAGGTTCGCCGTCAGCGCCAGCGAGCACAGCAGACCGGTCAACACACGCATGGATGCTCCTGGATTGTTTGTTGTTCGTTGATGTCGTGGAACCCGATGCCTGGCTGGCGATGCTGCCGCGCGCCGGCACGCGGTGCTGCGGACAGGCCGGCGCCGGCCCCCCAGGCGCAACGGCTGTCGTACCGCGTCGGTACCGTCCGCGATGCTAGCGTACGCGCAGCGGATTGTCAGCCGGCGCCGCGCGGGCCGCGGACGCAAAAAAGCCCGCGCTCGATCGGAGTGCGGGCTTTTCGGTACGACGGGGCGGCGGTTCGGAAACCGCCGTGCAGCGAACGGCTTAGTGGCCGAAGTACACCGACGAACGATCGGCTGCGGCCGGCACGACCACGCGCTGGCCGGACTGCGACGTCGCGCTCGGGTTCGCGCCGTAGCCCGTCGCGTCAACCGACGCGCCAGTGCCCTGCGCTGCGGCGATCTTCGCCTGTGCAGCCTGGATGTTTTCCGGGTAGTTCATCCAGTCGTTCGGGTTGTAGCCGGCCTTTTCGAGCTGCACCAGCTCGGCACGCACTTGAGCGCGCGTCAGCGGCTGCTGGTTCGATTGGGCAAACGAGACGACCGGTGCGGCCACCAGAGCGGCCAGTGCAACTGCCTTGATCAGCGATTTCATGATGCTTACCTCCAGATTGTTTTGTCAGGCGCTCAGGACTTGTGGTCCGTTGCGCATGAACAGAAGTCTAGGCGCGGCCAAACTCAGGGTAAATACCTAAATCGCTAATTCACTGTTGACGGAATCCATACAATCAACGCGCACTCGGTTGAATTATCAGACGATTGCGGCCGCATTCGAACCCAATAGGCCGAGCTGACGGCGCTCGGCCCGGCCGATTCGCCATTTCGCGACAGCCCCGGATACAACGACAACGCGCTGCGGTGGAAGCCGGGTCGTGCCCCCGCCCTGCGCCGGCTCCGGAACCATGCTTCGCAGGCATGCGGGTGAGCCTGGAAAGTCTTTTTCCGTTTCGCGCCGCAACGTTACGCTGCCTGCACGAGCTAGCGCACTCATCGAAGCTCTCCCTGCGTTGCGTTTGACATGAACCTACCCGACTGGAGCCGCAAAATGAACCAACCCGCCGTCCTGATCACCGGCGCCCTCACGGGCATCGGCCGCGCCACCGCTTTTGCATTCGCCCGCGCGGGTGCGCGCCTCGTCGTGTCCGGCCGCCGTGCCGCGGAAGGGTCGGCGCTCGAAGCCGAATTGCGCGAAGCAGGCGCACAGGCCTTCTTCGTGCAGGCCGACGTACGCCGCGACGAAGACGTCCGCCACCTCGTCGACGAAACCGTCGCCCGGTTCGGCCGGCTCGACGTTGCAGTCAACAATGCCGGCACGGAAGGCAAACCGGGACCGGTGGTCGATCAGACTGCCGAGCGCTACGCGGATACCTTCGACACCAACGTGCTCGGCACGCTGCTGAGTCTCAAGCATGAACTGCGCGTGATGACCGCACAGCAAGCCGGCAGCATCATCAACATATCTTCGACTTACGGTCATGAAGGCGCGGCATTCGCGTCGGTGTATGCGGGAAGCAAGCACGCCGTGGAAGGCATCACGAAATCCGCTGCGCTCGAAGCCGCATCGGCGCGCGTTCGCGTCAATGCCGTCGCGCCCGGCCCCACCGACACGGGCATGCTGGACCGTTTCACCGGCACGCCGGAGAACAAGGCCTCGCTCGCGGCAACGGTTCCGCTCGCGCGAATCGGCCGGCCCGACGACATCGCCGCGGCGGTGCTCTACCTGGCGAGCGACGGTGCCGCGTTTGTCACGGGGCAGATCCTCACCGTCGACGGCGGCAAGACGGCGGGTTGAGGCTTTCGACGCGGGCGGCGCCGCTTCCCGCTCGCGTCACGGGTTTCGGCGCGCGGCCTGCCGTTGCGCCGCTTATTGCCTGATCTGGTCGATGCGCGACAGAAACGTCGACAGGATCGCCGAACGGTTGTTCCGGTTATAGCCGACCACCAGCGCGATGCTCGGCGGTTCGCCCTTCAGCGGCCGGCTTGTCACCGACCAGGGCAGCAGTTTCTCGGCATACGCGGGCAGCAGTGCAACGCCGCCCGTCGACGCGATGAGCGACATCGCCATCGTCAGGTTATGGACGCGATGCGCGGGCTCGATGGCGACATCGTTGGTCGCCAGATAGTTTTCAATCGCGCCGCGCATGGGGCCCGCGACGTCCGAGGCGCCGATGAACAATTCGTTCGCCAGTTCGCGCACGTCGATCTCGTCGAAGGCCGCGAGGCGATGGTCGCTCGGCATGAGCACGACGAAAGGCTCGCGCGCGACCGTCACGTATTCGAGGTCGGGCCGGCCGGCTTCGGCACGCATGAAGGCGACGTCCAGCCGCCCGGTCGACAATCCCTCCGCGAGATCGGGAGAGTGCTCGCTCGACACCGTCATTTCGATGCCGCGCAGATCGCTCGCGAGCACGCGGGTCGCCTCGCCCAGCCAGGTCACCTCCTGCCCGCTCAGAAAGCCGACGGCAAACGTCTGCTTCGACGGACGCGCCGCCCGTCGCGCCGCATCGCGCGCCGCATCGACCTGCGCAAGGGCGAGGCGCGCATGGTCCAAAAATGCCTTGCCGGCGTCGGTCAGCTCGATGCCCCGCGCGCTACGCACGAACAGTTGCGCGCCCACTTCGTACTCGAGGTCCCTGATCTGCCGGCTCAGAGACGGCTGGGACGTGTACAGCCGACGTTCCGCCGCGACGGTCAGGCTGCCCTCTTCGGCCACCGCGACGAAATAACGAAGATGACGCAGTTCCATGCTCGCGTTCCTTTAGGCATGCCTGACAGGCATGGAGTCCAGCTTACAAAGTCTTTTTCGCGCGAACAAGCGGCGACTATCGTTCGATCACGTCATCCGACCAAACGCTCCGTCGCCTCAACGTCGGTTATCTGCCGAAAGGACGATCATGACCACCCTGACAGGAAAGACCGCGCTCGTCACCGGCACGTCTCGCGGCATCGGACGCGCCACCGCGCTTGCGCTCGCGCAGGCAGGCGCCCGGGTCGTCGTTCGCTATCGCCGTGGTGCGCGCCAGGCCAAGGCGGTCGTCGCCGACATCACGGCTGCGGGCGGTCGTGCCCATGCCGTTCAATGTACTTCGGCGTGGGGCCTGCCGTGGTCTCGATCCTGACGCTCGCGCTGACCGGCGGCCATCCTCGCGGGACCGCCGAACCAGCGATCTGCCGAGACCTGCCGAACACACCATCCCGGGGCTGCGTCCGTGCGGCCCGCCGGCTTCCGCTGTTCCGCCAAGGAGTTGATCATGTCTACCACGCATCCGAACGACAAACCCGTCAAGATACCGGGCCCCGACCATCCGATCACGATCGAACGCCATCCGTCGAGAATCGTCGTCAAGGCTGGCGGCAAGGTGATCGCGGATACCCGCGACGCGCTCACGCTGCGCGAGGCACGCTACCCGGCCGTGATCTACATCCCGCGCAAGGACGTCGACATGACGCAGCTTGCGCGCACCGACCACGCCACCTACTGCCCGTACAAGGGCGACTGCGCCTACTTCTCGATTCCGATCGCCGGCGAACGCGGCATCGATGCGGTCTGGACCTACGAGCATCCTTACGCAGCCGTTGCTCCGATCCGCGAGCATCTGGCCTTCTACCCCGACCGGATCGACTCGATCGAGGAACTGCCGGCCGGCACGATGGCCGCTTGATGCCGCTTGATGCCGTTTTCCGCGCGGAACGCCACGCGACCGGAGAAGCAACCTGAAAATAACCCGACAGGCACATCCCCGATGCTCAACCGAGCCTTTATCCGGCCGCCAATCTCGGCTCGCTCCATCCATACCCGGAGCGTTTCGTGGAAGACGTTTCCCGTTTCCGGCCCTGAACCCGTAGTCGCTACGCCCGCATTTTCGACGCGTCATCCAAGGAGAATGAATCGTGAGTACTGATCTTGACGGCAAGACGGCCCTTGTCACGGGCGCATCGCGCGGCATCGGCCGCGCAACCGCCCTGGCCCTGGCCGCAGCGGGCGCACGCGTGATCGTGCATTTCGGCAGCGACGAACAGGCTGCGCAATCCGTTGTCGAGACGATTCGCGCGTCGGGCGGTTCGGCCGAGAAGATCGCCGCAGACCTGAGCACCGCGAACGGCCCGCACGAACTGGCCCGTCAGGTACGCGCGCTGGTCGGAGAGCGCCTCGACATTCTCGTTGCAAATGCCGGAATCTCGAAGGCCTCGCCCATCGCGGAGACGACGGTCGACGACTTCGACCGTCTGTTCGCCGTCAACGTGCGCGCACCGTACTTCCTTGTCCAGCAACTGCTGCCCGTGCTGGGTGAAGAGAGCAGCGTGATCCTGCTGTCGTCCCTCGCCGCCCGCAGCTCGGTTGGCAACCTGTCGGCCTACGCCGCGACCAAGGGCGCAATCGACACGTTGGTCAAGCACTTCGCCGAATCGCTCGGCGAGCGCGGCATCCGCGTGAACGCCGTCGCACCGGGCGTCGTCGAGACCGACATGTCGAACTTCGCCAAAACCGATGCCGGCCGGGACTTCACCCTCGGCATGCAGGCCCTCAAGCGCGTGGCGCAGCCCGACGACATCGCAGGCGCGGCCCTGTTCCTCGCCTCCGACGCGGCGCGCTGGGTGACGGGCGACACGCTGCGTGTCGATGGCGGCTCGAAGCTCTGACACCCGGAGAAACCGCCATGCCCCACGCGGCGCGTTACTCCGAGCCGCCGGTGGCGCCGGGCGAAGCCGGCGTCGATGCCGGCGCGGCCGACGGCCCGACTGCCGGCGCGGCGCCGATCCCCGCGCTGCCTGCGCTGCCCGCGCCCGCCGTGCTGCCGCCCGCGGCCGGCGGCTGCACGGGTTGCGCGGGCAGCGTCGGTTGCAGTTGCGACGCACCCGCCGACAGCGCAGCCGCCGACGCCGCCACTTCGGACGCCGGCACCCACTCCTCGACCACGCCGCCGGACGCCGCCTCGGGCGCCGATGCAGCGGAAGCGGCGGAAGCAGCCGCCGCAGCGCCGGCATCGGCCTCGGGCTGACGCTCGATACGCTGCGTCCTGACGGGCGCAGGCGGCTTCGTCGGCTCGGGTTTGAACCAGCCGTCGAACAGGTCCGTCACGCGGTCGCGCACCATCGCGAACCAGCCCGGCGACGGCTCGGTATCGAACTTCGCCTTCGTGTCGACGATCCGTGCACGCTGCGCGCGCTGGAAGAACTCGCCGACGATCGGCAGTGCGCTGTGCGCGCCCTGTCCCCAGTAGTCGCTGCGCAGCGTCACGCGGCCGTCGTCGAAGCCGACCCACGCGCCGGCGACGAGGCCGGGCTGCATCAGGATGAACCAGCCGTCCGCGTTGTCCTGCGTCGTGCCGGTCTTGCCGGCCACGTCGCCGCGAATGCCGAAGCGGGTGCGGATGCTGCCGCCGGTGCCGCGCGTGACGACGTCGCGCATCACGTCGAGCAGCGTCTTGTCGGTCTCGGCATCGAGCGCGCGCTCGGGCGGTGCCGGCGCGAATTCGGCCAGGACGTCGCCCTGGCGATTCTCGATGCGCGTCACCATCTGCGGCTCGACGTACAGCCCGCTGTTCGCGATCGTCGCGTACGACGCGACCATCTCCTTCAGCGTCACGGGGCTCGTGCCGAGCGCGAGCGACGGCACGCGCTCGAGCGGGCTTTCGCGCACGCCCATGTCGCGTGCGAGCCGTGCAACGGCGGCCGGCCCGACCTTCTCCATCACCTGCGCGGTGATCCGGTTGCGCGACAGCGCGACCGCGTCGCGCAGCGTCATCGGCTTGCCCGACGGCGGCACGTCGTCGTTCGGGTGCCAGATCTCGCCGCCCTTCAGCGGAATCTCGACCGGCTGGTCGATGAACGTGTCGTCCGGCTTCATCCCGTTCGCGAACGCGACGCCGTAGACGAACGGCTTGAACGTCGAGCCCGGCTGACGCCGCGCCTGCGCGACGTGATCGAACGGCTCGTTCGTGAAGTCGCGGCTGCCCACCCACGCACGGATCTGCCCGTCACGCGGATCGATCGCGACGAAGCCGGCCTGCACGTCGGTCTTCGTCTTGCACAGCGCGCGCATGAAGCCGCGATCGGACGCAAGCTGCTTCATCGCCGCCGCATCGTTCTTGCCCGCATCCAGCGCAGCCTTGTACTCGGGCGACTCGCGCATGAAGATACGGAACACCTCGTTGTCGGTGCCGCAGCCGTCGAGGCCGCTCCATGCGTTGTTCGCGATGCCCTGCAGCTGGTTCGCCTGCTGCGTCAGCGCCTGGGTCGCCATCTGCTGCAGCCGCGAGTCGATCGTGGTGCGCACGATCAGCCCGTCGGAGTAGATGTTGTAGTCGTTGCGGTCGGCCCAGCCGATCAGCCATTTGCGCAGTTGTTGCGCGAAGTGCGGCGCCGGCCCCGGCGACTCCTTCTGGCGTTCGAAGTCGATGCGCAGCGGCCGGCGTTGCAGCTGGGCGAACTGCGCGGGCGACAGCTTGCCGTACTTCACCATCTGGCCGAGCACCGTGTTGCGCCGCTGCAGCGCGCGCTCCGGGTTCAGCACCGGGTTGTAGTAGCTGTTGCCCTTCAGCATCCCGACGAGCGTCGCGCTGTCGAGCACATCGAGTTCGTCGGCCGACTTGTCGAAGTAGGTGCGCGCGGCCATCTCGACGCCGTACGCGTTGTACAGGAACGGCACCGTGTTCAGGTAGGTCTCGAGGATCTGGTCCTTGCTGTAGACGGCCTCGATCTTCAGCGCGGTGATCGCCTCCTTCACCTTGCGCGTGAGCGTCGGCGCACGGCCGATCTCGTCCGGGTACAGGTTGCGCGCGAGCTGCTGCGTGATCGTCGAGCCGCCCTGGCGGTCGCCCGAGAACGTATGGAGCGCGGCCGACGCCGTGCGCTTCCAGTCGAGGCCGTGGTGCTCGTAGAAACGATGGTCCTCGGTCGCGATCAGCGCGTCGACCATGTGCGGCGAGATCTGCTTGAGCGGCACCCATTCGCGGTTCGACGGCTTGAATTCCGCCAGCAGCTTGCCGTCGGCGGACAGCACCTGCGCGGGCTGGTCGACCCGCGCCTTGCGGATGTCGCCGATGCTCGGCGTAAACGGGATCAGCACCACCACGTACAGCGCGAACAGCGCCGGCACCGCGGCGGCCGCGAGCAGTACGCCGCGGCGCGTCGGATGACGAAGATGGTGCCAGGCGACGGCCAGGGCACGCTTGACGGGCACGGCGGCAGCGGCCGCGACGGGTTGGGCGCGCGCGACCCATTTGGCACAGAAGTCACGCACAGACGACACGTTTCGGCGATTCACGCGGGTGGGGGATCTGCTGGAAAGGCTGCATCGTACCAAAACTCGCGCGCCGCACCGGCGGGTAGCCGCCCCGCGCACGCGAGAACGGCGTCCGGCCGCGCGCGTTCACGTGCAAAAAAAGGCGCGCGTCCCGCAACGGGACGGCGCGCCAAACCTGGTACAACGGGGGAACCGGGCGCCGACGCTCAGCGCACCAGAAAACCGTAGGCCAGCGGATCGCGCTCGTCGACGATCCAGTTCGCGAACCCGCAGATATGCGCGCTGCCCTCGACCTCCGGGATCACGGCCGGGATGTCGCCGACGGTCGCCTCGCGCAGCACGCGCCCCTTGAACACGGTGCCGACGATCGACTCGTTGACGAGCGTGTCGCCGGCCGCGAGCAAGCCGCGCAGGTATAACTGCGCGACGCGGCCGCCGGTGCCGGAGCCGGTCGGCGAGCGGTCGACCTCACGATCCGCGAACACGCAGCAGTTCGCCTGCGTCGAGCCCGGATGGCGCGGCGCGTTCGCGATGATCGTGCCGTAGATATGGTTGATTTCCGGGATCTCCGGATGCACGACCGGATACTTCGCGTTCGCGGCGGCCTTCACTTCCGCGCCGAAGCGGATCAGCTTTTCCACCGCCACTTCGCGCACCGGCAGGTCGAACGGCGCACCGTCGACATAGAAATAGAACGCGCCGCCATACGCGATGTCGCCGGTCACGGTGCCGAACGACGGCGTGTCGACCGACACGTCGCGCTGCCAGATGAACGACGGCACGTTGACGAAGCGCACCGGCCCCGCGTGCTCGCCGTCCCATTTGACGAATGCCTCGATGAAGCCGCACGGCGCGTCGATGCCGACCCGCGTTTCCGGCACGGTGCGCTGCACCCAGCCGAGTTCGACCGCCGCGGTCGACAGCGCGATCACGCCATGCCCGCAGTGGTCGCTATAGCCTTCGTTGTGCAGGAAGATCACGCCGAAATCGGCGTTCGGCGAAACCGGCTCGGTCAGATAGCCGCCGTACATGTCGGCATGGCCGCGCGGTTCGAACATCAGTGCTTTGCGGATCTCGTCGGCGTGCTCCTTGAGCCACGCGCGACGCTGGACGATCGTGTCGCCGGGCAGCCGCGGCAGCCCGCTCGTGACGATGCGGAACGGTTCGCCGCCGGTGTGGACTTCGACGGTGGAAAGGGATCGGGAAATTTTCATGGTCGATCGAATGCGTGAAAACGACGGACGGCGGCCTCGCCGCCGCCCGGTGCCGGTTGACGATTACTTCGCGTACGGCTCGGGCAGGCCGTTGCGGATCACGTAGACGGTCGTCGGCGCGCCCTTCAGGTCGCCGTTGGCGTCGAACGAATAGGTGCCCGCGACGCCGACGTAGTTCGTCTTCGCCAGCTGCGCGATCAGCTTCGCCTTGTCGGTGGTCGTGCCCGCCTTGACCATCGCGTCGGCGAGCAGCTTCATGCCGTCGTAGTAGTTGACGCCGTAGACCTGCGTATCCGTGTGATACGTGTCGTGGTACTTCTTCAGGAATTCGCGGCCGGCCGCGGTCTTTTCGAGCGCGACGCCGCCCTGTGCGCAGTAGACGATCGACGCCGCGTCGCCCGCGACCTTGCCCATGTCGGCCGAGCAGATGCCGTCGCCGCCGAGCAGCTTCGCGCGCAACCCGCGCTGCTTCATCTGCTTGGCCATCGGCGCGCCCTGCGCCGCATAGCCGCCGAGGAAGATCACGTCGGGGTTGCTGGCCTTGATCTTGGTGAGAATGCCGAGGAAATCGCTGGCCGACGAGTTCGTGTACTCCTGGTCGACGATCTTGATCCCGCTCTCCTTCGCGACCTTCATGAACTGCTCGGCAACGCCCTGCCCGTATGCGGTGCGGTCGTCGATCACGGCGGCCGTCTTCGCGTGCAGCGTTTGCGCGGCGAACGTGGCCATCGTGCCGCCGAGCTGTTCGTCGCTCGCGCCGATCCGGAAGATGTTCTTGAAGCCCTGGCGCGTGAGCGCCGGGTTCGACGCAACCGGCAGCAGCGGCACGCCGGCATTGGCGTACACGCGCGACGCGGGAATCGCGACGCCCGAGTTGTACGGCCCGAGCACCGCGACGACGCCCTTGTCGACCAGGTTCTGCGCGACCTGCACGCCCGCTTTCGGGTCGGCCTGGTCGTCCTCGGACAGCAGCTTGAACGTGACGGTCTTGCCGGCGACCTTCACGCCCGCCTTGTTGAGCTCGTCGACGGCCAGCCGCACGCCGTTTTCATTGTCCTTGCCATTGGCGGCCTGCGGGCCGGTCAGCGGCGCCGAATGGCCGATCATCACGACTTCCTGCGCGTGGGCGGAAGTCAGCGCGCCGGCGGCGATGGCCACCGAGAGCGCGGTAACGACGTGTCGCATGGTGTCTCCTGATTGGTTTTGTGTGAAACCAATGTAGGCTACGCCTGGTCGCTACGCAAGCAATTTTAAAATTACTTTTTAGAATCTGGTTCCTTTCAATACCAGAACGATGCAGCGCGTCATTTCGGCGTGATGTCGCGCCGCACGCGACGGATGTGCTGCTCGACATAGAACGCGGCCGCATCGGCATCGCCCGACACGATCGCCTCGTAGATCAGCCGGTGCTCGGACACGTAGAGCCGGATGCGGCCCGCGTCGTAGATCCCGTCGTCCTTCAGCCGCTTCCACAGCGGCTGATCCATCGTCTTCGCGACTTCGTCCGCGATCTTCACGATCAGCGCGTCGCCGGTCATCAGCGCGAGCTGCCGGTGGAACAGCCGGTCGCTCTCGTTCCACACCGCACGCTGCTGCGGATCGTCGACGTCGGTGATGGTTTCCATCTGCGCGAGATAGCCCTCGGCGACGGGATCGGCGCGGCCGTGCGCGGCCGCGAGGCGCGCGATCGCCGGTTCGAGAATGAGCCGCACGTCGAGCGTCGACGTCGGACTGAAGTCCGCGTCCGGCGTGCCGTGCGTGTCGCCGCGCCGCGCGAGCACGTCGAGCGGCGCCGGCACGACGTAGGTGCCGGAATTGCGCTTCGTGAACACGAGGCCTTCGTTCTGCAGCGCGCCGAGCGCCTCCCGCACGGCCGGCCGGCCGACCTGGAACAGCGCCGCCAGTTCGCGCTCCGACGGCAGCCGGGAATCGGCCGCATAGCGCCCCGCGCGGATCTCGTCGCGGATCTTCTCGGCGACCTGCTCGTAGATCTGCAGCGGCCGGAAACCGGCTTCGAGCGCTTCGGGACGGGCGGACATCATCGGCAGGCTCCTGCCCGGGCGGGCGTGGACGTGAAAGGGGTTCGCACTATACCGGAGCGACACCCGTGCCGATACGCGCAACAGCCCATCTGGACGGATATTAGAACCAAAATCGGCCATCCGCTCGATTTTCCGGATTGCGGGATGGCCCGAAATTGGTATAGATTCGATCCAGAACATCCGCTGTCGCGCTACCCGGCAGCCTCCGTGGCGAGCGCACCCCGCGCCCGTCGTCCATGCCCATCGACGCAACCGACCTACACGATGACCGCTCTCTCCCGGATTCCCGCTTTCGACGCCACCGAAACGGCCGCGCTGCTCGACTACCCGGCGCTGCTCGCCACGCTCAGGCAAACCGTCGCCGACTACGCGGCCGGCGAAATCGTCAGCCCCGAGCGGCTGGTGGTGCCGCTGCAGGCCGGCGGCGTGATGCTGTCGATGCCGTCGAGCGCACGCGACCTTGCCAGCCACAAGCTCGTGAACGTGTGCCCCGGCAACGGCGCACTCGGACTGCCGACGATCCTCGGCCAGGTGAGCGCGTACGACGCGACGACGGGCGCGCTGCGCTTCGTGCTCGACGGCCCGACGGTCACCGGCCGCCGCACGGCCGCCGTCACGGCGCTCGGCATCCAGGCGCTGCACGGCACGGCGCCGCGCGACATCCTGCTGATCGGCACCGGCAAGCAGGCGGCCAATCACGCGGAAGCGCTCGCGGCGATTTTCCCGGACGCGCGGCTGCACGTGCGCGGCTCGCGCGCCGGCAGCGCGCCCGCGTTCTGCGCCGCGCACCGCGCGCAGGCGCCGCGGCTCGCGCCGCTCGACGGCGATGCGATTCCCGATGCGATCGACGTCGTCGTCACGCTGACGACGAGCCGCACGCCCGTCTATCGCGAAGCGGCGCGCGAGGGCCGGCTGGTGGTCGGCGTCGGCGCATTCACCGCCGACGCTGCCGAGATCGACGCCGACACCGTGCGTCATAGCCGGCTCGTCGTCGACGATCCGGCCGGCGCACGCCACGAGGCCGGCGACCTGATCGTCGCGCAGGTCGACTGGCAGCAGGTCGCGTCGCTCGCGGACGTGCTGCGCGGCGCATTCGCGCGCAGCGGGCCGCTGCTGTTCAAGAGCGTCGGCTGCGCGGCGTGGGACCTCGCCGCGTGCCGCACGGCGCGCGACGCACTGGACGCCCGCCAGGGCAACTGATTCGGCGGCAGCGCCCCGCTGCCCGCCCGCTGCCCGCCCGCCGTGCGCCCGTCATCGCGACGTGCGCGCGCCGCCGCATGCCGGTACGCGTTGTAGGAATCGCCCTACAACACGGCGAAGCGGCCTACACAAACTTCCAATTCGGCCGATTTCCTTTTCGGCGGCGGGCCACGATACTGCCCGCATGAATGCCAGCCTGCCACCCGCCATGCTCAGGGTGTTCCTCGTCGATCATGCCATCGCCGTCCGGCAACGGATCGCGCTGCGCGTCGGCGCGATCGGCGGCGTCGTGGTCGTCGGCGAAGCGGAAGACGGCCACGACGCGCTGACCCACATCCACAGCAGCCACGCGGACGTGGTGATCGTCGACCTGCGGCTCGCGGACGGCAGCGGCCTCGACCTGATCGGGATGCTGTCGAAGGCGACACCGCGCGTCGTCACGATCGTGCTGACGAATCATTCGGCAGCGGCATTCAGAGAGGCATGCGCGGCGGCCGGAGCCGATTACTTCTTCGACAAGACCGCCGAATTCGACGCCGCGTGCCGCGCCATCGAATCCCTGGTGCACGCTCGCGCGCACCACCCCTGACCGAGCCAGAGTGACCCATGCCTACCGCCGCCACCTGTGCAGCCGACCCGTACGTCGAGCCCCGGCCAACGATTCCCCTTCGTGCGGTTGCGTCCGCCGACGCCGCCAAACATCCGGCCGCGCGCTGCTCCGTCTGCGCGATGCGCTCGATGTGCCTGCCGCCGGACCTGACGGCGGCCGAGTACGGCCGCCTCGACGCGATCATCTGCGCGACGCGGCAGATTCGCCAGGGCGACGCGCTGTTCCGCACCGGCGACCCGTTCCACAGCATCTATGCGGTGCGCGCGGGCTCGTTCAAGACGGTGATGATGCATCGTGACGGCCGCGAGCACGTGACGGGTTTCCAGATCGCCGGGGAAACGCTCGGGATGGACGGCATCGGCGGCGGCCAGCACTGCTGCGATGCGATCGCGCTCGAGGACAGCGTGGTGTGCGTCATCCCGTTCGGCGCGCTCGAAGCCGCGTGCCGCGAGATGAAGTCGATGCAGCATTTTCTCTATCAGATGCTGAGCAGCGAGATCGTCCGCGAATCGAGCCAGATGCTGCTGCTGGGCACGATGTCGGCCGAGCAGCGCGTCGCGCATTTCCTGCTGAACCTGTCGGCGCGCTTCGAGGCGCGCGGCTATTCGGCATCGGAATTCAACCTGCGGATGACGCGCGAGGAAATCGGCTGCTATCTCGGGATGAAACTCGAAACCGTCAGCCGGATGTTCTCGCGGTTCCATCGCGACGCGCTCGTCGAAACGCGCGGCAAGCGCGTGCGGATCATCGACGCGCAAGCGCTCGCACAAGTCTGACCGGCGTCAGGGTTGCGTTCGCGTCAGCGCGACGCGCCGCCGGTCGCGGCGCCATGCAGCGCGAGCGCTTCGATATCGCCCGCCTGCCACGCGTCCAGCATTCGTTCGGCCTGCGCGAACGCGCAGCACATCGCCTCGGTCACGTCGTCACCGCTGCAGCATGGCAGCGATGCCGGCGCGCAGCCGTACATGACCAGCTCCAGCCGCACGTCGTAAATCCGGCCCCCGTCGGCGGACGTGCGTGCCTCGATCGCCAGGCGGCAATCGCCGAGCCGCGCGCGGAATCGTTCGAGCCGCACCAGTTGCGCCCCCGCTTCGGCTTCCAGCGCGGCGAAGCTCGTGCAGCCGACGTAGACGATCTGCATGCCCACGCCCATTTCGCTCCTCCTGACGGCGTTGCCCGCTCGTCGACCGCGTTGCCTGTTCTGCTGCCGCGCCGGCGCCGCGCCTGAATCTGGCGGCACCGCGCGTGTTTCCCGCCGGCACGACACGCGCCCGGCGATGCGCGTTCGCGCCGCTACCGGTATGACGCGCCGCCGTTCATACGCTGAACGTCTGCGACGTCTTCATTTCGATCCACGTCATCCCGGCGCGCAGCCCTTCGATCGCCGCCTCGTGCTCGGTCGGATACGCATGACTGTGCTCGAACGTGTGATGAAAGCGCGCCGGCCCGGTGCCGTGCTCGACCGACACGCGACAGCGGAACTGACCCGATTCGCACGGCCGCGTCTCGACTTCGACCGACCAGTCGCGTTCATGAATATTGCCCTGCAGTGTCATGCGCCCTCCTGCGGTATCAGTCGTCGAGCCGGAAGTGACCGCTATGCAGCAACACCGGCCGGCCGCCGATTTCGTCGAGCATTCGCCGCGCCATCGTCTCGATCGCCGGCCGGTGCGCGTCGAACGCATCCAGCAAATCCCGCTCGAGCAGCGACCGCGCGCCGAAATGGTCTTCCAGCGCTTCGGCCGTAACCGCGCACTGCACGCAGCGGCCGTCGACCAGCGCCGAAAACGCAACGACCAGATCGCGTCCGCAGTATTCGGGCGGGTCCGGGGGAAAGGCAATCTGCATCTGTCCGCCTGTCATCGTCGTAACGACTCCATGACCAGAGCATAGTGGTGTGCGCCGCCGCGCGCTTGACCCACGTCAAGCGGCTCGCCGGGCCATGTGATGCCATGCGGCACGACGCGCGGCCGGGCGGGTTCAGCCCGCGTCCGCGTCGATCGTCGCGCCACGCTCCGCCAGCAGCTCGCGCAGCACGCTGCGATGGCAACGGTGCGCATCCTCGCAGTAACAGCCGATCGAGAATGCGCTCGTTGCGGACAGCGCCGCAAGCAGGTCCAGCACCTTCGGCGCGTCGCCATGCGCCATTTCCGCGCGGAAGTGCCGCGCGAACGCGCGCCATTGCGCGTCGGTTTCGGCGGTGAGCGCCTGCGCGACGAGTTCGGCGCTCGGCGACAGCGTCGGCAGCCATACATCATAGTAGTTTCGCGACGCGAATTCCGCCTTCGGTACGCCGCGCGGCGGTCGCCGCACCGTGCCGATCCTCAGGCCCTCGCCGGGCGCGCGTGGCGTGCCCAGCCGTACGATTCGAATAGCCATGCCGCTCCTTCCCGCGTTCGATCCCTCATCGTACCGCCGCGCCGCAGCCGCGCAAGAAAAAACCGGCTGCCTCCGCACGGAGACAGCCGGTTTCTGCGATGCGATCCGGCGCGCGCCGGCGCGCCGGTCAGACGCCGCTCTTCAGCACCTTGCCGATCGCATCCGCGACGATGCCGACGTTCGAGTCGTTCAGGCCCGCGACGCACATGCGGCCCGAACGCAGGATGTACACGCCGTGCACTTCGCGCAGCGCTTCGACCTGCGATTCGGTCAGGCCCGTGTACGTGAACATCCCGCGCTGCTTGACGTAACGCGTCAGCGCTTCGCCGCTCACGTGATCGCGCAGGCCGTCGTGGATCGACTGGCGCATCCGCGCGATGCGGCGGCACATCGCCGCGAGTTCCTCTTCCCACTGCTTGCGCAGCGCGGGGGTGTTGAGCACGGTCGCGACGACCTTCGCACCGTAGGTTTGCGGGTTGCTGTAGTTCGAGCGCACCGCGCCGGCCAGTTGCCCGAGCACGCGGTCGGCCGCGGCGGCATCCTCGCAGACGACGCTCAGGCCGCCGACGCGCTCGCCATACAGCGAGAAGTTCTTCGAGAACGAGTTCGCGACGAGCGCCGGCACGCCGCGGCGGGCCAGCTCGCGCACCGCGAACGCGTCCGCGTCGAGCCCCGCGCCGAAGCCCTGGTACGCCATGTCGACGAACGGCAGCAGCCCGCGCGCCTCGATCACGTCGATCAGCTTCTCCCACTGGCCTTCGTCGAGATCGACGCCGGTCGGGTTGTGGCAGCACGCGTGCAGCAGCACGATGCTGCGCGCCGGCAGCGCGTCGATCGCCGCGAGCATCGCGTCGAACTTCAGGCCGCCCGTCGCTTCGTCGTAGTACGGGTACGTATTCACCGTGAAGCCCGCGCGCTCGAAGATGAAGCGGTGGTTTTCCCAGCTCGGATCGCTGAGCCACACCTGCGCGTCCGGGAAGTAGCGCTTCAGGAAATCCGCGCCGACCTTCAGCGCGCCCGAGCCGCCGAGCGTCTGCACGGTGGCGATGCGGCCGGCCGCACGCGCCGGGTGATCGGCGCCGAACACCAGCGACTGGACGGCGTCGCGATACGCGGCCAGGCCGATCATCGGCAGGTAGGGCTTCGGGCCGATGTCGCGCTGCAGCGCGGTTTCGGCTTCGCGCACGGCGCCCATCACGGGAATCCGGCCTTCGGCGTCGAAATAGATGCCGATGCTCAGGTTGACCTTCTGATCGCGCGGATCTTTCTGGAAGTTCTCGTTGAGCGTCAGGATCGGGTCGCCGGGGTACGCGTCGATGTGTTCGAACATGGCTATGTCGGTCTCGTTTGGAAGAATGATCGGTGGTGGCCTGGCCTGCGTGCAGCGTCGGTGTCAGCGGATGGACGCGCCGTCGCGCACCGCGTAGCCCGCATTCTTCTGACGGAAGCGATACCCGATCGCGAGCACCGCGAGCCATACCGGGATCAGGTACACCGACAGGCGGAGATCCGGTGTCAGGTACATCACGACGAGAATGCCGGCCATGAACGCCAGGCACAGGTAATTCGTGAAAGGATAGCCCAGACTGCGGAAGGAAGTCTGCTCTCCGGCGATACGCTTGGCCTGGCGGAAC
This sequence comes from Burkholderia anthina, assembly GCF_902498995.1. GTDB lineage: Bacteria > Pseudomonadota > Gammaproteobacteria > Burkholderiales > Burkholderiaceae > Burkholderia > Burkholderia anthina. The sequence goes on from NZ_CABVLY010000007.1 coordinate 63,312, forward strand.
TTCAGGTGGATCAGCGTGATCATCGCCCAGTTGATGATCAGCGCCGACACGACGAGGCCCATCAGCACCTCGAACGCCTTGCCCGGCATGAAGTAGTTGACCAGCACGCACACGCCGGTCGCGAGCGCCGACGCGCCGAGCGCGGCGAGCGGAATGCCGCGCTTGTTCACCGAGCACAGCACCTTCGGCGCGTTGCCCTGCTTCGCGAGGCCGAACAGCATCCGGCTGTTGCTGTACACGCCGCTGTTGTAGACCGACAGCGCGGCCGTCAGCACGACCACGTTCAGCACGTTCGCGACCAGGTTGCTGCTCAGCGCGTGGAAGATCAGCACGAACGGGCTGCCGCCGGAGACGACCTTCTCCCACGGATACAGCGACAGCAGCACGGCGAGCGCGCCGATGTAGAAAATCAGGATCCGGTAGATCACCTGGTTGGTCGCGCGCGGAATGCTGCGCTTCGGATCGTCGGCTTCGGCCGCGGTGATGCCGATCAGCTCCAGCCCGCCGAACGAGAACATGATCGCCGCCATCGACATCACGAGCCCCGACACGCCGTTCGGGAAGAAGCCGCCGTGCTGCCACAGGTTCGCGACGGTCGCTTCCGGCCCCGCATGACCGCTCGCGAGCAGCCAGCCGCCGAAACCGATCATCCCGACGATCGCGGCCACCTTGATGATCGAGAACCAGAATTCCGTCTCGCCGTACGACTTCACGCTCGCCAGGTTCAGCAGGTTGATCGCGACGAAGAACACCAGCGCCGACACCCAGGTCGGCACGCCCGGCCACCAGTACTGCACGTAGATCCCGACGGCGGACAGCTCGGCCATGCTGACGAGGATGTACAGCACCCAGTAGTTCCAGCCGGACAGGAAGCCGGTGAAGTGGCCGACGTACTTGTCGGCGAAGTAGCTGAACGAGCCGGCGACGGGCTCGTCGACGACCATCTCGCCCAGCTGGCGCATGATGAAGAATGCGATGATGCCGGCCACCCCGTAGCCGAGCAGCACGGACGGGCCGGCCATCTTGATCGTCTGCGCGATGCCGAGGAACAGCCCCGTGCCGAGCGCGCCGCCGAGCGCGATCAGCTGGATGTGGCGATTCTTCAGCCCCCGCTTCAGGCCGTCCTTCTCGTTTCCAGAAACCATGTCTTCTCCACTCTCTCCGCCTCCGCCGGAAGCGGTGCGGCGCGCCTCGGTGTGCCGGGCGCTGTTTTGCTGTGCCGGCGACCGTTCGTGGAGCCACCGGGTTGGGGACTGCAATCTTCGCGTGGCAACGCCCGATGATTCGCGTCGACGGGCCCGCCAGACCGGCCGCCGACTGTCGTCTTCGCCGCATTGCTGCGGTCGCACACGAAAATCCGGCGTCAGTTTAGCGTCGCGACGACGAAATCGGGTTGCGTAACCCGCTCATGCAAACCCTACATTATGAGATAAGATTGCATCCGGGAGACAGATGAGGAAACAAAAATGCCTGAACCGGTTCTCGATCGGATTGATCGCCACTTGCTGTCGGTGCTGCAGGAGAACGGCCGCGCGTCGAACCTCGATCTGGCGAAGGCCGTCGGCCTGTCGCCCGCGCAGACGCTGCGACGCCACCGCCGGCTGGAAGAGATCGGCGCGATCCGCCGTTACGAGACGCGCCTTTGCCCCGATACGCTCGGTTTCGGCGTCACCGCGTTCGTGCACGTGACGATGGAGCGCGGGCATATCCGCGACCTGTCGAAGTTCCAGAAGCTGGTGTCGGATCTGGCGCAGATCCAGGAATGTTTCTCGGTGACCGGCGACATCGACTACGTGCTGAAAGTGGTCGCGCACGACCTGAAGGGGCTGTCCACGTTCCTGCTCGAAACGCTGATGCGCATTCCCGGCGTGAGCGGCGTGCATTCGAGCGTGTGCCTCGACGAGATCAAGTGCACGAGTGCGATGCCGGTGGAGAGCTGAGGCGTCAAGCGATACGCCGGGCCATGCGTCGTTCGATTGCCGTGTTCACCGCACCGCTTCAAACGCGCTGATCAGCAACGCCCCCGCCGCGATCACCACGCACCCGCCCGCCCGACGCGGCGTCAGCCGTTCGCCCAGATACACGCGTGCGATCAGCGCCGCGAACACCACGCTCGTCTCGCGCAACGCCGACACGGGGCCCATCGGCGCGCGATCCATCGCCCAGATCACGATCCCGTACGCGAGCGCCGCAAATACGCCGCCGCACGCGGCCTTCGCGGTTTCGCCGACATCCTGCGCGAACCGCAGCGGCCCCGCCCGCAACCGGTAGTACACGGCCATCATCAGCCCGGTCAGCACGAACATCCACGCGGTATAGCCGATCGTGCTGCCGCTTTCGCGCACGCCGATCCCGTCGACCACGCTGTACGCGGCGATCGACACGCCGGTTGCAAACGCGGTCGGCAATACCTGCTTCATCCGGTGCCGCGCACCGCGTCCACGCTCCAGCCCGATCGCCATGATCCCGGCGCAGATCAGCACGAGCCCGCATTGCGCGCCCACGTTCAGCCGCTCGCCGGCGAACGCCGCCGCGCCCAGCGTGACGAGCAGCGGCGCGGTGCCGCGCGCGACCGGATACGCGACGGTCAGATCGCCGTGTTCGTACGCGCGCACCAGCAGCAGCGTATAGACCACATGGATCACCGCCGATGCGACGACGCAGGCCCAGCTCGCGGGCGAGATCGGCGCGGCGGCCGGCAGGAACAGCAGCGCGAACAGCCCGATCGCGATCTGCAGCACGGTGGCCGAACGCAGCCGGTCGCCGCTGCTGCGCACGAGCGCATTCCATGACGCGTGCAGGAACGCGGCACACAACACGGCAAACAAAACGGGAATCGGCACGCTGAATACTCGCTGACGGCCGGCAACGCGAAATCGTCGCCGCGGGCCGACCATCGTATGAATACGTCACGCGATTGTCAAAAACGACCGGCTGCGCGACCGCCGGCCCGACCCTGCCCGCGGCACGCTATCGCCCGCCGGACATGGCGCACGGGGCAGCGGCCGGCCCCCCGGCCGAATGTGTCGCACAGGTGGCAGACGCTCCGTCCCTTTCCGTTCTCTTTCGCCACCCTCCGCGCCGTAATGAAATCGATACCGCAACGCAACCGCCGCGAAACCACTCCGCCCCCATATCTTCATACCGGACTGTTTCAATGCCGGTGCTCTATCAACGAGCTCCGCGCCGAACCGATACGGCGACGGGGCCGATCTCCACCATCGCAAACCTATCTGGAGCTTTCCGATGTTCCGTCAAGCCTTGCTCGTCACCGCCTGCGCCGGCGCAGTGCTCGCGCTGTTCGCCTGCGGCGGCAGCGACGATCCCACGTCGACGCCCGCCGTGTCGTCGCAGAATGCGCTGAAGACCGCCACGCCGATCAAGCACGTCGTCGTGATCTACGGCGAAAACGTGTCGTTCGACCACTACTTCGGCACCTACCCGAACGCGTCGAACCCGTCGGGCGAACCGGCATTCACCGCGAAGTCCGGCACGCCGACGGTCAACGGGCTGACCGGCACGCTGCTGACCGCGAACCCGAACTTCACGAACACGGCCAACGGCACCGACGCCGCGAACCCGTTCCGCCTCGATCGCACGCAGGCCGCGACCGCCGACCAGAACCACGCGTACACGGCCGAGCAGCAGGCCGAGGACAACGGCCTCGCCGACCTGTTCCCGAAATACACCGGCAAGGGCTCGTCCGGCGGCGCCGGCGCGTTCGGCACGAAGGGCCAGGTGATGGGCTTCTTCGACGGCAACACCGTCACCGCACTGTGGAACTACGCGCAGCGCTTCGCGATGAGCGACAACGCATATACGACGGTGTACGGCCCGTCGACGCCGGGCGCGCTGAACGTCGTGTCGGGCCAGACCAACGGGATGCAGATCGTCAAGACGTCGGCGCAGCCGTCGACGCTCGCGACGAGTTCGTACTACATCAATGACGGCCAGGGCGGCTTCACGATGATCAACGACGTCGACCCGGGCTACGACGTGTGCTCGAGCACGACCGACCAGGCGATGATGACCGGCAAGAACATCGGCGACCTGCTGAACGGCGCGAAGATCACGTGGGGCGGCTTCATGGGCGGCTTCAACCTGTCGACGACCAACGGCAACGGCACGACGGGCTGCGCGCGCAGCACGATCGCCACCGCCGTGAACGCCGCGACGGCCGACTACATCCCGCACCACAACTGGTTCCAGTACTACGCGTCGACGTCGAACCCGCAGCACACGCGCCCGAGCTCGGTCGCGGCGATCGGCTCGAGCCTCGAAACCGACGGCAAGACGGCCGAACCGGCGAACCACCAGTACGACACCGACGATTTCTTCTCGGCAGTGAAGGCCGGCAACTTCCCGTCGGTCAGCTTCCTGAAGGCGCCGGCCGCACAGGACGCGCACGCAGGCTATTCGGATCCGCTCGACGAGCAGGCGTTCGTGACGAAGGTCGTCAACTTCCTGCAGCAGCAGCCCGACTGGCAGAGCACGGCCGTGATCGTCACCTATGACGATTCGGACGGCTGGTACGACCATGCGTACACGACGCCGACCCGCTCGTCGTCCGACGCGGTCGACCAGGTGAACGGCAACGGCAAGTGCGGCTCGGGCGGTACCACGGGCGTGAACGGCGGCACCGTGAACGGCCGCTGCGGCCCGGGTGTGCGCATTCCGCTGGTCGTGATCTCGCCGTATGCGAAGCAGAACTACGTCGACCACACGCAGATCGACCAGGCGTCCGTCGTGCGCTTCATCGAGGACAACTGGCTCGGCAGCCAGCGCATCGGCGGCGGCTCGTTCGATGCGTCCGCAGGCGATCTGCGCGGCCTGTTCGACTTCTCGTCGAAGCCGAATACGGCGCCGCTGTATCTCGATCCGACGCAAGGCACCGTGCTGAGCGCGGCGCCGGCGATCTGACCGGCATTGCGTAACACGTAGCAGCACGCAGCAGGCCGGCGCATCGTGCGCCGGCCGTTTCCATTCAACGCGCCGCTTCGCGCGGCGCCCGCACTCCGACTTTCGACCGACAGCATGACAGCTCGTCCCGCGTACCCGTCTCCCGACGCATCCGGCGCCGCCGCGCCGCGTTCCCCTTCCCGCGCGCTGCGCCGCGCGGCGCTCGCGCTCGGCGCGGCCGTGCTCGGCTACGGCGCGTTCGCGATCGCGTTTCCGGCCCGCACGCCGGCGGCGATCGGCGACGTCGTCGCCGACTGGACGGGCGCGAATCCGCATCCGGTCGTGCTGCAGCGCCCGGCCGCGCAGCCGCTGTCCGCGGTTGCGCAACTGGGGCGCGCGCTGTTCGTCGATCCGTCGCTGTCGGCCTCCGGCAAGCAGTCGTGCGCGTCGTGCCACAGCCCCGATCACGCGTACGGCCCGCCGAACGGGCTCGACGTGCAGCCGGGCGGCCTCGCGATGACGCAGCAGGGTTATCGTCCGCCGCCGTCGCTGATGTACCTGTACCGGCAGCCCAACTTCAGCATCGGCCCCGATGCCGGCGAAAACGACGCCGCGCCGAGCGTCGCGCAGCAGGCCGCGTCGGCGGCCGGCGTCGTCAAGGCGCAGAAGGTGGCCGGCACGTCGGCGGCACCGCAGCTCGTGCCGCAAGGCGGCATGTTCTGGGACGGCCGCGCCGACACGCTGCAGCAGCAGGCATTCGGGCCGCTGCTGAATCCGGTGGAAATGGCAAACGCCAGCATCGACGACGTCGCGCATAAGCTCGCGCAGTCGTCGCATCGCGCGCAGTTCGAGCAGTTGTTCGGGCCGCGCGTGTTCGACAGTCCGCAGCTCGCGGTGTCGGAGGCGATGTTCGCGATCGCGCGGTACCAGGTCGAGGATTCGTCGTTCCACCCGTACAACAGCAAGTACGATCGCTGGCTCGAAGGCCGCGCGCGCCTCACGCAGGCCGAGCTGCGCGGGCTGCGGCTCTTCAACGATCCGGACAAGGCCAATTGTGCCGGCTGCCACCTGTCGAAGCCCGGCAAGGACGGCTTGCCGCCGATGTTTACCGACTATCAGTACGAGGCGCTCGGCGCGCCGCGCAACCGGCAGCTCGCGCAGAACCGCAACCCCGCGTTCTACGATCTCGGCGTGTGCGGGCCGTTCCGCGAGGATCTGAAGGACCAGACGCAGTATTGCGCGATGTTCCTCACACCGACGCTGCGCAACGCCGCGACGCGCCACGTGTTCTTCCACAACGGCGTGTTCCATACGCTCGACCAGGTGATGGCGTTCTACAACGAGCGCAGCATCTCGCCGCAGAAGTTCTATTCGCGCGGCGCGGACGGCAAGGTCGACGAATACGACGATATTCCGGCGAAGTACCATGCGAACGTCGACGTGACCGATGCGCCGTTCGATCGCAAGCCCGGCGACAAGCCCGCGATGACCGCGCAGGACATCAAGGATATCGAAGCGTTTCTCGGCACGCTGACCGACGAGCCGGCGCACTGAGCGCCGACGATCCGCCGCGCGGCGTCAGCAGCGCGCGCGGATGCAGAGGAAGGCCGGCGCCAGCGACAGCGCCGCATGGAGCCGTTCCGACACGGCCTTCATCTCGGGCAGCGGCCGCGGCTCGACGAAGCGCTCGAGCCGCCAGCCGGCGTCGGCGAGCGCGTTCAGGATGTCGGCAAGCGGGCGGCGCCATGCCTCGACATACGGCTTCGGTTCGCCGAAACCCGACCAATGGAGACCGAACCGGTTCATGTCGAAGTACGTGCCCTCCCCGTGCGTGCGCTCGTCCATCCAGTCGCGCATCGGATGCGCCATCGAGAACGCCAGCGTCGCGCCCGGTCGCGCGACGCGCCTGAATTCACGCAGCGTCGGCGCGAGATCGCGCAGATAGTCGAACGCGAGCGAGCACAGGACCTTGTCGAATGATCGGTCGGGCAGCCAGTCGAGCGGCGCCGCGAGATCGCCCTCCACGACGTCGACCGCGAGCCCCGCACAGCGCGATTTCGCGAGGGCGATCATTTCGGGCGTAATGTCGAACGCATGGACGGTCGCGCCGCGGCGCGCGAGGTGCTCGCTGCAGATGCCGGGCCCGCAGCCGGCGTCGAGCACCGTCAGGCCGTCGACGTCGCCGAGCAGCGCCAGCGTCGCCGGCCGTTCGTAGAGTGCGTTGTGCGCCTTGGTCGGCGCGATGTCCGCGTAGCGTTGCGCGAAGCTCGCGTACGCGCGGCGGGCGGACGGTTCGTTCGGGTCGGTCATGCGGCGTCCGTCGGGGGGAGTCGGGATTTCGATTCTGCCCGATCGGCGCGCGGACGGCGACGATCGAACGTCACCGCTTATCGCGGGTGCTCGGCCCGGTACGTGCTGTTCGGGCGCAGGACGAGCTTCTTCGCGGCGGCGTCCAGTTCGTTGCCGTGATACAGATCCATGCACTTCAGGTAGTCGAACCTGACGTTCCTCACTTCCGATTCGACGACCGGATTCCGGTAATCACGTGCAAGGTACTTCGCCACCAGCGCATGCACGACGTCCGGTGCACGCTCCAGGTCGTAGTAGGTCCAGTCGCGCAACGCGTTCGTGCTGCTGCCGATATCCTTGCTCACGGCGGGTGCCTGCTCGTAGGCGGTAGCCAGACACTGCGCGAGCACCATGTCCTTGAAGTTCTGGAGGTAGGTCCGTGAGCCGGCTTCCGGCGACGTTCGGGCTGCCTCCTTCGCCGACACCGTTGCAGGATGAAGCGCAGCGCATGCCAGTGCGATCGCGATCCAGGCTCCCTTCATGACAGACTCCAAAAATTCGCAGGATCCGTACCCCACGCAACGGCAAACGAAGGTCGTTTCACTTCGACTCCCTGTCATTGGAATGAACTTGGTTGGCTCGCGTGCATCGGAAAATCACCGCGACTCATGGTTTCCCGAAACCCTTCGGGTCCTCCATCCCGTACATCACGATGCACTTATTGAAAGTACTTTGTAAAAATCATCCGGCGATACCTGTCCTACCCTCGCCCACCTCCCGCGAAGCACCCCCTCGTTTTCCCCAACCCCGACCATCTTGACTCCCGTCGCCCGATCGACAACACTTCGCACATCGCAAGTGTGATCACAGATCGCAGATCAAACCCAGGAGAACCCCGCCTTGGCGCCTCGTATCGTCCCGCCCGCACTGAAAGCCATCGAATCGGAAACGATGGCCGACAAGGTCTATCAGCAACTGCGCGAAGCGCTGATGAGCGGCCGTTTCGCGCCCGGCCAGGCGCTGAGCCTGCGCAGCGTCGCCGAGGCGGTCGGCTCGTCGACGATGCCCGTGCGCGCCGCGCTCACGCGGCTGCGCGCCGAGCGCGCGCTGGTCGACGGCCCGAATCGCGCGCTCGTCGTGCCGCCGATGACGCTCGACATGCTCGGTGAACTCCGCGACGTACGGATCGCCCTCGAAGGCTGCATCGCGGAACGTGCGTGCGCCCGCATGACCGACGCGCAGATCGCCACCGTGCGCAGGACCTGCGAAACGATGCAGGCGCAAGTCGAGGCCGGCCGTTCGCGCGCATACCTGCAGAGCAATTTCGCGTTCCACAGCGCGATCTACGCGCACGGCGCGAGCGAAAGCACGCTCGCGATCGTCGAGAACCTGTGGATGCGCGTCGGGCCGTTCCTCAACATGGTCGCGCTCGATATCCCGCACATGCGACGCTCGATGGATGCGCACCGCGCGATCGTCGATGCGCTCGAACGGCGCGACGGCGCCGGCGTGCGCGCCGGCATCGCGCTCGACATCGGCGGCGCGGCGCACGATCTCGCCGAGACGTTGCGGGCCGAGCAAACCCCGCGGCGCATGAACGCAAAGCCGTAGCGGCCGCATTGCGCAGCAGCCGCCCGGCGGCGGCGCACCCGATTACAACTTCAACGATGGAGACAACCCGGCATGACAGCTTCCGACCTGCTGAAACCCTATGACGGCCTGCGCGTCCTCGTGACGGGCGGCGCCTCGGGCATCGGTCTCGAGATCGCCGACGCGTTCGCCGAATGCGGCGCGCGCGTCCACGTGTGCGATGCGTCGCAAGCCGCGATCGCGGCGCTGGCGGACCGGCCGTCCCGCCCCGCGATCAGCGCGACGCTGGCCGACGTAGCCGATCCGGCCGCGGTCGAACGCGTGTTCGCGGACGTCGCGGCGGCGCTCGGCGGCCTCGACGTGCTGGTCAACAATGCCGGCATCGCGGGCCCGACCGGGGGCATCGACGAAATCGACCCGGTGCAGTGGGAGCAAACGGTCGCGATCAACCTGAACGCGCAGTTCCAGTTCGCGCGGCACGCGGTGCCGCTGCTGCGCGACGCGCAGCACGGCGGCGCGATCATCGCGCTGTCGTCGGTCGCGGGACGGCTCGGCTATGCGTTCCGCACGCCGTACGCAGCGACCAAGTGGGCCATCGTCGGCCTCGTGAAAAGCCTCGCGATCGAGCTCGGGCCGCTCGGCATCCGCGTGAACGCGATCCAGCCCGGCATCGTGCGCGGCCCGCGGATGCGCCGCGTGATCGAGGCGCGCGCGCAGCAGTTGGGTATCGGCTACGACGAGATGGAGAAGCGCTATCTCGAGAAGATTTCGCTGCGGCGCATGACCGACCCGGCCGAGATCGCCGCGACCGCGCTGTTCCTGTGCTCGCCGGGCGGACACGGCATCACCGGGCAGGCGATTTCCGTCTGCGGCAACGTCGAAGTGCTCTGACGCGTCTCACGCATCGCTCACCGAAAGGAATCCATCCGTGGCAAACGCTCGCAAAGTCATCATCACCTGTGCGCCGACCGGCGCGATCCACACGCCGTCGATGTCGCCGTATCTGCCCGTGACGCCGCATGAGATCGAGACGGCCGCCGTCGCGGCTGCCGAGGCCGGCGCGGCGATCCTGCATCTTCACGCGCGCAACCCGTCCGACGGCAAACCGACGCAGGATCCGGCCGTGTTCGCCGAATTCCTGCCGCGCATCAAGGCGCAAACCGACGCGGTGATCAATCTCACGTCGGGCGGCAGTCCGCACATGAGCGTCGACGAACGGCTGCAGCCGGCGCTGCATTTCCAGCCCGAGATCGCATCGCTGAACATGGGCTCGATGAACTTCGGGCTCTATCCGATGCTCGAGCGCTTTCGCGAACTGAAGCATCCGTGGGAGCGCGAACATCTCGAGAAGAGCCGCGACCTCGTGTTCAAGAACACGTTCGCCGACATCGAGACGATCCTCACGCGCTGCGGCGCGAACGGCACGCGCTTCGAATTCGAGTGCTACGACATCTCGCACCTGTACAACCTCGCCCATTTCGTCGACCGCGGACTCGCGAAGCCGCCGTTCTTCGTGCAGAGCGTGTTCGGCCTGCTCGGCGGCATCGGCGCGCACCCGGAAGACCTGATGCACATGCGCCGCACGGCCGACCGCCTGTTCGGCGACGACTACGTGTGGTCGATTCTCGGTGCGGGCCGCAACCAGATTCCGCTCGCGACGATCGGCGCGGCCCAGGGCGCGAACGTGCGCGTCGGCCTCGAGGACTCGCTGTGGATCGCGCCCGGCAAACTCGCCGAATCGAGTGCCGCGCAGGTGTTGAAGATGCGGCAGGTGCTGGAGGGCCTGTCGCTGGACATCGCGACGCCGGCCGAGGCGCGCGCGATGCTCGAGCTCAAGGGCGGCGACGCGGTCAATTTCTGATCGCCGGGTAGCCCCCGACCGCAGCCTTAACCCAGGACCCGCAAGCGCAGAGACAAGGCGACGGCCCGAGCCGGCGCCAGGACGCCCTTCATCGCCCCGCTCCCGTCGAGCGCCGCCGGCGCGGCTCCGTCGTCTGCCCCTCCGCTGCGCGCGACGCAGCGGCCTCTGTCGAATGCGGTGCGCCGTGCTTGCCGTGTGCGCCCGTTCGCCTTTACCGGAGTCGTCCGCATGTCCACTCACCACGCCCAGGCACTGCCTTCCGCCGCCGGCGACGCAAGCGCGTCGCTGAACCAGCTGCTGTTCCGCAAGCTGATGCCGCTGCTGATCGCCGCCTATGTCATCAGCTTCCTCGACCGCACCAACATCGCCTTCGCCAAACATTCGATGGGTGTGGATCTGGGTATTTCGTCCGCTGCCTACGGGCTCGGCGCGGGCTTGTTCTTCCTCACCTACGCGCTGTTCGAGATCCCGAGCAACCTGATCATGCACCGCGTCGGCGCGCGCTTCTGGATCACGCGAATCATGCTCACATGGGGTGCGCTGTCGGTCGCGATGGCCTTCGTCGGTGGCCCGATGTCGTTCTATGTGATGCGTCTCCTGCTCGGCGTCGCCGAAGCCGGGCTGTTTCCGGGCGTGATGCTGTACCTCACGTATTGGTTCGGTCGCGAGGAACGTGCGCGCGCGACAGGCTATTTCCTGCTGGGCGTGTGCATTGCGAACATCATCGGCGGGCCACTGGCGGGCGCGCTGATCGAACTCGACGGGTCGCTCGGCTTCCGCGGCTGGCAATGGCTGTTCGTCGTCGAAGGGATTCCGGCGATCCTGCTCGCCTTCGTCGTCTGGATGCGCCTGCCGGACCGCCCGAGCAGCGCGCCGTGGCTCTCCCCCGAGACCGGTCGGGCCCTCGAACGCACGCTCGCGGCCGAACAGGATGCGGGCGTGGCCGCCCGCGGCAGCCACGCGTTCGGCTCGGCGCTGCGCGATCCGCAGATCTGGCTCGCGATCTTCGTGTACTTCTGCCACCAACTGACGATCTATACAGTGATCTTCTTCCTGCCGGGCATCATCGGTGCATCCGGGCGTTTCTCGCCGTTCGCGGTCGGATTGCTGACCGCGTTGCCCTGGCTCGCCGCCGCGCTCGGCGCAGCGACGCTGCCGCGCTTCGCGCGCGAGTCGCACCATTCGCGCCGGATACTGTGTGCCGGGCTCGTGGTGATGGCAGCGGGGATGGTGGGCGCCGCGCATGCGTCGCCGGTGGCCGGCCTCGCTTGCGTGTGCGTGGCCGCGTCGATGTTCTTCGTCGTGCAGTCGATCGTATTCACGTTTCCCGCGTCCCGGCTCGCGGGCAGCGCGCTGGCCGGCGGCCTCGGTCTCGTGAATACGTGCGGGCTCCTCGGCGGCTTCGTCGGCCCGGCTGTCGTCGGCGCCATCGAACAGGCGACGGGCAATGCAAGGAACGGGCTCACGCTGCTCGCCGCGGCGCTCGTCGTCGCGGCGTTCGCGAGTCTTGCGCTGCGCCACGGGCACGAACTGCGCGGTGCACGCTCGACCGGCTGAACGTCCGCGCGATTCAAGCCGGCGCGATGCGGCGATTCAATTTCGTCCGCGTCGCGCCGCGTTTCATCAGAACAGATACATCCCCGCGACGAACACCACGCCCGAGAACAGCAGCGTCGTCACGCAGTACCCCATGATGTCGCGCACGCCGAGCCCGGCGATCGCGAGCGCGGGCAGCGCCCAGAACGGCTGCGCCATGTTGGTCCACGCCTCGCCGTAAGCGATCGCCATCGCGGCCTTGCCGAGATCGGCGCCGAGCGCCTGCGCGGCCGGCATCACGAACGGGCCCTGCACGACCCAGTGGCCGCCGCCCGACGGCACCGCGAAGTTGATCACGGCCGAGCTGAGGAACGCGAGCAGCGGGAACGTGTGCACGTTCGCGATATCGACGAACCACTTGGTGATCACGCCCGCGAGGCCCGAGTGATCCATCAGCGCCTGGATGCCCGCGTAGAACGGGAACTGGATCATGATCCCCGACGCGCCGCGCGCCGCGCCGGCCACTGCGCGCGCATAGGCCATCGGCGTGCGGTGCAGCAGGATGCCGGCCGCAAGGAACGCGAGGTTCACGGTGTCGATGTCGAGCGCGAAACCCTTCTGCATGAAGCGCAGCACGAGGAACACCGCGCACAGCGCCGCGACGAAGATCGACAGCGCGCGGCTTTCTTCCAGCCGTTCGGCGAACGTCGCGTCGGGTCCGAGCTGACGCTCGACGCTCGGCGGCTCCGCGAGCAGCGCCGGATCGACGCTGACGACCTCGCCGGGCTTCGGCATCATCATCCGGGCGAGAAACGGCAGCATCACGATCAGCCCGATCGTGATGAACGCGTTGTAGCCGGTGAAGATCGTGTGCGACACGGGAATCAGCCCGATGGTCTTTTCCATCGGATTGCCCTTCGTCGCGGCGACGAGCGGGACCGAACCCGACAGCCCGCCGTGCCAGCTCAGGAAGCCCATGTACGCGGACGCGACGAGCAGCCGGTAGTCGCTGCCGGCCACGCGGCGCGCGACTTCACGCGCGAGCATCGCGCCGAGCACGAGGCCGAAGCCCCAGTTGATCGCACAGGCGAGCGCGCCGACGAACGCGACGAGCATCACGCCCTGCCCCGGCGTGCGCGCGGTGCTTGCAAGCGCAACAAGCATGCGTCGCACGGGCGGCGAGCTCGCGAGTGCGTGGCCGGTGACGAGAATCATCACCATCTGCATCGAGAACGCGAGCAGGTTCCAGAAGCCCGAACCCCACATCGTCGTGAGTTGCGCGGGCGTGTTCGGCGTGAGGCCGAACGCGAGCGCGAACGTGACGATCGTCAGCAGGATCGCGAAAATCAACGGGTCGGGCAGCACGCGGTGGACCACCTGCGTGAAAAAGCGGGAAATGCGTTGAATCAACTTGAGCTCCTCGTTTCCTGATAGGGACGTCCGCGCGTGTGGTTCGTTGTTCGGTGCGCGGAATCGCGCGGATTCTTGCACAGAACCGCAAGACGCGCTTCGGCGCGCGCCCCGGTGTGATCAGGTAGCGATACGCGCAAGGAACGGACGAGGAAACGGGGAAAAGACGACAGCAGCCGGCTCGGGCTCAGCCTGCGAGGACGATGGATAACGGCGCGGTTCAGCGAGCCGCCGTCGCCGGCGTACTGACCATCGTCATCGCACTCGCGCGCCGCTCCGCCAGCTTCTGCGCGAACCGATACGCAACGAGCGAACCGGCCACGGCCAGCAGCATCGGCACGAGGCTGTCGTGATTCGCATGCGTGAATTCGAGCAGCAGCACGACGGCCGTGAGCGGCATCTGCATCGACGCAGCGAGAAACGCGGTCGCGCCGATCAGCGCGCATCCACCGATCGACGCGCCCGGCCACACGAGGCTCCACAGCCCGCCGAGCACGACACCCAGCAGCGCGCCGTTCGCGAGGCCCGGCGTCAGCAGCCCGCCCTCGGCGCCCGCGCGCAAACTGCCCGCCTCGACCAGCACCTTCAGCACGAGCAGCGCGGCGGCAAGACCGATCGTCAGCGAGCCGTCGAAACCCAGCGAAGCCGGCCCCTTGCCATTGCCGAGCAGTTGCGGAAACCGCATCGCAAGCACACCGATCACCGCGAAGTTGATCAGCGCGAGCACCGGCAGCAGCCGGCCCTTCGGCGCATCGGCCCGTGCACGGGCCGTGAGCCGCACGAAACCGTACGCGGCGAAGCCGAACAGCGGCCCGCAGACGATCGACCATGCGACGAGCGGCACGCTCAGCACGAACGGCGGCACCGCGTACTGGTGTTCGTTGCCGAGACCGATCCACGCCACGACCGCCGCGATCGCCGACGTGACGACCGCCACGACCAGCGCGCGCATGTCGAACGTGCCGAGCAGCACTTCGAGCACGAACACGGCGCCGCCGAGCGGCACGTTGTAGACGGCCGCGAGGCCGGCGCCGGCGCCGCACGCGACCATCAGACGGCAGTCGGCGGGCGTGAGCCCCGCACGGTGCGCGAGCCGCCCGGCCAGCAGCGAGCCGATCTCGCGCGGCGCGACTTCGCGGCCGAGCGGCGAACCGAGCGCGACGGTGACGATCTGCAGCAGCGCGTGAACCGTCGTGCTGACGAACGGCATCCGCGGGTCGGCCGCGCGAACCGCGCGGCGAATGCTGACCAGCGGCCGCCCGTATCGATAAAGCGCCCACCAGCCGCCGCCCGCGACGAGCCCGCATACGACCAGCACCGCCAGCCTGCGCAGCGGATCGGCCTGGGTCACGCCCGTGAGGAAGCTCTCGGTGCCAACCACGTGCCGGAGGCTGTAGCCGTAGGCGACATGCTGGATCGCGTGCAGCAACAGCGCGAGCAGCATCCCGCCGAAGCCCGCGCCGACGCCGGTCAGGACCGCGACGACGGCAATCCGTGCGAACGGGCTGATGGACGGCGAAGAAGACGCGGGAGCGGACGGGAGATCGAGGCGCATGAGGTCGGCGAACGAGGATCGAAAAGACGGCGCGCACCCTGCACGCCGCCGTCAGGACCGCATCGTAGGCCTCGGCTTCTCATGAGACAAACGTATTTTTCAGATTAACTCATGTATTTTTTGAATACCGTGGCGACGACGCACCGCGACGGGCGCGCCGCCCCGTCACGGCGTCACCCTGGATAAGTCACCTGCTCCGGCTCGCGCCGCATGATCACCTTCCCGTGCCGCACCGACAGCGTGGCCTTCACCTGTCGGCGCACCGCTTCGTAATCGCTGTCCGCGTCGAGCACGACGAGGTTTGCCGGACGGCCGACCGCGATCCCGTAGCCGTCGCCGAGGTGCATCGTCGTCGCGCTGTGATCGGTCACGAAGTCGAGGCAGCGCTGCAGGTCCTGGTAACCCATCATGTGGCAGATATGGAGCCCCGCATCGAGCACCCGCAGGATGTTGCCGTTTCCGAGCGGATACCACGGATCCTTGATCGAATCCTGCCCGAAGCACACGTTCAGGCCCGCGCGGTTGAGCTCCGCGACACGCGTGACGCCGCGCCGCTTCGGAAACGTGTCGAAACGCCCCTGCAGGTGAATGCTCTCGGTCGGGCACGAGATGAAGTTGAGCCCCGCGCGCTTGAGCAGCCGGAACAGCTTCGAGCAATACGCGTTGTCGTACGAACCCATCGCGGTCGTGTGGCTCGCCGTCACGCGCGCGCCCATCCCGCGCACGCGCGCTTCTTCCGCGAGCACTTCGAGAAAGCGCGAATGCGGATCGTCGGTCTCGTCGCAGTGCACGTCGACGAGGCAACCGGTGCGCTCGGCCAGATCCATCAGGAAACGGATCGAACTGACGCCCTGCTCGCGGGTGTTCTCGAAATGCGGAATCCCGCCGACGACGTCCGCGCCGAGCGCGATCGCCTGCTCCATCAGCGCGCGCCCGTCGTCGAACGATTCGATGCCCTCTTGCGGAAACGCGACGATCTGCAGGTCGACCAGCCCGCGCGCCTCGTCCTTCACTTCGAGCATCGCCTTCAGCGCGGCCAGCGTCGGATCGGTGACGTCGACGTGCGTGCGCACATGCTGGATGCCGTGGTCGCGCAGCATGCCGATCGCCGTGTGCGCACGCGTCTTCGTATCTTCGTGCGTGATCGTCGCCTTGCGTTCGGCCCAGCGCTCGATCCCCTCGAACAACGTGCCGCTCATGTTCCAGGCCGGCTCGCCGGCGGTAAGCACGGCATCGAGATGGATATGCGGCTCGACGAGCGGCGGGATCGCGAGGCGCCCGCCCGCATCGATGTCGTCGGCGCCGACGGGCGCGACCGGTGCGGGTTGCGCGTCGATCCGCGCGATCTTGCCGGCGTCGATGCCGATCGTGAACAGTCCGTCGCGGCCGCGCAGGCGGGTATTGAACAGGTTCATGTGGGTCCAGGCGTCATGCGGCCCCGGCGGGCCGCGTGGTGGGGAAAACCGGCTCGGGAAACGCGTCCGTCCGTTATCTGAAATCCTCGATCTTCAGGCCGGTCGCCGCGCTCATCTCGTCGTTCGACACATCGCGCACGTGCTTGCCGAACGTCCATACGTGCCGGCCCGGGTCGCGGGCGCGATACACGCGCTCGCCGTAGAACTGGTCGCCTGGCGCCTGCAGGATCTCCGCGCCGGCGGCACGCGCGCGCTCGCAATGCGCGTCGATGTCCGCGTCGTCGGGAAGATGCACGTGGACGTTCTGCGTGTTCCGGTCGCCGGTGTCTTCCGGCGACGCGATGAAATCGGCCCACGAACCGCCGACCATGACGACACCGTCGCCGAATTTCATTTCGGCGTGTGCGATGTCGCCCTCCGGCGTGGTGACGACGATCAAGCGCTGGAAGCCGAATGCGCGCTCGAGCCACGCGAGTGCGGCTTTCGGGTCGCGATAGCACAGCGCGGCGCTGAAGGATGGACGGCGAGGCGTGGTCATGGGATGTCTCCGGATCGTGTCGTCGGATTCCCCATTCTCCACGCACGCGCCGCGGCGATCAACTCCCGCCCCGGCAACGCGCGTGTTGCCGATGCGCGACACGGGGTGCGCGGCCATCGCGCGCCGCGCGCCGGCGCTCAGGCGAAAACCCATTGCCCGCCGGGTTCACGCCGGTTTGTGAACGCCGTGTGACGCACTCTTGCGCGACTCGCAATGGTGCCCTCGCGCCCTCATCGCCGGAATCAGGCGAACGCGCCCCTACACTTGCGCCGAACTTGATCGACAGACCCACACGCAGGAGTCCTTACATGAAAAAAACCACCGCTACCGTCGCATGCACCGTCGTGCTGTTCGCCCCGCTCGCCCATGCGCAGAGCTCGGTCACGCTGTACGGCCTGATCGACGCCGGCATCGCGTACACCAACAACGTCGGCGGCGCGGCCCAGTGGCGCATGGCCACCGGCACGATCAACGGCAGCCGCTTCGGCCTGCGCGGCACCGAGGATCTCGGCGGCGGCGTGAAGGCGCTGTTCGTGCTGGAGAACGGCTTCAACGCGAACAACGGCGCGCTCGGCCAGGACGGCAAGCTGTTCGGCCGCCACGCATACGTCGGCCTGAGCGGCAACGGCTACGGCACGCTGACGCTCGGCCGCCAGTACGACACGATGGTCGACTTCGTCGCGCCGCTGTCCGCCACGTCCGGCGACTTCGGCGACACGGGCTTCGCGCATCCGTTCGACAACGACAACCTGAACCATTCGGTACGCATCAACAACGCGGTCAAGTACACGAGCGACACGATCGCGGGCTTCAAGGTCGGCGCGCTGTACGGCTTCTCGAATTCGACGAATTTCGCCGGCAACCGTGCGTACAGCGTCGCGGCGAGCTACACGAACGGCCCGTTGAAGCTGGCCGGCGCTTACCTGCAGATGAACGGCACGAAGGGCTCGACGAGCGCGAGCGCCGGCGCGACCGACGTGGCCGAAGCGAAAAGCGTGAGCCAGGGCGGCTGGTCGGTCGGCGCGGATCGCATGCGTGCGTACGGCGGCGGCATCGGCTACGTGTTCGGCCCGGCGACCATCGGCTTCGTCTATACCCGCTCGCAGTACGACAACTCGGGTTCGTTCGGCTCGACCGGCCAGGTCGCGTTCAACAACTTCGACGTGAACGTGCGCTATGCGGTCACGCCGGCCGTCAGCCTCGGCGCGGCGTACGTGTACACGGACGCCACCGTATCGAACCCGGACAGCAAGCACGGCACCGATCCGAAGTGGCACCAGGTCGACCTGCAGGCCGTGTACAAGCTGTCGCGCCGCACCGACGTATACGCGGAAGCGATGTACCAGCACGCATCGGGCCGCGGCTACCAGGCGTTCATCAACACGTCGGGCGGCGCATCGAGCACCGCGAACCAGATCGTCGGCACGATCGGCATGCGCACGCGGTTCTGATCGGCATCGACATCGGCAAGCGTTCCGCCGGCAACGAATCCGCCGCAACCGGCAAGTTCGTTCGACGCGGGCGGCGCACGCCAATGTTGTGCCATCTGGAAAGCTGCCTGCCTGGAATCGGGGTTTTTGCGATCGTGCGCGCTGCATAGACTGACGTCGACGGTTCGGATCGAACCTCGATCGCCGAACCGGCCACACCCCCGTCTACAGGAGAACATCGTGAAATCGCTCGTCGTTACCGCCGCCGCTGCCGTGCTGCTCGCTGCACCGGCCCTGTCGTTCGCCCAGTCGGCCCAGTCGCACGTCACGCGTGCGCAGGTGCTGCAGGAACTGGTCGATCTCGAGTCGGTCGGCTACAACCCGGCGCGCGGTGAAGCGGGCAACTATCCGGAAGACATGCTCGCCGCCCAGGCGCGTCTGAATGCGAAGCGCGTCGCGCAACGCGAGGCCGCGCAAGCCGCATACGGCCCGGCCGGTGCGCCGGCAACGGAATCCGGCGCGGCGGCGAAGCCCACGCTGTAACGACATGACGGCGCGCGCCGCCCGCTTCGATGGTCTGCTGCGGGCGGCGCGCGTATTGAACCGGGATGAAACGACCGGGCCGGACGAAGCGTTCAGCGTCCGGCCGGTTCGCGCTCAGGCGGCCTGCGCCTCGCGGCCGATCGCGTTGAGCATGTCGACGTCGCGCGCGATCATGCCCGGCACCTGGGCGCGCAGCATCTCGACCCACGTGCGTACCTTCGCGTCGACGAAACGGCGCGACGGATACAGCGCATACACGTTCATCTTCTGCAGGATGTGCCCGGGCAGCACGCGCACGAGCGTGCCGTCGTGCAACGCGTCGATCGCCGAATACAGCGGCAGCATGCCGATCCCGATGCCGTCGCGGATCGCGAGTGCGAGCGATTCGGCGGTGTTGGTCTGCACCGGCCCCGTGACGTGGATCTGCTCGACGCCGTCGGCCCCTTCGAGCACCCATTCGTGCGTCGGAAAGGCCGGCGTGCAGAGCGTCAGGCACGCATGCGCGCCGAGATCCTGCGGACGTGCCGGCGCGCCGTGCCGCTTCACGTACCCGGGCGACGCGCACAGGATGCTGAAGGTCGAACCGAGCAGGTGCGACACGAGTTCCGAATCGGGCAGCGACGACGCGGTCACGACCGCCATGTCGCTCGTGCCGTCGAACAGGTCGGGCATGCGCTGCGACAGCGACAGCTCGATCGACACGTCCGGAAACTGCGTGTGATAACGCGTGAGCGCGGGCATCACGTAGTGATGGCCGACGCTCGCGAAGCTGTGCATGCGCAGCACGCCGGCCGGCCGTTCGTGCGCGCAGCTCGCTTCTTCTTCCGCGCGATCGACGTCGGCGAGAATCTGGCGGCAGCGCCGCAGATAGCTTTCGCCGGCCGACGTCAGCGCGAGACGGCGCGTCGAGCGATTCATCAGACGGGTGCGCAGGCGCGCCTCGAGCTCCGAGACCGCACGCGACATCGCGCCCGTCGTCGAATTCAGCGATTGCGCGGCCGCGGTGAAACTGCCCGTCTCGACGACGCGCGTAAACACCCGCATGTTTTGTAGCGTATCCATTCCTGTGAGCAACCTGTAGCGGAGCCGCTATTTTCCTCCACCGGGTGCGACAGATTGTTACGTGGCCTGCAACTATCGTTTCCCCGTAGCTGCGTTAATGCCTGTGCGCCGCACTCCTACAATCGGCGCCTCACAGTCGAACGGACGCGCCGCGCACTACACGCGCCCACACTACACGCGCCCATTTTCCTTTCATGAAGCCACAACCTGCGATCGAGCGACCTTCCATCGAACCGGCACGATGGAGGAGCTGGCTGGATCCGCTCGGCGACGCGGCGCGCGACTGGGCCGCGAGCGACGGTCTCGTCTGGCTGCACCTCGCGAAAACCGTGCTCGCCGCGCTGCTGGCGATGGGCATTGCGATGCGGCTCGAGATGTCGCAGCCGCGTACGGCGATGACGACCGTGTTCGTGCTGATGCAGCCGCTGTCGGGGATGGTGTTCGCGAAGAGCTTCTACCGCGTGCTCGGCACGGCCGCCGGCCTCGTCGCCGCGCTCGCGCTCGGCGGGCTGTTCGCGCAGCAGCCGGAGCTGTACATGGCCGGCATCACGCTGTGGATCGGCACCTGCATCGCGCTCGCGGTGCGCAACCGCCACTTCCGCTGGTACGGGTTCGTGCTCGCCGGCTACACGGCCGCGCTGATCGGCCTGCCCTCGGTGATGACGCCGCAGACGCTGTTCCAGTCGGCGCTCACGCGCGCCGGGGAAGTCGCGCTCGGCATCGCCTGCTCCGGCGCGGTCAGCGCGCTGATCCTGCCGCTCAGTTCCGCGAAGACGCTGATGCGCACGCTGACCGCCCGTCACGTGAAATTCCCGGCGTTCGCGGCCGGCGCGCTGTCGGGCGAACTCGCACGCGGCGACTTCGAACGGCGCTTTGCCGATTTCGTCGACGAGATCGTCGGTTTCGAGGCCAATCGTGCCTTCGCGTCGTTCGAGGATCCGCATATTCGTGCGCGCAGCCGCCGGCTCGCGCGGCTGAACAGCGAATTCATGAACGCGTGCACGCGGCTGCATGCGCTGCACCAGCTCATCAAACGCCTGCGCGCGAACCGGTCGGACGCCGTGCTCGACGCGCTCGCCCCGCATCTCGACGCGCTCGCGCACCGGATCACCGCGTTGCGCGACGAGCGCCAGCGCGGCATCGCATCGACGACCGGCGCGCTGCTCGAACTGCGCCGCTTTCACGATGCGCTGCCGAAGGCCGCGCGCGCGACGCGCCGCGAGATCGAAGCGCACGCGGCCGGCGGCGTGCTCGACTTCGATACCGCGATCGAGCTGATGTACCGCTTCATCGGCGAATACCTCGGCTATGCCGACACCTATGCGTCGCTCGACCAGGACAATCACGCGCTCGAACGCTCGGTCACGCACTACGCGGTGAAGACCAATGCGTTCTTCGTCGGCTTCGCGTTCCTGCGCACGCTCGTCGCCGTCGGCGCGATGAGCGCGTTCTGGCTCGCGTCCGAATGGCCGAGCGGCTCGCTCGCCGTGATCGCCACCGCCATCGCGTGCGCGCTGAGCTCGACGTCGCCGCGCGCGCCGAAGTTCGTCGCGCAGATGGGCGTCGGCGCGGCGTTCGCGACCGCCGTCGGTTACGTGTTCCTCTGCTACGTGTATCCGAACATCGACGGCTTTCCGCTACTGTGCGCGGTGCT
Organism: Burkholderia anthina; assembly: GCF_902498995.1. GTDB lineage: Bacteria > Pseudomonadota > Gammaproteobacteria > Burkholderiales > Burkholderiaceae > Burkholderia > Burkholderia anthina. The sequence continues at coordinate 85,094 of NZ_CABVLY010000007.1, forward strand.
CGCACCGGTGCTCGGCCTCGGCGCGTTTCTCGCGATGCGCCCGGGCCTGTCCGGCTACGGGATCGGCTTCGCGGTGTTCTTCTGTCTGCTCGCGGGCCCCGACAATGCCGTCGCGTACACGCCCGAGGTGCTGATCAACAACGGCTTGGCGATCGTCGTCGCGATGTTCGCGTGCTCGATCGTGTTCGCCGTCGTGTTTCCGACCCGCATGCCGTGGCTCACGGGCCGCATCGCGCACGACCTGCGCCGCCAGGTCACGCTCGCATGCGAAGGCGTGCGGGACGGCCTCGCGCCGCGCTTCCAGTCGAGCACGCACGACCTGATGGCGCAGCTTCGCACGCTGCTCGTGCAACGCACGCGCCAGCATCGCGACGCGCTGCGCTGGATGCTGGCGACGCTCGAAGTCGGTCACGCGGTGATCGACCTGCGCGACGAGCTGCATGCATTCTGCGACGCGAAACCGCCGCAGACGCTGCACTGGACCGCGTCGATCGACGCGGTGCTGCACACGCTGCCGCGCTTCTTCGACGATCCGACGCCGAGCCACCACGCCCGCACGCTGAAATCGGTGAACCTGGCGATCCGCGCGGCGCAGCACACGCTGCATGCGTGGTATGCCGTACCCGAAGCGCGTCATCGCATGCAGCGCATCGTCGGCTGCCTGCACTTCATCCGCAGCGCGCTGCTGGACAAGGACGCACCGTTCAACCATCACCGTCATTGAACGTCGACGACGATCGGTGCGCGCACAACGTCATCCTTGTTCCGTTTGGAAATAAGCTCTGCACCCGCGGCGATTAATCTTCAAGCAGTGCGAGCCTATAGTTTCCTCACTGCCAGCGAGACTGGCAATCACCCAGGAGAAACCCAAATGAAGCCGCTGCACCTCGCCCTCGTTGCCCTTTCGCTCACCGCTGCTGTCGCACACGCACAGCCTGCGCCGGCCGAGCTCGCGCAACAGCAGGCGAACCGCGCCGAAGCCATCCAGGCTGCCGGCCGCGTCGATCGTGCGCAATCGAAGCAGGAAGACCCGAACGCATGCGTCGGCCCGGTCAGCTTCTGCAACATCTACTTCGGCAGCTGAGCATGACGCGTCGTCACGGCCAGGCCCGCCGCTCGCGCAGCGCATGCGCGAACGCACGGCGAGCCGGCCGATCGTCGCTCCCGCAACAAGACCGCACGCCACGCCGCTATTGAAGCGGCGCATGCCGTTTCAGGCGCCGCGCCCCGGCCGCCACCCCACTTCGCGCAACGCATCCAGCAAGCGCGCCTGCCCCAGCCCTTCGACCCGCGCACCGCGCGACTCGACGTCGCCGCCCGCCACCAGCGCATTCACGATCGCCTCTTCCACCGCTTCCGCCGCCGCGACGAACAGCGCGGAGATGTGGTCGTTGTTCACCATCCGCACGTCGGTCGTCGGCGCGCCCTTGCTGCCGTAGTTCGCGGCCGGCAGCCCGTCGTTGCCCGTTGCGAACGCAAGGAAGATGTCGCCGCTCGAATCCTCGGTGCCGCCGCCCACGCGCGCCAGCCCGACGCTCGCGCGCTGCGCGAGGCGCGTGCACTGATGCGGCAGCAGCGGCGCGTCGGTCGCGATCGTGACGACGATCGACCCCATCCCGGCTTCGCCTTGCGCATCGGCGGCACGAAACGGCGAATGCACGTGGCGCAGCACTTCGCCGACCGGATAGCCGGCCACGCGCAGCATCTCGCGCACGCCGTAGTTCGCCTGCACGAGCGCGCCGACGGTCCAGCCGCCCGCCTCGGCTCCGGTCACGCGCGACGCGGTGCCGATGCCGCCCTTGAACTCGTGGCAGATCATGCCGGTGCCGCCGCCCACGCCGCCTTCGGCGACCGGCCCCGACTGCGCGGCGGCCAGCGCACGCTGCACGTGCTCGGCACTCACGTGCTGCCCCCAGATGTCGTTGAGCAGACCGTCGTAGGTTTCCATCACGACCGGCATGCACCAGTACACGCGGCCGGCCGCCGCCGCGCGCTCGTTCGCGACCAGCGCATCGCGCACCGCGCCGACGCTGTGCGTGTTCGTATAGGCGATCGGCGTCGTCAGCAAACCGGCCTCGCGGATCCATTCGAGCCCTGTCGCATCGCCGTTGCCGTTCAGCACGTGGACGCCCGCGAAGCACGGCGAATCGTGCGCGACGCCCGCGCGCGGCTCGATGACGGTGACGCCGGTGCGGATCGACGCGTCGCCGTTCTCGACTTGCAGCGTGCAATGTCCGACCCGCACGCCCGGTACGTCCGTGATCGCGTTGAAGCGGCCCGGCGTGCCGAGTCCGATGCGGATGCCGAGATCCCTCGTGCGCATGATGCAGTTCCTCCAGTCTTTCAATGGTTCGATGTTTCGGTATGGCAAGGTTTCGACACGGCGTTCAGAGCGAGCGGAACGCCTCGCTGTGGCGCGCCCAGGCGCCGTACATCACGAGCGCGGCCACCAGCAGCCCGCCGATGATGAGCAGGTCGGTCGACTTCGTCGCCGTCGCCAGCGTCGTGTAGAGCGTGTACGCGGCGCCCGCCACCGCGACGAGCGGCGTCACGGGCCACAGCGGCATCCGGTAGTGATGTTCGACGTCGCGGCGCACGTACCGGCTCGCCAGCGCGGCCAGCCCGACGACGAGGTAGATCAGCAGCAGCAGGTCGACCGTGAACGCGGTCAGCTCGTCGAGGCTCGACACGAACACCAGCCCCGCCGACGGCACCGCCAGCGCGAGCGTCGCGAGCCACGGCGATTCGAGGCGCGGATGGATCGTCGAGAACGCACGGTTGCAGGTGCGCGACCAGAGCGCGTGGCGGCCGCTGCTGTAGAGCAGGCGCCCCATCGTGATCACGATCGCGATGATCGCGTTGAACACCGACAGGAAGATCCCGCCGCTGACGATGCGCGACACCACCGGATTGCTCAGCGAACGCACGACGTAGCCGATCGGATCGGCGCTCTTCGTCAGCTCCGTGAGCGACGGCGCGCCGAGCACGATCGCCGTGAGCGGCACCAGCTCGACGACGAGGATCACCAGCAGCGAATAGATCACCGCCTTCGCGACGTTGCGGTTGCCGCCGCGCAGGTCTTCCGCGAGATACGCGGCGGAGCCGAAGCCGTTGTAGCAGAAGATCGCCGTGCCGATCGCCGGCACGATCGCCGCGAGCGTGGCGGGCACCAGCGCACTGCCGCTCACGACCACCGGCGCGACCAGCACGTCCGCGCCGCGATGCGGGGAGCCGAAGCCGAGCCCCGCGATCAGCATCAGCACGCCGATCTCGACGACGAGGAACGCGCCGGTGATCCACGCGTTCGTCTTGATGTTCAGCATCCCGAGCACGTAGCTGAGCAGCACGATCGTCAATGCGACCGACTGGTTGCTGAAGTGCGTGCCGAGCGCGTTGTTCAGGTAGGGCGCGGCGCCGCTCGCGAGCACGGCCGGAATGAACACGCTGACGGACAGCACCGTGATGAAGGTCAGGTAGCCGGGCAGCGTGCCGAACACGCGCTTGGCCATCACGTACTCGCCGCCCGCGCTGCGGTGCGCCGCGCTCAGCTCCGCATAGCAGAGCGCGAACGCCAGCGCGAGCACGCCGCCGAGCACGAACGACAGCACCGCGCCGCTGCCCGCCTGCTGGATCGCGAACGGCGCGATCACGAAGATCGAGCTGGCAGGCGTCACGCCCGACACGGTGATCATCACCGCGTCGCGCACGCTGAGCGTCTGCGACAACGCGCGCGGCGCGTCTTCCGTTGCAGGCGTCGCTTGCAGCGTGCCCGTCGATTCCGACATCATCGCCATTTCGTTCTCCTGTAGCGCCTATGCTGCTTTTTTTTGAACGCCCATACTCGGGCCCGATTGATTGCGTGGCAGTCTAGGAAGCCAAATTCAGGACCGCTATTCCCCCTTCGTGTTACGCCCTCCGGTGGTGGTATGGATCGACTCTTCTCCGAAATCGCGATGCACCAGGCGCTTGGCCGCGCAATCGATCATCTCGGCCAGCCGCGTTTCTGGCGTTTCCTGGTGCTGCTGCTCAACGAAATGGTGCCGTTCGACAACGCGCTCGCGACCGCGATCGGCCCCGACGGCGTGCCGCTCGTGCTCGACGAATACGACGCGGGCGGCACCGACAGCGCGTCGCCGGTGCCGCTTTACCTCAATGGGTTATATCTGCTCGATCCGTTCCTGCAGGCCGCGCACGACGGGCTCGCCGACGGCTGCTACCGGCTCGAGGAAGTCGCGCCCGACCTGTTCCGGCAGAGCGAATATTTCCTGAGCTATTTTCGCGACGCGGTCGGCGACGACGAGATCCAGATCCTGCTGCGGCCGAACCCCGACACGCTGCTGTCGCTGTCGCTCGGCGCGGCCATGCGCTTCGACGTCGAGCCGCTCGGCAAGCTGACGGCCGCGATGCCGTGGGTGCTCGCGGTCATCCGGCAACACTGGCGGCTGGTGGGCGACGCCGCGCGCGCAACGCCCGACGCCGACCTCGGCGCACGCGTCGAGCAGGCGCTCGCGCGCTTCGGCGCGGGTGTGCTGACCGATCGCGAGATGTCGATCGCGCGCATGGTGCTGCGCGGCAATTCGTCGAAGGCGATCGCGGAGCGGCTCGCGATTTCACCGGAGACGGTGAAGGTGCATCGGCGGCACCTTTATGCGAAGCTCGGGATCTCGTCGCAGCCGGAACTGTTTTCGCGGTTCATCCAGGCGCTGGGAGAGGATGCGGCCGGATAACGGCATCGACGAAGAGGAATGGCAACGGGCGGCACGAACGGCCGCGACCGATCCCGCGTCCGCAGATAGGCGCGCACACACGGCGCGAGGCCGTTCACGAAAACCCGCACGCGTCGCCCCGCAATCCTCGTCACGCTCGGCCCATGCCGCGGTTGCCCGTTTCCATACGCGCGGGCATGATGTCCGCCAGCCTGCCGGCCCGCGGTCGTCCGCTGCGGCGGTCATGGGTAGCCCGTCCGCATGGCCCCATCCGCCGCAATCGCGCAACGAGCAATCCGCATGCCGGCCCTTCGCCGCCCACCTCATCGAGCCCATGTCACTACGCGCATTCAGAACCCTGGTCGCGATCGCCCGATACCGGACCTTCGCGCGCGCCGGCGAAGCGATCGGCCTCACGCAGTCGGCCGTGAGCCTGCAGATCAAGACGCTCGAAAGCGAATACAACGTCCAGCTGTTCGACCGTTCGCGCCGCCAGCCGGTGCTGACGGAAGCCGGCAACATTCTCGTCGCGCAGGCCGAGCAGGTGCTCGCGATGGTCGACCGGATTCCCGATGCGCTCAGCGACGAGAAAAAGCTCGTCGGCCGCCTGCGGATCGGTGCGATCCAGACCGCGCTGTCGGGCCCGCTGCCCGATGCGCTGCTCTCGCTGCGCAACGCGCATCCGTCGCTGCGCGTGCACGTGTCGGCCGGCATGTCGGTCGAACTGGCGAACCGCGTCGCGGCCGGCGAACTCGATGCGGCCATCACGACACACCCGGTGCGCCCGCACCCGGCACAGCTGACGTGGACGACGCTCTACGAAGACCGCTTCTGGCTGCTCGCGCCGCCGGAATACGCGGAGCGCGACGCGGGCGCGCTGCTCGAAGCGCTGCCGTTCATCCGCTTCGACGCGCAGGCCTGGGCCGGCCGGATGATCGCCGCCGAACTGCGCCGCATCGGCGTCCGGGTACGCGAAGAGATGGTGCTCGACAGCGCGGAGACGATCGCGCGCATGGTGGCGCGAGGGCTCGGCGTGGCGGTCGTCGCGCTGCCCGATTCGACGCTCGCACGCCTGCCGCCCGTCACGCGTTTGCCGTTCGGTCAGCCGCAGATGGGCCGCGCTGTCGTGTTGCTCGAACACCAGTCGCGTCCGGCCGAGCGTTTCGCGCGTGCGCTGGCCGCCGAAGTCACCGCGTCATCGATGAGACTTTCTCATTGAACACCCGATAATTAACCATTATTCCTGTTGCAAGCGCGTGTTAACTTGGCGCCATCGTCACGCTTTCGATCGCCTGTCGCCATGTTGCCCGCCGGATGGATTCCCGCTTCGCTCCGCCGCTCCGCCTGCAAGCCGCTCCAGCCGGCCCGCCTGAAGGCCTGCCGATGATCGGCCCGATCCTGCTCGCGCTCGCGCCGGTCGCGCTGCTGGTCGCGTTCGGCCACGGCCTGAGACGCACGGGCTTCATCGGCGACGCGTTCTGGCCGCACGCCGAGCGGCTGTGCTACTACGTGCTGCTGCCTGCGCTGTTCGCGGACGGTCTCGCGAACGCGAAACTGCAATCGCTGCCGGTTTTACCGCTCGCGGCGGCGCTGGTCGGTTCGACCGCGCTCGTCGCGGCGCTTCTGCTGCTGGTCCGCCGCTTCGTGCGGGTCGACGGCGCCGGGTTCACGTCGGTGTTCCAGGGCGCGGTGCGCTTCAACAACTACGTCGGCACGGCGCTCGCCGCCGGACTGTTCGGTGCACACGGCATCGCGCTCGCGGCCGTGTGCGTCGCGGCGATCGTCCCGACCGTGAACCTGATGTGCGTGCTGGTGTTCGCGCGCTACGGCGAAACGCGGCTCGGCGCGCTGGCGCTCGCACGGCAGATCCTGTCGAACCCGCTCGTCGTCGGCTGTGCGCTCGGGATCGCGATGCAGGCGAGCGGCATCGCGTTTCCGGCCGCCGTCGAGCCGGCCGTGCGCGCGCTCGGCGCCGCATCGATGCCGCTCGGCCTGCTGTGCGTGGGCGCGGCGCTGAAGTTCGACGCGGCGCGCGGCTGGCTGCAGCCGATGTGCATCGCGTCGGCATTCAAGTTCATGGCGATGCCGCTCGTCACGCTTGCGGCCGGCCGCCTGTTCGGGCTCGGCGACGCGGCACTGACCATCGCGCTGTTGTTCCAGGCGCTGCCCACATCGTCCTCGTCGTACATCATGGCGCGCCAGCTCGGCGGCGACGCACCGCTGATGGCCGGCATCACCGCGTTCCAGACGATCGCCGCCGCGCTCGCGATGCCGGCCGTGCTGACGGCGCTCGCGTCGGCGCCCGTGTTTCGCTGACGGCGCGGGGCCGGCAGCACACCGACTCGACAACAACCGTCACCGCCTGCCGCCGAAGCGGCCTGAATCCGCCCGTCGCGCGGACCGGCGGTGCGGACTTCAGGCGCGATTCGCGCCGGGTCGGGAACGGACGTCGAATGCCGTCACCCGGCTGTCAAACCCGCGTCGTTGCGTCAGACATACGCAACGCGGATACGCCCCCGGTTCTTCTCGCAGCCCCGCCAAAAACCGCCTATGGTGAAAGAAGCGCGCCTGCTTTGCCGCCATTCGACTCCAGGTCGCTCGCCCCGGCGGCCACGGCGCAGCGTTCCGGCACCATTCCCCGCCGTCGCGGGCACGTCCGGCCATGCCCGTGACGGCGCCGCCCACCGGACTACAAGGAGGTACCCATGAAAGCCGCGCTGCTCGTCAGTTCCGCCCTGCTCGCCCTCGCATCCGTTTCGGCTTCGGCTCAAGGCTCGATCACGAAGGTCGAAGACGGCGCACTCGTCGCCGCGAACGGGATGACCGTCTATTCGTTCGACAAGGACAAGCCCAACGCCGGCACCAGCGCATGTTCGGGCCAGTGCGAAACCTTCTGGCCGCCGTACAAGGCCAGCGCGACCGACGTTCCGGTCGGGCCCTACTCGATCGTCAAGCGCGAAGACGGCAGCCCGCAATGGGCGTACAAGGGCAAGCCGCTGTACTTCTTCTCGAAGGACATGAAACAGGGCGACCGCAACGGCGACAACTTCAAGAACATGTGGCACGTAGTCGCGCCGTAAGCGTTCTTTCCCCGCCTTCCGCAACGGCGCCACCGCCGCACACGTAAAAAGGCCCGCCCCGGTCGGAGTCCGGGGCGGGCCAGTGCGTCTTCACGCCGGCGGCATCGCGACGCGCGCAGCCGCAGCGCACGCCGGCACGATCAGCGGTTCGACGGGAAGCTGAACACCGTGCCTTCACGCACGCCGGCCGACGGCCAGCGCTGCGTGATCGTCTTGCGCTTCGTGTAGAAGCGCACTGCATCCGGGCCGTATGCGTGCAGGTCGCCGAACAGCGAGCGCTTCCAGCCGCCGAACGAGTGATACGCGACCGGCACCGGCAGCGGCACGTTGATGCCGACCATGCCGATCTGGATGTTGTCGCTGAAATAGCGCGCCGCTTCGCCGTCGCGCGTGAACAGGCACGTACCGTTGCCGTATTCGTGCGCGTCGATCAGCGCCATCGCCTCGTCGAGCGACTTCAGGCGGATCACGCCGAGCACCGGCCCGAAGATCTCGTGCTGATAGATCGGCATGCCGGGCTTCACGTCGTCGAACAGGCACGGGCCGAGGTAGTAACCGCCGTCGTGGCCGTCGACCTTCACGCCGCGGCCGTCGACGACGAGCTTCGCGCCCGCTTCCACGCCCGCTTCGACGAAGCCCGTCACCTTCTCGAAATGCTGCTTCGTGACGAGCGGCCCCATGTCGATGCCCGCGCCGTTGCCCGGACCGACCTTCATCTTCTCGATCTCGGCCGTCAGCCCCGCGACGACCTTGTCGCCCGTTTCGTCGCCGATCGCCACGACCAGCGGAATCGCCATGCAACGCTCGCCGCACGAACCGTACGCGGCGCCCATCAGCGCGTTCACCGCGTTGCCGATGTCGGCGTCGGGCATCACGACCGCGAAGTTCTTCGCGCCGCCGAGCGCCTGCACGCGCTTGCCGTGCGCGCAGCCGGTCGAATAGATATATTCGGCGATCGGCGTCGAGCCGACGAAGCTCACCGCCTTCACGCGCGGGTCGGTCAGGATCGTGTCGACCGCTTCCTTGTCGCCGTTCACGACGTTCAGCACGCCCGGCGGCAGGCCGGCTTCGAGCGCGAGCTCGGCCATGCGCAGCGTCGACGACGGCGTGCGCTCGGACGGCTTCAGCACGAACGTATTGCCGCACGCGACGGCCATCGGCCACATCCACAGCGGCACCATCACCGGGAAGTTGAACGGCGTGATGCCGGAGACGACGCCCAGCGCCTGGAACTCGCTCCACGAATCGATCGCGGGGCCGACGTTCTTGCTGTGCTCGCCCTTCAGCAGCTCGGGCACGTAGGTCGCGTATTCGACGTTCTCGATCCCGCGCTGCAGTTCGCCCATCGCGTCGGCGAGCACCTTGCCGTGCTCGGCGGTGATCAGCGCGCACAGTTCTTCCGCATGCTCCTCGAGCAGCGTCTTGAAGCGGCTCATCACGCGGGCGCGCTTCAGCGGCGGCGTGTTGCGCCACGCGGGGAACGCGGCCTGCGCGGACGCGATCGCGGCTTCGACGGTCAGCTTGTCGGCGAGCGCGACGCTCTTGTGCGACTCGCCGGTGGCCGGGTCGAACACCGGCTGGACGCGGCTGCCGCCGTCGACGCGCTTGCCGTCGATCAGGTGGCCGACGGTGGAGGTCACATTGCTGTCGTGTTTCATGTTTCTGGCTCTTTCGTGAATTCGGTTATCGCCGGGAACGGGCCGCGGCTCAGTCCACTTCGTTCAGCGCGTCGGACAGCGCGTTCACGAGATTGTCGATCTCGCGCTTCTCGGCGATGAACGGCGGCGCGAGCTGGATCGTGTCGCCGCCGTAGCGCACGTAGAAGCCCTTCGCCCAGCAGCGCATCGCGATCTCGTACGGGCGCCGTGCCGGCTCGCCCGGCAGCGCCGCGATCGTCAGGCCGGCCGCCAGCCCGTAGTTGCGGATGTCCGCGATATGGCGCTGGCCCTTCAGCCCGTGCACGGCCGCCTCGAAATGCGGCGCGAGATCGCGCACGCGGTTCACCGCGTCGTCCTTCACGAGCAGGTCGAGCGCCGCGACGCCGGCCGCGCATGCAACCGGGTGCGCCGAGTACGTGTAGCCGTGCGGGAACTCGAGCATGTACTCCGGGCCGCCCGCGGCCATGAACGTGTCGTAGATTTCCTTCGTCGCGATCACGCCGCCGAGCGGCTGCGCGCCGTTCGTCACCTGCTTCGCGAAGTTCATGATGTCCGGCACCACGCCGAACGCGTCGGCGCCCGTCATCGCGCCGGCACGGCCGAAGCCCGTGATGACTTCGTCGAAAATCAGCAGGATGTCGTGCGCGGTACAGATGTCGCGCAGGCGCTTCAGATAGCCCTTCGGCGGAATGACCACACCCGCCGAGCCGGAGAACGGCTCGACGATCACGGCCGCGATGTTCGATGCGTCGTGCAGCGTGATCAGGTCGAGCAGGCGATCGGCCAGATCGGCGCCGTTCTCGGGCATCCCGCGCGAGAACGTGTTCTCGGCGAGTTGCGTGTGCGGCAGGAAATCGGCGTCGAGACCCTGGCCGAACAGCTTGCGGTTCGCGCCGATCCCGCCGACCGAGATGCCGCCGAAGTTCACGCCGTGATAACCCTTCTCGCGGCCGATCAGGCGCGTTTTCGTGCCCTTGCCCTTCGCGCGCCAGTACGCACGGGCCATCTTCAGCGACGTGTCGGCCGCTTCCGAGCCCGAACCCGTGAAGAACACGTAGTCGAGGCCAGCCGGCGTCAGATCCTTGATCTTGTTCGCCAGCTCGAACGACTTCGGATGGCCGAACTGGAACGCCGGCGCGTAGTCGAGCTGCGCGACCTGGCGGCTCACGGCTTCCGTGATTTCGGCGCGGCCGTGACCGAGGCCCGTGCACCACAGGCCCGACAGGCCGTCGAAGATCTTGCGGCCTTCGCCGTCCGTGTAATACGCGTCCTTGGCCGACACGATCATGCGCGGATCCGACTTGAACTGGCGGTTCGCCGTGAACGGCATCCAGTGGGCGTCGAGCCAGGCTGCGTCGGTGCGGAGATTCGTCTCTTGGTGCTGGTTGGCGATGGTCGTGTCGGTCATGTCGGTCGGCGCGGCGCGCCCCTCCTCCTTGTGTTGATGTTGCGCATTGTCGGGACGCCAATTAGTCTTTTGAATATCGCAATATCAATGTTCACTTGCGCAACTATGCAAGCAAAGAAACCGAAGAGTCGCGCGCTGCTCGGGCAGCTCAGCGACATGGACCTGCGGCTGCTGCGGGTCTTCAAGGGCGTCGTGCAGTGCGGCGGGATGGCGGCGGCCGAACTCGAGCTGAATATCGGCATTTCGACGATCAGCCGGCACGTGAAGGATCTCGAAACGCGCCTCGGCCTGGTGCTGTGCCGGCGCGGCCGCGCGGGCTTCACGCTGACGGCCGAAGGCCAGACCGTGTACGAGGAAACGTTGCGGCTGCTTGCGTCGATGGAGGCATTTCGCAGCCGGATCGACGGCATTCACGACAAGATGGGCGGAGAACTGCACATCGCCGTATTCGACAAGACGGCCACCAACGCGAATGCACGGCTCGGCGACGCGATCCGCCAGTTCGCCGACGAAGCGCCCGACGTCGCCCTGAACCTGCATGTCGCGTCGATCAACGAAGTCGAGCGCGGGATCATCGACGGCAGCTATCAGGTCGGGATCATTCCCGCGCACCGCAGCTCGGGCAGCCTCGTGTATTCGGAATTGTTCGACGAGCGGATGCTGCTGTACTGCGGCCGCCAGCATCCGCTGTACGACGCGCCGCACGGCAAGCTCACGTGGACGACGATCCGCGACCATGCGTTCGCCGGGCTCGGCTTCCACTCGCCGAACATGGAACTGAGCCACCGCGCGAAGCTCACGCGCAGCGCGACGGCGTCGGACCAGGAATCGATCGCGACGCTGATCCTGTCCGGCCGCTACCTGGGCTTCTTGCCCGACCATTACGCGGAAAGCTTCGAAAACAAGGGGTTGATGCAGGCGATCGCGCCGCACCGGTTCAACTACCGGTGCCGGTTCGTGAGCCTGCTGCGGCGCTCGCCGCGGCCGTCACGGGCGGCGCTGCTGTTCCAGTCGTGCCTCGAAGCCGCGCATGCGGCGGCGCAACGGGCCGACGGCAACGCGTAGCCGGGGCCGGGCTGCCGGCCCGCTCACGCACCGCCGTCGGCCTGCGCGCGTCGCCGCATCCGCATCAGGAAATAGACGGCGACGAGCGCCGCCGCGAACCCGGACGCCGCGCCGACGCCGAGCGCCCAGCGCGGGCCCAGATGGTTCGCGACCCAGCCCGCGACCGGCGCGCCGATCGGCGTGCCGCCGAACGCGACCGCGAGGCGCAGCGCCATCACGCGCCCGCGCATCGCCGGCTCGGTCGACAGTTGCATCAGCGCATTGGTCGACGTGGTGAAGGTCATCGCGGCGATCCCGGTCAGCACGAGCGCCGCCGCGAACAGCCAGTAGCTCGGCGCGATCGCGCCGAACGTGCAGCCGACGCCGAACACCGTCGCGCCGATCCACAGATGCCGGAACAGCGGGCGTTCGCGGCGCGCCGCGAGCAGCGCGCCGGAGATCGTGCCGACCGCCATCATCGACGACAGGATCCCGAAGCCGCGCGCATCGACATGGAATACGCCGGCCGCCATCGTCGAGATGAACAGCGGGAAATTCAGCCCGAACGTGCCGATCAGGAACAGCATCGCGAGCGTCGCTTTCAGGTCCGGGCGCTGCCACACGTAGCGGAACCCGTCGAGCAGGCTCCCCCTCGCACGGCCGGCGCGCGCGTTCTCGCGCAGCTGGCCGGCGCGCAGCAGCGACAGCGACGCGAGCACCGCGACGAAGCTGACGCCGTTGATCAGGAACGCCCAGCCGGTGCCGACCGACGCGATGATGAAGCCGGCCGCCGCGGGCCCGATCATCCGCGCCGCGTTGAACGACGTCGAATTGAGCGCGACGGCGTTCGCGAGCTCGCGGTCGCCGACCAGTTCCGCGACGAAGGTTTGCCGCACCGGCGCATCGAACGCCGACGCGCAGCCGAACAGGAACGCGAACAGATAGACGTGCCACAGCCGCACGACGCCCGTGACCGTCAGCAGCCCCAGCGCGAGCGCGAGGCCGCCCATCAGCGCCTGGGTCGTCATCAGCAGCCGGCGCTGGTTGAAGCGGTCGGCCGCATAGCCCGTCCACGGCAGCAGCAGGAGCTGCGGGCCGAACTGCAGCGACATCACGATGCCGACCGCCGACGCGTCGTGGTGCGTGAGCTGCGTGAGCACGAGCCAGTCCTGCGCGGTGCGCTGGATCCACGTGCCGACGTTGGACACCAGCGCGCCGGCCGCCCAGACCCGGTAGTTGAAGCTGCGCAGCGAGCGGAACACGCCCGCGGCCGGCACGCTCATGGCCGCTCCGGAGCGTTGCCGCCGTGCAGCGCGCCGAAGTGCCGCGCGAGATACAGGCCGAGCGCCAGCACGCCGAGGCCGGATGCGGCCGCGTCGACGGTACGCATCAGGTCGAAACGGCCGATCCGCCAAAGCAGCGCATAGCCGATCGCGAGATTGACGACGCCCCACACGACGTTCACGGTGGACGACGACAGGCCGCGGCCGGGCGGCGTCGCGAACGGCGTCTGGAACGGCTCGCCGCGCAGCCCGCTGACGAGATGCGGGACGGCATTCGCCAGGAAGGCGCCGCCGAAAAAACAGCACACGAGATGCAGGATGTTCATGTTCAGGCATGCCTCCCGCCGGGCAGGTCGGTCGGGCGCGCGGGCGCGCCGTCGTTGAATTCCGCGAGCCGCTGCAGCAGTTGCACGGCCGCCGCGAGTTCGGCCTGCTCGTGTGTCGACAGCTGCGCATGCAGCGCGCGGAACAGCCAGTCGTCCTTGGCCGCGCGGTTGGCCTGCAGCCGCTCGCGGAACGCGGGCGTGAGCGCGATAAGCGTCTGCCGGCCGTCGGTCGGATCGGGTGCGCCGCTGACGGCGCCCATCGACTCCAGTGTCGCCACCGTCATGCGCATCGACTGCGGCCGCACGCTTTCGGCACGCGCGAGCGCGGAAACGGTCGCCGCGCCGTCGCGATCGAGACGCAGCAGGACCGATTTCTGCGACGACGTCAGATCGTTCGGGTGGGTCTGCTCGCGCATCCGCCGCATCAGCTTGCTGACGGAGATGCGGAGTTCGCCGGCGAGTCCGGCCAGATGCAGCGCTTCGGGGGGCGAGGATGACGTGTTCATGAATTCAAGATAGCACATCTACAGGAAAACTGTACAGTTAAGCTGTAGATGTGCCCTCGGGGGTGGCGCGTGACCGGTCCATCGGCGCCGCACGCAATCCGCCCCCGTTCTTCGGCCCGATCCGGCTCTGCGATAATGCGGGCTTCCCGTTCCCGCACAGCCTTCCGCCATGACGCAGCCGTCCGCCCCGCTTCCCACCGACCTGCCGCCGATTTCGTGCCTGCCCGGCGATGCGTTGCCGTGGCTGCCGATGAGCGCGGACCTGCCGGGGCTCGCGATCAAGTATCTGCATATCAATGCGGCCGAAGACACGCTGACCGCGCTGCTGAAGATGCCGGCCGGCGGCACGCTGCCGCGCCATCGTCACGACGGCGAGGTGTTCGTCCATACGTTGCAGGGGGCGTGGCGCTACCTCGAGTACGACTGGATCGCGCAGGCCGGCTCGACGGTGCTCGAACCGGCCGGCTCGGTTCACACGCCGGAAACGCTCGGCGCGCCCGGCGAAGACGTGATCACGCTCAACGTGATGCGCGGCGATCTGGTGCTGCTCGACGACGATGGCCGTGAGACCGCGCGCGAGAATTGCCGGGTCGCGCTGTTGCGTCAGCGCAAGCATGCGCGCACGGCGCCGAACGACGCGGCGCCGTTCGTCACGCGCTGAGCAACCGCGCAACCGGTTTCGGCCCGTTCGGGTTCGGGCGCTTCAGGCCATCTCGCGTTCGTCCCTGCGCCGAATCGCCAGCGACGGCACGCCGAAACCGCGCATGGATGCGTCGCGCAAACAGCGCCGGTCGCGAAAGCCGGCCGCCTTCGCGATCGCGTCGAGCGGATGCCGGCTCCGCTCGATCATCAGACGCGCGGCCTCGAGCCGCGGCCGCTCGATCGCCGTCGCCGGCAACTGCCCCGTTTTCAGCGTAAAGCCGTCGATTCGAATGGCGTCGATGGCATGCGAGCCGCCGCTGCCGCGATGCCCCGACGTCACCGCGTTTCGCACCATCCCCGGCGCGTTCCGACCCGCTTGCCATGCCCTCCCCGCAACAGTAATCTCTACGATTGCAGTTTCCGGAGTTGCGCTCCGGCATTCGTCCGATCATCGGCGCTATCGACCGTTGCGAAATTCGACCATGCGGTTCCGTATGTTCACCACCGGGGCCGGCGACGCGCCTGGCCCTTCCAGCGTGCCCGCCGATGGCCGGCCCGCGTTTGCGCCGTTACCCGAGCTGGAAACCCTGTGCCGGATCGCACGTGCGCAGGTCGGCGCGGCCGGCGCGCTGGTCGTGCACGGAGAGGCCGGCGCGCAATGCGTGCTCGCGTTCGACGGAACGCTGCCCGCGTCGCTGCCTCCCGTGTTGTTCCCGCCTCAGGTCGCCCGCACCGCCCACACCACCCACATCGCCCGCACGTCGCCTGTCGGCAGACGATTCGTCGCGCCCGATGCGAGCGCGCATGCGCGTCACGCACCGCACATCGCCGCAGCCTGCGACCTGATCGCGCCGGACGGTGCGCGCCTCGGCGCGCTGTGCGTCGTGAGCGACGGCGACTTCGCGCTCGACATCGCGCAACGCACCCTCCTGGACGATCTGGCCACGCTGGCGGAACATGCGATCGGCCGCGCAATCTCGGAAGCCGCGCTGCGGGAACGGCTCGGCGCGATCGAGGAACACAGCGCGCTGACCACGCTGGCGCTGACGGAAAGCGGCACCGGCGTCTGGGATCGCAACGTGGAAACCGGCGAAATTCATTACTCGGCGGCATGGAAGGCGCTGCTCGGCTACGCGCCGCACGAGCTGACCAGCCGCATCGAGGACGCGTACGAACGACTGCACCCGGACGACGTCGACGACGTGAAGGCGACGATGCTCGCGCATTTCGAGAGCCGGACCGACAGCTACGCGGTCGAGCACCGCATCCGCTGCAAGGACGGCGCGTACAAATGGATCTGCAGCCGCGGCAAGGTCATCGCGCGCGACGACAACGGCCGCGCGTTGCGCATGGTCGGCACGACCACCGACATCACCGCGCTGCGCGAGCTCGCCGACCGGCTGCGCGATTCCGCCACGCTCGTCACGAGCCTGACCGACCAGGTGCCGGGCCTCGTGTTCAAGCTGCGCCAGGCGGCCGACGGCCGCCGCTTCTTTTCGTATGCGAGTGCCGGTGTGCGCGACATCTACGAGCTGACGCCCGAACAGATCGCCGGCGACGCGGATGCGGTCGAAACCCGGATCCATCCGGCCGATCTGGCCGCGTACCGTCAGTCGCTGCAAGCGTCGGCGGAGCGGCTGACGCCGTGGCGGCTCGAATATCGGGTGATGCTGCCGGATCAGGGCCTGCGCTGGCGCGAAGGCGACGCGCGCCCGCAGCGCACGCCCGACGGCGGCACGGTGTGGCACGGCTTCATCACGGACGCGACGGAGCGCAAGCACATCGAGGCCGAACTGCACCGGATGGCGACGACCGATCATCTGACCCAGTTGCCGAACCGCCACGCGTTCATGCGGCAAAGCGAGGCCGTGTTGCGCGGCGTGCGCGCGACCGGCCAGGACGCCGCGGTGCTGATGCTCGATCTCGACCACTTCAAGGCGCTGAACGACCGCTGGGGCCATCCGCTCGGCGACCGCGCGCTCCGCCATTTCGCGCGGCTGCTGCTCGCGGAGATCGGGCCGGACGACATCGTCGGGCGCATCGGCGGCGAGGAATTCGCGATCGTGCTGCCGCGCGCGGGGGTCGACGCGGCGTTCGCGCTCGCGCTGAGCGTGCAGCGGCGCGCGGCCGACACGCGGCTCATGCACGAGGATCAGCGCGTCGCGCTGACGGTCAGCATCGGGATCGACGCGATGCGGATGTCCGACTTCGGCGCGTACCAGTCGCTGTCGCGTGCCGACAAGGCGCTGTACGTCGCGAAAGAACACGGCCGCAACCGGATCGAGGTCTATCGGGCGTAGCCGCGCGCCGCCGTTCGCGCGGCCCGCCGACGGGTCGCGCCGTCGCTCACGCCCCCAACGCTACGATTGCGCCGCCTCGCGCGGCGTGGCGCGCACGCCCAGCAGCATCGCGACCGCGCACGCGGCCAGCAGCGCCGCGATCATCAGCATGGCCGGATCCATGCCGCCGGTTCGCGTGCGGATCACCCCGACGATCCACGGCGTGATCATCCCGCTCGACACGCCGATACTGCTGATCAGCGCGATCCCGCCGGCCGCGCCGGCGCCCGCGAAATACGCGGACGGCACAGCCCAGAACACCGGATGCGCGGCGAAGATCAGCATGGCCGCGATCGACAGCAGCGCCATCATCGCGACGATGCTCTGCAGATGCAGCGTCAGCAACGCCAGCGCCACCGCGCCGCCGAACGCGCACGCGGCGAAGTGCCGGCGCCGTTCGCGCTTGCGGTCCGAACGCCGCGCGATCGCGATCAGGCCGGCCGCGCCGACCGCGTTCGGCACGATCGACAGCAGGCTGATCTGCACGACGTCGTGAATCCCGAATTCGCGAATCATCAAAGGCATCCAGAACAGCAGCATCAGCAGCGCGGTCGTCAGCGAGAAATAGATGAACGCGAACAGGTAGGTGCGCGGCTCGGCCAGCACCTGCCGCAGCGACCCGGCCACATGCGCGGGTGCGCCGGCGCGATCGGCGGCAAGATCGGCCGCCAGCCGTTGCCGGTCGTCGTCGGACAGCCAGCGTGCGTGCTCGGGACGGTCGCACAGCCAGAACCACGCGATCACGCCGAGCAGGATCGCGGGCGCGCCTTCGATCGCGAACATCCATTGCCAGCCGTGCAGCCCGAGCACGCCGGACATCCCGCGCATCAGCCAGCCCGACAGCAGCCCGCCGATCATCCCGGCCACCGCGACGCCCGCATAGAAGATCGACAGCACCGACGCGCGCCGGCGCGCCGGATACCAGTACGTCAGGTAGAACACGACGCCCGGGAAGAAGCCGGCTTCGAACAGCCCGAGCAGGAAGCGCAGCACGTAGAAATGCTTCGCGCTGTCGACGGTGATCATCGCGACCGACACCGCGCCCCACAGGAACATGATCCGCGCGAACGTCCGGCGCGCGCCGAAGCGGCGCAGCAGCGCGTTGCTCGGCACCTCGAACAGCACGTAGCCGACGAAGAACAGCACCGCGCCGAGGCTGTACATCGCGTCGGTCAGGCCGAGATCCTGCCGCATCTGCAACTGCGCGAAGCCGATGTTGCTGCGGTCGAGGATCGACACGATGTAGCAGATGAACAGGAACGGCACGATCCGCATGCCGATGCGGCGATACAGCGCGTCGTTGTCCGACGCGCGGGAACCGGACGCGACCGCTTGCGCGGCGTCCGCTTGAAGAGGGGCTGACATCGATCGTCTCCTCGATGGATGCGAATGCAGGGTACGAATACCGGGTACGAATGCGGGCCGGAAAATCGAACGCCGGTCGCCGCCGCCCGCCGGCAGCGACCGGCCGCGTTCAGTCGCGCGACACGGGTTCGCCTTTCACGCCGAGCATCAGCGCGGCGCCGCTCAGCGCGAGCAGTGCGGCGAGCAGGTACACGGCGAGATCCATGCTGCCGGTGTGCGTGCGGATCATCCCGATCACCCACGGGCTGACGATGCCGCTCGTGATCCCGATGCTGCTGATCAGCGCGATCCCGGCCGCGGCCGCGTTGCCCGACAGGTAGCGGGTCGGCACGGCCCAGAAGATCGGCAGCGCGGCGAAGATCAGCGTCGCCGCGATCGACAGGCACGCGAGCATCGCCGCGAAGCTGTGCAGATGCAGCGTCAAGGCCGCGAGCGCGAGTCCGCCGCCGATCGTGCAGCACGCGAAATGCTTGCGGCGTTCGCCGGTGCGGTCCGAGTGACGCGCGATCAGGATCAGGCCCACCGCGCCGACCGCGTTCGGCACGACCGTATACAGGCTCACGGCCACGACATCGGTCACGCCGAAGTCGCGGATCATCAGCGGCATCCAGAAATTGAGCGTCAGCGACGCGCAGGTCAGCGCGAAATAGACGAACGCGAACAGGTAGACGCGCGGATTCGCGAGCGCGGCCGCCACGCTGCGCGCGTCGTGCGCACCACGCGCGGCGCCGTGCGTGCGGCTGTCCGCGCACAGGGCGGCCACCCGCGCCTTTTCGTCGGGCGCGAGCCACGCGGCGTCCTGCGGCCGGTCGACCAGATACGTGAACGCGAAGAACGCGAGCACGATGGCCGGCGCGCCTTCGATCGCGAACATCCACTGCCAGCCGTGCAGCCCGAACACGCCGCTCATGTCGCGCATGATCCAGCCCGACATCAGGCCGCCGAGCACGCCGGCGACCGCGACGCCCGCAAAGAACACCGAGATCGCCGCCGCGCGCCGGTTCGCGGGGAACCAGTAGGTCAGGTACAGCACGATGCCGGGGAAGAAGCCGGCCTCGAACACGCCGAGCAGGAAGCGCAGCACGTAGAAATGCGACGGCTGCGACACGAACATCATCCCGGTCGACGCGAGGCCCCACAGCAGCATGATCCGCGTGAACGTGCGGCGCGCGCCGAAGCGGGCGAGCAGCATGTTGCTCGGCACTTCGCAGAACACGTAGCCGACGTAGAACACCGCGGCGCCGAGGCCGTACATCGCATCGCTGAAGCCGAGGTCGTGCTTCATCTGCAATTGCGCGAAGCCGATGTTGATGCGGTCGAGGAACGACACGACGTAGCAGAGGAACAGGAACGGCACGATCCGCCATGCGATCTTGCGGAACAGCAGCGCGTCGCCGGATTCGGATCCGGACGCATAGGCGGAAGTCTCGTATGCGGAAGTCGACGCCGCGGCACTCGCGTGCGCGATCGTCGCTTCGGCGGGAAGCGATCGGGGCATGTCTCTCTCCAAACGGGCCGCGCGAATCGAGCGCGCAGCAGTCTCCGAGGGCGTGCATGCGCCCTGCTTTCTTGTGAAACCGGAAATCGGCGCCGTGGGCCGCGGCACAACGCCGCCGCCATTCACGAGCCTTCAGAAGAACGGCGGGACGTCCGCCCGGACGCCCCGCCGTCGTGACCCGCTCAGTCCTGCAGCGCGGCCCACATTTCCTTGTCGCGCTGCGCGGTCCAGATACGCGGATGCGTGATGCCGCTCGCCTCGTCGAACGCGCGCGACACGTCGAACGGCAGGCAGTGTTCGTAGATGAACACGTGGCCGAATTTCGGATCCATCGCTTCGCGCGTGAGCGCCATCGACGCCTTCAGGTCGAGCTTGCGCTCCACCGCCTTGCGGCCCTGCGCGAGCAGCGTCGTCACGAAATCCTTCGTGTAGTCGAGGCCCTTGTTCACGTCGGCCGGATTCAGCAGCGCGGGGCCGCGGCCCGGCACGAGCTTCTCGGCGCCCAGCGCGCGCAGCGCCTCGAGCGTGGCCGGCCATTGTTCGAGCTGCGCGTCGCCGCAATAGCAGGCCGCGTCGTATTCGACGAGGTCGCCCGAGAACAGCACCTTTTGCGACGGCAGCCAGACGATCGTGTCGCCCTTCGTGTGGCCCGAGCCGACGTGCATGATCTTCACTTCGAGCTTGCCGAGGAACAGCGTGATCTCGCGCTCGAACACGAGCGTCGGCCACGTGAGGCCCGGCACCGTCTCGACGCCCGCGAACAGGCGCGGGAAGCGTTCGATCTCCGACTTCATGTCGGCCTCGCCGCGCTCGACGATCATTTCGTACGTGCCGCGGCTCGCGATCACCTGCTGCGCGCCTTCGTCGAAATACGCCGATGCGCCGAGCACGCGCACCGCGTGGTAATGCGACAGCACCACGTGCTTGATCGGCTTGTCCGTCACGCTGCGGATCTTCGCGATCAAGTCCTGCGCCATCGCGGGCGTCGCGGTCGTATCGACGATCAGCACGCTGTCGTCGCCGATGATCACGCCCGAGTTCGGGTCGCCTTCGGCGGTGTACGCGTATGCGTTCTCGGACAGCTTCGTCCAGGTGACCTTCTTCTCTTCCAGATCGGCTTGGGATGCGAATGCTTTGGCCATGTGGCGTTCCGTGGCTGCGAGCCATGTGTTGAGGGGAGTGAGCGGATCATCGTCCTGCGCCAAATATTTGTCAATGGCAAATCTGCTTGCTATTGTTTAATACGGGTAAACGTGCGGGCTGGCGCGGGAAATGGCGTCGGATACCATGCGGGGTTTCGTCAACGGAAGAATCATCGCGTGCAGAACCACGAAGTCAGCGCAGACGACGCGCCGCCCAAGGCGCAGCGCGGCATCCAGAGCGTCGAGGTCGGCGGCCGGCTGCTCGACGCGTTCGCGCGCCGGCGCAAGCCGCTCGGGCTGTCGGAGCTGGCGGGCGCGGCCGACTTGTCGACCGCGCAGGCGCACACCTATCTCGTGAGCCTGACGCGCCTCGCGCTCGTCAAACGCGACGCGATCACCGGCAACTACGAACCGGGCCCGCTGTCGCTGCGGCTCGGGCTGATGTCGATCGAACGCCAGCCGGCCTATCGCGCGGCGCTGCCGCACGCGACGCGGCTCGCGGAGACGGTGGGCCTGAGCGTCGCGCTGTCGGTGCCGGGCGCGCTCGGCCCGACGATCGTGCGCATCGAGCACGGCGGCTATCCGCTGCACGTGAACCTGCACGTCGGGTCGGTGATGTCGCTCGACACGACCGCCACCGGCCGCGTGTTCCGCGCGTTCGGCGATCCCGCGCAACTCGACGCGATGGCGGCCAGCCAGGCCGGCGCGGGCGACACGCTCGCCGGCGCGGAAGGCGAGCAGCCGGCGACCGATGCCCGCGCGCAGCAGGCCGAACTCGACGCGATCCGCACGCGCGGGATCGAGCGCGGTGTGGACCGGCCGAGCCCCGGCGTCAGCGCGATGTGCGTGCCGGTGCTGGATGCCGACGGGTGCCTGCCACTCGCGCTGACCGTGATCGGTTCGACCGGGTCGATCGACGTCGGCTGGGACGGCCCGATCGCGACGGCGTTGCGCGACGCCGCGCGGCAAGCCACCGCGTCGCTCGACGCGGGACGCGACGCACCGCCGGCCGTGCCGGCCGCGACGCCGGCCACGCCGCGCGTGCCGCCCGCGCTCGGTGACGACGCGAAGACGCAACGCGGCATCAATGCGCTCGACAGCACCGGCGAGCTGTTGCTCGCGCTCGTGTCGGCGGGCCGCGCGCTGCCGCTGCGCGACCTCGCGGCCGCCGCCGGGATGCCGGCCGCCAAGGCGTTCCCGCATCTGGTGAGCCTTCAGAAAATCGGCCTGCTGAGCCGCGACGACGCCGGCTGCTTCGGCGGCGGCCCGCTCGCGCAGGCGCTGGGCCTGATCGCAATGCAGCGCGTATCGCCGACACGCGATGCGGAAGCCGAAATCGTCGCGCTCGCCGGGGCGACCGACATGAGCGTGGCGGCCGCGACGCTCGGGCCGCTCGGGCCGACCGTGATCCGGCTCGAGGAATCGGCACGGCCACAGCACGTGAGCCTGCAGGTCGGCACCGTGATGTCGCTCGTCAATACGGCGATCGGCCGGATCTTCGCGGCCGGCATGTCCGACGACGTGCTGGCCGGCCTGCTGGCCGACGAACCGGTGCGCCTTGCCGGCGGCGCGGCGCAGGTCGACGACGCGTTTCGCGCGCGGCTTGCGGCGATCCGCGCGGACGAACTCGATTTTGCGTTCGACGCGCCGGTGCCCGGCATCGGCACGATCGCCGCGCCCGTGTTCGATCACACCGGCAGCATCCGGCTCGTGATCGCGATCATCGGCTCGTCGCGCGGCTTCCCGCGCGGGCCGGACAGCGCGCTCGCGCATACGCTGCTCGCGGCGACGCGCCGGCTGTCGTGGCGGTTCGGATGGATCGGCGCCTGATCGCCGTACTACCGCCGCTCATCCGCCCCGGCTGCCCTCCCTTTTTCCATTTCCTCGATGCGAGGCCGTGCTTGCCACGGCCTCGGCGCGCCTGTTCGCCACGACGATCCGCATGCACGCTTTCCGTGTTGCGCAGCAGCAACAGAGAATGTCAGTAATTCTCATATAACGAAATCGCATTTCACAAAGCGGTGAAGTTTCTTTATGATTAGGGTTATCCCTAATCCACTACTTCTCTGGGGTTTCGTCATGCAAACGTCTAATGTCTCGAACCGTTCCACCGAATCCGCTGGCTGGCTCGCACGTGTTGGCGAGCTGATCGCAGAAGCCTGGTCGCTCCACCTGGAAAACTGCGAAGTCATCGCTGAAGCGCACGCACGCCTGCCGCACTAAGCTTGGCAACTGGCCGCCGGCCGGCGGCACGATAACCGGTCCGATCCGCGTGTCGGGACGCGCGCCGCAAGGCCGCCGCGTCCGGCATCGGAGCGCCGGACGAATTTTCATGAAACAGGGCCGCATGGTCCTGGTTCGAATGGCCTCGGCACGATGCGAGCGCCATGGGTAATGGCCGGTGCCGGGTTTCACGCATCGGTCAACGCAGCAGCTGGCCGCTGCGTGCGCTCGCGACGCGCGATGCCGCGGCATCGCGTCGCGCCGGGTCGCCGCGGAAGATTCATCCGTTTTCCGGCCCCGCCGGCATTGTCCCGCCCGTAAACGGTTCAGGGCCGCGCACACGCGCCGCGCAGCCCGATCGCCGCCCTTCTTCAGCGCAGCCGAATCCATCGTTACCGCGACGGATCGCCGGCCCGACGCTGTCCCGTCAGACCTGAATCGACGGCACATCCTTCATGCACCGCAGCGCGAACATCGAGCGGCTGTGGCGGATACTCGAAATCCTGTACAGCTTCTCGCGCAGGAAACGTTCGTAGCCGGCCGTGCCGTCCACCGCGACCTTGATCCAGTAGTCGTATTCGCCCGACACGAGATACGCCTCGAGCACCTCGGGCAGTGCCGCGAGTTCGGCGCCGAAGCGCGCCAGCGCGTCGTCCTCGTGGCGATCGAGCGTGACTTCGAGAATCACGATGTCCGCGTAACCGAGCATCTTCTGGTTGACGAGCGCGACATACCCGTCGATGTAGCCGTCGAGTTCGAGTTGCCGCGTGCGGTTCCAGCATGCGGTGGTCGACATGCCGATCTGCTCGGCCAGTTCGGCGTTCGACAGGCGCGCATTTTTTTGCAGCGCTCCGAGGATCTTGCGGTCCTGATTGTCGAGGGTTTTCGGCGAGCGTTCGCGGGTAGCCATGGCAGGAAGAATCTTCTACTGAAAATCGGCATTCTATCTGAACAGCATTCCGGTTTCGGGTCCGTTTTGCTGGAAAACAGGAAGCCTTTTAATCGGCCCGCTTGATACATTTTCTCCATGCCTGTGGTCCGGCACGCTCCCCGCGACACCCCCCTCGCACCGGGACGCCCGGCCGCAATCACGAGTTGCGGCGCCGGACCTGCAGGCATGCGATTCCCCGCCTCCCGCGCGGCCTATCCGGCTGCCGGGCCGGCGCCCGATTTCCCTGTTCCCGTACTATCCCGTCATGTCGTTCAGGCTTTATCTGTCGTTCCTCGCTGCATCCGCCGTCCTCATCTACGCTCCCGGCCCCGTCAACCTCCTCACGATGAACCAGGCACTGCGCACCGGCTGGCGCCGCGCGCTGCCGTGCGTATGGGGCGGCACGCTCGCCGTGCTGCTGCAACTCGCGCTGACCGCGCTGTGCCTGAATTCGCTGGTTCATCTCAACGAACATGCACTGACCGTGCTGCGCTGGGCAGGCGCCGCATACCTCGTCTGGCTCGGCTGCAAGCAATGGCTCAGCCGCGCCCCGGCGAACGCGCCTGCCGCGTCGACCGAAACCGGCGCCGCCGCATCCGGCGCCGACACCGGGCGCGCGCTGTTCTGGCGCGGCGTGGCGACGTCCGGGCTGAATCCGAAGACGCTGCTGTTCTTTCCGTCGTTCTTTCCGCAGTTCATCGTCCCGAACGCCGACTGGAGCCTGAACGCGCAGTTCCTGCTGCTCGCGACGACCTTCGCGGTGCTGTTCGCCGGCGGCGTCGCGTCGATGGCGCTGTTCTCGCACCGGCTGAGCCGCGCGCTGCAACGGCCGGCGCGGATGCGCGCGATGAATCGCGTGACGGGCGGGCTGCTGGTCGGGATGGGCGCGATCATGGTCGGCTGGAACTGAGGCCGAAATCCGGGCGACTGCGCAAGCGGGTGTCGCGTCACCCGCCGCCGGCCCCTCGAAAAAGCAGCCGATCGCGGCGGCCCGATGCGCGGCCGGTACAATCGCGCGATGTCCGAATTGCTCACTTACGGCGGCCTGTTCGCCGTGTCGATGGTCGCCGCGACCCTGTTTCCGCTCCAGTCCGAAGCCGTGCTCGCCGGCCTGCTGCTCGCCGGGCGCGAGCCCGTGTGGGCGCTGGTGCTGGTCGCGAGCGTCGGCAACGTCGCCGGCTCGGCGATCAACTGGGTGCTCGGCCGCGGCATCGAGCATTTCCGCGATCGCCGCTGGTTTCCGGTCAAGCCGGCCGCGCTCGCGCGCGCCGAGGGCTGGTACAGGCGCTATGGCCGCTGGTCGCTGCTGCTGAGCTGGGCGCCGGTGATCGGCGATCCGCTGACGATGATCGCCGGCGTGCTGCGCGAGCCGCTACCGACTTTCCTCGCGATCGTCACGATCGCAAAGGTCGGCCGGTATCTGGTGATCGCGTGGCTCGTCGTGCATTGAGGCCTTGACGCCTGGAGGCGTCGGGCCGCACGACGCGCGCCGGCGACGTTACTTCTTGTCCCCCGCCAGATCGATCGCCTTGTCCGATCCGACCGCGTTGCGCAGCTGGAATTTCTGAATCTTGCCGGTCGACGTCTTCGGCAGCTCGCCGAAGCGCACGACCTTCGGCACCTTGAACCCGGCGAGCAACTGCTTGCAGTGCGCGACGATCTCCTCCTCCGTCGCGCTCATCCCGTTGCGCAGCTCGACGAACGCGCACGGCACCTCGCCCCACTTCGGGTCGGGCATCGCGACCACGGCCGCGACCGCAACCGCCGGATGCCGGTACAGCGCATCCTCCACCTCGATGCTCGAGATGTTCTCGCCGCCCGAAATGATGATGTCCTTGCGGCGATCCTTGATGCGGATATAGCCGTCCGGCGTCAGCACGCCGAGATCGCCCGTATGGAACCACCCGCCGTGGAAGGCTTCATCCGTCGCGTGCGGGTTCTTCAGGTAGCCCTTCATGCAGATGTTGCCGCGGAACATGATCTCGCCGAGCGTCTCGCCGTCGGCGGGCACCGGCGCCATCGTGTCCGGGTCGAGCACCGTCGCCCCCGCTTCCAGGTGATAGCGCACGCCCTGCCGCGCGTTCAGCCGCGCGCGCTCGTCATCGGGCAGTGCTTCCCAGTGCGCCTGCTTCGCGCACACGGTCGCCGGGCCGTAGACCTCGGTCAGCCCGTACACGTGCAGCAGGTCGAAGCCGATCTCCTTCATCTTCGCGATCACGGCCGGCGCGGGCGCCGCACCGGCGACCATCGCGTGCACCGTGTGATCGATGCCTTCGCGGAATTCGGCCGGCGCATTCGCGATCGCGCTCTGCACGATCGGCGCGCCGCAGTAATGCGTGATGCGTTCGCGGCGGATCAGGTCGAACACCGTCTTCGCATCGAACTTGCGCAGGCACACGTTCACGCCCGCGCGCGCCGCGACGGCCCACGGGAAGCACCAGCCGTTGCAGTGGAACATCGGCAGCGTCCACAGATACACGGCGTGCTTCGGCATGTCCCATTCGAGGATGTTGCTGATCGCCGCGAGATGCGCGCCGCGATGGTGATAGACGACGCCCTTCGGGTCGCCGGTCGTGCCGGACGTGTAGTTCAGCGCGATCGCATCCCATTCGTCGGCGGGCGGCGTCCATGCGTAGTCGGGGTCGCCGCCCGCGACGAACGCTTCGTAGTCGGTCGCGCCGGCGAAGCGCGCGGGGTCGGCCGGCATCGCGTCGGCGACGCTGACGATCTTCAGGCCCGGCACCTCCAACGCCGCGCGATGCGCGAGATCCGCGTATTCGGTGTCGACGATCAGCACCTTCGCTTCGCCATGGCGCAGCATGAACAACACCGACGAAATGTCGAGCCGCGTGTTGATGGTGTTGAGCACCGCGCCGGCCATCGGCACGCCGAAGTGCGCCTCGACCATCGCCGGGATGTTCGGCAGCAGCGCCGCGACCGTTTCGCCGCGCGCGACGCCGGCCTGCGCGAGCGCGCTCGCCAGCTGCTTCGCGCGCGTGTAGGTTTCGCCCCACGTGCGTCGTACGTCGCCGTGCACGATGGCCAGGCGCGCGCCGTAGACTTCGGCCGCGCGGACCAGGAAGTCGAGCGGCGTGAGCGGCACGTAGTTGGCGTCGCGGCGGCCGAGTCCGGCCTCGAACATCTGCGTCATGATCCTGTCTCCCGTTTTCTGTCGACCGGCGCGTGCATCGACGCCGCGGCGCACGCATCGGTCTCGTGTTCAGCCGGAGTGCATGCACCCCGATTCGTTTTGATGTGGTTCAATTGCCGACAGCCTAACGGGCGCTATTGTGAGCCGTCTGTCATCGAAACGACAGAGTGCCTTTCGAACGCTGCGCGTTATCCCTATCCTCGCAAACCCGCACCCATGCACGACCACCTCGTTGCGCCGCCCGACGCGGCCGCCACCCCGGCCACCACGGCCGGCACGCCGTTCGATCCGGGCCCGTTGCCGGCGCTGTCGACGCTGTTCGGGCAATGCGCGTGGTTCCGCGCGCTCGCGCCGGAACATCAGGCGCTGGTGCTCGCGCAGTCGCGCGCCGAGCAGCGCGAGGCCGGCGACGTGATCGCGCAGCGACTCGCGCCGTCCGAGTACTGGATCGGCGTGCATCGCGGGCTGCTGAAGCTGGCGATCTTCAATGCGTCGGGACGCGGCTGCACGTTTTCCGGCGTGCCGTCGGGCGGCTGGTTCGGCGAAGGCAGCGTGATCAAGCGCGAGCTGCGCAAATACGAAGTGGTCGCGGTTCAGCGCTCGACCGTGCTGTTCGTGCCGGTCGACACGTTCCATGCGCTGCTCGACACCAGCCTGCCGTTCACGCGCTTCGTGATCCACCAGTTGAACAACCGGATGGGTGAGTTCATCGCATCGATCCAGAACAGCCGGCTGCTCGACGTCGATGCACGCGTCGCGCAGGCGCTCGCGCAACTGTTCAATCCCGATCTGTATCCGGACACCGGCCCGTCGCTCGCGATCTCGCAGGAGGAACTGGGCATGCTCGTCGGCGTATCGCGGCAGCGGATCAACCAGGCGCTGCAGCAACTCGAGAAACTCGGCGTGTTGCGGCTCGCATACAACCAGATCGAAGTCGTCGACCTGACCGCGCTCGCGCGGGTCGGCATGGAGCAGATCTGAGCGCGGCCCGATGAACGAAACCGGCGTCGATGCAGCGCGCGCAGCCGATCCGGCAGCCGCTTCCCGGCTCCCGCGCCAGCCCGCTTTCCATCCGACGAATCGGCCGGCCTGCACCGCGCCCGAAACTGACAATTCCGCCAGTTTCATGTCAGTAACGCGTTCAGCCCCGACGCCTATCATTCGGGTTCCCTTCACCGACGCCTGATCACGGCCTGTCCCGCTGCCTCCATGTGGATCGTCAATCTCGCCCTCAGGCGCCCGTACACGTTCATCGTGATGGCCATCATGATCGTGCTGGCCACCCCGCTTGCGCTGATGCGCACGCCCGTCGACGTGCTGCCGGCGGTCAACATCCCCGTCATCAGCGTGATCTGGAGTTACAGCGGGTTCTCGGCGACGGACATGACCAACCGGATCACGGCCGTTCATGAACGGAGCCTGACCACGACCGTCAACAACATCGAGCACATCGAGTCGACGTCGCTGCCCGGCATCGCGGTCGTGAAGGTGTTCCTGCAGCCCGGCGCGAACGTGCAGACGGCCATCGCGCAGACGGTGGCGTCCGCGCAGTCGATCGTCCGCCAGATGCCGCAGGGCGCGACGCCGCCGCTCGTGATCACCTATTCGGCGTCGAGCATCCCGGTGATCCAGCTCGGGCTGTCGAGCAAGACGCTCAGCGAACAGTCGCTCGCCGACATCGCGCTCAACTTCCTGCGCCCGCAACTGATCACGGTTCGCGGCGCCCAGATTCCGTTCCCGTACGGCGGCCGCACGCGCGTGGTCGCGATCGACCTCGATCCGCAGGCGCTGCTCGCGAAAGGCCTCACGCCCGCCGACATCGTCAATGCGATCAACGCGCAGAACCTCGTGCTGCCGACCGGCACCGCGAAGATGGGCCAGACCGAATACCGGATCGACACGAACGCGTCGGCCGACACGATCGCCGACATCAACGGCCTGCCGATCCAGACCGTCAACGGCGCGACGACCTACCTGCGCGAAGTCGCGTCGGTGCGCGACGGCTTCGCGCCGCAGACCAACGTCGTGCGCCAGAACGGCCAGCGCGGCGTGCTGATGTCGATCCTGAAGACCGGCGACGCGTCGACGCTGAAAGTCGTGTCGGACCTGAAGGCGCTGCTGCCGAAGGTGATCCCGACGCTGCCCGAAGGGCTCACGGTCACGCCGCTGTTCGACCAGTCGGTGTTCGTCGACGCCGCCGTGCAGGGGGTGATTCACGAAGCGCTGATCGCCGCCGTGCTGACCGCGATGATGATCCTGCTGTTCCTCGGCAACTGGCGCAGCACGCTGATCATCGCCATCTCGATTCCGCTGTCGATCTTCACGTCGCTGATCGCGCTGTCCGCGCTCGGCGAGACCATCAACATCATGACGCTCGGCGGGCTGGCGCTCGCGGTGGGGATTCTGGTCGACGATGCCACCGTCACGATCGAGAACATCGAGCGGCACCTGCATCTCGGCACCAACCTGCACGAGGCGATCCTCGAAGGCGCCGGCGAAATCGCGGTGCCCGCGTTCGTGTCGACGCTGTGCATCTGTATCGTGTTCGTGCCGATGTTCTTCCTGACCGGCGTCGCGCGCTACCTGTTCGTGCCGCTCGCCGAGGCGGTGGTATTCGCGATGCTCGCGTCGTACGTGCTGTCGCGCACGCTGGTGCCGACGCTCGCGATGCTGCTGTTCCGCCCGCAACAGGCGAGCACCGGCCCCGATCATTCGACGTCGCGTTTCGCACGCATCCATCATGCGTTCAACGACGCGTTCGAGCGGCTGCGCGCATGGTACATCGTGCTGCTGAGCATCCTGCTGGTGCGCCGCCGCTTCTACGCGATGTGCTTCCTCGGCTTCTGCGTGCTGTCGACCGGCCTCGTGTTCGTGCTCGGTCGCGACTTCTTCCCGAACGCCGATTCCGGCAACATCCGGATGCACATGCGCGCGCCGACCGGCTACCGGATCGAGGAAACCGCGCGCCTCGCCGACCAGGTCGAGCGCGTGATCCGCGAGGCCGTGCCGCCCGACGAGCTCGGCGCGATCGTCGACAACCTCGGGCTGCCGGTGAGCGGCATCAACCTGTCGTACAGCAACAGCGGCACGATCGGCACGCTCGACGGCGAACTGATGATCGCGCTGAAGCCCGGTCACCGCTCGACCCAGCACTACGTGCGGCTGCTGCGCACGCTGCTGCCGCAACGCTTCCCGGGCGTCGAATTCTTCTTCCAGCCGTCGGACATCATCACGCAGATCCTCAACTTCGGGCAACCGGCCGCGATCGACGTGCAGGTGCTCGGCAACGATCTCGCGAGTAACATGGCTATCGCGAGCAGCCTGATGAAGAAGATCAGGCAAATCCCCGGCGCCGTCGACGTGCACGTCCTGCAGCGCAACGACGAACCGACCCTGGTGGCCGACATGGACCGTACGCGCATGCAGCAACTCAGCCTCTCCGCGCAGAACGTCGCGCAGAACATGCTGATCTCGCTGTCCGGTAGTTCCCAGACGACCCCGTCGTTCTGGATCAACCCGCGCACGGGCGTCCAGTACCCGCTGCAGATCCAGACCCCGCAATACGACATCTCGTCGATCAACGACCTGCTCGCCACGCCGGTTTCCGCGAGCGGCCGCACGGGCACGCCGCTGCAACTGCTCGGCAATCTCGTGCGAATCCGTCCCTTCATCGGCCCTGCCGTGATCACGCACTACAACATCCGTCCGGCGATCGACCTCTACGTGAGCGTCGAGGGCCGCGATCTCGGCTCGGTCGCCGGCGAGATCGACCGGGTCGTGTCCGACGCACGCGCGACGCTGCCGCGCGGCACCGACCTGTCGGTGCGCGGCCAGGTCGAGACGATGCGCACGTCGTACCTCGGCCTCGGCGCGGGCGTCGCGATGGCGATCGTGCTCGTCTACCTGCTGATCGTCGTGAACTTCCAGTCGTGGCTCGACCCGCTGATCATCGTCAGCGCGATGCCGGCCGCGCTCGCCGGCATCGCGTGGATGCTGTTCATCACCGGCACGCATCTGAGCGTGCCGGCGCTGACCGGCGCGATCATGACGGTGGGCGTCGCGACCGCCAACAGTATTCTGGTGGTGTCGTTCGCGCGGCAGCGCCTCGCGGCCGGCGCGCCGCCGCTCACGGCCGCGCTGGAAGCCGGCGCGACGCGGATCCGGCCGGTGATGATGACGGCGCTCGCGATGATCATCGGGATGGTGCCGATGGCGCTCGGTCTCGGCGAAGGCGCCGAGCAGAACGCGCCGCTCGGCCGCGCGGTGATCGGCGGCCTGCTGTTCGCAACCGTTTCGACGCTGCTGTTCGTGCCGCTCGTGTTCGGCGGCGTGCATTCGCGGCTGGCCCGCCGGCGCGCGCGCCAGGCCGGACACTGACTTTCGCCTATAGACCGGTTAATTCATGGAAGAGAAACATCACAGCGCCGTCGGCATCCAGGTCGATGAACACGGCATGCACCTGCCGAGCCGCACGTCGGTATCGCGGCGCGGGCGGATCGTGCTGATCGTGATCGGCGCGCTGCTGGCCGCCGGCGCGGCGCGCACGATCGTCGTCAACGTCCTGAACCGCAACCAGCTCGACGCCGTTGCCGAGCAGAACACGCACCAGTACGTCAACGTCGTGCATCCGGTCGACGCGGCCACCGGCGGCAAGCTGACGCTGCCCGGCACGCTGCGCGGCTTCATCGAGGCGCCGATCTACGCGCGCGCGAGCGGCTACGTGCTGCGCTGGCAGGCCGATATCGGCGCGCACGTGAAGCAGGGGCAACTGCTCGCCGAACTCGACACGCCCGAGCTGAACCAGGAACTCGCGCAGGCCACCGCGCAGCGCCAGCAGGCGCAGGCCACGCTCGCGCTCGCGAAGACGTCGTTCGACCGCGCACAGCAGCTGCGGCAGCGCGATGCGGTGTCGCAGCAGGAACTCGACGACCGGCAAGGCGCATTCAACCAGGGCACCGCCAACCTCGCCGCGGCCGACGCGAACATGCGCCGGCTCACCGAGCTGAAGGGCTTCCAGCGCATCGTCGCGCCGATCGACGGGATCGTCACGCAGCGCAACGTCGACGTCGGCGATCTCGTGAATTCAGGCAACGCGGGCCGCTCGCTGTTCACCGTCGTGCAGGCCGACCGGCTGCGCCTGTACGTGCAGGTGCCGCAGGCGTATGCGCAGCAGGTGAAGGTCGGCCAGCACGTGAGCGTCGCGCAGGCCGAACTGGCCGGCCAGACCTTCGACGGCACGATCACGCGCACGTCGCAGGCGATCGACGTCGCGACGCGTTCGCTGCAGATCGAGATCACGCTGCCGAACCCGGACGGCCGGCTGCTGCCCGGCGCATACGTGCAGGCGACGCTGCCGATGACGCCGGTCGGCCGCCTGCAGATTCCGGCCAGCACGCTGCTGTTCCGCGCCGAAGGGCCGACGGTCGCGACCGTCGGCGCGAACGGCCACGTGCACCTGAAGGCCGTGTCGGTCGTGCGCACGATCGGCCAGACGCTCGAAGTCGACGGGCCGCTCACGCCGAACGACCGCCTCGTCGCGAACCCGAGCGACGCGCTCGCGGACGGCGACACGGTCGTCGTGCAGGCGCCGGCCGCGCAGCCGGCATCCGCGGCTGCGGGAGCGAAGTCGTGATCGCGATGCGCGCCCGCCTGCGCCCGACGGCGGTTGCGGCCGCGGCGACGGTCGCGCTCGCGGCCCTCGCCGGCTGCACCGTCGGCCCCGATTACCACCGCCCGGCCGTCGATACGCCGACCGCGTGGCGGCTCGACCCGGCCGATGCGTACTGGCACCCGGCCTCGCCGGCCCGCGCGCCGCTCGATCCGGCATGGTGGACCGCGTTCGGCGATGCGCAGCTCGATGCGCTGGAAGCCGACGCGCTGCGCAACAACCAGAACCTGAAGGCCGTCGCCGCACGCTACGACCAGGCGAAGGCCACACTCGCGTCGGTCGCGTCCGCGCAATATCCGGCCGTCGGTCTGAATGCGAGCGGCCAGCGCTTCAAGATCTCCGCCGACCGGCCGCAGACCAACTACGCGACGGTCAGCACGTCGACCGTGCAGAACGACATCCAGGTCGGCGCGAGCGTCAGCTACGAGCTCGACCTGTTCGGCCGCGTGCGGCGCAGCGTCGAATCCGCGCAGGCCAGCTCGGAGCAGGCACGCGACGATTTCGCGAACGCGCGCCTCGTGCTGACCGCCGATCTCGCGTCGAGCTACTTCGCGCTGCGCGAACTCGATACCGAGATCGACGTGGTCAAGCGCTCGATCGACCTGCAGCAGAAGGCGCTCGACTACGTGAGCGCGCGCCACGACCTCGGCGCGGTCTCGGGCCTCGACCTGCTGCAGCAACGCTCGCAGCTCGATGCGACGCGCACGCAGGCGCAGTTGCTGATCCAGCAGCGCGCGCAGGTGGAAACCGCGATCGCGACACTGGTCGGCACGCCGGCCCCCGCGTTCTCGCTGCCGCCGCGCGTGGTGCCGATCCATGCGCCCGAATTGCCGACCGGCATGCCGAGCGACCTGCTGCAGCGGCGGCCGGACGTCGCGTCCGCTGAACGCGCGATGGCCGCCGCGAACGCGCAGATCGGCGTCGCGCGCGCCGCGTATTTCCCGCGCATCGCGCTGTCGCCCGACATCGGCTGGGATGCGACGCGCTTCGCCGGCCTGTTCACCGTGCCGGCGCTGCTGTGGTCGGTGGGCGCGTCGGTCAGCCAGCCGCTGTTCGAAGGCGGCAAGCTGAAGGCCGGCGTCGACTTCGCGCAGGCCGGCTACGTGGCCGCGCAGGCCGATTACCGGCAGACCGTGCTCACCGCGTTCCAGGAGGTGCAGAATGCCGTAACGGGCCTGTCGGTGCTCGCGCAGGCCGCGCAGCAGGCGTCGGCCGCCGTCGACGATGCGCGCAAGCTCGTGTCGCTCGCGCAGGACCGCTACGCGGGTGGCCTGACGCCGTTCATCGACGTGCTGACCGCCGAGCAGCAGTTGCTGACGAGCGAACGCCAGGCCGTGCAGATCCAGGGCCAGCGCGCGGCGCTCGTCGTGTTTCTCGCGAAGGCGCTCGGCGGCGGCTGGGACGGCACCACCGCGCCAACCGCCGTCGCGGGAGCGTCCCCGCAGCACGACGCGGGCGCGGCCCCCTAACCCGGTTACGCGGACAAGCCTATGAAAGTCCTGATCGTCGAAGACGAACCGAAAGTCGTCGAATACCTGAAAAGCGGCCTGACCGAGGAAGGCTGGGTCGTCGATACCGCGCTCGACGGCGAGGACGGCGCGTGGAAGGCCGTCGAGTTCGACTACGACGTGGTCGTGCTCGACGTGATGCTGCCGAAGCTCGACGGCTTCGGCGTGCTGCGCGCGTTGCGCGCGCAGAAACAGACGCCCGTCATCATGCTGACCGCGCGCGACCGCGTCGACGACCGCGTGCGCGGGCTGCGCGGCGGCGCCGACGACTACCTGACCAAGCCGTTCTCGTTCCTCGAGCTGATCGAGCGGCTGCGCGCGCTGACGCGCCGCGCGCGCGTGCAGGAATCGACGCTGATCTCGATCGGCGACCTGCGCGTTGACCTGATCGGCCGCCGCGCGACCCGCGACGGCACGCGCCTCGACCTGACCGCGCAGGAATTCCAGCTGCTCGGCGTGCTCGCGCGGCGCAGCGGCGAGGTGCTGTCGAAGACGACGATCGCCGAACTCGTGTGGGACGTGAACTTCGACAGCAACGCGAACGTCGTCGAGACGGCGATCAAGCGGCTGCGCGCGAAGCTCGACGGCCCGTTCGCGGAAAAACTGCTGCACACGATCCGCGGCATGGGCTACGTGCTCGAGGCGCGCGAGGACGGCGACGGCGAGAGGCACCCATGAAACGCTCGATCACCCTGCGCCTTTCGGCGATGTTCGGCATCGTGTCGCTGCTCGTGTTCACGCTGGTCGGTTGCGGGTTGTTCGTGATGATGGAGCGCCAGTTGTTCGCCGAACTGCGCGCGACGATCGACACGCGCGCGAAGGTCGCGCAGATGATCGTGTCGCACGCGACGACGGCCGCGCGCGGCCGGCTGATGCAGGAAAAGCTCGCCGACCTCGAACCGCCCGACGGCTCGACGCGCTACCAGATCGAGAGCCCGGACGCCGACTTCCGCTTCGGTCGTCCGATCGACGGCGCGCCCGTCGGCAAACCGTTCGGCGCATTCCGGCAATACGCGCTCAACCACAGCAGCTACGACGTGATGACGAAGACCATCCCGATCGCGGGCAGCGGCGAGCGCCCCGATCTGAAGCTGATCGTCGCATCGTCGTGCGAGCGCACGCAGCGGATGCTGCGCCGTTTCGTGTGGACGCTCGCCGCGCTGATCGCGACGGCCACCGTCATCACGCTGCTGCTGAGCCGCGCGGTCGCGCGCTTCGGGCTCGCGCCGCTCGAACGGCTGTCGCAGGACGCGGCGGCCGTCAGCGCCACCAACCGCCGCCAGCGGCTGCAGACCGACGCGCTGCCGACCGAGCTGCGCGATCTCGCCGCCTCGTTCAACGGCGCGCTCGAACGCATCCAGCAGACCTACGCGCGGCTCGAAGCCTTCAACGCGGACGTTGCGCACGAACTGCGCACGCCGATCAGCATCCTGATCGGCCAGACCCAGGTCGCGCTGACGAGCCGCGACCGCTCGGTCGACCGGATGCGCCAGACGCTGCAGTCGAACCTCGAGGAGTTCGAACGGTTGCGCGTGATCATCAACGACATGCTGTTCCTGTCGCGCAGCGATCGCGGCGAGCGCGCGACCGACCTGAAGCACGTGTCGCTCGCCGACGAGGTGCGGCGCATGCTCGATTTTCTCGAAATTCCGCTCGACGAAGCGCAGTTGCGCGCCGAACTGCACGGCGACGCGCGCGCGGCCGTCGATCCGTCGCTGTTCCGCCGCGCGATGACCAACCTGCTGATCAACGCGATCCAGCATTCGGCGCCCGGCGCGACGCTGAACGTGACGATCACGCGCCGCGACACGCTCGTCGACGTGTCGGTCGCGAACCCCGGCGAGCCGATCGATCCCGTGCAGCGTTCGCACGTGTTCGAGCGCTTCTACCGGCTCGAGGAAGCGCGCGCGAACAGCAAGGAGAATCACGGGCTCGGGCTGTCGATCGTCAAGGCCGTCGCGGAAATGCATGGCGGCAGCGTGTTCGTCGCGTGCTCGGGCGGCACCAATACGTTCGGCTTCTCGGTGTCGGCGCAGCCGTTCACCGGCGCCCCGCTGCGCGCGGCCGACGCGACCGACCCGCATGCGCCGCACCCGGCGCGCCCGGCGCACGCATCGCGCGCGATGCACTGACGACGGCCGCGCCGCCGAGGGCAGTTTTCTTCAATACGGGCCCGCTCGGCTTCTTTAGTCTCGATGCGACTTTCACATTCGCATGGAGACTTCCGATGAGCATGCTGGTTTCGATGGCCGCGTTCGCGCTGGCGTCGTCGATCACCCCCGGTCCCGTCAACATCGTCGCGCTCAGTGCGGGCGCGCGCCACGGTCTCGGCGCAAGCCTGCGCTATGCGGCCGGCGCGACGCTCGGCTTCGTCGCCCTGTTCCTGCTGATCGGCCTCGGGCTGCACGCGGCGCTCGCGCGCTGGCCGATGCTGACCACGGCCACCCAATGGTCGGGAATCGCGTTCCTGCTCTACCTCGCATTGCGGCTCGCGCTCGACGACGGCCGGCTGTCGGCCGACCCCGCCGATCCGGACGCGCCGAGCGTCGCCGGCCCGTCGGCAGCGGCCGGCGCGGCGATGCAGTGGCTCAATCCGAAAGCGTGGCTTGCGTGCGTGGCCGCGATGGGCGCGTATGCGGCCGACGGCGACCGCACGCAGGTCTGGCAATTCGCCGCGCTGTATCTGGTGATCTGTTTTGCGTCGATCGCGTGCTGGGCGTATGCGGGCGCATCGCTGCGGCACCGGCTCGCGAACGCGCGGCGGATGCGGCTGTTCAACCGCGCGATGGCGTTGTTGCTCGCGGGCAGCGCGCTCTATCTGCTCGACCTCTAGCGCGGTCGTTCCGCGATACGCGCGTTACGCCGAATGGCGTATTCGACCGGCGTCGCGAGCCGATGGCGGCCTGCCGCCGTACGGCGCCGCAGCGATCCGGCGTTGCCCGCTCCGCCGCTCAGCTCGCGGCGCTTCGATATTGTCCCGGCGTCGCGGCTGCGATGCGGCGGAACGCGCGCTGGAAATGCGCCTGGTCGGCGAAGCCCGCATCGAGCGCGACGTCGGCGATCGGCCGGCCGCGGCGCAGCTCGGTGCGGCCGTACTGCACGCGACGATCGATCAGGAACGCATGCGGCGTCATGCCGTAACGGGCGTTGAACGCGCGGATCAGATAGGACGGCGACAGATCGGCGGCCGCGCAGATCGCATCGAGCGTGACGGCCTGCCGGCAATGCGCGGCGATGTAGTCGGCCGCGCGCGCGAGCTTCGCGTTGTCGGTGCCGCGCGCGGCATGCGCAGGCAGGTCGCGATCGAGCGCGCCGTGCAGTTGCGTGAAGAATTCGACCGCCGCGCTTTCCTTGCCGAGCGGATCGACGCCGGGCGACACGAGCGTGCGGTAGAACCCGCCGAATTGCGCGAACAGGTCGCGCCGTTGCGTCAACTTCGGCGAAAAACCATGAAAATCGCCATTCGGATCGCGCCCCAGCGAATGCTGCAGACGCGTGAGCCACGGCACGTCGACGTAGACCATCCGGTATGCCCACGCGTCGGGGCCGTACGGGTTGCATGCATGCACCTGTTCCGGATCGATGATCACGAGCACGCCGCGCCCGACGTGCTCTTTCGTCGGGCCGTTCAGGTAGGTGCTCGTGCCGCCGACGATCGCGCCGAGCGAAAACGTGTCGTGCGTGTGTTTCGCGTAGCAGATCGTCCGCCCGTCGTCGACGGTGCGCGCCTCGATGAACGGCAGCGCGGCGTCGCGCCAGAATGGCGACGGCACGGCGAGGGGGGTGGCGGAACGGCTCACGCGACAGGCTCCCGGATCGGATGGCGAACGCACACCGTACAAGACTGCGCGACGCGACGCAACCGCAAGCCGACGCGTCGCGGCCGGATCGCCTAAGCTTTGAATTCCGGCCGCCGCGGCGCACGCGGCGGGTTCCGTTCCCTCTTCAAACCGGTACGTTCATGCACATCGATCTGAAAGGCAAGACCGCGGTCGTCACCGCCTCCACCGCCGGCATCGGGCTGGCAATCGCCGAAGGGCTCGCGCACGCCGGCGCGCGCGTCGTGGTCAACGGCCGCAGCGACAAGTCGGTCGACGCCGCGCTCGCGCTGCTGCGCACCGCGGTGCCCGGCGCGGACGTCGACGGCGTCGCCGCCGACCTGTCCGGTGCCGACGGCGTCGCGCGCATCACGCAGCACACGCCGGAGGCCGACATCCTCGTCAACAATGCGGGCATCTACGGGCTGAAGGCGTTCTTCGACATCGACGACGGCGAATGGGAGCATTACTTCCAGACCAACGTGATGTCCGGCGTGCGTCTCGCGCGGCATTACCTGAAGGGGATGCTCGCGCGCAACACCGGCCGCATCGTGTTCATCTCGTCGGAATCGGGCCTGAACATCCCGGTCGACATGATTCACTACGGATTCACGAAAACCGCGCAACTGGCGATCTCGCGCGGCCTCGCGAAACTCGCGGCCGGCACGAACGTGACGGTCAATTCGGTGCTGCCGGGGCCGACGATGTCCGAAGGCGTGCGGGCGATGCTGAAGGCGACGGCCGACGAAACGGGCCGCAGCATCGACGATGTTGCCGTGGATTTCGTGCGCAGCGAGCGGGCAAGCTCGATCATCCAGCGGCCGGCGACGACGGAGGAAGTCGCGAACCTTGTCGTGTACGTGTGCTCGCCACAGGCATCGGCAACCACAGGCGCGGCGTTGCGCGTCGACGGCGGCGTGGTCGACACGATCGCGTAACGGCAAACCCGGCCGGCAAAACCGGGACGGCAGGCGCGGCGGACGGCCGCCGCGCTATCGGAAAGCGGCCTTGCCCGGCTGCAGCGCGCCCTTGCGGTCGGCGTCCATGCAGGTATCGAAGCCGCGTTGCGTGACGGCGCCGGCTTTGTCGAACACGACGAAGTAAGGCCGATGATCGTTGCCGTGCTCGATGACGTAGTTGTAGCAGACGCCGTTGCCGTTGCGGACCATCCACACGCTGCGCGGATTGCCGCCCGCGCGGACGACGTCGGTGCGCATCGCGCCATGCCGCGACGCGGCCCTCGCCAGCGGGGTACGCGAATACGAGAACGGCAGCCACGAATCGAACCACGCACAGCCGTGCAACATCAGGCAACTGGCCGCCAGGGACAGCGTCGCTGCGGGACGGGACATCGGAATCAATCGCATGCTTGGAGGAATCTGCTGCGCCGTGCCGGCGCGATCGAAAGCCCCATGCTACTAGACCTTGGGGTTCGGATCGAAAAGAAATGTTGAAATCGGTGTCCGGCGGCGCGGATCATGCACGCCGCGCGCAAACCGGATCGCGGTGACGCGCAGCGGCGCCGGACGGGCCGTCACCCGCCCTTGCCGGTGCGCCGTTCACCGTTCACCGTTCACCGTTCACCGTTCACCGTTCACCGTTACGCCGATGCGACGGACCGGCGCCGCGGCCGGCACCGTCATGCGACCCATTCGGCCCACAGCATCGTCAGCACCGTCATCAGCGCGGGGCCGACGAACAGCCCGATCAGGCCGAACGTCTCGGCGCCGCCGAGAATGCCGAACAGCACGAGCAGGAACGGCAGGCGCGTCGAGCTGCCGATCAGCACCGGCCGCACGAAATGCTCGGCGACGAACACGACCACGAAGCCGACCGCCAGCACCACGATCGCCCACACGGTCGCCCCCTGCACGAACAGCCACAGCGCCGCGCCGCAGAACACGATCGGCGCGCAGAACGGCAGCATCGCGGCAATGGCCGTCACGAGGCCGAGCAGCGCCGAGTGCGGGACGCCCGCGAGCGCATACGCAACGCCGAGAATGGCGCCCTCGCCCAGCCCGACGACGACCAGCCCCGTCACCGTGCCGTACACGGCCGCGACCATCCGTTCGATCAGATCCGCGCCGCCGCGCCCGAACGCACGCCGCGCGCCCTGCAGCAGCGCACCCGACAACTTGTGGCCGGCACGCAGGATCACGAACAGCGTAACCAGCATGAAGCCGAATTCGAACAACCCGTGCGCGAGCTTCGTGCCGAACTGCCGCCCGAAAGCGATGAATTTCGCGCCGCTCGCACCGTGCATCGCCGAGTCGGCATGCAGCGGATGACCGAGATTGGCCTGCCACCATTGGGTGATCTGCGCGGACCCGTAAGGCAGCCGCCCGACCACGTCCGGCAGCGGAATGCCGTTGTCCTGGATCGAGTGCAGCCACATGCGCAAGTCGTGCTCCTGCGCGAACGCCTGCCCCAGCGCGAGCGCCACCGGCAGCACGACGAGCAGCGAAATCCCGGCGGTGATCACCGTCGCGGTCAGGGTCGGCCGGTCGCGAAACCACCGGTCCGACTCGAAGCGTTTCAGCAACGGCCACAGCGCGATCGCGATCACGCATGCCCATGCAATGGCGGGAATGAAATCGCGGATCACCCACAGCGCGAGCATCAGCAACACCGCATACAGCACGGCGCGGGCAATCTGCTGCACGCGCGGGCGCACGGCGGCATCCTGGGAGGGCGGGACATGTGCGCGCATGGCACCTCTGTCGAAATGAAAAAATGGCGGTTCGCCCGGGCCGAAAACCCGGGCGAACCGCCATTCTATCCATCGTTGCCGCGACGGCACGCCGACGTCGCGCGCCACGTCGTCAACCGCGGGCCGCGGCGAACGCCGCGCCGTCGCGCGACCGGACGCGTGCTCAGGCCACCTTGTCGGCGACGCGATAGCGCTCCAGCCAGTGCGCATACGGCGCGGGCAGCGTCCACGACGGACGCTCGACGCCGAGCTGCTTGGCCGCGTAGTACGGCCAGTGCGGATCGGCAAGATGCGCGCGGCCGATCATCACGAGGTCGAGCTGCTGCTCGGCGACGACACGGTTCGCCAGTTGCGGCGTGTCGATGCCCCACGCCGACGACACCGGCAGGCCGGCTTCGCGGCGCACGCGTTCGGCGATCGGCGCGAGGAACGCCGGGCCCCACGGAATCTGCGCGTCGGGCGTCGAGAAGCCGACCGACACGCTCAGCATGTCGAGCCCTTCCTGCTTCATCCGCTGCGTGAGCGCGATCGATTCGGCGAGCGTCTCTTCGTCGCGGCCGTCGTATTCGATCACGCCGAGGCGCGCGGTCAGCGGCAGGTGCTCCGGCCATACCTGGCGCACCGCCTTCAGCGTATCGACGAGGAAGCGGCTGCGGTTTTCCGCCGAACCGCCGTATTCGTCGTCGCGCCGGTTCGAATGCACCGAGAAGAAGCTCTGGCCGAGATAGCCGTGCGCGAAGTGCAGTTCGAGCCATTCGAAGCCGAGGTCGCGTGCGCGCTTCGCGGATGCAACGAAATCGGCCTGCACGCGCGCGATGTCGTCGTGCGTCATCGCGCGCGGCGTCTTCGGCAGATGCGCGCCGAACGGAACGGCCGACGGGGCGATGGTCTGCCAGCCGCGCGGATCGCCGTCGGCGATGTGATCGTCGCCTTCCCACGGACGGTTCGCGCTCGCCTTGCGGCCCGCATGCGCGATCTGGATGCCGGGCACCGCGCCCGCCGCCTTGATTGCCGCGACCGACGGCGCGAACGCCTCGGCCTGCGCATCGGTCCACAGCCCGGCACAGCCCGGCGTGATACGGCCTTCCGGCGACACGGCCGTCGCCTCCGCGATCACGAGGCCCGCGCCGCCGCGTGCGATGCCGGCCAGATGCACGTGATGCCAGTCGTTGACGACGCCGTCTTCGGCGACGTACTGGCACATCGGCGGCACCGCGATGCGGTTGCGCAGCGTGACATCCTTGAGTTTGAACGGTTCGAACAGGGCAGACATCCACCACTCCTTTGCTTGGTTCTGCGAAACGGCTGGACGATCCACCGCACGGGGTGCGCGGCAGAACGATTCGGGCCGTCGTCGGGCCGGCTGTGCCCGGCGACGGAAACGGCGCGGCACCGGTCATGCCGGCGCCGGGCAAACTTTCATCGACGGCCGAGTTGCGCGAGCAGCGCCTCGGCCGCAGGCGCCGACGACGCGGGGTTCTGCCCCGTGATCAGCAGCCCGTCGGTGACGACGTGCGGCGCCCAGTCGGCGCTGCGCTCGAACTGCGCGCCGTTGGTCTTCAGCATGTCCTCGACGAGGAACGGCACCACTTCCGTCAGCTCGACGGCCGCCTCCTCGCTGTTGGTGAAGCCCGTCGCACGCTTGCCGCGCACGACCGACTCGCCGGTGTTCGGATCCTTCACGTGGCGCAGCACGCCCGGCGCGTGGCACACGGCCGCGACCGGCTTGCCGGCCGACAACGCGCGCTCGATCAGGCCGATCGAATGCAGATCCTCGGCGAGATCCCACAGCGGGCCGTGGCCGCCCGGATAGAACACCGCGTCGTAATCGTCGATCGACACGTCGGCCAGCTTGCGCGTCGCCGCGAGTTCGGCCCTGGCCGCCGTATCCGCGTCGAAACGGCGCGTGGCGTCGGTTTGCGCGGCCGGATCGCTGCTTTTCGGGTCGAGCGGCGGCTGGCCGCCCTTCGGCGACGCGAGCGTCAGTTCGACGCCGGCATCCTTGAACGCGTAATACGGCGCGGCCAGTTCCTCGAGCCAGAAGCCGGTCTTCTTGCCGGTGTCGCCGAGCGTGTCGTGCGAGGTCAGGACAACCAGAATCTTCATGATCGGACACTCCTTCGAAATGGGGGAACGGGGCCGCGTCGCGCGGCGGCCAGCATGGCGCACGCCGCGTGCCGCGAACGACGCGCGCCTGCCGGTTAGTCCGCTGGCGGGCGCCGACGTGCCGGTCGCGCATCGAAAATGTTCGTTGCCCGATGCTATTAGACCAGTCGTCTAGTCATAGCATCGAAAAAAACGACGACCTCTCCTGCACGAGCAGCATCGCAGCGCGATATGGCATTTTCGCGTCTGCGCGATGCGTCAGGAACGGCGTCGCATTCAGCAGGCTGGATGATAGCCCTGGATTAGACCGGTCGTCTAGCGATCCGGGCTTCGGCCCTGCCACCGTCATGGCTTTTGCAACGGAGCGCATCCGGCAACAGCCGTTGCCGATCGCGCCCCCTTTCCGCTCCGGTGCTGCGGCATTCGCGGGCTCGTTCAGCCGCGAACATATCGCCGATCTGCCGCGCGAGCACGGCTGCCCGCAGGGCTGGAAATCGTCATCGAGCGCGGTTCGGTCGACGGGTTCGCGAATGGCGGCCGCGTGGCGGTAACGGGCCTGATATTTCCGCCGTGCGATGCGGATCGTGGCGCCGTATTCGCCGAGCAGGGCCGCGTGACGTTTCCGGGGCCGACGGTGATGCAACTCGACGCGCGCCACACGGCGCCCGACGACTTCGCGCCAGCGATTCGACCGGCCGGCCGGGCTGCGCCGCTCGACGTCGCATCAAGCGGTGCAGCCCGGCCGGTTTCACGCTCAGAGCAAGCCCATCCCGCCCGACGCGATGATTTCCGCGCCGACGATGAACGCTGACTCGGGTGCGCTCAGGTGCAGCACCGTCGACGCGATTTCGTCCGGCGTGCCGAACCGGCCGATCGGCACGAGCCCCTTGATCTTTTCCGCGGTCTCGTCGAGCGTCGCCGCATCGAGCCCGAGCTTGCCGTACAACGGCGTCTCGACCGGCCCGGGGCTCACCACGTTCACGCGCGCGCCGTGCGGCAGCAATTCCGTCGACAGCGTCTTCGCGAACGAATTGACCGCCGCCTTGCTTGCCGCGTACACGGACGAACCCGGCATCCCGATGTGCGCGTTGATCGACCCGTTGATCACGATCGACGCGCCGCGGTTCAGCAGCGGGACGAGCGCCTGGATCTGGAAATACGCGCCCTTCACGTTCGTGTTGAACACGAGGTCCCACAACGCTTCGTCGATATCCGCGAACGGCGCGAGTTTCGCGACGCCCGCGTTGATGAACACGGCGTCGAGCCGCGCGCCGGATGCCGCGATCGCATCCGCCAGCGCCCGCGCCGACGCGACGCTGCCGGCCTCGTTGCGGATCGCGAGCGCGCCGTCGCCGAGCGTCTCGCGCGCGGCGGCGAGCGTCTGCTCGTCGCGACCGGTGATGATGACCTGCGCGCCTTCGGCCGCGAATGCCCGTGCGGCCGCCAGGCCGATGCCGCTGTTGCCGCCCGTGACGAGTACCGTTTTTCCTTCGAAGCGTTGCATGATGTTCTCCTGTGAACCGGTGAGTTGACCGTGAACACAGGATGCGCGCGGCGCCCGGGGTTGCCGTACGACGGGCGCGGCGGACACGTT
This sequence comes from Burkholderia anthina, assembly GCF_902498995.1. GTDB lineage: Bacteria > Pseudomonadota > Gammaproteobacteria > Burkholderiales > Burkholderiaceae > Burkholderia > Burkholderia anthina. The sequence goes on from NZ_CABVLY010000007.1 coordinate 129,800, forward strand.
CGAAATCTTCGAACATGTTTGCGGAGGCTCGCCCGGACGGCGCGCTCAACCCGCCACGTCGATCCCGTCGAGCAGCCGCTGCGCGAGCCGCGGTTCCCGCAATTGCTCGAGCCACCATTGCAGCGCGCGGCCGTCGCGATCGCCGCGCCACGCGACATACAACACGTTCGGTTCGCGCGGATCGGCCGTTTCCTTCTCCACCAGCTCGCCGCGCGCCAGCAGCGACGCGACCCGCCGGCGCGGCACCCAGCCGACGCCGAGCGCGTCGCGCTGCGCAAGGATCTTCGCGCGCATCGACGGCACCGCGAGCACCGCCTGCCCGCCGAGCAGCCCGTATGCCCGGCCGACCGAGCGCCGCGACGAATCGGCGACGACGACCGCGCGGTGCGCGCCGATCGCATCCCGCGTGAGCCGCTCGCTCGACGCCGCAAGCGGATGGCGCGGCGATACCGCGAACACCCACTCCATCGCGCCGAGCTCGAACCACTTGAAACCCGGGATTGCCGGCGGCTCGTTGGTCGCGCCGACGACCAGATCGGCGCGACCGTCGCGCAGCGCCTCCCAGGTGCCGCCGAGGACTTCGTGCGTGAAGCGCAGCGACACGCCCGAATCGAGCGTGTCGAACGCACGCACGACCGGCAGCAGCGTATCGAACTCCAGCACCTCGTCGCTGACGATCCACAGCCGGTCCTCCCAGCCGCTCGCGACCTGCCGCACGCGCTGCGTGAGCCGCGCGACGTGCAGCGCGAGGCGCGATGCCTCGTCGGTCAGCAACTGGCCGGCCGGCGTGAGCTGCAGCCGGTAGCCGCGCCGGTCGAACAACAGCGCGTCGAAGCGCGTTTCGAGCTGCCGCGCGGCGTGCGACACCGTCGACGGCGCCTTGCCGAGCCGCGCGGCCGCCCGCGACAGGCTGCCGGTTGCGCGGATCGCATCGAGCAGCGCGAGTTCGTCTTCGGACAACATGAGCGGCACTCCGGTCGGGGGGTGTCGTGGATCGTAAGGCAGCGGCGGGCGGCGGTCCAATCGAATGGCGCTGCGCCCGGTGTGCGGCGGATGCAGGCCAACCCTCCCGACGGGGGGCGATCCCTTCGGGCATCCGGACAGCCACGACCACAAGCACGCTCATTCCCCCGGACGCACGAAGCCGCACATGCCGCCCTTCCGAGCGCCAGTCCGGCCATGAACTTCCGGTATGCTGACAAACACCGAATTCCAGTATCCGAGGTAACCACTGCGATGGACATCGCGATCCGCATCGAAGGCCGCCACGACCTGACCGGGCAGATCTTCCGCCAACTGCGCACAGCGATCGTCGACGGGCGGCTCGAAGGCGGCACCCGCCTGCCGTCGACGCGCGACCTCGCGAAGCAGCTCGGCGTATCGCGCAAGACGACGCTCGATGCATTCGAGCGCCTCGTCGCCGAGGGCTACCTGAACACGCGCGCCGGCGACGGCACGTTCGTCACCGACGGCCTCGCGCGGGTGCCGCATGCGGCCGCCGCGGCAACGCCGTCGCTCGTCGAAGCCACGCCGCCGGTTCATGCCGTCGATGCGCGCGAACTGTGGGACGACCTGCCCGACGCGCTCGCGATGCCCACGCCGCAGGACTCGCCCGCCTTCGACTTTCGCGGCGGCGTGACCGACAAGACGCTGTTCCCGTTCGACGCGTGGCGCCGCTGCCTGCACCACGCGCTGCGCCAGCAGGCGCGCGGCCCCGGCCAGTATCACGACCCGGCCGGCGATCCGCAGTTGCGCGGCGCGATCGCGCGCTACGTCGGGTTCAGCCGCGCGGTCGCGTGCGGCTGGGACGACGTGCTCGTCACGCAGGGCGCGCAACAGGCGCTCGACCTGATCGCGCGCGTGGTCGTGCGGCCGGGCGACGTCGTCGCGGTCGAGAATCCCGGCTATCCGCCGGCACGCGCGGCGTTCGCGTCGCTCGGCGCGACGGTGATCGGCGTGCCGGTCGATGCGCACGGCATCGTCACCGAGCGGCTGCCCGACGACGCGCGCCTCGTCTACGTGACGCCGTCGCACCAGTTTCCGCTCGGCATGCCGATGACGCTGGACCGGCGCGTCGCGCTGCTCGAATGGGCGCAGCGCCGCCGCGCGGTGATCATCGAGGACGACTACGACGGCGAGTTCCGCTTCGAAGGCCGCCCGGTGGAATCGCTGAAAAGCCTCGACCGCACCGGCCTCGTCGCCTACGTCGGCACGTTCTCGAAAACGATCTTCCCGGAACTGCGGATCGGCTACGCGATACCGCCGCGCGCGCTGCGCGGCGCGCTGTCCAAGGCCAAGCAGATCGTCGACTGGCATACCTGCTCGCTGACGCAGGCCGCGCTCGCGCGCTTCATGCTCGAAGGCGACTTCGCCCGGCACCTGCGGCGCGTGCAGAAGCACTACGACGCGCGCCGCACGATGCTGATCGCGCACCTGCGCGGCGGCCTCGCGCCGTGGTTCGACGCGATCGCGCCGACCGCCGGCATTCACCTGGCCGCGCTGCTGAAACCCGGGCTCGACGAAACCGCGCTGGTGCGGGCCGCCCGCGCCGACGGCATCGGCCTGTACGGGATCTCGGCATTCCATGTCGGCGCGCCGGTCCGCGCGGGCTTGCTGTTCGGCTATGGCGGGATCGACGCGCTGCGTATCGACACGGCGCTCGCGAAGCTGGCCGCGCTGCTGGATTCGGGCGGCACCGGCCACACGCCACTGGTTACCTGAATTTTCCGGAAATTGGACATTCAAGCAAGCCAGTGAGCGGCATACAGTGGGTCCTGTCGCGCCGCCGTGCGCATCAACCACCCAGGACCCACCATGCAACCGCGCCTGAACTTCTACGCCGCCAGCCCGAACGCCATCAAGGTGATGCGCAACGCCGAGGAATTCCTCGCGAAGAGCACCATCGAAAAACCGCTCGCCGAACTCGTCCGGCTGCGCGCCTCGCAAATCAACGGCTGCGCGTTCTGCGTCGACATGCACACGACGGACGCGCGCAAGGGCGGCGAAACCGAGCGCCGCCTGGCGACCGTCGTCGTGTGGCGCGAAACGCCGTTCTTCACCGAGCGCGAACGCGCGGCGCTCGAATGGACCGAAGCGCTGACGCTGGTCGCCGACAACCACGTGCCCGATTCCGTCTGGGAAGCCGTGAAACCGCATTTCAGCGACGCGGAACTGTTCGAACTGTCGCTGCTGATCACGACGATCAACGCGTGGAACCGCTTCGCGATCGCGTTCCGCAAGATGCCCGAATAAGGAGACGACGATGATGCGTTCGACTCTCCGTCATACGTTTCTGTGCGCGTCGCTCGTGCTCGGCGCCGCGCTGCCGGCCGCCGTCCATGCGCACGACGCAGGCGACAACGTGCACGCGATCATGCGCCAGGCCGTGCCCGAAGCGCCCGGCAAGCTCGCGGTCGTCGCGACCGTCGACTATGCGCCCGGCCAGGCGTCGGAACCGCACCGGCACCTCGGCTCGGTGTTCGCCGTCGTGTCGAAAGGCGAAGTGCTGTCGCAGGTGAACGGCGGCCCGGTGCGCCGCTATCGCGCCGGCGAAGGCTGGTACGAGCCGCCCGGTTCGCGCCATCAGGTATCGCGCAATGCGAGCGCCACCGAACCCGCTCAACTCGTCGTGTTCGGGCTGACCGGCGAGCACGATCCGCTGACGTCGCCGATCGATCAGTGACGACGTTTCAGGCGCGCGTGCCGCAGCGCACGCGCGCCTGCTTCACGACCGGCCGCCCTGCCAGCGCCATGCCGGATCCGCGCCGATGCCTCACTGGTTTCGGCCATCTCCCCTCCGCCGCTTCCTCATTAACCGCTCCCTACACGCCGCCACCCGCGCACGGCCCTCCGTCGAGCCACCTCCGCGCACGTCCGCACCGCCATTCGGCGCACGCCTGATCTCGATCAACGCGGGCGAAAACCCTTCCTTGAAATTAACTAACTCATCAATTAGCGTCGATTTCATGAACGCGAAATCCACCGTCGCCAAGCCGCGCGGGCGCCGCCCGTCGGTGGAGGACTTCGACCTGCGCGGCCACATGCTCGACGTTGCGATCCAGCTGTTCGCCGAGCGCGGCATCGCCGCGACGACGGTAGCGCAGATCGCCGCGGCCGCCGGCGTCACGTCGGCGATGGTCCACTACTACTTCACGAGTCGCGAGCACCTGCTCGACGCGATCGTCGAGGAGCGGCTCGCGCAGGTCATCGCGTTCGTGTGGCGACCGACCGCGCCGGAGATCGACAACGATCCGTTCGCGCTCGTCGCCGAACTCGTCGACCGCTTCTTCGACGTCACGCATCGCATGCCGTGGCTGCCGTCGATCTGGCTGCGCGAGATCGTCCACGAAGGCGGCCTGCTGCGCGAGCGGATGGTCCGCCGCATTCCGCTCGAGCATGTCGGGCGTTTTGCCGAACGCATCCGCGCCGCGCAGCAGGCCGGCACGCTGAACCCGTCGCTCGAACCCGCATTCCTGTTCCATTCGATCATCGCGCTCGTGATGCTGCCGCTCGCGACCGCGAAGCTGTGGCAAAGCGCGCGCGGCCTGCCGCCGATCGATCGCGACGTACTGCATCGCCATGTCCACGCGCTGCTCGACTCCGGCATGCAGGCGCCCGCCACCGCGCCGGATGCGCGCTCGCGCACGCCACGGAGGCCGTCGTGAGCACCGCCCGCGCGCTGCCGCTCGCGCTGGCCGCTACCGCGCTGCTCGCCGGTTGCGGACGGCCGGCAGACACCGGCACGACCTACCAGGGCTATGTCGAAGGCGAATTCGTGTACCTGTCGTCGTCGCAAGCGGGCACGCTGACCCAGTTGTCGGTCGAGCGCGGCCAGGCCGTCGCGGCCGGTACGCCGGTGTTCGCGCTCGAAGCCGTCAGCGAAACGGCCGCGCTGCGGCAGGCGCAACATCAGCTCGCGGCCGCGCGCGCGCAGCTTGCCGATCTGCAGACCGGCAAGCGTCCTCCGGAGATCGCGGTCACGCGTGCCCAGCTCGCGCAGGCCACCGCACAAGCGGCGCGGGCCGCCGCGCAACGCGTGCGCGACGAACGCCAGTACGCGGCCGGCGGCCTGTCGCAGCAGCAGCTCGACGATACGCGCACCGCCGCGCAGACCACTGCCGCGCAGATGCGCGAGTTGCAGAACCAGGTCGAAGTCGCGCGGTTGCCGGGCCGCGAGCAGCAGGTCGCCGCCCAGGCCGCGCAGGTCGACGCCGCGCAGGCGGCCGTGACCGAAGCGCAATGGAAGCTCGATCAGAAGCGCGTCGCCGCGCCCGCCGCCGGGCGCGTGTACGACACGCTGTACCGCGTCGGCGAATGGGTGCAGGCCGGCAATCCGGTCGTGCAGATGCTGCCGCCGCAGAACCTGAAGGTGCGCTTCTTCGTGCCGGAGGCGGCCATTGCGTCGCTCGCCCCGGGGAAGACAGTCTCGGTCCACTGCGACGGCTGCCCGGCCGACTTGCCCGCGCGCATCACCTACGTGTCGAGCGAGGCCGAGTACACGCCGCCCGTGATCTACAGCAACGCGAGCCGGACCAAGCTCGTGTTCATGGTCGAGGCGCGCCCGGCGCTCGCCGACGCGCCGAAGCTGCATCCGGGCCAGCCCGTCGCCGTGAGGGTGCGATGAACGTGCCTTCCGCTCCGTACGCGATCGACGTCGACCGCCTGAACAAGCGATTTGGCGACAAGCACGTCGTGAAGGACGTATCGCTGCGCGTCGCGCGCGGCGAGATCTTCGGCTTTCTCGGACCGAACGGCAGCGGCAAGACCACGTCGATCCGGATGATGTGCGGCCTGCTCACGCCCGACTCGGGCAGCGGCACCTGCCTCGGCTACGACATCGTGCGCGACAGCGCGCAGATCAAGCGGCGCGTCGGCTACATGACGCAGCGCTTCTCGTACTGGGAAGACCTGTCGATTCGCGAGAACCTCGATTTCGTCGCACGCGTGTACGGGATGCCCGATCGCCGCGCGGCCGTCGCGCGCGCGCTCGACGGGCTCGGCCTCGCAAGCCGGGCGGACCAGCTCACGGGCGCGCTGTCCGGCGGCTGGAAACAGCGCCTCGCGCTCGCCGCGTGCATGCTGCACGAACCGGAACTGCTGCTGCTCGACGAACCGACCGCCGGCGTCGATCCCGCCGCGCGCCGCGACTTCTGGGAAGAACTGCACCGGCTGGCCGCACAAGGGATCTCGGTGCTCGTCAGCACGCACTACATGGACGAAGCCGAGCGCTGCCACAAGCTCGCGTACATCGCGTCCGGCGAACTGCTCGCGCAAGGCACGTCGACGGAAATCGTCGCGTCGCAGCACCTGTCGACCCGCACGATCACGGGCGGGCACCTGGCCGAACTGTCCGCGCAGCTGCGCACGATGCCGGGGGTCGACCAGACCGTCGTGTTCGGCTCCGCGCTGCACGTGAGCGGCCGCGATGGTGCGCTGCTCGACGCCACGCTCGCGCAGGTCGCGGCACAGGCCGCCGCGCAGGCGAACGGCCGCGCATCGCTGCAGGTCGCGCCGATCGACACCGGGCTCGAAGATGTCTTCATCTACATGATGGGCCGTGCATCCGGGCCGCCCGGCGGAGCATCGTCATGAACGCATGGACGGGCCTGCGCGAGTCGTTCTCGGTCGCGCGCTGGTGGAGCATCGTGATGAAGGAATTCCTGCAGCTGCGCCGCGATCGCGTGACGTTCGCGATGATCGTCGGCGTGCCGATCATCCAGCTCGCGCTGTTCGGCTTCGCGATCAACACCGATCCGAAGCATCTGCCGACCGCGGTGATCGTCGCCGATCCGGGCCCCTTCGCACGCAGCTTCATCGCCGCGATGCGCAATTCCGCGTATTTCGACATCGTCGCGGCGCTGCCCGACGAAGCGGCCGGCCGGCATGCGCTCGCGCGCGGCGACGTGCAGTTCGTGCTGAGCGTGCCGGCCGATTTCTCGAAACGGCTGCTGCGCGGCGAGCATCCGTCGCTGCTCGTCGAGGCGGACGCGACCGATCCCGTCGCGACCGCGTCGGCGATCAGCGCGCTGCCGGGCCTCGTGCAGCCCGTCGCGGACAAGGACCTGACGGGCCCCCTCGCGCGCCTGAACGGCCGCCCGCCCGCGTTCGACGTTGTGCTGCATCGCCTGTACAACCCCGAAGGCATCACGCAGTACAACGTCGTGCCCGGCCTGATGGGCGTGATCCTGACGATGACGATGGTGATGATGACGGGCCTCGCGATCACCCGCGAACGCGAGCGCGGCACGATGGAAAACCTGCTCGCGACACCCGTACGGCCGATCGAGGTGATGACGGGCAAGATCGTCCCGTACGTGTTCATCGGGCTGATCCAGGTGTCGATCATTCTCGCCGCCGCGCGGTACGTGTTCGAGGTGCCGTTCGTCGGCGGCGTATTCGCGATCTACCTGGCCGCGCTGCTCTTCATTGCCGCGAACCTGACGGTCGGCATCACGCTGTCGTCGCTCGCGCAGAACCAGTTGCAGGCGATGCAGCTCGCGGTGTTCTACTTCCTGCCGAACATCCTGCTGTCGGGCTTCATGTTCCCGTTCGCCGGGATGCCGAAGTGGGCGCAGTTCATCGGCAACCTGCTGCCGCTCACCTACTTCAACCGCCTGGTGCGCGGCATCCTGCTGAAAGGCAACGACTGGACCGACCTGTGGCCGTCCGTGTGGCCCGTCGCACTGTTCACCGTCGTCGTGATGGGTGTCGCGCTGCGCTTCTACCGGCGCACGCTCGATTAGGGGCCGCGCGATGAAACCGCCTTCGCGTCGCGCCTCCCTCGCTGCCCACGGCAGCGTGCTGGCCGCCGTCGCACTGCTCGCCGGATGCGCGGTCGGGCCGGATTTCCGCGCGCCGGACCCGCCGGCCACGCCACGGTACACGCACGATGCGGCGCCCACGACCACGGCCGCCGCCGGCGGCCCGGCCGGCGGCGCGCAGACGTTCGAGCCGTCCGCACACACGCTGCAACGCTGGTGGACGACGTTCGGCTCCGATCCGCTCGACCGCCTCGTCGATACCGCATGGCACAACAGCCCGACGCTCGCCGAGGCCCGCGCGCGGCTCGACGAAGCACGGCAGAACCATGCGGCCCAGGCCGGCGCGACGATGCTGCCGCGCGTCGACGCAAACCTGTCCGCCACGCGCGAGCAGGTCGACATCGCCTCGTTCGGGCTGCCCGCCAGCGTGCCGAATCCCGGGCCGTTCACGCTGTATGACGCGTCGGTGAACGTGTCGTACACACTCGACGTGTTCGGCGGCGACCGACGCGCGCTCGAAGCGCTGCGTGCCCAGGTCGACTATCAGGCGTACACGCTCGATGCCGCCCGCCTGACACTCGCGGGCAACGTCGTCGCGACCGCGATCCTGCGCGCATCGCTCGCGCAGCAGGTCGCGCTCACGCGGCAGCTCGTCGACGCGCAGGCGCGGCAATTGCGCATCGTCGAAGCGCGCTTCGCGGCGGGTGGCGTGTCGCGGGCCGACGTGCATGCCCAGCGTGCGCTGCTCGCGCAGACACAGGCATCGTTGCCGCCGCTCGCGGCGCGCTACGCGCAGGCCGGCCACCGCCTCGCGATCCTGCTGGGCGCGCCGCCGTCCGGCGCCGTGCTGCCCGACCTCGCGCTCGACGCACTCGCGCTGCCGCGCACGCTGCCGGTCGCGCTGCCGTCGACGCTCGCGCGCGAACGGCCCGACATCCGCGCGGCGGAGGCCGTGCTGCACCAGGCGAGCGCGAACGTCGGCGTGGCCACGGCGAACCTGTATCCGCGTTTTTCGATTTCGGCAGGGGTCGGGTCGGAGCGCACGCGCATCGTGGATATCGTGAGCGGGCTCAATGTGTGGAACGTCGGCCTGGGCCTGACGCAGCCGCTCTTTCACGGCGGCGAGCTGCGCGCGAGAAAACGCGCGGCCGAAGCGGCGTACGACGCCGCATTCGCGAGCTATCGGGAAACCGTGCTGCTGGCGCTTCAGCAGGTCGCCGACGCGATGCGCGCGGTCGAACACGATGCCGCCGAATTGCAGGCGAGGAACACCGCTGCGCAACAGGCAGCGGCGAGCAATGCGATTGCCGGCGACCGCTACGCGGCGGGCGGAATCAGCCGGGTCGACCTGCTCGACACGCAGCGGCAGGCACTGCAGACCGCGCTCGACCGGACACGCGCGCAAGCCGACCGGCTTGCCGATACGGCGGCGCTGTTCCAGGCGCTGGCGGGAACGTGGACGGATGATTCGCATCACTGATCGCCGGATGGCGCGAGCACGCGTCGTCGAACGCGCGTGACCGGCAACCGCACCCGTGCTACGCGGCCCGCACGACCGTACCCACGAAAAAACCGGCCCGAAGGCCGGTTTTTTCATACCGCATGCCGTGAGCGGCGCTCGCGCGCCGCGCGACATCAGAAGCGGTGGATCATGCCGACGCCGGCAGCGATCTGGTTCTGCTTCGAACCTGCGCCCACGCCGTCGCCGATCGACGTCGTCGCCGCAACGACGCCGAGCGTCGGGTTCCACGTGTTGCCGCTCGAGTGCTGGTAAGCCTCAAGCGCGTACAGACCCGTACGCTTGGACAGGCTGTAGTACTGCGACAGCGTGACCTGATGGTACTTGGCTGCGCTCGTGATGCCGTTCGACTGCGTTGCCGCCGTGTACGAGTAGCCTGCCGCGAAGTCCCACTGAGCCGACGCCTTCCAGTGCAGCACGGCGCCTGCCGTGTTGAAGATCGCGGTGTTGCGGAACGACGAACCGGTGCCCGGGGTGTACTTGACGTTCGAGTACGACGCCGAAATGTCCCATGCCGGCGTGAACTGATAGCCAGCCGTCACGGCAATGCGTTGCTGCGATTGCGCCGTCGCGTAGCCGTTGTTGATCGACGAGACAGCCGGTTGCGCGCCGTTGCCGCTGCTGTCGAGGCCGTTCTGGGTCGTCGAGTTCGCGCCCCACGCGCCGCCGCCGAGCGTCGAGTTGTTGATCTTCTGGTAGCCGACCGCGATGCCTGCCGGGCCGTTCAGGTACTGGATCGCCGCACTCCACGTCGAGCCGCGGTTCGTGCTGCCTGCAACGCCGCCGAACGAGTACGAACCGCCGACCGTGAAGCCGTAGAACTTCGGCGACATGTAGACGAGCGAGTTGTTCGCGCGGTAGCTGGTATCCAGCGAGTCGATATCGCCCGGGTGCGCGCCGTAGTAGCCGGTCAGCCAGGTCGTCGGGCTGTACGGCGACAGCAGCGTGTAGTACGCGGTGTACTGGCGGCCTGCCGTCAGCGTACCGTACGTCGGGTTGGTCATGCCGACCCATGCCTGACGCGTGAAGATGCCGCCCGACCATTGCGACGCGCCGTTATTCCCGTTGAAGCCGGCTTCCAGCTGGAAAATCGCCTTCGTGCCGCCGCCGAGGTCTTCGCTGCCCTTCAGGCCGAAGCGGCTGCCGGCCCAAATGCCGGTGGCCATCTGCACCTTCGAGTGACCGCCGGAGGTCGCGCCGGTTGCCGACGAGTTGTTCTGGTAAGCGATAGCGTTATCGACGATACCGTACAGGGTCACGCTGCTCTGGGCGTGGGCTGCGGTAGCGGCTGCGAGACCCACTGCCGTCATGGCGAAAGCGACGCGCTTTTTCATTGATTCTCCGTCCTCAAAGAATGATTTCTTTTCTGGTGTGGTTTTATGCACATGTGCGAGTACATGCCGGCGCAATTCTGACGGATTACCAATCGTTTCCCAATACGCACAGTCGGTCATCGTATGATCGACGCAACGCGCGGGTTCACCAAACAGTTACACAACACCTTGAAACGCTTATGCGGCGGGCCTCTCCGGCATTTGACGGTGAAAACCCTAGCTTTACATTTTGACGGGTGCCACGCGACCGTCCGATGTCGTCAGACGCCTTCCGGTGAAAACCATCTTACAAATGCGCAACTGCGGCTGACGCCGCGATTCACGCCGGCGGGCAGGATCGCTGACGTTCATGACACCCACATTTCGGAACGTGAAATCATGAAAACGTTTCAGCCGGCGCGGGAGATCGGGCGGGAGCGGCCCGGCGAACGCGGGCCGAAAGAGGATGCCGGCGCGGCGCGCCGGCGGCATTCAACGTGACGCGGATTGCGCGATCCGTGCGTCGACCGCATCGATCAGCGCGTTCATCCGCGCGCGGATCGCCGTGTTCGAACCGACGAGCGCGAGCGACGACGCCATGATCCGGTAGATCCGCTTTCTCGGCACCTTCGCCGGGCTGGCCGGATCGAGCCACGCATCGTGCGCGGCCAGCAGTTCGAGCGTTTCGAGGCCGATCATGATCGGCCACAGGCAGGCAAGCCGCAGCCGCACGAAGCGGCGCGGAATCGCGAGCGTATACAGGCACGCATCGCGATACTGCGCGAGCGTCACGCGCAGCAGGTCGAACAGCACGCCGCGCGCGCGCGCCGACGCGGCGGGCGACATCAGGCCGGCGACGCTCAACCCGTGCGCGGCCAGCACGTCGTCCGGCAGGTAGCAGCGGCCGATGCGCAAGTCCTTCGCGCAGTCGCGCAGGATGTTGGTCATCTGCAGCGCCTTGCCGAAACGGATGCCCTTCTCGCGCATGTCCGGCAAGTCCCAGCCGCGCGCGGCCTGCGTGTGCGCGCCGGTCATGTCGGTCCAGAATTCGCCGACGCAGCCGGCGACCAGATACGTGTAGCGGTCGAGCAGGTCGCGGGTGGGCAGCGACGCGACCTGCCCCGACTGCTCGTCGGGGAACGTGCGCAGATCGAACTCCATCCCCGACGTCAGCGTCGCGACGACCTTGCGGATCGAAGCGCTGTCCGCGGCCGGCTGCGCGCGCAGCAATCCGAGCATCGGCTGCATCGACCCGAGCAGCACGTGCTCGTGCGAATCCGTCTGCATCCGCGTCACGTCCTCGAGCGAGCGCGACAGCGCCACGCCGTCGCCGAGCCGCTCGACCTCGTCGCGCAACTCGGTGAGCAGCGCCGCGCGGCGATCGGGCGCGACGAGCGCCGTGTCGGCGATCGTGTCGGCCGCGCGCGCCAGCAGATAGGCCAGGCCGACCGGGTCGCGCATGCCGTCCGGCAGCACGCGCAGTGTCAGGTAGAAGGAGCGGGAAACGTTCTTCAGCAGGTCGCCGAGCAGGTAGGCGGGATCGGTATGAGTCGTCATGGATCGGTAAAAATCGGCCGGCGCGGGCCCCGAACGCCCGTGGGCGCCGGGCGCCCGCGCCGGCCCGCGAGTCGCCGCATCGTCGTGCGCGGGCGGAGGTCGGCCCGGCGCGGCGATGCAAAAGTCCCGCAAGTTTAGTGCATCCGGCCCGCCGCCTGCCCTGAGGCGGGCGGGAATGCGCCCGATTCGCCCGCCGTCGTCCGTCCATGCGATGCAGCACGCTGCGATGCGCTGCCGGATATGCGGCGACCGGGCGCGGCGAACGTCATGTCGCGCGCCGGTTGCCGCTCCGCACTCAGATCACGCCGAAGTGATGCGTGCCGTCCCGCTTCAACTGATCGACGAGCCCGTATTCCCAGTCGAGATACGCCTGCATCGCGGCCGCCGCGCTGTCGGTGCCTTCGTACGGGCGCCGGTAGCGGTCGACGCGCGGCGATGCCAGGCGCGTCTCGCCGTGTTCGAGCGGCAGCCCCGCGTCGATCCACGCGGCCGTGCCGCCCGTCAGCACCGCGATTTCAGCGGAAGCCGGCAGCAGCGCGCGCGCGTCGTCCGCCGCGAACCGCGCGAGCAGGCTCGAGCCGCACGTGAACACGTAGCGCTGCGCCGGCGGAATCGCGGCGAGCGCGTCGCGCAACTGCGCGCGCACGACGAACCATGCGCCGGGGATATGGCGCTTCACGTAGTTCGCGCTGGTCGTCACGTCGACGATCGCGATCTCGCCTTCGGCCCCCTCCTTCAGCCAGCCCGCGAGCGTCGCGGGCGACACCTCGGTGGCCCGCGGCGTCGCCGGCACGTCGCGCGGCGGCTGGCCGCGCTCGACGAACGCCGCCGTGCCGGCCGGTTCGACGACGCGCACGTCCCAGCCCATCTGCGCGAGCCACGATGCGCTCATGTCCGCGCGCACGCCGTCGTCGTCGGCAAGCACGATCCGCGCGCCGCGCACCGCCGCGTGGTGGTCGGTCTCCTGCACGAGCTGGCCGCCCGGCGTGCCGAGAAAGCCCGGCAGATGACCTGCCTCGTATTCCTCCGGCGTGCGCACGTCGAAGCGGTACAGCGTGCGGCCCGGCTCGTCGAGCGCGGCGACGTCCGCGAGCGCGATGCGCGGCACGCCGGCGCGTTCGGCCACCGCGCGCGCGGCGCGGCGGGCTTCGTCGCGCTGGGTGGCATCGATGTCGTCCGGAAAGCGTCGCGCGGCGCCGCGTTCGAGCGTCTGGCCGGCCAGCGTCCAGCCGATCGTGCCGTTGCGCAGCGCCGCGATCGAGTTCGGCAATCCCGCGTTGATCAGCGACTGCGTGCCGATGATGCTGCGCGTGCGGCCCGCGCAGTTCACCACGACCTGCGTCCGCGGGTCCGGCGCGAGCGCGCGCACGCGCAGCACCAGTTCCGCGCCCGGCACGCTCGTCGACGTCGGAATGTTCATCGTCTGGTATTCGTCGAAGCGGCGCGCATCGACGATCACGACGTCGGCCTTCGCGTCGATCAGCGCCTGCACTTCCTGCGCCGACAGCGACGGCGTGTGGCGCTCGGCCTCGACCCATTCGCCGAACGACTTGCTCGGCACGTTCACGTCGATGAACAGTTCGCCGCCCGCGGCGAGCCAGCCCGCGAGGCCGCCCTCGAGCACGCGCACGTCGGTATAGCCGAGCTGTACCAGCTTCGCGGCCGCGCGCGGCGCGAGATCCTCGCCGTCGGCTTCGCCGTAGACGACGATCGGCGTGTCGCGGCGCGGAATGCGCGTCCACGCGTCGAGTTCGAGCTTCGACAGTGGAAAGTTCGCGGCCCACAGCGGATGGCCCTGCGCGTACGGGTCTTCCTCGCGCACGTCGATCAGCGCGATCTCGTCGCGAGCCAGCAGGCGCGCGCGTACGTCCTGGTACGACGCGGCGAGAAAACGGAAAGTGGAATCAGCGGATTGCGTCACGATGTCTCTGTTGAATGCTGTTGAAGTCGGTGAAGAAAACGCACGAAAACGCACGAAAACGAACGAAAACGAACGAAAACGAACGAAAACGGATGAATCTTGCGGCTGCCGGCGCGCGCGTGCAACGGGCCGCTCACGCGCATCCGGCAGCACGCATGCGCGTCAGGCATTCGAATAGCCGGACACGAACGGCTTCACGGTGCCGTCGTCGAGGAACACCGCACGCTCGACCTTGCCGATGTTCGCACCGTACACATGGATGCTGATCGACACCTGGTCGGCGAACGCGTTGGTCACGCGATGCACGTCGCCGATGCGCGGCGACACGGCCTCGACCTCGCCGGGCCGGAGCCGCACCGCATCGCCCGCCGGCACCGGCTTGCCGGTCGCGTCGAACCGGTACGGCTGCGAAAACTCGCCGCCGCGCAGCATCCCGATCAGCCCCCACACCGTGTGGTTGTGGATCGGCGTCGTCTGGCCGGGCCCCCACACGAAGCTGACGACGGAGAACCGCTCGTCGGGATCGAGATGCAGCAGGTACTGGCGGTAGCGTTCAGGGTCCGGTTGCGCGAACGCGTCGGGCAGCCAGTCATCGTGCGCGACGAGCGCGCCGAGCAGCGCACCGCCCTCGTCGAGGATGCGCGCCTCGTTCGCGCCGGACGCGAGCAACGCGCCCAGCCCGTCGACGAACGGACGCAGCGGCGTCTGATGCAACGAAAGCGTACTCATCGGCTGCCTCCTCGAATATGATGCCGAATATGATGGATCGTCATGATGCACCTGAAAGACCATGCAGAACAAACATGAAAATTAGCGATATCGATGCTTTTGCAGCGGTCGTGCGCTGTCAGACCCTGAGCCAGGCCGCGGCCGAACTCGGCATGACGCAGCCCGCGATCACGCGGCGCGTGCAGAATCTCGAGGAAGCGCTCGGCGTGACGCTGCTCGACCGCAACACGAAGCCGCCGCGCCCGACCGACATCGGGCTGCAGGTGTTCGCGCAGTGCCGCACGATCCTGCGCGAAGTCGATGCGCTGCGCGAACTGACGGCCGGCCAGCGGCCGCCCGCCGGCGAGTTCCGCGTCGGCCTCACGCAGGGGCTCGGCGAGCTGATGCTGCCCGGCCTGATCGCGCAGCTCGCCGAGCCCTGGCCCGCGCTCGCGACGCAGGTCACGACCGCGTGGGGCGGCATGCTCGTCGAGCGCGTCGCGCGCCGCGAACTCGACGCGGCGCTGGTATTCCTCGCGCGCGAGATGGTGCTGCCGCCGCAGGTCGAAGGCGTTCGGCTGCTGGCCACGCGGCTCGTCGCGGTCGGCCGCAAGGGCGACTGGCCGCGCCGCAGCTACCGGCTCGCGGATTGCCATGCGCGCGGCTGGGTGCTCAATCCCGACGGCTGCGGCTTTCGTGCCGGCCTGCGCCGCGCGCTCGACGCGCAGGGGCTGCCGATGCCGGTCACGCTCGATACCTATGGCCGCGACCTGCAACTGCAGAGCGTCGCGAACGGGTTCGGCATCGGGCTGATGCCGCTGCCGCTCGTCGAAGGCAGCCCGCTGCGCGATGCGCTCGACATCGTGCCGCTCGCCGATTTCAAACCGCAGATCGACCTGTGGCTGCTGCACCGGCAGGACGCCGCGCGCTTCGCGGCGCCGCTCGCGGCCGTGGCCGCACATGCGCGCACGGCGTTCGCACTGCCCGCGGATGCGGCCGAACACGACGAAGCCGCCTGAGCCGAACCGGCGGTGCCGGCACGGCGTCGTCCGGGTTCCGCCGACTGCAACACCGCCCCGCTCACGCATCGTTTCGACCGGACGCAGGCGCGTGGCGGGACGACGCTTCGGCCTTAGCGTTCGTCGCTGCACGCCGCGCCGCCGCATCGAGCGCGGCGCGCCCCGCGGCAACCGCGATCGCATCATCCTGCGGCGTATGCACGCGGCTGCACAGCACGTCGCGATAGTGGCGTTCGAGCGGATTGTGGCGGCTCAGCCCGTGATTGCCCGACAGCTTCAACGCGTGCTCGACGACGCGGATCGCCTGTTCCGTCACGGTCCGCTTGACGAGTCCGCTCGTCGTCACCGACGGCGCGTCGCCCGCATCGGTGCGCGCGATGTGATCGTCGAGCAGCACGCGGTTCGCATGCAGCCAGCCTTCGATCTCGCCGACGGCTTCCTGCACGCGCGGCAGCGTCGCGAGCGGCGCACCGAGCCCGCTCGGCGCGCGGGTCGTCGCGAAATCGAGCAGCCAGTCGCGCGCCGCGCGCGCCACCGCGTCGTAAAGACTGCCGAGCAGCGCGACCATCCACGCCTGCTGGTCGGTCTGCGCGTCGGCATCCGCGTGACTCGCGGCCGACACGGCCCAGGCATCCGGCGCGCGCACGTCCACCGCATGATCGGCGGGGAGCGGCACGTCGTCGAACACCGCCTCGTGGCTGCCCGATGCGCGCAGGCCGAGGTGATCCCAGCTTTCGATCACGCGGATCCGCGCGTCGTCCGCGCCGCGCTCGCGCGGCACGAGGAACACGCCGACGCGCGGCTCGGGTTCGTCGGTGCGCGCCCACACGGCCAGCCAGCGCAGCGCCGGAATGCCGGTGCTGTACAGCTTGTGGCCGGACAACCGCCAGCCGTCGCCGTCGCGGCGCGCGATCGTTTCCGGCAAGCCGCCGCGCGATGGCGAGCCGAGCGCCGGCTCGACGCGCAATGCGTTGATCAGCGCGCCTTCGTCGACCGCGCTATCGAACACCGCCGCTCGCAGGCGCGCGGGCCAGCGGTTATCGGCCCGGCCGAGCGCGCGATGCTGCAGATACGTCATCGTCAGCACCAATGCGGTGGCGGGATCGGCACGCCCGACGGCAGCCACGATCCGGCTCGCCTGCGCGAGCGTCGCGCCGGCGCCGCCATGCTCGCGCGGCACGACCTGGGCGATCAGCCCGGCGCGATGCAGCCGCGCGAAGTTCTCGTGCGGGAAACGCCGTTCGGTGTCGTTGCGGGCCGCGTCCGCGGCGAGTTCGGACGAAAGACGTTCGAGCAGTGCGGCGACGCGCGCATCGTCGGCAGGCAGGTGGCGCAGCGACGACTGCTGCGAAGGTGGCGAGGAGGCAGCAAGGCTGGCGGACATCGGTACGGATTCCCTCGGTAACGGCGTAAGGCGTAATCGACTGGATTACGCAACGGCGGAGATCGACAGGCAGGTGGCGCGGCGGCGCTCGGCCGCGGGTTCTCTTCGACCCGGCGTCGCCGATGCCCCGGCGTTCGGAGGCGGATCGCGACGGACCGCGCACCTCGCGCGGCATGCCGATCCCGCGCCTACCCGCGCCGCGGCCTTCCGCGACACGCAGCCGCCACCCTCCCGATTCGATCGCGAACCCACAGCGTATGCGCAACGCGCAAGCGCCCAAACCATGCAAATCTGATATTCAAATCGGGATTGATTATTTCCATTTCGCATGATCGCGGCGGTAATCTGCGCTCCATTCCCGCCCCGGACAGCCGCCGCTGGCCGTGCCGGGCCGTCCCAGCACCGGAGACCCAGATGAGCGTCGAATTCATCGGCATGATCCAGAGCCAGAAGCAGTCGGAAATCCATCCGCCGTCCGGCCCTGTCGTCGACCCCGACTATGTCCGCACGTTCGCCCGCGCCCACGAAACGGCCGGTTTCGACCGGATCCTCGTTCCGCACCACTCGACCGGCCCGTCGGCCACGCTGACGATCGCGTTCGCGGCCGCCGCGACCGAGCGCATCCATTTCATGCTCGCGCATCGTCCGGGCTTCACCGCGCCGACGCTCGCCGCGCGGCAGATCGCGACGCTCGACCAGTTCAGCCGCGGCCGGCTCGCCGTGCACTTCATTTCCGGCGGCTCGGACAGCGAACAGCAGCGCGACGGCGATTTCCTCGATCACGACGCGCGCTATGCGCGCACCGACGAATATCTCGGCATCCTGCGGCGCATCTGGACCGAAACGAAGCCGTTCGATCACGACGGCGCGCATTACCGCTTCACGCAGGGCTTTTCGGACGTGAAGCCGTTCCAGCAACCGCACGTGCCGATCTACTTCGGCGGCGCGTCGGAAGCGGCGCTCGACGTGGCCGGCAAGCACGCGGACGTCTATGCGCTGTGGGGCGAATCGCTCGACCAGGTGCGCGACCTGACGACCCGCGTGCGCGCCGAAGCCGCGAAGCACGGCCGACAGGTGCGCTTCTCCGTGTCGTTCCGCCCGATTCTCGCGGCGACCGAAGACGAAGCGTGGGCGCGCGCGCATCGCATCCTCGACGAAACGCGCCGGCTGCGCGAAGCGGCCGGGCTCGGCGCGGGCGGCCCGCAGCAGAGCGAAGGCGCGCGCCGCCTGCTCGCCGCGGCCGATCGCGGCGCGCGCGTCGACAAGCGGCTGTGGACCGAGATCGCGAAGCTCACCGGCGCGCGCTCGAATTCGACCGCGCTGGTCGGCACGCCCGAACAGGTCGCCGATGCGCTGCTCGACTACTACGACCTCGGCGTGACGACGTTCCTGATCCGCGGCTTCGACCCGCTCGACGATGCGATCGACTTCGGCCGCGAGCTGATTCCGCGCGTGCGCAGCGCCGTCGCCGCACGCGACGCCGCGCGTCGCGCCGCCTGACGCAACCGGAGACGCCCGCCATGTCCGCCGTCCTGTCCTCTTCCCCGCCCGTGCGCACCGCGTCGGGCCTCGTGCTCGCCGACACGCCGCGCCAGCATTTCTGGTTCGAACCGTCCGCGCCGCGCGTCGACGTCGCCGCCGAGCGCCGCCATCGGCAGGAGCGGCTCGCGGCCGCATTCCGCCTGTTCGCACGCTTCGGCTTCGCATCGGGGCTCGCCGGCCACATCACCGCGCGCGATCCGGAATTGCCCGACCACTTCTGGGTGAATCCGCTCGGCGTGCATTTCTCGCAGATCAAGGTGTCGGACCTCCTGCTCGTCAATGCGCGCGGCGAAACCGCGATCGGCAACCGGCCGCTGAACAAGGCCGCGTTCGCGATCCATGCGGCGATCCACGACGCGCACCCGCACATCGTCGCGGCCGCGCACACGCATTCGACCTACGGCAAGGCGTGGTCGACGCTCGGCCGCACGCTCGACCCGCTGACGCAGGACGCATGCGTGTTCTACGAGGACCACGCGCTGTTCGACGACTTCACGGGGATGGTGGTCGATACGAGCGAAGGCGCGCGGATCGCCGACGCACTCGCAAAACCCGACGGCACGACGCACAAGGGCGCGATCCTGAAAAACCACGGCATCCTGACGGCCGGCCCGACCGTGGAAGCCGCCGCGTGGTGGTACATCGCGCTCGACAACGCCGCGCATACGCAGCTGCTCGCCGAAGCGGCCGGCACGCCGCAACCGATCGACCACGCCACCGCGCGGCACACGCATGGCCAGATCGGCGGCCCCGACGGCGCGCTGCATGCGTTCGACAGCCTGTTCGCGCGCGTCGTCGCCGACGAACCCGACCTGCTCGACTGACCACCCTCGCACGAAACCGGAACCGCAACCGGAGACCACACCATGACCGATACCCCCGCATCCGCGCCGCCCGGCGCGCACGACGACAAACGCCGCCGGCTGCTGCGCGCGGCTGGCGCGGCCGCGCTCGCCGCGCCGGCGATCACGCTCGGCCGCAAGGCGTGGTCCGCGCCGCCGCTGAAGAAGCTCACGTTCGCGTGGAACCAGAACGCGTTCTGCCTGACGCCGATCGTCGTCGCGCAAGAGAACGGCTTCTTCGAGAAGAACGGGCTGAAGGTCGAGCTGATCAACTACAGCGGGTCGACCGACCAGCTGCTCGAATCGATCGCAACCGGCAAGGCCGACGCGGCGGTCGGGATGATCCACCGCTGGCTCAAGCCGCTCGAAGCCGGTTTCGACGTGAAGATCATCGGCAGCTCGCACGGCGGCTGCGTGCGGCTGCTCGGTTCGAAGACGGCCGGCGTCACGACACTGCAGGCGCTGAAGGGCAAGACCGTCGGCGTCAGCGATCTCGCCGCGCCCGGCAAGCACTTCTTCTCGATCCTGCTCGCGAAGAACGGCATCGATCCCGAGCGCGACATCACGTGGCGGCAGTATCCGGCCGACCTGCTCGGCGTGGCGGTCGACAAGGGCGAGATCCAGGCGATCGCCGACGGCGACCCGAACCTCTATCTGCTCGAGAAACGCAGCAACGGCGCGTATGCGGAACTCGCGACGAACCTGTCCGGCGAATACGCGCGCAAGGTGTGCTGCGTGATCGGCGCGCGCGGCGACCTCGTGCGCAACGACCGGCCAGCCGCTGCCGCGCTCGCGCGCTCGATCGTGCAGGCCACCGAATACACGCACGACAACCCGAACGAAGCCGCGAAGGCGTTCGCGAAGTATTCGCCGAAGATCAACCCGGACGACCTGCGCAAGCTGTACGCGACGCTGACCTATACGCACCACCCGACCAACGTCGACCTGCAGCAGGAAATCGCGTTCTATGCGGACGATTTCCGCCGCATCAACGTGCTGAAGAAGAGTACGGACCCGCAGCGCTTCGCGCAGCAGGTCTATGCGAACGTGCTGGGGTGACGCGATGTCGACGATCGAACACGCCTCCACCACACGCTCCGCGTCGGCACCGGCCGGCGCCGCCACCGCTGCGCCGCCCCGTGCCGCGTGCACGGCCTGCGACGCGACGCTCGCGGCCGAAGCCCGCCGGGCGCGCACCTGGCCGACCGGCATCGTCGCGGCGCTCGCGTGGGCCGTGCTCGGCGCGCTCACGCGGCTGTGGCCGAACCGCGTCGTCGGCTTCACCGACTGGGCGTACACCGGCACGTTCGGCACCGCCGCGTGGGTGATCGCCGCGCTGCTGCTCGTCGCCGCGACGCTCGGCCATCGCGTGCCGGCCACGCGCGCACGGCTCGCCCGCGTGCGGCCGGCCGGCCCGTGGCTCGTCGCGCTGCCGCTCGTGCTCGCCGCGTGGGAAATCGTCACCGCGAAAACCGGCTGGCTGCCGACGCCGTTCTTCGCGCCGCCGCAGGCGCTGATCGAGGTGTACGTCGACGACTGGCCGCGCCTCGCCGGCAGCGCCGGCAATACGCTGAAGCTGCTCGCGCTCGGCTTTGCATATGGCGTCGCGGTCGGGTTCGCCGTCGGCGTGTCGATCGGCTGGTCGCGCCGCATCGGCTACTGGGTGCATCCGGTGCTGCGCGTGCTCGGCCCCGTGCCGGCCACCGCGCTGCTGCCGCTCACGTTCTACTTCTTCCCGACCAGCTATTCGGCCGCCGCGTTCCTGATCGCGCTGGCGACCGGCTTCCCGGTCGCGGTGCTGACGTGGTCGGGCGTCGCGAGCGTGAACCGGCAGTACTACGACGTCGCGCGCACGCTCGGTGCGAACGCGCGCTTCCTGGTGCTGCGCGTCGCGATTCCGGCCGCGCTGCCGCACGTGTTCGTCGGCATCTTCATGGGGCTGAGCGCGTCGTTCACGGTGCTGGTCGTCGCCGAGATGATGGGCGTCAAGTCGGGGCTCGGCTGGTACCTGAGCTGGGCGCAGGGCTGGGCATCGTACGTGAACATGTATGCGGCGCTGATCGTGATGGCGCTGCTGTTTTCCGGGTTGATCGCGCTGCTGTTCGCGGTGCGCGACCGTGTGCTCGCGTGGCAGAAAGGAACCGTCAAATGGTAAGCGCCGCCGTTCTCGAATCGTCCGTTTCAGCGTCGCCCGATGCGGCAGCGCCGCGCGGCGCGCGGATCGACATCCGTCACGTGAGCCACGCATTCGACGGCCCCGGCGGCCCGCTGCCGGTGCTCGACGACGTCACGCTGTCGGTCGCGGCCGGCGAATTCGTCGCGCTGCTCGGCCCGAGCGGCTGCGGGAAATCGACGCTGCTGCGGCTCGTCGCGGGCCTCGATGCCGCACGGCAAGGCACGATCGCGCAGGACGGCGCGCCGATCGAGCAGCCCGATCCGTCGCGCATCGTCGTGTTCCAGGATCCGACGCTGTACCCGTGGCGCCGCGTGCGCGCGAACGTCGCACTCGGCCTCGAAGCGCGCGGCGTGGCGCGCACCGCGCAGCATCGCGTCGACGATGCGCTCGCGCGCGTCGGGCTGCAGGAATTCTCGAACGTGTTTCCGCATCAGCTGTCGGGCGGGATGGCGCAGCGTGTCGCGCTCGCGCGTGCGCTCGTCAACGATCCGCGGCTGCTGATTCTCGACGAGCCGCTCGGCAAGCTGGATTCGCTGACGCGGCTCACGATGCAGGCCGAGCTGACCGCGCTGTGGCAACGCGACGGGTTCTCCGCGCTGCTCGTCACGCACGATGTCGAGGAAGCGCTGTTTCTCGCGCAACGCGTGATCGTGTTCGGGCCGCGTCCCGCACGGATCGTCGCGGAACTGCGCGTCGACCTGCCCTATCCGCGCCATCGCGGCGACTCGCGTCTTGCCGAACTGCGCCACGAAGCGCTGCGGCATCTCGGACTCGATGCGAGCTGGTAGATGCGCGGTGTCGTTCGCCGGCTGGCCGGTTCGCGGCGGCAAAGGCCGTGCCGATGAGCGCGCCGCCATTCGCCGACTGGGCGCTCGTCTTCCTGCAACTGCTGTATCGCGTGCAGACCGTGCTATCTCAGGCGCTGCATGCGGCCGGGCTGACCGGCGACGCCGACGGGCAAGCCGCGTGGCCGTGGGCGCACCGGATCGCGCTGGAAACGCTGCGCATCGACACGGGGCTCACGCGGCAGCTCGCGTTCGCCGTTGCGGCGACCGCGCTCGCCGTCGCGCTTGGGGGCGTCGCGATCGCGTCGCGCAGGTGGCGTGTGGCGTCGGCCATCGCCGCGCTGGCCGTCGCGTGGTTCGCGCCGTGGCCGCCGTCGTCGCTGTGGCTCGCACCCGCCGTGCCCACGAGCTTCCAGCGCAATCCCGCGCCCTTTTCCGTGGAACACGTGATGCACGGCGCACATCTGTATGCGCAACACTGCGCGGCCTGCCACGGCGCGGACGGCCGCGGCGAAGGACCGCTCGCGGCAACGCTCGCGCACTGGCCGCCGACCTTCGCCGGCACGCTGCTCGCGCGCCGGCTCGACGGCGAACTGTACTGGCGCGTGCGGCATGGCACGCACGACGGACACGGCGCGCCGTCGATGCCCGGCTTTGCCGCGACGCTCGACCCCGCCGACACCTGGGCCGTGCTCGATTACCTGAAAGCGCTGTCGGCCGGCAGCGGCGCGCAGGCCGAAGGTGCGTGGCCCGTGCCCGTCCCGCTGCCGGTGCTCGACGTGCGCTGCGGCAACGCCGCGCCGCAACCGCTCGACCGCTGGCGCGAAGGCCAGCGTGTGCGCATCGTCGCGCTCGCGCCGGGCGGCACGCCGCCGGCGGAAGACCCGCGCTGGCAGACGTTGCTCGTCACCGACGGCGCGACGCCCGCGCCATTGGCCGGCGGCTCGCGTGCGAGCTGCGTCGCGTCGACGCCCGGCGCATGGCAAGCGTTCGCGACGATCGCGGGCGTGGCGCCCGATACGCTAGGCGGCACGCAGTTGCTCGCCGACCGGCGCGGCTGGCTGCGCGCGCGTGCGTTGCCGGGCAGCGCGGGCTGGTCGGCCGACGACCTGCTGTGCCGCTCGGATGCGACCGCACGGCCGTCGACCGTCGCCACGAACGCCGATCCGCTGACTGCACTGCTGCTGCGCGTGGATGCCGAACCGGTGCGCGACGTGCAGGCCGGCCTTCCGCATTGAATCCCTGAACCGCTTCCGAATCATTTCCCTCACCGAACTTCACGATGAATCCGACCCGACGCCAGTTCCTCGCGCAAGCCAGCGCCCTCGCCACCGTCGCCCTGGCTCCGGCCGCCCTGCACGCGCAATCGGGCGCCCGGCCGCTGCTGCGCGCCGGCGACCAGAAAGGTGGACTGCGCGCGCTGCTCGAAGCGGCCGGCGAACTGAACGGTCTCGCCTACGACATCGCGTGGACCGAATTCCCGGCCGCCGCGCCGCTGGCCGAAGCGCTGAACGCGGCGGCCGTCGACTGCGGGCCGATCGGCGACGCGCCGGTGATCTTCGCGCTCGCATCCGGCGCACGCATCAAGGTAATCGGCGCGAACCGCTCCGACCCGTACGGCACCGCCGTGCTCGTGCGACCGGACGCAACGCTCAAAGGCGCGGCCGACCTCAAAGGCAAGCGCATCGGCACCACGCGCGGCTCGATCGGCCATTTCGTCACGCTGAAGGCGCTCGACGCGGCCGGGCTGCCGCCTGACGCGGTGTCGTTCCGCTTCCTGTCGCCGGCCGACACGATGCTTGCGCTCGCCACCGGATCGATCGACGCGTGGGCAACGTGGGAGCCGTACACCGCGCTCGCCGAAACGAGCGGCCGCGCGCGCGTGCTGGTCAACGGCCGCGGGCTGTGGTCGGGCCTCAGCTATGTCGCGGCAACCGACGCGGCGATCGCGTCGAAGCGCGACGTGCTGCGCGATTTCGTGCAACGCGTCGTGCGCGCGCAGGTGTGGTCGTACCGGCACGTCGACGCGTATTCCGCTGCGCTTGCCCGCATCATCGGCATTCCGCCGGCCGCCGCGAAGCTGCAGTTCGAGCGCCGCAACACGCGCTGGCAGGCGATCGACGCGACGGTGATCGCCGAGCAGCAGCGCACGGCAGACTTCTACCTGAAGGCCGGGCTGCTGCGCCAGCCGCTCGACGTGCGCGCGACGTTCGACCTCGGTTTTCCGCTGGCGTGAGCGGCCGCGCGGCGGTGCGCAACCGCCCGAACGGCTTTCGCCCGATCTGGCACAATCGCGATTCGACCCACCTCGCCTGTCCGCCAGCGTCATGCCAGCCATCTCCGAACTCTTCGTCTATCCGATCAAATCCTGCGCCGGCATCGCGCTGTCGCGCTCGCAGCTGCTCGAAACGGGCCTCGCCTACGATCGCCACTGGCTGATCACGACCCCGGACGGGATGATGATCACGCAACGCACGCACCCGCGCCTCGCGCTGATCCGCACCGCGCTCGAAAGCGATGCGCTGGTGCTGAACGCGCCGGGCATGCCGGAGATCCGCACGCCGCTCGACGGCGATGCGACGCCCGCGACGCCGAAGATGGCCGCGACCGTCTGGCGCGACACCGTCGACGCGATCGACACCGGCGCCGAAACGGCCGCGTGGCTCACCGAATTCCTCGGCGTGCCGCTGAAGCTCGCGCGCTTCGGCGCCGACGCACGCCGCGGCTGCAACCGCAAATGGACCGGCGACATCGATACGCACACGCAGTTCGCGGACGGCTATCCGCTGCTCGTGATCGGCCAGTCGTCGCTCGACGACCTGAACGCGAAGCTCGCCGCGAAAGGCGCGCCGGCGATTCCGATGAACCGTTTCCGTCCGAACATCGTCGTGTCGGATCTCGATGCATACGAAGAGGATTTCGTCGAACATCTCGACGCCGACGGCGCGACGCCCGTGCGGCTGCGCCTCGTGAAGCTGTGCACGCGCTGCCCGATGCCGACGATCGACCAGGCAACCGGCGCACCGAACCCGGCGTGGCCGCACGAGCCGACCGACACGATGCAGACCTATCGCGCGAACCCGAACTACGAAGACGCGCTGACGTTCGGCATCAACGCGATCGTCGTCGAAGGCGCGGGCGCATGGCTCGAGGTCGGGCAGGCAGTCGAGGCGGAGATCGGCTTCGGCGATTGAGCGGCGCTCATGGAACCGTATCGCCGTCGCCCGAATAGCCGGTAGACCGGTCGAACCTCGCGCCGACGATCACGTCCCGTTCCCCGCCCGCTCGCTGCGGCACGCGCGGCCGCAATGCGCGCCCCGTCGTAGCCGCTGAACGGATCGCCGAGGTCGACGCGCGCATCGGCGCGCGCGCCGGGCCGTCCGTCACGCGCCCTCCTGCGGCACACGCCCGTCGGCTTGCGCCAGCGGCAGCAAGATCGTCACGACCAGCCCGCCGCCCATCGCATCCGCCAGCGTCACGCTGCCCTGATGCACGCGCGCGATCTCCCGCACGATCGACAGCCCGAGGCCCGTGCCTTCGACCGTCTGCGTCTTGCTGCCTCGATGGAAGCGCTCGAACACCGCGTCGCGCTCGCCGGCCGGAATACCCGGCCCGTTGTCGATCACGTCGAGCCGCGCGTGCTCGCCGTCGCGCGACACACGCACCGTGATCACCGCGCGATCGCCCGAGTAGCGGATCGCGTTGTCGATCAGGTTGCCGATCATTTCACCGAGCAGGTCCGGCTGCCCGAGCACGTCGACATCGGCCTCGTGCTCGAACCCGAGATCGATGTCGCGCGCGCGGGCAACCGGCGACCAGTCGAGCGTCACGCTGCGTGCGAGCCGGTGCAGCGCGAGCCGCTGGTGCGCGACGGCCTGGCCGCTGTCCGACTCGAGCCGCGACAGCGACAGCAACTGCTGGACGATCTTCGCGGCCTGCCGCACCGCGCCGTTCACGCGCCGCAGATGCACGTTCACGCGCGGCTGCTCGTCGGGCCGCAACGCCAACTCGACGCCGGCCTGCACGGCCGCGAGCGGCGTTTTCAGCTGATGGGCCGCATCGGCGAAGAAACGCCGGCGCGCGACCTGCATCCGCTGCGTGCGGCCGATGTACTGGTTGATCGACTCGACGAGCGGCGCGAGCTCGCTCGGCATGCCGCCGGTGTCGAGCGGCGTCGGATCGGCGTCGCTGCGCGCGGCGACCGTCGCCGACAGCCGGTTCAGCGGCCGCAACCCGCGCCCGACGCCGAGCCACACGATCCCGAGCGCGAGCACGACGAGCAGCCCCTCCTGCAGCAGCGAGCCCATCAGGATCTCGCGCGCGAGCGCCTGGCGCGCCTCGATCGTCTCGCCGACCATCACCCAGACGATGCGCGTCTGCGCGGTCGGCACGTCGTGCACCGGCACGCGCAGCGCGGCCATGCGCAACTGCTCTCCGCGATAGACGACGTCGTAGTAGCGCGTCGCGAACAGCGCGCCGTCGCCCTGCGGCAGCGGCAGGTCCGGATAGCCGGTGATCGTGCGGCCGTTGTCTTCGCGGATCAGGTAGTAGATCTTGCCGCCGTCGCCCGACTCGAACATCTCGAGCGCGAGATACGGCAGGTCGACCTCGATCTCGCCCTCGTTGAGCCGCACGCCTTCGCGAATCGACTTCAGCGACGACGACAGCGTGCGGTCGAACGCGACGTGCGCGGCGCTCATCGCGCGCTGGTACGTGAGCCACGAGTCGAGCGCGAGCAGCCCGAGCAGCGGCAGCAGCAGCCACAGCGCGACCTGCGTGCGCAGGTTCGGACGACGCATCATGCGTGCCGCCGGGCCGCAGCGGCGACGGGCCGAGCGCGGGCGCGGAGGTGGTTCATTCCGCCGCCTTCGCTTCGAGCAGATACCCGAGCCCGCGCAGCGTGACGATCGCGATGCCGGTGTTCTCGAGCTTCTTGCGCAGCCGGTACACGTAGATCTCGATCGCATCCGCGTTGACCGACTCGTCGAGCCCGAAGATCTTTTCCGACAGCGTTTCCTTGTTGATCGCGCGGCCGTTGCGCAGGATCAGCACCTCCAGCACCGAGCGCTCGCGCGGCGTGAGCGACAAGGGTTCGCCGGCGAGGCGGAAACTGCGATCGACGCTGTCGTACGACAGCGTCCCGCATTCGACCTGCGAATGCTCGTGGCCGAGGCTGCGCCGGATCAGCGCGCGGGCGCGCGCCTCCAGCTCGGTCAATTCGAACGGTTTCGCGAGATAATCGTCGGCCCCGAGGTCGAGCCCCTTCACGCGGTCCTCGACCGAGCCGTGCGCGGTGAGGATCAGCACCGGCACCGGATTGCGGCGCGCGCGCAGCCGCCGCAGCACCTCGAGCCCGTCGAGCTTCGGCAGCCCGAGATCGAGGATCACCAGCGCGTAATCCTGCGTGCGCAGCACGTGATCCGCCGCCTCCCCGTCCGCCATGTGATCGACCGCGAAACGCGCGGCGCTCAGCGCGTCGTTCAGCGATTGCGCCAGGTTCGGGTTGTCTTCGACGAGCAGCACACGCATGGGAACCTCGGGAAATCCATGACTCAAAGGCCGCTATTGTGAACCGAAATGAAAGCGGGCTGAAAGTGCGTCGCAATTAACATCCGCAGCACTCGAACAACACACAGGTAACTGGAGGAAGACATGCCGTTTGCACCGAAGCACCTCGCCGCCGCGCTGGCGATCGTCCTGGGCACCGCCGCCGGTGGCGCCGCCGCGCAGGTTCCGGCCGGGTATCCGGGTAACTACCAGGGTGTGGTCGACGCCGCGAAGAAGGAAGGCAAGCTGATCGTCTACTCGACGACCGACACGGGCCTCGTCCGCCCGCTGATCAAGGACTTCGAAAGCCTGTACGGCGTGAAGGTCGAGTACAACGACATGAACAGCACCGAGCTGTACAACCGCTACATCAGCGAGAACGCGGCGAGCAGCACCAGCGCCGACGTGCTGTGGAGCTCGGCGATGGACCTGCAGGTCAAGCTCGTCAACGACGGGCTGATGGCGTCGTACGATTCGCCCGAAAGCCCGAACGTGCCGCAATGGGCGCAGTACCAGAAGCAGGCGTACGGCACGACGTTCGAGCCGCTCGCGATCGTCTACAACAAGCGCCTGATCCCCGAGAACGAAGTGCCGAAAACCCGCGCCGATCTCATCAAGCTGCTCGCCACGCAGGCCGACAAGTTCAAGGGCAAGGTCACGACCTACGACATCGAGAAGTCGGGCGTCGGCTTCAACTACCTGACGCAGGACGCGCACGTGAACGAGAAGGTCACGTGGGAGCTCGTGAAGGCGATCGGCGCGACCGGCCCGAAGCTGCAGTCGAGCACCGGCGCGATGATGGAGCGGATCTCGTCGGGCGAGAACCTGATCGGCTACAACATCATCGGCTCGTATGCCTATGCGAAGGCGAAGAAGGACAAGTCGATCGGCTACGTGTTTCCGAAGGACTACACGCAGGTCGTGAGCCGCCTCGCGACGATCTCGAAGAAGGCGAAGAACCCGAACGCCGCGAAGCTGTGGGTCGACTACCTGCTGTCGAAGCGCGGCCAGACGCTGATCGCGAACCAGGCGAACCTGTACGCGATCCGCACGGACGTGAGCGGCGAAACGTCGGCCGCGAGCCTCACGAAGGAACTCGGCGACTCGCTGAAGCCGATCCAGATCGGCACCGGCCTGCTCGTCTATCTCGACCAGTCGAAGCGCCTCGCGTTCCTGAAGCAATGGCAGCAGGCGATCAAGCGCTGACCGGTTGACCGGCTTCGGCCGGCCACGCGCCGCCGCCGCACTTCGCGCGCGGCGGCCTCTTCCCCTTACCGACTTCCTAGAGGCGGCCATCCGGATGGCCGCAGGGGTGAACTCATGCTTTCAACCAGCACACGGGCAACGGCGCCGGCCGCACCGCCCTCCACCGGCCACGGCGGCGCGATCCCCGCGCTGCCGGCCAACAGCCTGCAGCCGCTCGCCGGCATGCTGCGCTGGATCGTCGTCGCGGTGCTCACCATCGCGGTCGCGCTGCCGCTCGGCTTCATCCTGTTCCAGAGCTTCCTGTCCGCGCCGTTCTTCGACGCGAACAAGACGCTCGGCATCGAAGGCTTCCGCTTCATCTTCACCGACCCCGACTTCTGGTCGGCCGTGAAGAACTCGTTCATCATCGCCGGCGGGATGCTGTTCATCTCGATCCCGCTCGGCGGCATTCTCGCGTTCCTGATGGTGCGCACCGACCTGCCCGGCCGCCGCTGGCTCGAACCGCTGCTGCTCACGCCCGTGTTCGTGTCGCCGATGGTGCTCGCGTTCGGCTACGTGGTCGCGGCCGGCCCGGTCGGCTTCTACTCGGTGTGGTTCAAGGAACTGTTCGGGGTGCAGAACGTGCCCTGGAACGTGTATTCGATTTTCGCGATCACGGTGATCGTCGGCCTCACGCACGTGCCGCACGTGTATCTGTATTCGTCGGCCGCGCTGCGCAACCTCGGCTCGGACGTCGAGGAAGCCGCGCGCGTGACGGGCGCCCGCCCGTTCCGCGTCGCGCTCGACGTGAGCCTGCCGATGACGATGCCCGCGCTGCTGTTCGCCGGCGTGCTCGTGTTCTTCCTCGGCTTCGAGGTGTTCGGGCTGCCGCTCGTGCTCGGCGATCCGGAAGGCCACCTCGTGCTCGCGACCTACCTGTACAAGCTGACCAACAAGCTCGGCGTGCCGTCGTATCACCTGATGGCCGCGGTCGCGGTGTGCATCGTCGCGATCACGTTCCCGCTCGTGCTGCTGCAGCGCCGCCTGCTGAAGACGGCCAACCGCTTCGTCACCGTCAAGGGCAAGGCCGGCCGCGCGACGGTGCTGCCGCTCGGCGTCTGGCGCTGGGTCGCGCTCGCGATCGTCGCACTGTGGCTGATGCTGACCGTGATCGTGCCGATCTCCGGCATCGTGCTGCGCGCGTTCGTGA
The DNA here is from genome assembly GCF_902498995.1 of Burkholderia anthina. Classification (GTDB taxonomy): domain Bacteria; phylum Pseudomonadota; class Gammaproteobacteria; order Burkholderiales; family Burkholderiaceae; genus Burkholderia; species Burkholderia anthina. The sequence goes on from NZ_CABVLY010000007.1 coordinate 160,268, forward strand.
CCAACTGGGGCGAAGGCGTCGCGCTCGCCGAAGTGCTGACGCTGTCGAACTTCACCGAGCTGTTCGAGCAGGACAACCTGGTGCGCGCGATCGTCAACACGCTCGGCATCGGCGTGATCGGCGGCGCGCTCGCGGTCGGCTTCTACTCGCTCGTCGCGTTCGCCGGCCACCGCCGCCACGACTGGGCGACCAAGCTGCTCGACTACCTCGTGCTGCTGCCGCGCGCGGTGCCGGGCCTGCTCGCCGGTCTCGCGTTCCTGTGGATCTTCCTGTTCGTCCCCGGCCTGCGCGAGCTGAAGAACTCGATGTGGAGCATCTGGATCGCGTACACGGTCGTGTGGCTCGCATACGGGATGCGGCTCATCCAGAGCGCGCTGCTGCAGGTCGGCCCCGAGCTCGAGGAAGCCGGCCGCAGCGTCGGCGCGACGCGCAGCCGCGTGTCGCTCGACGTCACGCTGCCGCTCGTGCGGTTCGGCCTGCTCGCCGCGTGGCTGCTGATCTTCATGATCTTCGAGCGCGAATACTCGACCGCCGTCTATCTGCTGTCGCCCGGCACCGAAGTGATCGGCGCGCTGCTCGTGTCGCTGTGGGCGACCGGCGCCGTCGACCAGGTCGCCGCGCTCTCTGTCATCAACATCGCGATGGTCGGCGCCGGTCTCGGCGTGGCCCTGCGTTTCGGAGTGAAACTTCATGGATAAGCTCATCGTCGACGACCTGCACCTCAGCTACGGCGCCAACCCGATCCTCAAGGGCGTGTCGTTCGAACTGAAGGCCGGCGAAGTCGTGTGCCTGCTCGGCGCGTCGGGCAGCGGCAAGACCACGCTGCTGCGCGCGGTGGCCGGCCTCGAACAGCCGTCTGACGGGCGCATCCAGCTCGACGAGCGCGTGTTCTTCGACGGCGCGCAGCGCGTCGACCTGCCCGTCGAACAGCGCTCGCTCGGCCTCGTGTTCCAGTCGTACGCGCTGTGGCCGCACCGCACCGTCGCCGACAACGTCGGTTACGGACTCAAGCTGCGCCGCGTCGCGCCGGCCGAACAGAAGCGCCGCGTGCAGACCGCGCTCGACCAGCTCGGCCTCGGCCATCTCGCCGAACGCTTTCCGCACCAGTTGTCGGGCGGCCAGCAGCAGCGCGTCGCGATCGCGCGCGCGCTCGTCTACAACCCGCCGGTGATCCTGCTCGACGAGCCGCTGTCGAACCTCGATGCGAAGCTGCGCGAGGAAGCGCGTGCGTGGCTGCGCGAGCTGATCGTGTCGCTCGGGCTGTCGGCGCTCTGCGTGACGCACGACCAGACCGAAGCGATGGCGATGTCCGATCGCATCCTGCTGCTGCGCAACGGCCGCATCGAACAGGAAGGCACGCCGGCCGAGCTGTACGGCGCGCCGCGCTCGCTGTACACCGCCGAATTCATGGGCAGCAACAACCGGATCGACGCGCGCGTCGCAGCCGTCGCCGGCGAGCGCGTGACCCTCGCCGGCGACGGCTGGGAGCTGCAGGCGCTCGCCCGCGACACCTTTGCGCCGGGCCAGGACGCGCAGGCCGTGATCCGTCTCGAGCGCGTGCAGGTCGCCGACGGCCCGGGCGCGAACCGGCTGCAGGCCGATCTCGTCACGTCGATGTATCTCGGCGACCGCTGGGAATACCTGTTCCATTGCGGCGAGATGCGCCTGCGCGCATTCGGCCACGTGCCGCGCGCGGCCGGCAAGCACTGGATCGAATTCCCGGCCAACGACTGCTGGGCGTTCGCGAAAGCGGGCTGACCCCGGCGCGGTGGCGCGCGCGCCGCCGCGCATGCATTCCAGCGCGCATCCCGTCCCGACACACGCGATCGGCGGACGCTTCCCTGCGTCCGCCGCGGACGGCTGCGCGCGGCGTACCCGTTTTACCCCGACCCACAAGAAACCAAGGAGACACCGTCAATGAAGTCACGCGCAGAACGTTCCCTTCGCACCGCCGTCCTGACCGGCTCGGCCGTCGCCGCCGGCCTCGCGGCAAGCGCCGCGCATGCGCAGTCGTCGGTCACGCTGTACGGGATCATGGATGCCGGCATCGAATACGCGAATCACGCGGCGCCCGACGGCGGCAATTCGTTCAAGCTGAAATCCGGCAACAAGAACACGTCGCGCTGGGGCCTGCGCGGCGTCGAGGATCTCGGCGGCGGGCTGAAGGCCGTGTTCCGCCTCGAAAGCGGGATCGACCTCGCGAACGGCACGTTCGACGACGGCGCCGATTCGATCTTCGCGCGCCGCGCGACGGTCGGCCTGAAAGGCAAATGGGGCGAGCTGTCGCTCGGCCGCAACTTCACCGTCACCTACGACTACATGCTGCCGTTCGACCCGATGGGTTATGCGCAGAACTACTCGTGGGCGACGTCGTCGATGGCGACCGGCGGCCGCAAGGACGGCCTCTTCACGCGCTCGTCGAACGCCGTGCGCTACGACGGCGAATTCGGCGGCTTCAAGTTCGGCGCGCTGTACGGCTTCGGCAACGTGCCCGGCAGCGTGAAGACCAGCTCGAAGTACGACTTCGCGCTCGGCTACGAGACGGGCCCGTTCGCCGCGGTCGTCACGTTCGACCGGCAGAACGGCGCGGCCGACAGCGTCACGCCGGCCGATACCGTCAACACTATCCAGGGCATCCATGCGGGCCTGAGCTACGACTTCGGCAACCTGAAGACAATGGCCGGCTATCGCAACTATCGGCGCACGTATCACACGAGCGCGGCGAATCAGTTGAGCGACATGTATTGGCTGGGCGGGTCGTACCGGTTCACGCCGACGTTCTCGCTGATCGCGGCCGTCTATCACCAGAACATCAAGGGCGGCAGCGATGCGGACCCGACGCTGGTGTCGGTGCGCGCGCAATATGCGTTGTCGAAGCGCACGGTGCTGTATGCGGCCGGCGCGTTCGCGATCGCGCAGCATGGGGAGAAGGTCGGCGTGTCGCGCGACTTTGACGGATACGGGACGACGCAGGTCGGCGTGACGGCCGGGATTCAGCAGCGGTTCTGAGTTTGACGCAACGGGCGGCGACGTGCGATTGCCGCCCTTCCGCCCTCCGCCGGCGGGCGGGGCGGCGCGGTCGAGGGCCGGTGAACGTTCACCACGCTCCCCCGCCGCGCATCGTAAACACCGGCCGCACCTGACTGTCTGCATCCGCCCAGTGCTCGTCGACAGCCGACAGCGGCACCGCACGCGTGTCGATCGCGAGGCCCGCCGCGTCGGCCGCGCCGAACACGCCGCGCACGGCGACCAGCAACCGCGGCAGCGACACGCTGCCGAGGCCGCTGCCCATCAGTTCGATCGCCGTCGCACGCAGGACGGCGCCCGGCAGCAGCACGTCCGCGCCGCCGATCGATCCGATCTGCACGAAACGCAACCGGCGGCCGGCGGGCGTCGCCTTTGCCGCGGCAATCAGCAACGCCTGTGCGCTGGCGCCCCACAGATAGTCGAGCACGACGTCGACGCCCGCACGAAAATGCGGTTCGAGCGCACGCGCCAGATGCGCGTCGTCCTGCCGCAGCGAAACGACCGCATCCGCGCCCGCGTGCTGCAATGCCTCCAGGGCGCCCGCATTGCGGCCTGTCGCGACGACCTTCGCGGCGCCGAGGTGCTTCGCGATCCGCACGGCGAGCCGTCCCGACGCGCCCGTCGCGCCGTTGACCAGCACCGTCTCGCCGGGAGCCAGGCGCGCACGCTCGGTCAGCGCCGCCCACGATGACATCGCGGGAATCGCGATCGCCGCGGCCGTGACGTCGTCGAGCGCGTCCGGCAGCGGCACGCAATGCGCGTCGGGTGCGATCGTACGCTCGGCCATCGCGCCGAACGGTGCGGGCGGGCCGAAAAAATAGACGCGTTGGCCGTCGCCGCGGCGGCCGACACCGTCGACACCCACGACGAACGGATAACGCCCGCCCGACGAATAATGGGTGCCCGACGCACGCGCCTGTGCGAGCCGGCTCAGCGCGGATGCCGTCACGTCGATCAGGCAATGATCCGGCATCGCGCGCGGCGATTCGAATTCCATATGGACGGGACGCTCGCCGGCCCCCTTCACGACTGCAGCTTTCATGGTGGCTCCTTCGACTCGGACGGTCGGCCTTTAGCGGGCATCGAGCCACGCGCGCAGCGCGGGATCGCGTACTTCCAGCACGTCGAACAGGCCGAGCGCCCGCAACGCGGGCAGCGCAGCGGCCGCATCGGCCTCGGCGCGCGCCCGTTCGGCGGACGCCGCGTTCGGATCGGTCAGCACGCGCGCGTTGACCAGGAACGCACCGACGGTACCTTTGCGGATCGTCGTTCCACCGACTTCGATCCGGTCGGCATGGTCGGGAAGCATCTGTTCGGCTCGCATGGTGTCGCACTCCGGTTGTCATCGATGGACGCAGTGTAGGCGCGCATCACCGGCCGATCTCCGGTATAACAGCCATTCGATACCGATATCCGGCCATGTCAGATCCCCTCCTGCCCGCCCGCTTCGTCGCATCCGACGACGGCCCGTTCGTCGTCGCGGCCGTCCTGTCGCAACGCGACCCGCGCGTGACCGCGCCGCACGCGCATGCGCGCGGCCAGTTGGTCGGCGCCTTGAGCGGGTTGCTCACGATCGGTCTCGACGATCAGGACTGGGTCGTGCCGGCGATCCACGCAATCTGGATTCCGCCGCATTGCCGGCATTCGCTGCGCTCGTTCGGGCCGATTTCAGGCTGGTCGGCGTTCGTCGCCGAGGCACGCTGCGCGACGCTGCCGGACACGCCGCGAGCGATCCGCACGACGCCGCTGCTGCACGCGGCCGTACAGCGCGCGGCAAGCTGGGGCGGTTCGGAACTCGATGCGGCTCGAACGCGGATCGCCGAGGTGATCCTCGATGAAATCGCCGTCGCGGAAGTCGAGTCGCTGGGGCTGGTGCGGCCGCGGGACCCGCGGCTCATGCGTATTGCCGACGCGCTGGCCACGAACCTCGCGGACAACCGGCGGCTGGAAGAATGGGCCGAATGGGCGGGCATCGGCGCACGGACGATGAGCCGCCGCTTCGTCGCCGAGACGGGGCTGACGTTCGCGCAGTGGCGTCAGCAGGCGAGGCTGCTGCGCGCGCTCGAGAGAATCGCGGACGGCGTGCCGGTCACGACGATCGCCCTCGATCTCGGCTACGACAACGTCAGTGCGTTCATCGACATGTTCCGGCGCGCGATGGGCACCACGCCGGGGAAATATCTGGCGCCTGCGAGAGGCGAAGCCGGGAATGGCGAAAGCCGGTCATAACCCGTTCGCGGCGGTCGCCTGTGGTTAATATATGAAGTAAACAATCGCACGCCAGCAACCTCGATTACCCTGAGACATGAAATTCATCACCGCCGGCTGTTAAGATTGATGCGTCCCCCGCCTACTTCCGACCCGATGAACCGTACGCTCGACCATCGTAATCTGGCCATGCTGCTGCTCGAGGCCCGCGAAACGCTGATGGGCCTGTTCCGCCCCATTCTCAAGGAATTTGCGCTGACCGAACAGCAATGGCGGATCATCCGCGTGCTCGACGGCGAACCGGCGCACGCGCTCGAAGCCGGCCAGATCGCGCGCCGCTGCTGCATCCTCAGCCCGAGCCTCACCGGCGTGCTGGAACGCATGGAACGGGACGGGCTGATTACCCGCACGCGCGCGCAGGAAGATCAGCGCCGGCTGCTGGTGAGCCTGACGCCGCAAAGCAGGAATCTGGTGACCGAAATCGGTCCGCGCATCGACGAGCAGTATCGGCAGCTCGAAGCGCGCTTCGGCTCGGACGGCCTCGACGACATCTATCGCGCGCTCGACCGGCTGATCGAGCTCGGCAACGCGCCCTAGGCGGCGCCGGACGGCGGCCAACCGGAACCGGCGGCGCCGGTTCGGGGCGCATGCCGGCCGTGCGCGTGACCTGACTCGCCCCGGCTCATTGCAGCGCGCCGCGCATCAGCTCGGTCACCGCGACGCCGCGTGACGTCCGCATGCACTCCTCGACGTAATCGATGAACGGCAACGGTTCGAAATCGATTTCGTCGCGCACGCGACGGTTGTCGAACACGCGATCGACCGTCGCGAATTCCGCGCAACGCTGCAGCGCCCGGCCGATCACGCGCTCGAGCGCCGGATCGGGCCGCCCCAGCACGTCACGCACCACGAGCGGCAACTCGGCCGGCGCACAGGCCGCGTAGCGCGGCGCGCCCGTCATGCCCGCCGCGTCGTCCATCGCGCGAACGATCTGCGCGACCTGCGGCGCCTCGTCGCCCGCCGACACGTGATACACGTCGTGCATCAGCGTCGGCTTCACGGCGAGCAGCATCGTCGCGCGCGCGACGTCGTCGACCGACACGATGTCGATGCGCGTCATCGGCCGGGCCGTGAAGCGGCGCGCCGCATGCGCGACACGGAACATCCAGAACGAATTCGGCGCGGGCCGCGTGCCGAGCACCGTGTGTCCGACGACGTGCGACGGACGCACGACGACGAGCGGCAGCCCGAGCTCGCGCAGGCGTTGCTCGGTTTGCGCCTTCGCATGCAGGTAGTCGGCCGCCAATACCGCGCCGGGCAGCGCTTCGTCGTCGGGCGCCGCGTCGGTCGCGACGTCCTCCTGCACGATCCCGCCACGGCCCGCATGCGCATAGGCCGTGCCGACGTACACGAAACGCCGCAGCCGCGGCGCGCGCGCGAAACGGGCGGCGAAGGACAGCGAATCGGCGATGTCCGTCTGCAGGTGCGCGCCGTCGGCCGGCGATGCATGGCCCGCGCAGTGAATCACGTGCGTCGTGCCGGCAAGACGCGACGCATCCGCGCCCTGCCACACGTCGCCGAGCGCGCCGACGATCACGTTCGCATCGCCCAGGCGCGACGCCCAGTACGGCGCGAGCCCCGCGCGCAGCGCCGCTTCACGCAGCCGCGCGACCGCATGGCCGCGGTTCTCCGCGCGCACGACGCACACGATACGGTCGAGCAACCCCGCGTTGACGAGCGCCGTCAGCACGGTACTGCCGATGAAGCCGGTGGCGCCGGTCAGCACCAGCCGGCTGACGTTGGCCGCCGCGACCGGTGCGCTGGCCGGCGACACGAGGCTGGTCCGCCAGTTGAGCGACAACGCGGTTTTCCAGATCAGCACGATAGTCTCCTTCGAAGGGTCGGCCGGACGGCAAAGCTGCCCCGCTCGGGGCCGCGCACTGCCGTGGGCCGGGCCAGGGCCGATGCTCGCCCCGGCCGTCCCGATCGGGCGTGTGGCCCGCGACCGCATCGATCGCGCCTCTGGCACGAGGCGGCGACAGCCCGCCACGGACGGGCGTCCATGGCGCAGATCGGGAAAGTCCCAGTGTGGGGCCCGAACGCATGCAAGTCTGTCCCGAAAGTTTCGTGAAAGTGTGTGGATTTGTGCGCGAATGTCTGAGTGTGTCGCGCGGGCCATGCCGTCACATCGACGAAACGTCCGATCCGGCGGCCGCCGGGCCGGGTTTGCGGCGCCGCCGGACCCGCCGCCACACCATCACGTCGGCCGCCATCGCGGCGCGACAGATCGACGCGCCCTTCGGCCGGTCATCGCATGTCGTGGTTGCTTCAGCGGCGGCTTGTCGCACGCCCGGCACGGTGCCGTCTGCGTTTGCGCGCAGCGACGGAATCGACCGGAATCGTCAGACGTCGTTTCATACGAAACGACAATAGACTTCATTCGGATTTATTGCGGATTATCGCTTGCGTTTCGTGACAGTCTATCTAGACTGTTCAAACCAAAACGGTCGAATGTGTCATTTTCTCAGGAGACGATCCAATGCGCCTCACCATTCGGATTAATGGCAGTGAATCGGCAACCCGACATGCATTCGCGGTGCTGTGGGTCGATACCGACGAGGGGCTGTGGTCGCGCGAAGCACATCAGGGCATCGACCTTCCGACCTGGGGCAAAGTCCGGGACGTGGAAGGCGCAATGGCGCTCTGCGCGGCCGACGGCGGCAGCGCCGTGTGCCAGTTGAAGGGCCTGTCGTTCGATGCGACACAGCGCGAACAGGGCCCCGCCGTACTCGCCGGCGAGCACCCGGACGGTGCATGGCGACTGCAGGCGGTCGATCATTGCAAGGTCGAACCCGAATACCACGAATTTATTTCCGTCGCGCGATAGGTATTCGCGACGGCAATCCTCAGCGGCTTTCGGGTTTATTCCAGTTTCAACGATATTCATTTCGATATTCAACAATAACAGCGCCTCGATTCGTGGCGCTTTTTTATTGCGGACTTCAAAAAAACAATCGGGGCCGGGTTAATTCACCCGCGCCGCCGGTATCCGCATCCGCCGTCCGTCATGATCCCGGGCCCGCGTCACGAACGGCGCTGTGCCGACTTGCCCCGCTCCTTCCCCCGTTTTGCCCTCATCGCCCGGTGAAACCGCCGTCTTTTCCCGCGCCGGCCCACACTTTCCCCACATGATGTTTACTCATTTATTACAATCGCATTATTCCGATTGACCCAGCCGCCGCCTGGCGGCCCGACCCGGCCCTTGCATGAGCGTAAAAAAGAAGACCCACCCCGCCGATCCGTACGCAGCCGCGACCAAACACCCGATGCTCGCGTCGCGCCTGCCGATGTGGCGCTCGAAGCTGGTCGTGATCCTGGTGTCGCTCGGTTTCGCCGCGCTCATCGGACGCGCCTTCTGGGTGCAGGTCGCGAACCAGGATTTCTATGTCGGGCAAGGCCAGAAGCGCTACCAGCGCACGATCGAGCTCGACGCGATGCGCGGCCGCATCGTCGACCGCAACGGCGCGATGCTCGCGGTCAGCCTGTCGACCTATGAAATCTGGGCGAACCCGAAACAGGTCGCCGAAACCGACTATCCGCAGATCTCGAAGCTGCTCGACATGCCGCTCGCTGAAGTGAAGCGCCGCCTGCGCAACGACCGTACGTTCGTGCTGCTCAAGCGGCAGATCGACGCCGAGACCGCGAGCCGGCTCGACAAGCTCGACATCGACGGCATCACGCAGATCGCCGATTCGAAGCGCTTTTATCCGGAAGGCGAATCGGCCGCGCACGTGGTCGGCTTCACGAACGTCGAGGACAAGGGCCAGGAAGGCGTCGAGCTCGCGGCGAATGCGCGGCTGTTGGGCACCGCCGGGCAGCGCGAGGTGATCCGCGACCGGCTCGGCCGCATCGTGTCGGACACGCGCCCGCTCGTGCCCGCGCAGCACGGCGCGACGATCGAACTGACGATCGACCGGCGCATCCAGCAGCTCGCGTTCAGCCAGTTGAAGGCCGCGGTGATCGAGAACAACGCGGTGGCCGGCAGCGTCGTGGTGCTCGACGCGCAGAACGGCGAAATCCTCGCGCTCGCGAACTACCCGACCTTCGACCCGAACGACCGCGCCCGGCTCACCGGCCAGCAACTGCGCAACCGCGCGGTGATCGACACGTTCGAGCCCGGCTCGACGATCAAGCCGCTCGTCGTCGCGCTGTCGATCGACGAACGCAAGGTCACGCCGAACACGATCATCAACACGTCGCCGGGCACCTACAAGATCGGCCCGGCCGTGATTCACGACACGTCGAACCACGGCGCGCTGACCGTCTCGCAGGCGTTGCAGAAGTCGAGCAACGTCGCGCTCGCGAAGCTCGCGCTGAACCTGCCCGCCGAAACCATCTGGAACAAGTATCAGGAATACGGGATCGGCCGCGCGCCGGAGCTGACGTTCCCGGGCGTCGCGTCGGGCCGCCTGCGCGGCTACAAGCGCTGGCGGCCGATCGAACAGGCGACGATGGCGTACGGCTACGGCCTGTCGATGTCGCTGCTGCAGATCGCGCAGACCTACACCGCGTACGCCGGCGACGGCACGCTGCACCCCGTGTCGCTGCTGAAGAACGGCACCGATCAGCAGTCGATCGACGCGCATCGCGGCCACCGCGTGACCTCGCCGCAAACGGCGGCGGCGATCCGCACGATGCTGGAGTCGGCAGTCGGCGAAGGCGGCACCGGGCGCCGGGCGCGCGTCGACGGCTACCGGATCGGCGGCAAGACGGGGACGGCGCGCAAGCAGGTCGGCGCGTCGTATGCGAAGGGCAAGTACCGCGCGCTGTTCGCGGGGATGGCGCCGATGAGCAATCCGCGCCTGATCGTCGCGGTGATGATCGACGAGCCGCGCGGCAAGGGCTACTACGGCGGCACGGTGGCCGGCCCGGTGTTCTCGTCGGTCACGAGCGGCTCGCTGCAGTTGCTCGGCGTGCCGCCCGATGCGCCGGTCGACCCCGAGCCGAACGCACAGGCCAAGGCAATCGTGCCGCACAAGACGGTCGCGGCGCCGAAGGCCGCCGTGCAACCGAAAACGGCAGCCGCGCAGAACGCGCCGGCTTCGATGAAGACGGCCGCGCAATCCGGCGCGGCCGTGCAGGCCAAGGCGGCGGCAAGCTGACGCCACCGGGCGGCGCTGCGCCATGCGCGTCATGTGCGCGGCGAAAGCATGCTGCGTTCGCCGCGCCGCCGCCCCGCCTGTCAGTGCGCAGCCGCCACCGGCTTCGCCATCCTGCCGAGCACGTGCTCGGTCATCCCGCGCGCGAGCTCGCTCTCGCCCGTGAACACGGTACCGACGCCCTCGCTCGACAGCAACGCGGCCTCGTCGCCGCTGTTCGTGCACAGCACGACCTCGAGCGCCGGATTCAGCGTGCGCGAGATCTCGACGATCTGCCGCACGTCGAATACATCCGGCAGCGTGACGACCAGCATCCCGGCGCGCGCGATATGCGCCTGGACCAGCACGATCGGCTCGATCGCATCGCCCGACACGGCCGCGACGCCGTCCGCGCGCAGCTTCTCGACGAGTTCGCGATTCTGCTCGACGACGACATAGGCGATCCCGCGCTCGTCCAGCGCGTGCGCGATCCGCGTGCCGACCTTCCCGTAACCGACGATCACGACCTGCCCCGTCAGGTGGGTCTGCGGCGTGGACATCGGCAGCGCGGCGAGCGGATCGTCGCGCGCCTCGAGCTTGCGCGCAAAGGCCGAATGCTTGCGAATCCAGGCGAGCGCCGGGTCGATCATCGCGAACAGCAGCGTGTTCATCGCGATCGAAATCAGCGCGACCGCGAGAATCAGGCTCTGCCCTTCGGCCGACAGCAGCCCGAGCGCGCGGCCGAGCCCCGCGAGGATGAACGAGAATTCGCCGATCTGCGCGAGGCCCGCGCCGACCGTCAGCGCGGTGTTCAGCGGGTAACGGAACGCGATCACGAGCGCGACCGCCGCAAGCGTCTTGCCGATCAGCACGATCGCCGCGACCTCGATCACGTGCAGCGGCTCGGTGAGCAGCACCTTCGGGTCGAACAGCATCCCGACCGAAATGAAGAACAGCACCGAGAACGCATCGCGCAGCGGCAGCGTCTCGTCGGCCGCGCGCCGGCTGAACTCCGACTCGCGCATCATCATCCCGGCGAAGAACGCGCCGAGCGCGAACGACACGTCGAACAATTTCGCCGCACCGAACGCGATGCCGACCGCGGCCGCGATCATGCACAGCGTGAACAGCTCGCGCGAGCCGGTGCGCGCGACGAGCCACAGGATCCGCGGAAACACGCGCTTGCCGACCACGAGCATCAGCGCGATGAACGCGGCGACCTTCAGCATCGTGATGCCGAGCGTGCTCCACACGCTGCCGCCGGCCGCGTGCACGTCGCCGGGCGGCGTGCCGCCGAGCAGCCCCGCGACGGGCGGCAGCAGCACGAGCACCAGCACCATCACGAGATCCTCGACGACGAGCCAGCCGACCGCGATGCGGCCGTTGACCGTCTCGACGAGCCCGCGCCCTTCGAGCGCGCGCAACAATACGACGGTGCTCGCGACCGACAGCGCGAGCCCGAACACGAGCGCCGCACCGAGGCTCCAGCCCCAGGTGAGCGCCAGCCCGCCGCCGAGCAGCGTCGCGACGGTAATCTGGACGATGGCGCCGGGCAGCGCGATCTTGCGCACGGCGAGCAGGTCGCCGAGCGAGAAATGCAGGCCCACGCCGAACATCAGCAGCATCACGCCGACTTCCGCGAGCTGCTGCGCGAGCGACAGATCGCCGACGAAACCGGGCGTGCCGGGGCCGATCACGATCCCGGCGAGCAGATAGCCGACCAGCGGCGGCATCTTCAGCAGCGACGCGAAGTAACCGAAAATCATCGCGAGACCGAAACCGGCCGCGAGCAGTGCAATCAGGCTGACGTCATGAGGCATCCCCCCTCCCGAGTTCTTGTAACTATTTAGTAAGGTTCAAGAAGCAAAGGATAAGGGATGACACGAAAAAAATGGCGCGCCGCCGCGAAAATTTCACGCGGTGGCGCGCCATTGCGGGGTGCAACCCCGGCCGGACGGGCAGCGCTGCGCGGCGTTAGCGCGCCGCCTGCGGGAACCGCGCGCCCGGCGGCGGCTCGGGCCGGGTCGACGGCACGCTCTTGCGCACCTTCGCGACCTGCGCGGCCGTAACCGGCGCGCCCGTGTTGCCCCAGCTCGTCCGCACGAAGTTCGACACGTCGGCGACTTCCTGGTCCGACAGGCGCCAGCCGAACGGCGGCATCGTGAAGGTCGACGGCGCCGTTCGCGTGCCCTCCAGCGCGCTGCCTTCCAGCACGACGTGGATCAGCGACGTGGGATCGCCCCCCTGCACGACCGGATTGCCCGCGAGCGCCGGGAACACGCGCGTGTAGCCGTGGCCGTCGCTGCGGTGGCAGGCCATGCAGTTGTCGCGATAGACGGCCGCGCCCGGCTTGCTCGCGTCGCCGCCTTGCAGCGCCTTCGCGGCGGCCGCGTCGTACACGTGCGGCTGTTCGCCCTGCACGCGCGGCGGCAACGTCTTCAGGTAGCGCGCGATCGCGGTCAGGTCCTCGTCATTCATGTGCTGCATGCTGTGGCCGACCACGTCCGTCATCCCGCCGAACGCGGCCGTGCGCAGCGTGCGGCCCGTCTTCAGGAACTGCACGATCTCGGTTTCGTTCCACGTGCCGAGCCCCGTGCGCTGTTCGCCGCGCAGGCTCGTCGGCACCCAGCCGTCGATCGCCGCGCCGCCCGCCAGGAAGTCGAGCCCGCCCGCGTCCGTCAGCGCGCGCTCCTGCATCGTCACCGCGCGCGGCGTGTGGCATGCGCCGCAATGGCCGAGACCCTGCACGAGATACGCGCCGCGTGCGATCACCGGGTCGCTGTACTGCGCCGCATCGAACGGCTTCGGCGTCGGCGCGAATAGCTTGCGCCAGAACGCCAGCGGCCAGCGCATCGACAGCGGCCACACGATGTCGACCTTGCGGTTCTCGTGCTCGACCGGCGCGACACCGTGCATGAAGTACGCGTACAGCGCCTTCACGTCGTCGTCGGACAGGCGCGCATAGGACGGGAACGGCATCGCCGGGTACATCGTGTCGCCGTTCTTGCGCACGCCCTCGCGCACCGCGCGGGTGAAGTCGTCGAGCGTCCAGCCGCCGAGGCCCGTCTTCGCGTCCGGTGTGATGTTGGTCGAGTAGATCGCGCCGATCGGCGTATCGAACTTCAGTCCGCCCGCGAACGGCTTGCCGCCGACCTCGGTGTGGCACGCGATGCAGTCGCCCGCGCGGGCGAGATATTCGCCGCGCTTGACGAGGTCCGCGTCGGCCGACCGGGCCGGTGCGGCCGCCGGGCCGGCCGCCGCCGGCGACGCCGGTTGCGCGAACGCCGACCCGCCGGCGAGACCGAACGCGGCCCATGCCGTACCGATCGCCAGTGCGCGCGACACGTGGCGCGCGGCGTAGTGGTTCACTGTCCTCTTCATGCGGTCACCAGCGGGGCGGGATTTTTCAGGTATTGCTCGCGAATCGCGCGGGCCGACCAGTAGGCCAGCGCCGCGACGATCCCGGTCGGGTTGTAGCCGATGCCCTGCGGCAGCGCCGAGGCGCCCATCACGAACACGTTGTGCACGTCCCAGCATTGCAGGTAGCGGTTCAGCACGCTCGTCTTCGGATCGGTGCCCATGATCGCGCCGCCGACCAGGTGAGTCGTCTGGTAGGCGCGCGAATCGAAATGCTTGCCGAACTCGCGCGTCGACACGCCGATCGACTTCGGCCCCATCGCCTCCGCGATCTTCTTCATCTGCCCCGTCACGTACTGCGCCATCTTGATGTCGTTGTCCTTCCAGTCGAAGGTCATCCGCAAGAGCGGCTGGCCGTACGAGTCGCGATAGGTCGGATCGAGATCGAGGTACACGTCGCGGTACGACATGTTCGAGCCGTGCGCGTCCATCGAGATCGTGTGCGCGTAGTTGTCCTTCACGGCCTTCTTCCACGCCGAACCCCACTGCGGCGTGCCGGCCGGCGTCGCGATGCCGCTGATCGGCTTCACGCCGGCCTGGTTCACCCACAGCGGCGAGCCGCCGACGAAGCCGAGCGGGCCGTGATCGAAGTTGTCGGCGTTGAAGTCGTCCACCGCGACGCCGTTGCCGCCCGCGCCGATGAACGGGTTCGTGAAGGTGTCCTTGTCGAAGAACGCCTTGATCGTCGACAGGTTCTGGTACGCGAAATTGCGGCCCACCACGCCTTCGCCCGAGATCGGGTCGTACGGCTTGCCGATGCCAGACAGCAGCAGCAGGTGCACGTTGTGATACTGGAACGCGGCGACGATCACGAGATCGGCCGGCTGATGCACTTCACGGCCGGCCGGGTCGACGTAAGTGACGCCCGTCGCGCGCTTCTTCGTATCGTCGAGATCGACGCGCAGCACGTGGCACTTCGAACGCAATTCGAAGTTCGGCACCTGCTTCAGCGCGGGCAGGATGTTCAGGTTCGGCGATGCCTTCGAATACATGTAGCACGCGTAGCCGCTGCAGTAGCCGCAGAAATTGCACGGCCCCATCTGCACGCCGTACGGGTTCGTGTACGGCCCCGACGTGTTCGCCGACGGCAGCCGGTACGGATGCAGCCCGAGCGATTGCGCGGCATCGAAGAAGCGCTGCGCCGAATACGTGTTGAGCTGCGCGGGCAGCGGGAAGTTGTCGCTGCGGTTCGCCTCGAACACGTTGCCGTCGCCGACCACCTTGCCGCCGACCTTGTATGCCTGGCCCGACGTGCCGAACACTTTCTCCGCGAAATCGAAATACGGCTCGAGCTCGTCGTAGCTGACGCCCGTGTCCTGAATCGTCATCCCGTCGGGGATGAACTTCTTGCCGTAGCGCTCTTCGTAGTGGCTGCGCAGGCGCAGTTCCTCCGGCGTGATCCGGAAGTGCACGCCCGACCAGTGCAGCCCGGCACCGCCGACGCCTTCGCCCGGCAGGAATGCCGCGAGCTGCCGGTACGGCAGCGCGGTGTCCTGCACGCCGTGGCGGATCGACACGGTCGTCTTCGACAGGTCGAGGAACAGCTTCTTGCGGATGTTGTAGGTCAGCTCGTCGATCGTGTTCGGATACGCGCCGTCCGGATAGGTGTCGCGATACTCGCCGCGCTCGAGCGCGACGACGTTCAAGCCCGCTTCGGTCAGTTCCTTCGCGAGAATCGCGCCGGTCCAGCCGAAGCCGACGATCACCGCATCGACATGCGGCTTCTTTTCTGCGGCCATCAGGTACGCTCCCCGTTGATCGAGACCGGGCCGTACGGATACGGCTTGCCACTCTGGTTGACGAAATCCATGAAGTCGGCGCGCGCGCCCGGGAACCCGATCATCTTCCACGCGGCCATGTCGTGATTGCCGCCGTGCACCGGATCGCAGAAGTAGCCTTCGCGCGTGTTCTGCAGCAACTGGCCGAAGAACACGGCGGACGGCACGTCGTCGATCTGCGCGCTGCCCTTCTCCAGCTCGCCGAGCACGGTGTCGCGGGTCGCGGCGTCGAGATCGGCGAACGCCTTGCCGTGGTTCTTTTCGCTATAGCGGTTGACCGCCGCGATGCCGAGCCGATAGATGTCGCGCGGCACGAGCTTCAGCTGATAGCCGAGCTCGGGCACGCCCTGCTGGAACGGCCCCTGCATGTACCAGGTCGCGCCGTTTGCGTACGGGGTTTCCATCTGGCGGTCGATGAATTCGGGCACGCCGGATTCGAGTGCGCCGGGGCCTTCGGCATCGGCCGGGATCAGCCGGTCGACGGCGGCCTGGACGAACGCCCACTCCTTCGCATCGAAGAAAGTCGGCTTGTACGGAGCGCGCTCGGCGCCGGCCGCCGCAGCCGATGCGTTGTCCGCCGTGGTGGCGGACGATGACGACGGGCGCAGATCGCAGCCGGCGACCGAAGCGATCGGCACGAGCGCGACCGACGTGCGCAGGAAGCGGCGACGCGAATTGGGTTTGTCTGGTGGCGTGGACATGTCGGATGTTGATCGTTGGGGAGCGTTCGAGCCCGCGCATTCCGGATGCGGCGTGCCCGCCACGATAGCCATGCCGCACGCGGCCGGCCGTCCTTGTTCTTGCTGTGCTGCGAACAACCTCGATACGGGCGCCGGCCGCGCGCTGCGCGGCCTAGCCGTCATGCAACCGCGCTGCGCCGGTTTCGGAGCGCCGCGCGGATCGACCTCTTCGCGGGTCTGAGCGGACAAATACGGCCTGTCGGCCCGTGCCCGCCCGCCTGACCCTGATTCAACTTAGACGCCGCGCGGGCCGACGGCAAGCGCAACGTGCACGACCCTCATTTCGGGCCCGGCGACGAGTGCCGCGAATTATAAATGGAACCGGTTCCAGTTCCAAAGGGCTGGATGCAATTCATTACATCGAAAATCGCAACAATCGGAAAGATGATTTGTGGAACGCACAAGAACGGTGCATTGGGCACGCCGGGCGCCGGGCGATTGAGCGCCGGTTTCGCGGCCCCG
The DNA here is from genome assembly GCF_902498995.1 of Burkholderia anthina. Lineage (GTDB taxonomy): Bacteria > Pseudomonadota > Gammaproteobacteria > Burkholderiales > Burkholderiaceae > Burkholderia > Burkholderia anthina. Next base: position 177,038 of record NZ_CABVLY010000007.1, read on the forward strand.
CGCTATTTCGCGGACGCGCGCGGCTTCACGTCACGGCACCGCGATGCCCGTTCCCGAGCCGCCCCGTTGCGTTACACGCCGACCGCGATCCGCGGGCCGCTCACCACGGCCACAGCATCGAGGCGATCGACAACGCGAGCGCCGCGCACAGCGGCGAGTAACAGAGGCTGTCCATCCGCGCGAAACGCGAGCCGCGAATCCGCTTGAAGAAGCCGACGTAGCGAAAATCGCCGACCGCGCGCACCGCGAAGATCAGTGCGAGCACAACGACCGCGAACGCGATCGCGCCGGGATACAGGTTCGGCCACAGCCAGCCGGCGCGCGACGCCACCGCGCATGCGCCGGCCAGCAATGCCGCCGCGACGGCGAGCGTGCCGGCCATGCTCGGCCGCAGCAGCGGCACGCCGTCCTGCTCCGGAACGGCCGCACGCTTGCCGAGCCGCCCGCCGAACGCCCAGTAGACGTGAACGAGTGCGATCGCGCAAAGCGTCGGCACGCTGAAATACGCGCCCATCATGTTGGTAAGGTCCGTTGTCTCATTGTGTCGCCGGGTCGTGGTGTGGCCGAGGTGTGGCCGACGAATGCCGGCGTGCGGCCCCGTTCCGCACGACACAAGACGATACCCAAACCCCACGCGACATGCATTGCGACGTCCGGTCGCAATACGCCATGCCACGTGTGGTGCGACGCAATGCGCGCGACCGTCGCGTCGGGCCGTCGCTTGACTTCGCTCCGCGCAACGCTACCCTTTTATTCCAGCACGGCAATCGATCCGTGCATGCGCCAGCGCCGCCCGCGTACCATCGTGCCGACATGCACGGTCGACCGATGGCAATGCGCATGCACGGCAACGATGACGAATACTCATGGAGGCGACTCATGCTGATCGGCGTGCCGAAAGAGATCAAGAATCACGAATATCGCGTCGGCCTCACCCCGGCCAGCGCACGCGAGCTCACGCGACATGGCCACCATGTGCTGGTGCAGCGCGGCGCGGGCACCGCGATCGGCCTGCTCGACGACGACTACACCGCCGCCGGTGCGGCCCTGTGCGACGATGCGAGCGAAATATTCGCGCGCGCCGACATGATCATCAAGGTCAAGGAGCCGCAGCCGGCCGAATGCGCGATGCTGCGGCGCGGGCAGATCCTCTATACGTACCTGCACCTCGCCCCCGATCCGGAGCAGGCAGCCGCGCTCGTGAAATCCGGCGCGGTCTGCATCGCATACGAAACCGTGACGGGGCCCGGCGGCGGCCTGCCGCTGCTCGCGCCGATGAGCGAGGTGGCCGGACGCATGTCGATCCAGGTTGCGGCAACGCATCTGGAAAGCCCGCGCGGCGGGCGCGGCGTGCTGATGGCCGGCGTGCCCGGCGTGCCGGCCGCGCACGTCGTGGTGCTGGGCGCCGGCGTGGTGGGCACCGGTGCGCTGCAGATGGCGGTCGGCCTCGGCGCGCGCGTCACCGCGCTCGACACGAACGTCGGACGGCTACGCCAGCTCGACCTGCTCTTCGCGAACCGCATCACGACCGTCTGCTCGAACGCGCACACGATCGACGAAGCCGTGCGCGACGCCGACGTCGTGATCGGCGCCGTGCTCGTGCCGGGCGCATCGGCGCCGCGCCTCGTCACGCGCGACATGATCGCGACGATGCGCACGGGCGCCGTGGTCGTAGACGTCGCGATCGACCAGGGCGGCTGCTTCGAAACCTCGCATGCGACGACCCACGCGCAGCCGACCTTCGTCGTCGACGGCGTCGTGCACTACTGCGTCGCGAACATGCCCGGCGCGGTCGCGCGCACGTCGACGTTCGCATTGAACAACGCGACGCTCGGCCACGCACTCGCGCTCGCCGACAAGGGCTGGAAACGCGCGATGAGCGACGATCCGCATCTGCGCGCGGGGCTGAACGTGTGCGACGGACACATCACGTACGAAGCCGTCGCGCTGGCGCTCGGCCTGCCGTACGTACCGGCCGAAGACGTGCTGCGCTGACATCGGCGCGCGTGCACGCCGTCACGTGCCCTTCGAGCGACTGTGCCTCGACGCGCCAGTCGCGCTGCTATCGCCCATCGTGCGTGCGAGCAGCGGCCGCAGTTGCGCGAGCGTGCGCGTGTTGAGCACGTCCTGCCGGGTCAGCCAGCCGCGCCGCGCCTGACCGATGCCGTAGGCAAGACGGTCGAGATCGTCCGCGCATCGCGCATCCGAGCCGATCGCCACTGCGACGCCGGCTTTTGCGGCCTCGCGACACCAGATGTCAGGAAGATCGAGCCGGCGCGGATCGCCGTCGAGTTCGACGAAGCAGCGGCGCGCGGCGGCCCCGGCGATCACGCGCGGCACGTCGAGTTCGCATGCGTCGCGCTCGCCGAGCAGCCGGCCGAGCGGATGCGCGAGAATCGTGAAATGCGGATGGTCCATCGCGCGCAGCATCCGCTCGGTCTGCGCATCGCCCGGCAAGTCGAAATGGTCATGCACCGCGCCGACGACGAGGTCGAGCCGGCCGAGCACGTCGTCGGGCACATCGAGGCTGCCGTCCTCGCGGATGCCAGCCTCGACGCCCTTCAGCAACACGAAGTCGTCGAACGATGCGTTGATGCGGTCGATCTCGTCGATCTGCCGCACGAGCCAGTCGCAACCGGCGCGGCCGCCCGCGGTGGCCGGCGCACGGTCGGTCACGGCCAGATAACCGAGCCCGCGCGAGCGCGCCGCCTCCGCCATCGTGCGCAGGGCGTCGCGACCGGCCGACGCGTCGGTATGCGCGTGCAGATCGCCATGAACGTGCTTGCGCTCGACGAGCGCGGGCAACGTGCCGGCGCGCGACACATCGATCTCGCCGCGATCCTCGCGCAGTTCGGGCGGCACCCAGTGCAGGCCGATCGCCTCGTACACGGATGCCTCCGTCGCGCCCGCAATCCGCTCGTCGCCGCGAAATACGCCGTATTCGTTGATCTTCAGCCCGCCGGCCTGCGCGAGCCGGCGCAGCGCGATGTTGTGCGCCTTCGATCCCGTGAAATAGACGAGCGCCGCACCGAACGCGTCGGCATCGACGACCCTCAGGTCGACCTGCAACCCGTTGCGCAGCACGACGCTCGAACGCGTCTTGCCGTTCGCGAGCACGCGCGCGACGTCGCCGTAGCCGGCGAACGCGTCCGCCACCGCGGCAGGATCGCGCGAGGTCACGAGGATGTCGAGATCGCCGACCGTTTCGCGGCCGCGCCGAAAACTGCCGGCCGGCACCGCTTCGCCGACACCGGGCACCGCACGCAACCGCTCGAGCAGCGGCATCAGCGATTGCGCGGCATCGGGCAGCAGGAATCGCTGCGGCTCGCGTTGCAGGCGGTCGTCGATCGCGTCGAGCAGATGCGCTTCGGTTTTCGCGCCGAAACCCGGCAGCGCGCGCACGTGCCCGCTTTTCGCTTCGGCGCGCAACTGTTCGAGCGAATCGACGTGCAATGCATCATGCAGCGCCTTCACGCGTTTCGCGCCGAGCCCCGGCACGTCGAGCAGTTCGACGATCGCGCCCGGCAAGGCATGGCGCAGCGTTTGCTGCAGTTCGCAGGTGCCCGTCGCCGCGATCTCGCGCAGCTTCGATGCGAGATCGGGGCCGATCGACGGAATCCGGCCGAGATCGCCGCCGTTCGCGATCAGCGTCGGGACGTCGCGCCCGTAGTCGGCGATCGTGCGGGCCGCGTTACGGTACGCGCGCACCCGGAACGGGTTGGCGCCCTGGATCTCGAGCATGTCGGCGATTTCGGCGAAGACGGCCGCGCACTCGGCATTGTGGATCGGCATGATCGGCGTGGCTCCCTTCCACGTGGATGGCGCCGTGCGCTGGCGCGACGACGTCTGCCCGCCCGGGGCCGCATGTCGACGGCGGCGGGCGCCCGTTGGTCATCCTGCACCGGCTCTGCGTATCGTGCGGCACGCGGCGCGCCGACATCGCGGCGCCGCCTGTGTCACAGCGACGCGCGCGGCGTCGTCGCGTAGCGACGCTCGTATACCGACTGGCAATGCGTGCAGCGCTCGGCGCTCGGTCGCGCGAGCAAACGCTCGTAGCCGACCGGCGCGTCGCAATCGATGCACTCGCCATAGCTGCCGTCGCGCATGCGCTGCTGCGCGCGCCCGATCGCGCGCAGCTCGGCCAGCTTCATCCCGATCAATGCGTGATCCATGTCGACGAACAGATCGGCGTTCGCCTCGTCGCCCTCGTCCGGCGCCGCGCCGGCGAGATCCGCGTAGGACTCCGACGCGCGCTGGTCCTCGCTGGTGCGAATCTCCGCGCGCAGCGCCTGCTCGCTTTCGGTCAGCCGCTGCTGCAGCGTCTGCCGTTGTTGTTGGTCGAGCGCCATCGCCGTCTCTCCTTTTCCGGGTTCCGCGCAATGAGGCATGCGGCGCGCGGTTGTCGCGCCGGTGTGCGGCGAGCACGCTTGATCCGCCTGTCGCACACCGGGGCGCCCGGCCGTACAGTGCAGCGGGCGCATTCGACGCAGGATAAACCCAATGGACCGGCGCGTGTTGATCGTCGTCAGCCGCATGAACGCCGACGGTGCGGTGCGGGATCCGGGGACGGACGCGAATACGCCATATACCGCCGCCGCGACGGCGCCGTCTTACAAACACCCGACCGGCTCGTCCGGTCGATGTGCCGTTACACGTCGGCGCGCACGATGTCGAGCAGCGCGCGCGCCGAGCGTTGCCAGCTGAAATGCTGCGCGCGCTCGCGGCCCGCCGTGCGCAGCCGCGCGCGCAGGTCGGCATCGTCCATCACGCGCGCGATCGCCGCGGCGATGTCCGGCGGCGAATACGCATCGCAAAAGAATGCGGCACCGCCACACACCTCCGGCAACGCGCCCTCGTGCGACACGATCACCGGGCAGCCGCACCGCATCGCTTCCAGCGGCGGCAGCCCGAAGCCTTCATAGAGCGACGGGAACACGAAGCAGCCGGCATGCTCGTACAGCGCCTTCAGTTCATGGTCGGTCACGTAGCCCGCCCACGTCACGTACGGATCGTCGGCGCGCAGGCCCGGCACGCTCCCGCCGAAGATCTTCGCATTGGCGCCCCCCGCGATCACGAAACGCAGCGTCGGATGCGACGCGCGCATCAATTGCATCGCTTCGAGTGCACGCACCAGGTTCTTGCCGGGCGCAAGCGAGCCGACGAACAGCACGTAGCCGTCCGTCTCGAGATTCAGGCGGGCGAGCACGCCGGGATCGGGATCGATCCTGTCGATATGGTCGACGGCCGCCGGGACGACCGTCAGGCGCGCAGGCGGTACGCCGAGCTTCGCGGCAAGGCGCGCGCGAGAGAAGTGCGAAATCGTGACGATGTGGCGAGCGCGTCGCTTGAGCACCGAGAACGCGAAGCGATACCACATCCGGAATACGACGGAGTAACCGGCGGGCAGATCGAAAATCGCCGCATCGTAGATCAGGACGAGTTGATCGCGCTTCGCGAGCGGCCCGACGTTGCACAGACTGAGCAGCATTCGACCGTGCGTCGCACGCGGCAGCGTCAACTGCTCCCAGAGCGAACCGCGCAAACCGCCGGCGACCTGCCTGCGCGCGCCGGCCGGCAACGCCGCCGGATCGTGATCCGCCGGCACGACCAGCGCCGGCGCATCGCCGGGGTTCGCGAGACGCGTGAGCTCGGCCGTCAGTTCATAGGCGACCCGCTGCACGCCCGTCATCCGCTGCGCGGTGAATTTTCCGTTGACCGCGATACCGCTCAGCCGCGCAACGCGCGCGGCCGCCCCGGCGCCCCGTTCCGCACGCCCGTCCTGCAGCGCGGTTTCACGACCTTCCCGAATCGACGTTGACATGATCACTCCGATGGCTGCGACGCAATCGCGCCGCCAGACACCCCGCGTCGCGGGATGCTCCTATGCCGTCAGTGTGTCGATCCGTGTCGATGCGGTCGGTACGTTCGACCGCACAATCTTTCGATTCGACGATCACTTCGTGATCCTCAGAATGCGTTGCGCCCGATGAAGCCGCGCACGATCGTCAGCAGGATGATCTTCATGTCGAACCAGAAGCTCCAGTTCTGCATGTAGAACAGATCGAACTTCACGCGCGCGGCCATCGCCTCGACCTTGCGCGTCTCGCCGCGATAACCGTTCACCTGCGCCCATCCCGTGATGCCCGGCCGCACGCGGTAGCGATACATGTAGCAGTCGATCAGTTGCCGATAGAAGTCGTCGTGTTCGATCGCATGCGGACGCGGGCCGACCACCGACATCTGGCCGAACAGCACGTTGAAGAACTGCGGCAGCTCATCGAGCGACGTGCGGCGCAGGAACGCGCCGACCGGCGTGATGCGCGCATCGTTGCGCGACGCCTGCCGCACGACGCCAGGTTGCGCGCGATGCGCGTGCATCGTCCTGAACTTGAGGATATGGAATTCGCGTCCGTCCGCGCCCTTGCGCCGCTGCCTGAACAACACGGGCCCCGGCGACGACAGCTTCACCGCGATCGCCAGCACCGCAAGCAACGGCAGCAGCGGAATCAGCACGGCGGTCGCGAACAGCCGGTCGAACGCGAACTTCGCCCACAGCTCCGGCGCCGAGCGCGGCGTGGTCGCGAGGTTGATCGCCGGCATGCCGAGCACGTCGGTCGCCGAGCGTTCGACGACGGCCATCTGCCGCACGTCGGGCAACAGCCGCAGCTCGACGAACTCGTCGCGCAACTCGCGCACGATGCGCTGGATACGCCACTCGTGCGACATCGGCAACGTGAGCCAGACTTCATCGATCTCGCCGCCGCGAATCATGCGGCGCAACTCGGCCCAGTCGCCGATCACCGGCACGCCGCCGATCGCGTCCGACGCAGTCGCGGCCGGCGCATCGTCGTCGAATACGCAGGCCGCCGCGAACGCGCCGTCCGGTTCGAACTGCATCCGTTCGATCGCCACGCGCCCGTATGCCGTCGCACCGACGACAGCGACCCGCCGCTGCCGTGCGCGCGGATCGCCGCGCCTCGACGTGAGCGCGCACAGCGCCAGCCTGCCGATCAGCAGCGCCGCGTCGCCGGACAGCACCGTGCGGGCAATCCAGCGTGTGGTCATCGTGCCGCCTCGATTCATGATCCACGTCGCACCGGCCGCCGTCAGCGTGCTCGCGCATACGATCGCCACCACCGTGCGCGTCAGCACGGGCTCGACGCGATACGTCGACGCCCCGCCGCGCACCGCTCGCAAGCCCCGCGGCAACAACCCGACCGTCAGCACGCACAGCAATGCGATCGCACCGCGCTGCGCATCCGACAAGTCGCGCCACGCCAACCCCATCGCGACCTGTGCGGCGAGTGCGCCGGCCAGCACCAGCACACCGTCGGCCGCGGCAATCGCGGCGCGACGCATTGCATTCGTTCCTCCGGACATCGAATGCATCGTCATGCACCGCGCGCGGAAAATCCGCCATGCATTTCAGGCATCCGGGACAGTACCGGCATCAGCCTCGCACTCTCGCGCGGGCCGAGCAAGCGGCGATAGTCCGCACGAATCAGCTCGTAGCACTCGCACGAATTGCGCTCGAGGCCCTCGCGATCGAGCACCGTGATGCGGCCGCGACGCTGCCGGATCAGCCCGGCTTCCTGCAGATTGCCGGCCGCTTCCGTCACGCCTTCGCGACGCACGCCGAGCATGTTCGCGATCGTCTGCTGCGTCACGGCCAGCTCGTCGCCGTCGATCCGGTCGTGCGCGAGCAGCAGCCAGCGGCTCAGTTGCTCGCTGACCGAGTGATGCCGGTTGCACAGCGCGCTGCGCGAAATCTGCGCCATCATCGCCTGGCAGTAGTTCAGCAGCAGCCGGTACGTCGCGGGCGAACGTTCGAACTCGGAGCGCATCACGCAGGCCGGCACGCGATAGGCCATGCCGCCGATGCGGACCTCGACCCGGTTCGATACCGTGGCGCCGCCGACGAGCGTCGCCAGGCCGACCGCGCCTTCCCGGCCGACCACCGCCACCTCGACCATCGCACCGTCCTCCATCAGGTGCTGCACCGACATCATGGCGGTGGTCGGGAAATGCAGGTGGCGCATGGGTTCACCGACCCGGTCCAGCATGCCGGCCTTGATCCTGACCAGTTCGAGGTGCGGTGCGATGGCGCGGACGCTGTCCTCCGGAAGTGCGGCAAGGATGGCGTTCGCCGAATAGCTCGAGTGAAGATGTAGCATGTCTGTATCCCTCTTTATTGTCCGCGGCGCAGGCGCCGCGTCTGTGGAACGCGTTATCGCGATGCGCGTCCTCAAGGTGATGCGGGTTGCGGCCACAACCCTGAATCCGATCGACCTTCGGCGTCTCGCCGCCGGATCGAATCGATCGCCTCGTTTCGACTCGCCGGCCCGAATAAGCGATTTACGTGCCAATACCTGCCTGTCCTTAATATATAAACGGCTTCCGTTTTAGAACGCTGAATAGCCGGCGGGAAACCGGCAAAAAACGTCTCATTTCCGGACACTCACCGATGCGGCGGACACCGCAGGTGAATCAACTGAACAATGCCGACATGCCCGGCGGCAGGCGCCTGTAGCGGCCTGCGAGTCTTATCGTTCAACGACTTACAGGATGTTTTCAATTGTTTCCGTGACGTTCCGCACGACGTCCGACGGCCATCTTGCATCTCGAATGAGCGTTTGAAACTGTCTCAAATTTGGATCGCGACATTAATTCACCGCTCTGTAATCAAACGCACACATCGCTTGCAGAGCACTGATTTCATTGAGAAATTGAGTCGCGATATCTCAAATGTCAAAGAATGTTCAATGCGCCCGGGATTTTTTCCTTGTACGATGCACGTCGCTGGCCATTGATTCCAGATCGCAGTCGAATTGCCGATCGGCACGCGATTATTTTCAGGATGTTTAATGCCTGAAAACAGGAACTTTAAATCCGGATAACGTTTGCTTACATTCCAAACCGTCAAACTTTGTGAAGTGACGTAATACGCAATTGACTCGATTCAACTGCGTGCTAGCCTTTTCCCGGCTATCTGCATTCGAATTTTGTTGAACACAATATTCGCACGTACGTGCTAAATCCCGTCGGGATGACATCGCGCGATGTGCGACCGCCACGCTACGAGGATGCGCCGTGACTCAACAGGCCAACGACGCCGTCGCCCACGCGACCGGCATGATCGAACTTTCCCACAGCTTCGACGCCAACCGGTTTCTCGCGGCGCTCGACCGCGACGAGCGCGCCACGCTGATCGCCAATCTCCAGCTCGTCCACCTGAAATCGGGGCAGGTGCTCTGCGAACCCGGCGAAATGCTGGCCGCGGTCTACCTGCCCGTGACGACGGCGATTTCGCTGCAGTACGTGTCGTCCGGCGGCATGACGCTGGAGGTTGCCGAAATCGGCAGCGAAAGCATCGTGTGCGACGACGTGATCGGCGGCAGCGGCCGAATGCCCTGCCGCGCCGTCGCCTGTCGCGACGGCTTCGTCTATCGGCTCGACCGGCGCGTGTTCGCCACGGCCTTCGACGCGTCGCCGGTGATTCGACATCTCGTGTTCGTGTGCGTGCGGCTGCTGATGGCGCAGGTTTCGCAGATCACGTTCTGCAGCCGCCATCACGTGCTCAAACATCAGTTATGCAGATGGTTCCTGCTCGCCTACGATCGTTCGCGCAGCATCGAGATCCAGGTCACCCACAGCATGCTCGCGCAGATGCTCGGCGTGCGGCGCGAAACGGTCACGGACGCGGCGGGGGAAATCCAGAAGCTCGGGTTGATCCGGCAGTACCGCAGCTCGATCGAGCTCGCCGATCTCGATGGTCTCGAGAAGCTGTCGTGCGGTTGCCGCGCGATCGTGCGCGACGACATGAAGCGCATCCTGTCGGCGGACTCCGGCGTGACGGCTGCCGCGCGCGCGTGATTCACGCGGCATTCCGGCGTGCCGATGCGGGGCCGGGTCAGCAGATTGTAGGGTGGCGAACAGAACACAGTGCCCGCGAATGGTCTACTGATGCCGGACTGCCGGGGGGATGTCAGCGCGTTGTGCGCGTCCGCCCGCGCGGACGACACCACACACGCCGGAGCCGCACGTGAAAAACGAAATCAGAACCATCCTCAAGCACGTCGCCCATCTCGAAGCCACGATCGATTCGATCGGTGACGGGGACGACCTTTACGAAGCGGGCCTTTCGTCGCTCGATACGATCCAGCTGATGCTCGCGATCGAAAAGCAGTTCAACATCGAGATTCCCGACGAGATGCTGAACCGCAATCTGTTCCGCAGCGTCGATGCGCTCGCCGAAACGATCGCCACCCTGCAACGCGCCGAGCATTCCGCATGAGCGCGCTGCTTCCCGAACTCGCGGCCGACGACGAAGCGCATCGGCTCGACGAGGCCGCGCGCGCCGTCGCGCAAATCGCCGCCCAGCACGCGGATGCGGTTGATCGCGACGCGCGCTGCCCGGTCGAGGCGATCGAAGCGATGCGCGCCCGCCGCTTGCTGAGCGCGATGGTGCCGACCCACCTCGGCGGTGCCGGCGCGTCGCTTGCCGATGTCGCATCGGCATGCTCGATTCTCGGCCAGGCCTGTGCGTCGTCGGCGATGGTGTTCGCGATGCACCAGATCCAGGTCGCCTGCATCGTCGATCACGCGGCCGACCAGGGCTGGCACAAGCTGTTCCTGCAACAACTCGTGCGGCACCAGTGGCTGCTCGCCTCGGCGACGTCCGAAGACGGCGTCGGCGGCAACCTGCGCGCGAGCCAGTGCGCGATCGAAAGCAACGGCGGTGAATTCCGGCTGCACAAGTCCGCACCGACGATCTCGTACGGCGACTACGCCGACGGCATCCTCGCGACCGCGCGACGCGACGCCGACGCGCCTGCATCGGAGCAGGTGCTCGTCACGCTGCTGCGCGACGGCTATACGCTCACGCGCCGCGGCGAATGGGACACGCTCGGCATGCGCGGCACGTGCAGCAACGGCTTCGTGCTCGACGCGCAGGGCGCGACCGTGCAATGCCTGCCGGTGCCGTTCGCGCAGATCGCCGAACAGACCATGGTGCCGGTTTCGCACATCCTGTGGGCCGCCGTATGGATCGGTGTCGCCGGCGATGCCTTCCATCGCGCGCACCAGTTCTTCCGCGCGCAGGCGCGCCAGACCGACGGCGCGCCGTCGCCCGCGTCGCGCCGCATCGCCGAATCGCTCGCGCTGATGCAGGCGATGCAGGCCCGCGTCGACAACGTGCTGCGCCTCCATGCCGGCGCATCGGCCCGCTCGTGGTCGGCCGGCATGGCCTGGGCCGCCGAAATCAACACGTTGAAGACCTATGTGTCGTCGACCGCGCTCGAGGTCGTGCAGCAGGCGATGATGATCTGCGGGATGGCCGGCTACAAGCACGGCACGCCGTTCAGCATCGGTCGTCACCTGCGCGACCTGCACGCGGCGCCGCTGATGATCAGCAACGACCGCATCGCCGCCAACACTTCGAGCCTGCTGCTCGCACTGCGTCCCGCGACGCTGGAGAAACACTCGTGAACGATCGCCTCTCCGTGCCCTCCACCGCTTCCGCGCCGTCCGACGCACCGCTCGACCGCGCGGGCGTCAACCCGCTGCGCGACGAACTGATCGACGCCGGCCTGCTCGTGTCGACCGGCATCCAGGGCCTGTTCGGCCGCAGCGAACGGTTCGAGCGCGTCGTCGAAGCGCTCGACGCCTTCGTCACGCGTCTCGGCGCCGACCAGCAGGCCGAAGTCCTGCGCTTCCCGCCGGCGATGAGCCGCACCGAGTTCGAGCGCAGCGAGTACATGAAGAGCTTCCCGCAACTCGCGGGCAGCGTGCATGCGTTCTGCGGCGACGAGCAGCGGCATCAGCGGGTGCTGCAGTGCCTCGATCGCGGCGAGGACTGGACCGAAAACCAGAAGCCGACCTACGTCGTGATGACGCCGGCCGCGTGCTATCCGGTCTACCCGGTCGTCGCGCGCGCGGGTGCGCTGCCCGACGACGGCCGGATCTTCGACGTGTTCTCGTACTGCTTCCGCCATGAACCGTCGCTCGATCCGACCCGCATGCAGCTGTTCCGGATGCGCGAATACGTTCGCATCGGCACGCCCGAACAGATCGTCGCGTTCCGCGAAACGTGGATGGAGCGCGGCACGCACATGATCGAGGCGCTGCGCCTGCCGAACACGATCGATCTCGCGAACGATCCGTTCTTCGGACGCGGCGGCAAGATCGTCGCGAACAGCCAGCGCGAACAGAACCTGAAGTTCGAGCTGCTGATCCCGATCGAGCACGACGGCCGCCAGACCGCGTGCCTGAGCTTCAACTACCACATGGATCACTTCGGGCTGCTGTGGGACATCCGCACCGCGACGAACGATGTCGCGCACACCGGCTGCGTCGGCTTCGGTCTCGAACGGTTGACGCTCGCGCTGTTCCGCCACCACGGCTTCGACATCGAAGCGTGGCCGGCCGACGTGCGCGACGTGCTGTGGGGAACGCGATGAAATTCGTGTCCCGCGACGGCGAGGAAGCGTCGTTCGAGGACGTGCGCCACCGCGCACGCCACTACCGGCCGCACCCGCTGCACAGTCAGGAGATGGTCTGGAAACAGACCAACTGCTACGTCGACATGTGGCTCGAGGTGCTCCGGTGGTGGGGCCTCAATCCGTACGCGGCGCTGCCGTTTACGGTGGCGCTCGATTTCGAGGGCGACCAGTTCACGTTCTTCAAGTTTCCGCACGACGAACTGGAGCGGCTCTACGGGATCGTCGTGCAGGAACACTCGATCTACGAACCGCTCGAACAGCACGTCGAGACGCAGGTTGCGCGCGGTCATCTGATGATCGTCGAAGTCGACGCGTGGTTCCTGCCCGACACGCGCGGCAGCGCGTACCGCACGCAGCATACGAAGACGACCATCGGCATCGACGCGATCGACCGCACCCGGCGCCAGATCGGCTACTTCCACAACAGCGGCTATTACGTCGCCGAGGACTTCGACTACAACGGGCTCGTCGGCGGCAGTTCGCCGATGCCGCTGCCGCCGTACGTCGAGTGCGCGAAACGGCGCTTCACGCCGCTCGACGAACGCTCGCTGTGCGAAGCGTCGCTCGCCTCGCTGCAGCGGCACCTGCGCCGCCTGCCGATCGTCAATCCGATCGCGGCGTTCCGGCGGCAGCTGCGGATCGACACGAAATCGCTCGCCGATTCGCCGCTCGAACGCTTCCACGCGTACTCGTTCAATTCGGTGCGCCAGCTCGGCGCGAACTTCGAACTGTTCGGCCACTACGCGCGCTGGCTGCAGGCGAGCGGCTGCGTCGGCCCGTTCGCCGACATCCGCGCCGCGTGCGATCGCATTGCGTCCGAGGCGATGGTGCTGGAGTTCCGGCTCGCGCGAGCCTGCTCGCGCGGCAAGGAGGAGCGCGGCGATGCCACGCTCGACGCGATCGAAGCGGCTTATGCCGATCTGGTCGACGGCGCACGGCAGATCGCCCCGCCGCTGCAGCCGGCGGCGCCCGTTCGCGCCAACGCGGCACCCGTGCCGATGATGCGGTGACGCGCACGCGCGCCGTGCCCGCGTGGACGATGGTCGCAACGGCCGCGGGCGCCGCCCACGGGCCGCGCGACCTCCCCGCCGCCGCCGAGTGGATCGCGGCGCCGGTGCCCGGCACGGTCGCGCAGGCGCTCACGCTGGCCGGCCGCCCCGACGACGCGGCATCGCACGACGAGCGCGACCACTGGTATCGCGTCGAACTGCGCGGACACGGGCCGCGCGTGCTGCGCTTTCACGGTCTCGCGACGCTGGCGGAAGCGTGGCTCGACGACACGCCGATCCTGCGATCGGACAACATGTTCGTCACGCACGACGTGTCCGTGTCGCTCGACGGCACGCACCGGTTGCTGGTCTGCTTCCGCGCCCTCGCACCGCACCTGCGCGACGCGCGTGCGCCGCGCCGCGCGCGCTGGCGCACGCGGCTTGCCGAGCCGGCGACGCTGCGCACCGTGCGCACATCGCTGCTCGGGCACATGCCGGGCTGGTTTCCGCGTTGCGTGCCGACCGGCCCGTGGCGTCCGGTCGACGTACTGGATCCGGCCCACGGCCCCGTGCTCGTCCATTGCGACCTGCATGCGCGCATCGACGGCGACACCGGCTGGCTCGACGCGGAGCTCGCGTTCGCCGCGCCGCTGCCCGACGCGTTCACGGCCCGGCTGTCGTGCGGCGAACATCACGCGACGCTCGAACGCTGCGGCACCGACCGGCTGCATGCCACCGTCGCGGTGCCCAATGTGCGCCGCTGGTGGCCGCACACGCACGGCGAACCGGTGCTCTACGACGTCGCGCTGCACATCGGCGCCGAACGGCGGCCGCTCGGCGCGACGGGCTTCCGCACGATCGAGCACGACGCCGGCGACGACGGCAAGGGATTCGGATTGCGCGTGAACGGCGTGCCGATCTTCGCGCGCGGCGCGTGCTGGAGCAGCGCCGCACCGCTCGCGCTGCATGCGGACGACGCGACCTACGGCCACCTGCTCGGGCTGGCGCGCGACGCGGGCTTCAACATGATTCGCGTCGGCGGCACGATGACCTACGAGGCCGATGCGTTCCATGCGTGGTGCGACCGTCTCGGGTTGCTGGTCTGGCAGGACTTCATGTTTGCGAACTTCGACTATGCGCTGGCCGATCGCGCATTCGCCGATGCCGTCGACCGTGAAGCCGAACAGTTCCTCACGCGTCACCGGGCGTCGCCGTCGCTCGCGGTGCTGTGCGGCGGCAGCGAAATCGCGCAGCAGGCGGCGATGTCGGGCCTCGGCCCCAAGCAGCGCTTCGTCGAACTGACCGCCGAGCGCCTTGCCGGACACGCGGCGGCACGGCGGCCCGACGCAATTTACATGGCCGACACGCCCGACGGCGGCGTGCTGCCGTTCATGCCGCGCGAGCGCGTATCGCACTACTACGGCGTCGGTGCGTACCTGCGCCCGCTCGACGACGCGCGCCGCGCCGACGTGCGCTTCGCGAGCGAATGCCTCGCGTTCGCGAACGTGCCGGACAACGCGATGCTCGACAGTCTCGGCTGGCCGGGCATCCACGAGCCGCGCTGGAAGGCGGCCGTGCCGCGCGACCCCGGCACGTCGTGGGATTTCGAGGACATTCGCGACCACTACCTGCAGACGCTGTACGACGTGTCGCCCGACCGCCTGCGGCGCGAGGACCCGTCGCGCTACTTCGAGCTGTCGCGCGCAGTGATCGCGGACGTGATGCGCGACACGTTCTCCGAATGGCGGCGTGCCGGTTCGCGCTGCGCCGGCGCGCTCGTCTGGCAGTTCCAGGACGTGATGCCGGGCGCGGGATGGGGCTTGATCGATGCGACGCATCGGCCGAAATCGGTTTGGCATGCGCTGCGCCAGGTGCTTCAGCCGGTGCAGGTGCTGCTCGTCGACGAAGGGCTGAACGGACTCGACGTGCACGTGCTCAACGAACGGCCGGCGCCGCTGTCGGCCACCGTCGAGCTGGTCGCGCTGCGCGACGGCCGCACGCCGGTCGCGCGTGCCGGCTGCCCGGTCCGGATCGCCGCGCACGATGCGGTGCGGCTCGGCTCGGCCGAATTGCTCGGCCGCTTCTTCGACTGGACCTACGCGTATCGATTCGGGCCGTGCGAGCACGACACCGTCGTCGCGACACTGCGCGCCGAGGACGACACGCTGCTGTCGCAGGCGTTCTACTTCCCGTCCCGCACGCATCCTGCCGTGTTCGTGCGGCGCGAGCTGGGGATCGAAGCGTGCGTCTCGCGCACCGGCGATACGTGGCATGTGGATATCGACACGCGTCACGTCGCGCGCCATGTGCAGATCGATGCACCGGGATTCGTCCCGCACGACGACTGGTTCCATCTCGCGCCCGGCACGCCGGCACGCGTCGCGCTGGTGCCGCTGGAAAACGCCGGTGCCCAGGTGGCGGCCGGCACGCCGCCGGTCGTCGAGATCCGCGCGCTCAACGCGGCGCGAACCGTGCGCGCCGCACCGGCCGACTGACGCGGCCGCTCCGGCGCCTGCGACAGCCGCGGCCGCGCGGCGGCATGCCCGTCAGTCCGACGAGCCCGTGCCGCGCGGCCGTTCGATTCCGTAGGCTTCCATCCAGCGATACAGCGTCGCGCGCGACACGCCGAGTTCGCGGGCGGAAGCCGCGACGCGCCCGCGGGTACGCAGCAGGGCCGTCTCGATCGCTTCGCGCTCGATCGACTTGCGGATGTCCGCAACGGATGGCGACGCAGCGTCGAGACAGTATTCGAGCTCGAGATCCTGCGCGGTGATCAGGCGTCCTTCCGTCATCACGACCGCACGACGCACGCGGTTGATCAGTTCCCGCACGTTGCCGGGCCAGTCGTGCTTGTAGAGCGCGGTGATCGCATCCGTCGAGAAGCCGCGCACGCGATGACGCGCGTCGCCGCGAAAGCGCTCGAGCATGTGATGCGCGAGCAGCTCGATGTCCTTGCCGCGTGCGCGCAGCGGCGGCTGATCGATGCGCATCACGCAAAGCCGGTGAAACAGGTCCGCGCGGAACCGCCCTTCTTCCATCGCTTCGCGCAGATCGACGTGCGTCGCCGAGACGATCCGCACGTCGACCGGCACCGGATCGCTGCCGCCCAGCCGATGGATCGAGCGCTCCTGCAGGAAGCGCAGCAGGCTCGCCTGGCTCTCGTGCGGGAGATCCCCGATTTCGTCGAGCAGCAGCGTGCCGCCGTTCGCGGCCTCGACGTAGCCGATCTTGCGTGCGTTCGCGCCGGTAAAGGCGCCGCGCTCGTAGCCGAACAGTTCCGATTGCAGCAGGTGCGACGGAATCGCACCGCAGTTGACCGCGACGAACGGGCCGTTGCGTCGCTCCGAATGCCGGTGGATCGCGACGGCGGTCAGTTCCTTGCCGGTTCCGGTTTCGCCGAACACGAACACCGGTGCATCGGTGCGCGCGAAGCGGCGCACCGTATCGAACAGCCGCAGCATCGCGCTGCAGGTGCCGACGATGCCGTGTTCCTCGGATTCGAGCCGCTCCCGGTCGCGCGCGAACAGGCATTCCATTCCATACGCATGACCGACCGTATCGGCGATCCGCTGGTGCGACGCGGGCAACGTGATGTAGTCGAAGCAGTAGTCGCGCAACAGCGCGCGCACGTTCGGAGAAGCGGTCTGGCCGGCCTCGACGAGCGCGACCCAGACGACGTCGCGCATCGATGCGCAGGTGGACGCGATGCTGCCGATCGCATCGGCGTGGCCGCCGCTCAGGTCGAGGATGCCGCAGGTGATTTCACCGGAGGTGTCGCGCAACTCGCTGGCATGCGCGACGATCGACACTTTCCAGTCGCGTCGCGCCAGTTCCTTGCGAAGCATGACGGACGGCGTCTGCGTCCAGTAAATCAGTGGACGCTGCCCGCTAGTTCTCCCCTCGCCGGCGCTCTTATCGCGCGTTATTGGCATATTCATAACGAACCATCACTTTCTCCACTACGCGAACCGTTCGCGCACGGTGCCGGCGGTGCATGGCCGCCTATCCGCGCTGCGTTTCTACAGCCTGGGCGAAGATCGAAATTACACACGGCGAAAAGCCCCCGGAGATCGAGACGGACGTCATCCGGTCTCGTATTCATCGAACTCGAAGGGAATGCGCGGCTGCAGGCGCCGCGGCATTCCGGCTTTGATGCGACGCACCTTCAAACCGGCACGCCGGCAAACGCGAATTCCGTCCGCATTTGCGTCGCGTCGTACACGACAGCCGCGCCCGATGCTGAACCGGATGGCCGCCAACCCGCGTTCGAAATGGCCGCCTCATTTCTTCCACTCCTGAACTTACACGTCGTTTGGAGTGGCTCTGTTACCGAAAAGTAAGCCCCGAATCATTCAATTACGCTGCCGACGAAATTCGCGAAACCGCCCTTTGAAGACTGTCGTTTGATTATCTACGACGATTCCCGTCCGTCGGTGGTAAATCTAACCTTTCCTCACGATTGGCGTCGCTCATTGCCAACATATGTCGCTTAAATATACACAAAACCCTACCGGCCATACCGTTTGGCGGGCAATGGCGCCCGGCCGGCCGCCCGGATATGGCGATGGTCGCATCCTCCGCCGCGCTGCCTGTTACATCGTCGTAACGATCTGGCCGGCAGCGACGGCTCAGGTACGCAGCGCGGCAGCGTCACGCCGGTCGTCCGGACGATCCGCTTCGCCTGCCTCGTCCGCATCGCCCCCGGGTTCGCAGTCCGCGGACATGGCCATCTCGTTCTGCAATGCGGCATAACCTTCGGTCACGAAGCGCGTGAGCTCGTCGCGAAAGCGCGCGGCCCCGAAGCGCACGGCATTGCCGCGACACGCGTGCGGATCGAAGGTACCGCGCGGCAGCGCCTCGAAGCGCGCGAGCGCGTCGAGCAACGCGTCGGCCGTCTGCGTGCGGTAGAACAGCCCCGTCGCGCGCTCGCCCGGCCATGCGCGCACCGTCTCGCACACACCGCCCTTCCCGTATGCGATCACCGGCGTCCCGCAGGCCTGCGCTTCGAGCGGCGAGATGCCGAAGTCCTCTTCCGCCGCGAACACGAACGCGCGCGCGCGCTGCAGGTGATCGTGCAGCACGTCGAACGGTTGATAGCCGAGCAAGCTGACGTTCGGCCCCGCGAGCGCGCGAATCTTCTCCATGTCGGGCCCGTCGCCGATCACGACGAGACGGCGCTCGGGCGTGCGCGAAAACGCGTCGACGATCATGTCGATCCGCTTGTACGGCACGAGCCGCGACGCGGTCAGGTAGAACGGCTCCTTGTCGGTGCGCAGCGACAGGTGGTCGACGTCGACCGGCGGGTAGATCACCGTCGAGTCGCGCCGGTAGACCTTGCGGATGCGTCGCGCGATGAAGCGCGAGTTCGCGATCACGCGATCGACGCCATTGGCCGAACGCGCATCCCAGTTGCGGATGTAGTGCAGTAGTGCACGCGCGAGCACCGATTTCGGCCCGCGCGCAAGGCCCGCCTCGTCCAGATACTGATGCTGCAGATCCCACGCATAGCGCACCGGCGAGTGCACGTAGCTCGCATGAAACTGGTCGGGGCCGCTCAGCACGCCCTTCGCGACCGCATACGAACTCGACAGCACGACGTCGTAGGCCGACAGGTCGAACTGCTCGATCGCCAGCGGAAAGAGCGGCAGATAGCTGCGGTAGCGCTTGCGCGCAAACGGCAGCTTCTGGATGAAGGAGGTGTGGACGTCGTGACCGCGCAGACACGCGCGATCCTCTAGAAAATCGACAAGACTGTAGACATCCGCCTGCGGAAAGCAGTCGATCATCTGCGCGAGCACGCGTTCGGCGCCGCCCTGCACGACCAGCCAGTCGTGAACGATCGCAATCTTCAAGTACCGCCTCCCCGGATTTTCATTCACGTTCGCGTCGGGCAGGCCGTGCGTCGCGCCGGCTGCTCCAACCCGCTCATTATGAAAAAGCGGTCGCGGCGCCGATGTGTGCTACCACACATTGTCCGGCTCTTGCCCGACGTGCATCGCATGCGCTGCTGCAGCGCACGCATGACCGAAAGCCTGAGTACGCTTTCGAACAGACCGGCGAGCGGCTTGTAAGCATCATGTCTTCAGCCGTGACGTCCGGGACGAACGCGTCCATGCGACACGGCCTGCTGAGGGCATCACGCGAGGACGGCATCATGGAATGGCATTGTTGTGAATTCGAACATCTGAGCTCGGTCGATCTCTATGCGATCCTGCGCGCGCGCAACGCGGTGCTGGTCGTCGAGGACGCCCACACGCATCTCGACATCGACGGCAAGGACGCCGACGCACTGCACGTCTTCGCGCGCGTACGCGACGGCAGCACGGTGGAAATCGCGGCCTACGCACGTCTCCTGCCGGGCGACGACATCGATCCGGAAATCGTGATCGACAAGGTTCTCACGAGCGAGGCCCGTCGCGACGACGATACGCTCGAGCGGTTGATCGAACGCGCGCTCACCGCCGCGCACGCGGCATGGCCCGACGTCGCCGTGCGCACGCACGTTCCGGCGCCGCGCCATGCGTTCTATAAACGCTTCGGATTCCGCAAGGCCTACGGCCCGTATCTGGAACAGGGCACGCCGTTCATCGGCCTGATCCGGCCGGTCGACCGTACCGCCGGAGCCCTGCGCAACCTGCTGTCCCGGGTCGCGTCGGCGCCGCACGCGCCCGACTCCGACGCCCGCACCGACAGCCGCGCGCACAACCGACTTCCCACCGATACCGGAGTCAATCGATGACCCCCACCCTTCTCCCGGTTCCGGAGCCCGACCTGCCGCGCATCCTGCCCGTGATCCTCGCCGGCGGCTCGGGCACGCGGCTCTGGCCGCTGTCGCGCGAGTGCCATCCGAAGCAGTTGATCGAACTGATCTCGAACGAATCGCCGCTGTCGGCAACGGCGCGCCGCCTGAACGGCATCAGCAATGCATCGCTCGGCGATACGCTGCTGCTGGTGTGCGGCGAACAGCATCGCATCATGAGCGCCGCACAGGTCGTCGGCCGCGCGGCGCCGCCGCGCATCCTGCTCGAGCCGGCCGCGCGCAACACCGCGCCGGCACTCACGCTCGCCGCGCTCGATACGAGCGCGCTCGACGAAGATCCGGTGCTCGCGGTGATGCCGGCCGACCACATCATCAGCGATGTCGCGGCCTTCCAGGACGCGATCGGGCGCGCGGCGCACTACGCACAGGAAGGCGCGATCGTCACGCTCGGCGTGCTGCCGCGTCGCGCGGAAACGGGCTACGGCTACATCCAGGTCGGTGCGCAGCGCACCGGCCGCCTCGGCGGACAAGGGGGCTATTCGATCGGCCGCTTCGTCGAGAAGCCTGACGTCGCGCTCGCCGAGCGCTACCTGCATTCGGGCGATTACTGGTGGAACAGCGGGATCTTCGTCACGCGCGCGTCGGTCTGGCTGAAGGCGATCCGTACGCTCGCGCCGGCCATCCACGCCGCGTGCGAGGCGGCCTGGCGCGCGGGCGTCGCGGAGGAATCGTTCTTCCGGGTCGATGCGGCGGCATTCGACGCATGCCCGTCCGACTCGATCGACTACGCCGTGATGGAACGCCTGACCGAACACCCCGAGCTCGGCATCGAGGGCATCGTGGTGCCGCTCGCGGCCGGCTGGTCGGACATCGGCACCTGGGACGCGATCTGGGAAATCATGCCGAAGGACGATCAGGGCAACGTCGCGCGCGGCCCGATCGTGTTCGAGGACACGCAGGACAGTTTCGTCCGCTCCGAAGGCCGGCTCGTCGCCTGCGTCGGCATGAAGGACGTCGTCGTGATCGAGACGGCCGATGCCGTGCTGGTCGCGAACAAGCACGACGTGCAGCGCGTGAAGAACATCGTCGAGCGCCTGAAGATCGACCGGCTCCCGCAGGCCAGCGAACATCGCAAGGTCCAGCGGCCGTGGGGGCATTACGATTCGATCGATCTCGGCGAGCGCTTCCAGGTGAAGCGGATCGTCGTCGAACCGGGCAGGCAGTTGTCGCTGCAGATGCACTACCACCGCGCCGAGCACTGGATCGTCGTGCGCGGCACGGCGAAGGTGACGCGCGGCGACGAGACGTTCCTGCTCAGCGAGAACGAATCGACGTACATCGCGGTCGGCGAAGTGCATCGACTCGAGAACCCGGGCAAGATTCCGCTCGAAATCATCGAAGTGCAATCGGGCAACTATCTCGGCGAGGACGACATCGTCCGCTTCGACGATCAGTACGGCCGCACCGTCGTCCAGACGCTGCCGCCGAAACCGGCAACCGCACGCGCCGCGCGCGAACCGCGCGACGAAGCCGTGGAGCGCACGGCCGCCCGGTGAGCATGCGCCGGGCACGCTCGCGTGCCCGGCAAGCCATCGCACTGCCCGGTCACTCGATCCCGCCCTGCGACCACCGCGGCCGCCTGAGCGACTCGCGTACACGCGGCAGCAACGACGCATCCGCGCCGACCGCATCGGCTGCAACCGACAGCGGCTGGCGCGCCCCGGCACACAGTGCGCCCTTCTCCGGGTCGGCCGCGCACCCTGGCGCGGGACCGATGCGCACCGGCAATCCGCCGATCTCCGATAGCTGATTGTGTTCGAGCCGGACGTCCGACACGTTTCCCCACAAGCGAATGCCATCGAAACGCGCATGCGACACGCGGTTGCCGATCACGGCCACGCGCGTGACCGAGCCGGACCACGTGCTGACGTCGATCGCGGCCTGCTGCGTGAGCGGACGAGGATCGACCCGGCCCGGCGCGGTCTGGATGTCCGTAATCACGTTGTTCTCGACCCGGACGTCGGATGCGCCGAAAGTCCGGCTGCTGTCCTCCTGCGCGACGAGAATCCCGGCGCTCACCTGCACGTTGCGCACGATGTTCTTCGAAATGGTGACGTTCTCGCCGCCGACCACCGTGATGCCGCGCCCCCACGGGTTGCCCTCCAGCGAGTTGCCGGTAATCAGCACGTTGCCGCTCAGCGCGCCGTCCTGGCGATAGCTCACCACGGCGATCATGTCGTCGCCGGTGCCGCGCACGACATTGCCGCGCACGAGCACGTTGCGCGAACCGTGCGTGATGTGGATGCCGTCGGCCAGCGTCGACATCACCTCGTTGCCGACGATCGCGACGTCCGTTGCGCCGAACACGAAGATGCCGCCGCCACCGCCGTCTATCACGTTGTCGAGCACCTGCACGTCGCGCCCCGTCACTTCGATCTTCGTCGACTCCGGATTCATGAGGCGCGTCGTGCCGGTTCCCGTCAGCCGGAATCCCACGATCGTCGTGCCGTCGCCGCGCATTTCGATCGTCTGGTCGTCCGGGACGGTGGCGTTGAGCATCGCGCCATAGCCCGACAGGATGACGCGGGGCTGCCGCACGATCAGCGAACGGCTGACGGTGTACCGCCCCGGCGCGAACACGAGCCGCTGGCCCGGCTGCAACGCATCGAGCGCGCGTTGCAGTGCGTCGGTCTGATCGGCCGCGTCGGATGCCGGATGAACGGATGCGTCGGGGAGGTTCGCGGAAGGTGCGACCGGTGCGGACGCTCCGGATACGGCCGCGGCAATTCCCGGCCACGACACGCCGCCGGTCGCCAGCATGCCGACCAGCACCGCGCACGTAGCGGGCAGACATCGCAATCTGTGCATATCGAGTCGATCCCCCGGGTCTGAAGATGTCCGCCGCGACACGCCACGATTTCCGTGTTGCGTGATTCGACGACAGGTCCATCATGTCCGCCAGTCGCGGGGCAGCTCACGGCCCCGTTGGAACAAGCGAAGCGATGCATCCGATTAGAGCACCCGGTCCGGCAGGTTTCGGTGCGCCAGCAGACTTGCATCGCACGCGGCGGGCCGTTGCACCGGGCAAGACCCGCGAAGCCGCGAATGGTAGGTTCGCGAACAGAGCCTGCGCTGCCGCGCGCATATCATGAGCTGCTCTCTGACCTGATACGGATGGCGAAGGGTTTCGCGCCCGCATGCCGGGCGAATCGCCGCCGGCCGCCGATTCCGGCGTGTCGAGAGCGCACGTGCGTCGCCGTGTGCCGCTGGCCGGCGATCGCGCTCGCCGGCGCGTGCATGCCGAAGCCGATTGCGGAGACTTCGCCCATGCGGTCGAAGTCGTCGACGTGCCGGCCAGACGCGGCCCGCCGCCGCCGCCCGATATCACGCACGTTTCCGGGCGATGTCCCGTGCATGCTCCCGCCAGCAACCGGATCGCCCGAACCCAGCCCGCCCGAAGGTGCTCATGACAGACCTGACCATTGCCATCTGCAACTATAACCACGGCACATACCTGCGCACCGCGATCGATTCCGCGCTCGGACAAACGGCCGGTGGTATCCACGTACTGGTGATCGACGACGGTTCCACCGACGACTCGCGCGACATCATCCGCTCGTACGGCGAGCGCATCACGGCGATCTTCCAGACGAACGGCGGCCAGGTCGCCGCGTACAACCGCGCGATCGAGCAGGTTACGACGCCGTATGTGCTGCTACTGGACGCGGACGATCTGCTTTACGCCGATGCGGCCACCCGCGTGCTCGCCGCATTCGCATCCGGCGATTTCGTGAAGGTGCATTTCCGGCTCGATGTGGTCGCGCCCGACGGCGTGCCGACCGGCGCCACCGTGCCGCAATCGGTGGTCGACACGGATTGCGGGCGCCTGCTGCGCAAGGGCTGGCTGTATCCGTCGCCGCCGGCGTCGGGCAACGCATATCGGACCGACGCGCTCAAGCGCATCTTTCCCGTGCCCGTCACCGCGGACAACCTGCACGGCGCCGATTTCTACGCGATTTACGGCATTGCGTTGCTGGGCGACGTGCACATGATCGATGCGACGCTGGGCGGCTACCGCGTGCATCGGCCGGCCGCCGCGACGGCCGGCGACGCGAACCCGGGCGTGTCCGGTCTGGCGCTGGCCAATTCGGAAGATGCGGCCACGGGCGCGCTGAAGGCGCGACGTCGCTGGTCCACGCTGCGCACGCTCGCCGGCACGCGGCTGCACGAATCGCTGCCGATCGCGCCGTTCGATTTCGCGATCGAGAAGGCCCGCTTCGCGAGCACGCTCTATCGCGCGCCATTCGCGCGCCGCTGGCGCTGGTTCCTGTGCGAGTCGGCAGGCTACTGGCACACCGTGCTGCGCAATCCGTTCTGGCGTCCGTTCAAGAAGATCTCCGTCGCCGGGCTGTCGCTCGCGTGCCTGTTGCCGTCGACCACACTCAGCGACCGCGCGATCCGCTATCTCGCCAATCCACTCGCCCGGGTGCGCAGGCAGCCCGATCGACGGGCCACCGCACGTTGAGCATCGGCTTGCGCGTCGGATAACGTCAGGCGCGCATCGAGCCGGAGCGGCGGCGCCCTCACGTCGTCTGCGCGCGAATCGCCTGGTTGCGCCCGGGCCACGCAGGGAACCCGGCCATGCCGGCGATACCCATGCGCAACGCGACCAGATAGACAGCCATCGGGATCGTGACGCCGGCGAGCGTGCCAAGGACGAGGTGCGTCGCGAGATCGGTCATGCCGACGCGCACCAGCACGATGCGCACGCAGGCCATCACCAGAATATGCATCAGGTAGATCGGCATCGAAGCGTAGCCGACCATCGCCAGCCATCCGGTACGCGCGGGAAACGACGCGTGCCGGTATGCGAGCTGCAACAGCAGCGCGATGCCCGCGAATGCGGCGGGAATGGCCCAGACGCTCGTGGCGCTGCCCCGACCGTGCGCCAATGCGATCGCCACGACGAACAGCGCCGCCGTCACCGCACTCACCCATCGATGGCCGTAGCGCTCGAGCCAGCCCGGCAAAGCGCGGGAGGCAACGATGCCGGCCACGAAGAACGGCCAGTTCATCAGCGTCGTCGACAGGATGCCCCACTGCGTCGTCGCGCCGATCGCGAGCGCCAGCACCGCGCTGGCCACCAGCCCGCCACGCGTGTGCGCCGGCATCGGCACGCGTGCGAGCGTCGGCACATGGCGTGCGGCCAGCCACACCGCGAGCATGCAGAGCATCAACGCATACAGGAACCAGAACTGCGCGAACGGCCGCCAGCCGATCGCGAGCAGATCGTCCCGCGTGAACGGATGATTGCTGCCGTGCGACGACATCGCGATCTGCACGCCGCCTTGCAGAACGGACCAGAGCAGATACGGATACGCGATCGTCCTGATCTTCGCGCCGATGAACCGCTCCGGCGCGCGGCGCAGCGAGCTGCACACATGCAGCCCGGACAGGAAGAAGAACAGCGGCATGTGGAACGTATAGATCACGTAGTCGCTCCACGCGAGCAAGGTAGCGGGCAGGCCCGCCGGTACGAGATCCGATCCGATGACACCACGCAACACGTGGCCATAGACGACAAGAATGATCCCTGCGCCGCGTGCCGCGTCGAGGGTGGTTTCGCGTGCTGTCATGTCTGTTTGATGCGCGGCTTCGTCGAAGCCCGTGCGCGCCGCAAGTGGGAATCGCTACACTGTAGGCGCGCTTGCGCGGACGAACAGTGGGCTGGGCGACAGTCAGGCGCTATCGGAACCGGCCTGCACCGCCGCGACACGCGAGCGCGCCGGCGCAACGGGTCGCGCTCGCTTCGAGAACCACTGGAACACGACGATCAGCAGCACGACCGGCACGAAATTCCGCCCGCTGAACAGGTTCGGAATCCGCAGTATCTCCAGAAGCGACACATAGAGCACAGCGTGCGCGCAGCACCAGAAGCCGTTGCCGCTCCGCCAGCCCGCGTAGCCGCGGCCAAATACCCAGCCGGCAAACGCCGCATTCAGCAAGCCGAACCAGCCCCACTCGTAGAAATGGACGAAGATCCCCGACGGGTTGTTGAACTCCGGATCGGCATAGCTGTTCAGGAACAGGTCGAGCCGGTCGCCCGAGTCGAGCCACGGCTGCGCCATCGAGCCGATCACCGGAAAATGCAGCAGCCAGTCGAACGTGAACATCGGGTGCCCGCTGTCCCAGCCGAGCACGCTCAGGATCCCCGCGCCGTTGTTCAGCGACGTCGAGTAGTACAGGCCCAGGCGTTCGAGCGCGAAATCGAAGATGTTGTCGTAGATGTTGATGTAGTACGTTTCCCACGACCGGTTGTATTCGTTCGCGATGAACAGCCCGAGCAGCAGCGGAATCGCGGCATACGGCCCGAGCGTCAGCAGCCGCGATCGCGAGCCCGAACGGCCGAAGCGGAACCGGACCACCATCAGCGCGAACGGCAACACCACTTCGATGATCGCGAGCCGTTCCGCGAAGATGAAGCTGCGCAGCAGCGTCAGCACGGTGAGCACGGCCAGATAGATCTTGTAGCGGTTCAGCCCCTTGACCGGCGTCCTGAATACGTAGAAATAGAGCGCGACGAACGGCGCGGTCGCCTGCGTGAACGTGCTCAGGCCCGTCACGCGCCCTTTCAGGTCGATCAGCTCGAACGTGTTGGCCGTGCCGCGCAGATACGACAGCAGGATGGCGGGATGCATGAGAATGCCGCTCATCATGACGAGGTAGCCGAACAGCGCGAGCGCGAACACGAAATCGAGCACGCGCGGCGACAGTTCGACCGCTTCGTCCGCCGGCGCGCGCGGTGCCTGCGCGTCGTTGGACGCGAACCACGCGGCCGCCATCAGCACCAGCAGGAACAACGCGCCGACGATCGCGTAATAGCCGTCGAAATAGATGCGCGCGATCGACTTCTGGTCGCCCAGCAGGCCCATCGACAGCATCCCGTACAACGGCAGGATGAAGATCAGCACGAGCCGCGCAGGATCCTCCCACCAGTAAGCCTGGTATCCGGCCGCACGCGCGGCGCGCGCCGCCGCGGCCCGGCGGGCGGGCCCGGGCTGTCGTCGTTGCATGCGCACGCCGGCCGCCGGTCGATCGTTCATGATGCCCGTTCCATCCTTTCGATGCGCGAATCGCGCGAAGCCGCCGGAGCGACGCATGCGCCGCTCAGCGCGCCGGCGGTCGCGCCGCCATCGCGTCGGCGTAGCCCGACATCGCCTGATGCGTGCTCGTGTCGTTGTACCCGTAGCCGTACCGCCCCGGCACGCCCTTGAAGTCGTTCAGGATCACGCCGCGCACGGCGATATGCGCGTGCTCGAGCCGTCGTGCGCTTTCGTCGAGCTCCGTCAGCGTCGTCACGCCGCTGCGCGCGACGAGGAACACGGTGCCCGCCAGACGCCCGAGCAGCAGCGCATCGGCAACCGGCAGCAGCGGCGGCCCGTCGATCACGACCATGTCGTACTGCGACGCCGCGTGCTCGATCAGTTCCGCGAACGTCGGCTGCAGCAGCAGTTCGCCCGGATCCGGAACGACGCTGCCCATCGGCAGGAAATCCAGGCCGGGCGTCACGCCGTGCCGGATCGCCTCGTCGATTCCGTGCGTGCCGGCCACCACATCCGACAAGCCCGGCGCGCGGCTGTAGCGAAACCGTTCATGCAGCGATCCCTTGCGCAGATCCGCGTCGATCAGCAACGTCCGTCGCCGCGCCGCGCCCATCAACGCGGCGAGGTTGGCGGCAACGAACGACTTGCCGACGCCCGTCGTCGGCCCCGAGATCAGCACGACGGCGTTCGGCGCATCGCGCATCGACAATTGCAGCTCCGTGCGGAAATGGCGCAGGCTTTCCAGCGCGACGTCCTGCGCCGCGACGGGCGGCACCGGCGTGCGCGTGCCGCTCGCGCCACTCCTTGTGCGCGCACTGATTTGCGCGTGCGCCGGGCTGTGCGGCACCGTCGCGAACACGGGCAAGCCGGTCGACCATTCGATTTCGTCCACGTCGCCCACCGTGCCGGCGACGCGCTGGCGCGCGACCACGATCGCGGCGCCTGCCAGCAGGCCGACGATCAGCGACGCGACGACGATCATCCCGCGATGCGGCCCGATCGGCACCTCCGCCACCTTCGCGACGTCGACGATCCGCACGGTGCCGGTCTTGCTCGCCCGGGCCAGGATCATCTGCTGGCGCGTGTTGAGCAGGTTCGTGTACAGCGCGGTATCGACGGCCACGTCGCGCTGCAACTGCAGCACGCCCTGCTCGACGGTCGGCAGCTGCTGGATCTGCTTGCGCGTCGTGTCGAGCGAGCGCTGCGCGTCGGCGAGCTGCGCGTCCACCGCCACGACCGCCGGATGCTTCGGCATGAAGCGCGTCAGCAACTCCTCGCGGCGCTGCTGCAGCGTCTGCACGCGCGTCTCGATGTCGACCGACTGCTGGCGCAACGCCAGCGCCTCGTCGCTCGTATTGACCGTGCCATGCGACGCGCGGTACGCGTTGAAGCGGCTTTCGGCCGTTTCGAGTTGCGCCTTCAGTTGCGGCAGTTGCGCATCCATGAAGCGGATCAGCTTGTCGGCCGCTTCCGACTTGCGCTGCGTGTTCTGCGCGAGGTATGCATCGCCGATCGCATTCAGCACGCGGCTGTCGTGCGCGGGATCGGTGCCGTCGAGCGTCACGCCGATCATGTTCGACTGCTTGCCGCGCTCCGAAATCAGCGCGTTCTTCTGCAGCCAGGTCGTCGCTTCTTCGTCGCCGTAGCGCGTCAGGTCGAAGCGCGCACCGGGCTTGCCCGCCACGTCGCGCACGAACAGGTCGATCGTCCCCTGCGGCGTTTCGACGTGCAGCGGCTGGCCGACCCGGCCCTGCCATACCGGCCCCTTCCTGCCGAAGAAGCCGGTGCGCTGCAGCGTATACGCGCCGTCATCGCCCAGCGTCAGCGCGAAACGCTTGTCGAGCAGTCGCTTCGATACGTCGAAGGTCGGCACGTCGATGCGCTCCGTGCCATAGACGTACCCGCCCGGCAGCGGCGACGACAATCCGTCGGCGCCGCTCACGAGCCGCCATCCGATGATCGGCAGGTAGTGCGGCCGGACGTTCACGGGCAGGTTGGTACTGTCGACCGCGCGCGCCATCACCGCGCGGGATTTCAGCACCTCGATTTCCGTCGATGCGTCGGTCTTCAGGTCGAACACCGACGACGGATCGCCGGTCGGCGCCGTCGGTTTCGAATCGGTCGGACTCTGCTCGACCTGGAACAGGATGTCGGACCGGTAGACCGGCGCGGCGCACAGCGCATACACGGCGCCGACGACCGCACCGGCGAGTGCCGTGCAGAGAATCAGCCGCCGGCTGCCGTACAGCATGCGCCAGTAGCGGCGAACCGGGGAGGACGGGCGCAAGGCGGCCCCGTCGAACGGGTCGGGCAAGGTCGAAGAAGTCATACAGCATCAGTCCCGTAGGGCGCGACGCGCGGTCGCGATCACGAATTCGCCGCGAAGGTCACGGCGAAATCGCCTTGGCCGTCAGCGCGCCTTGCGCGGACGACGGAATCAGCAGGTTGACGACGCGGCTCCAGCGCACCAGCGACGACGAATCGACGAACACGACGTCGCGCCGCTCGAGCGGGAACTGGTCGGCCAGCGCGAACGACGCGGGCGAACTGCCGTCGAGGTGGTACACCTGCGGACGGTTGCCCGGGCCGCGACGCACGACGAACACCTGCCGCGCGTCCGACGTGTACTGGCTCACGCCGCCGGTGTCGCCGAGCGCTTCGCCGAGGCTCATCCGGCCGTCGGTCAATGTCAGCGTCGCCGGACGCGACACCTCGCCGAGCACGAACACCTTCGCGTCGCTCGCCGCGCGCACGCGCACGAGGTCGCCGTCGCGCAGCAGGATGTTCGACGGGTTCACGCCCGCGGCGATCAGTGCCGGCAGGCTCACGTTCACGGTCTTGTCGCCGCGCGTCACCGACACCTGCGAGCGGTCGGCCGTCGCGGTGAAGCCGCCCGCGCGGTCGATCGCCTCGGGCAGCGTCATCGGCAAGTCATTGACGATCTGCAGCCCCGGCGAGCGCACTTCGCCGTCGAGATACACACGCTTGCTGCGGTAGGCCTGCACGCGCAGCGAGAGCTGCGGCTTGCGCACGTATTCGCCGAGCCGCCTCGACATCAGCGCGCTCGCCTGTGCCTCGGTAAGCCCGGCCACGTGCACGAGGCCGGCATACGCGAACTGCACGTTGCCGTTTGCGTCGACCGTATAGCCCGTCGCGACCGAGCTGGCGCCGACGCCGTCGCCGCCCGCACCGCCGCCCGTCATCTGCGTCGTGGGCAGGTTCAGCTCCGGGTGATCCCACACGACGATGCCGAGCACGTCGCCGGGGCCGATCGTGTACGGATGCGGCTTGCCGAACAGCTGGCGGATTTCCGCATCGGCGTTGACGCCTTGCGGCGCGCCATGGTGCTGCGCGACGAGTGCCGGCGTGATCTCGATCAGATCCTCGCTCGACACATTCTGCACGCCGTCGAGGCCGCCGGAGCCCGATGCGTCGGCGCTCACGCGCGCATTCGCATCGCGTTCGGCCGGCCCCCGATACGTCATGCCCGGCGACAACGCACACGCACTCAATGCGCATGCAGCCGCGATGATCGCCATGCGCGACAGCCACGGCGCGCGACCGACGGCGGCCGTCTGCGGCCGTCGCGTCGCGAGCGTCGATCTCTTTTGCGTGGTGGTTGACATTCGTGCCCTTCCGAAACTGTGCGGTAACCCGCCGAACCCGACCGATTCCCGCATTACGCTTGGCAGCGCGGCTCGCATTGCAGTGCCGCGCCTCCCTCTTCACCGCACGTCATTCCGTACGATTCGCCATGAACTGTCCTTCGCCGCTTTCGTCGCTCGTCTGCATCGTGTCGGCCTGCCTTGCCTGTGCCGCCGCTGCGCAAACGCCGCCCGCCGCGCCGGCCGACGCGCCGGTCTCCGCATCGTCGACGCTGCCCGCGCCGCTCGTGCTGCAACGTTCGGCGCAAACTGCCGCGCCAGGCGCTGCCGTGGAATCCGACACACCTGCATCCGGTGTCGCGGCGCCCGGCTTCGCGTTTCCGCTTCCCGCCACCCGCGCCGCGGCACAATCCGAATCGCGCCCTCGCAGTGCACTGCGTCGACCGCTCGTGGCAGACCGACCGCACCGCCCGCAAGCGGCGAGCGCACCGGCCGGCGATGCATGGAGCAGCGACACGCTGTACGCGTCGCCCTACGCGAAATCCCCGTACGAGCAACCCGGCGATCCGGACTGACGCCCGTGGCGGTCATGCCCTCGCATGACCGCGCGTGCATCCATACCGGATTGGACACCACGCCGGCTCGCGCGTTTGTGAGCGACCCCACCGAACGCCCATCTCCATCCGAACCGGGATCGCGCCCGACATCACGACCGGCCGACCGGCACCCCTGCGTACGACCGCCCGGCCGCCTCCGGCGCGGCCTGATCGGCGATACGCGCGACCGGCCAGTCCGACTCGTGTGCCAGCGCCTGCATGCACAGATCGATCACGACGTCCGTGCCCACCGCGCCGTACACCGCGTGGTCGACCTGGGCATCGAGGTGCAGGCGCACGTGGCGTGAGCGCCGGAATGCGTGCTCGATCGCGCCGAAGTGACGCCGGACGTCGTCGATGCCGGGATCCAGTGCGCCGTACACGAGCATCGTCCATACGTTGCGCTGCGCGAGTTCGCGCATCACCCCGCGCGGCGTGTCGATGCGCGGCTTCCAGCCGACGCGCGCCGCGATTTCCATCACCGGCACGCTGACGCGCGCGACGGCATTCGCGGCCACCGCGCGCACGATCGGCCGCAGGTCGCGCCGCTCCAGCACGAATCGTTTCCACTTCCGCCAGTCGCGCACCGACAGCCAGTAACCGCGCACCGAGTTGTTCCGCTGTTTCTGCACCGCCTCGAGCGAGAGCCCGGCCGGCCATACGAAGCGGGCGAGATTGACCGCGATCACGCCGCCGAGCGACGGCGTCTTCACCGCCGCGTGCAGCGCCGCGTATGCGCCGGAACAGATGCCGGTCGCGACCACCTCCGGATAACCGAGCGCGCGCAGCCAGTCCGCGGCGGCGGCCACGTCGTCGACCGATTGCGTCGAGTACACGACCCCCGACTGATCGTCCAGCGCAATGCGCCCGCTGTCGCCGACGCCCTGCACGTCGATCCGCAGCGTCGTCACGCCGACGCGCGCGAGCGTGCGGGCGAGGCGCACGCTGAAACGCCCTTCGCCGCTGCGCGGATTCGTCGACGTGTTCGCGATCACGACCGCCGGGCCGACCGGCGCGGCCGGCCGCGTGTCCGCGGGACGGCACAGCACGCCGACCAGCCGGTCGGGACCGACCGCGACGACCTGCTCGGTCATGTCGTTCATGTCGAGCGCGACGGCCGACTCGCCGTTCCACGCCGGATCCGCGTGTGTGCGCGTTTCGTCGGCAGCCGGCGTGCTCAGCGAGCGTTCGACGATCCAGCTCACGACCGTGTCGATCGCCGTCAGCGGCAGGCGCGAGCGGGTGCCGTCGAGCATCGTCGTCGGCCACTCGCGAAACGGTTCGCTCGTCACGTTCACGCCGCGCGCGAGCAGCGCGTCATGCAACGCCGGCCCGTCGCCCTGGTCGGGCTGGATCAGCAGCATCGCGCCGGGCAGCGTCGGCGCATCGCGCACCACGTCACACAGATCGACCGCCTTCAGCGCATCGACCAGATCGTTCGGGAAGCGATGACCGAGCACGTTCATGCAGGGTTCGTCGCGATGCGCGGCGCGGATCGCGGGCGACGTGGTATCGAGCCACTGGCGATGCACGAACGACAGCTCGCGCAGGTAGGCGCGGCCGCGCACGACCGGCGACAGCGCGACCAGCCCGTCGACGCGCGGCGGCGGGCGCGGGCCCACGCCCGCGGCGGCCAGCATCGCGAACAGCGCGCCCGCGCGGACGCCGACGAGCGTGAGCCCGGTCACGCCGACCTCGTCGCGCAACAGGTCGATCGCATCGTGAATGCTGTCGAGGGTGGCGGCATGCCGGCCTGCATCGCGGTCGTCGCCCGCCGAGTCGCCGGTACACGGATAGTTGAATCGCATCACCGTGACGCCCTCGCGAGCCAGACGCTCGGCCATCGCCCGCATCAGCTTGTGCGTCCACGAAGCCTCGTGACCCAGCGATTCGCACAGGATCACGCCTTGTCTCGTCTGTCCTTCGTGCAGCCACCCTACGCAGCTGCCGAACGTTATCGGCTTCAATCGGTACTCCTCGGATCGGTATTTGTTATCGGATACGCGTACGCGTTCCGGCCCCATCGGAATGCGCGACACCGCCGCTCATGCGGCTGCCGGACGAACG
Organism: Burkholderia anthina; assembly: GCF_902498995.1. Classification (GTDB taxonomy): domain Bacteria; phylum Pseudomonadota; class Gammaproteobacteria; order Burkholderiales; family Burkholderiaceae; genus Burkholderia; species Burkholderia anthina. The sequence continues at coordinate 210,658 of NZ_CABVLY010000007.1, forward strand.
CACGGCAGCACGGCGACGGATAGCCGCCGCGCCCCTGCGCGGCCCGCCTGCCCTGCTTCATGCGCTCGCCGTCCTGCTCATGCAGTGCGGAAGCGCTTGTCTTGCGCACTCGCGCGTGCCGGCCGTAGCCGTGCACGCTGTCCGTCATGAACGAAAACGGTGCGTTGATTAGATCATCCGGCCCGAGCGGGCTTCGGTGCGCCAGCTTACAAATGCATTCCCCACTGTCGCGACACAACGACATACTCGCCGGCACGATTGCCTCCGCGCGCGCGCACGGAATCGACGAACGGTAGGCTCGCGAACACAGGCGCATCCGTCGGCCCGTATCATGACCGCCAGACGATGTGGCCGTGCCCGGCGTCGCCGGACGAAAACCGGCGCCTGTCGGCGCGGGCCGCGAATCCACGCAGCCGCGTCAGGCCGGCCGGCCGCGCGAGCGCACGGCGGCCCCGATCCGCCGCCATGCGACACCCACGGCGCCGACCGAGCGAATGTCAAACCTCAAGAAGAACTTCCTGCTGCTGCTGACGCTGCAGATTTCGATGTATGCGGTGCCGCTGCTGATCGCACCGCTGCTCACGCACGCGCTGGGCCCGGAAGGCTACGGACAGCTCGCGTTCTCGCTTGCCGTCATCGCGTATCTCACCAACTGCACGAGCTACAGCTTCGACCTGACCGCCACGCCGCGCATCGCACTCGCCCGCGACAACCGCGCCGAACGCTCGCGCATTTTCTGGGCGACGCTGTACGCACAGATCGGCATCGCGGTGCTCTGTTTCATCGTACTGGTCGTGCTGACGCTCGTGGTCCGGCGCTTCGGCGACGATCGCGACCTGCTGCTGATCGGTTTCGGCATGGTGGCCGGCGTCGCGTTCACGCCGGGCTGGTATTTCCAGGGGATGGAGAAGCTGCGCGCGTTGAGCGTGATCCTGTTCGTCGGCCGCATCCTGAGCCTGCCCGCGATGTTCGCGCTCGTGCACAGCCCGGCCGACATCGACCGGGCGATGATCGTCAACGCCGCCGTGCCGACGCTCTCCGCGGTCGCGCTGGCCCTCTACCTGTTTTTCCATCGGGAAATCGACTTCGTTCGCGTCGGCTTCGACGACATCGCCGAATCGTTGAAGGGCGGCTGGCAGGTGTTTCTCGCATCGACGTCGATCGCGTTCTACGCGTCGACCAACACCGTGCTGCTCGGCTTCGTGTCGGGCAACGTCGCGGCCGGCTACTTCGCCGCCGGCGACAAGCTGATTCGCGCGGCGCTCAGCATGCTTCAGCCGCTGAAGGCCGCCACTTATCCGCGCATCAACTATCTGATGCGGCATGCGCGCAACGACGCGTTCTCGTTCCTGCGCAAGCTGTTCGTCGTGCAGGTCGTGATGGTGCTCGGCATCTCGCTCGCGATCTTCTTCGGCGCGCCGCTCGCCGTGCGCATCCTGTACGGCCCGTCGTACGAGCCGACGGTCCAGGTGCTGCGCTGGATGGCGTTCATCCCGTTCATGGCCGGCATGACCGATCTGTTCGGCGTGCAGACGATGCTGCCGCTCGGCATGAAGTCGGCATTCACGCGCATCCTGATGTCGTCCGGCGTCGTGAACATCGTGCTGGTGCCGGTGCTCGCAAAGTACTTCGCCGAACTGGGCGCGGCCGCCGCCGTGTTGCTGGCCGAGGCCGCGGTCGCCGCCGCGCTCGCGACCGTCGTCTACCGCGCCGGCATTCCGCTGCCCGGCAGTCCCGCCGCGCGACGCGCGTAGCCGCCGGCCGGCTGCCCACATCCCGCCGGCCCGCATTCGATGCGCACGCAACGAGCGTGGCATGCGGATATGCTCGCCCGTGGCCTGCCGCTCCTCTCGTCGCCCGCTTCCGAACGCTTGCGCGCAGGTACTTCTTACTCTGCTGCGCACGCACATCGGGAACGATGACCGCGTTTTTCCCGCGTCGCGCCACCCCGTCGAATAAAGATCGTACGTATCAGTAGAAACACCGATGCTGTAGTCAAACTACATTCGTACGATTAGTCGCTGCAGAGAATCGCTACATCCGATTCGGCAGTGTCGGGCGGTCCGCGTCGCCGTCCTGCATGGTTCGATCGGGCCCAACCGGCCGTAACGATTCCCCGCCTGGCCTGGCATGCCGACGCGCAACCACCCTGCATCGCCAGCCGAATGCGTTCGATGCGAATCCATCGGACCTGCGCAGCTCCAGACATCATTCGAACAACCGGCAATACGATCATGGAGAGCAACATGCGGGACACACTCTGGCCGGCCGCCGTGCTGGCAGCGACCCTCTGCACCAGCGTCTATGCGGGCAACGCCGATTTCAATTCACCGGGCGACGCCGCCGACGCGTTCGCGTCGTCCGCCGCGCAGCGGCGCGCCGACCTGCTCGTGCGCAAGATGACGCTCGACGAGAAACTTCAGTTTATCCATTCGCAATACGAAATGTCTCAAGTGCCGGGCGGCGGTGCCGGCTATATCCAGGGTGTGCCGCGGCTCGGCATTCCCGACCTGAACATGGCCGACTCGTCGACCGGCTCCGGCAGCACGTCGCTCGCCAGCACGACCTTCCCCGCGACGATCGCGGTGGCCGCGAGCTGGGATCGCCGGCTGTCGTACGACTACGGCAAGCAGATCGCGATCCAGTTGCGCGCGCAAGGATTCGGCATGGGTCTGGGCGGCGGCACCAACCTCGCGCGCGAGCCGCGCGGCGGCCGGCTGTTCGAGTATCTCGGCGAGGATCCGCTGCTTGCCGGCGATCTGCTCGCCGAACGCACGCTCGGCACGCAGCGGCAGAAGGTCATCGCGACCATCAAGCACTACGCGGGCAACGAGCAGGAACATGGCCGGATGGGCGGCAACAGCCAGATCGACGAACGCACGCTGCGCGAGCTCTACCTGCTGCCGTTCGAGATCGCCGCGAAGCGCGGGCAACCCGGCAGCGTGATGTGCAGCTACAACCGCCTGAACGGCGCGTATGCATGCGAGAACAATCACCTGCTCAACGACGTGCTGAAGAACGACTGGGGCTTCCAGGGCCAGGTGCAGTCCGACTGGGGGGCGACGCACAGCACCGCCGCCGCGATCAACGCGGGACTCGACGAGGAAGAGGACGTCGGCCCGACCGTCTACCTGACGCCGGCCGCCGTCAAGCAGGCAATTGCGAACGGCTCGGTATCGACCGCGCGCCTCGACGACATGGTGCGCCGCAAGCTCGCCGTGATGATCCGCGTCGGCGTGATGGACGATCCGGCCAAGGGCGGCGGCACCATCGATTTCGCGGCCGCGAACCGGTTCGCGCAGGGCGTCGCCGAGCAGTCGATCGTGCTGCTGAAGAACGACGGCAACCAGTTGCCGCTTGCGGCTTCCGCGCTGTCGCGCATCGCGGTGATCGGTGGTCATGCCGACGCCGCCGTGCTGTCCGGCGGCGGCTCGGGCAATACGCGCGATCCGGTCACCGGGTCGTTCGCGGGCTGCGGCGGCCTCACGTTCGGGTCGTCGGCGGGCTGCAGCTGGTGGCGCAATCCGTGGCTCAAGGTCGACGTGCCGATCGTCGCGGCGATCCGCGCGCTCGCCCCTGCCGCACAGGTCACGTTCGCCGGCAACAGCGATCAGCAGTCGCCGTTTCGCGCGTACACCCAGCAGGAGATCGACCAGGCCGCGGCGCTTGCCGGCCGCTCGGACGTCGCGATCGTCGTGGTCGCGCAGCCGGCCGGCGAGGATTTCGGCGATCTGCAGAGCCTGAGCCTCGCGAATCCGTCGAATCAGGACGCGCTCGTCGAAGCCGTGGCGCGTGCGAACCCGCACACGATCGTCGTCGTCGAGAGCGGCAATCCCGTGCTGATGCCGTGGAAGGACAACGTATCGGCGATCGTCGACGCGTGGTATCCGGGCGAAGCCGGCGGCAAGGCGATCGCGAACGTGCTGTTCGGCGCGGTCAATCCGTCCGGCAAGCTGCCCGTCACGTTCCCGGCGCGCGACCAGGACACGCCGACGTGGGGGCAAAACGGCACGTTCGAGAACGATCCCGTCTACGCGGAGAAGCTCGACATGGGGTACCGCTGGTACGATGCGCGCAACATCAAGCCGATGTTCGAATTCGGCTACGGGCTGTCGTACACGCACTTCGCGTATTCGGGGCTGTCGGTGTCGCGGCAACGGGACGGCTCGCTGAGCGTCGCGTTTACCGTGCGCAATGACGGCCGTGTCGCGGGCGCGGAAACGCCGCAGGTCTATCTCGGCGTGCCGTACAAGGACGAACCGCCGAAGCGGCTGGTCGGCTGGGACAAGGTCCGGCTGAATCCGGGCGAGGCGCGGCACGTGCACGTGAGCGTGTCGCCGCGGATGCAGAGCGTGTGGGACACGTCGCGCAACGGCTGGAAGGTCGTGCCGGGCGGGACGGTGTATGTCGGCGCGTCGTCGCGCGATATCCGGCTGCAGGGTCGCTGAGCAAGCGGTAGGTGAGCGGGTAAGCCAATGGTGGGCGCCGGGCGAGACATCGCTCGGCGCCCACCCTGACGCGTCGATTACCCGAGGCCGCCGGAGCGACAGAATTCGGCGAGCACGTCGAGGCCGCGCGCCGGCTCCCTGACGAACGGATTCGACTCGTCCCACGCATAGCCGGCCAGAATCGAGCAGACCATGCGCTTCACGTCGGATGCCTTGTCCTCGTGAAACACGACGTCCTGCAGCGCGCCGGAATACCAGCGCTCGACGAAGGCGCGGAACGTGTCGATGCCCTTGCGCAACGCGACGTCGTAATCGCGCACCCAGTCGACCGTCTCGCCACGCAACTGCCGTTCGAGCGCTGCGACAGCCAGATGGGCCGACCGCAGCGCGATCGTCACACCCGACGAGAAGATCGGATCAAGGAATTCGCCTGCGTTGCCGAGCAGCGCATACCCCGGGCCGTGCAGGCGCTCGACATTCGCCGCATAGCCCGCGATGCGGCGTACCGGCATCACGAACGGCTTGCTACCGATCAGCCGCGACAACGTCGGCTCGCTCCGGAGCAATTCGCGCAAGCACGCTTCCTGCTGCGCTTGCGGCACGTCCAGAAAAGCGGCATCGGCCACGCAGCCGACCGACGAACGCCCGTTCGTCAGCGGAATCATCCAGAACCACACGTCGCGTCGCTCCGGATGGACGGCAATGCAGATCTTGTCGCGATCAGTCGCCCCGGCCGGCAGGCTGTCTTCCACGTGCGAAAAAATGGCTGCGCGTGTCGGCAAGCCGGTTGGCGCCTCGAGATCCAGCAACCGCGGCAACACGCGTCCGAATCCGCTCGCATCGAGCACGAACGACGCGTGAACGGAATATTCATGGCCGGCTTCATCGACGACATCGAGCCGCGGCGTGTCGCCGGGCTGGAAAGCGTGCACGGCATGGCCAAATCGAACGTCCGCGCCCTGCTCCGCCGCGCGACGGATCAGCAGATCGTCGAACGCTGCGCGTTCCACCTGATAGGCTGTTCCCCAGCCTTCGGAAAACTTCTCGCGGAAATCGAATGACGATATCCGGTCGCGATAAACGAAATACGCACCATTCTTGAACTGGAAGCCGGCCTCGACAACCGCCTGCAGCATGCCCGCCTCTTCGAGATACTGCATGCTCTGAGGCAACAGGCTTTCTCCGATCGAGAAGCGCGGAAAATGCTGGCGCTCGAGCACCAGCACGGAACGGCCCGCCCGGCGCAGTAGCGCGGCCGCGACCGCGCCAGACGGTCCCGCCCCGATAATCGCGACGTCAATGGAATTCGATTTCATTTCACTCATGCTTGCCAACCCATATCGATCGACTGGTTATCTTGCGTTTCTCGCGCCACGATCTGGCGTTGCAAACTACAATAGCCGCTCAACAAATCCAACATTCCGACGAGAGGCCCATGACGTCCTGCCGCACGCACGCCCCCGCCTATGTTCCCGAAACCCGCTTCGGCATCTGGTTTCTTCGCACGCATACCTGGGAGCATCACGTGCTTAGGGTCGCCATCAACGATCTGATACAGCTCATCGCCGCGCCGCTGCCGAAGGCCCCCGTCATCCTCGATGCGGGATGCGGACAGGGTAAGTCGTTCCGCCTGCTCGGCGAAGCGTTCTCGCCCGGCAAGATCGTTGGCATCGATTGCCACGAAGACTCGCTCGTGCATGCGTCGGAAGCGGCGCGGCGCTGCACGGCGCCCGTCGAACTGCATCATGCGGACTGCACGCAGATCCCGCTCGCCGATGCGAGCGTCGACATCGTGTTCTGCCATCAGACCTTTCATCATCTCGTCGACCAGGAGCATGCGCTGGCCGACTTTCACCGCGTGCTGAAACCCGGCGGGCTGCTGCTGTTCGCCGAATCGACCGACGCGTACATCAAGTCGTGGGTGATCCGGCTGCTGTTCCGTCATCCGATGGACGTGCAGAAAAGCGCCGACGGCTACCTTGCGATGCTCCGCGATGGCGGATTCGCGTTCGATGCCCGCAACGTATCGTTTCCGTACCTGTGGTGGAGCCGTGCGAAAGACTTCGGACTCCTCGAACGCATGGGCCTGTACACACCGAAACCCGGCAAGCGCCGCGAAACGCTCGTCAACGTTGCCGCGCGCAAGCCTGCCTGAACAACGGAGGCCGCCGTTCGGCGGCCCCTTGCGCCACGCGCCAGTTACGGTTCCAACGTGACGACCTCGCCCGTGAGCGCCGCACCCGCCACGATCGCACCGGCCCCGCACGTGTACTCGGTCGTGCTGGAGCGCGACACGTTGCGATAGTTGCTCCTGATGCCAACGACAGCGTTGCCGCCTTCCTTGCGTGCGCGCGCCTGAAGCTCGATCACGGCCGACAGGAACACGTGCTCGCACGCTGCCTCGTCGCTCTTGCCGAACGCGTTGGTCTTCTTGTTGGTCGCAAACGATCCGTACGACTTGATCACGCGCGGATGCGGCTGGTCGCCGAAATAGAGCACAACGCCGTCATCAAGCTTGCCCGCCTCGCTCTTCAGCGCGGCCGCGATCGGATAATCTCTGATCGTATCCCGTGCGTGCGCGATCGAGGTTGTAAGCGTCGCGCCGAGCAGCACGAGTGCAATGCGGTATTTCACATGTGCCCCCGTTATTGCGCGTTCAATTGCACGACCTCGCCCGACACGGCGATCGCGCCTGCGCTACCGCTCACGCCGCACGTATATTCGGTCGTCGAGTCCGAGCGCTTCTCATGAAAACGCGTCGTCACGTTGATGACCGCATTCCCGCCGTGATTCTTCGCATAGATGCGAAGACGGTTCAGCGCTTCGGCCAGCGCCTGATCGCAAGTCGGCTGCTCGCTTTCCAGGCGGCGCACGCGCACCGATTCCGAACGAGGACCGATGCTGGTCTTGACGTCAGGGTGCGGCTGCGCACCGAAATAGATTGCGACGCCGTTCGTGTCCGGCGCCGTTGCCGTCGCCGGCAGAGGCAGCGAACGCACCACGGTACCACAGCCCGTCAGCAGCGATGCGGCGACCAGCATGCCGGCCAGGTGTCCTTTATGCTTCATTGTTATCGTCCCCTCAGTTCAGTAGGTTCACTTCAATCGCCCTTCCAGGCGTCCAACAACACACTTGCGCAACTGCCGCCGAACCCGAACGACACCGACAGCGCGCGTTCGACCACGAATTCGCGTGCAGCGCGCACAAGTGGCAGGCCCGCGAGCGCAGGATCCGGTTCATGACCAACGTCCGTACCCGCGACGAAACCGTCGCGCATCATCAGTAGCGTATAGATCGCTTCATGCGCACCGCTCGCGCCGAGCGGATGCCCCGTCATGCCTTTCGTCGACGAGAATGCCGGCACATCGCCGCCGAATACGTCACCGAGCGCCTTCAGCTCCTCGAGGTCGCCGAGCGGCGTCGACGGTGCGTGCGTATTGACGTAGTCGGGCCGCCGTCCACCGCCGGCGAGCGCGGCGCGCATCGCGCGCGCGATCCCCGGCGCATGAGGCGTCGCCATGCCAGCGTTGTCCGTGCATTGGCCGAACCCGCCGACCTCCGCGTAGATGCGTGCGCCGCGCGCACGCGCATGCTCGAGCGACTCGAGCACGAGCATGCCCGCACCCGATGCGATCACGAAGCCGTCGCGACCGAGCGTATACGGGCGCGACGCGCGGTCCGGCATGTCGTTGAATCCGCTGGACAACGCCCCCATCGCGTCGAACATCAGCGTCATGTTGTCGTGCAGCGCCTCGCTCCCGCCGGCCAGCACGATGTCCTGGCACCCTGCGCGAATCAATTGCGCCGCCTGCCCGATCGCCAGTGCCGCGCTCGTGCAGGCGGACGACGGCGTATAGGACACGCCCTCGATACCGAACAACTGCGCAACGCATGCCGACGCCGTGCTGCCCATCGCCTTCGGGACGACGTAGGGCGGCGTCTTGTCGATGCCGCGATGGTGCGCGATCGCCATCGCATCATCGTAATCGGCTATCGATCCGATGCCCGATCCCACGATCGTGCCCGCGCGCGGCGAATGCAACATGCCGGCGTCGAGGCCCGCATCGTCGAGCGCCGACGCGGTCGCATGCGCGGCAAAACGCGCCGTATCGCCCATGAAGCGCTCGTGCTTGCGTGCGAATCGCGGCGCCACTCCGACGGACGCAACCCCGGCGATCTGACTGCGGAAGCCGCGCTCGCGCCACGCGTCGACGCGGCTGATGCCCGAGCGGCCGGTACGCAGCGCGTCCGATACTTCGCCGAGCGAATTACCGAGGCACGATACGATCCCGATCCCCGTGATCACCACGCGCGCCGCCGCTCTACCGGGCGCCGTCACGCGACGACCCGCCGAAAGATCAGCGACGTGTTGATGCCGCCGAATGCAAAATTGTTGCTCATCACGAATTCCGCATCGATACGGCGGGCATCGCCGATGATGTAGTCGAGCTGCGCACAGGCCGGATCGACCGTATCGAGATTGAGCGTCGGCGCATACCAGTTGCGCTTCATCATCTCGATCGTCCACCACGCCTCGAGCGCGCCGCACGCGCCGAGCGTGTGGCCCACGTAGCTTTTCAGTGAACTGATCGCCATGCGCTCGCCGAATACCGACGCCGTTGCATGACTCTCAGCGACGTCGCCCCGATCAGTCGACGTGCCGTGCGCGTTCACGTAGGCAATCGCGCCGGCGCCGAGCGTCGCATCGCTCAGCGCGAGACGCATCGCAATCGCCATCGTCTCCGCGGTCGGCTGGGTGATGTGCGCACCGTCCGAATTGCAGCCGAAGCCGACGATCTCCGCATGAATCGTCGCGCCGCGCGCGACCGCATGCTCGTACTCCTCGAGCACCAGCGTCGCCGCGCCCTCGCCGACGACCAGACCGTCACGCGCGGCATCGAACGGGCGTGGCGTCAGGTTCGCGGCATCGTTGCGCGTGCTGGTCGCATACAGCGTATCGAACACCGCGACCGCCGGGCCGGACAACTCCTCCGCGCCGCCGGCCAGCATCAGCACCTGCTTGCCCGTCGCGATCGCCTCGTACGCATAGCCGATCGCCTGGCTGCCGGACGCGCACGCGGACGATGTCGGCACGATCCGGCCTTTCAGATCCCAGAACAGGCTGACGTTGACTGCCGTGGTATGCGGCATCATCTGCACATAGCTGTTCGACGTGACGTCCCGCATCGAGCCCGTCTCAATCATCGTGCCGAATGCGCGGATCGGCTCGACCGATCCCGACGACGAGCCGTACGCGACGCCCATCCGGCCGTCCCGAATCGACGCATCGTCGGACAGTCCCGCATCCTGCAACGCCAACTCGCTCGCACGCACCGCATACATCGACACGGGCCCCATCGAACGCGTCTTCTTGCGCGGATACGTGCGCGGCAGCTCGAATGCCGGCAACGGACACGCGAGCCGCGTATGCAGTGCCTCGTAGCAGTCCCATTCAGGCATGCGCCGCACCGCGTTGCGCCCTTCGCGCAAACGCACGTCGATTTCAGGCCAGCTTTGACCGAAGGCGGTTACACCGCCCATCCCCGTCACGACCACTCGCTTCATCACACCATCCCGCCGTTGACGCCGATCACCTGTCGGGTGACGTAAGTCGCCGCATCCGACATCAGGAAGCCGACCACCGCCGCGACTTCGTCGGGCTGGCCGACGCGGCCCATCGGCACGGTCTTCAATGCATGGTCGAGCGGCACGTCGTCGAGCATGCCTGTGTCGATCAACCCGGGCGCGACGCAATTGACCGTGATCCTTCGTGACGCCAGTTCGACCGCCAGCGCCTTGGTCGCGCCGATCAACCCGGCCTTCGCGGCGCTGTAGTTGACCTGGCCGCGATTGCCCATCACGCCCGACACGGACGCGATCGTCACGATGCGGCCGCCGCCACGCAGGCGCACCATCGGCATGGTCAGCGGATGGACGACGTTGTAGAAACCGTCCAGGCCAGTCTCGATCACGATGTCCCAGTCCTCGCCGGACAGCGCCGGAAACGCGCCATCGCGCGTCACGCCCGCGCTGCAGACGATCCCGTAGTACGCGCCGTTCGTGTCGACGTCGGCCTCCAGCTCGCGCCGGCACGCAGCGCGGTCGCGCACATCGAACTGCAGCACGCTTGCCGTGCCGCCCCGCTCGCGAATCGTCGTGGCCACCGCTTCGGCGGCATCGCGGCCGGTGCGGCAGTGCACCGTCACGGCGAAGCCGTCGGATGCCATCCGCAGCGCCACGGCGCGGCCGATGCCGCGGCTCGCGCCTGTCACGAGAACTCGCCGAGTCATGAATTGAAGCTCCCTTCGATAAAAGATTGAAAATCGTTCGGCTGGTACACCTTGACGACGGCCTCCGCACAACACCGGCCTTCGGCATGAATCGCGCATTCGTATGCGCCATGTCCCTCGTCGCCGCGCAGCAGTTCCCGCGCGCCGATGCGCAGCACCGTGCCGGCGTCGAACGCCGCGCGATGCGCGACATAGCGGTTCGCGCCGAGCAACACACCCGGCTTCGCACGACCGCCCGCCTGCGCGGCAAGCAGGCCGACATGCGCGGCGATCGCCTGCGCCATCAGCTCGATGCCGATCCAGGCCGGCATCGCGCCGTTACCGTCGGCGTACCACGCATCGCGGCATGCACGCGCACTCACCTCGATACCGGTTTCCGAGCAGCGTTCGATCGCGTCGAGCAGCAGCATCGTGCCGCGATGCGGCAACACGTCCCGCACGTTGCCGACGGGAATGTCCGCACCGCCGTGCAGCGCGTCGGTCAATGGTCTGGCGTGCATGTCAGCCTCCCAGAATCAGGCTGGCATTGCTGCCGCCGAAAGCAAACGAATTGCTCATCACATAACGTCCAGTTGCATCGCCAGTCAGATGGCGCTCGCTGTCGACAAGATCCAGTGGGGGTAGCGCCGGGTCGTTCTCACCGTCCCATACGTGCATCGGCAGCGCGATCCCGCGAGCCAGCGCCAGCCAGCCGAACCCCAACTCGGTCGCACCCGCCGCGCCGAGCATGTGACCCGTCAACGGTTTGGTCCCGCTCGCCGGCACGCCGTGCGGAAACACCCGCGCCGTCACGTTCGCTTCCATCTCGTCATTCAGGCGCGTCGCCGTCGCGTGCAGGTTTACGTAGCTGATCGCGGACGACGCGACGCCGGCGTCCGCGAGCGCGGCGCGCAGCGCGTCCTCCGCGCCGTGGCCCACCGGGTCCGGTGCCGAGATGTGGTGCGCATCGCTCGACTCGCCGACGCCGGCCAGCCGGACCTCCTCCTCGTCGCGACTCATCACGAACAGCGCGGCGCCTTCGCCGATATTGATGCCGTCACGGTTCCGGCTCATCGGATTGGTCCGGTCCGGGCTGACCGATTCGAGCGATGCAAAACCCTGCAACGTCAGCTCGCACAGAGAATCCGCACCGCCGACGACAACCGCGTCGCATAGCTTCAACCGCAGCAGTCGCCGTGCGGCCGCGAACGCCTTAGCACTCGACGTGCAGGCGGTCGACAGCGTGTAGGCCGGGCCGGTCACACCGAGTACCGCGCGCACGAACGGCGCGGCCGTGCCGATTTCCATTTGTCGATAATCGAATCCGGCGGGCATCACGCCCGTCGCGGCGCGCTGCGCAAACGCCCGCTCCGCCGCCTGGATACCGGACGTACTCGTGCCCATCACGACGCCGATCCGCCGCGGACCGTAACGCGCGATCGCCGCATCGACGCGGGATCCGATCTGCGCCAGCGCGGCCAGCAACAGCCGATTGTTCCTGCAGTCGAAATGCGCGAGTGATACAGGCGGCGCGACCTCGAGCATCGACCGCACGCGCCCGACCCAGCCGCCACCGGCGACATCGGTGCGCGGAGCCATGCCCGCTGCGACGCCGATGCGTAGTGCGTCGACAATCTCGTCGGTCGTCGCGCCAAGCGCATTGATCATGCCGGGCGCGGACAGATAAACCGGCGTCTGTTTCGAATTCATGCGCGACACTCCTTCCCGGATGGCGTGGCGAGCGGCGCGAACAGCACCGAGAATACGATGCCCATCGCGAGCGTCGTGCCGAAGCTGCGCAGCGCGGGCATCGCGCTCGCCCCGAGCATGCCGAACGACAGCAACGTCGTGGCCGCCGACAGCAGCACGCCGGTCCATACGGCGCCGAGACCGGCCATGTCCCGCATGCAGCCTTCGCGAAGGAACACCGCATAGTTGGCGCCCACGCCAAGCACCAGCATCAGCGCGAGCCAGTTGAACAGCGTGAGCGGCACCCGTGCATAGCCGAACGCCGCAAGCGTCAGTGCAATGGCGAACACGACCGGCAGTGTCGTCGCGATGCCGCCGCGCACACCGTATCGCCACATCAGCAGCGCGGCGACCACGACGAGCGCGCCGGCCAGCCACAGGCCGCTGTCGACCCGGTAGGCGCCGAACAGACGCGACACGCTCGCGGCCTTGTCGACCCACGACACACCCGGCAGCGTGCGCGCGAGCGCGGCGAACGTCGCCGCATTCGTCGCGTCGACCCGCTCCGGAATCGCCAATGCCGCATCGACGGGACCGGCGCCGCCGTCGATTCGACCGAGCCACAGATGTCGGAACGGGGCGGACCAGCGTGCTGCCAGCCACGTGTCGACGGACAGCGTCGCAGGCGTCTGGCGAGAAAACGCGTGAATCCACTCGTCGACAACCTCGTCACGGAAGCCCGCGTGCACGAGTGCCGCGCGCAGCGTCGCGGCATCGCCAAACACGCGCTTGTCCAGCACGGCCCGATCGCGGGCCTGTCGTTGCGCCGAAGGCACGAACGTCGCGATCGACTGGACGCGGCCGGCCTGCTGCCGGTCGAGCGCCGCGATCAATGCTTCCGAACGTTCGAGCACTTCTTCCTGCGACGCGCCCTGGACGACGAAGAACTGCGCGGTGTTCGCCAGCCCGACCGCCGCACGGATATCGTTTTCCTGTCGCGCCAGGCTCGCATCGCGCTGGATCAGCAGATGAATGTCGTCGTCGCTTTTCAACACGGCCCATCCCGGAATCGCGACCAGCGCAACCAGCACGGCGACGGCCACCGCGCGCCGACCGGCCAGCAGCGACTGCCATCCGCCCAGCAAGCGGGCGGCACCCGAGAAAACGCGGGACGGCACGCGCCGCGGGCCTTGCGTCAGCACGAGCGGCAAAAAGCCCGTTACGGCCGCGAACGCACAGAGGATCCCGACGATAGCAAAGCATGCGATCTGCTTGAGCGCGGGGAACGGCACCCACATCAAAATCGCGTAGCCGAGCAAGCTGGTCGCCAGCGCCACCGCGAGCGCAGGCCGCACCGCCGCCGCGCCGCGCCGCGCATCCCATTGCCGCCCGGCCGACAGGTACGCGACGAAATACTGGATCGAGTAATCGACGGCCTCGCCGATCAGGCTCACGCCGAACACCAGCGTCAGCAGATGCAGCTTGCCGAACACGAGCAGCGTCGCCGCCAGCGCGCACACGATGCCGAACGCCGTCGATGCGAACGCGAGCACCAGCAGGCGCGGTGAACGGAATACGCTCATCAGTAGCAGCGCAATACCAGCCAGCGACGCCGCACCGATCACGTGCACGTCGCGCTCGGCGCTGGCGCGCGCCGCTTCCGCATAAAACACCGCACCGGCCCGGTCGACGCGAACGCCCGGGAAATCCGCCGCGAGCGCGCGCTCGGCATCGAGCGTCGCGACGCGAACCGCGTGCTGGATCTTCGTTTCGTAGGCCGATCCCGGCAGCGACGTCATCACGAGCACGCCCGTTGCCCCATCGCGATGCGACACCAGCATGCCGTCTTCGAGCGACAGGCTCGACGCCGCGAGCGGCAGTTCGCCGAGCCAGTGCTGCAGCCAGCCGAACGGATCGTCCGCCACGCTGGTCTGCAGGCCGTCGACGGGCGGCGCATAGAGCCGCCGGACGAGCCGGTCGCCGAGCGTGGCGTCGCCCTGTTCGAGCGACCGGCGATCCGTGCCCGTCAGCAGACCGAAGCGGGCCGGCATGTAGGTGGCTGCGATCTGCGACAGATCGAACGGTGGCACCTCGACCGTCACCGAGCGAAATGCGCCGCTGGCGTCGAGCCGCGCGCCGAGCTGCTTTGCGGCCGCCTTGGCGCGAGCGGCGTCGCGGTCGGTCACCAGATAGACGGTGCGATTGCCGAGCGCATCGCCGAGCATGTCGACGGCGCGTTCTGCAACCGGATTCGCTTCCGTCGCCGGCAACAACGCAAGCAGGTTCGTCTGCAACGGCGCGGACCCGCTGAAGCGCCACAGGATGTACGCGATCGCAACCAGCGCGACGGCGAGCCATGCCGCGTACAGCGCGCGCCGGCGAGCACGCTCTCCGGATGCTGCGATCACGTCGCGCGCCGTATTCATCATCGGGCCTCCAGCCACCCGCGCTCGACCGGCGCGAGCGCGTCGACCGGCGTCGGCCGGGCGAACTCGAGCACGGTCACGTTGCCGTTCGCGAACGTCATGTCGAGCTTGCCGAGATACGCGCCGCCGCTCATTTCGAGCACGCGGATCGCCTGTGCGAGCTGCGGCTGATTCGGCCGCAACACCATCCGCCACCGCTCCGGCGCGCCGCTCGCCGCAACGTCGAATTGCGCATACAGTGCCGACAGATCACCGCCGAGCATGTCGCGCATCATGCGCGACACTTGCGCGACGCCACGTCCGCCGCCGCCAGGCGCGACGAGACGACCGTCCGTGCCGACCTCGCGCACGCCGCCGTCGGTAATCACATAAGTGGCTTTGTAGGGCGTTTCGATTCGCCAGATGACACCCGAGTTACGATCGAACAACATCGAACCGGTGCTGACGAGCGGCTGCTTCATCGCCGACAGCGTCTGGGTCTGCCGAAAATCCGCGCGAATCGCGCCGATTCGCGCCAGCCGCGTCGCGATATCGGAAACGAGCGCGGCATTTCCCTGCCGCACAGTCGCGGCAGGCGCCGGCGCGGCCATCGCGTCGCCGCCGGCGAGCATCACGCACGCGACGAGCATCATCGTCGCAAGCCGTCCGCCGTTCAACTTTACGCCCATTGCGCGCACACCCTTTCGATCAGGGCCGGCGGCGACACGAACTGCAGTTCGCGTGTCGTCGCGTCGATCGCCAGTTGCACCGTGTAACCCTTCGTCAAACGCTCGCCGGAAGCGGCATCGACGATTTCGTAACCGATCTTCAGCCGGTTCTCGAATTCGAGCAGTGTCGCGCGCACGTCGAGCTGCTGGCTGTAATGTGCGGGGCGGACGTACTTCAGATGCGCTTCCACCACCGGCCACATGTAGCCCGACGCCAGCATCGCCGGATAGTCGTAGTCGATCATCCGCAGCAACGCCGCGCGGCTGCTTTCGAAGTACTTCAGGTAATGGCCGTGCCAGCAGACGTTCATCGCATCGACATCGTGAAACAGCACCTCGACGCGTGCGGTCGCGGTCAGCAGCGGATGCGTCTCGCTCATGCGGCCTCCCCGTGAAGGCATCCGCCAAGCGGATCGCCGATCGGCCCGCATGCCGCAAGTCGCGCGGTCAGCGCGCGCAACTCCGCCTCGAGCGGCCGGTCCTCGACCACCGGCGGCGATTGTCGGCCCACGTCGTCTATGAACGCGCGAAGCGCGGGCGAAAGCTGCGTCCGCGGGTCGTCGCGCAGCCGCAGCCGCACGGCCTGCACGGTCGCGAGCACGTGCGCCGAGGCAACCTGCTCGGTCAGGGCCAGCACGCGCAGGCAGTCGCGCGCGGCGATCGTTCCCATGCTGACCTTGTCCTGATTGTGCGACTCCGTCGAGCGCGAAAACACGCTCGCCGGCATCGTGTGTTTCAGCGCCTCGGCCGTCCATGCGGACGACGATATCTGCACGGCCTTGAACCCGTGGTTGATCGGGGCCCGTTCCGGGGCAGCGCCCGTCAGGTTGCGCGGCAGTCCGTTACTGAACTTGTCGTCGACCAGCAGCGCGAGCTGACGATCCATCAGGTCCGCGAGATTGGCCACCGCCGTCTTCAGCGCATCCATCGCGAACGCGATATGACCGCCGTAGAAATTGCCGCCATGCAGGACGCATCCTTCGTCCGGATCGATTAGCGGATTGTCGTTCGCACTGTTCAGCTCGTTCTCGATATCGCGGCGCATCCACGACAATGCGTCGCGCGCCACGCCGATCACGTGCGGCGCGCACCGGACCGAATAGCGATCCTGCAGGCGACGCTCCGGCAATTCGTCGCGCCCGGCCAGATCTGCCCGTATCCATGCGGCCACCTCGGCCTGCCCCGCGTGCGGTTTCGCGTCGAACAGCCGCGCGTCGAAGTGCCCCGCCCGTCCGTCGAGCGCGACGGTCGTCAATGCCGTCAGGCGGGCCGCCATTCGCGTCAAGTGATCGGCGCGCGCAAACGCGAGGCATGCCAGCCCGGTCATGACCGCCGTGCCGTTCATCAGCGCCAGCCCTTCCTTCGGCGCGAGCGTCAACGGGATGCGATCGATCGCGCGCCATGCGTCCCCCGCGTCCCGCTCGTCGCCAGCAAACGATACGGTGCGCTCGCCGATCAGGGCCGCGGCGACGTAGGACAGCGGCGTCAGGTCGCCGCTTGCGCCAACCGAGCCTTCCGACGGAATGCGCGGCAGAATACGGTGATTCACCAGATCGGCCAACCGTTCAAGCAGCGTGAATCGCACGCCCGAGTAGCCGAACGCGAGCGAATTGAGCCGTGCGACGATGACGGACAACGTTTGCGTCGCGTCGAACCAGTCGCCCATCCCGCATCCGTGATAGCGGGTCAGCTGCAGCGGCAACGCTTCGACGAGCGGCGGCGGCACCTCGACCACGCACGCGTCGCCATAGCCTGTCGTGACACCGTACAGGGTGCCGCCGTTCGCGAGATAGTCACGCAACCAGGTTGCGCCGCGCTCGATCCGCGCACGCCATGCGGGCCCCGCATTCAGCGCGACCGGTGCACCGTCGCGGGCAATCGCGACGACGTCCTCGATCGTCAGATGCCGGTCGCCGATCACGATGGCAGGCCGGTCCGTATCCACCGCGGCGGTTGCCGCGACGTTCTTCATGTCATGTTCGGCCACGCGGACCTCCGTTGGGCCGCGCCCAAAAATCGAAGAAGTTGAACCATTGATAGGGAGCCTTGCGGCAATAGTGCTCGAGCCGCGCGGCATAGCGCTGCGCCCACGCGGCGACATGGCTGGCGCGCTCTCGGCGCGGCAGCTCGATGCGGTCAGCGAACGGCTCGAAATAGAGCCGGTAGCCGTGCTGCTCCTTCAGGCAGAAGAACAGGTAGACCGGGCAACCGAGCGCGTGGGCGAGGATGTACGGGCCCTGCGCGAACGAGGCCGTCGCGTCGAAAAAGCGCGCGTCGACGGTTTTACCGGAATCGTGCGGCGGCACGCGGTCGCCGACGATCACGAGCAACTCGCCCGCATCGATCCGCGACTGCATCATCATCGCCGTATCCGGGCCGAAGTCGGACACCTCGACGAGCTGCTTGCCGAATTCCCGGTTCGCGCCGGCAAGCACGCCGGTAAAGCGTTTCGCATGCTCGGTATAGACGATCGCCGTCACCTTCGCATGCGCATCGCGCAACGCGAGCGCCCGCGTCATCTCCAGGTTGCCCAGATGCGCGCCGATCACGAGCGCGCCGCGTCCGCTCGCGGCAAGCGCATCGAATGCGGACGAATCGTCGAAACTCACGTCGAGTTCGTCGAGACGGCCGGACCAGGCGACGAATTTGTCGAATCCCGCCTGCGCGAAGGCAAGCATGTGCCGATACGCGCTGCGCCAGCCCGGCTTCGGCACGGCCACCGCTTGCGCTTCGCGCAGGCGCGCGAAATACGCATGCGATGCGGTGCGCGCCGCGCGGTTCGTCAGCAAGAAATAGCCGACGACCGGATGCAGCCAGAACGACGTGAAGCCCTTGCCGAACCAGCGGCAGCTCAGCGCCAGCAACGCCATCCCGATACGGCTGCCGCGTTCCGGCATGCGCCACCATGCGCGCGTGCGGTTCGCCGGCAACGCGTCGCGTCGTTCGACGAGCCGGCGCGTCAGTAACATCGGCGCGCGCACGAGCATCCCCGCGACGAGCCGCGCATGACTCATGCTGATGCGCACGTTGTCGCGCCAGACGTCGAAATGCGATACGCCGTCGGCCGGGTAGACCACGCGCGTCGGGATCGTCCTGAACGCCAGGCCACGCCAGTGAAGCCGGACCAGGATTTCGCTGTCGAAAGCCATTCGCGTCGGCATCGACACCGCGTCGATCAGCTCGCAGACGGCATCGACCGGATAAAGACGAAACCCGCACATCGCATCGGGGATATCCAGCGACAGCGTTTCGATCCACACCCATGCGTGCGTCAGGTAGCGGCCGTAAAGACGCGCCTTCGGCACGCTATCGTCGAAACGCGGCCGCCCCAGAATCACGGCATCCGGCTCGATCTGAGCAGCCGCCACGAACTTCGGCACATCAGCGGCGTCGTGCTGGCCGTCGGCGTCGATCTGGATCGCGTGCCGATAGCCGCGTGCGTGCGCGGCGCGCAATCCGGCCATGACCGCCGCGCCCTTTCCACCATTGGCGGGCAATTGCAGCAGCGTCATGGACGCGGCGTACTGCTCGGCCAGCGCGGCCAGCACTCGACGGGTCGACTCGTCGCTGCCATCATCCACCACCAGGATCGGCAGACCGTGCACGGCGAGGCGCGCCAGCGTTCCGCCGATCGCGTCACGATGGTTGTAGATCGGAATAACGATGCAGGTACCGCTCATCTCGCCGCCGCGCCATAGACCAACACGCCCGACGTGCATTCCCGGCCGCCGCACCGGAACGCGAAGCGCGCGCATCCGCGCGCCGGATCGTGCGCGATACGCAGCGCCAGCACCGCGCCGGGCGGCACCGGTGCCTTGAATTTCAGGTGTTCGACCGAGCGGATTTCCCGCACGGCCGGTATTTCGCGACCGGCAAGCCGCGCGGCCCAGTCGATCTGCACGACGCCGGGCAGGATCGGCAGCCCTGGAAAATGCCCTTCGAAATGCGCCAGTGCGGGCGGCACGCGCAGTTCATAATGCAGCGCGTCATCGTCGCTGCGCCACGACGCGAGCAGCTCGAAACCCTCCGGCGCGACCTTGAAGGCCGCCGCCAGCACGGCCGCCGGCAATTTCCCGCGCGTATCGAACGGCATCGCGTGCAGGAATCGCCAGTAGCGCGGCAACGCGGCCGCATCGACATAGGCGCCGAGCGCATGCCGCAAAGTCGTGGCGACCGCGATCCGGCCGTCCGTGACCAGCGCGTCTCGCCCCGCCGCGCTCAATACCGCGACGACGCCGACATGGGCGCGCGTCGTGCCGTCGACCACCACCGCGGCCGCCTGTTCGACGTATGCATGTGCGAGTATCCGCGCCTCGAGTTCCGGCAGCGACACGCGCTTGCCGTCGAGTTTGACGACGCGGTCGCGTCGTCCCACGAGCGCGAAGCGCCCCTGTGCGTCGAATCGCGCGGTGTCGTCGGTGCTATGCCAGCCATCGTGACCGAGATGGCCAGAGCGAACGCACAGCACACTGTCGTCGTCACAGCGCACGTCGACGCCGGTCAGCGGCTGCCACGCGGGCGAGACGTCCTGACGCCGCCATGCGATGCCGCCGGTTTCGGTACTGCCAAAGATCTCGAGCGGCGCGGCGCCGAACGCGTTCGAATACGCCGCTGCCGCATCGGCCGGCAGCGGGCCGCCCGACGAGAAGAACGCGCACGGCGCGGGCTCCTGCATCGGAAAACCGGACAATGCCGGCCAGCGCATCAGTTGCGACGGCGTCGAGACCACGACGACGACGCCATACGCGGCGAGCCGCTGCTGCAGTTGCAGCGGCTCGAGCACCGGCGTCCGGTCAAACGCGCGCCCCGCCGCCAGCGGCCACAGGATTCTGAAGAGCAGCCCGTAGATGTGGTGATGCGGCACGCTCGACAGCGTCACGGCCGCACCGATCCGGTCGCCCCATTCGCGTTGCAGCGTACGCACTTCGGCATCGAACTGCGCAAGCGACTTCCGCACCGGCTTCGCGGTGCCGCTGCTGCCGGAGGTGTAAAGCGTCACCGCGACGGCCGCGTCGATCGGGCAACCGGCGACGGCAGGTTCGCGTTCCGGGTCGTGCTCGCACGCGGCCAGTGCCGGCGCATCGAGCACCAGATCGTACGCATGGGCGAGATCGCGGAGATAGCCTGGCGCGTTGCTCGCCGGAATCACGACTTCCCCATGCGCCGCCACCGCAAAGAAAGCGCACGCGAAATCGTACGGATCGTCCGTGCAGATCGCGACCCGTCGCGCGCCGCTCGCCTGCATCATCCGCGCGATGGCCCCCGCGCGAGCGCGCAGATCGCCGAGCGTCAGCACCTCCGCGCCATTGCGACACACCGCCGTTGCATCATCTGCCGCGGCACATAGCATCTCGTGCAGAGCGATCATGCGACACCCGTTCGTTTCCGTCTGGCCGCGACGACGACGCTGCGCCACAGCCACTCACCCGCGAGCAACGCGCCGATCAGCACGTACGCGACCAGCCCGTTGTAAAGCGCCCACGACGCCCGGCTCCAGCAGAGCGCCGTGTAGACCGAAAAACCGCCGTTCACGATGAAGAATACGCACCACACCTGGGTGACGCGGCGCGTGTACCGGACGATTTCCAGGCTCGGCTCGGGATGGGTCAATCGTGCGAATTTCTCTATCATTGTCGGGCCGCGCCGGAGCGTCACGCCGAACGCGACCAGCAAACCGGCACTCACGCATGCAGGATAAAGATGAAGAAGACGTTCGCTGTCGGTCACGGCAATCGCGGCGGACAACACGGTCAATGCGCCGGCCACGCACCAGTCAAGCGTTGTGATCCGTTTGAGCGTTTTCGCGAGCGTGCCCTTGCCGATCATACGTTGGAGCCACAGCAACGCGACCAGCAGGCAGCCGACATAACGCGGCGACATGTGTTGCCACGCAAACAGGATGACGAGCGGATAGGCTGCCACCAGCGCCGCCCTCGCCGCGACGCCTGCGCAGCGCAGCAAGCCGGTGCAGGTAGTCGCTCGCATGCCCGTCGCCGTCACGCGCGCGCGAGCAACGCGTGAACCGCGGCAATGACGTCACCGACAGTCCGCACGGACTTGAATTCTTCGGGCTTGATGCGCTTGCCCGTCATTTCCTGCAGCTTGATGGCCAGATCGACCGCGTCGATGCTGTCCAGATCGAGCTCGTCGAACAGGTGCGTATCGGGTGTCACGCGCTCCGGCTCGATCGCGAAATTCTCATGAAAAATGGCGCGAATGCGCTCCAAGATTTCTGCATCGGTCACGAATGACTCCCTTTTTCCAGCATGGCTTCTTGCGATGCCTGACGCGATTGCTGGTCGGCAATGAAAGCCACCAGCGTGTTGATCGAACGGAAATGGGCTTTCGTGCGCTCGTCGTTCGCTGCGATCGTCAGGTGAAACTTCTTGCGCAGCATGATGCCGACTTCGAGCGCATCGACCGAATCGAGGCCGATCCCGTCGGTCGAGAACAGCGGTGCATCGTCGTCGATATCGTCGACCGTCATGTCGCTGAGGTCGAGCATCTCGATCAGAAGCTGCTTAATTTGCAGTTTTAAAGTATCCATGCTGAAACAGGCTTTGAGTAATGTGCACTTCCACCTCGCGGGCGATGCTGCGAGCAGCGATCGACGGCGACGTCGCGCCCGGTGCCAGCCGGCTCGGATCCATCGGTTCGAGCACGTCGATGCGCATGCGAAACGCACGAGACGGCACGTGATACCAGCGCAGCGTCTTGGTGAAGACCGGAGGATCGCAGTCGATCAGCACCGGTTGAATCCGGCTGCGCGACTGCAGTGCCATATGCGCGAAACCGCGCGAGAACGCATGCAGACGATTGTCGCCCGGGCTGCGCGTCCCTTCCGGGAAGACGATCATCGTGTAGCCCGCCGCCAGTTGCCGTGCCCCGGCCTCGACGAGATCGACGGCATCGGCATTGCTCACGTATTCGGCCGCGCGGACGATACCCCAGAAACAGGGGTTGCCCCAGTGCGCACGCTTGACGACGCAGCAGGCCTTCGGCGTCAGCGACAGCAGCACCATCACGTCGAGCCACGTCGGATGATTAGCGACAACGATTACCGGGCCGTCTTGTGCAAGGCCCTCGACACCGCTCGACTCGAGCTTCATCACGCCGACGCGCTGCAGCAGCGCGACCAGCGCGCGGAAGAAATAATGGATGACGAGCGTCACGCCACGCTGGCGTGAGCGTCGGTGCGGCCACAGCATGCCGACGACGATCGCCAGCAACGAGAACACTGATCCGCACAGTGCGAAAAACGCGAGGCTCGTGCCGGTCGCGAACAGGCGCCAGCCGTAGTCAAGCCGCGCGATCATGCCAGCTCCATCGCCACATTGCTTGCTGGCTGCGGCATGACGCTGTCGTGCGCGCCGACAGGCAGCGCAGCACCGCCGTGCAGTGCGTGCCGGCCGCATCGTCGGGCTCTTGCGCGTCGTGCGCCGCTATCTCGCAGGTCAGATAGCCGGCCGGCTCGTCTGCACCGATCAGCATCGCAAGTCCGACGCTCTCCGGGTCGTCATCGACGGCGCCATATACCGGATCGGCCGGCTCGTGCGCATAGACGAGCAACACCGGCGACGCCGGCGACGTTTCATATTGGGAAAATGCTTCGAGCAACGCGTAGCCGAGGGTTTCGTGGCCGGCTGCGACCGCGGTCGCAGCCGATCGATCGCGCCTGGCAATTCCGAATATGCCCGTGACCGCGTTGAGGACCGAGAGACTGAAGGCCGTTGGGGAGACCGGTTCTGCGGCGCCGATGTCGGCGAGAATGCCGGTGGTGCGTGTCAACTCGCCATGGCGCGACGCGAATACCATCCGCAACGGATGCTCCGCTCCGGCACAGTCATAGGCTGCCTGAAGCGCGAGACGCGACAGCCGGCTCAAGCGGCGTCGCACCATCGGATCGAGGGCTTCGACGCCCGGCACCCCCGCGGTCGAAATCG
This sequence comes from Burkholderia anthina, assembly GCF_902498995.1. Classification (GTDB taxonomy): domain Bacteria; phylum Pseudomonadota; class Gammaproteobacteria; order Burkholderiales; family Burkholderiaceae; genus Burkholderia; species Burkholderia anthina. The sequence goes on from NZ_CABVLY010000007.1 coordinate 234,140, forward strand.
ACGTCCATCTGGCGATTGGCATGGTCCAATGCAAATCGGCCATTGTTGTTCTCGTTGAGGTGACTTTTCTTGAATGCTTTTATGTAGCGCGGCCCTGAATCAAGGCAGCTGCGCTCCGCTTTTCCGTGAAACCCGCTACCGCACGCATTGGCGCCCGGACGCCCGCAATCGACTCGCCATCTTGCGGCAATACCTCAAAAAAATGGAAGTCGCCATGCCTGCGAAGCTGGCAGCCGGATTATCAACCACTGCGATTGAATGATCGGCATCTCGGTGCGGCGAAACTGTAACAGGGCTGTTACAAAAGATCAACGCCACGGCGAGTGACGTCTTCGATATTTAACGATTTATCAATTTCTCGAAAAAGTCATGCATCGTCGGTTATCCAGACGATCACGATTCAGCGTACCTTGCGCCGGTCCGGCACTGAAATGGCTCATAATGCGCTCGATGCCGAATTCCCTGCTTCCCGTTCAATGACTTACTCGCTCGCCACCACCTACACCCGGGAACTCGAAATCCGCAAGAGCCGCTTCATCGCGCACGCGATTCCCGTCGAGGACCGCGACGCCGCGATGCACGCGCTGCAGCGCCTGCGCGACGAGCATCCGACGGCCACCCACGTGTGCTGGGCGCTGCTCGCGGGCGGCCAGTCGGGCATGTCGGACGACGGCGAACCGTCGGGCACCGCCGGCCGGCCGATCCTCGAAGTGCTGCGCCATCACGATCTGGACGGCGTGCTCGGCGCGGTCGTCCGCTACTACGGCGGCGTGAAGCTCGGCGCCGGCGGCCTGGTGCGCGCCTATACCGACGCGATCGCATCGGCGCTGCTCGATGCCGAACGCGTCGAGCGCATTCGCTACACGCGGTTCGCGATCGAAATCGGCTACCCCGACGAAGCGCGGGTGCGCCGCTGGATGGAACAGGCGGGCTACGAACTGGTGGACAGTGCTTACGGGATGACGGTGAAACTGGTGATCAAGCTGCCCGAAACGGCCGAGGCGGCCGCGAAAGCCGAGCTGTTCGACCTGACGCAAGGGCGCTCGGGCTTCCCCGATCTGTAATCGGGCGCGACCGGGAGGCGACCCGCGTCGCCGGCCGCCTCCGTACCGCGCGCCCGATCCGCGGCCGGCGCGCGCCGCGTTGCACGGCGCGCGTCTCCGGCCTCGTCCGCTCAATCGCTCAATAAAAATCCGGCACGATCATGTCGTCCGGCACCGGACGACGGATGTAGTCCTCGTGGTGCTCGCGCTGCGGCAAGTCGATGGTCGAACGCGGCACCTCGTGATACGGCACCTGGTCCAGCAGATGGCGAATGCAGTTCAGCCGCGCGCGCTTCTTGTCGACGGCCTGCACGACCCACCACGGCGCCTCGGGGATATGCGTGCGCTGCAGCATTTCCTCCTTCGCAGCCGTATAGGCCTCCCAGCGGCGGCGGCTCTCGAGGTCCATCGGGCTCAGTTTCCACTGCTTCAGCGGATCCTCGATCCGGCTCTGGAAACGCAGCTCCTGCTCGTGATCGGTGATCGAGAACCAGTACTTGACGATCTGGATCCCGCTACGCGCGAGCATTTTCTCGAACTCGGGCACCGAGCGGAAAAACTCCTCGTATTCGTCGTCGGTGCAGAAATTCATCACGCGCTCGACGCCCGCGCGGTTGTACCAGCTGCGGTCGAACAGCACGATCTCGCCGCCGGCCGGCAGATGCGTGACGTAGCGCTGGAAATACCATTGCGTGCGCTCGCGGTTGCTCGGCGCGGGCAGCGCCGCCACGCGGCACACGCGCGGGTTCAGCCGCTGCGTGATGCGCTTGATCGCCCCGCCCTTGCCTGCCGCGTCGCGCCCCTCGAAAATGACGATGAGCCGGTGCCCCGTGGCCACGACCCAGTCCTGCAGCTTCACGAGTTCGCCCTGCAACCGGAACAACTCGCGGAAATACTGTTTGCGCGCTTCGCGGCGCTCCTGAGAGAACAGCAGGTCGTCGCCGTCGTCGAAGCGGCGGTCGTCGAGCTCCATCTCGAGCTCTTCGTCATAAGCGTCGACGAGGTCCTCCTCGAAACGGCGCTGTCGCGTTTCGAGCGATGCCATATCGGTGAGGTTGTCGGTCTCGGTGCGGGTAGTGTTGTCGCCCATGGGGCCTCCTTCCTTCAGTTGACGCAGCCAAACTCCGCCATTATCCCAGCGTCGCGCGTCAAATTGATGAAACGGCCCGCGGGGCCCCGTCGGGAGTGCAACCGCCGCCGGTTGCACGGCTGGCACGGCTGGGCGGGCGGACTGGGCCACTCGGGCGCGACGCCCGCACGGTCGCGACATCGTCCCGGCCCGCCACCGCTGTCGACGATCGCCCTTCGGCCGGCGACATACCGCCGGCGGCGAACCGAACCCGGGCCTTGAAGCGGGTCGGCGGCCTTCAGAAGCCGCGCCGCCCGTCCCGCGGGTTCAGGTCGTCAGCCGGGAATGCGGCGGCCGGAACCGGCAGCCTCTTGCCGCGATGCGTGCCGACCTCCCGACCGGCCGGCTCGAATACGCCGCGTCGACAGCCGCGCATCCGCACGCTGACTACGACACGACGCCCGACATGCCGGATCAGCAGCGCGACACCTCGTGCATGCGTAAAAATCCGTTCGTCGCGTCATGGCGATACGTGCAAACTGCGGTTGAAAACACAGTCCATCCAGCCCGCCGAGAAACCCCTGAGCGAGACAGAAAATTTTCACCGAAAACAACCCTTGAACCGGCTGCAATCGCAACGTCACACGCCACTCGCCAACACCTCGCAATCTAGTTGCGCACACAACCTTTTCCCTAAATGCCGTTTTGCGCACAGTACGCCTCACCGCTTCGAAGCCCCCCACACGTCACCGCATCACATCCTGCAAACTCATCCCGACCCTGCGGCATCGCACCGTGCAATTCGCATACCCGGCGGCCCACCACCCGCTCTCACGGCCTTCACGCCGTGCAGGGGTATACGTGGTGTTGCATCCAGAAAAAACTTTGCATAGAGTGCATCCCATCGATTCCGGCGGACAAAGACGTCCCACGATCGTGCGCAGCCCGGGTCCGCTAGCCCGCGCCGCGCCGGCCGCCCCGCAAGCGGCCACCCTATCCGCATTCCCGTTATCCGACAGCGTTGTCGGGTGAACGGACCGGCAAAGAAGCCCTTGCCTCGCTCGTCGAGGCAAGGGCTTTTTTTTGTCCTTCGAAAACGTACTTCCTCAACCGAATCAGGAGCACACCATGCGTCATGGCGATATTTCCAGCAGCAACGACGCCGTCGGCGTCGCCGTCGTCCAGTACAAGATGCCGCGCCTGCACACGCGCGCCGAGGTCATCGCAAACGCACGCGAGATCGCCGAGCGCGTGGTCGGCATCAAGCGCGGCCTGCCCGGCATGGACCTCATCGTGTTCCCCGAGTATTCGACGCACGGGATCATGTACGACGCGAAGGAGATGTACGACACGGCGTCGACCGTGCCCGGCGAGGAAACCGACATCTTCGCGGCCGCGTGCCGCAAGGCGAACGTGTGGGGCGTGTTCTCGCTGACCGGCGAGCGTCACGAGGAGCATCCGGACAAGGCCCCGTACAACACGCTCGTGCTGATCAACAACCAGGGCGAGATCGTGCAGAAGTACCGCAAGATCATGCCGTGGGTGCCGGTCGAAGGCTGGTATCCGGGCAACTGCACGTACGTCGCCGACGGCCCGAAGGGGCTCAAGATCAGCCTGATCATCTGCGACGACGGCAACTACCCGGAAATCTGGCGCGACTGCGCAATGCGTGGCGCCGAGCTGGTCGTGCGCTGCCAGGGCTACATGTACCCGGCGAAGGATCAGCAGGTGCTGGTGTCGAAAGCGATGGCGTTCATGAACAACTGCTACGTCGCGGTCGCGAACGCGTCGGGCTTCGACGGCGTGTATTCGTATTTCGGCCACTCGGCGATCGTCGGCTTCGACGGCCGCACGCTCGGCGAATGCGGCGAAGAGGAAAACGGCGTGCAGTACGCGGAGCTGTCGGTGAGCCTGATCCGCGACGCGCGCCGCAACATGCAGTCGCAGAACCACCTGTACAAGCTGCTGCATCGCGGCTACACCGGCAAGATCGGTTCCGGCGAATCGCCGAACGGCGTCGCGCAATGCCCGTTCGAGTTTTACGCGAACTGGGTGAACGACCCGGACGGCACGCGCCAGGCCGTCGAACGCCTCACGCGCGCGACGCCCGGCACGCCGGAATGCCCGATCGAGGGCATCCCGGCCGAAGCGCCCGCGCACCGCTGAGCACGCAGCCCCTGCCCGGCCGTTCGCGTCATGCGCGCGAACGGCTCCGCCTCATTCTGGAGCCCTCATCATGCTCGGTGTCGCTCTCTTTTTCATCGGCGCGGTGCTGGTCGTCAACGGCGTCGCGCTCACCGGCCGCATCGAACCGCGCGATGCGGCCGGCCTGAACCTGCTCGTCGGGCTGCTCGCGCTGCTGATCAACCTCGCCGGCCTCGTGCAGGCATCCGCGCCGCCGCAGTATTTCTCGAGCGCGGGCGGCCTGCTGTTCGCGTTCACGTACCTGTATCTCGCCGCCGTCCAGTGGCGCGGGCTGCAAGGCGCGGGCCTCGGCTGGTATTGCCTGTTCGTCGCGATCAGCGCGCTCGTCTATGCAGGCACGTCGCACGACCTGCGTTTCGGTGCGATGTGGCTGCTGTGGTCGAGCCTGTGGTTCCTGTTCTTCGTCGCGCTGGGGCTGAAGCGCCGCGTGCGTTTCCTGCCCGGCTACACGATCGCGATCGGCGTCGGCACGTGCTGGCTGCCCGGGATGCTGATGATGACGGGGAGGTGGTGATGAGCGCACGCGATACACCGCTCGCCGCCGATCCGCTCGCCGGTCACCGCATCGCCGATGCACCGTTCTACCAGCCGGCCGGCGTCGAAGCCGACTGGTTCGAGACGGCCTGCCGCCATCATCTGCCGGTGCTGCTGAAAGGGCCGACCGGCTGCGGCAAGACGCGCTTCGTCGAATACATGGCGTGGCGCATGGGCCTGCCGCTGATCCAGGTCGCGTGCAACGACGACACGTCGGCGGCCGACCTGACCGGCCGGCACCTGCTCGACGCCGACGGCACCTACTGGGCCGACGGGCCGCTCACGCTCGCGGCGCGCCACGGCGCGATCTGCTATCTCGACGAGATCGTCGAGGCGCGCCCGGACGCGACCGTCGTGATCCATCCGCTGACCGACTCGCGGCGCGTGCTGCCGCTCGACCGGCTCGGCGAGGTCGTGCACGCGCATCCGGATTTCCATCTGGTGATCTCGTACAACCCCGGCTATCACGGCGACCACCGGCGGCTGAAGCCGTCGACGCGGCAGCGCTTCGTCGCGATCGACTTCGGCTATCCGGATGCCGAACACGAAGCCGACGTCGTCGTGCGCGAAAGCGGCGCCGACCGGGACACCGCGCGCCGGCTCGTCGATCTCGCGCAGCGCACGCGCGCGCTCGCCGGCGACGGGCTCGACGAAGGCGCGTCGACGCGGTTGCTCGTGCATGCGGCCCGGTTGATCGTCGCGGGGCTCGCGCCGCTCGACGCGTGCCGGATCGCGATCAGCGACGCGGCAACCGACGATGCCGACACGCGCGCCGCGTTGCAGACGATGGCCGCCGCGCACTTCGCGACATGAGCGCCGACATGAACGCGCTGCAGCTCGCCCGCTTCCTGCACGGCATGACCGCGCGCGAAACCGGCGTGCAGCTCGACGATGCCGCGCCGCGCGCGACGCTCGGCCACGCGACGCTGCGCGTGCCGCGCACGTTGCCGCCCGATGCGCGTGTCGCCGCGGCGGCACACGCCCTCGCGCACTGGCGGCACTCTCCGTCCGGCGAACCGGCCGGCACGCTCACGCCGATCGGCATCGCGATCGCCGGCCTGATCGAGGATGCACGCGTCGAAACGCTGCTCGCCCGCGAATGGCCGGGGCTCGCGACCTTCTGGGCGCCGGCGTTCGCGCCGATCGACCGCGAAGGGCTCACGTTCGGCCGCCTGTGCGCGCGACTCGCGAAGGCGTTGTTCGATCGTTCGTATCGCGACGGCAATCCGTGGGTCGACACCGGCGTGCAACTGTTCGACGCGCTGCGCGACCGGCTCGACGACTACCGCGCATGTCGCACGATCGCGTCGCGGCTCGCGAACGATCTCGGCCAGATGCGCGTGCGCTTCGAACCGGACGACGGCACATGGCTGCGCTATCGCGACGACAACGCGTGGCTGTGGACGCAGCCGGCCGCCGCGTCCGAGCGTGCGGGCAGCGAAGGCGTCGACACGTCGGCCGCCACCGGCGGCCACGCCGACGCGCCGGACGACACACCGGCACCGCCCGCCGATGCACCGCGCTATCCCGAGTGGAATTGCCACACGCGGCGCGAACGGCGCGACTGGGCGACGATCGTCGAACGCGCGCCGCCCACGTCCGCGCCATCGCCGTCGCTCGCCGCGCGGGTGGACGCGGACCGGCGCACCGCCCGGCACATGCGCCCGGCACGCGCGGCGGAATTGCTGCGACGCGTCGGGCGCCAGCTCGACGGCGACGCGCTCGACGTCGATGCGGCGATCGCCGCCCGCATCGCGCGACACGCGGGGCATGCGCCCGATCCGCGCATATTCCGTCGCCGCGTCCCGCACGACGCGTGCGGGCCCGTCCTGATCCTGCTCGACCTGTCCGCGTCGACCGCCGCGCACGTGGCCGCGCTCGAGAAGCGCGCGGCCTTCGTGCTCGGCGACCTGTTCGATCGGCAGCGGCGGCGCTGGGCCGTGCACGGCTACACGTCGGACGGCCGGCACCGCGTGTACTACGCGCGCTTCAAGGATTTCGACGACGCGTTCGACGCGCCCCGCCGCACGGCGCTGCTCGCGGCCGACGCCGGGATGAGCACGCGCACCGGCGCCGCGCTGCGCCACGCGCTTGCGCTGCTGCGTCGCGAGACCGGGTCCGTGCGCGCCGCCGTGCTGATGATCGGCGACGGCGAGGCCGCCGACATCGACGTGTTCGATCCGCGCTATCTCGTCGAGGATGCACGCCATGCGGCGCGCCACGGCCGGCAGCATGGCGTCGCGATCGCGGGTTTGTCGTTCGGCGCGCCGCCCGGCTTGTCTACAATACTTGGCGTCGGCCCGAGCTGCGTTCACGCGGCGAACGGCGACGCCCTGCCGGCCGTCGTCGCACAGGCGGCCGGGCGGCTGACCGCCTGACGGCCCTACCCGGAAGAGACAGGAAAGACCGAATGAACAGTGTGAAGGTTGGCGTTTTGTTCTCGCAGAGCGGATTCACGTCGCGCCTCGGCCAGAGCCAGTTGCGCGGCACGCTGCAGGCGATCGCCGAGATCAACGAAGCCGGCGGCGCGAACGGCTGCGAGATCGTGCCGGTCGTGCGCGACGCGTGCTCGGACCCGGCCGTCTACGCGCGTCTTGCCGAAGACCTGATCGCCACCGAGCGCGTGAACGTGCTGTTCGGCGCGTACATGTCGAGCAGCCGCAAGGCGCTGATTCCGATCGTCGAGAAGTGGAACAAGCTGCTGTTCTACCCGACGCTGTACGAAGGCTTCGAATTCTCGCCGAACGTGATCTACACGGGCGCCGCGCCGAACCAGAACAGCGTGCAGCTCGCCGCGTTCATGACCGCGCAGTTCGGCGCGCGCGTGTACCTCGTCGGGTCCGACTACATCTACCCGTACGAGTCGAACCGCATCATGATCGACCTCGTCACGCAGCATCCGGAAGGCCAGATCCTCGGCGAGGTCTACATGCCGCTCGTCACGTCCGAGCAGAATTTCGCGGCGGTGGTGGCCGACATCCGCGCGAAGGCGCCCGACTTCGTGTTCAGCACGCTGGTCGGCGACAGCACGGCCGCGTTCTACCGCGCGTATGCGCAAGCCGGGCTCGACGCACGCAAGATGCCGATCGCGAGCCTGACGACGTCCGAGATCGAGCTCGGCCAGATGGGCGCGGCCGCGGCCGGCCACTACACGTCGTCGCCCTATTTCCAGACCGTCGACTCGGACGTGAACCGGCGCTGCATCGCGCAATTGAAGGCGCGCTTCGGCGACGACGCGAACGCGTCCGCGCCATGGGAAGCCGCGTATTTCCAGGTGCACCTGTTCGCGAACGCGCTCGCGCGCGCCGGCACCGACCAGCGCGACCGGCTCGTCGAGCATCTCGCCGAATCGGAATTCGACGCGCCGCAGGGCCGCGTGAAGATCGACCGGCTCACGCAGCACACGTGCCTGTATCCGCGCATCGGCTGCGCGACGGCGGACGGCAATTTCACGATCGTGCGCGAAGCGACGCGCCGCGTGCATCCCGATCCGTATCTCGTCACGCATTCGCTCGGCGATCGCGTGCATACGCCCGACGAACTGAAGGCATAGCCGACGATGCGCGCCCGCACCCCGATCCGCTCGACGCCGCGCCTGCTCGCCGAACTCCGTTCGCTTCGCGTGATGGTGTACTACCCGGACGACGACAACGGCCTGCTGATCGTCGAGCAACTGTCGCGCATCGGCTGCCCGAGCGAGCAGCGCTGGCCGCCGCCCGCCGAGTTGCCGGAGAGCGTCGATCTCGTGATTCTCGCGGTGCGGCCCGATCTGCTGCATCTGTCGATCCCGTGGCTCGAGGACGATGCGCGGCCGCCGGTGATCGCCGTCACGACCTATGAAAGCCCGACCATCCTCGAACTGATGCTGCGCATCGACGCGCAAAGCGCGGTGACGACGCCCGTGCGCTCGTTCGGGCTGTTGAGCGCGATGGCGCTCGCGTGTCACCAGAGCCGCCGGCACGACGAATACCGGCGCCGCATCGCGCAGCTCGAACAGCGCGTGATATCCGCGCGCACGCTGCAGGAAGCGAAGACGTTGCTGATGCAGCACAACGGCATCGGCGAGGAAGAGGCGTATCAGCAGATCCGCTCGCAGGCGATGGAGCGGCGCATCTCGATCAACCAGCTCGCCGAACAAATCGTGCAGGCGCACGCGCTGCTGAAGCGGTGACGCATGCGCGAACGCCGTGCGTCACCGTACGTCAGTCGGGCGGCGGCAGCACGACCGTATCCTCGGGGCCGGGCACGCGCCCGTCCTGCGCACGCAGCTCCCGTTTCCTGACGGGCAACCAGCCGGTCTTGCGGTCGACGAAACGCACGTGCGTCTCGTCCGGGTTCCGGATGCACTGCGTCGACGAAGACCCCGCGCGACGGCAAGGCCGTCCTGTGCCTGCATGGCGAACCCGCGCGGGGTGATCTGTTTCGTCATCTGATCGGCGCATCGCGCCCGATCACACGGGATTCGGCAAAAGCGCAACACGGCAGGAATGCAACTACTGGTTGCAGAACCCGATCGACAACCGCGACCGTTTCGTCGTCGCGCTCGACCTCGATCGCGTGACGCATCGCGATGCACGGCTTCACCGGCCCGGGCGAGCGGCACGGTACATTCCACGGCCGGGCGAACACCCGGCCGCGAAACCACATGCGAACCGCATGCGCGGCCGCTTTCGCGAACGCGCATGCGTCACGCCGACGTCAGTGAATGACCCGCGTGACGCCACGCCCGCGCGGATCGGCCATCGCTTCAGGCGTCTTGCCGTCGATCTTGATCACCTGGATGTCGCCGCTGAAGTCCTGCCCCTTCAGCGTGTAGCCGCGCGCTTCGAGCTGCTTCGCGAGCTCGCCCTCGATCGGATGGTACGGCTCCCAGAAGATCGTGTTCGGCGGCAGCAGCTGATGGTGGAAACGCATCGCGCCGACGGCTTCCTTCAACGGCATCTTGAAGTCGTAGATGTTGTTGATCACCTGGAAGATCGACGTGAAGATCCGCGAGCCGCCCGGCGTGCCGATCACGAGCGACACCTTGCCGTTCTTCGTCATGATCGTCGGCGACATCGACGACAGCGGACGCTTCTTCGGTTCGATCGCGTTCGCATCGCTGCCGACCACGCCGAACATGTTCGCGACGCCCGGCTTCGCGGAGAAGTCGTCCATCTCGTCGTTCAGCACGATGCCCGTGCCGTCAGCGATCACGCCCGAGCCGAAATAGCCGTTGATCGTGTACGTGTTCGACACCGCGTTGCCCCACTTGTCGACGACCGAGAAGTGCGTCGTTTCGGCCTTCTCCGGCATCGTCGTGCCGAGGCCCGGCTGCACGCTCTTGGTGTCCGACGGCTCCTTCGGGTTGACCTCGGCCGCGCGCTTCGCGATGTACGCGTCGTCGGTCAGCTGTGCGATCGGCACCTTGTAGAAGTCGGGGTCGCCCAGGTATTGCGCACGGTCGGCGAACACGCGCTTCTCGATTTCGGCGACCAGGTGGATGTACTGCGGCGAGTTGAGCGGCACGCCCTCGAAGTCCTTCTTCAGGTCGGCCTTCATCTTCAGCAACTGCACGAGGCCGATGCCGCCGGAGCTCGGAGGCGGCGCGGTGATCACGTCGTAGCCGTTCCACTTCGCCTGCACCGGCTCACGCCACACCGCGCGATACTGCGCGAGATCCTCGGTCGTGATCAGCCCGTTGCCGTCGCCCGTCTTCATCGACGCGGCGATCAGCTCGGCCGTCTTGCCCTTGTAGAAACCTTCGGCGCCGTCGTTGGAGATCCGCGTGAGCACGTCGGCGAGATCGGGCTGCTTGAAGTTCACGCCGGCCTTCAGGCCGGAGAAATACTTGTCGAAGTTGGTCTTGCCGCCGAACTCCTTCGATGCGTCGACGCCGCGCTGCGCCAGTTGTTCGTCGACGACGAAGCCGTCGCGCGCATAGTGGATCGCTGGCGCGAGCACCTGCTTCCACTTCAGCTTGCCGAAGCGCTTCTGCGCTTCCCACATGCCCGCGACCGTGCCGGGCACGCCGACCGCGCGCGGACCGTACAGGCTCATGCCCTTGATGACGTTGCCGTCCTTGTCGAGGTACATGTCCTTCGTCGCGGCGAGCGGCGCGCGTTCGCGGTAGTCGACGAAGTACGGCTTGCCGTCCTTGTAGATCGTCATGAAGCCGCCGCCGCCGATGTTGCCGGCTTCCGGATACGTGACGGCGAGCGTGAACGCGATGGCGACGGCCGCGTCGATCGCGTTGCCGCCTTCCTTGAAGATCCGCTCCGCGGCATCCGCGCTGTACTTGTCGGCCACCGCGACCGCCGAGCTCGTCAGGACCGCCGGCTGCGGGCCCTTCGCATAGACGGGCGCGTTCGGCAGGAAACCGACGCCGGCCACCGTCGCGAGCACGACGGCGGATGTTTTGATGCGATTCAGCGTAGTCATTGCATGTCCCCCATATGGATCTCCTTCAGGCAGGAAAGGCACCTGATCCGCTTATGGCCGCTGGCGCGCCGGCGGCCACGTGCGGTTTCGTAGTATAGGGGGACAAAAAGGGTCGAACACGCGGTGCGCGACGAAAGCGCGCAAATTGTGCGCGGCCCCACATGCCGACGGTAAAAACCGCCACACGGGCCGGTCGAAATTTCATGCGTCGCGCGCGATCGCGCAATGCACAAAAACCGAAAGTTGCGTCGCGCGCGCACGGCGCGCGTCGCACGTAAAAAAACCTGCGATCGAGCGCCCGCAGTACACGCGTATCTGCGAAGATAGCGCCCCGATTTCGCGCCGCATCATTCGTTGCGTGCACGCGCCGCTTCACGTTTTCTCGTCTCGCTTCGTATGGCTTCACACAATGCACATCATGCGACCGGCGTCGCAGCCGGCGTCGCCGCCGCCGTCCTCGTCGCACAAACCGGCGCGACGGGCCTCTGGCACACCGGCATGCTCGCCGCATTCGCGGCAGGCGTCGCGGGCGGCACCGCGCCCGACTGGCTCGAACTCGCATGGTGGTCACGCAAGCGACGCTTGTGGATCACGCACCGCACCGTCACGCACTGGGGCATCGGCTGGATCGCGCTGCTCGCGCTCGGATGGCACGGGCTCACCCATCATCCGTATCCGCTGTGGGCCGCACCGCTGTTCGGCTTCGCATGCGGCGGCGTGATGCACCTGCTCGCCGACTGGCCGAATCCGCTCGGCGTGCCGTGGATCTGGCGGCGTCATTCGCTCAACCTGTGGAACAGCGGCCATTGCGACCTGATCGTGGTGGCTACCGCATGGGGCGGCACGCTGTGGCTCGCGCAATCGCTGTGCACGCGCGCACCGCTGCTCGAATCCTGGCTCGGCTGGCTGCATCGCGTGTAGTCGTGCGAAGGGCGCGCGATATCGCGTGATGTTGCGCAGCGAACCGCTCGCTTCCGTCGCGACGCGCGTTGCCGACCGCTTCTTCGACGGCTTCTTCCCCCCCCCTCCGTCTGAACCGGCACCCGCGATTCGCGGGCGCCGTGCCCGCGCACGCCTATTGAAACGCCGGCGTCGCGCCTCATCTTCATCCGTATCGACGAGACGACGCACGCACTCACGCCGCGCCCGAGGCCCGGCACGCACGCGCGTCGTCTGGCACACTGACGATTCGCGCGCGGTCGCCCGCGCGCTCGCCCCCCCGCTCGCACCCCATTTCAACGCTCCGATGGACGTCACCGCCACCCGCCCCGCCGCCAGCGCACTCGACGTGTTCCACCCGGCCGTCGCCGCGTGGTTCCGCCGCACGTTCGCCGCACCGACCGGTGCGCAAGCGCTCGCGTGGCCGCACGTCAAGGCCGGCCGCTCGACGCTCGTCGCCGCGCCGACCGGCTCCGGCAAGACGCTCACCGCCTTCCTGTGCGCGCTCGACGATCTCGTGCGCGATGCGCTCGCGCACGACGGCGCGCTGCCCGACACGACGCTCATCGTGTACGTGTCGCCGCTGAAGGCGTTGTCGAACGACATCCACGTGAACCTCGACGCGCCGCTCGCCGGCATCGCCGAATCGCTCGCGCAACTCGGCCTGCCGGTGCCGGCGATCCGCACCGCCGTGCGCACCGGCGACACCACGCAGGCCGAACGTGCGGCGCTGCGCAAGCGCGCGCCGCACATTCTCGTGACGACGCCCGAGTCGCTGTACGTGCTGCTGTCGTCGACATCGGGGCGGCAAATGCTGTCAGGCGTGCGCTCGGTCATCGTCGACGAAATCCACGCGCTCGCATCGTCCAAGCGCGGCAGCCATCTCGCGCTGTCGCTCGAACGTCTCGACGCGCTGACCGGCAGTCCGCTGCCGCGCATCGGGCTGTCGGCCACGCAAAAGCCGATCGACGCGGTCGCACGCTTCCTCGTCGGCGGCCCGGCCGGCGCGCCGCGCGACTGCACGATCGTCGACACCGGTCACACACGCGAACGCGACCTCGCGCTCGAACTGCCGAACGTGCCGCTCGAACCGGTGATGGCAACCGACGTGTGGGAACAGGTGTACGACCGGATCGCCGCGCTCGCGGCCGCGCATCGCACGACGCTCGTGTTCGTCAACACGCGGCGCACCGCGGAGCGCATGGCGCGCCATCTCGCCGACCGCCTCGGCAAGGACGCGATCGCCGCGCACCACGGCAGTCTCGCGAAGGAACACCGCTTCGAAGCGGAACAGCGGTTGAAGCGCGGCGAACTGAAGCTGCTCGTCGCGACCGCGTCGCTCGAACTCGGCATCGACATCGGCGACGTCGATCTCGTCTGCCAGGTCGGTTCGCCGCGCGGCATCGCGCCGTTCCTGCAGCGCGTCGGCCGCTCCGGCCACCATGTCGGCGGCGTGCCGAAGGGACGCCTCTTCCCGCTGTCGCGCGACGAGCTCGTCGAATGCGCGGCGCTGCTCGACTGCGTGCAACGTGGCGAACTCGATGCGTTGCGGATTCCGGAAGCGCCGCTCGACGTGCTCGCGCAGCAGATCGTCGCCGAAGTCGCGTGCGCGGAATGGCAGGAAGACGCGCTGTACGCGAGCTTCACGCGTGCGGCGCCGTATGCGCATCTGCCGCGCGAACGCTTCGACGACGTGATGAAGATGCTCGCCGAAGGCTTCACGAGCCGCCGCGGCGTGCGCGGCGCGTATCTGCATCGCGACGTGGTCGGCGGCACGGTGCGCGGGCGCCGCAACGCGATGATGACCGCGACGACGTCCGGCGGCACGATCCCCGACATGGCCGACTACGCGGTGCTGCTCGAACCGCAAGGCCTTCAGGTCGGCACCGTCAACGAGGATTTCGCGATCGAGAGCCTGGCCGGCGACGTGTTCCAGCTCGGCAACCAGTCATACCGGATCATCCGCGTCGAGACGGGCCGCGTGCGTGTCGAGGACGCGCAGGGCCAGTCGCCGAGCATCCCGTTCTGGCTCGGCGAGGCGCCCGGGCGCAGCGACGAGCTGTCGGCGGCCGTCGGCCGGTTGCGCGCACGGCTCGACGGGCTGTTCGCCGAAGGCGACCGGCTGGCGCATGCCGGTGCGCGCAAGCATGCGGGCGGCGACGAAAATGGCAACGGCCACGCCCCCGGAAAACCGGGAACCCGCCGCAACGAAAAAAAACGCGCGGATGCCGGCACGAGCACCGCCGCCTCGCAACGCGATGCCAGCGTCCCCGCCACCGCAACCGGCGTCGCCGAAAGCCGTCTCGCGCCGGCGCTGCGCTGGCTCGCCGATGATCTGCACCTGTCGCCGGACGCGGCACGCCAGATCGCCGACTACCTCGCGCGCACGCGCGCGGCGCTCGGCGCGCTGCCGACGCAGGACACGCTCGTGATGGAGCGCTTCTTCGACGAATCGGGCGGCATGCAGCTGGTGATCCACTCGCCGTTCGGCAGCCGCATCAACCGCGCATGGGGGCTCGCGCTACGCAAGCGCTTCTGCCGCAGTTTCAACTTCGAGCTGCAGGCGGCCGCGACCGACGACGCGATCATTCTGTCGCTGTCGCTCGCGCACAGCTTCGCGCTCGACGAAGTGTGGCGCTACCTGCGCTCGGCCAGCGCCGAGCACGTGCTGATCCAGGCGCTGCTCGACGCGCCGCTGTTCGGCGTGCGCTGGCGCTGGAACGCGACGACCGCGCTCGCGCTGCCGCGCTTCACCGGCGGCCGGCGCACCGCGCCGCAACTGCAGCGGATGAAGAGCGAGGATCTGCTCGCGACCGTGTTCCCGGATCAGGTTGCGTGCCTCGAGAACGTCGTCGGCGAACGCGAGATACCGCACCACCCGCTCGTCGACCAGACGCTCGACGATTGCCTGCACGACGCGATGGATACCGACGGCTGGCTCGCGCTGCTGCGCCGGATCGAAAACGGCGCGATCGAGCTGGTCGCGCGCGACCTGCCCGCGCCGTCGCCGCTCGCCGCCGAAATCCTGAACGCGAAACCGTACGCGTTCCTCGACGACGCGCCGCTCGAAGAGCGCCGCACGCAGGCCGTGCAGTCGCGCCGCTGGAGCGACCCGGAATCGGCCGACGATCTCGGCGCGCTCGACGCCGACGCGATCGACGCGGTGCGCGACGAAGCGTGGCCGCTCGTGCGCGACGCCGACGAAATGCACGACGCGCTGCTCACGCTCGCCTGCGTCGCCGATCACGAAGCGCGCGCACACGAAGGCTGGCCCGAGCGCCTCGCGGAACTGGCCGAACGCCGCCGCGCGACGCAACTCGTCACGCCGGACGGCGCGGCGCTGTGGGTGCCGGTCGAACGGCTGGTTTGCCTGCGCGCGCTGCATCCCGAAGCACGCCCGGCGCCCGCGCTGAAAGTGCCGGCCGCCTGCGCGCAGCCGTGGGAAGCCGATGCCGCGCTCGTCGACGTGATCCGCGCGCGGCTGACCGGCTTCGGCCCGCTCGCGCTCGATGCGATCGCGCAGCCGCTCGGCCTGCCGCCTTCCGCGATCGCAACCGCGCTCGCGGCGCTCGAACGCGAAGGCTACGTGATGCGCGGCCGCTTCACGCCGGGCACAACCGGCGACGAATGGTGCGAACGCCACCTGCTCGCGCGCATTCATCGCTATACGGTGAAGCGGCTGCGTCGCGAGATCGAACCGGTCGAGCGCGCCGATTTCATGCGCTTCCTGCTGCACTGGCAGCACCTGACGCCCGACACGCGCGGCTCGGGCCGCGACGCACTCGCGGCCGTCGTCGAACAGCTCGAAGGCTACGAAGCCGCGGCCGGCGCATGGGAAGATGCGCTGCTGCCCGCGCGGCTGACCGACTACACGGCCGGCGGCCTCGACGAGCTGTGCCGCTCGGGCAAGCTCGTGTGGACCCGCATCGGCGCGCCGGCGCGCGCGGCCGGCACGCCCGTGAAGACGACGCCGGTCGTGCTGCTGCCGCGCCGCCACCTCGGCGCATGGCAGGCGCTGCGCGACCCCGCCGCGCAACCTGCGCTGTCCGCACGCGCGACGCAGGTGCGCGACGCGCTCGCCGCGCACGGCGCGATGTTCTTCGATGCGCTGCTCGACGAGTTGCACATGCTGCCCGTCGAACTCGAACAGGCGCTCGGCGAACTCGTGTCGGCCGGCCTCGTGAACGCGGACAGCTTCGCCGGCCTGCGTGCGCTGCTGCGGCCGGCCGTCAAGCGCAGCGCAACCTATGCGCCGCGCACGCGGCGCGGCGGCGCACTGATCGGCGGCATGGACGACGCGGGCCGCTGGGCGCTCGTGCAACGCGTGACGCCGCCGGACGATGCGCCGGCGCCGCAACGCGGGATGGCCGCGACCGACCCCGATGCGCTCGAACACATCGTATGGACGCTGCTGCGCCGCTATGGGGTCGTGTTCTGGCGGCTGCTCGAACGCGAAGCCGACTGGCTGCCGAGCTGGCGCGAACTCGTGCGCGTGCTGCAGCGTCTCGAAGCACGCGGCGAGATTCGCGGCGGACGCTTCGTGGCCGGGCTCGCGGGCGAGCAGTTCGCGCTGCCCGAAGCGATCCCGATCCTGCGCGAACTGCGCCGGCAACCGGGCGACGGCCAGTACGTGTGCGTGACCGGCGCCGATCCGCTGAACCTCGCCGGCACGCTGCTGCCCGGCGACAAGGTGCCGGCGCTCGCGGGCAATCGCGTGCTGTTCCGCGACGGCATGCCCGTCGCATCGCTCGTGTCGGGCACGTTCCACTACACGCCCGACCTGACGCCCGCCGCGCGCGAAGAGGCGCGCCTGCGGCTCGCGCGACGCTACTGACAACGGCTGACAGGCGATACGTCGCGGACTACTGAACGCCGCGCTGCAACGTCGCGCGCGTTCGGATAGCATCGAACGATTCGACGTACGGGCCTCCACGCCCGACACACGCCTTCCGGAGCGTTCCCTTCATGCCCTCGCATGCCGATTCGCCCGCCGTTCATCACGCGGGCTCGTTGACCATTTTCCAGGGCGCTGCGTTGTATATCGGCGCGGTGCTCGGCACCGGCGTCATTGCACTGCCCGCGCTCGCCGCCGAAGTCGCGGGCCCGGCTTCGTTGCTCGCGTGGGCCGCGCTCGTCGTGCTGTCGGGGCCGCTCGCGGCCACCTTCGCCGCACTCGGCGCGCGCTACCCCGACGCCGGCGGCGTATCGACCTATGCACGACGCGCATTCGGGCCGAAGGCCGCGGCAATCGTCGGCTGGTGCTTCTATTTCGCGGTGCCGGCCGGCGCGCCCGCCGCCGCGATGTTCGGCGGCGCCTACGTCGCGGCCGTCACGGGCGGCGGCCACACGACGGTCATCGTTACCGCCGCCGCGCTGATCGCAACAGTCTCCGCCGCCAATGCGTTCGGCGTCACCGTATCGGGCCGCATGCAGCTCGTGTTGTCGGCGCTGCTCGTCACGCTGCTGCTCGCCGCCGTGCTCGCGTCCGCGCCGCATGCGCGCGCGGCGAACCTGCATCCGTTCGCGCCGCACGGCTGGCTCGCGGTCGGCCAGGCCGCCGCGTTGCTCGTGTGGAGCTTCGCGGGCTGGGAAGCGATCACGCACCTCGCCGCGGAATTTCGCCGGCCCGCGCACGACATGCCGCGCTCGGCCGGCATCGCGGTCGTGGTCGTCGGCCTGCTGTATCTGTCGGTCGCCGCCGCGAGTGTCGCGGTGCTCGGGCCATCGGCCGGCGCATCGGGTGCGCCGCTCGCGGAACTGATCGCGGGCGGCATCGGCGGACACGCGCAGGTGCTGGCGGCCGCGGCCGCGCTGCTGCTCACGCTCGGCACGATGAACGCGTATTTCGCGGGCGCGGCCAAGCTCGGCGCGGCGCTCGGCCGCGACGGCGCGCTGCCCGCATGGCTTGCGCAAGGCAGCCAGGTCGGCGGCGTGCCGCGTCGCAGCCTCGGCGTGATTGCGTTGCTCGCGACCATCGCACTGGCCGCGACGACGATCTCGGACGTCGGGCCGAAACCGCTCGTGCTGGTCACGTCCGGTTGCTTCGTGATGGTGTACGGGCTCGGTGCGGCCGCCGCGCTGAAGTTGTTGCCGCGCGGCAGCATCGCGTATCGCTGCGCGTGGGTTTCGCTGGTCGCCGTGGCCGGGCTGTTCCTCACGACGGGATGGTATTTGCTGTGCCCGCTGCTGCTCGCGGGCGGTGCGCTGCTTTATCTGCGGATGGCCGGCCGGCGCAATTGACGGCGCCGCACACCGGTGCGCCGGCGATCGTGCATGCGATCGCTGCGACGCGCCGCTCGAGCGCTCACGCGTTCATCGCCCGCCGGCTGCGCAGCGGTTCGTCGTGCGCGTGACGTGCGTCACGCCGGCACCAGCTCGAAGCTGAGCCGCTTGCCGAGTGCGGCGGCCGCGCTCGCGAGCGTCGCGAGCGTAAGACTCGTATCGGTTTCGTCGAGCAGCCGGTTGAGCGCGGCGCGGCTGGTTTTCATCCGCGCGGCCATCGCCGTTTTCGTGATGTGCTGCGCCTTCATTTCCTGCGCGATCTGCCACGCGATCACGCGCTTGATCGCGGTGGCGGTGGCGGCTTCGAGATGGCCGTCCTCGTCGAGGAAGGTATCGAAATCGCTGCCGATATGCGGATTGTTCGTGGTCGTCATAAGGTACTCCAATGCATCGCGTTGCCGGCTGACGGCGGCGCCGGCACAAGCCGTGAATTCAGATGGCGCGCGTCAGCGCTTTCAGCCGTGCGACGGTCACGTCGAGATCGTCGGACGGTGTCGCCTGCGACTGCTTGAAGAACGCGTGCGGCAGGACCATCGTGTCGCCGACGACCGTGAACAGCACGCGCGCGCTTCGTCGCGGCAACATCACGCGGATCTCCCACAGATCCTTCGACATCTTCCGGACCAGCGGCATGCCGAGCGGCCAGCCCAATTGAACGGTCTTGATCTCTTCGCCGATCAACCTTCGCTCGATGTGCCCGAGCCGCTTGAGCCACTCACGCACCGGCTCGTTGCCGCACGCCGTGCGAAAGAAGCGCACGCCGAGCGTGACCTGAATCTGCTGTCTCGTCATCGTCTTGCCAGGAAGCGTACCAAAAACGATACGATATGCCAAGCACGATGCAGCCCGCTACTGACCGAATGGCCAGCGAAAAGCCGTGAGGGGAATGCCGCCGGCCGACGCGTGACGGGCCGGCCTTGCGCCGGGCGTCACCGCGCATCACCCGCGGCGAGCCGGCTTGCGCGCACCGCGCGGCGTGCTGGGCGCGCGCGCATCGCCGAACCGCGCCTGCGCGATCTCACGCACGGCGTCGATCAGCGTCCGCGCGACCGGCGACGGCTGCGCATCGGTGCGCAGCACGAGGCCGACCGGTTCGTCGGTACCCGCGGCCGGCAACGCCAGACGCGCGAGCGCACCGGCCGTCAGGTCGTATTCCGCCGCATAGAGCGGCACGAACCAGACCGCATCGTTCTCGAGCGCGAGCGCCCGTGCGACCGACACCGACAGCACCTCGATGAACGAATCCAGCGGCGGCGCGCCGCATGCGCCGAGCAGTTGTTCGGCCGACTGCCGGATCAACGTACCGAACGGCGGCAGCACGACCGGATAGCGCGCGAGTTCGGCGGCCGGCGCGGCGCTGGCCAGCAGCGGATGCCCGCCGCGCACCACCGCGACGAGCGGCTCGTTGTACAGCTGCTCGAACGCGAGCCCGATCATCCGCTCGGGTTCCGACAGGCGCCCGATCGCGCATTCGAGCGCGCCCGCCTTCAGGCGCTCCAGCAGCTCGGTATTCGCGGCCGTCGCGATCCGCACGACGACGCGCGGCCAGCGTGCGGCCAACGCCTTCATCAGCGCGGGCGCGAGCGACGCGGCAACCGTCGGCAGCATGCCGATTTCCAGCGTCGCCGCGGCGGCCCCGCCCTCGCGCGACAGCAAGCCGACGCCCTGCCGCAGCGCCAGCACGCACGCGTTCGCATGCGGCATGAACAGTTGCGCTTCGCGGGTCGGCTGCGCGCCGTGCCGCCCGCGCTCGAACAGCTTCACGCCGAGGATCGACTCGAGCTCGGCGATCGTCTTCGACACGGCCGGCTGCGTGATCGACAGGCTTTCGGCCGCCTTCTGCACGCCGCCCAGCTGCGCGACCGCGAGAAAGCACTGCAGGTGCCGGAATTTGACGCGGCCGTCGGCGATACGGTTATTCATAACGGGCGGTTATGCGGAGGTCGATGAAATGCCATTTTGCATAACTTTCCGGATAGTCCCAAGCATTCGGCGATACGTCACGCGGAACGCCGCAACGCGTGAAAGCCGGTCGGCTCCCAGACCCGCTTCGCGATCAGCAAGGCCGTCCCGTGCTTTTGTCCGAGCGGCGCGGACGACGACTCCGTGTGCAGCGCCGCCGCCTTGCTACTCAGCCGCCGCAGTTCCTGCTCGAGTTCCGCGGCAGCCGCTTCGGTCAGCATCCCCTGCGAGAACGTCATCGTCTCGCCCGGGCCGTCGAAGCGGCTGCCGAGGAAATCGTCGAGCACGTGCGCATGGAAGTACCGGCGGATCGGGCCGCCCGGCAGCCAGTCGAAATCGCGCGCGACGCGCACGCGAATCCGGTCGCCCGGCAGCAGCGCGATCACGTTCATCCGGTCGAGCATCAGCAGGTATTTCACGCACTCGGCCTGCGTCACGCAATAGGCCGACACGATGTCCTGCACGGTCCAGTAATTGATCGCGCAGACGGCGACGAGCAGCAGTTTCTCGTCCGACACGATCAGCGCCTCCTGCTGTTCGGTCAGCACCCGCAGCCGCGGCGCCGAGGCAGACGCCTCCTGTACGAGCTCGGCGAGCGTATAGCCGAGCAGTTGCGCGATCTCCGCGATGCGCTCCAGCGTGAAGCGGCCGCTCGCGAACAGCCGCTTCACGCTCGTCTCGGATACGTCCAGCGCACGCGCGACGTCGCGATAGGTCATGCCCTGCGCCTTCAACTGGCGCTTCAGCGTTTCGATGAGTTGGGCGGTCTCGGTCATGTTGGTATCGAAAAATGATGCTCAAGGTCGGATATTAGGCTACTGAAGCATCCAGGCAAGCACTTTTGGATACTTGTCTGCATAATCCGCTCCGTCCTGTCACGCATCGACGGAGCTGCAATGACCACCCGAACCGAAACCGCCGACTTCGACCCGCATCACACCGCCTCGCGCGATGCCCGCGACACCGGTCGCATGCTGCCGCTCGCCACGGTACGCACGCTGGCCGCCGGCGCACACGTCGGCGATCTCGTGTTCATCCGCGTGGCCGGCGCGTCCCGCGATGCGGCAGGCTGCGCAGGCGCGTGGGCCAACCGGTTCGGGATCGTCGTCGATACGTCGGGCGACGAGCCGCTGATCGCCGAGCCCGCGTTTGCGCGGACGAAGCTCACGCCGCTGTCGCGCTTCGTCGCCCGCGCCGACGGCGCACGCATCGCGCTGGCACGCCGAATCGCGGCATCGACCGTCGAAGCACAGCGCGACGTGCATGCGACGGCCGAGCAGCGGATCGACGCGCTGCTTCGCAACCGCTTCACCCTGCTGTCGCAACGCGGGTTCTGCGCGAACTACGTGACCGACGTGCTCGGCGCCGAACAGGCCGCGACGCCGGCCGCGCTGCTGCGCAGCGGCACGCTGGCGCTCGAATTCGACGGGATCGTGTTCGATCCCGGCTGCCGGTAACGGCGCAACGCGGGCACGCTCGGGGAGACCGGATAACAACAACAACGACATATCAAAAAAACAGCGACGGGCTGGCTGGAGGGCCGTGCACGGGGTCGTCACCGACGACGCGAAGCCCGATCGCTTTTTCCGCCGGACAGGCTTCCTGTCCGGCGGATTTTCATTGGCGCGGCCGAATATAACGAACGGTTATGTGATTCGCGAAAAAAGGTCATTTTGCATAACTTTCCGGATTGGCTAAAGTCCTGCCATCCACTTCGCGAAATACCTATCAGGAGACGCCCGATGGATTCCCCCACGATCCTCACCCCGCGCGACTGGCCGTCGCATCCCGCGTATGTCCACCCCGAGTACCGTTCGTCGGTGAAGCGCGGCCCGACGCGCCCGATGATCCCGCTGAAGGAAAAGCTGCGCGACCAGTACGCACCCGTCTACGGTGCGGAAGATCTCGGCGCGCTCGACCACGACCTGACGAAGAACGCCGTGAAGAACGGCGAGCCGCTCGGCGAGCGCATCGTCGTCACGGGCCGCGTGCTCGACGAAGGCGGCAAGCCGGTGCGCAACACGCTCGTCGAGGTGTGGCAGGCCAATGCAGCCGGCCGCTACGTGCACAAGGTCGACCAGCACGACGCGCCGCTCGACCCGAACTTCCTCGGCGCAGGCCGCTGCCTGACCGACGACGAAGGCCGCTACCGCTTCCTGACGGTCAAGCCCGGCGCGTATCCGTGGGGCAACCATCCGAACGCGTGGCGACCGAATCACATCCACTTCTCGTTGTTCGGCGACTACTTCGGCTCGCGCCTCGTCACGCAGATGTACTTCCCCGGCGACCCGCTGCTCGCGTACGACCCGATCTTCCAGGGCACGCCCGAGGCCGCGCGCGATCGCCTGATCTCGCGCTTCTCGATGGACATCACCGAAGAAGGCTATGCGCTCGGCTACGAATTCGACATCGTGCTGCGCGGCCGTGACGCCACCCCGATGGAGCGCTGAACCATGACGACGTTGAAGCAAACCCCTTCGCAGACGGTCGGCCCGTACTTCGCCTACGGCCTGTGCCCGCAGCAATACGATTACGACCTGAAGAGCCTGTTCACGCCGACGATCGCCGCATCGCACACTGAAGGCGAGCACGTGCTGCTGATCGGCCAGGTGTTCGACGGCGACGGCAACATCGTCGGCGACGCCGTGCTCGAATTCACGCAGGTGGACAGCGCGGGCCGCTACCCGGCATCGCGCGACGACATCGCGAAGTCCGGCTTCACGGGCTTCGCGCGCGTCGGCACGGGCACCGATCCGCAGCAGCGCTTCGTCGTCGAGACGGTGAAGCCGGGCCGCATCGCCGCGGACGAAGCGCCGCACATCAACGTGACCGTGATGATGCGCGGGATCCTGACGCACGCGTTCACCCGCGTGTATTTCGACGACGAAGCCGCGGCGAACGCGGCCGATCCGGTGCTGAACGAAGTGCCGGCCGAGCGCCGCGCGACGCTCGTCGCCAAGCGCGATGCGCAGCCGGGCCGCCCCGTCGTGTACCGCTTCGACATCCGCATGCAGGGCCCCGAGGAAACCGTGTTCTTCGACGTGTAACGCATGAACCGGCACGGGCCGGCGCAAGCCGGCCCGGCAGCGAGCCGCCGCACGGCGCGATACCGGCAGGCATCGCGCCGTGCGGCGGTTTTTCGTTGTACGGCGCCGTCATTCGATGCTGCATCGCGACATGCCCGCTCGCGACCGCCCAAGCCTTTCGTCGATACCTTCCGACCCCGATCCCGAACAGGCGATTCAAACGCATGCTGCGACAGCACATCAATTGTGCGGCGCCCGCGATATCGTTTGCGCGTTACACGGCGTATGCTTGGCTATCTGCAACACACCAACGGGATTGAATCGAAACAAGCAACAATTCCCCGAGCAATGCGCGACACGCCAGCAGGGCTGTTCGCGCATTTTTTCTGACCGAGTGCCTTTAAGCGCGTCTGACCGAATCCGGCAGGCGCGTTTTTTTCGCGCGCGGAAAACCGGCGCGGCCGGCACCGCCACCGCTCCGCCTACCGGCGAATCTCCAGATACCGGCTCGGCGTCTCGCCCAGGATGCGCCGAAACGCGGACGTAAACGCGCTCGCGCTCGCATAGCCGAGATCGAATGCGACGCGCGTCACCGGCTGCCCGTCGCTCAGGCGGGTAATCGCCGCAAGCATGCACACCTGTTGACGCCACGCGGCGAAACTCACGCCGGTCTGCGCACGAAACAGCCGCGTGAAGGTGCGCCGGCTGACGCCCGCATCGGCCGCCACCTTGTCGAGATCGGCCGCGATCGACGGCGACGCGAGCAGATGGCGGCAGACCTTCGCGAGCCGCGCGTCGGCCGGCAGCGGCGCATGCAGCGACAGGCACTGCATCGTCGCGATTTCCGCGACCAGCAGCGCCATCAGCTTGCCGGCCCGGCCGTCGACGTCGTACATCGCCGGCAGGTCGATCGCATCGTCGATCAGTTGCCGCAGCAGCGGCGACACGCCGTACACGCCGCACTGTTCCGGCAGCCCCACCGCCTGCGCGGCATCGCCGGACACGAACGTGTTCAGCATCGTGACCGGCCCCGTCATCGTCATCTCGTGCCGCACGCCGGCCGGCACCCAGCACGCGCGCTGCGGCGGCACCAGCCAGCGGCCGTGCGGCGTCGACACGCTGATCGTGCCGCGCGACGCGAACGCGAACTGCTCATCGGTGAACTTGCTCCTCTTCACGGCATGACCTCCTGGTCTCGATGATAACGTCATGCCGGAATTTTCCACTTCCAAGTGGGACAGTTTTGTCGGCTAGGGTCATCGCTTCCCGCTACGCCGCTGCTTATAAGCAGCTCCGGTTCCGGAGTTGACCAATGCGCTCGAGCAGATTCACGCGCTGCAACGGATGCTCAGCGAGAGGGTCACGTGAATCTCCAATCTGCTTTCGCCGGTATGTAAGGCAGCGCTACAATTTCGGATTCCAATTTGGTCCCTTCATCATGAAGCCGCCGGCAGTTCCCTCGCTTGCCAACATCGCGTCACGCCTTCGCCTGAAGCAGCTGAAGCTGCTGATCGCGCTCGAGAACCACGGCTCGCTGCACAAGGCGGCAGAAAAGATGGCAATCTCGCAGCCCGGCGCCACCAAGGTACTGCGCGAGATCGAGGACATCCTCGGTATGCCGTTGTTCGAGCGACAACCGAAAGGCCTCGTCGCAAACGACCTAGGCCGCTGCGTCACACGCTACGCGCGCCTCATCTACAGCGATCTCGAACACCTGCATACCGAAGTCCTCGCGCTCACGCAAGGCCACGGCGGCCATCTTACGGTCGGCGTGATCATGGGCGCAGTGCCGTTGCTCACGCGTGCGCTGACCGACCTGCGGCAGCGCCAGCCGCACTTGTCGGTCGAGATCGTCGAGGGTACCAGCGCGAGCCTGCTCGCGCTGATCGACGACGGCCGGCTCGATCTCGCGATCTGCCGCAACGGCAACAGCCGGCGCCCGGAAGCATACGACTACGTGCCGCTGAAATCCGAGCCGCTCGCGGTCGTGACGGCGCGCACGCATGCCCTGGCCAAGCACGACACGCTGACGCTGCGCGATCTCGCCGACGCCGAATGGGTCGCGTATCCGGTCAACACGCCGATGCGGCTCGCTCTCGAACGCGCGCTGGCCGATTCGGGCATCGAGGTGCCGCGCTATCCGATCGAAACCGCATCGACGTTCGCGACACTTACGCTGCTGCAGGCGAGCCCCGAACTGGTGGCAGTCATCCCGCACGAAGTTGCCGAATTCGGCGAACGGTTCGGCCTCATTGCACGCCTGCCGGTCGCGATCCCGGCGCTCGACGAGCCTTACGGCGTCGTTGCGCGAACCTTCGCGCACCTGTCGCCAGGTGCGCGCCTGCTCGTCGAAACGCTACAGGATTACGTGCTTACCTGATCGGCGAGAACGCTGCCGGGCGCAACAGCTTCGATTCCATCTTCTCGAGCATCGGGAACGCCTTCGGTACAAATTTCTCGAGCCAGTCCGGATCTTCGTACAGCGCCGTGCGGCGCTTGATGCGATCGTCCAGGCTTTCGTACGCCCAGATATGGACGACCTGGTTCAATTCGCCGATTTCCGTATACCACCAGCCGACCAGCGTCGCATAGCGAGAGATAACCGGCAGGCCTTCCTTCTCGAAGTGCCGCAGGTATTCGTTCATCTTGCCGATCTGGACCGTGTAGGTCCGCATTTCGTAATACATGACTGCTCCTGGTTGAATCGAATCGGATAATCGGGTCTTGCGCGCGATCAAAGTTCGCCGGCGTACGCCGCGCGGATGATGCCTTCAACGTCGCGCGCAGTGGTCAGGCGCGGGTTGACGAGCACGTTGCCACTGCGCATCGAGTCGACCACCATCTGCGGCAGGTGTGCGAGGTCGACGCCGAGTTCGTGGATGTTCGACGGAATCTCGAGCGCGCGATTGAGTTCGACGATCTGCTCGACCAGCGCACGCGCGGCCGTTTCCGCCTCGACGCCGGTCACGTCGCCGCCGAGTGCCTGGGCGATATCGCGATACAGCGCCGGGCATGCCGGACGGTTGAAGTCGATCACGTACGGTAGCAGCGCGGCATTCGCGATGCCGTGCGCGATGTTGAACACGCCGCCCATCGTGTGCGAGATCGCGTGCACGTTGCCAAGCTTCGACTGCGAAAACGCGACGCCGGCCAGGAACGAGCCGAGCAACATGTCCTCGCGTGCCGCAAGATCGGAGCCGACGTAGAACGCGTTGCGCAGACTGCGCCCGATCAGGCGGATCGCGCCGAGCGCGAGCGACTGGCTCACCGGGTTCGCCTGTTTCGACACGTACGACTCGATCGCATGCGTGAGCGCATCCATGCCGGTGGCGGCCGTGATCTCGGCCGGCAGCTTCAGCGTGAGTTCCGCATCGAGGATAGCGAGCTTCGGGAACAGCTTGTGGCTGACGATCACCGTCTTGAACAGCGTTTCCTTGTTCGTGAACACCGTCGACGCCGTGCATTCGCTGCCTGTGCCCGACGTGGTCGGGATCGCGAAGATCGGCAGCGGTTCATCCGGAATCCTGTTGTAGCCCTCGTAATCGAGGATCGTGCCGCCGTTGGTGGCCATCGCGGCCACGCCCTTCGCAGTATCGATGCTGCTGCCGCCGCCCACGCCGATAACGGCCGTGCAGCGGTGCTCTTTCAGGAACGTCAGCGCGCTGTCGAGCACGGCCGTGCTCGGGTTCGCTTCGACTCCCGAGAAGATTTCGTATGCGACGTCTGCGTCTCCCAGCGACGTGAAAAACCCTTCGAGCACGCCGCTCTTGATCAGGCCTTCGTCGGTCACGACCAGCAGCTTTCCGCTGAACAGCGGCTTCAGCAGTTCGCCGGCCTGGCGCGCGAGGCCGTTGCCGAATTTCAGCGTGGTGGGAAAGAAATATTGGAATGGACTCATGGTGCTTTCTCCGTGTGAAGTCTCCGCACCGAACACTACAAGCGGCCGTGCGCCACCGGTAATGAAAAAACCGGATCGCCCGATAACGCCCGCTTATTCCCTGCGCGCGCCGCGCCATTTGGTTATCACGCGATCACGAAGCGTCATTAGGCAAGACGCGGCCATCCCCCTACAGTCACGTCACGGGACGATGCCATCGCTCCCGCAACCATAACGACGGAGACACGCATGCCCCCCTCGAATTCCCCCGCCGTCCCGACGGCATCGCCGGCCTCGCTCGACGTGGCGGCACGGCCGACCAGCGTCCGCTGGCGCATCTTTCTGCTCATGCTGCTGCTAGTCGCGATCAACTACATCGACCGCGCGTCGCTGTCAGTCGCGATGCCGCTGATCGCGCCGGAATTCAACATGTCGCCGGCACTCGAAGGCCTGATGCTGAGCGCGTTCTTCTGGTCGTATGCGCTGATGCAGATTCCGGTCGGCGTGATGCTCGACCGCTATCACACGCGCGGCATCATCGCGACCGCAACGCTCGCGTGGGGCGCATTCCAGGCGCTCGGCGCCGCGTCGCACAGCTGGATTCTGCTGATGCTCACGCGCATGGGCCTTGGCCTCGCCGAATCGCCGGTGTTCCCGGCGGGCGCGAAGTTGATCGGCTCGTGGCTGACGCCGCATGAACGCGGCCGCGGCGCAGTGCTCGTCGACGGCGGCGCGCCGCTCGGCAGCGCGATCGGCGCCATCCTGATCTCCGGGCTGATCGCGTGGTTCGGATCGTGGCGCATCGCGTTCGTGATCGCAGGTGTCGGCACGATGCTGGTGGGCGTGCTGGTGTGGCGCTACATCCGCAATCATCCGTCCGAGCACCCAGGCGTGAATGCGGCCGAGCTCGAACACATCACGCACGAGAACGTGCCGGCGAAAACTCCGGGCGAACGCTTGCCGCTACGCGAACTCGTGAAGGACCGCTCGGTGCTCGCGATGTTCGCCGGCTACAGTTGCATCCTCGCGGTGTTCTATGGGCTGCTGACCTGGATGCCCAGCTACCTGCACAAGACCTACGGCTTCAACATCGCGACGACGGGCGGCGCGACCTTCGTCATCTTCATGTCGGGCTTCGTCGGCGAACTGATCGGCGGCACCATTGGCGATCGCTGGAAAGCGTCGGGGGCATCGCCGAACCTCGTGATGCGCACGATGTTCAGCGGCTCGTCGCTGATCGCAGCCGCGTGCATCCTCGCGGCCGCCTATATCGCAAACGCGAATGCGGTCGTGATGCTGCTGAGCATTGCGATGTTCTTCATCCGCTTCTGCGGAATGTACTGGAGCCTGCCGGCGATCGTCGGCGGCCCCGAGCGCGCCGGCGTGCTCGGCGGCACGATGAACTTCTGCGGCAGCATGGTCGGCGTCGTGGTACCGATCCTGATCGGCCTGATCGTCCAGTGGTCGGGCTCGTATTTCCTCGCGCTGCTGTTCTTCGTCGTGATGGCCGTGCTGATCGCGGTATTCTCCAGCATGATCGACTACCGACCGCGTACGCAAGGCTGATCTTCACGCGATCGACTGCCGCTTCACCGAAACGACGAGGCCCGCTTGCGCGGGCCTCGTCACATCGTCAGCGTTTTTCCGCTGCTCAGCGATCGATCGGCAGCGGCACATCAGCCGCGACGAGCTGCTGTTCACGCATCTCGCGCCAGAAATCGGCCGGAATATCGAACGCCAGTGCCGCTGAATCTTCCGCGATCCGCTCCGGACGGCTCGCGCCCGGAATCACCGCGGCCGTCGCCGGATGCGCGAGCACGAACTGCAACGCGGCGGCCTTGACCTGCACGTCGTAGCGCACCGCGATCTCGCGGATGCGCTCGACCTTCGCGACGATCTCGAGCGGTGCCTTCTGGTATTCGAAGTGCGCGCCGCCGACGAGCACGCCCGAGCTGTACGGGCCGCCGACGACGATCCCGACGTTACGGGCCGCAGCGGCCGGCATCACGCGCTGCAGCGCGCGTTCGTGCTCGATCAGCGTGTAGCGGCCGGCCAGCAGCATCCCGTCCGGTTGCGGTTCGGCGAGGTCGAGCACCAGTTCGATCGGCTCGACGCGATTCACGCCGAGACCCCACGCCCCAATCACGCCTTCTTCGCGCAGCTTGCCCAGCACGCGGAACGCACCCTTGCGCGCCACCTCGAACTGCGCGAGCCATTCGTCGCCGTAGATGTCCTGCGCGATGTCGTGCACCCACACGATATCGAGGCGATCGGTGCGCAGGCGCTTCAGGCTGTCCTCGATCGAACGCAGCGTCGCGTCGGCCGAGTAGTCGCTCACCAGCCGGTTCGCGCGGCCATGCGCGAAGATCCCGCTCTTTTCACCGTAGTCGCGCGTCTTCGCATCTTCCATTTCCTCGAGCACGATGCGGCCGACCTTCGTGCTGATGAAGTAGTCGTCGCGGCGCTGGTTGGCCAGCGCTTCACCGAGGCGCGATTCAGCCAGGCCCGCGCCATACGACGGCGCGGTATCGAAGTAGCGGATGCCGCTTGCCCATGCGGCTTCGACGGTCGCGATCGCTTCCGCGTCGGGAATATCGCGGAACATGTTGCCGAGCGGCGCCGCGCCGAAACCGAGGCGGTTGCCAGCCGGCAGCGTGTCCTTGAGACTCATGTGTTTCTCCAGGTTTGATAGGAAAGTGAGCCCAGTCTAGGTTGCACAAATAAGTCCGTCCAAGACATAATTCAAAAAACTTGAGTCTCATAAGGTCTTACATGCTCGACATCCGCCAGCTTCAGTATTTCATCGCGGTTGCGGAAGAAGAACACGTCGGCCGCGCGGCCGAACGCCTGCACATTTCGCAATCGCCGCTCAGCCGCCAGATCGCGCAGCTCGAGGAAAAGCTCGGCCTGACGCTGTTCGAACGCAGCCAGCAGCGCATTCGTCTGACGCGTGATGGGCGCACGTTCCTCAGCGAAACGCACGCGTTCCTTCGCCATGCGAACCGGCTCGAATCACTCGCGCGCCGGCTCGGCCGCGGCGACGAAGGCGGCTTGTGCATCGGCTATCTCGAAACGGCCACGCACTCGGGCGTACTGCCGCGTGCGCTGAAAACGCTGCGCGCCGAGCGTTCGTCCGTGCACATCGCGCTGTACAACTATCAATCGGCCGCGCAGTTGGAAGGCTTGCGCGAGCGCAGCCTCGACATCGCGCTCGTGACCGAGCCGCCCGCGCCGGACGACCCCGAACTCGATTCGATGATGGTGCTGAACGATCCGATGCTGCTCGCGATGCCCGACGGGCACACGCTCGCGAAAAAGAAGGCGCTCGTCGCCGGCGATCTCGCTGCGCAGGCGTGGATCGGCGTCACGCAGCAGAAAAGCGCGCCGCGTCACGGCGCATTCGTCGCGGCGTGCGCGAAGGCAGGCTTCTCGCCAAACATTTCGGTGGAAGCGTCCGAGCCGCTCACGGCGCTCGGCCTCGTTGCCGCCGGGCTCGGCGTGACGATGATCCAGCAGAGCCTGCGGCATCAGGTGCCGGAAGGCGTCGTGCTGCGCGAACTGCCGTGGTTCAGCTACCGCACGCCACTGTGGGCCGCATGGCACAAGGTCAATCTGCGGCCGCTGGTCGGTATCTTCCGCGAGATCCTGACCGGTGAAGAGGTCGTCGCGACGGTCGGCAAGTAAGCCGATGAAAACACGGGGCACCGTCGCAGCACGGCGCCCCGCTCGCTTGCCGCTCGGCCCTTACTTCGCGAGCGTCAGCTTCCCGTCAAGCAGGCGGTTGAGCGCCCACGGATTGCTCGTACGCAATGCGTCGGGCAGCAGCGCATCCGGCATGTCCTGATAGCTGACCGGCCGCAGGAAGCGGCGGATCGCGAGACTGCCGACCGATGTCGAGCGCCCGTCCGCGGTGGACGGATACGGGCCGCCGTGCACCATCGCATGCGCGACCTCAACGCCGGTACCGAAGCCGTTGACCAGCACACGGCCGGCACGCCGCTCCAGCGCCGGCAGGAACGTCCGCACGTCCGCGTAATCGGCTTCGTCGATATGGATCGCCGTCGTCAGTTGCCCTTCCAGGGATTCGATCAGCAAGCGCATCGTCTTCAGGTCGGGACAACGGACGATCAGCGACGCCGCACCGAAAATCTCCTCGTGCAGCGCCCTCGTTTCACGGAACGCATCGGCGCTCGTCGAGAACAGCGCACCCTGCCCCTGGTTCGCACCGGTCGGCGCATTCGCACGTGCGATGGTCCGCACCTGCGGATGCTCCGCGAACGCGGTCACCGCGCGCTCGAATGCCTGATGAATGCCCGGCGTGAGCATCGTCGCAGCGGGTGCCTGCGCCAGCCGCTCCGCCGCCGTTGTGATGAAGCGATCGAGCGCGGGCCCTTCCACCGCGAAGATCAGCCCCGGGTTCGTGCAGAACTGGCCGGCGCCGAGCGTCAGCGACTGCACGAACGCGTGCGCGATCGCATCGCCGCGTTGTTCGAGCGCATGCGGGAATAGCAGCACCGGATTGATGCTGCTCATCTCCGCATAGACGGGGATCGGCTCGGGCCGTGCGTTCGCGATCGCGATCAGATCGGTGCCCGCGTTACGCGACCCGGTGAAGCCGACCGCCTTGATGCGGCGATCGCGCACGAGCCCCTGGCCGATTTCGCGACCGCTGCCGAACAGCAGCGAGAACGTGCCCTCCGGCATCCCGCAATCCTTCACCGCCTGCTGCACGGCCATCCCGACGAGCTCCGACGTGCCGGGGTGCGCCGAATGTGCCTTCACGATCACCGGGCAGCCGGCCGCGAGCGCCGATGCCGTATCGCCGCCCGCGACCGAGAACGCCAGCGGGAAGTTGCTCGCGCCGAACACCGCGACGGGGCCAAGGCCGATGTGGCGCAAACGCAGGTCGGGACGCGGCGCCGGCTGGCGTGCCGGCTGCGCGGGATCGATGCGCACCTCGAGATAGTCACCCGCACGCACCACGCCGGCAAACATGCGCAACTGGCCGACGGTGCGGCCGCGCTCGCCTTCGACACGTGCACGCGGCAGCCCCGATTCGGCGACGCAGCGCTCGACGAGCACATCGCCGAGCGCGAGGATGTTGGCCGCGATCGCTTCGAGAAACCGGGCGCGCGCATCCGGCGACGTTTCGCGATACACATCGAAGGCAGCCCAGGCCAATGCGCACGCTTCGTCGAGATCGACGACGGTCGCGCCGCCGAAAGCCGGTTCCATGCGTTCGCCGCTCGCCGCGTCGATCGCGTACGTAACGCCGTGAGTGCCGCGCCGTGCGTGCTGACCGATCAGCAAGTTGCCTGCGATATTCATTTCCGTTTCCTGTGTGGGTCGATCGACTGCGCACGCCATATTCCGGCATGCGTATGAATGCATTGGCGTCGACGGACATGCTGCGCCGACGCGAGTGACCACGATGGTTTCAAAACTGCCCGGCCCGCGTCAATACTTCGCGCATGACGGATTTTTATAACGCTATGAGTCGCTCTCAATACCGGATGCGCGGCGTGCTCGTCATACTGGCTCTGCGTCGCGCTATACCGGGCGCGCCCGTCCGACGTCGAATGCCCGCAGGACAAACCGTTCCGGGTTCGCGTCGAACATAACGATGGAGACGAACATGTGTGTGCAGAAACCAACCGACGGCCCGGACGTCAAGCGCCTGCTCGACGGCCTGCCGACCAACTGGGGCAAGTGGGGGCCCGACGATGAAATCGGCGCGCTGAACTATCTGCAGGCCGAGCAAGTGATGCGCGGCATCGCCGCCGTGCGCCAGGGCCGGACCTTCACGCTGCAGGTGGATATCGGCCATGCAAAAGGCGAACCGCTGTTTCCGGGGCGGCGTCCGTCGATGCGGATGAACGTGCTCGACAAGGGCCACTTTCTTGCGGGCAAGGCACACTTCGACGGCAACGTCGAATACGCGGACGACGTGATCTTCATGCACGTGCAAGGCTCGACGCAGTGCGACGCGCTCGGGCACGTGTGGTACGACGATACGCTGTGGAACGGCTACGACGCTCTGAGCACGGTCGGCGGCCTCGATCGCGCGAGCATCCTGCCGATCGCCGAGCGCGGCATCGTCGGCCGCGCAGTGCTGATCGACATCGCGCGCCATCGCAACAAGCGCGTGCTCGACAAGGGCGAGACGTTCGATCACCACGACCTGCTCGAAGCGGCGCGCGCGCAAAACGTAACGATCGAGCCACGCGACATCCTGCTGATCCGCACCGGCTGGATCGGGTCGTTCTACGAGCGCGACGAGGCCGAGTTCTATCGCGACTACATCGAGCCGGGGCTCACGTTCAGCCGCGAGCTCGTCGAGTGGTTTCGCGAAATGGAAATCCCGAACCTCGTCACCGACACGATGGGCAACGAGGTCACCGTCGATCCGGCATCGGGCGTGATGATCCCTCTGCACAACGCGCTGATGCGCAACCTCGGCGTCGTGTTTACCGAAGTCGTGCTGCTCGACGCGCTCGCGGAAGACTGCGCGCGCGACGGCCAGTGGCAATTCCTGTACACGGCCGCGCCGCTGAAGATCGTCGGCGGCACCGGTGCGCCGGTCAATCCACTCGTGATCAAGTAACGCGCATGACGAAATGCCCGGGACGCGTCGTGCTCCCCGGGCATTCGACTGCCATCGTGCCGGGAATCAGAACGTGCCCGGATACGCGCCGCCGTCGAGCAGCACGTTCTGCCCCGTCAGATAGCCCGCGTGCGCACTGCACAGGAATGCGCATACCGCACCGAACTCGCCGGCCGTACCGAAACGGCCGGCCGGCACGTTCCAGCGCTTCGCTTCACGCGTCGCTTCGTAGTCCATGCCGTCCTCCGCCTGCGCCGACGCTTCAGTCGCCTTCTTCAGGCGGTCGGTGTCGAACAGCCCCGGCAGCAGGTTGTTGATCGTCACGTTGCTTGCCGCGATGCGCTTCTGTCGTGCGATGCCCGCAACGAAGCCGGTCAGGCCCATGCGTGCGCCGTTCGACAGGCCGAGCACGTCGATCGGCGCTTTCACCGCGCTCGACGTGATGTTGACGACGCGCCCGAAGTCGCGCGCGGTCATCCCGTCGACGGTCGCCTTGATCAGCTCGATCGCCGTCAGCATGTTCGCGTTGAGCGCGACAATCCAGTCGTCGCGCGTCCACTCGCGGAAGTCGCCCGGCGGCGGACCGCCCGCGTTGTTCACGAGGATGTCGATGTACGGCGCGGCCGCGAGCGCCGCCGCGCGGCCCGCGCTCGTCGTGATGTCGCCGGCCACCGCCACCACCGTGACGGCCGAGTTGAGCGTGCGCAGTTCACGGGCCGTCGCCTCCAGCGCGTCGCTGCCGCGCGCGGTGATCACGACGTTCACGCCCTCGGCGACGAGCGCCTGCGCGCACCCCTTGCCCAGCCCCTTGCTGGCCGCGCACACCAGCGCCCAGCGGCCTTCGATGTTCAGATCCATTCCGTTTCGCTCCAGGTATCCAGTGCGTATCGTTCCGGTATGACCGCAATCGACACGTCAATAAGTTCAAGTTATAGTGCGTGCACCCGTTCCGCCGCATGCTAGCGACACATCGGTACGCACACCCGGAAAAATACTTAAAACAAGGCTCGACGCACCAGCATAAGGAGGCCTATCCGTCCCGGCAATTGACAGGATGCGATACCGGCATAACTTTTCGTCACACCCATGACCCCGCCGCTTCACTCGATCATTTCCCGTCTCCACCTGAAGCAGTTGCGCCTGCTGATCGCGCTTGCCGATCAGGGCTCGCTGCTGAAAGCCGCGCAGCAGGTCGCGCTCACGCAGCCGGGCGCGAGCAAGGCGCTACAGGAGATCGAGACGACCTTCGGCACGCCACTATTCAACCGCACCAATCGCGGGCTCGAACCGACCGAGGTCGGCGATTGCGTGATCCGCTATGCCCGACTGATTCATACCGATCTCGCACACCTGCGCGAGGAAATCGTCGGCATCCTGCGCGGGCACGGCGGACGCGTGAGCGTCGGCGTGATCATGGGCGCGGTGCCGCGGCTGACCGACGCGATCTCGACGCTCGTCGCGCGCCATCCGGAGATGTCCGTCGAGATCGTCGAGGACACCAGCGAAGCGCTGCTGAGCGAGATCGACGCGGGCCGGCTCGATCTCGCGATCTGCCGCACGACGATCAGCCGCACACCGCAGCTGTACGACAGCGTGAAGCTGCAGGACGAGACGCTCGCGGTGGTCGCAAACGTGCGCCATCCGCTCAAGGGTGCGAAGAAGCTCGCGCTGCGCGACCTCGCCAAGTACCGTTGGGTCGTGTATCGCGCGAACATGCCGATGCGGGTGCTACTCGAACGCGAATTCCTCGAGGCCGACATCCGCTTTCCACCGCATCTGCTCGAAACGACGTCGGCGTTCGCGACGCTTGCGCTGCTGCAAGGCAATCCGTCGTTCGTCGCACTCGTGTCGATCGATGTCGCCGAGTTCTTCGCGCGGCACGACATAACGTGCATCCTGCCCCTCAGGATCGGTTCGCGCAGCGAGCCTTACGAGCTCGTCACGCGCAAGGGCGCACCAATCTCGCCCGGCGCGCGGCTGCTGATCGACGAACTGCATGTCGACGGCGGTGACGCACCGGACGCGACGGTATAAGCCAGGCACGCAGGCCAACGCCTTCGCTGCGGGCTTCAACTCGCGACAAAGGCGCTGACGGAGCCCGAAGTCGCCGGGCTCCTGCTCGCACGATTCGCTGCGCTGCCGTCAGACCGCTGCAAACCGCTTCGCCAGTTCCGCGAGGCCATCTTCGTAGATCCCGCGGAACAGCTTGGCGATATCGTCGTCGGTCACGCCATGCGGTGTGAACGTACCCGACCACTCGACCGTCGACACGTTCGCGCCATTCTCCCGCACGCGCAGCGTGGAGCGATAGTTCACGACCGGGAACGGTGCTTCGAGAATCGCGTACGTATAGCTGCGCGCCGCTTCGTCGAACGCGACCAGCCGCTCGACGATCGCCTCGCCGGCCGGGTTCGCGAGACTCCGCACGCGCCCGCCTTCGCTCAGCTCGCTGGCCAGAATGTACGACAGCCAGTCGGGCAGCGACCCGAAGCCCCCGATCAGTTGCCAGACGGTCTCGGCCGAAGCCGGGAGTTCGATGGTTGCATTTGCCTGTGCCATGTCATCACCTCTCAAGATTAACGATCGGTCGGCAGCGGCGCATTGGCCGCAATCAGACCTTGTTCACGCATTTCACGCCAGAAGTCGGCCGGAATCACCACGTTCAGCGCAGCCTGGTCTTCCGCGATCCGCTCCGGACGGCTCGCGCCCGGGATCACCGCGACGGTGGCCGGATGCGACATCGAGAACTGCAGCACGGCGGCCTTGATCGGCACGTCGTAGCGCGTGGCGATCGCCTTGATCCGTTCGACCTTCGCGAGGATTTCCGGCGAAGCCTTCTGGTATTCGAAGTGCGACCCGCCCGCGAGCACGCCCGAGCTGTACGGGCCGCCGACGACGATCCCGACGTTCCGCGCGGCGGCCACCGGCATCACGCGTTGCAGCGCGCGCTCGTGATCGAGCAGCGTGTAGCGGCCGGCCAGCAGCATGCCGTCCGGTTGCGGTTCGGCGAGGTCCAGCACCAGTTCGACCGGCTCGACGCGGTTCACCCCGAGGCCCCAAGCCTTGATCACGCCTTCTTCGCGCAGCTTGCTCAGCACGCGGAATGCGCCCTTGCGCGCCACTTCGAATTGCGCGAGCCATTCGTCGCCGTAGAAGTCCTGCGCGATGTCGTGCACCCAGACGAAGTCGAGGCGATCGGTGCGCAGGCGCTTCAGGCTGTCCTCGATCGAACGCAGCGTCGCGTCGCCCGTGTAGTCGTTGACGATGCGGTTCGGCCGGCCGTGTTCGAACAGACCGCCCTTTTCGCCGAGATCGCGCGCCGACACGTCTTCGATTTCGTCGAGGATCACGCGGCCGACCTTCGTGCTCAGGACATATTCGTCACGCGGGTGGTTCGTCAGCGCGTCGCCGAGGCGGATTTCAGCGAGACCGGCGCCGTAGAACGGGGCCGAATCGAAATAACGAATGCCGTGTAGCCATGCCGTTTCGACGGTGGCCGCGGCTTCCGCGTCGGGGATGTTGCGGAACATGTTGCCGAGCGGGGCAGTACCGAAACCAAGGATCTTGTTACCGGGCAGCTTGTCTTTGAGATTCATGATTTTCTCCAGGGAGTGAGGGAAAGTGAACTCAGTCTAGGGAGGCAGATTAAGTCTGTCTAAGACTGAATTAGACACACTTGAGTCCCACAAGGTCTAATCGGCCTGTTTGATGCCTGTTTCGATTACGCCTCCGGCACCCTGTTCGGTGCGGGACGGCCGTCCAGCAAAGCCGCCGACCGAATTAACCCTTTATTCGTGATTCCAGATCAAAAATCATTTGGGCCGGCGACCGTTTTTCCCGGGCGCCGCGATACCTATATTGACTGCACTCGCAACGACATCACCGTGGTTGCGGTTTACTCAACCTGACAGGTACCCAAGATGAAAACGCTGATTTCCTCCACGCTTGCCGCACTGATCCTTTCCGCACCGGCGCTGTCGTTCGCGCAACAGGCCGACCATCAACTGACCCGTGCCGAAGTGAAGGCCGAAATGGCCCGCCTCGCAGCCGTCGGCTACACTCCGGCGATGGACCACAACCAGTATCCGGTCGCAATCCTAGCCGCCGAAAAGCGCGTGCGCGACAACGCCGTCGCACAGGCCGCACCGGCCGCCGGCCAAACCGGTTACGGTAGCGAAGCCCGCACCACCGGTGAATCCGGCCGTGCGTCGATGATCAACGGCCGCGACTCGATCTATCGCGGTCATTGATTCGCGTCGACGCGCAAGAGAGCATGCCTCTCGACACACGCAACCGCTCGCCCCTTCCCTCCGTATTGCCGGCCCGGATCGCCTGAACAGGCATTCGGGCCGCGCGTCGTCGCCCTGCCTCCCGCTCATCGCACTGTGTCGCAAACGCCGCTCGCCGACCTGAAGCCGCACCTGCAACTGATCGGCGTGATCGGTACCGCGATCGACGGCTTCTCGGGCGCAACACTCGCGCGTTCGCTCGCCTGGATGGCTGGCGCCGGTGCGAGCGCGCCGCTGTTCGACGGTGGGCGGCGGCGCAGCATGATCGCGTTACGCCGTGCGCAGGCTGATCAGGCAGTTGCCGCCTATTGCACGACGGTGCTCATAGCGGTCAGCGACGTCGAGACGTCGGTCGCGGCCACTGCCCGCAACCACGGACAGACGGAACGCCTCGAGCACGCAGTAACGAATGCGCGCGGCGCCTATACGCAGATCAACCGGTCGTGGCGCAGTGGCGAATCTGCGTTCATCGATATGCTGGAAGCGCAGCGCTCGCTGCTCGCGGCCGAGGATGCGCTCGCGCAGGCACGGACCGACGAAGTGCTCAGCCGAGTCAAGCTGATGAGTGCGCTGGGACAATAAGTGCATGCTGCAGGTTCGATCGATGCCGTGCATCGATCGATATGTGCAAAGGGCGACGGGTTCGATATCGATCGAACCCGTCGCCCTTTATTTGCCGCGTGACCGATCACGCGTGGACCCTGTCTAGTCGATGTCGCCAACGTCCTTCAACTGCGCGCTGACATAGTCGAGAAAGCTGACGATTCGTGACGACAGCGTCGCATTGCGATAGAAGACTGCATGGATCGGTTGGCGGAATTCGGTGGTGTTGTCGGCAAGCAATTCGACGAGGCTGCCGTCGCGGCGATGGGTGCCTGTCATGTAGTCTGCAAGACACACGATACCGGCGCCATTGAGCGCGAGCGTCAACAGCGTCTCGCCGCTCGATGCCTGCAACGCCGGATGGACCCGATACGCATCGCCGTCCGCGGTGCGCAAAGGCCAGTGGTTCAGGATCTCCGGCTGCACGAACCCGAGCGCCGCATGGTTCACGAGATCAGCCACGCTCTCAGGCACGCCAGCCTTCTCCAGATAGCCCGGGCTTGCGAGAATGCGTAACCGACTACCGCCGAGCCTGCGCGCATGCAGCGTCGAATCGCGCAATTCGCCGATCCGGATCGCGACATCGGTGCGCTGTTCGAGCAGGTCGATGATCTCGTCGCTCGTATGAAGTTCAATCTCGATCGCCGGATACGCTTCGCGAAATCCCGGCATCATCGGCGCGATCACGTGCTGCATGAATGGCATTGCGGCATTGATCCGCAGACGGCCCGCCGGCGCTTCGCGCTGCCGCGCGATCTGGTCTTCGGCAAACTCGACCGACGCAATGATGTCTCGAGCGTAGTCGAGGAAGACGTTGCCCTCCTCCGTCAATTCCAGCCGGCGCGTCGTGCGTCTGATCAGCGTCGTATCCAGTTTGTCTTCCAGACGCCGCAGGATGCGGCTCATCACGGAAGTCGGCTGATGCAGCCGATCCGCTGCACCTGTCAGCGAACCGATGTCCGCAATCGTCACGAACGCGAGCATTTCGTCTAGTGTGGTCTTCATGGAAAGAGAGTCGAGCACCTATCGTAAGCCGCTACGATAGTGTGGCTTCGCTCCGCTGATAACCATAAGTCGGAGCGAATCATATTTGATTTCCAGTCAACAAACTGAAACCTGGAAGTCTGCCGCGACGGCAAAGGCCTGGAGTTCGTCGAGCGTAATTTTCATTGTTGATCTGAAATCAAAACAATTTGATTTATAGGCTGGTTT
>NZ_CABVLY010000008.1 GCF_902498995.1 Burkholderia anthina
GTGACATCGCTGTCGACGTCGACGTCCACGGGTCTGTCGAGCGCGACGAGTTCGATTACGTCCTTGTCCACCTCGACTTCGACGGGCATTACGTCGCTGTCGACGGGTCTGTCGTCGACGGACAGCAACGTGACATCGCTGTCGACCTCGACGTCCACAGGCTTGTCGAGCGCGACAAGTTCGATCACGTCACTGTCGACCTCGACTTCGACGGCGATCAATGCGGCGAAGACTCATTACTTCAGCGTGAACGACAACGGCACGCAGCAGGGCAACTACAACAACGACGGCGCGACCGGCATCAATGCGCTGGCGGCGGGTACGAATGCCACGGCGGCAGGTGCGAGCGCGGTGGCGGTCGGCGACGGTGCGACTGGCAGCGCGGCCGGTACGGTAGCAGTGGGTCAGAACGCAGTGGCGAACAACGCCGGTGATGTGGCGCTGGGCGCGAACTCGGTGACGGCGGCGGCGAATCCAACGGCCTCGGGCACGGTGGGCGGCACGACCTACAACTACGCGGGTGCGACGCCGACGAGCGTGGTGAGCGTGGGTGCACCAGGCGCTGAACGTCAGATCACGAACGTCGCAGCCGGTCAGGTGACGGCGACGAGCACGGATGCGATCAACGGTTCGCAACTGTTCGCGACGAACACGGCGATCGACAGCCTGTCGACGTCCACGTCCACGGGTCTGTCGAGCGCGACGAGTTCGATCACGTCCTTGTCCACCTCGACTTCGACCGGCATTACGTCGCTGTCGACGGGTCTGTCGTCGACGGACAGCAACGTGGCGTCGTTGTCGACCTCGACATCCACGGGCTTGTCGAGCGCGGCGAGTTCGATTACCTCCTTGTCCACCTCGACCTCGACGGGCATCGCGTCGCTGTCGACGGGTCTGTCGTCAACGGACAGCACCGTCTCGTCCCTGTCGACTTCGACGTCGACCGGATTGTCGACGACGAACAGCAGCGTCGCGTCGTTGTCGACTTCCACGTCGACCGCGATCAGCGCGGCGAAGACGCACTATTACAGCGTGAACGACAACGGCACGCAGCAAGGCAACTACAACAACGACGGCGCGACCGGCATCAACGCACTGGCAGCCGGCACGAACGCCACGGCGGCGGGCGCCAGCGCAGTCGCGATCGGTGACGGCGCGACCGGCAGCGCGGCCGGTACGGTAGCAGCGGGTCAGAACGCAGTAGCGAACAACGCCGGTGACGTGGCGTTGGGTTCGAACTCGGTGACGGCGGCGGCGAATCCGACGGCCTCGGGCACGGTGGGCGGCACGACCTACAACTACGCGGGTGCGACGCCGACGAGCGTGGTGAGCGTGGGCGCACCGGGCGCGGAACGCCAGATCACGAACGTGGCAGCGGGTCAGGTGACGGCAACCAGCACGGATGCAATCAACGGTTCGCAGCTGTTCGCGACGAACACGGCGATCGACAGTCTGTCGACGTCGACGTCCACGGGTCTGTCGAGTACAACGAGTTCGATAGCGTCGCTGTCGACCTCGACCTCGACGGGTATCGGCTCGCTGTCGACGGGTCTGTCGACGACGGACAGCAACGTTGCATCGCTGTCCACGTCGACGTCGACCGGCATCGGTTCGTTGTCGACCGGGTTGTCGACGACCGACAGTAGCGTTGCATCGCTGTCGACTTCCACGTCGACTGCGGTCAACGCGGCGAAGACGCACTATTACAGCGTGAACGACAACGGCACGCAGCAGGGCAACTACGATAACGACGGCGCGACCGGCATCAACGCTCTGGCGGCCGGGACCAACGCCACGGCGGCAGGTGCGAGTGCGGTGGCGGTGGGCGACGGCGCGAACGCGAACTCTGACGGCGCGGTGGCAATCGGCCAGAACGCGATGGCCACGGGCGGTCAGGCCGTATCGATCGGCGTGGGCAACACGGCGAGCGGTGACGGCGCGGTGGCGATCGGCGATCCGAACGTCGCGACGGGCACGGGTGCGGTGGCGATGGGCGCGAACAACACGGCGAACGGTCAAGGCGCGGTGTCGCTGGGCAACGCGAACGTCGCGACGGGCCAGGGTTCTGTCGCGTTGGGCAACACGTCGTCGGCGAACGCAGCGGGTTCGATCGCGCTTGGTTCGAACGCGGTGGCGAACAACGCGAACGACGTGGCACTGGGTTCGAATTCGATGACGGCGGCGCCGAACCCGACATCGTCGAGCACGATCGGTGGCACGACCTACACGTTTGCCGGCGGCACGCCGACGAGCGTGGTGAGCGTGGGCGCGCCGGGCGCGGAACGCCAGGTCACGAACGTGGCGGCGGGTCAGGTGACGGCGACGAGCACGGACGCGATCAACGGCTCGCAACTGTTCGCGACGAACACGGCGATCGACAGCCTGTCGACCTCCTCGTCGACCGGCCTGTCGAGCGCGACGAGTTCGATCGCGTCGCTGTCCACGTCGACCTCGACCGGCATCGGTTCGCTGTCGACCTCGATGTCGACGGGCCTGTCGAGTGCCACCAGCTCGATCGCGTCGCTGTCCACGTCGACGTCGACTGGCATCGGCTCGCTGTCGACCGGCCTGTCGACGACGAACAGCAACGTGGCCTCGCTGTCGACCTCGACGTCGACGGGCCTGTCAAGCGCGACGAGCACGATCACGTCGTTGTCCACGTCGACTTCGTCGAGCATCAGTTCGCTGTCGACGTCGACCTCGACCGCGATCAACGGAGCGAAGACGCACTACTACAGCGTGAATGACAACGGCACGCAGCAAGGCAACTACAACAACGACGGCGCGACCGGCATCAATGCGCTGGCGGCCGGCACCAACGCAACGGCGGCGGGTGCGAGCGCGGTGGCGGTCGGCGACGGCGCGAACGCCAGTGCGGCCGGTGCGGTGGCCGTGGGTCAGAACGCGGTGGCGAGCAACGCCGGCGACGTCGCGCTGGGCGCGAACTCGGTAACGGCGGCGGCGAATCCGACCGCATCGGGCACGGTCAACGGCGCGAGCTACGCCTACGCCGGCGTGACGCCGACAAGCGTGGTGAGCGTGGGTGCGCCGGGCGCGGAGCGCCAGATCACCAACGTCGCTGCGGGCCGCGTGTCGGCGACGAGCACCGACGCGGTGAACGGGTCACAGTTGTATGCGACCAATCAGGCGGTCGACAACCTGGGCAATACGGTCGACAACATCGAGAACGGCGGCGGGATCAAGTACTTCCACGCGAACTCGACGTTGCCGGACAGCCAGGCGCTCGGCGCGGACAGCGTGGCGATCGGGCCGAACGCGATCGCCGCCAACGCGGGCGACGTGGCGCTCGGCGCGGGCTCGGTGACGGCGGCGGCGAATCCGACCGCGTCGGGCACGATCGGCGGCGTGACGTACAGCTACGCCGGCGCGAATCCGACGAGCGTGGTGAGCATCGGTGCGCCGGGCGCAGAGCGGCAGATCACCAACGTGGCAGCGGGTCAGGTGTCGTCGACGAGCACCGACGCGGTGAACGGTTCGCAACTGAACACGGCGTTCCAGGCGATCAACAGCCTGTCGACGTCGACGCTGTCGAACATCGCGTCGCTGTCGACCAGCGAGGGCGGGAATAGCTCGCTGATCACGTCGCTGTCGACGACCATCAGCCGGCTGTCGACCACGGCTATCGCGAACGGCTCGCACTACTACAGCGTGAACGACGGCAGCGCGCAGCAAGGCAACTACGACAACAGCGGCGCGACCGGTTCGAACGCGATGGCGCTCGGCCCGAACGCGACGGCGTCCGGCGCGAACGGGCTGGCGCTCGGTAACGGGGCGAACGCCGGCGCGGACGGCGGCACGGTGATCGGCGCGAACGCACTGGTGTCGGGCAGCAACGGAACGGCGCTCGGCACGGGCGCCACGGCGGCGGCGGCCGGTTCGGTCGCGCTGGGGGCGAACTCGGTGGCGAGCGAGGCGAACACGGTGTCGGTCGGTGCGCCGGGTAGCGAGCGGCGCATCACCAACGTCGCGGCGGGCGTCAATCCGACCGATGCGGTGAACGTGTCGCAACTGGGCGCGGTGCAGCAGGACGTCAATAACGTGGCGCGCAAGGCCTACGCGGGTGTCG
The DNA here is from genome assembly GCF_902498995.1 of Burkholderia anthina. Taxonomy (GTDB): domain Bacteria; phylum Pseudomonadota; class Gammaproteobacteria; order Burkholderiales; family Burkholderiaceae; genus Burkholderia; species Burkholderia anthina. Next base: position 4,088 of record NZ_CABVLY010000008.1, read on the forward strand.
CGGCGGCCACGGCGTTGACGATGATTCCGGAAGTCGATGCCGGCAAGACGCTGGCGGTCGGGATCGGCGGGGCGAGCTACCAGGGCTATAGCGCGGTCGCGTTCGGCTTCACGGCACGGCTGTCGGAGAACCTCAAGCTGAAGGGCGGGGTGAGCGGCGGCAGCGCGGGGTACACGTACGGAGCCGGGATCGGCTATCAGTGGTAACGCGCGATGCGGCGCGTCCGGGCTCGAGCGGTCCGGGCGCGCTGCCGATCGAGGCGCGTATCGCCTCTCCGAAAGGGCATTAAGTTTGAAAGGTTCGATCATGACTACAGGAAGAACTGGATTGCTGTTCGCCGCCATGCTGCTGGCGGGATGCACGGCCGCGTCGGGACCGACGTACAACGCGTACTCGGTGGCGCTGCCCGGCGGAGCGCAGGCCTATCGCGTGACTTGCCACGGCCTGCTGGAAGGGCCGGGCGCCTGCCGAAAGGAGGCGGCGTCGATCTGCAAGGATCAACCCGTCACGATGCTCGAAACGCAGTCGGGGCTCGGGGCGACATCCGGCGGCAATCCCGACGACCGTTCCGTGCTGTTCCGCTGCGGCGCGCCGGCGGTCGCGGCGGCACCGGTCGCACCGGCCGAGCCGGCGCCGCTTCCCGAGCCGCCGGCCGTGACAGTGCTCGACGCCGATGCGAACTTCGATACCGGTCGCGCGGACCTGAAGCCTGCGGCGCGGGCGCGCCTCGATCGATTGATCGAGGCGTCTCGCGGCGCGACGATCCGCACCGTGACGGTCGGCGGCTATACGGATTCGGTCGGATCGGACGACTACAACGTCGGTCTTTCCGAGCGGCGCGCCCGCGCGGTCGGCGCGTATCTGCAGGCGCACGGGCTGAATGCGGGGCGGTTCGTCAGCCGTGGTTACGGCAAGGCCGATCCGGTCGATTCGAACGAGACGGCGGCCGGTCGCGCGCGCAACCGGCGCGTCGAGGTGCGGCTGGACGCCGACCGGCCCTAGTGTTTCCAGGCCGCTCGTCGGCTATCGCGCCGGTGCGCTTTCCCCCGTTGCGCATCGCGCGGGACGGGCGGCCGTGGCAGGCCGCCACGTGAGCGTGGCGGCTCTTTTTCATGCGAGGTATCCCGGCCGGCACCGGAGCGGCGCAATGCGGCCCGCATGTGCCGAGTCAGGCGTCGGGAACTGCGGGCAGAACGGAAAGGAACATGACGATCAACGGGACGGCCGCGCGGGCCGCGTATCGGGCACCGCTGCGGGCAGCGCTGCTGGCGGCGGTGCTGGCCGGATGCGCGACGGCGCTGCTGGCGCGGGCCCAGGGGCTTGAATCGCTGCCGCCGCGCGGGTCGGCGGCGGTGGTTCCAGGCGCCCCGGTGCCCGCGACGGGTGCCACCGTGCTGGCCCGCGCGGCGCAGGCGGTGGGCATCCGCCGCTGCTATCCGGCGGTGGACCAGGTATCGGCCCGGATGCTCGCGGGCACGCAGCACGCCGATGTCGCGCTGGACTGGGACCGGCAGGACCCGGACGGCGAAGCTTTCTTCGCGCTCGCGGGCCTCGGCTATGCGGACACATCCGCCGTGCTGTCGTTGACGACGGTGCCGGCGCCCGCGGGTGGCTGCACGATTCTCGTCGAACGCGTGTCGAGCGCGTCGTTGCCATGCAAGGCGGTGGCTGCGGCGGAATTGCGCGACTACAAGGGGACGCCGCTGGTGAGGGCCGTCACCGTCTACGTCAATCCCGGCCGGCCGCGGGAAACGGTGACACTGGTGGATGCGCCGCCAGCGTGCCTGATCATCCGGCGTCAGGTGCGGTTCCGGTGGGGCGCCGGCCAGTGATCGCGGGAGCGGTGCATGCGTGCGCCTTCGCTGCGCGAGCGCGGTATCCGACGGAAAAGAATCGTATCGAGGAACGTGCCATGAAGTCCTATAGCGAATTGCTGGAGCAATTGGACCTGTTGAGGAGGGAGATCGATATCGCGCGCGAATACGAGGCTCGGCGCATTGCGCAAAGGGTGCTCGAAGTGCTCGCGGAAAACGGCGTGAATGTCCGGGAACTGGCTTCGCCGCCGTTGCGTAGCGGGCGGCGGGTGGCGAGGCCAGAACCGAAATACTGGAATCCGGAAACCGGTGCGACCTGGGCGGGGCGCGGCCGCAGACCGCTGTGGCTGGTCGGAGACAACCTCGAGCGCTACCTGATCCACCCGCTCGACGAACGCATCGAGTCGAAGTCGTGAATTCACTGAAAATACGAAATAAAAATGACAATAAAATTGAGCCAGTACTGTAGAAAAACAATCTATCGCACTATCTGGTTGTTTCCAGAGGATTATATCGGTGTTTATCTGCATGCGGAAAACAGAGGTTCTGCGTGCCGGAAACTGGCGATTCTTTCCGACTGCATTCTGAATCATTCGACCGAAAGTCTCGATATCGCTTCGGTTTATTCCTACGAGGAATTGGTGGCCGCTGGCGTGAGCGAGGATCCCGACCTGCGCATCTTCGAAATGTCTCGACGAAGCAGCCGGGTAATCCGGTGGGTCGAGCGACCGTTGTTCCTGAGCGTCGATCAGTCGCTGCTCGGAAAATGGGTGTCGCTCAACGTCGGCAGGGCGATGTCGGCCGCAATGGGATTGAAACGGTGAGTTCCGGCATGCTGCGCTGAAAGGCATTCTCCAGATTGTGAGGAAAGGTTGAAAAACTTTAAGATTTTTTTATAAAAAGCACTTATTTAATTCGGGTTGGTGATTATTGGTATTTTTAGCACCCCATATGCTGATCGTGTGGATCATTGCGGACCTGGAATATTCGATCGCGTCGGGCGTCGGCCGCGTCCGCCATGTGTCCCGCATGCCGTTGCCATGCACCGTCGTACAAGAGCCTGAGAGACAGTGATGTCATTCGACCGGAGAGGCCATGAAGATCGGTTATGCACGCGTATCAACGGATGAGCAGCACCTGGATTTGCAGTTGTCGGCATTGAGGAATTACGGTTGCGTCGAAATTTTTTCCGATCAGGGCATCTCGGGCGCCAGTTTCGACCGGCCGGGCCTGCGCGAGGCGCTGGATGTCGCGACGACCGGCAATACGCTGGTCGTCTGGCGGCTGGATCGGCTGGGGCGGTCGCTGAGCCATCTCCTGGCCGTGGTCGGTCAATTGGGCGAAACGGGCGTCGAGTTCGTTTCGCTCACGGAAAGCATCGATACGCATTCGCCGGTTGGCCGTTTCACCTTTCACATGATTGCCGCGCTGGCGGAATTCGAACGCTCGCTGATCAGCGAGCGAACCCGGGCCGGTCTCGCGAGCGCTCGACAGCGCGGCAGCAAACCCGGCCGTCCGTACGCGTTGTCGTCGGCCGAACGCGAACGGGCGCGTTCGCTGCTCGCCACGCATTCGGAGGCGGAAGTGGCCGATCTTCTGCGCGTTCATGTGAGGACATTGCGGCGTCATCTGAACAAGGATCGTCTAGCGGGATGCGCGCCGTCGGCAAGGTGTCAGGGCTGATGCGCCGGCCGGGAATCCGAACCACTGGACGTCGTAGCCAAGCGGCTTGACGCGTGTGCGCGCGTTGCGCTTGAGGATCGATGGCAGGCGGGCCTTTTGGCAGCCGATGCGCACGATCTGGTCGGCGCCCCCTGCGCGAAAGCCGACGAGGCCGCGGCGGCGCAGGGAATCCGGCGGGTGAAACGAATCATCGAACGCACCGCATGCGAAACGCTTTCCGGGGAACGGCCGGGATTGTCGCGCTGCTCGGCTGGCGGAGTCGTCGCATGGGTGATCGCCGCGGGCCTATGCTTTGTCGCCGTCGTCTTGCGTGCCCGACTGCCGCGCGGCCTCGTCGCTCAGCTTCTTGTCGAGAATCGTCGCGACGCGGCCGCCGAGATAGGCGCTGGCCGCGGTCTCGAGCGCGCGGTTCGTCTCGCCTTCGACGAACACGGCCGCGAGCGGGCGCAGCCGCCAGATCGCATCGACGAGCGCGGGCACGTCGTTGACCGGCGGCAGCGTGCCTTCGTCGTAACGGTCGAGCCGCTTCACGACCAGATCGACGAGCAGCCGCGCGATCGCGTCGAAATGCGGCCGCGCGAGGCTGATCACGTCGAGCAGTTCGCGCGGCGGGATGCCTTCCTTCGTCATCGCGGCCGCCGCTTCGAGCAGCGCGGGGCTCTTCGCGACGAACGACAGGCCGCGGCGTTCGAGCAGCCCGAGCTCGGTCACGCGCGACAGTTGCGACGCCGTCTGCGGGCCGAACATCTGCGCGAGCGCGGCGAGCGAATAGGTTTTCGGCCGCTCGTGCGACCAGCGGCCGCCGATCGCGTTTTCCAGGCCGAGGATCGAGCGCAGGTCGTGACCTTCGTCGATCGCCATGATCAGATCCTGGATGTTCGACAGCGTGTAGCCGCGCGCGAGCAGATGGTTGATCAGCTTCAGCCGCGCGACGTGCGTGTCGTCGTAGATGCCGACGCGCCCGCGCTTTTCGGGCGGCGCGAGCAGCCCGCGATCCTGGTAGGCACGGACGTTGCGTACGGTCGTGTCGGACACGCGCGCGAGCTCGTCGACCGTGTACTCGTTGCGGGCATCCGCAGCGGCCTCGTCGGTAGGGGTTGGAGTCTGTTTGGACATGCGGCCATTCTAGCGCGACGCGACAGGCTCGCGCGAGGCTGCGCGTAGCCGGCCATGCGGCCGCCGCATTCGGACATCCAGGTGGCGATACATGCCGCGAGGCCGGCCCAGTTTGACTCGAGGCTGCATGTGCGGCGAAGCCATTCATTGTCTGTGACCGCATGCTGCAATGCGATGCGGCGACAGGCATCGGCCTATCGCCCGCGTAATTTGCCAACGCTTTTCGCGGAGTTGCCGGCTGATGTCGTCGCCCCGCTCGGGCGTTGCGCATCAACGCACTTCATCGCCGAATTGCTCGAACGAGCATCCGTGTCGACCGCTTCGCGTCGTGCGGCCGGCAATGCCAAATCGGGGAAAATCAGAATACAAAAGTGTCGACACTATAGTAGCCTGAAGACGCTTGCCGACGCCGCTCCGGGGTGGCGAGGGGACGTGTGCAGCGACGGGCGCGTGCCCGGAGTCGTTGTAAGCATCGGGGAGCCCGCCACGCCGGGATTTCGGCGCCCGTTCCGGCTCCGGCTGCAATCCGGCATATCGACGTTTTTATTGACACGAATTTTTTTGGTCTAAATTGTCGACACTTGTGTAGTTTGAATTCCACCGTTAAAAGGGGCGTCACCATGAAGTTTGCAAAGGAGTTGTGCATGAGCGCTGCTGCGAGCGCGTTGCTTTCTATTGCGACTGCGTCAGTCGCGCAAACGGTCTCGCTGGGCGCGGTGCTGCCGCTCACGGGGGCGAGCGCGTCCGTGGGCGACGACCAGCGACGGGGAATCGAGTTGGCCGTCGAGCAGATCAACGCGAGGAAAGGCGTACTGGGCAAAAAGCTTCAGGTCATTGTCGAAGACTCGGGCGGTACCGCCGCAACGGCGCTGAGTTCGGCGCGCAAGCTGGTCTCGGTGAACAAAGTCCCGGTCGTGCTGGGCGAGTTCTCGTCGGGTATCACGATTCCGGTGGGGGAATACGTGGTCCAGCAAGGTGACGTGCATATCAATATCGGCTCATCGAGCCCGGGCATCCGGAAAATCGGCGAGGGCTCATTCAGCGTCATCGGACTCGACGATCTTTCCGCAAAGTTCGCGGCCGGTGACGTATTCGCGCAGAACCTCAAGAACGTCGCATTCATTGCGCCGAACAATTCATATGGGCAGGGTGTGGCCTCGGAGTTCAAGAAGCGCTTCGAGTCGCTCGGCGGCAAGGTGTCGTCGGTCGTGCTCTACAGCGAAGGGCAATCCACCTATCGGCGCGAACTGCAGCAGATGTCGCGTTCGTCGCCGCAGGCTTACGTTTACAGCGCCTACGGACAAGAAGCCGCGACCATCAATCGCGAAGCCTACGAGCTCGGGCTCGGCAAGAAGACGTGGTACGGCATCTACCTCACGATGTGTACGAGCGACACCGTATCGCAAGCTGCGCAAGGGCAAGAAGGGCTCGAAGTCGCCTCGATCGGCGAAGGCGGAAAGGCCTATGAGCAGGCTTATCGCGAGAAGTACAAGGAAGCGCCCAAGTCATCGTTCGGCAGCTATGCCTACGACGGTGTGATGCTTGCCGCGGCGGCAATCAACAAGGCGGGTTCGGCTGAACCGGCCAGGATTAGAGCGTCCATGAAAGCTGTTGTGCCGTACAGCGGCGTGACCGGCACGATTGCATTCGACGATGCGGGGCAAAGAAAAGAGCAACCGTACGACAAGGTGAAATTCGATACCAAGGTCGTTTCCCGCTAAGCTCCGCCGCGCTGTCCGGCAGCGCGGCCGTCTCAGGAGATTCGCCATGCTTCAATTCATCGTCGACGTCCTCATACGAACGTCGGACATCATGCTGGTCGCGGTGGGCCTTAGTGTCGTGTACTCGCTGGTCAAGTTTCCGAACGTCGCGCACGTTCAATATGCAATGGTGGGAGCGTTCGCCACGCTAGGTCTCACGCGCACCGGGCTGCCGTTCCCGATTGCACTCGTCGGCGCGTGTATCGCAACCGGTGTTGTCGCGGTTTTGCTGAACGTTCTCGTGTTTCGGCGCCTTCTACGCTCCGGCAGCTCCATCGCCATGATTGGCTCGCTCGCCATTTCAATGATCGGCATCGCAGTCGTCCTGGGTGTCGCCGGCTCGCGTCCTTTCCGGTACTCCATGGGACTGTCGAGTCCCGTCACGCTCGGCTCGACGGTCGTCTCGGTCGACCAGATAACGTCGATTGCGTGCGGCTTCGGCTGCGTCGCGTTGCTCGCCATGCTGCTTTTCAAAACCGGTGTCGGGCGCTCCATGCGTGCCATGTCGTCGAATCCGGCACTTGCGGCAGCCACCGGCGTTGACGGCGCGCGGGTTGTCAATGGCATCACTTTCCTGAGCGGTGCTTTGGCGGCCTTGGGGGGAACGATGTTGGGGCTGACGGAGACAGTGCACGTCGGACTGGGGACGAACCTGCTGCTCCCGGTGTTCGCCGCAGCCATCCTCGGCGGCCTGGGTAATCCGCTCGGAGCGGCAGCCGGTGCGCTGCTGATTTCCGTCGCCGAGACGCTCGTCACCAACCTCGACTTCGGCTGGATGTTCGGAACGTCGGACGTATACGTGCCCGTGACATACATTAGCGCGGCTTCATTCCTGATTTTGCTCGTGGCGCTGATGTTCAAGCCGTACGGAATCTTCGACAGGGAGGTGCGCCGTGTCTAGTTTCATTCTTCACGTCGCAACGCTTGGCTGCATCTACGGGTTGCTCGCGTTGGCGCTCAATCTCCAGGCCGGATTCGCCGGACTCCTGAACTTCGGCTTCGTGGCCTTCGCAGGCGTGGGCGCCTATGCGTCGGCCATCGTGTCGTCGTTCGGTTATCCCGTGCCGGCAGGCATGCTCGTCGGCGCGGCCGTTGCGATGGTCGTCGGGTTCGCGATGGCGCGGCTGGGGCGAAATCTCGCGTCGGACTACTGGGCCATCGCCACGCTTGCCGTTGCGGAGCTGATTCGTACAGTCGCGCTCAACGAGAACTGGCTGACAGGCGGCGCCCAAGGTATCAGCGGCGTACCGGCGCTCTTCAAAAGTGCGTCCGGCGTCCAGAGCGACGTCGGGTTCCTCCTGTTTGCGCTTGCAACGGTCGCAGTCGCGCTTCTTGCCTGTGTTCGACTCACGCGCGGCCGCTTCGGTCGGGCCATCAGGCTGATGCGGGAAGAACCCGCGCTCGCGACCAGTCTCGGTTATCAACTTGTACCGCTCAAGGTCAAGGCGACAATGACAAGCGCGGTGATAGCGTCGGTAGGCGGCTCATTACTGGCGCATTACATGAGCTTCGTCGGGCCGGACTACATGCTCGCTTCAGAGACGTTCGTCATCTGGACGATGGTCATGATTGGCGGCCTCGGCAACAACCTTGGCGTGATCCTCGGGGCGTTCCTTGTCGAAGTCATCTATAGCGCTGTTCCGTTCGCAAAAGACTACCTCGACATCGGCAGCGACATTGCCGGCGCCGTACGGCTCGGAACGATTGGCTTCATCCTGCTTGCCTGTCTCCTGGTTCGGCCAGGCGGCCTGCTTCCCGAAAGAATCCGGAGCGCTACATGAACACGATGCTTCGTCTGCACGACGTTCACAAGTCCTTTGGCGGCAACACCGTGCTGACAGGACTCAATTTCAATGTTCAAGCGGGGGAAATCGTAGGGCTGCTCGGTCCGAACGGGTGCGGCAAGAGCACGGTGCTCAACATCATCACCGGGTACTGTCCTGTCGATAAGGGCATCGTCGAAGTCCGGGGGGAACCCGTCAACGGCATGTCTTCGCATCGCATTGCCGCCAAGGGCGTGCGCCGAACGTTCCAGTTGCCGTCGATGCCCACCCGCATGACGGTCGAAGAAGTCGTGATGGCTGCGTCGATTCAGAAGCACGGACTGCTCAGCACGCTGTTACGGTCGGGCGCGACGCGCAGACTCGAGCGCGAAACCCGCGAGCGAGCACGACATCTTCTCGAAGAACTCTTGCTCGTGAAGGTCGCGGATCTTCCGGCGGCGTCTATCTCCGGTGGTCAGAAGAAGTTGCTCGGCATCGCCTGCGCGATGATGGAGCAGCCAGCCCTGCTTTTGCTCGACGAGCCAATGGCCGGCGTTCATCCCAATTTGCGTGCCGAGCTCGTATCGACGCTCAAGCGAATCAACGGGCAAGGCATCACGCTCGTCGTCATCGAGCATGACATGCACTTTATCGCGCAGACGTGCAGCCGTTGCGTCGTGCTGGACAAGGGCAAGACGGTGGCGGATTGTCTGCCGTCCGAGCTTGAGCGTCACGAGAGCGTTGTCGAGGCGTATCTCGGCAAGAAGCCGAGCGGCCAGTATCGGATTGCGGGGGTGGCCGCATGATCGCCGTCAACAACGTGGTCGCCGGCTACACGCGCGATGTCGACATTCTTCGTGGTATTTCAATCACCGCGAAGGAACTGGAAATTGTCACCATCCTCGGCCCGAACGGCTGCGGAAAATCGACGCTGCTCAAGACCGTTGCCGGCTTCCTGCTTCCGCGCGAGGGCACTGTCACGCTGGACGAGCGGAACATCGGCCAGGTTCCGGTGTTCAAGAAGGTCAGAAAGCACGACATTGGCTTCGTTCCTCAAACCGATAACGTCTTCGGGGCGCTTTCGGTCTGGGAGAACTTGATGCTCGGCGGTCAGTTCATGCCCGATCATGACAAGAAGCAGCGCCTCGAGGCGTTATGTGACGCGTATCCCGTCCTCAGGCGTAAGCTCCGCGCACGCGCATCCAGCCTGTCGGGCGGCGAGCGCCAAATCCTTTCGCTTGCCCGTGCCCTCATGCCGCGTCCGCGCTTTCTGCTCCTCGACGAACCGTCGGCCGGCCTGTCTCCGAAGATGCTCGTCGAGGTCTTCGACGCCATCGTCAAATTGCGGGACGCCGAGCGCATCGGCGTGTTGATGGTGGAGCAGAACGCGACGGAGGCGCTCCGCATCTCCGACCGGACCTATGTGCTTTCCATGGGGCAGGTCGCGCTCGAGGGCAAGGCGTCGGCGCTGCTCGAGAGCGACGAGATGCGTCGGCTCTACCTCGGCGGCCGTTCGCATTGACGTTGCCGTATATCCGGTGGTGTCGCTTCGGATCCGATGCGGCGCCACCGTCTTCATTCGGGGGCCGCGATGTCCGGCGACTTTGTCGTTAGCGCCTTGATGAGCAATCGCGCGCCGGGTGAAAGGGGCGCACCCTGTCGTGTCACGAGCTCGTAGGGTTCGCTGCGGGATGTCACGGGTAGTGCGAGCTTGCAGGCCCATCCTTGTCCAGTACAGAAGTTCGCCACGGTGACCGGCAGCATCGCGACGCATGCCGGATTGGTTTGCAGGAGCGACATCGTCGTGAATGCAGACGTGGTCTCGACGAGATGGACCGGCATCCGCAGTCCCGCGTCGTGGAACTCCCGCTCGAGCAGCCGGCGAATCGGCATGTTGGCGCGGTAGGCGATCCAGTGAGCGCCTTCGAGGTCGGCCAGCGTCAACTGTTCCGCTCGCGCAAGGCGATGCGCCACGCTCGCGATGACGGCCAGCGTTTCTTCTTGGACCACCGTAGTCGCGTACAGCTCCGGAGAGCGGCTGACGCTCGTTCGACAAAGCGCCAGGTCGATTCTGCCCTCGTCCAGCAGACCCAACAGCGTCGCGCTGGTGTCTTCGAGCACCTCGATGGACATCTGAGGTTGCTCGGCGAGGAGGCAGTTGACGGCATCGGTGAGAAATGGAACCGCACCCATGATGGTTCCGGCCGACACGCGGCCGCCGTAGCCGCGGAGAACGTCGACAAGCTCGTCGCGCAGATGCGCCATATCCGACTGGAACAGGCGCGCGTAGCGAACAAGACAATGGCCGGCGGCATTGGGTTCCAGGCCACGATTGGTGCGGACGAACAACTCGACGCCGAAGATGGATTCGATTTCGCGCAGCGCCTTGCTCGCACCCGGCTGAGACATGGACACCTCGCGTGCCGCATTCAGCAGCGAGCCGTGGTCGCCCAGGGCTGCAAGCAATCGAAGTTGCCTTGCATGCAGGCGTCCGACTATCGAATTGAGCGAGGGAATCATCTGGGTTGCCTTGCAGCTATACCGCTATCCCGAAGTTTCATTATTCAGGGGCTAACGGTCTTCTTATACTGAGTGGGTGCATTCATAAGTGTACACACTCTGACGATATTTTGAGGCCGGACGAACCGAATCGACACACCGGGACACTGCGCGACAAGCCGCGGAGATAGCCCTGGTATCCGTCAGCAACGACTGTCGGAGCCGCACCGGAGACAAGTTGATGCCCCCCAAAACACGCCGCTTGCAGCGAATTCAGACACTTGCCGTCGCCTTCCTCGTGATGGCAGGCCTCGTGAACGATCTCGACCGAAGTACGCTTTCGATCGCGAACCGGTCCATCGCGCACGAGCTGAATCTCTCCGCGACCCGGATGGGGCTGCTTCTTTCCGCATCGCTTGCGTACGCGTTTTCACAGCTTCCCGTCGGCACGATGCCCGACCGCTTTGGGGCACGCGTGATGCCGGGCCTGGGCAGGTTCGCGTGGCTACCCGGAGCGCTTTCTGAGCGGCACGTGCTCTTCACCGAGGAACACATCCTGGAAGCTGGATATGTCGGACTCCCGTTCGACGAACACGGCAAATGGAACTGGAAAGCGCAAATGAGCGAAGGTTTTGCCTGGAAGGAGCAATCGTGACACTACGTAAAGTAACGCTCGACGACAAGTTCACGCTCGACGAGGGGCGTATTTTCCTGACAGGCGTTCAGGCACTCGTCAGGCTGCCCATGATGCAGCACCGCCGTGACAAGGCTAACGGCTTGAACACCGCCGGATACATCTCGGGATACCGCGGCTCGCCGCTCGGCACCTACGACGCTGAACTGGGCAAAGCGAAGAAGTTTCTCGCCGAAGCCAACGTCGTGTTCGTTCCCGGTGTAAACGAGGATCTTGCGGCTTCGGCGGTCTGGGGCAGTCAGCAGGCCGAACTGGCCGGTGAAGGCAAATACGATGGCGTTTTCGGAATCTGGTACGGCAAAGGGCCGGGCGTTGACCGAAGCGGTGACGCCTTCCGCCACGCCAACCTGGCGGGTAGCTCGAAGCACGGCGGCGTGCTGCTGCTGATGGGCGACGACCACACCTGCGAGTCGTCGACCACTTGCCACCAGTCCGAATTCGCGCTGGTCGATGCGTCCATTCCCGTTCTGAGCCCTGGCGGCGTACAGGAAATCCTGGACTACGGCCTGTATGGATGGGCGTTGTCCCGGTATTCCGGGTGCTGGGTCGGGCTCAAATGCGTCAAGGACACGGCAGACGCGTCGGCGGTAATCGACGTCGATCTCGATCGCGTGACGCCGGTGGTTCCCGAGGGCGTGCCGATGCCTGCGGAGGGGCTCAATGTCCGTCAGCCGGATACGCCGCAAGAACAGGAATTCCGTCTGTACAACTACAAGCTCGACGCGGTTCGCGCTTTCGTTCGCGCCAACGGTCTCGACCGGGTGACCCTGGGTAAGCCGGGGGCGCGTATCGGTATCGTGACCCACGGTAAAAGCTATCTGGATCTCTTGCAGGCGATCGACGACCTCGAGATTGCCGAGGCCGAACTCGAGTCGATGGGCGTGGCCATTTACAAGGTCGCCTGTACGTGGCCACTCGAACCCGAAGGGCTGCGCGAGTTTGCCGCCGGCCTCGACTTGCTCATGGTCGTCGAGGAAAAGCGGAGCCTGCTGGAATTTCAGATCAAGGACTGCCTGTACCGGGAGCCCAACGCTCCGGTCGTCATCGGCAAGCAGGACGAGCACGGCAAGAAGCTGTTCCCCGTCGAGATGTCACTGAACTCCCTGCAGGTTGCGATCGCGCTGGGGCAACGGCTCGCGCAGCGTACGGGCAACATGCGCATCGCGGAACGCGTTGCCTTTCTCACGGCGTTGAGCAAAGTCGAATTCGCCCCCGAGGCCATGCTGCGCAGCTTCTACTTCTGCAGCGGTTGTCCCCACAATTCGTCGACCGTCATCCCGGAAGGCAGCAAGGCTTACGCCGGTATCGGGTGCAGCTGGATGGCGCAGACGATGGATCGCAACACGCTGGGTTACACCCAGATGGGCGCCGAGGGCATGGCATGGGTCGGCGAGGCACCGTTCTCCAAGCGGCGGCACATGTTCCAGAACATGGGCGACGGGACGTATTTTCACTCGGGGCTGCTGGCCGTCCGTGCCGCCGTGGCGGCAAAAACCAATATTACGTTCAAGATTCTCTACAACGATGCAGTGGCAATGACCGGCGGTCAGCGCCACGACGGTACCCTCGATCCGATGACCATCACGACCCAGGTTCATGCTGAAGGCGTGAATCGGATTGCCGTCGTGACCGATGACCCCGGCAAGTACCCGGCCGATGCCGGCTGGGCCAGGGGCGTCACGATTCATCACCGTGCCGAGTTGCAGAAGGTGCAGGAAGAACTTCGGGACATCCCGGGCGTGACGGTGCTCGTCTATGACCAGACCTGCGCCGCGGAGAAGCGCCGGCGTCGCAAGCGGAAACAGTTCCCCGACCCGCCCAAGCGTCTTGTCATCAATGACCTCGTCTGCGAGGGCTGCGGCGATTGCGGGATCAAGTCCAACTGCGTTTCCCTCTTGCCGCTCGAGACAGAATTCGGCCGCAAGCGCGAAATCGACCAGTCTGCCTGCAATAAGGACTACTCATGCAACAACGGCTTCTGTCCGAGCTTCGTCACCGTGCATGGGGGCAGCTTGCGCAAGACCGGAGCCGTCGAACCGCACGTCGACCTGTTCCCGGCTCTCGTCGAGCCGCGACTTCCGTCTCTCGACAATGGCGTGTATTCCATCATCGTGACGGGCGTGGGCGGCACGGGCGTCGTGACGATCGGCGCGATCCTGGGCATGGCCGCGCACCTCGAGGGCAAGGCTTGCGGGATTCTGGACATGGCAGGTCTTGCCCAGAAGGGCGGTTCGGTGTGGTCGCATCTTCGATTCGGGAAGCGTCCCGCGGATATCAAAGCCATCCGGATTGCAGCAGGCGGAGCCGATGCGGTTCTCGGCTGCGACATGGTCGTGGCGGCGAGCCGCAAGACGCTGGCCACAACGCGCAAGGGTTCGACGCGCATGCTCGTGAACACGCATGAAGTCATGACCGGCGAGTTCACGCGTCATCCTGACCTGAAGTTTCCGGCCTCGGCGTTGCGCGATGGAATGACGCAAGCCGTCGGCAGCGACGGCGTCGAATTCGTGGACGCGACGAAATACGCAATGAACATTTTCGGCGACACGATTGCCGGAAACATGTTCATGCTGGGTTACGCCTATCAGCGTGGCCTCATCCCTATTCGCTCGGAGGCGATCGATGCGGCCATCGAGTTGAACGGCGCAGGCGTGAAGATGAACAAGGCGGCGTTCCTCTGGGGGCGGCGTGCCGCGCTGTCTCCCGGTTCGGCGGAGCGGGCATGGGCGGCTGCCAAACCGGTTCGCGAGTCGCTTCGCCTGTCGACGTCGCTCGACGAGCTTGTCGAGCGCAAGGCGAGATTCCTGACGGATTACCAAAACGCGGCATATGGCGACCGTTTCCGAAAGCTGGTGAACCGTGTTCGCGACTGGGAACGCGGTGTCATGCCGCATGAAGAGTCCGTCACGCGCGCGGTTGCCGATGGCTACTTCAAGGTCCTTGCCTACAAGGACGAATACGAGGTCGCGCGTTTGCATGCGTCGCCGGAGTTCGTTGAAAGCCTCAGGCAACAGTTCGAAGGCGACTTTCGCATTGCGTTCAACCTGGCGCCGCCACTGCTTGCCAGGCGGGATGACGTGACGGGGGAGCCGCGCAAAAAGGAGTACGGCGCGTGGATGCTGCCTGCATTCCGGTTGCTCGCGAAGCTCAAGATCCTGCGCGGCACGCCGTTCGACCCCTTCGGCTACACGGCGGAGCGCAAGATGGAGCGCGGGCTGATCGCGCGCTACGAGCAAACAGTCGACGAGATTCTTCGTCACGGCAGCTCACGCAACTATCGATTCGCGCTTCGGGCCGCGACGATGGTCGAGAAGCTTCGTGGCTACGGGCACGTCAAGGAGCGCAACCTGAAGGCTATCGACGCCGAATGGGCGAGTGCCGTTGCCCAGTTGTCGAAACCGTCCGTCATCGAACTGAAGCAGGTTGCCTGATTCACGGCGATGCGGAACAGCGATGCGATTCGGATTTCGAGCGGGGCTGACGTCTCTGGACGGGCACGCGCAAGCGTGCCCGTTCTTGAGCAACCGGCAGGGTTATTGCGAGAAGAGCCTGACGACGCCGGCGTCCACCACTTTGGCAATCTCTTCCATCCGCCACGTAATGTGCGTCTCGGTCAGTTCCCGGCACCGCTTCGCATCACGCGCCTCGATCGCGTCAAGAATTTCGAGATGCTCGGCGAAGGCATCGTGTCCGCGTTGTTCAAGATCGATCCAGCGGACGAAGTGGATGCGCGCGTTGATGCCATACATGGTACGGACCATCTCGTTATTGCCCGACAGGGCGACCAGACGGACGTGGAATTCTTCGTCGCGCGAGACCAGCTGAGCGGCGGGGGCCTGCGTCTTGTTCTTCATCGTGTCCTTCCAGAACTTCCGCAGTGCCTTCACGTCCTTGAGGTCCGCGCGTTCGACGGCGAGTTGCACGGCAGAGGCTTCAATGCTCCGGCGAAGCTCGAAAAGGTCGAAGATGTCCTGGCGGTTCAATTCCCGGACGAAGAATCCCCGATTGGGGACGAACGTCAGGAGGTTTTCGGCGACGAGTCGATTCAGCGCTTCGCGAAGCGGTGTTCGGCTTACGTCAAATTTCTCCGACAGTTCCAGCTCGTTTACGCGCTCGCCCGGCCGAATGGTGTATAGAACCGCCATCTCCTTGAGATGCTCGTACAAGTCGTTGACGGTAAGTCCCGCCCGCTTTGGCGCGTTGGTTTCCCGGACACGCGGTTTCGAATCCCTGATGAGGGAAGAGTAGCCTGCCATTGTGGGTTTCCTTCCTGATGCACGCGGCACCTTGGGTTATTCCGAAGACCTGCCATGCTCTCGACAGCGACTGTTCGGGACGGGTCGCTTCGTCGAGGGGCGCCGCCTCGACGGTCGGGCGCGCTTCCCGTGCCGCTCCCTTCTGAAGGGTATCCATGGCAGCCGGAAAGTGTCGGCAATGCTGTATTCTATACCAGGCACCCGGGGCGCCGCCGGATACGCTTCCGTCCATCAAACGGCCTGCGGATACCGGTTTCGCGGCCAGGTTCGAGCCGTGTTCGCATCATGCCTGATGACATCCGCCGCCCTCGATGCCGACCGCGGATGATTGGGGCCTTCTCGCTGGAACTTCTCGCGGTGACCGGTGGAACTGCCGAACGCCGATGTCCCGTCGACGGCAGGGCTGTTTCCGGCGGCGGCCGGACTCTTTGCGACGCCATAGCGGCTAGGCGAGCAGCCCGTCCATGGGAATTTCCGGCGTCCGCCGTGCTATCAGGTCAGCCGTAATGCGCGCGGACCCATGGGACATGGTCCAGCCGATATGTCCGTGGCCCGTGTTCAGGAACAGGTTCGCGTATTTCTTCTGTCCGAAGAACGGCAGATTGTTCGGCGTCATGGGCCGTAACCCCGCCCACATCTCCGCGCGGTCGTAGTTGCCGCCGTCCGGATAGAGTTCTTGCGTGACCCGCTTCATGAATGCGAAGTCCGAAGGCTTGTGCGACGTATCGTACCCGGCAAACTCTGCCGTCGCCGTTACTCGAATCCTGTCCCCGAAGCGCGATATGGCAACCAGATTGTGTTCGTCAACGACAGCGACATTCGGCGCATGAGCATGTTCCTCGATAGGGATCGTCAACGAATAGCCCTTCACGGGATAGATCGGCAAGTGGACGCCAACTTGCCGGCCCAGGATGGGGCTGTAGCTACCGAGGGCCAGCACGTATACGTCGCCTTTGAGCACCCCCTTGTCTGTTCTGACGCCGGCAATTTGCTCTCCGGCAACCTCCAGGCCGCGAATGCTCGTTCCAGTCAGGAGGGTCGCGCCGCGGGAGACAATGATGTCGGCAAGCGAGCGCGTGAACTTCGCCGGATCGCCCGTTTCGTCCGTCGGACAGTAAATCGCACCCGCAATCTCGTCTTTGGCGGCGCGGAGCGAGGGGTCGAGCGACACGACCTCTTCCCGGTTCAGCACTTTGATGACCTGGCCGTCCGACTCGAGAAGTTTCATCTGGGCGACACCTCGGTCCAATGCTTCCTGGCTGCGATGGAAGTAGACGATGCCGCGGTCGTTGCGGTCGTAGGAGACGTTCTCCGTCGCGATGACGCTCTGTAACACGGATTGCGAATATGCCGCCAGTCGATGCTTGAGCAGGGTGTTGCGGCGCGCCTTTTCCGCGCTGCATTCCATCAGAAAAAGCCACGACCACGAATAAAGCCTGGGGTCCGCCGAGAATTTGAACCGAAGGGCCTGGTCCTTCAGTAACAACGACTTCGCCAGAATCATCGGCGCCTTTGGCGACGACCAAACGAAGGAGTGCCCCGGGGCGACCATGCCCGCGTTTCCCCAACTCGTTTCCCCGGCAACAACGGGTTGCCGGTCAACGACCGTGACATCGTGACCATCTTTCTGAAGCTGATAGGCGGTCGTGACGCC
This sequence comes from Burkholderia anthina, assembly GCF_902498995.1. Lineage (GTDB taxonomy): Bacteria > Pseudomonadota > Gammaproteobacteria > Burkholderiales > Burkholderiaceae > Burkholderia > Burkholderia anthina. The sequence goes on from NZ_CABVLY010000008.1 coordinate 21,327, forward strand.
AACCACACCGCCGCCGAGCACAATGACCTTCATGACGTCCTCAATGTGAATCGTGGAATGACTTCATACCGCGGCGACCGCCTTTGACGGGACCACCTTATCGTCCCGAGGGTTGCGCGCGGCATAAGTGTAGACACTACTGTATATTAATTGCAAAAAAAGCTGTGGCGCGAGGTGAAATTTTTCCGTTGGGGCTTTCCTTGAATGTGTCGATAAAAGTGTCGACAATTGTGTGTGATATGCGCTAGTCTAATCGCACTTTGACACCAACTGAAGGAGGATTTATGCAAATCAGGCGATACGAGAGCGGCAAGCGGATGAGCATGGCGGTCGTGTACAACGGCTTCGTTTTTGTGGCCGGTCAGGTCGCTGACGATCCGAGTCAGGACGTGAAGGGGCAGACTACGCAGATCCTCGCGAAGATCGACAAGTTGCTTGAGCAAGTCGGGGCCGACAAGACGAAGATCCTCTCCGCAAACATCTGGCTTGCCGACTACACGACATTCAACGAGATGAACGAAGTGTGGGATGCCTGGGTTCCCGAGGGCGACGCTCCGGCCCGTGCCTGTGTCGAATCGAAGCTCGCTTTTCCTCAGTACACGGTTGAAATCGGCGTCATCTCCGCGGTCTGATTGCTGGACTCAAGGAACGGCCTGAACCCTTCAAGCACAACCAGCCGTCGACATAAAGAGGCAAAGACATGGAAACTCTCGAAGACGCGGAGCGCTATGCGAAGCTCGATTTCGCCCTTGATGCCGGTATCTCCGACCGGGCCGCAATCGGCCTGGTCGTCCTCGCAACTGACCATACGATCGAGTATGAATGGCGCAAGCTCCTGTCGATCGACGGGGTCGGATTCTACGAAAGCCGAATCGTGAATTCGGCGGAAATCACGCCGGAGACGTTGAGGGAAATGGACGACCGGATTGCGCCGGGGGTTGCAGTGATTCGGCCTGGCGAGCGGCTCGATGTGGTGGCGTTCGGTTGTACGTCCGCATCGATGGTTCTCGGGGAGGACCGGGTCATTGCCCGCATCAGGGAATCCCGGCCAAACGCAGCGTGCACCACACCTATCACCGCCGCCCGGGTCGCGTTGAACTCGCTGGGAGCGAAGCGTGTCGCGCTGCTGACGCCGTACATGCGGACCATCAACGAATCGATGCGCGACTACCTGGTGAATCGCGGCATCAACGTCGTCCGGATGGGGTCATTCGAGCATTCGGACGATAACGAAGTGGCGCGCATCGACGCGCAGTCAGTTCGCAACGCCATCCTGGCACTGGGCCGACACGAGGACGTGGATGCGGTCTTCGTCTCTTGTACGTCGTTGCGCTTGGCCGACCAGGCGGCGCTCATCGAGGGCGAGCTTGGCAAACCGGTGACCTCCAGCAATCACGCAATGGCATGGCATGCGCTACGCCTCGCGGGCGTCAAAGACGAGTTGCCGCAGTTTGGCCGGCTTTTCGCCATTCAGAACGCGCAGTAAAGATCTGATCCGCAACGCAAGTGCGGCCGTCCTGCGAGAGACGGCCGCACTTGCGTTGCGCCCGCTTCGCTGTTGATTCGCGGCTTCTCCAATCCCCGTCGAACGCACACGCTGTTCGCGTGGCGCCGGCCGATGGTTGCCGATCTGAGATCGAGGGCGCAATTTGCGATGCATCGCAACCGTACGGCGACCGCGGTTTGCTGAGTTGTGTTGGATGGACGGCTGGCCGTGCATTGCCACTGGGGCCACTGGGCCGGTGCAAAAGACGGAAGGCCGGACCTAGCCGGGGCGCCCGGACTTCCGCTTCGGCCGGGCTATTTACGCGGCGTTATACCCGCCGTCCACGAAGAGGACCGTGCCGGTTACATAGGAAGACGCGTCGCTGGCGAGATAAATGTACGCGCCGCCGAATTCCCCAACTTCGCCACGGCGGGCCATCGGAGTGCGCGCCATCGCACGCTGCTGATAAGGCGACGAGGAACTGTTGTCGACGCCGTCCATGAAGTTGTTGATGTAGCCCGGTGCGACTGCATTCACACGAACCCCGCGCGGCGCCCATTCCACCGCCATGGTTCTGACGAGCTGGTCGATACCGCCTTTCGATGCGGCATAGGGCGTGAGCCCGGAGATACCCGAGCTGCCCGCAATCGACGACGTCATGACGATGCTTCCTCTGCCGGCGGAAAGCATCGCCTTGGCAGCGTACTTCGCGCAGAAGTAGGCGCCCTTGAGGTTCACATCAAGAATCTGGTCCCATTCGTGGCTTTCGTAGTCTTCGGCGGGTTTGATTTTGTCTACTCCCGCATTGCAGATCATCGTATCAATGCGACCGAACTTCTGAACGGTCTGCTCTACGAGCGCGGCACACGCATTCGGGTCCGATACATCGGCGACCACGGTCGAGATGTCAAGACCGTCCGCCGCCAATTCAGCCTGCGCGGCCGAGAGCTCCCGTGCGTCGTACGAGCCGATGACGACGTGTGCCCCGCGTTCCGCGAACATTCGTGCGAGTCCTTTGCCGAGCCCGCGGCTCGCTCCGCTGATGCAAACCACCTGGTCCTTGACCGCAAAAATATCGTCGGCTGCCATTTCAATCCTCGTCAATAATCGGCCCCTGTGAAAACAGAGGGGGGGTAAAGTGTCGACAGTAGTGTCGTACATGCGAGGTGTCAATCAAAATCGCCGTGGCTACGGCTATCGCAGGACTCACGTGCTGTTGCGGCGGGAGGGCTGCTTCGCCAACCACACGGGCATCCGGTGTCTGTACAGCAACGCGGGGTTGAGTGTTCGGAAGAGATGCGAGGCGTACCCGCATCCATCACCATGGTCGGCGGGCCGGGGTTCGTTGGTCCGGATGTATGGCGCTACGAAGCAGGCGTCGTGCTGTCGTTCATTCGGCCCGGCAAGCCGGTGGAGAGCGTCTCCATCGAGCGCTTCAACGGGCGGTTCCGCGACGCATGCCTGAACGAGCGTGGGCTCGTGCGGTGGCGGCCCGCCTACAGATGGCCGTCCGCCGCGCGGACCGCGTCCGCGATCGCGTCGGCGACGCGTTGCACGCGCGGCGACCGGCGTACGTCCGGGTGGACGACCAGCCAGATCTCGCGCTCGACGTCGCAGCGCGGCGCGGCGGTCAATTCGACGAGCGGAGCGGGCGCCGACAACGACGCAGCGACTGTGTGGGGCGCGTCCGTATTCGCGTCCGCATCCGTGTCCGACGCGGGATCGTCGACGAGAAAGCGCGGCAGCAACGCGATGCCCGCGCCGGCCACGCATGCGCGATGCAGCGCGGCCAGATCGTTCGCGATGAACGCGAAGCGGCGGCCGGCCGCAAAGCGTTCGAGCCACTGCTGCTGCGGCATTTGCGCGAGCGCATCGTCGTAGCCGAGAAACGCCCATGTGTCGGGCGATGCGGCGGCCCATTCAGGCGATGCGCACAGCGCGAAGCGCATCGTGCCGAGCCGGCGCGCGGCCAGCCCCGGCTCGCTCGGCCGCGACAGACGCACCGCGAGGTCCGCTTCGCGCGCGTACAGGTTCGCCGCGTGCATCTCGCCCATCAGGTCGATCCGCAGCGCCGGCCATGCACGCTGCGCACGGGCGAGCCGCGGGGCGAGGAAGTGACTCGCGAACACCGGCGACGCCGATACGCGCACGACGCCGTCGAGCGTCGCCGCGCCCTGGGCGGCGCGCGCGAACGCATGCACGTCGGCTTCGACGCGCGCCGCATGCTCGGCAAGCTGCAGCCCTTCGTCGGTCGGCGGCCAGCCGCGCGGCAATCGGTCGAACAGCCGGATGCCGAGCGCGGACTCCAGCGCGTCGACGCGCCGCGCGACGGTCGAATGCTGGACCTGCAGCGCCCGGGCGGCGGCCGACAGGCTGCCGCCGCGCATTACCGCGAGGAAATAGCGCAAGTCGTCCCAGCTCATCGGCAATGGGGATGCCGCAACGGGATCTGGATCGGTCGAATTTTGCACAGTAGATGGGCGCGTAGCGGGAATTCCGATTGATTATGCACGATGGGATGATCGTGTCACTTCATTCGATTGCGAGGACGTCATGACCCAGACTGTGACTGCCACCCGGATCGGGATCGACCGTTATGGCGACGCCGGCGTGCTGCGCCGCGTCGATGCGCCCGCGGGTTTGCCGGGCGCCGGCGAGGTCCGGATTCGCCAGACCGCCGTCGGCGTGAATTTCGTCGACATCTATTTCCGGACGGGCGCGCATCCGTTGCCGGCGCTGCCGGAGGCGCTCGGCGTCGAAGCGGCCGGCGTGGTCGACGCGGTCGGGCCCGGCGTGACGGATCTCGTCGCGGGGCAGCGAGTTGCATATGCGGGATTGCCGACCGGCAGCTACGCGAGCGTGCGCACGCTGCCTGCCGAGCGCGTGGTGCCCGTGCCCGACGGCGTGAGCGACGATGCGGCCGCCGCCGCGCTGCTGAAAGGGATCACCGTCTACATGCTGCTGCACCGTGTGCGGCAGGTCGGCGCCGGCGATACCGTGCTCGTGCATGCGGCGGCCGGCGGCGTCGGGCTGCTGGCGACGCAGTGGGCGCGCTCGCTCGGCGCGCGGGTGATCGGCACGGTCGGCTCGGCCGCGAAGGCGGCGCTGGTGCGCGCGCATGGCGCCGATGCGGTGATCGATTATCGCGAGGCGGATTTCGTCGCGGCGGCGCGCGCGTTCGGCGGCGGCGCGGGCGTCGACTATGCGATCGACGGGATCGGCGGCGACGTACTGACGCGCACGCTCGGCGCGGTGCGGCCGTTCGGAATGGTCGCGAGCATCGGGCAGGTCGCCGCGATCGGCGCGCGGCACACGATCGATCTCGACGAACTCGGGCCGGCGCGCTCGATCGCGCTCGCTCGGCCGAGCGTGCTCGGCTTCATCGCGCGCGACGTCGCCGGGTATCGGGCAGCGGCGCGCGCGACGCTCGAACGGCTCGCGGGCGGGATGCACGTGGAGGTCGGCGCGCGGCTGCCGCTGGAGCAGGCGGCCGATGCGCACCGGATGCTGGAGTCGCGCAAGACGACGGGGGCGGTGGTGCTGGTGCCGTGACGGCGGGTGGCGCGGCGGGCGCCGCGCGTCGCGGCTTCGATGGAGACCGCGGCGACGCGGCCTCCGTACCGCTCAATGATGCGTGCGCAGCGGCGCGCTTTCGACGAACCACGCGAGCACGAACGCGATCGCGATCACGGCCGCCGCCGCGAGATACACCACGTGCAGCGATCCGGCGAACGCATGCAGGTACGCGTCGCGCACGGCATCCGGCAACTGATGCACGGCGGCCGGGCCGAGCGCGGGCGGCAGCGCCGTGCCGGCCGGCAGCGCCTGCATCACCCGCGATTCGAGCCCGTGCGAGAACAGCGCGCCGAATGCGGCGACGCCGATCGAGCCGCCGATCGAGCGGAACAGCGTGACGCCCGACGTCGCGACGCCCATGTGGCGGAATTCGACCGTGTTCTGCACGGCGAGCGTCAGCACCGGCATCACCATGCCGAGCCCGATGCCGAGCAGCGCCATGTACGCGTACATCGTGTGCAGCGGCGTGTCGAGCGACAGCGTCGACAGCAGCGCCATCGCGATGCCGCCGATCAGCGTCCCCGCGATCGGAAACGGGCGATACGTGCCGAGCCGCGAGATCAGCCGGCCGCTGATCACCGACATCGCGAGCATCCCGCCCATCATCGGCAGCAACTGCATCCCGGCCTGCGACGGCGTCGAGCCCTTCACGACCTGCAGATACAGCGGAATGAACGTGACCGAGCCGAACAGCGCGATGCCGACCACGAAACCGATCAGGCCCATCAGCACGAACGTGCGCTGACGGAACAGCTCGAGCGGCATGATCGGCTCGGCCGCGAGGCGTTCCTCGTAGATGAAGCCGCCGACCGCGACCAGGCCGAGCACCAGCGTCATCCACAGTTGCGGCGACGACCACGGCAGCAGCGAACCGCCTTCGCTCGTGAACAGGATCACGCAGGTGAGCGCGGTGGCGAGGAACGCGGCGCCCATGTAGTCGATCCGGTGCTTCACGTGCGCCGTGTGCGGCCGGAATGCGAGGCCGATCACCGCGAGCGCGAGAAAGCCGAGCGGCAGATTGATCGTGAAGATCCAGCGCCACGACAGGTGTTCGACCAGGAAGCCGCCGAGCAGCGGCCCGATGATCGTCGCGAGGCCGTACACGCCGCCGAACATCCCCTGATAGCGCGCGCGGCGATCGGGCGGCACCAGGTCGCCGATCGCGGCCATCGTGACCACCATCAGCCCGCCGCCGCCGAGCCCCTGCAGCGCGCGCAGCACGATCAACTGCGTCATGTCCTGCGCGACGCCGCACAGCGCGGAGCCGGCGAGAAACAGGACGATGGCGGCCTGCAGGACGATCTTGCGGCCGTACAGGTCGCCGAGCTTGCCGTACAGCGGCAGCACGATCGTCGACGAAAGCAGGTAGGCGGTGACGACCCACGACAACTGGTCGAGGCCGCCGAGCTCGCCGACGATCGTCGGCAGCGCGGTCGACACGATCGTCTGGTCGAGCGCGGACAGCAGCATCACGAGCAGCAGCGCGGCGATGATCAGCCCGGTCGGCGCGTCGCGACGGGCCGCCTCGGCGGCCGGCGGAGCAACAAGGGTATGGGTTCTCATTGAGATATCTGCCATGGCAGGGAATTGATCGAAATATAGAGGCAATTCATTGACTGGTCAATTTCTGCCGGAGCTCGATTTGTTGCATCGGTAACAGAAGGTTGCCGCGAGGAAATTTGATCGGGATCACGACGAGAGGGGGCCGGACTCAAGTTTTTTGCAGGCAAACCGTAATCCAGAGTGCCGCGGACCGATTGCCGCCATATTTTTTTATCGCTCACGTGCCGTCATGAACCTGAACGCCCTGTTTTCCCGTTTCTCCATCCGTACGCGGATTTTCTCCACGCTCGGTCTCGTCGCCGTGCTGCTCGTCGTGTCGGGGCTGATCGGCCTCGTCGGCATGCAGAGTTCGAACCGCGCGCTCGACAAGGCCTATACGCAGCAACTGGCCGCGAAGACCGCGCTGTCGGCCGCGAGCCTGAACCTGACGATCGTGCGTACGACGCTCGATCGCGTGCTGTTGCATCCGGACGCGCCGGAAGTGCCGGATCTCGTCAAGAAGGCCGAGAGCTATCTCGCGAAGGCCGACGCCGCGTGGCGCACATATGCGGCGCTGCCGCACGAGGGTGACGAGGGCGCGCTTGCCGGCCGGCTCGATACCGCGCGCCAGGCGCTGATCGGGCAGGGGTTGAAGCCGCTGATCGACGCGATCCGCGACGGGCGCCGTGACGAGGCAGACCGTTTGCTGATGACGGTCGCGCCGCCGCTGTCGGTCGCGCTCACGCAGGCAACCGATGCGCTCGATACGTACCAGGCCGAGCGCGGCAAGGCGGTCTACGACACCGCGCAGATGTATTACGGCTGGATGCGCGCGGGTGCGATCGCCGGCATCGCGTTCGGCCTGGCCGCGTGCCTGGGTTGCGCGGTCGGCCTGCATTTCGCGATCACGCAGCCGGTGAACCGGCTGCTGTCGCATTTCCGCCGCCTGTCGGAAGGCGATCTGACGTCGGAAGTGCGCTGGTCGTCGCGCGACGAAATGGCCGAGCTGGTCAGGGGCGTGACCGGCATGCAGCGCAGTCTCGCCGATACCGTGCGTCAGGTGACGCAGGGCTCCGAGGCCATTTCGACCGCGACGCACCAGATCGCGGCGGGCAACACCGATCTGTCGCAGCGCACCGAGGAACAGGCCGCGGCATTGCAGGAAACGGCCGCGAGCATGGAGCAACTGACGGCGACCGTGAAGCAGAACGCCGATCATGCGGTCGAAGCGCAGGCCTGCGCGGACGACGCGAGCGAGATCGCGACGCGCGGCGCGACGGTCGTCGGCGAAGTGATCGGCACGATGAACGAGATCGACCAGAGTTCGCAGAAGGTTGCCGACATCATCGGCACGATCGAGGGCATCGCATTCCAGACCAACATCCTCGCGCTGAACGCGGCGGTTGAAGCCGCGCGCGCCGGCGAGCAGGGCCGCGGTTTCGCGGTGGTCGCGGGCGAGGTGCGCACGCTCGCGCAGCGTTCGGCATCCGCCGCGAAGGAAATCCGCACGCTGATCGGCGAATCGGTGGAGCGCGTTGCGACGGGCTCGCGGCTCGTCGGCGTGGCCGGTGACACGATGCAGGACATCCAGCAGGCGATCGGCCGCGTGACGGGCATCATGACCGAGATCGCCGCCGCGTCGAACGAGCAGCGCGACGGGATCGAACAGGTGAACCGCGCGGTGTCGCAGATGGATCAGGTGTCGCAGCAGAACGCGGCGCTGGTCGAGCAGGCGGCAGCGGCGGCGGCGTCGCTCGAGGAGCAGGCGGACGGGCTGCGTCGGGCGGTGGGGGCGTTTCAGGTGGCTTGAGTGATGGTGGGGCGACGGGGCAGCGTGGTTGTCCAGGTGTGCGTCGCCGGACTCACTTCACGGTGAAATTCAGTCCATGTTGTCCTGGATGATCCGGGTGAGAAGACTGGCGTCGTCCGTCGGGCTCTCCGAGCCCGTGAATGTACATACCTCGACGTGCCCGTCCCGGAATACGTCCACTTCGACACGCATTCCGACAACCGTGATCGAGACCAGCACGCTGTCGGATCGATTGCGGCTCAGGCTGTAGTGGATTTTCGCGGTATCAAGTCGATCGAGCAGGTCAAACAGGGGGGGGGGTGTCGTCAAGGTGGCATCCTAGTGGCGGATCGTAAGTGAGCAAACCCGCTGATATGTGGAGCGGACGGCAATAAGCGGAAAGTGGGCGCGTTTCGCGTCACGTGAAGGGCGGTGGGGCCAGTGCAACGCGTGCCGGCGGCCCACCGATGGTGGTGTCAGCTTGCCGCGAGCTGCACGGCCGCCCGCGACGACGCGACGAGCAGCAGTTTCATCGTCGCGCGCGTCGCACCGACGAACAGCTTGCGAGCCGCACGCGCATCGAGTGTCTCGAAGTCGATCTCGGTGAGGATCACGCACGGCGCGGACTGTCCCTTGAAGCGGTAGATCGAATCGAGCAGCACGTCGCCTTCGCGATATTCGGGGTTGCCGAACAGGTCGTACTTGCCCGTGAAATGCTTGATCCGGTGCGGGCCGAGCTGGTCGAGCGACGCGAGCACCGAGCTTTCACGGCCGCGATACGACAGCACCGCGATGTCCTGCTTGCGAAAACCGAGCGACAGCGCATGCGTGATCGCGCGCTTGGTCGCGTCGATGCAGGCTTCGGCGAGTGCGTCGCCCGATGCGCCATCTTCCCCGTATGACGACACCGACGGATCGGAACCGTCGAACGGGCTGCCCGAGCGCAGTTCGGCCGCAAGCGGCTCGACGCGACCGACGACGTCGCGCACGAATTCGAGCAGATCGCGCGGGCTGCGATAGTTCGTCAGCGCCTTCAGCGTGACCCAGCCGGGCAGCGCGACGGGCTCGCGCAGGTAGAGGTTCTGCAGCGGATCTTCGAGCCACCACCATGCGCCGTCCGGCGCGAGCAGGCGCTCCAGTGCGGCAGCCCACGGCGCATGGAAATCCTGCCCCTCGTCGACGATCAGGACGTCGAAGCGCCAGTGTTCCGGAACCGGTGCTTCCGCGAAGCGCGCCTCGAGCCGCTCGAACGCGCCGGGCACGGTGAAGTCGGGCGTATAGCCGCCGTCGCGCGCGACCCAGTCGCACAGTTGATGGTAGTTCGCGATCTTCGCGCCGGCCGGCGCGATGCGTGCGATGTAGTCGGCGAGCGGCCGGTTGAAACATACGTAGAGCACCCGCTTGCCGGCCGCGACCGCGTCGCGCATCGCCTGCACCGCAAGCTGCGTCTTGCCCGAACCCGCGGTGCCCGTCACACGCAGCCGGAACGGCGTGAATTCGAGCTGGCGCGCCCACGCGGCAAGCCCGCCGGACAGCCGCGTGACGAGCGTGCCGGCCTGCCCGACGAGCGCGCTCGTGTCGGGCGTGAGCGCCAGCTCGTCCGCGAGGAAATGATGCAGCTTCGAGGCGTTCGGCAACGGCTCGTCGTGTTCCGGCAGGATCTGCAGGATCACCTGCGCGAGTTGCGCCTTGCGCGACGCGTCGACGATGCGGTCGGCCGCGACGCCGGCGATCGCCGTTTCGCGGATCGAATAGTCGGGGCAGTACAGCAGCGCCTCGACGCCGTAGACGCCCGCGCCGAGCGCGGCGGTCAGGCGCCGGTGCAGCGTCTCCTGGGTACGCGCGAGCTGGATCGGGACATTGCGTTCCTTTTGCAGATAGACCTTCACGAGCCCCTTCGGCGTTTCGCGCAGGAAACCGGCCTTCTGCTCGATCAGCAGCACGCGGCCGGCCGGGCTCACGACGACGAACGCCGCTTCGCCGAACACCGAGAACCCCTGATCGGCACGCGTCCAGTGCACGCCGTGATAGACGGTGTAGCTGTCCGGCAGCGTGTGTTCGAGGGCCGCGAGCGTCTCGCGCTCGCGTTCGGCCGCGCCGGTGGCGGCGAGGCTTTTCCAGTCGTCGGGAATGAGGCGGGCCATGAGCTCGGGCGGCGGATGCCGATAAGGGCGTGAACAGGTTCGGCTATTGTACTGAGGATCCTGTTCACGACCGCCGTGCAGCACGGACGTTGGCCATTCGGAAGAGGGACGGTCGCGGCCGAAGGCCGCGAATTGCCCGCGCTACCCGCGCGCGAGCCGTTTCGCGAGATCGGCGCTGAGGATCGCCATGCGTGCGGGTTTTTCGTAGCAGACGACGTCGAACGCGCGAATCACTTCGCTGATGTCGGCTTCGCTTGCGCGGCCTGTCAGCAGGTCGCCCGTCAGTACGAAGATCGGCGCGCCCGGATTGTCGGACGTGCGCACGGCCTTGATCGCGGTCGCGGCGGTGCTGTCGTCGAACAGCCATTCGGTGACGACGGCGTCGAACGCCTGGCCCTGCAGTGCGTCGACGAACGGCGCGAGGCCGTCGAACGCGGCGGTCGCGAAACCCTGCCGTTCGAGATAACGGCACAGCTCGGTCGCGCTGACGCGATCGGGATCGATCACCGCGACGACGAGCTTGTCGCTCTCGGCGCGGCGCGGATAGATCTCGATCTTGTGCACGTCGTACGCGTTCTGGTACAGCACGCCGGTATGGCGCAGCACGCGCCAGCGGCCGTTCTGTTCGTACGCGACGAATTCGGGGCGTGCACCGGCTTCGAGCGGCGCGCCGATCCATGCGGTGCACGGAATTTCGGCGACGCCGGCATACAGGACGGCCTCCTGCGAATAGGCGCCGACCATGCCGGGGTCGAGCGCCTGCGCGCCGAACAGCTGGGCGGCGGGCTCGCCGTAAGCTTCGGCGACTTTCTTGATTTGCGCGAGGGTCCAGGGGCTGCTGCCACGCAGCTTGCGATGGCCCTGCGAAAAACTCAGGTCGAGGATACGGCACAGCTCGGTTGTCTGCTGGCGCTTGCCGATGCCGTTACGGCTCATCAGCTCGCGCACGCGCTCGGCAACCGCGAGGGAATCCGTGGTGATTGCTTCAGTGGTCATGCTACGGGAACGGATCGTGACGTTCAGAATGACGCCTTGCGGCAGTCTCGGCGGACAGTCTTGACGACGTCCAGTGGCGAGCCGACCGGCCACGCGCGGAAAAGATAACTTTACCGCAAAACGGCCGTTATTCCATGCAGCGAAAAGTGCGTTTGTGTGAAAGGTGTGTCTTGACGTTACGTCTGATCGTGGTTGTTGCGCGAGTGCGAAAGATGCGTTGAAAACCCTCAGGCGCGGATCGCGGCATACCGCGAGCGTATTCCACGCGGCTCGGCATGGAATGCACCGCGGCGGGGACGCAATGCACCAGATGTGGGCGTGCCATCGCGGCACGACGCCGGCATCGCGGCTCCCCCGCAGTCGACAATTCTGTACAGGATATCCGACGGGAGTGGATGGTTTCCTCTAGTGAAACCGAGGTAGATACATTTATTGGCGAGCCCGAACGCACGGCGCTCACATGCTACGATTCCCCGTCTCAAAAAAATGCTTTGAACCGATGCAGAAGAAATTTGTGATGCGCGGCTACGAGATGAACTGCGAACCGCGCGTGACGGCGGACGGCAAGTACGCCGCCCAGGTCGAGGTTACGAAGTTGGGTTTCAGCCGCGAAGCAGCGTTCCGCAACCTGGGCGAATTCGATACCGAAGTCGAAGCCGTCACCTATGCGCAAAAATTCTCCGAAGAGTGGCTGAGCCGCTACGCGTAGTGCGCGGCATACCCGCGCGAGGCGGGTGCCGGATTGACCGGCAAGACGGCCTACGTTGATCCGCTGGCGTCCCCATTCATCCGAAGCGCGCGCCGCGCCAACGCATGGCGCGGCGCGCGCTTGCGTGCGTTCGCGCCTGTGCGGCGCAGCGTGAAGGATCGCGCGTCCAGCCGGCAATGGCGGCCGGCCGATCCGAATTCATGTGCAACCGTTGTCAATGACGAGGGAATTCCGTGGCGTGATGCCTCACGTTGTGAGGGACCGATCGTTTCAATTTCAAGATAACGCGATTGGCGACTTCGAATGCCCACCTTGTGCATGCGGACCGTCGTTCGCGATGAAACTGTCCGGATCGTGTTGTCGTTCGAGAGTCGACCGGCCAGGATTCACGTCGCCGACGATGAAGCGGGCAACTATCCGCCCCGCACGATGAGCATCGAGCAGGCCATTCATGCCGGGAATTGAACCAGGTTCTCCGCGTCGTTCGGGCGGCTACGGGCGGTGTTTGCGATGACGAAGGCCGGAGGACGACGAGCGCGCGCGGGCCGGTCCGGCCCGGCGGGCGTGCCGGTTCATCGCGCCTTCAACATTTCGTCGGCGAATCGATAGGCGCTGACCGCGCGTTTGGATTCGTAGTCGGCGATCGTCGACACGTTGCGGCCGGCGTCGCGTGACAGCAACCCTTGCAGCGCGGCCGCGGCGAAGAAGTCGCGCAGGTCGGGCGTTGCGGAATTCGGTTCCGGCGGCGGTGTCGCGACCAGCGGATCCGACTTCCAGAAAACGGGTGATGGCGTGGATGCTTTCGATACGGTGACGGTCTTTTTGATGCTCACATCCTGGGACAACGGCATCATTTCCACCCCTTCGATCAAGTATCAGTTGGCGAAGCAAAGTAAGGTCATCGTTACATGGCGAACAACGAATTTTTTGAGAAGTACTAACCGATCGATCGACGCGAATATTCGCCGGTAATACGCCATCCGTCAAAGAAAATAAATGGGTTCCAATTCTTCGTGCGACGAGCATGATCCGTTCCCGAGCGTGACGAAGGAAATCGCATGCATCGCTCGAATCGACAGCGATGGTATGTCGGTGAGAGTGACGTTCCGATGACGCTCGGATGCGTCGGATAACGAACCGACGTGTGTGCCGGTTCGGGTGTCGATGCGAGCCGTCGAAGCAGGGCGCGATTCCGGAATCGTCTCGTAAGCATCACGACGGCCGCGAAAGCGTGTGAGGGGAAACGCGCGACATTGCGGCGGGCATCGGACGATTCCGTTCGAGACCGGCACGTGTGTCGCGAATGCGCGCAAGTCACGGGTCGGCTTACGCCGGCATGTCCGTGAACGGCTCGCCGTCTTCGCGCTCGACGGACCGGTGCCGCTTGTGCCGGTCGAGCGCGCACGGTTGCGCACCTTCCGCTGCCGCTTCGGCTATCGCGGCGTCGGCCAGTTTCCTCGCGTGCTGAATAGACGGTTTGTCGCGCGGTAAGATAGCCCCGTCAAGGCGAAAAACGAGGACGACCGGCCAGCAAAAATGACGCCGTCGCATGCCCGTGCCGGGGCCGCGACAGGCACGCTCGATCGCTCGCCGGCCCGTTCGGACGTTTTCCGCGAAAATCCGGTGCAGGACAGTATCGCCCGGCGCCCGTCATCGCGTATGTCGATGCCTGTGCCGGGCGTATCGACGCCAACAGAAAACAATGACGACAACTTATCCGCTGCATGATGCATTGAGCCGTGCCGATACGGCGTTTCCGGCCGAGGCCGACATCGTGATCGCCGGGGCCGGCATCATGGGCTGCGCGGCCGCGTACTATCTCGGGCTGCGTGGCCTGAAGGCCGTCGTGCTCGACAAGTCGCGCATTGCCGGCCAGCAATCGACCCGCGCATGGGGTTTCGTGCGCCAGCAGGGCCGCGAGTCCGCCGAAGTGCCGCTGATGATGGCCGGCATGCGGATCTGGGAAGGGCTCGAGCAGGCGCTCGGCTTCGACCTCGAATGGCGGCAGGGCGGCTGTCTGTATATGGCCGACAACGACGACGACTGGTCATCGTTCCAGGCATGGCTCGCCGTCGCGCGCGAGCACGGGCTCGACACGCGCACGCTCACGCGTGCGGAAATCGACGCGCGCGTGAGCGGCCTGTCGACGCAGGCGCGCACGCTCGGCGGGTTGTACACCGCGACTGACGGGCAGGCCGAGCCGCGCCGTGTGGCCGCCGCGTTCGCGGCGCGCGCGGCCGAAGCCGGCGCGCGTTTCTTCGAAGGCTGCGGCGTGACCGCGATCGAGACGGCCGGCGGCGCGGTCGCCGGCGTCGTGACCGAGCGCGGCACGATCCGCACGCGGCGCGTGATCTGCGCGGCCGGCGCGACCAGCTTCCGGCTGCTCGACGGCGTCGGCATCCGGCTGCCGCAGCAGGCCGTGCGCGGCACCTGCATGCGCACCAACGTGCTGCCCGAGGTATCCGCGTCGACGATCTGGGGGCATGGGCTCGGCATCCGGCAACGCAAGAACGGCGCGATCAATCTCGCCGACGACATGCAGGTCGACGTCGACCTGACGCTCGGCCACCTGCGCGGATTGAGCCTGTTCTGGCCGGAGTTCTGGTCGCAGCGCGAGAAATTCCGGCTGCATCTGAATACGGCGGCATGGCGCGATGCCTGCGCGCGCATCGGCGGCCGGGTCGACCCGATCGAGCCGCGCGATCCGCAGCCGCAGCCGAATCGCGCGCATGCGCCGCGCGCGCTCGCGAAGCTCAAGGCGATCTTCCCCGCGCTGAAGGACGCGCAGATCGTCGAGGCGTGGGCCGGCCTGATCGACGTGCTGCCCGACGGCATTCCGGTGATCGATGCGCCCGGCACGCCGTCCGGGCTCGCGATCGCGACCGGGTTTTGCGGACACGGCTTCGCGATGGGGCCGATCGTCGGCCGGCTGCTGGCCGAATGGGTCGATACCGGCGCACCGTCGCTCGACCTGTCGGCGTTCCGTGCGCAGCGTTTCGTCGACGGCACGATGGTGCGGCCGCGCAGCATGCTGTAACGCCAGCACCCGCAGGTTCCCGTCGTAGAATCGAGCCCGCATCGTTCAGGAGAATCCTCGTTGGCAACGCCTTCCCAGCGCCGTTCGTTGCGCTTGCGTCTGCGTCGCGCCCGTGATCCGTGGCAGGCGCCGCGCACGCGCACGCTGTTCACCCGTCCCGCGACGTCGCCGCGCCGTACGCTGCTGTTCCGTCTCGGCGCGGTCGTGCTGTTGTGCATGCTCGCGTTCCTCGTGCTGTATCTCGACCGCGACGGGCTGCGCGATTCCACCAAGAGCACGCCGATGAACGTCGCCGATCTCGTGTACTTCACGATGGTCACGGTCGCGACGGTCGGTTACGGCGACATCGTGCCGGTCACGGCGCGCGCGCGTCTGCTCGACGCGTTCTTCATCGTGCCGATCCGCATCGGCATCTGGTTCATCTTCCTGGGCACGGCATATCAGTTCGTGATCCAGCGCGTCATCGAGGAATTCCGCATGAAACGCCTGCAGAAACAACTGTCCGATCACATCGTCGTGTGCGGTTACGGCCTGTCGGGATCGATCGCCGTGCGCGAACTGCTCGAAAGCGGCGTCGATCCGTCGACGATCATCGTGATCGATGCGCAACAGCAGGCGCTCGAGGCCGCGACGTCGCTCGGCGTGACCGGGCTGCTCGGAGACCCCGCGCACGAGGATCTGCTGCAGCAGGCGCAGGTGCGCGCGGCGAAGGCCGTGATCATCTCGGTGACCGACGATCCGACCGCGATCCTGCTGACGCTGTCGGTGCGCAGCATCGCGCCCGAGACGAAGATCGTCGTGCGCATCCAGGAGAACCTGTATCAGCGGCAACTGCGGCAGGCCGGCGCCGACGTGATCGTGTCGTCGACGAAGATCGGCGCGTTGCTGCTCGCGGACGCGGTGCATAGCCGCTACATCGTGCCGTTCGTGAACGACATGCTGTCGACGCGCGGGCGGGCGACGCTGCTGGAGCGCGAGGCGCTGCCGCACGAGATCGGCTGCATGACGAACGTCGTGCCCGGCGCGATCGTCGTCGGGCTCGATCGCTGCGGGAAGATTCTTTCGTTTTACGAGGATCCGCCGTGCCGGATCGAGGCGGGGGATACGCTGGTCGTGATTCAGTCGGCGAGGATTCCCGATCCGGATATCGATGGTGTTGGGCGCGGCACCGGGCCGCGACCCTGAGCGCATGGGGGCGACGTTCGGCGCCGCATCGATCGCGTTTCCCATCATGCTCGGCGTGCGGTTCTGTCGCTGGATGCGGACTGCGGAATCATGTCGTGACGCGTCGATCGGGTGTTCAGTCCCAAAGGCCCGCCGGCATGTGCAAGAATGATTCTTGCCGCTACGCTTGACTCGACCAGTGGGTCGGCGACACGTCCGCAAACCCGGATTCGGAAAACGCGTTGCCAGTGCGATGGGCGATGTCGCGACGGGCTCGCGATGGCGCGTAGATTGTGGGCGTTCGGCACACGCATCGCGGCCGCAGATTGGCGCGGGTTGCGAGATATTTGGACCGAGCAGGCTGACCTTACAGGAGAGACGATATGGATCCTCGACAGATCATCGGTAGTTGGCGGGATGTGTCCTTCGAGGTCGCGGCATGGGATGGCGTCGGTGCACAAGTCGATCTCTCCTGCGGCTGCATGTTCGCCCACGAGGCGACGGCCGACGGCCCGACGGGCGGACTCCACCATCTCGACGTCGCCCTCCTGGGTGCACTCACCGACCTGCGGCGCGAAGGTCATTTTCTTGCCGCGCCGATGGAAACGCTGTTGATCGACCTCCCGCCCGCCGGCATTGCCGCGCGCATCATACTGCTGGTCGGACTCGGTGATCCGGCAAGCTGGACGATCGAAAGAACCGCGGATGCCGCCGCCACGGCCGCGCGGACGGCGATGCATCACGGCGTCGAAAGCGCAGCCTTTGCGCCGAGCGTACTCGACGGCGGGCTGACGACCGCGGCCACCGCAGGCATGCCGCAAGCCATGGTGAGCGCCGTGGTGGCCGCGATCGACACCCGGTATCGGCTCGCGGAGCGCGGTCTTGCTGCGCCGCCGTCACTGCGCCGCTGGGTTTTCGACGTGGGCGCGGCGCGCTTCGACGGCGCCGTGGAGCATTTCGGCAACGCGCTGGCCGCTGCACGGACTTGACCGACTCGATCCGGTCGGGCGCGAACGATCCGGTATCGCATCTCGATGGCGCGCCATGACCAGGCAGCCTCCGCTTGATATGCCACCCTCTGTTTTTTAGCTTGGTCACCGAGGAGACACATGCAATCCAGGTCGGCGGCTCCCTATACCATCGTCGTGATCGGCATCGTGGTGGCTTGTGCATTGATGGGTCTGTGCGTGCTGCAACTGTTCCAGAGCCGCAACGACGCGCTCGAGCGGGCGAGCGAAACCTCCCGCAATCTCGGCCTGGTTGCCGAGCGAGACATCCAGCGCAACTTCGAACTCTACGACCTGTCGTTGCAGGCGGTCATCCAGGGGCTTCGCCGCCCCGACGTGATGAATGCGCCGCCGGGCTTGCGGCGCGCCGTGCTGTTCGACAACGCGATGACCGCACGATTTCTCGGCTCGGTGCTGGTACTCGATGCCGGCGGCAACATCGTCCTCGATTCGGCCAACGACGTGCCGCGTCACGGCAATTTTGCCGATCGCAAGTACTTCACCGTCCATCGCGACGATCCGAATGTCGGGCTCTACGTCAGCGATCCGTTTCCGTCGCGCCTGCGCGGGGGCACGCCCAGCATCGGGCTCACCCGGCGGATCTCGACCCCGGACGGCTCGTTTGCCGGCGTCGTGCTCATCGCGGTCAACCTCGAATATTTTCATCAACTGTTTGCCGGCCTGTCGCTCGGGCAGCACGGTGCGATCTCGCTGATCGGCAACGACGGCGTGATGGTGATGCGCCACCCGTACGACGCCCGCACCATCGGTCGCGACATCAGCCATGCCGCGGCCTTCCAGCGGTTCCGGGCCGCGCAGGAAGGCGTGTTCTCGGAAACGTCGTCGCTCGACGGCATGCGTCGTCTCTACTACTTCAGGCACCTGCCGAAGCTGCCGCTGATGATCATGGTCGCGGAAGCGGAGCCGGATATCTATGCGGCGTGGCGGCATCGGGCCGTGACGATCGGCGCGCTGGTGGCGGTGTTCGGCGCCGCGTTCATCGCGGTGTCCGTCATGCTCGGCACGCAACTGCGGCGTCGCATGCGCGCCGAGTCGGAACTCGTGCTGCTGGCGCGCACCGACGGCCTCACCGGCCTGAACAATCGCCGCAGTTTCGCGGAAGTGCTCGATCGCGAATGGCGTCGCGCACGGCGATCGCGATCGGTTTTCTCGTTGCTGTTCGTCGATGTCGACCGCTTCAAGGCCTATAACGACACCTACGGCCACCAGGCGGGCGACGACGCGCTGGCAGCGGTCGCGCGCTGTATCGGCGACAACATCCGCCGGCCGGCCGATACCGCGGCCCGTTACGGCGGCGAGGAATTCGTCGTGCTGCTCCCCGATACCTGCGAGACGGGCGCCACCCGGATTGCCGAACGCATTCGCGCGGCGATCGACGGGCTGCCGCTCGAGCACGCCGGCAGCGAATACGGGCACGTCACCGCCAGTATCGGCCTCGCGAGCTGGACGCCCGAGCACGATGCGCAAGCCGAAGCCGTGATCAAGGCCGCCGACGAGGCGCTGTACTACGCGAAGGCGAACGGTCGAAACAGGGTGGCCGCCTTTCGCGCGGCGGCGTGACGCAGGTTGCTGCGCACATGTGCGTGACCGGTCGACGCGCGCGGGCGGCAACGTTATGACGTACACCGAATAATTTATCGATTTATATCGGTTGGGATAACCGGATCGCAAGAACAGAATCTTCGCTTCCGGAACCCGGCGGCACGTGCGTGCCGGGTTCCGGTCTCCATGTGGACATCGCCGGGTATCCGGCGAAACAAGGGAATGCGATGAGTTCGATCGATCTGAATGCCGCTATCACGCCGGTTTCCGCGCCCATCCGCTCCGCGAGCGACGTGGCGCGCCTGATCAATACGACGGACAGCTCCGTCAGCCATGCGCGGATGATCGTGCTGCTCGCGCTCGGCGGCGTGTTTCTCGATGCATACGACCTGACGACGTTGTCCTACGGCATCGACGACGTCGCGCGCGAGTTCGGCCTGACGCCCGCGCTGACCGGGCTGGTCGGGTCGGCGATCATGATCGGCACGATCTTCGGCAGCCTGATCGGCGGCTGGCTTACCGACAAGATCGGCCGCTATCAGGTGTTCATGGCCGACATGCTGTTCTTCGTGATCGCGGCGATCGCGGCCGGGCTCGCGCCGAACGTGTGGGTGCTGATCGGCGCGCGCTTCGTGATGGGGCTCGGCGTCGGCATCGACCTGCCGGTTGCGATGGCGTTTCTCGCGGAATTCTCGAAGTTCAACGGCCGCGGCAACAAGGCGTCTCGGCTCGCCGCGTGGTGCCCGATGTGGTACGTGGCGTCGTCGGTCTGTTTCCTGTTGATCTTCGGGCTGTATTTCCTGCTGCCGGCCGAGCATGCGGGCTGGCTGTGGCGCGCGTCGCTGATCTTTGGCGCGGTGCCCGCGCTCGTCATCATCCTGGTGCGCAACCGCTTCATGAACGAATCGCCGCTGTGGGCGGCGAATCAGGGCGACCTCGCCAATGCCGCGCGCATTCTTCGCGAGTCGTACGGGATTCACGCGCACGAAGCGGACGATGCGCCGCGCGCGCCGAGCCAGCTGCCCGTGCGGATTCGCGTGCTGTTCCAGCGCCCGTATCTGGGCCGCACGATCGTCGCCAGCGTGATGAACCTGTGCATTCCGTTCGAATACACGGCGATCGCGTTCTTCCTGCCGTCGATCCTGTCGCAGTTTCTCGGCGCGGGCGTGTTCGAGACGATCGCCGCGTCGCTCGCGCTGAATGTCCTGTTCGCGTTGACCGGCGGCTTGCTCGGCATGCGCCTCGCGTATCGATATCCGTCGCGCCACGTCGCGATCGCGGGCTTCGCGCTGCAGTTCGTCGCGCTCGTTGCACTCGCGCTGGCCGGACATCCGCACGGCGCGGTCGCGATCGGCGTCGTGCTGCTGATGCTCGGCACGTGGCTGTTCGCCGAAGGCTTCGGGCCGGGCGCGCAGATGATGATCTATCCGACGCTGTCTTACCCGGCGGCGATCCGCGGCACCGGGGTCGGCTTCGGGCGTTCGCTGTGCGGCATCGGGCAGGCGCTTGCGCTGTTCGTGCTGCCGATCCTGCAGGCCCGGCTCGGCACGGACATGTTCTGGGTCGTGGCGGTCAGCGCGGTCACGCCGATCGTGTTTCTGCTGATCGTGCGTCATGAACCGACGGCGCGCGATATCGACGACGAGGCGGCCGCGTGAAAGGCGGCGTGAGCGCGGCAGGCGACATGCGTGGTCGGCGCGTCGCCGGGTTCGCGAGCGGATCTGCGGCGTGCGTGGATTGACGGGTCAACGCGTGGAGAAGGGCGTCAGGCCGGACTCGATCAACCATTGGCGCGCGATCGCCGTGCATGGCGACGGGCGCTCCAGGGTCGGAAAATGGCCGCACCCGTCGATCGATTCGAAACGGGCATGCGGCATCGATGCGGCGATGCGGCGGCCCACGTCGGCGGGAACGAAGCGGTCGGCGTTGCCCCAGACGAGTAACGTCGGGATCCGCGTCGATGCGAGCGCAGACCAGCGATCCATCCGCGTCGCCGTCGCATCGGATTGCCGAGCGAACATGTCGGCGCCGGCGTCGCGCGCCATCTGCACGAATGTCGCTCTCGCCGCGATGTCGTCGGCGGGGATGGCGTTCCCGGCGAATTCGGCGATCACGCGTTCATGCTCGCCGGAGCGGATTCTGCGACTCGTGGCGCGCGCCGACGCCGGATCCGGATGGGCGCCGGGCTGACAGTTCATCAGCCAGAGGCCGCGAACGCGATCGGGCATCCTGGCGAGCACTTCGAGTGCCAGGCAGCCGCCATACGCGGTGCCTGCGAGGATGAACGGCCCTTCAATGACGGACAGCAGGTGCTCGGCGCTTTCCGCGAAGGTCGGGTACGAAAGCACGTGCACCGACGGCAACACCAGATCGCTCAGCCCGTCGACCTGCGCGGCATACATTCGTGCGTCGCATGGCATGGCCGGCAGGAAGACGATCGGCAGCGGCATCGTGGCAGGCGGGTTCATTCGAGGTGGGTGGTTTGCCGGTGAGAGGCGGTGCGGGGCCATCGGCTAGCCGCCGGATTTTCGCCGGCTGAAGCGCTGCTCGACGACCTCGGTTCCCCATTGCGAGCCTGCCGATTCGCCGGTCAGCGCAAAGCCGAACGATTCGTACAGATGACGTGCCGAATCGAGCCCCTTGAATGTCCAGAGATACGTTTCGTCGAACGGCTGCGCGTCGACGAACTGCATGGCAAGCGTCATGAGCTGCCGCCCGATGCCGGAGCCGCGCAACGCATCGTCGACGATGAACCAGCGCAAGTGCGCGACGCCCGATACCTTGTCTCCGTCGATGGCGAGAGAGGCGAGCGTGCGGCCGTTTTCCGCGCAGAGCCACAGCGCCTTGCCATCGGCTGGGAGCGCGCCCGCAAATGCCGCGAGTTCGGTCGCAACCTTCTTCTCGAAGAACGCGCCGAATCCCCAGTGCTCCGAATAGAACCGCGCGTGAAGGCTTGCTATGTCGCCGATGCAGCCGGGCTGGTAGCCGTCGAGGATCTGCGGCGCGTTCTGTTTCGCGGCGAGCGGCTTTGCGACGTTGTCCTGCGCCAGCGCGTCGCTATAAAGCGCGAGCGAACGGATCAGGTTTTGCTGGTCCGCCGGCACCATGCGGCGCAGCGCATTCGACACCTGACGGGTCGCGAACTGGTCGATCTTCTTCCGGAGCTTTTGCCCGTCGGCGCTCAAATACAACTCGGTCGCGCGCGCATCGTCGGGCGAGATGCGGCGCGTCACGAAGCCGGCCGCTTCCAGCCGGGCAAGCTGTCGGCTCGTATTCGATTTGTCGAGCCGCAGGATATTGCCGAGATCCTTTGCGCTGATGCCGGGCGCCATTCCGATTTCGAGCACGGCGTGAACGGCCGATGGCGCGAGGTCGCTGTCGGCCAATGTCGTGCGCATGAAGCCCAGTTCACGAACCAGTTTCCGGGAAAAATCGCGAAGTTCCAGGATTGTCGCGTCGCGGGTCTTGGCGGGAATATCGATGAGATCCATGATCAGCCCGGAAAAGTTGCGGTCCGCAAGCAATATTAGTTGCGATGCGCAACTTGTCAAGGCGGTTTTGTCGCCGGCCACGTTGCGTCGGGCGTTTCGATGGCTGTCTTTGCGCGCGCGTCGAGCCGATGCCCGCAAAACAAGCTCGCCCCGGCGGTGGCCTCCGCGCTAGAGTGGACGCCAACCGCCTTCACGCGGAGGGCGACGGGAGATCGAATCATGCAGCTTCAAACCGGCAACCTGTTCGACATCGAACGGACCCGAAGCGACGACGAGCAGGTCGACGTACTCATGGCCGGCGCGCGCCTGAACGTCGAGCGGATCGTGTCGATGGGGCATGCGAGTCCCGACGGGTTCTGGTACGACGATCCGCGCGCGGAATGGGTTGCGCTGCTGTCCGGTGCGGCCGCGCTCGAATTCGAAGGCGATCCTGCGCTTCACGACATGCGCCCCGGCGACTACGTGCTGATCGCGCCGCATTGCCGGCATCGCGTCGCGTGGACGCATCCGGAAGAGCCGACCGTGTGGCTCGCGATCTATCACGAACGCTGAGCAGCGGCCATCGAGGCCGCGTGTCTTCCGGGCGGCACTTTTCTGAATCCGGCGAAAATCGGTTCGATGCAACCGGCAAGGTTGTCGTGAAAGTCCTGCCGGCGCGCTATCGCGATCCGGCGAGCGGCAGGGCGTGGAGCGGGCGCGGTGACGCGCCGCTCCGGATCCGGGGCAAGGATCGCCGCCGGTTCGTCATCGTCAAGCCGCCGTCGATGGGCAAGAAGACGAAGAGGGGATGACGGAACATGCGGTGCGCGGCACCCGGCACCGCCGCCCGGTCGAATCCCAGCGATCCCGCTTATCCACGCCCGACGAACGGCATCGTCGTCGCCATGATCGTCATGTTCAGGATGTTCGTGTCCAGCGGAAGATTCGCCATCTGAACGACCGCGTTTGCCACGTGCGTGACGTCCATCCGCGCTTCGGGCGCCATGCGTCCGTCGGCCTGCAGCACGCCGTCCGTCATCCGGTCCGTCAGCGACGTCGCCGCGTTGCCGATGTCGATCTGGCCGCACGCGATGTTGTACGCGCGGCCGTCGAGTGCGAGCGACTTGGTGATGCCGGCCACCGCATGCTTGGTGGCCGTGTACGCGATCGTGTTCGGGCGCGGCGTATAGGCCGAGATCGAACCGTTGTTGATGATCCGGCCACCCTGCGGCGTTTGCGCTTTCATCACGCGCCACGCTGCCCGTGCGCACAGGAAGACGCCCGTCAGGTTCGTCGCGACGACGGCGTTCCACACGTCGAATGCATATTCGTCGAGTGCAACGGCCGGCGCATTGCGCCCGGCGTTGTTGAAGAGCACGTCGAGCCGGCCGAACTGCTGCGCAATCTGCGCGAACGCATGATCGACCGATGCTTCGTCGGTGACGTCGGCCGGAAACACGTGCGCATCGCCGTGAGCGGCGACGATCGCCTCTTTCGTTTCACGCAACGATTCTTCGCGGCGTCCGATCAGCGCGACGGTAAATCCCGCGCCGGCGAGTGCGATCGCCGCGGCACGACCGATGCCGGAGCCGGCGCCCGTGACGGCTGCGAATTTCTGCGAGACAGACATGACTTGATTCCCTGCGGGTTGGGTGACGAAAGAGAGGCGGCAAGGGTGCGATGGCATCGACGCGCGCCGGTTGAAGCGTCATCGTACCGCGCACCGCGGGTTTCGCGGCGCGGGCCGCTATTGCTTGCGCGCCGGCGCCGTCTTTCGGCCGCGTGTTTCGGCTTCCGAGAACAGGCTGACCACGACATCGCGCAACCACCGGTTGCCTTCGTCCTGATTCACGCGCGTATGCCACAGCAGATGAATCGGCGCACCCGGCAGCGTGACGGGCAACGCCCGCCAGCTCAGCGAAAACGGCGCGGCGAGCTGCAGCGCGAGATGCTCGGGCACGGTCGCGATCAGGTCGGTGCGTTGCAGGATGTAGCCGACGCTCATGAAATGCGGCACCGTGAGCCGCACGCGGCGCTTGACGCGCCGCCGCTTCAGCCATTCGTCGACCTGCCCGTGGCCGGTGCCGGCCGACACCACGACCAGATGCTCGGCGCCCCGCCATGCGTCGACCGTCAATGGCGCGTCTTCGAGCGGATGCCCGCGGCGGAACAGGCATACGTACCGCTGATCGAACAGCCGGCGCTGATAGAACCCGCCTTGCAGTTGCGGCAGCAGCCCGATCGCGAGATCGACGCGACCGTCGGCCATTTCGTCGCTGAGGTTCACGCTCGTGTTGCGCACCGTATTGAGCGCGATGCCCGGCGCCGTTTTCGACAGATGTTCGAGCAACGCGGGCAGGAACACGACTTCGCCGATATCGGTCATCCCGATCGTCATCGTGCGCGACGCGCGCAGCGGATCGAAACCCGTCTCCGGATTGAGCGCCGCATGCAGCGTCGACAGCGCCTGCGCAACCGGCTCGGCCAGACGCAACGCGAACGGCGTCGGAACCACGCCGCCGGGCCCGCGCACGAACAGCGGATCGCCGAGCCGGCGGCGCAGTTTCGCGAGCGCGTTGCTCACGCCGGGCTGGCTCATGTTCATCTGCTCGGCGACGCTCGACACGCGCCGCTCCTGCATCAGCCGCTGAAAAAGCAGCAGCAGATTGAGGTCGATCTCGCTCAGTTCCATGGTGTCGCAGCGCTCCCGATCATTCCGTTCAGTGATGAAGCAGATTCCATGCATTTTATTGTGGGATAAGGGTTCGCTGCTGAAAATACCGACACGGCGCATGCATTCGACAGGCGCGCCGAGCAGGTCACGCGCGCCGCGGCCTCGATAACTGACTATCTGAATCCCGGAGACACCTTCATCATGCAGACCCATCTGAACATCGCGATCGTCGGCGCCGGTATCGGCGGCCTGACGCTGGCGCTCGCGTTGCGCGAGCGCGGCATCGACGCGCAACTGTACGAGCAGACCGACGTGCTGCGCGAGGTCGGGGCGGCCGTCGCGCTGTCGGCGAATGCGACGCGCTTCTACGAACGGATGGGATTACGTTCCGCTTTCGACGCGGTATGCGCGGAAATCCCGGCGCTCGTCTATCGCGACGGGCGCAGCGGGGCGGTCATCGGCCATCATCGCGGCGAACCCGACTATCGCCGGCAATTCGGCGGGTCGTACTGGGGCGTGCATCGCGCGGACCTGCAGGCGATCCTGTCGAAGGCGGTCGGTGTCGAGCAGATCCATCTCGGCCATCGACTGGTCGATCTCGCGCAGCATCCGGACCGCGTGACGCTGACGTTCGACAACGGCAAGCGTGTCGATGCCGATCTCGTGATCGGCGCGGATGGCGCGCGTTCGATCACGCGGCGCTGGATGCTCGGCTACGACGACGTGCTGTATTCGGGCTGCTCGGGTTTTCGCGGCGTGGTGCCGGCCGAGCGGATGGACCTGCTGCCCGATCCGGAAGCCATCCAGTTCTGGGTCGGGCCGCACGGCCACCTGCTGCACTATCCGATCGGCGACAACGGCGACCAGAACTTCCTGCTGGTCGAACGTCATCCGTCGCCGTGGCCGTCGCGCGAGTGGGTCATGCCGGCCGAAGAGGGCGAGCAATTGCGCCTGTTCAAGGACTGGCACCCGGCGGTGGTGCAGATGATCACCGCGGTGCCGGTCAGCCAGCGCTGGGGGCTGTTCCACCGGCCGCCGCTCGGCCGCTGGAGCCGCGGGCGCGTGACGCTGATCGGCGACGCCGCGCACGCGCTGGTGCCGCATCACGGGCAGGGCGCGAACCAGTCGATCGAGGATGCGGTGGTGCTGGCCGGGCAACTGGCGAAGGCCGGGCCGGGCAACTGGCGCGAAGCGCAGGAAGCGTACGAGCGGCTGCGGCGCGGTCGCACGCGCAAGGTGCAGTACGCATCGATCACGGCCGCCGACGTGCTGCATCTGCCCGACGGGCCGGCCGCGCGGGCGCGCAATGTCCGGCTCGGCGAACGCGGCAGCGTGCTGCATCACCTGGACTGGATCCACGATTTCGACGCGCTCGCCGACGAGCCGAACGAGCGGCAGGGCGGTACGTGGCTTTGACGGGCCGCGCATGGCGCGCCCGGCCCGGCGC
Source organism: Burkholderia anthina (assembly GCF_902498995.1). Taxonomy (GTDB): domain Bacteria; phylum Pseudomonadota; class Gammaproteobacteria; order Burkholderiales; family Burkholderiaceae; genus Burkholderia; species Burkholderia anthina. The sequence goes on from NZ_CABVLY010000008.1 coordinate 47,931, forward strand.
GCACGCGAGCGTTTGCCGCTGAACCCGGCCGATTCGCACGCAGGTCGGCCGCATGGCCCTCACGCGTAGTCGGCCACCTGTTCGGCGTCGCGCTTGACCTGCTCGATGTCGCGGAACCGCGCAGCCGGATGGGCGTCCGGCAACCGCGCGGCGCCGCCGAACAGCTTCTCGCGCAGCGTGCCGGGCGCGTATCCGGTCGGGTAGACGCCGCGCCGCTGCAACTCCGGCACGAGGTAGCGGACGATGTCCTCGAACGTTTCGTGCGCCACGGCGTACGCGAGATTGAAGCCGTCGACGTCGGTTGCGGCGACCCATTCCTGCAGGATGTCCGCGACCGTCTGCGCGGAGCCGACGAACACGGGGCCCATCCCGCCGATTCCGCCCCACGCGGCCAGTTCCTCGATCGTCCACGCGGTGTCGCCACCGGCCAGATGCTCGACGGCCGACACGATCGCATTCGTTTCGACGCGCCTGACGGGGTCGGTCGGCGCGTACTGGCCGAAGTCGATGCCGGTCCAGCCGGACATGAACACGAGCGAACCGTCGTACGACACGTAGCGGCGATATTCGTCGAACTTCGCCTGTGCCTTCTCGTCGGTTTCGTCGACGATCACCGTGACGAGGTTGTAGATCAGCACGTCGCGCGGGTCGCGCCCCGCGGCTGCGGCCTGTGCGCGCACGTCGGCGACATAGCGCGCGAGCTGCGGGCGGGTAGGCGCGGCGACGAACACGCATTCGGCGTGCCGTGCGGCGAACGCCTTGCCGGGGCCGGACGCGCCGGCCTGGAACAGCACCGGCGTGCGCTGCGGCGACGGCTCGCACAGGTGATAGCCGGGCACGTCGAAGAACCGCCCCTTGTGGCCGATCTCGTGCACCTTCTCGGGGTGCGTGAACACGCGGCCGTCGCGATCGCGCACGACCGCGCCGTCTTCCCAGCTTCCTTCGAACAGCTTGTACAGCACCTCGACATATTCGGCCGCGACCGCATAGCGATCGTCATGCGTGCGCAGCCCGTTGTCGCCGACGTTCTTCGCGCCGCTTTCCAGGTACGACGTGACGATGTTCCATGCGAGCCGGCCCTTGGTGTGATGGTCGGCCGTCGACAGGCGGCGTGCGAACGTGTACGGATGCTCGAACGTCGTCGACGCGGTAATGCCGATGCCGAGATGTTCGGTCGCCATCGCGATCGGCGCGGCGAGTTGCAGCGGATCGTTGACCGGAATCTGCGCGGCCTGATGCAGCGCGTGATAGTTGCTGCCGTGGTAGACGTCGTAATAGCCGATCACGTCCGCGATGAAGATCGCGTCGAAGATGCCGCGCTCGAGCACGCGGGCGAGATCGGTCCAGTAGTCGAGGTCCTTGTACTGCCACGAGCGGTCGCGCGGATGCGCCCACAACCCCGGCGACTGATGGCCGACGCAGTTCATCTCGAATGCGTTGAAGCGAATGGTCTTGCTCATCGGGCGGCTCCCGTTTCGGTGCCGGCGCCTGCACCGTTGCCGACGCGCCAGCCGAACGGCGGCGTGCGTCCGTTGACGATCCAGTCGCCGACGACCCGCCTGAAGCGGCTCGCCAGTGCGTCGTAATCGGTGCCCGTGGAAAGATCGGTGTCTGCGTGCGACGAAGTCATGCGTGTTCCTCGAAGGGCGGGGCCGTTTGCACCGGGAGGCCCAGTATAGGAAGCGTGACGCGAGCGTTCCAATAACGGATTCGCAGATCGTTATCGTCGATACGCATTATGTGCGCGGCTGCGCGGAAGTTTCGACGTCAACGCGTCGATTGCGACGTCGAAGCGTGGAATCGGGCGCCGTGCCGCATCGTGTCGTTTGTTATCCGAAGGAATAACGTTACGAGAATCGCTCGGTTTGCCGGCCCGCGATGCACTGCTAGATTCAGTGCTTTCGTCATCCATCAGGAGAGCCCGATGTCCGATACGAGCGCCACGATTCACGAGCAGCCGGCCGACGCGAAACCGCAGGTTGCCCGCGTGATTGCCGACGACGCACAGGCGATCGCGGCCGCGCATGCGCTGGCGCAGCGGCTCGCGCAAGGCGCGGCCGAGCGCGATCGCGAGCGCCGGTTGCCGCGCGACGAGATCGAATGGTTCTCGCAGTCGGGGTTGTGGGCGATCACGGTGCCGAAGGCCTATGGCGGCGCGGGCGTGTCGCATGTGACGCTCACCGAGGTGATCAAGATCGTCGCGGCGGCCGACGGGTCGCTCGGGCAGTTGCCGCAGAATCATTTCGGGCTGGTCGACGTGATCGCGCTGGTCGGCACCGACGCGCAGAAGCGTCATTTCTTCGCGGAGATCCTGAGCGGCAAGCGGTTCGGCAACGGCTTCTCGGAGAAGGGCACGAAGCACGTGCTCGACCTGAAGACGCGCGTGCGCCGCGACGGCGACGACCACGTCGTCGACGGCACGAAGTTCTATTCGACGGGCGCGCTGTTCGCGCACTACGTGCCGGTGCTCGGCCTCGACGATGCACAGCAGGCATGGCTCGCCTACGTGCCGCAGCCGACACCGGGGCTCACCGTGATCGACGACTGGTCGGGCTTCGGCCAGCGCACGACCGCGAGCGGCACGGTCGTGCTCGATCGCGTGCGCGTGCCGGCGTCGCACGTGCTGCCCGCGCAGCGTGTGTCGGACGAGCCGACGCTCAACGGCCCGCTGTCGCAGATCATCCAGGCGGCGATCGATGCAGGCATCGCGAAGGCGGCCATCGCCGATACCGAGGCGTTCGTGCGCACCCGCACGCGTCCGTGGGTCGACAGCGGCGTGGAGCGGGCTACCGACGATCCGCTGATCGTGCGCGAAATCGGCAGGCTGCACATCCGGCTTCATGCGGCGGAAGCGCTGCTCGAACGCGCGGCGCGCACGCTGGACGAGATCGGCGCGCGCGGCACGGTGACGGACGACGACGTTGCGCGCGCATCGGTCGCGGTCGGCGAAGCGAAGGTGCTGACGACGGAAATCGCGCTGCTCGCGGGCGAGAAGCTGTTCGAGCTGGCCGGCACGCAGTCGACGCTCGCCGAACACAATCTCGATCGCCACTGGCGCAACGCGCGCACGCATACGCTGCACGATCCGGTGCGCTGGAAATATCACCTCGTCGGCAACTACTATCTGAATGGCGTGCGTCCGGCGCGCCATGCGTGGAACTGAACGTCGAGCCAGACCGCGCGCCGATCCGGCGCGATCGCCGACACGCATTGCGCCGGAGGATGCGGCGCGGTGCAGCTCGGGATGACGTGAAGGGGGGATGCGTCAGGCACGCGTTGCATACGCGCCTGGCGCGGAACCAGGCTTCGTCACTTCACGCATTCGAGCGCGTACTTCAGGCCCTGGCCGAGCAATCCGCGCCACACTTCCCACGTATGCCCGCCGCCGACGATGCGCAGCTCGGCCGCGTTCTGCGCGCGCCGCAGGTGCGTGTACAGCATGCTCGATTCCGCCTGGATCGTCAGGTCGTCGTCGCCGGCCGCGATGAACATCGGCACGCGCCAGTTGCGCGCGAAATAGCCGCGCATCAGCGTCGGGTAGTTGAGCTCGTGCCACACGCGCGGATCGAACTGCCGGTCGCCGAATACGCCGACGTAGCGCGCGGCGGAATTGAGCGGCGGCTCGTTCGCGTAGATCGCGGGGCTCAGCAGCATCGCGCCGCAGAACAGGCCCGGCTCGAGCAGCAGGAAACGCAGCGCGCCGAAGCCGCCCATCGACACGCCGCCGATCGCGCGGCCCGCGCGCTGGTTCGATACCGCGAAGTGCGCTTCGACTTCCGGCAGCAGGTCGTTGAGGAACGCGCTCTGCATTTTCTCCTTGCGATCGACGTACCAGTCGGTGCCGCCTTGCGGCATCACGATCACGACGGGCGGAATCTCGTGGCGTTCGATCAGCGTGTCGGTCGTGGCCTGCAGCCGGCCCTGCGTGATCCAGTCGTTCGCGTTGCCGGCATTGCCGTGCAGCAGGTACATCACCGGATAGCGTGCGCCCTCCGGGTTGTAGCCGGGCGGCAGGTAGACCGTATAGGACCAGTCGCGCTTCAGCGACGCCGAACGAAACGAGCGCAGCATGATGCTGCTGCCGGGATTGACCGGTGCCTCCTGCGCGACCGGCGTCGACGGGGCGGCCTGGACCATCGACGGCGAGGCCGGCGATGCCGCGGCCGCGCCCTGGGTGGCATGGGCGGTGGCGACGGAGCCGGCGAGCAGGGCGACGGCGAACGGTAGGGCAAGTCGGCGCATGGCGAATCGTTTCAGGAAGGGCGCCCGCTATCGTAGCAGCGGCGCGTGATGGCGCGGCGCGTCACCGCCGCGAACGGAACGGGAACGGCAGTCGCGACACGAACGGCGCATAGAGCTTCGCGACGAGATACAGCAAACCGATCGCGACGACGTCGGCGGTCAGGCCGAGCGGCACGTCGAGGTAGCCTTCGGTCGCCTGGTACAGCAGCGAATCGACCGCGAGCGAGATGCAGGTGCCGGCGACGAAGCACAGCAGCCCCTGCCGGCCGATCGTGCCGATCCACGGCATCGCGTGCGCGACCTTCTTCATCCACCCGAGGTGCACGAGCTTGGCCGCGAGCCATGCGATCGCGAGGAAGTTTCCGAGCCGCAGCGCGCCGAGGTTCTGCTTGATCGACGGATCGGTCGGAAACGGCTCGACGCGCAGCCGGTAGTACGCGCCGGCCGCGACGATCGCGAGCGCCGCGGCCGTGAGCAGCCAGCCCTGCGGCTTCGGCGCGAGCGTCTGGTAGACGGGCTGGCAGCGCGCGATCACGCCGAATACGAACAGGAACTGCCACGCGAACGGATTGAAGTCCCACGGCATGCCTTCGACGGTCGGCAGGAAGCGCGCGGCATGCGGCGCCGCGTACCACAGCGATCCGCTGAACGCGAGCAGCAACCACGGCTGCGCGCGCGCGAGCGGCAGCGCGAGCGGGACGAGCAGCGCGAAGAACGCGTACATCGGCAGCACCGATGCGAGATACGGCTGGCGGCGGAACAGCAGGATGTCGCGCAGCGCCGCGAGCGGCTTGTGGAGCAGACCGTCGAGATCGTTGGTCGGCATGTTCGGGCCGTCGATCGAGAATGCGTTCAGCACGGCGGTGATCAGCAGCATCAGGCCGGCCGTCACCAGAAACGCGCGGTAGATCTCGAACGCGCGGCGGATGAAGCGCTGGCGCGCGGCGGCCTCGTCGTGGCGCTCGGCGAGCGTGTTGTACGCGATGGCGGTGGCGAAGCCGCCGAGGAACACGAACACTTCGGCCGCATCGCACAGCGCGTACGCATGCAGCGTCACGCGCGACAGGATGCTGCCGCCGATGTGGTCGACGACGATCACGAGCAGCACGAGGCCGCGGAAGAAATCGAGCTCGGCGTAGCGGCCGGGCCGGGCGGCGGCGGTCATCGAGCCGCCTCCCGGCGCGCGCCGCGTGCGCGGCTGGCAGCCGCCGCGCATGAATCGGGGTGAAGCATGACTTCGTGAAGAAATGACGAACGGATGCGCATTGTGCCACCGATGCGACATCGCCCGGGTTTATGCGGATGGCGGGCCGGTCAGCCGCGGCCGGCAAGCCCGGTCGGGCAGGCGGGCGAGCCCGGCAGTTGGATCAGCGCAACGCTTGGCATGCCGGCGCTACGGCCCCGATGGACGGCCGGTTTGCGACGTGACACCATTTTGTCCGCGCGGCCGCACACCGCGTTGTCCGCCCTGCGGGCCACTGACCTATAAACAGACAAAAACAGACAAACAAATTCGCCGGGCGCAAAGTCTGCCCGGCACCCGGCTCCGGAGATCCGTCATGAGGAAGCACGTCATTTTTGCCGCCGCGCTGGCAGCGTTCGCCGCGCCGGCCTTCGCGCAGGACAGCGTCACGCTGTACGGCCTGATCGACGAAGGCTTCAACTACACGAACAACGTGAACGTGAACGGGGTCGGAAAAGCGGATTACCAGCTCGCGAGCGGCTATGCGCAGGGCAGCCGCTGGGGCCTGAAGGGCAGCGAGGATCTCGGCGGCGGGCTGAAGGCGATCTTCACGCTGGAAAACGGCTTCGACGTGAACAACGGCAGGCTCAACCAGGGCGGCCGGATGTTCGGCCGTCAGGCGTTCGTCGGGTTGAGCGCGTCGCGCTTCGGCACGCTGACGTTCGGTCGCCAGTACGATTCCGTCGTCGACTATCTCGCGCCGCTGACCGCGAACGGCAACTGGGGCGGCACGCTGTTCTCGCATCCGTTCGACAACGACAACACGGACAACTCGTTCCGCGTCAACAACACGGTCAAGTACGCGAGCCCCGACTGGAACGGGCTGACCTTCGGCGGCACCTACAGCTTCAGCAACAGCACGGGCTTCTCGACCAATCGCCAGTACAGCGTCGGCGCGCAGTATTCGCTGGCCGGGCTGCAGGTCGCGGCCGCGTACCTGCAGGCGAACAGCCCCGGCGTCGGCAGCGCGGGCGCGATCGCGTCCGACGATGCGAATTTCGTCGCCGAGCGCCTGCGCATCTTCGGCGGCGGTATCAACTATACGTTCGGCCCGGCGACGGTCGGCTTCGTCTATACGAAGACCGACATGAAGAACCCGGTGTCGACCGTCTACCTGCCGGCGACGGCGTTCGACGGGCTCGGGCTGACCGCGACGAAGTTCCAGAATTTCGAGATCAACGGCAAGTACCAGCTCACGCCTGATTTCTATCTCGGCGCGCAGTACGTGTACACGGACGGCAAGTTCGACGGCGCGGGCGGCTCGTTCAAGCCGAAATACCACACGGTCGGCCTGATGGCCGACTACAGCCTGTCCAAGCGCACCGACGTCTACCTGCAGGGCGCATGGCAGAAGGTCGCCGGCGACAAGACGGGCACGGCGGCCGACGGTGGCTACGTCGTCGGCACCGACGGGCCGTCGTCGTCGTCGAACCAGTTCGCGGTGCGCGCCGCGATCCGCCACAAGTTCTGAGCGTGCGATGCCGTCATGACGCCCGGTGCGTGTCGCCGAGCGTTTGCGCGAGCCAGTCGACGAAGATCCGCACGCGCGGCGCCAGATGGCGGCCGTGCGGAAACACGACCGACACCGGCAGCGGCGCGGCATGCCATTCCGGCAGCACCTCGACCAGCGAACCGTCTTCGATGAGCGGCGCGAGCCCGTCGCGCGGCGCCTGGATCAGCCCGAGGCCCGCGACGCAGCACGCGAGATACGCTTGCGAGCTGTTGACCGCGACGACGCTGCGCATCTTCACCGTATGCAGCTCGCCCGAATCCATATCCGCATATTCCCAGTCCAGCTCGCGGCCCGTGCGGTTCGAGAAATAGCCGACCGCGACGTGGTCGGGCAAATCGTCCGGCGAGCGCGGCGTGCCGTATTGCGCGAGATAGCCGGGCGACGCGCAATTGATCTGCGCCATCTCGCCGATGCGCCGCGCGACGAGCGACGTGTCGGACAGCACGCCGACCCGCACCGCGCAGTCGATCCCGTCGGCGACGAGATCGACGAAGCGGTCGGACGTGCTCAGCACGACGCGCAGGTCGGGATAGCGCGCGTGGAAATCCGGCAGCGCCGGGATTACTTCGTTCAGTGCGAAGCGCTCGGGCAGGTCGACGCGGATCAGGCCGCGCTGCGCCGCGCCGGCTTCGTCGAATAGCGTCTCGGCATCGTCGAGATCGGCGAGCAACCGCGTGCAGCGCTCGTAGTAGGTCGCACCTTCGACGGTCAGCGCGACGCGCCGGGTGGTCCGCTGCAGCAGGCGCACCCTCAGGTGTTTTTCCAGATACTGGACGGCATTGCTCACCGTCGGGCGCGGCAATTGCAACTGCTCGGCCGCTTTCGTGAAGCTGCCGAGGTGGGCGACGCGCGCAAAGATGCGCATTGCTTGCAGATGATCCATGCGGGGCGTTGGGAAATGGGCAGAGGCTCCATTGTTAATCAGCGTCGAATGATTTGGTTGGGCGTTTCGTGTTTATCGCGCGCGGCAATGCGCCCAGAATCCGGTTCATTCACTCACCACTGCAAGGAAACGGACATGGACAAGCGTCAACTGGGCCGCACGGGCCCGCAGGTTTCGGCGATTGCACTCGGCTGCATGGGGATGTCGGATTTCTACGGGCCGGCGGATCGCGACGAAAGCATCGCGACGCTGCACGCGGCGCTCGACAACGGGATCACGTTGCTCGATACGGGCGACTTCTACGGGATGGGCGACAACGAAATGCTGATTCGCGATGCGCTGCGCGGCCGGACCCGCGACCAGGTGCTGATCAGCGTGAAGTTCGGCGCGCTGCGCGATCCGGCCGGCGCGTTCACCGGCTACGACGCGCGGCCCGCGGCGATCCGGAATTTCGTCGCGTATTCGCTGAAGCGCCTCGGCACCGACCATATCGACATCTACCGGCCCGCGCGCGTCGATCCGGCCGTGCCGATCGAGGAGACGGTCGGCGCGATCGCCGATCTCGTGAAGGCCGGCTACGTGCGCCATATCGGTCTGTCGGAACTCGGCGCCGACACGATCCGCCGCGCGGCGGCCGTCGCGCCGATCGCCGACCTGCAGATCGAGTACTCGCTGCTGTCGCGCGGGATCGAGGCGGACATCCTGCCGACCTGTCGCGAACTGGGGATCGGCGTGACCGCGTACGGCGTGCTGTCGCGCGGGCTGCTCGGCGGCGGCTGGAGCGCGGCACGGCAGGGCGAGCGCGATTTCCGCGCGGCCAGCCCGCGCTTCCAGGGCGAGAATCTCGCGCACAACCTCGCGCTGGTCGACGCGCTGCGCGCGATCGCCGGCGAGAAGGGCGGCAATCCCGCGCAGATCGCGATCGCCTGGGCGCTGTCGCGCGGCGACGACATCGTGCCGCTGATCGGCGCACGCAAGCGCACCCAGCTGCAGGACGCGCTGCAGGCGTCTAAATTGCAACTAACGGTCAGTGATCTCGCCCGCATCGAAGCGGCGGTTCCCGCCGGGGCGGCTGCCGGCGAGCGTTATCCGGCCGCGCAGATGGCGCACCTCGACAGCGAGCAGGGCCGGGGGCCGGCGCACGGCGCATGAACGACGCGGCTGGCCGGATGACGGGGCTCGCCTGACGGGCCCGAGCCAGCCTCAGGCAAAACCAGATGGCCGGCGGCGCGACGGTGGTTCACCATCGGCGCCGTATTCAACCGGACGGAATGCCATTCATGCACATTCATACGCTGACGATCATCGTGCTGGTCTTTCTCCTGGCCGGCGCGGTCAAGGGGATGATCGGCCTCGGGCTGCCGACGATCGCGATGGGGCTGCTCACGCTCGCGATGCCGCCGTCGGCGGCCGCGAGCCTGCTGCTCGTGCCGTCGTTCATCACCAACGTATGGCAGCTGTGGCTCGGGCCGTCGTTCGGGCCGCTGTTGCGTCGTCTGTGGCCGCTGCTCGTCGGGCTGACGATCGGCACGCTGACGGGCGGCCTGCCCGCGCTCGCGGCCGGCAACGCGTGGACGCACGCGGCGCTCGGCGTCGTGCTGGTCGCGTACGGCTGCTGGGGGCTCGCCGCCGCGCGGCTGCCCGCGCCGGGGCGTCACGAAAAATGGCTGTCGGCGGTGGTCGGCTACCTGACCGGCGTCGTGACGGCCGCGACCGGCGTGTTCGTCGTGCCGGCCGTGCCGTACCTGCAGGCGCTGCGCCTGTCGAAGGACGACCTGATCCAGGCGCTCGGGCTGTCGTTTACCGCGTCGACGATCGCGCTCGGCCTGCAGCTGCGCGTGACGGGCGCACTGCAGACGGTCGATCTCGGCGTATCGGCGCTGGCGCTCGTGCCGGCGCTCGCGGGGATGATCGGCGGCCAGTATGCACGCCGCGTGATGAGCGAGAAGGCGTTCAAGCGCTGTTTCTTCGCCGGGATGATCGCGCTCGGCGCATACATGGCCGCGTCGGGGCTGCGCTGAGCGTCGCGCCGGCCGGCGTCGTCACAGTTGCGCTTCGATCGCCGCCTTGTCGATCACCGACCACACCTGCCGGATCTTGCCGTCGTGAAACTCGTAGATCACGTTCTCGGCGAACGTGACGCGCGTGCCGTCGACGGCGAGCCCCATGAACGTCCCCTTCGGCGAACACGCGAAGCGAAGCCGGCACGCGACGCGTGGCGGTTCGCATACCAGCAGCCGGATGTCGAAGTGCAGATCCGGGATGTCGCGAAAATCCTGCTCCAGCAGCGCGCGATAACCGGATAGCCCGAGCGGCCGGTCGTTGTGGATCACGTTGTCGGCGACGTGCTCGCCGAGCGCCGCCCAGTCCTGCCGGTTCAGGCAGTCGATATACGCACGGTAGCGGGTAGCGAGATCGGTTGCTGCCATGGTCATGCCTCCGTAGGTATCGATTTGGGGGCGCGGGATACGGTGCGCGTTACCGCGACGCGGTCTCGCCCGACAGGAACGCGACGAACGCCTGCGTGTATTTCGGCAGGGCGTCGAACGATCGCGCGCAGAGCGTCAGCTTGCGGTGGCCCCACGAGTCGGACAGCTCGACGAGCCGCACGTCCATCGTCTGCATCGCCCGCTCGGCCGCATGGCGCGACACGATGCCGATTCCCACGCCGCTTTCGATCACGCGGCAGATCGCGTCGAAACTCTTCAACTGCACACGGTAGCGGATCCGCTTGCCGAGCGCGCGTGCCTGATCCGCGAGATGGACCTGCAGCGCGCTGCCGTCGGTCAGCCCGATGAAATCCGCATCGGCGATCTCGTCGAACGCGACCTCGTCGCGCGTGGCGAGCGCATGCGCGGCCGGCACGACGACGATCAGCCAGTCCTCGCGGAACGGCTTCTGTTCCAGCCCGCCGAGCCCGACCGAATCCGCGACGATCCCGATTTCGGCCGTCTTGTTGCGGATCGCATGCACGATCTCCTGGCTCGAGCGCTCCTCGACGCTGATCGACAGTTTCGGGTGATGCGGCAGATACGCGGCGAGCGCGTCGGGCAGGTACTCGCTCAGCGATGCCGTGTTGCACAGCAGCCGGATGTGCCCGCGCAGCCCCTGGCCGTATTGCTGCAGTTCGCCGCGCATGTGGTCGATCTGCTGCAGCACGGTGCGCGCGTGGTGTTCGAGCGCGAGGCCGGCGTCGGTCGGCTGCGCGCCCGACTTGGTCCGGTGCAGCAGCGGCACGCCGAGCTCGTCCTCCATCCCGCGAATGCGCTCGCTCGCGGCCTGCAGCGTGATGTGGGTGCGCTCGGCGCCGCTCGTGATCGTGCCGGCCTCGCAGATGTTCAGGAAGAGCCGCAGGTCGGTCAGGTCGAAGCGCATGGTCGGGTGGGGGCGCGTAAGGATTGGAATGGCCGATAAGTTAGCAGGAACCGCAGCCGCGGTCTCAGGCTGCGCTTGAGGCCCCGTTCGCCGGTTCCGCATTTTCGGGGCACGATCGATCCCGGATCATGGCCGCATATCAACCGGGGGAGACTGTCATGCGGGGCGATTCGTCGTGGGTGGTGTCGTTCAAGATCGCGTTGCACCTGCTGTTCCTGTGCATCGGCGTCGCGTGGGCGTGCGCCGAACTGGTGGACTGGCTGCGCTGAGCCGGGCGGGCGGCGTTGGCTGTTCCGCCGACCCGCGCGCTCGATCGTTTGTTGAAAGCCATTCGAAATAATCGCGCATCGGGAAATTTCCTTCGCGTGGTAGCGCGAAGGCGGAGAAATTATTCCAAATCAAATCGTATTTCCGGCAATAAATCTGCACCGATGCCGGGTTCGTGATCGTTTGTCATCATTGTTTGCATCCGGTTACACGTCGGTCGGTCCGTTTTTGAGATGCTTGAAAGATTGTCAAACCGGAGTCGATCGTCCATGAAACAGCACGAGATTTACCGCAAGGCGGCGTGGTTGTCGGGCCTGGCCGCCGTGCTCGTCATGGCCGGTTGTGCAAGCACGCAGTCCGTTCCGCCGAGCGACACGCTGGCGGGTTCGGCGCCGCCGAGCCCGTCCGCCGCGACGCCGTCGGTTGCCGTACCGGCCGCACCGGCCGCGCCAGCGCAGGCGCCGATCCTCGTCGCGCAGAAGTACGTCGTGAAGCGCGGCGACACGCTGTCGGGCATCGCGTCGTCGAACGACTGCAGCGTGGCGGAGTTGCGCACCTGGAACAAGCTCGACGCGCGCAGCACGCTGCGCACGGGGCAGGTGCTGCGTATCGTCCGGCCGCAACCGTTGCAGGCGCCGGGTTCGACCGACAGCACGCAGCAGGCCGCTGCCGCCGGCGATGCGTCGGCCGCGAGCGACCGGCAGGTCGTGAAGGAAACGAAGCGGCACGCGGGGGCGGTTGCGCTCACGTGGCCCGCGCAAGGGCGGATCGTCGACGTGTTCCGGCCCGGGCAGAACCGTGGCATCCAGATCGCCGGGCGGTCCGGCGACCCGGTTCGGGCGGCGGCCGACGGACGCGTGATGTATGCCGGCACGGGCCTGAACGATTACGGCAGCCTGATCATCGTCCAGCACAACGCGGATTTTCTGACGGCGTATGCGCACAACCGCAAGCTGCTGGTGAAGACCGGCGACATCGTGCACCAGGGCGACGAAATCGCCGAGATGGGCGACCTCGACAACTCGCGCGTCGCGCTGCTGTTCGAGGTGCGGCGTGACGGCAAGCCGGTCAATCCGATGTCGTACTTGCCGTCGTCGCAAGGCTGACGTGCGTCGCACCGCTGGAACGCGGGCGCACTCGCTGCTACGCTAGAACCTGTTCATGCGACCCCGTTCATCGGGGGCAGGCGGACGTCTTTCGGGGATGCGCGGCCAATGCCGCCGCGAGCCGGCCGTCGGCGTGAACCGGCGCGCATCGGTGTGTTGTCCTGTTGCGCGCCTGCGTTGCTTCGTGCCACCGTTTCCGACAGAACACCACACATTCATGGAACACTCTCCGACACGCCGCTCGCTGTTGCTCGCCGCCGTCGCCGTACCGTTCGTCGCCGCGTGCTCGTCGGCGCCCGTGGCCGACCAGGGGCGCGCCCACGCCGCGCAAGCCGATCTCGCCACGCTCGAAAAAGCCTCGAACGGCCGGCTCGGCGTCGCCGTGCTCGATACGTCGAACGGCACGCGCATCGCATATCACGCACGCGAGCGCTTCCCGCTGTGCGGTACCTATGCGGTTTCCGCCGCCGCCGCGATACTCGCGCGCGGCGCGCTCGACGCATCGCTGCTGCCGCGCCGCATCCTGTATCGCCGCTACGACGTCGTGGCCGGCTCGCCGGTGACGGAAAGCCACGTCGACACGGGGATGACGATCGCGCAGCTGTGCGTCGCGATGCTGCAGTCGGGCGACAAGGGCGCGGGCAACCTGCTGATGAACGTGCTCGGCGGCCCGCAGGCCGTGACCGCGTTCGCGCACGAGAGCGGCGACACCACGTTCCGCCTCGACCGCTGGGAACCCGAGCTGAACGAGGCCGCGCCGCACGACGTGCGCGATACGTCGACGCCGGTCGCGATGGTCGACATGATGAAGCGCCTGCTGCTCGGCGACACGCTGGGCGAGCCGCAGCGCGCGCAATTGACGGAGTGGCTGGCCGGCGGCGCGCGCGGCGCGACCGGGATCGCGGCCGGCGTGCCGTCCGGCTGGCGCATCGCGGACAAGGCCGGCAGCGGCGGCTACGGCACGACGACCGACGTGGCGGTGGTCTGGCCGCCGTCGCGCGCGCCGATCGTGATGGCCATCTCGTTCACGCAGCCGCGTGCCGATGCGGCCGCGCGTGCGGACGTCGTCGCGTCGGCCGCGCGCATCGCATCGCGCGCGCTCATCCCGGCGGCCTGAGCGCGCGGCACACCTCGCGCAAAGCCGGCGTTTGGCTTATCGTGTCGGACAGCGCGCGCCGGTGCCGGCGCGCGGTTTTTCGCGCGGCTCTCCGTTTACCCGCTTCGTCATGCGCCGACTTCCGCCCCTGCACGCGTTGCAGATCTTCTCGACGGTGGCCCGCCACCGCAGCTTCACGCGCGCGGCCGAGCAGCTGTGCCTCACGCAGGGCGCGGTGAGCCGGCAGATCCAGACGCTCGAGGCGCATTACGGTTTTCCGCTGTTCAAGCGCCATGCGAAGGGCCTCACGCTGACGGCGGAGGGCGAGCAATTGCTGCCGGTGGTCGACGAAAGCTTCGCACGGATCGAGGACATCTCGATGAAGCTCACGCGGCAGCGCACCGATCTCGCGCTGAAGGTGCCGACCTGCGTGATGCGCTGGATGCTGCCGCGCATCATGCGCTTCCAGGGCGAACATCCCGATCTCCACGTGCAGATCACGACCGCGTGGCAGCACGTCGTCGATTTCTCGACCGAGCCGTTCGATGCGGCGATCGTCTACGGCATGTCGCCGGGCGCGGGCGTATTCGCGCTGCCGCTGTTCGGCGAACGGCTGACGCCGGTATGCGCGCCCGAACTGCGGCAAGCGTCGCCGCTCAATGCGGTCGGCGATCTCGCGCGCCATACGCTGCTGCATCCGACGCGCGACCATCGCGACTGGCGCGCGTGGCTCGAACACGCGGGCGAGCGCGCGGTCGATGCGGAGCGCGGGCCGACCTTCGACACGCTCGATCTCGCGACCAACGCGGCGATGCAGGGCTTCGGCGTGGCGATCGGCGACGTGACGCTGGTCGACGACGATGTCAGCGCACGCCGGCTCGAGCGGCCCTTCGACATCGTGCTCGAAACGGGCGCACGCTACTTCTTCGTCTATCCCGAGAACATCGCCAGCCAGCAGAAGATCCGCGCGTTCAGCGACTGGATCGCCGCCCATCGCGACTGACGTGCGGCATCGCCGGCGCGTTTCACTGGTAAGTCACGACGGCGATCATCGGTGCATGAAGGTTGCCCGGGCGGTCAGGTAAAACGATTGCGCGCGAGGCCTGCGTAAAGGTCGTGGTCTTGATCGTACGCAGGCTCGCCGCGTCGACGAACGCAACTTGCCCGCTCGCCGGGCGCGGGCAGTCGGGGCGCACGCGCGCCTGCGCGGCGTCGGCCGTATCGAGCGCGAACGCGCACGGCGGCTCGACGATCATGCCGGTGAAGTGAATGATGCCGGACGTGCCGGCGGCAAATGAAGGGGACGAGGCCAGAAGCGCGGCAGCCAGGGCGAACGAGGCGGCAAACAGGCGATGCTTCATGACGGGCTCCAGAGAGGAAGCGCGTCGCAGCGGGGCCGCTCGAATGGCAGTCCGTCAACGCTGCGATGCTGAGTGCGTAAACGGCAACTTCATCGAACCTCTTGAATGGAACATCTCGAATAGTCTGGATCGGGCAATCGTACGGCGATTACCCGCTTCAATATATGACGAATCCGTGCGATCGCAATGCGGGTGAATACCGGGGGCGACAGGCTGTCGTGGCGCGCGGTGTCATTGATAGTCGAGCAGCACTTGCGCCGCGGCATGCACCGAGCCGCCGACGATCGTCGAACCGGTCTGCACGTACGCGGCACGCAGCGGAATCGCCGGCGAGCCGCCGGTGCGCGTGTCGTAACCCGCGACCGCGTACGACCGTTGCAACTGCAACGGGTTGCCCGTCGCGCCGTCGCTGACCTGCACGCCGATGCCGGCCGCGGTCGAATCCGGGCGCAACGCCAGCGTGCCGTTCGTGCCTGCGACGAAGCCATCGACCGGCGACAGCTGATAGCCGATCCGGTTGTAGCCGGCGGGGCACTGATTCAGCCGCAACAGGAAATCGGTCGAGCCGGCCGTCGAGCCGACGCCGTGGAACGTGTTTTGCGAAACGGTCGGCAGTGTGACGGTCTGGTCCGGTACCGAGCACGTCCCGTTGATGAAGCCGGTTTGCGCGGACAGATGGATGGCTGCCGTGGCTTCGGCGGCGCCCGACCGGTACACGATCTCGTAGTACTGCGTCATGCCCGCATCGGGCGTGGTGTCCCGTGGCGTGCGGCTGTCGCGGAACAGCTGGATCTCGGCCGTGCCGCGCAGCGTGGCCAACGTCGACGATGTGACCGGGCGGCCATCGACGAGCAGACGCGTCGACAGGCCGGGCACATTCGTTTCGAGGTCCGGGCCGGCAGCCTGCGCAGACGGTTGCCCGTTCGCATACAGCGACACGCGCACGATCTCGCACGTATCGTTGCCGCACAGTTGCGTCGGGGTGTAGTACTGGCGCGCGACGACCGTTCCGGTTGCCGTATTCGACGGAATGGCGATCGAACCCTGGCCGAACGCATGGAGCACGGTCGCGGCGGCGTGCGGTGACGCGAACGCGCAACCGGCCAGCAGCGATGCGGCGGCGACGGCCCGCCAGGACCGGCCGTGCGCGACTGGCGCATGCGAAGGCCGGGCCAGCGTGGAGCACGGCGAAGGCCGCGGAATCAGCGAAGTGGACATGTCAGGATCCTTGTGATGCGGTAGTCGGCACGGCGGCACAGACGCCGTCGATCTGCCGGATGCGCGCGGACGCGGCGCCGCGTTCGCGTACGGACAGCGCGTAGGCGATGCGGCAGGCCGTGCCGTCATCACCCCAGCGCACGGTCAGCGTGCCGGCCTCGGCGAGCCCGCGCGCGAGAATCTTGCTGGCCTGGCCGACGACGCCGACTTCGCGGCCGGCTTCGTCGTGGACCGCCGCGCCGAACGGCAGCGGCCGGCCGTCGTCCAGGCGCGCGCGAATCAGTGCCGCGCGGCCTGTCTCGGTCGCGAACCGGACGAGCGGCACCGCGCCCGCGCGCGGTGCGATCTGCCGGCTCGTTTCCTTCATGTCGACGTCCATCGACGTGCCTTTCGGGTCGATCGTGATCGTGTTGAGGCTGTACGGCGTCAGGTGCGGGACGATTGCATAGCCGCGACGGTCGATGCGTACGCCGGACGCGTTCGTGACGCGCGCGCCCGCCGCGCCCGGTGCCTCGACGATCGCGAACGTCTCGGACAGCGGTTGCGAGAACGTCAGGCCGCCGCCGTGCGCGACCATCGCGCCGCGCATGCCGATCGATCCTTGCCGGTAGTCGGAGCCGGCGCCGACGCTCGCACTGAACTCGGCTGCGCGCGAGCGATACGTGATGTTCGCGCCGCCGCCCGTCGCCGCGGGGCCGTTGCCTGCCGCGTGGTCGACGTTGACACCGTACGACAGCGCGTTGTCGGCGCCGTGCGTGCCCGACAGCGTCGACTGCATGCGCGTGCGGCCCTGCGAGTCGCGCGCGACGTTGGTGGACAGCGTGGCCGGCCGCATCTTGCCGAACGGCACCGTGACGCTCGCGTAATAGAGCGTGTTCGCATCGCCGCGGGTGCCGCGTTGCCGTGTCGCGGACAGGCTGTACGACACGTTCCGGTAGCTGTTGCTGTATGCAACCGAGTATTGCAGGTCGGAGCCGGGGCTGTTCCAGTAGCTGGCGACCGAGGCCGTCGCGTTGAGGCGGCCGCCTTTTTCGCCGAGGCGTTGCGCGAGCGTCAGCGACGCGCGGTGACGGTGGCGCCGGATCGAGTCGGTCGGGCGGCCGTCGCGCGCGGCATCGCGCACCTGCATGGCATCGTTGAGGCCGAAATAGCCGCCCGTCGAGTAGCGATAGGCGGCCAGCGAGATATCCGTGCCGGTGGGGACGAAGGACTTCGCGTAGCTGACGCGCACGCTCGAGCCGCTGCGCCGGCCGGCGCCCGGAATCGTGGTGGTTGCATGCGTCACGTCCGCGCCGATCGCGCCGACCGGCGTGTTCAGCACGCCGCCGAGCATCGCCGACAGGTAGCCGGCCGCGAGCGTGGCGCCGCCGTATGCGGTGATCGTGTCGGTCAGGCCGCGCTGGTAGGTGGCCTGCGCGAACAGCGGATGACGGGCGTCGCGCGCATCGCGCACCGTACCCGCGACGAAGCTGTAGCGGTGGATGCCGGGCCGCAGCGACAGCGGCACCGCCGCATACGGGACCGAGAACGTATGCACGGAGCCGTCCGCTTCCGTGACGGACACGTCGAGGTCGCCGCCATAGCCGGTCGGGTAGAGGTCGTCGATCTCGAAGTTGCCGGGCGCCACCGTCGTTTCGTAGATCGTCGTGCCGTTCTGGCGAACCCGGACCGTCGCATTGCTGTTGGCGATGCCGCGCACGACCGGCGCATAGCCGCGCAGCGAGTCGGGCAGCATCCGGTCGTCCGTCGCGAGCCGCACGCCGCGAAACTGCGTCGAATCGAACAACTCGCCGGACGTGTAGGTTTCGCCGATCACCAGTTGCGACGACAGTGCCGGCAGGTCGCGCTGCACGTAGGTCGACAGGTTCTGATAGCGTCGCTCGCCTTGCGACGACCACGAATACGAGCCGTCGTGCCGCAGATGCCAGTTGCCGACGTTCAGTCCGCCGTTCAGGCCGAGATAGCCGTGCGTGCGGGCGACCGCCCCGTGTTTCGACGTATAGACGTTCAGGTTGTAGCCGAGCATGCCGATCGGTACGCCGGCGCTCCATTGCCCGGGGTCGACATACCCGCGCGCCTGGCGTTCGAGCGACGCCTGCGGGATGCCGAGCGTCAGCGTCTGCCGCGTGAAATCGAACGTCGCGCTCGCCTCCGGGATCGCCTGGTCGACGCGCATGCATGCGTCGGGCGCCGCGAGCAGTTCGACGATGTCGGACGGCAGCTTGCGGAAGTCGATGCCGATCCGCTTGAGCTGCTCGCCGCTGAAGCACGGCTGCGCATCGGCGAAGCCGGGCACCGTGCGGAACGTGACGCGATGCCGGCCGGCCGGTGCGGCGCCGATCCACAGATCGACGCTGTAGACGCCGGGCGGCGTGACGTTGCGCTGTTCGAAGCGGGCGATGTCGAAGCCCTTGCCGACCCGGTTCGCGAGAAAGCCCGCATCGAACCGGACCGAGCCGACCGGTGCGGCGGCCGGTCGATCGGTCGACGACATCTGCGCGTGGCCGTCGCCGATCCATGCGGCGATGCTGCACATCACCAGCAGATGGATCGGTCGGGGGCGCGGCATGTCGGCCGCGACAGCGCGAGAATGTCGAGTTAATTTCATTCGCAGAACTGATTGGACGAGAGGGATCCTGCACCGCGTGTTGTGCAGCGCATGGCGTTCAGGGGCGTATCGGATGCCGGCGCATTACGTTCGGCCGGCGAAGCGGGGGCGCGCGAGACGCCCGGAGGGCGGCGTCAGCGGGTGGGCGACAGCGGAAGCTCGATGTCCTTCGTCGCGCCCCAGTCGTTGATGCCGCCGAACTCGACCGTCGCATCGGCGCCGGGCGTGCCGGCGAAGTTCTGGAGCGGGAAGCGGGCGGTTGCACGGGGCAGCACATAGCCGGCACCCGCTTCGTATTTGCCGCCGCCCGATTTCAGCCGGACGGTGCCGAAGTTGACGACGAACGGCGTCGGATTGACGGCTTCCAGCGCGGACTGGCCGTTGTCCGCCCGGACCACGCGCCAGGCAAGCTGCTTCGGCGCATCGCTTGCATTGCCCTGCAGCGCGGCAGGACGGTACATGACCTTGATGCGCGAGCGCACGGCCAGTTGAATGCGGTTACGCGAATCGGCTTCGTCGGCCTGCGGCGGAATATCGAGCACGTTCAGCCAGAACAGCGATTCGCGGTCGGCGGGTAGCGCCTCGCCGGTGTGGATCAGGCGCAGGGTTTGCCCGTTGCCAGGCTCCATCCGGAACATCGCGGGCGTGAGTGTGAACGGCACGTCGACTGTTTCGGGCGACGCGTGACGATCGCCGTCGTCGAGCCACGCCTGCACCAGCGCCGGACGCTTCGCGTCGTTCGTCAGCTGGACGGTGACTTCGTCTTCGTTACCGGGGAATACCACGCGCGTACCGGAGATCACGACGCCGGCTTGCGCCTGCATCGTGCACAACACGGCGGCGACAGCCGTCAGAGGAATGCGTTTCAACCATTTCATGGGCATGTTGCGTAGTGGAGGGAGAGGCCGCCCGCGCCAGGATCGCATCGCGCGGGCGGGGGGACGTGCCGCGGGCACCCGGCGCCGGGCCGGGTGCCCGAGCGGGCTTAGTTGTACATCAGCGAATATTCGATGCGCGAGCGTGCATCGCCTGCCTTGACGTCGCCTTCCGCGTAGTACTCGGTGAAGTAGTCGATCTTCGCGGTGCCGTCGGCGGCGATGTCGACGGACTTCGTGTTCGCGCCCGTTTGAGCGCCGAGCGGAATGCGGTTCATGTCCGAATCGAGCACGTTGAGCTGGACGCCGCTGGCGGCGTTGTCGCCCTGGTCCAGGTTCAGGCGGCCCGATGCGGCGTCGACGTTGCCGCTGTTCTCGAACAGCACCGCGACCGTCGCCGGATTGCCGTCGCCGACCGTGCAACCGCTGAGCGACAGCGAGAACGGCGTGCGGCCGGCCACGCTGCCGACTTCCGGCAGTGCGTTCGCGCTCACCGGCGGCAGGCCGATGCCGAGATCGTCGTCGTCGACGGAACAGGTCGTCGGGACGATCTTGCCGTAGAACGAAACCTGGCCGTCGGCTGCATGGGCGGACGTCGCGGCGAGGAAGCCGGCGGACAGCAGGAGCAGGGAAGCGATGCTTGCGCGATGGGTGAATTTCTTCATGGTTGGGTCTCCATCAAAGGAAGTTGGGACGCATCCGCGTAGGTGAAGTCGTGCGTCCGAAAGTATTTTGTAATATTTGGGCGATTTGATTAATAGAACGAGAACGAACTCGATCGATCTTCATATGGGACGAGTACGAAACGATGGTTGCGCGTGCGGGCAATGCGCAGTTCGGGGGGAAGCGGACGGCGTGCGGGATGCGAAGCGGGGGCTTGAGGCCGGTGGTGAGCGCAATCCGCGGATGACGTGGGCATCCGTACGCGGAGGCGGTGTCGTTCGATGGCGGTCGAACGGCGGACGACCTGATCGGGAAGGTCGCTAAGCGTGCTGCGGCGCGTGGCGCGCGTCGCGAGAAACGGCGCCGCCTGAAACGAAAACGGCCGCTCGATGACGAGCGGCCGTTGCGACGAGAGCGAGTGGCGAGGTCAGCCTGCGCGCTTGCGCACCGCGCCGACGATGACGAGCAGCACGATCGCGCCGATGATCGATGCGATCCAGCCGGCGCCCTGGCCCGGTGCGTACCAGCCGGCGGCGCGGCCGATGTAGCCCGCGACGAGCGAGCCGACGACGCCGAGCACGATGGTCATCAGGATGCCCATCTTGTCGTCGCCGGGCTTGAGTGCGCGTGCGAGGAGGCCGACGATGAGCCCGACCACCAGGGTTTCGATGAATTGCAGCATGAACGCCTCCCTAGAGTTGTTGACGAAAGGAAGTGGACTCGTGCGGCGCACGAGGGTTCCGTGGTACAGCGATCCGGTGCGACGCGTGCGGAGTATCGCACGCCCGTGCGTCATGCAAATGTCAGGAAACCGGATCGAGCCGGCGGTAGCCTTCGGTCGCGCGCAGCAGCGTGCGCGTGTAGTCGCGTGCGACCTGTCCGGCGCGCACGTCCTCGATGCGCAGTTGCTCGACGATCTCGCCGTGCTGCATCACCGCGACGCGCTGGCACAGGAAGCCGATCACCGCGAGGTTGTGGCTGACGAGAATCATCGTCAGGTTGCGTTCGCGATGCAGGCGGCGCAGCAGGTTCAGGATCTCCGCCTGCACCGACACGTCGAGCGCGGAGGTCGGCTCGTCGAGCAGCAGCACGCGCGGCTCGACGATCAGCGCGCGTGCGATCGCGACACGCTGGCGCTGGCCGCCCGACAATTGGTGCGGGTAGCGGAAGCGGAACGTCGGGCCGAGCCCGACTTCGGACAGCGCGCGGGCGATGCGCGCGTCGGCGTCGTCGATCCGATGGATCGACAGCGGCTCGCGCAGCGTCTGGTCGACCGTGAAGCGCGGATGCAGCGACGCGTACGGATCCTGGAACACCATCTGCACGTGGCGGCGAAACGCGCGCTCGAGCGTGCCGCCGACCGGCCGGCCGTCGATCGACAGGCTGCCGCCCGCGAGCGGCACGAGGCCCGTCAGCGCGCGCAGCAGCGTCGACTTGCCCGAGCCCGACTCGCCGACGAGCCCGAACACTTCGCCGTCGCGCACCGCGAAGCTCGCATCGCGCACGGCGTCGACATGGCCCGTGCGGGTCGGAAAACGGATCGAGACGTGATCGACGTCGATCATCGTGCGGCCTCCTGCGGTTTGGCCGGCGCGGCTGCGGGCGGCGCGGCGTCGAGCCACGCCGGATCGCGCCGCAGCACCGGCAATTCGTCGGGCGGGTTCGCGAGCGGCGGATTCGCCGCGAGCAGCCCGCGCGTATAGGGATGCGTCGCGTGGCGCAGGTCGCGCGCGGCGCAGGTCTCGACCACGCGGCCCGCATACATCACCGCGACGCGATCGCAGAACGACATCACGAGCGGCAGGTCGTGGCTGATGAACATCAGGCCCGTGCCGTGCCGCGCGATCATCGCGTCGAGCACCGCGAGCACCTGCATCGATACCGCGACGTCGAGCGCGGACGTCGGTTCGTCCGCGATCAGGAGGCGCGGGCCGGTCGACACCATCATCGCGATCATCACGCGCTGGCCCATGCCGCCGGACAGTTCGTGCGGGTACGCATCGGCGACACGCGCCGGATCGCGAATCTGCACGGCCGCGAGCGCATCGACGATCCGCTCGCGCAACGCGCGGCCGCGCAGCCCCGGCTCGTGCAGGCGGAACGCTTCGCCCATCTGCTTCGCGACGCTCATGACCGGGTTCAGCGAATACTTCGGGTCCTGCAGGATCATGCCCATCTGGCTGCCGCACAGGCGGCGGCGCTCGCGCGGCGACAGCGCGAGCAGGTCGTGGCCCGCGAAGCGCATCGTGCGCGCCGACCAGCGCGCGGCTTCGGGCAGCAGCCCGAGCAGCGCGCGGCCCGTCAGCGATTTGCCGGAGCCGGATTCGCCGACGATGCCGAGCCGTTCGCCGGGCGCGAGCGTCAGCGACAGGTCGCGCACCGCGTCGGTGACGACGCCGTCGTGCCGGCGAAAGCCGATCTTCAGGCCGTCGATCTCGCAAAGCGGCGCGGATGCATGGACGGAATTCACGGGCATGTCACGCTCCATGGCGGGGATCGAAGACGTCGCGCAGCCCGTCGCCGAGCAGGTTGAACGCGAGACTGACGAGCAGGATCGCCACGCCGGGCAGCGTCGCGACCCACCACGCGTCGAGCAGCACGTTGCGGCCCGACGCGACCATGAAGCCCCATTCGGGGCTGGGCGGCTGCGCGCCGAGGCCGAGGAAACCCAGGCCCGCGACGGTCAGGATGATGCCGGCCATGTCGAGCGTCGCGCGCACGATCACCGACGACATGCAGAGCGGCATGATGTAGCGCAGCAGGATGCGCGGGCCCGACGCGCCTTGCAGCCGCGCCGCGTGAATGTAGTCGGCCTGCGCGATGCGGATCGTCTCCGCGCGTGCGAGCCGCGCATACGCGGGCCACGCGGTGATCGAGATCGCGACGACCGCGTTGATCACGCCCGGCCCGAGCGCAGCGGCGAACGCGAGCGCGAGCACGATCTTCGGGAACGCGAGCGCGATGTCGGTGAAGCGCATCAGCACGCTGTCGACGAAGCCGCCGCAATAGCCGGCCGTGGTGCCGATCAGCAGGCCGATCGGCACGACGATCACGACGACGAGCAGCGCGATGCCGAGCGTGAGCCGCGAGCCGGCGATCATCCGGGAGAGGATGTCGCGGCCGAGCTGGTCGGTGCCGAGCCAGTGCGACGGCGAGCCGGGCGGCAGCAGGCGGTCGGGCAGCACCTGGTGCAGCGGATCGTGCGGCATGATCAGCGGGCCGACGATCGCGACGACGATCAGCGCGACCAGGATCGCGAGCCCGAACAGGTTGAGCGGATTGACGGCGAAACGGCGCCAGCGGCGATACGCGAGGCCGAACGCGGCCTGCGAGCGCGATGCGGGCGCATCGGAGAGAAGCCACGCACGCAGCGTGAGACGCTCGGCATTCACGATTGGGCGACCTTCGGCATGGACGATGAAAGAAGAACGATGGAAACGGTCATGTCGAAGGGCCCCTCAGCGTGCGCGCGGATCGAACACGCGGTATAGCGCGTCGGTCAGCAGGTTGACGGTGATGAACATCGCGCCGATCACGAGCGTCGCGCCGAGCACCGCGTTCATGTCGGCGTTCAGCAGCGCGCCCGTCAGGTACGAGCCGATCCCCGGCCAGGCGAACACGATCTCGGTCAGCACGGACCCTTCGAGCAGGTTGCTGTAGGTGAGGGCGATCACGGTCAGCAGCGGCACCGCGATGTTGCCGAACGCGTGCCGCCAGATCACGCGGCGCTCGGACATGCCCTTCGCGCGCGCGGTGACGATGTATTCCTGGCTCAGTTGGTCGAGCATGAACGAGCGGGTCATCCGGCTCAGGTAGGCCACCGAGTAGTAGCCGAGGATCGCGGCCGGCAGCGCGATATGCGACACCGCGTTGCGGAACACGTCCCACTCGCCGGCGAGCGCCGAGTCGATCAGCAGGCTGCCGGTGTGCGTGTCGACCATCCCGTCGTACGCGGGGTCGAGCCGGCCGGGGCCGGCGACCCAGTGCAGCCGCGCATAGAACAGCAGCAGCCCCATCAGCCCGAGCCAGAACACCGGCACGGAATTGCCGATCAGCCCGACGAAGCGCGCGACGTGGTCGATCGGCCGGTTGTGCTTGACCGCGGCCACGACGCCGAGCGGCACGCCGATCGCGATGCCGATCAGGGTCGCGATCGACGCGAGTTCGAGCGTGGCCGGGAACACGCGCCTGATGTCGTCGAGCACCGGGTTCGACGTCAGCAGCGACATGCCGAGATTGCCGTGCAGCACGTCGCGCGCGTAAATCAGGAATTGCGTGACGAGCGGCTTGTCTAGGCCGAGCGCGATGCGTTCGGCCGCGTACGCCTCGGCCGACGCACGATCGCCGAGGATCGCGAGCACGGGATCGATCGGCACCTTGCGGCCGATCACGAACGTCAGCGCGAGCAGGCCCGCGAACGTGACGGCGAGCGTGAGCACCCAGCGCAGCACGCGCAGCGCCCAGCGTACGGCCGGGCGCCGCGCGGGCAGCGTGCGCAGCGCTTCGAGGGAGGAGGCGGGAGTCGACATGCGGTGAATCTTATTGCTTCTTCAGGTTGCGGTACGACACGAGATCGTTGATCGGTCCGACTTCGAGCCCGCTCACGCCGGGCCGCGTCGCGACCTGCGCGACTTTCTCGAACATGATCACGAACGGCGAGCGCGCGAGCATTTCCTTCTGCATCGCCTGATACAGCTGCGCGCGCTTCGCGGCCGTCGGTTCGGCGAGCGCGGTGTCGGTTTCCTTCGTCAGTTGCGGGATGTCCCAGCTGTTGCGCCAGGCCAGCATTTTATAGCTCGACTTGTCGGAGTTGTCGGGGTTCCAGGCAAAACCCTGCGCGTTGCTGTGCGGGTCGATGTAGTCGGCCGACCATTCGCCGATATAGATGTCGTGCTGGCGCGCGCGGTATTTCGCGAGCGTCTGCTTGTTGTCGCCCGGAATCAGCTGCACCTTGACGCCGGCTTGCGCGAAGTTCGCCTGCACGGCCTGCGCGATCTCCGTGTACGGATAGTCGTTGCGCACGTCCATCGTCACCGAAAAGCCGTTGGGCACGCCGGCCTTCGCGAGCAGCGCCTTCGCCTTCGCGACGTCGAGCTTGTACGGATTCGCATTCAGCGTGCCGAGGAAGCCTTCGGGCAGGAAGGTCTGGTGCACCTTGTAGGTCGTCTTCACGACGTTGGCCTGGATGCCCGAATAGTCGACCAGCCACTTCAGCGCTTCCTGCACGTCGGGCTTCGCGAGCGTCGGGTTCTTCGTGTTCAGCCCGAGGTACAGCAGCGTCGCCTGCGGCGACGCCGTGACCTTCGCCTTGCCGGATTTCACGACCGAGGCGAGATCGTCGGGGCTCAGGTCGCGCGCGGCGTCGACATCGCCGTTCTCCAGCAGCAGGCGCTGGCTTGCCGCTTCGGGCACGTGGCGCAGCACGATGCGTTTCATCGCGAGCGGCAGCCGGTAGCCGTCGAAACGCTGCAGCACGATGCTGTCGCCGGCGGTCCACTTGACGAGCTTGTACGCGCCGGAGCCGGCCTCGTTGGTCTTCAGCCATGCGTTGCCGAAGTCGTTGCCCTGCTGGTGCGACAGCAGCAGCTTCCTGTCGACCACCGACGCGGGCCACGAGCCGAGCACGTTCAGCACGAAGGTCGGCGCGTATTTGTGGTCGGTCGTGACCGACACCGTCAGGTCGTCGAGCTTCTTCACGTTCGCGGCGACGTTCGCCTTCGTGAGGCCGATGCCGGTCAGCACGGCAGCCGGGCCCTTGTCGAGCAGCACCGCGCGCTGGATCGACCATGCGACGTCGTCGGCCGTCAGCGGATTGCCCGAGTGGAACTTCAGGCCCGGGCGCAGCTTGAACGTGTACGTCAGCCCGTCGGGGCTCACCGTCCACGACTGCGCGACGTCGCCGTTGAATTTCGACGGATCGCGCAGGTCGACGCGCACGAGCCGGTCGTACGTGTTCGCGACGTATTCCTCCGGCACCAGTTCGTAGATCTCGCCCGGATCGAGCGTCGTGAACTCGTCGAGCAGCGTGGCCATCACGAACATGTCCTTCGGCGTTTCCGCGTGCGCGGCGGAAAGCGGGGCGGCGGCGAGAACGGACGCGGCGGCCAGCGCCGCGACGAGCCGGGAGGTCAGGGGTTTCATGTGCGCTTCTCCAGTGGTCGTTGAAGTCGTTGTACGTGAACGGTGAAGGGGGCGTGCATCGTCGTTACATCAGGCGCCACGGGCCGCTCGCCGCGTTGTCGATCTGCGGCAGCGCGCGCGAGCCGGGCAGCTCGTAGTGCCACCACTCGCTGTCGATATGCGCGAAGCCGGCCGCGTGCATCACGCCGAGCAGCAGCAGGCGGTTGCGTTGCACGGCGTCGGGCAGCCCCGCGTGGAAATGGCCCGATGCGGCCACCATCTCGTCGAAACCGGTGCCCATGTCGAGCGGTTCGCCGTCAGCGCCCACCAGCGTCAGGTCGAGCGCGGTGCCGCGGCTGTGATTCGAGCCGCGGCCGAGATCGGCGACGAAGTTCGGATCGGGCAGGAAATCCCATAGCATCTGCTGCGCCTGCGGCGGCCGGTATGCGTCGTAGATGCGCAGCGTGAAGCCGGCCTGCGCGGCGACGCCGACCGCGCGGCGCAGCGCGGCTTCGGCCGGTTCGAGCAGCAGGCAATGGGCGTGGCGGTAGATCGGCTTGCCGGTCAGGTTGCGCTCGGTCGCATAGACGAGATCGATGTCGACGCGATGCGTCGCGGGCGTGATTTCGACGAGGCGGTGATGGGTCATCGGCGGTCCGGGTTCGCTCAGGATTCGAATTGGTCGAACGTGTGCTGCAGTTCGCGGTTGCGCGCGACACGTCGGTCGATCGCGGGGCCGAGGCGGTCGACCACGGCGGTGATCAGCAGGTTGAACAGGCAGGTGAGCGGCGCGAGCGAATCCCAGAACTGGCCGACGTCGGTCTTCACCTGCAACAGGTCGGCCGGCCATTCGCGCGCCCACGGGCAGTAGAGGTCGGTGACCAGCGCGAACGGCTGCCCGCGCTCGGCGGCCGCCTGGCAATAGCGGCGCGCGCTGCGCGAATACGCGCGCGTATCGGTGACGATGCAGTACGGCCGCTCGAACTCGGAATTCAGCGAATCGACGTACGAGCCCGATTGCCCGTCGGAATAGAACACGCGCGGGCGCAGATATTCGAGATAACTGCTGAACGCATTGCTGATACCGCGGGTCGACTGGATGCCGAGGATGAACACCGCGTCGGCCTGCGCGATCCGGTCCGCGACCTGCGCGAACACCGGTTCTTCGGCGAGCCGGTACACGTGACGGATCGCCTCGAGTTCGCGCTCGAGCGACGACGCGAGCGTGCCGTCGCCGTGGATGTTGTCGGCGGCGCTCGCGAGCGTGCCGGTCGTGCGCCGATATTCGTCGAGACGATCGGTGATCATCCACGGACGGTCGCTGCCGCCGCGCAGTTCGCGTTTCAGGTCGTCGAGGTTCCGGTAGCCGACGCTGCGCAGGAAGCGTCCGACCGAGATGCCGCTGGTGCCGGTCTGTTGCGCGATCTGGTCGGCCGTTTCGAGTCCGAGCCGGTCGAGGTTCGCGAGCATGTAGCTCGCGATGCGCTTCGCGGTCGGCGTCAGCTCGGCAAAGCGGGATTCGACGGTATGGGCGAACGCGCAGGTCATCGGGCTGTTAGATCGTTGTCATCGGATGAATCGGTGTCATCCATCTAACAAAGCCAAAATCATCTGCGCCAGCAGATAAAAACTATGGTTTGGCGGAGGGTGATAGGTTGGCGGGTATGTTCAACGACAGGATCATGCGATGCGGCAGCGACAATTATGTCTGTCAGGCATATTTTGCATTTATCTCTGACAGGAATAATTTGCATTTATGTCTGTCAGAGATATACTGCATTGATTACCTACTGGACCCATACCGTGAATCTTATCGTCAATACTCCCGGTCAACTGGGTGAAATCCTGTCGTCCGCGCGTCAGGCCAAGGGGCTGACGCAAGCCGAGGCGGCGATGCGCATCGGCGTCGGCCAGTCGCGCCTGTCGTCGCTCGAGAGCATGCGCACCGAAAGCCTGTCGCTTCGCCAACTGCTCGAATTGACCGCGCTGTACGGCCTCGAACTCAGCATCCGAACGAAGGACGGGCGCGACGCTGCCGACGTCGAGTGGTGAGCGGTGGGACGTAAATCGCACACCCGCGCACTGTCGATCTGGGCCAACGGCCGGCGGGTTGGAACATGGCGGATTCCCGCGCGCGGCGACATGGAACTGTTGTACGACACCGGCTGGAAGCAGTCCGATGTCGGGCGTCCGCTGTCGCTGTCGCTACCGTTCGGGGTCGGCGACGCGCCGTTGCGCGGCGCGCGCGTGAATCACTACTTCGACAATCTGCTGCCCGACAGCGATGCCATCCGTCGCCGGCTTGCGTCCCGGTTCGGCACGGCGACGATCGAGCCGTTCGATCTGCTCGCCGCGCTCGGACGGGATTGTGTCGGCGCGGTGCAGTTGCTCGGCGAGGATGAAACACCGGCCGGCCATGACCGGATCGACGGTACGCCGTTGTCCGACGACGAGGTGGCGCGCGCGCTCGATCAGGCGAGCGGGGTGGCGGCAGGTGCCGAGGACGACGACGATTTCCGCCTGTCGCTGGCCGGCGCGCAGGAAAAGACCGCGCTGCTGTTTCACGCGGGACGATGGATGCGCCCGCATGGCGCGACGCCGACGACGCATATTCTCAAGCTACCGCTCGGGCTGGTTGGCAACAAGCGCGCAGATCTTACGGCATCCGTCGAGAATGAATGGCTGTGTCTGGCGATCCTGCGCGCGTACGGTTTGCCGACGGCTCGTGCCGAAATCGTGCATTTCGGCGAACACAAGGTGCTGTCGGTCGAGCGTTTCGATCGCGTGCCGCATCGTGACGGCGGCTGGTTGTTGCGCTTGCCGCAAGAGGACTTCTGTCAGGCGCTCGGCGTGCCGCCGCATTTGAAATACGAATCGCAGGGCGGCCCGGGCGTGCCGGATCTGGCCGCCATCCTGCGTCGATCCGAGGCTGCGCAGCCGGATCTCGATACATTGTTCAGCGCGCTCGTCGTGTTCTGGATGCTCGCCGCGCCGGACGGGCATGCGAAGAACTTCAGCCTGCGCCTGCTGCCGGGCGGACGTTTCCGCCTCACGCCGCTCTACGACGTGATGTCGATCTGGCCGGTCGAAGGCGACGGTGCGAATCAGTGGTCGTGGCACAAGGCGAAGCTCGCGATGGCCGTGCACGGCAGGCGCAAGCACTATGCGATGCGCGACATCACGCGTCGGCACTTTACCGCGATGGCTGAACAATGCCTGCTCGGCGATATCGCGACGCCGATCGTCGACCGGCTGGTCGCGGCGACGCCGCAGGTGATCGAGTCGGTCGGCGCGGCGTTGCCCGCCGGGTTTCCGGCGCGGATCGCCGAGCGCATTCTGGGCGGATTGCGCTTTGCCGCGCAGCGTCTCGACGACATGCCGCGCACGTGATGTCCGGCGCGCGCGCCCGACACCACGCCCGTCTTTCACTGCTGCATGTCCGGCGCTTCGCGCAGCCGCCAGATCGCATTGCACTGCTGGCCGCCGAGGCTCGTCGAGCGCAGCGTGATGACGGTGCCGGCCACGATCCGATACCAGAAATGCGCCATCAGTTCGGTGCCTTTGCGCTGCGCGTGTCCGTCGATCAGCACTTCGCACCGCAGCGGCGACGGCGAGCCGGACGGATGCGTGATGTACACGTTCAGCCGCTCGATGTCGCGCGTCGCCGTGAACACGATCTCGTGATTGCCGCTGCCGACCAGCATCGTGCCGCCCGGTTCGTCGATCGCCTGCAGGTAGGCGCCCGCGCTTGCCTCGAGCGCAGCGGCGGTGACGGTCAGCCCGGCCGCGCGCACGTACTCGGTTGCCGCGATGCGGGCAACGATCGTATCGGACGGCGCCGTCGCGCCGTCCGACAGCGCGAACGGCACGCCGTCGCGCAACGCCGAGTCGACATGGTTCGCGTAGTAGCGCCAGCGGTCGAAGAAGCGAATGTCGCCGGTCATGTGCAGCGCACGGATCGGTTCGCCCTGATATCGCAGCGTCATGATGCCGTCGTGCGCGTCGAACGATTCGTGAATGCCGTTCTTGCTGACGAAGTTCTGCACCGGGTCGAGCAGCGCGGTTTCGCCGCGTGCGCCCCACAGGTGCAGGAACGTCGTATCGATCCCGAAGCATTCCTGGAAGTCGGTGCCGATGCGCGCGACGCAGTCGCGCAGGTGCGCCGCGTAGCGCGTCCATGCCGCGGCCGTGCCGGCCACGAGCCCGGCCTGCAGCGCACCGCCGTGGCGCGCCGTGACTTCGTCGACGACGAGACGCCAGTGATGGTCGCGCCGCTCGCCGATCAGCGGCGTGACGACGAACGTGCAGAAGAGCGGATCGGGGCACGCGTACAGGCGATCGTCTCCGATCTGCGAGAACAGGTCGAACGACGGCGCGCAGAACCAGATGTCCGCGTCGTACAGCGCGAGTCGGGTGATCCGCGGATTGCGCGCGCAATAGTCGGCGGCCTCGATGAAGCGGCCGACCGGCAGCGCATGCGCGCTCGATGCTTCGATCACGTCGACCGACTGGCTTTCGAGGATGCGCCGCTTGTGTTCCGACAGCCCGTAGCCGATGACCGCCACCGTCCCGTCGTAGCCGGTTTGCCGCAGCGACAGCAGGAACGGCACGAGCATTTCGTACCATGCGCGGTTGTTGTCGTTGATTGCCACGCAGACCGCGTGTCCGTTCGAATGCATGGTGCCTCCCCGTCGTGCGCGCCGGCTCAGTAGCCGACGTGGCGTTCGCAGACGACCGCGCCGCAACCGCGGCTGTCGTGATACGTGATGTGAAACTGCTTGTTGTCCCACAGCCACTGGAATACGGCCTGGTACACGCCGGACGTGGTCATGTCGTGCAGCACGATCTTCTTGCGCGCGAGCGGGCCGAACCGGTTCAGCTCGGCGAGCGTCTGCTCGTACGTATGCGTGGTGTCGATGAACAGCAGGTCGGATGCCAGCGGCTCCATCGCGAGATCGTCGGCGATCCTGAATTCGAAGTCGATCGACAGGTGCTTCGCCGCGTGCTTCAGCTCGTCCTGGATGTGGAAATACTGGTCGGTGATGTCGACCGACACGAGTCGCTTCGGCTGCGCGAGCATGAAGGCGGTCGTGGTCAGCCCGGTGAAGACGCCCAGCTCGAGGATGCTGTCGCATCCGGCGGCCGTGTCGGTATAGAAGTCGAAGCGCGACGGGCTGTCGCCGAGCCAGCCGATCGGTTCGATCTTGTACTGGAGAAACTCCAGCCGCAGTTCCTGTAGCGAGCGCATTGTGTGGTCCCCGAGCGAAGCGGTTTGGAAATGTGACGCGCCCGCGCGCCGGGTTGGCCGGCAGCGCGGGCAGCGGATGTTACTTGGCCAGCGTCCGGTACGACACGAGGTCGTTGATCGGCCCGATCTCCGGCCCCGTCGCGCCGGGGCGCGTCGCGACCTGCACGACCTTCTCGAACATGATGATGAACGGCGAGTTCGCGAGCACGGATTTCTGCAGCGCTTCATAGCGCTGCGCGCGCTTCGCGGGCGACGGCTCGACGAGCGCGGCCTCGGTGTCCTTCGTCAGTTGCGGGATGTCCCAGCTGTTGCGCCACGCGAGCATCTTGGTGGTCGACTGGTCGGAATTGTCCGGATTCCATGCGAAGCCGCGCGCATTGCTGTTCGGGTCCATGTAGTCGGGCGACCATTCGCCGATGAAGATGTCGTGCTGGCGCGCGCGGTACTTGCCGATCGCCTGCTTCGCATCGCCCGGGATCAGCTTCACGCGGATGCCGCCCTGCGCGAAGTTGGCCTGCAGCGCCTGCGCGATCTCGATGTACGGATAGTCGTTCGGCATGTCCATCGTCACGTCGAAACCGTTCGGCAAGCCGGCCTTCGCGAGCAGCGCCTTCGCCTTCGCGACGTTGAGCTTGTACGGGTTCGAATTCAGCGTGCCGAGGAAGCCTTCGGGCAGGAAGGTTTCGTGCACCTTGTAGGTCGTGCCGACGATGTTGCGCTGGATGCCGTCGTAGTCGACGAGCCACTTCATCGCCTGCTGCACGTCGGGCTTCGCGAGGTTCGGGTTCTTCGTGTTCAGGCTCAGGTACAGCAGCGCGGAGACCGGCCACGACGCGACCTTGATCTTGCCGGCCTTCGTCAGCGCGGCGAGGCTGTCCGGGCTCAGGTTGCGCGCGGCGTCCACGTCGCCGTTCTCCAGCAGCAGCCGCTGCGCGGACGCTTCGGGCACGTGGCGCAGCACGACGCGCTTCATCGGGTACGGCGTGCGGTACTTGTCGAAACGCTGGAGCACGATGCTCTCGTTCGGCATCCACTTGACGAGCTGGTACGGGCCCGAGCCCGCATCGTTGGTCTTCAGCCAGCCGCTGCCGAAATCGTTGCCCTGCTGGTGCGACATCAGCAGCTTCTTGTCGAGGACCGACGCCGGGCACGCGCTCAGCACGTTCAGCACGAAGCTCGGCGCGTATTTGCGGTCGGTTTCGAGCACGAAGGTCTGCGGATCGACCGCGCGAACCTTCTGCATCACGTTCGCCTTCGTGAGACCGAGATCGGCGAGCACGCCGGCCGGGCCCTTGTCGAGCAGGATGGTGCGCTGCAGCGACCATGCGACGTCGTCGGCGGTCACCGGGTTGCCGGAGTGGAACGTGACGCCGGGGCGCAGCTTGAACGTATAGGTGACGCCGTCGGCGCCGACTGTCCACGATTGCGCGATCTGTCCGTTGAAGCGCGTCGGATCCTTCAGGTCGACCCGCACGAGGCGTTCGTAGGTGTTCGCGACGTACTCGGACGGCACGAGCTCGTAGATTTCGCTCGGATCGAGGGTCGTGAATTCGCCGAGCTGGGTGGCGACGACGAAAATGCCGGACGGCGTCGCGGCCTGCGCCGGCAGCGCCGGGGCAAGCGCGACGAGCGCGGCGCTGACGAACAGCCGGGACAGCAGATGCTTCATGCGGGCTCCATCGAAAAGGAATCGTGGTGCGATTCTCTCATCGACGGCCGCCCGGATGAAAATATTCGACAACGCGCGCACGACGGCGCGCAAAGGGGCGCGGGCAGGCCGGGCGGGCGCCCGGCGCCGGCGGCGCTCAGATCACGCAGCGCGCGATCGCGAAGCGCATCGCTTCCTCGGCCGGCTCGCTGCCGGAGCCGCGCACGACCTTGACGACCGAGCCGTTGGCCGACGGCGTCAGCGTGACGAAATACGAGCGCGAGCCGACGGTAATGTCGGTGACGCCGTTGTGCTGCGACTGCTCGGTGCCCGACAGGCGGCTGTCGAGGCAGTTGGCGATCGCGTAGGCCGGACGGGCCGACGATACGTAGATCATCGGCGCCGAACCGGATGCGGCCGAGTTGGACGAGGGCGCGGAACCGCAGGCGGCGAGCAGGGCGGCGGGCAGGAGCAGCAGGAATCGTTTCATGATCGGAATCGTCGTGTGTCTCGTGTCGAGGCGGGGGCGCGGGGTACGCGAAACGCGGAGCTTCGCGACGAAACCGCCGGAATCGTGCCGTTTTTGACGGCCGATGCGGGCGGCGGCTGACGTCGGAGTATACCCGCGGCACTTGACGCGAGCGCCTGGCTGAAACGATTCGATACAACAAGCGCCCGCTGTCGCGCGGCGGCAGCGGGCGCTTCGGGCGGTGGCGAATCGACGCCCGGCGGCGTGACGGGCCGGTCCGGTGGCTGACCGGATTTTCCTGCGGGATCGGCGCGCGCTCAATGCGCGCCCGCTGCCGCCGCATCCGTATCGCCACCGCCCGCGCGCGACGGCTTCGTGATCCAGATCAGCGGAATGATCGCGACGAAGATGATCGCCGACACGTAGAAGATGTCGTTCAACCCCATCACCGCCGCCTGCGAATCGACCGACGCGTTGAAGAACGCGAGCGCCGCATCGGGGCTCAGGTGCAGCAGCGAGCGGGCCGCGTCGATCTGCTGCGCGAAGATCGGGTTGCCGGGGCTCGCCTGTTCGGTGAGCCGGACGTGATGCAGGATCGTCCGGTCGTTCCACGCGTTGCTGATCAGCGACGTGCCGACCGCGCCGCAGAACGTGCGGCCGAAGTTCGACAGGCCGGCGGCGGCCGGGATCTTGTCCGGCGGCAGCCCCGACAGGATGATCGCGGTGAGCGGCACGAAGAACATCGCCATCGGAATGCCCTGCAGCAGCGTCGGCAGCACGAGGTCCCAGTGCGACACATCCGAATAGAACATCGTGCGCATCATGAAGACGACGGCGAAGCCGATGAACGCGAGCGTCGCGAGGTAGCGCGGATCGGTGCGCGGCAGGATGCGTCCCATCACCGGCGTCAGCACGATCGCGAAGATCCCGAGCGGCGCGGTGGCGAGCCCCGAGTCGATCGCGCGATAGCCGAGATAGCCCTGCATCCACTGCGGCAGCAGCACGAGCGTGCCGAAGAACATCCCGTATGCAACCGAAATCGCGATCGTGCCGCCCGCGAAATTGCGCTGCGTGAAGAGCCGCAGGTCGACGATCGGATTGGCCGCGGTGAGCTCCCACACGAGGAAGAACGCGAAGCCGACCAGCGCGACGATGCCGAGCGCGACGACGACGGGCGAATTGAACCAGTCGAGATCCTTGCCCTTGTCGAGCATGATCTGCAGCGACGCGACCCACAGCACGAGCAGCACGAGGCCGACCGAGTCGATCGGCATGCGGCGCGTGGCCGATTCGCGATCGCGGAACACGAGCCACGTGACCGCCGCCGCGAAGAAGCCGACCGGAATGTTGATGTAGAAGATCCACGACCAGTTGTAGTCGTACGTGATCCAGCCGCCGAGCGACGGTCCCGCGATCGGGCCGACGAGCGCCGTCATCGACCACAGCGCGAGGGCCGTCGCCGATTTCTGTCGCGGCCATGCGCCGAGCAGCAGCGCCTGCGACAGCGGCGCGAGCGGCCCGGCGACCGCGCCCTGCAGGATCCGCGCGGCGAGCAGCGTCGGCAGGTTCGGCGCGATCCCGCACAGCCACGACGCGAACACGAACAGCAGGATCGACGTGACGAACAGGCGCACCTGGCCGAAGCGCTGCGTGAGCCAGCCCGTCAACGGAATCGACACCGCGTTCGCGGCCGCGAAAATCGTGATCACCCACGTGCCTTCGTCGACCGACACGCCGAGGTCGCCCGAAATCGTCGGAATGGCGACGTTCGCGATCGACGAGTCGAGCACGTTCATGAACATCGCGAGCGATACCGCGATCGTGCCGATCGCGAGCCGGCCGCCCGTCAGCGGGCCGGGATTGGACGGAGAGGACATGGCGTTCCTGCGTGATGGAAGGTGGTCCGCGCGGTGCGCTGCCCGGCCGCGCACGCAAGCGCGCGACGCCGGCGCGGACGAACCGCGAAGCGGACGGACGCACGCTGCCCGCGGGCGGCGCGCTCAGGCGGCGCCGTCGTGCGGCAGCGTGCGGTTCAGTTCAAGTGTCGAGTCGGCGGCGCGAAGCCGTGACGGGCTCCGGCAGGCGGGCCAGCGCCGGTCAGGAAGGCGCGACGCGCGTGACGCGTCGGCGGGCAGCGGGCACGTGGCTGCCGTAGCGTGTGGTGTCGTTTTTCATCGGCACAGGCTAACGATGCGGCGAACGGCGATCAACGCCTGCCCGCTCATTAATTCCTTTCGTCGCCCGCAACAATCCGGCCGGCACGGGCCGAATGCCGGTCGTGCGATGGCGGTTACGGCGCGCTTCGCCAGCCGGTGAAGACTTCCGTCAGGAACTCGACGAACGCGCGCACCTTGCTGTCGAGCGTCGCGCGGCGCGGATAGAGCGCATGCAGCTCGACGTCGTCGGTGCGGTGCCAGTCGGGCAGTACGATCTCGAGTTCGTTCTTTTCGAGCCGGTGCGCGGTGTAGTGCGTGGAGATCAGCGCGATGCCGCCGCCGCTCGCGGCCTGGCGCAGCACGGTGACCGACTCGTTCGAGATCAGCACGGGCCGCACCGGTACGTCGGCGACGTCGCCGGCCGCGTTGGTGAGCCGCAGCGTCAGGCCCGGCGCGTCGCGGCCGACGTACAGGATGTCGTGCTGCGCGAGCTCCTGCGGCGTTTGCGGCCGCCCGGCACGGTCGAGATAGGCCGGGCTCGCGGCGAGCTTCGCGTGCGACCAGCCGAGCGAGCGCGCGACGTAGCCGGAATCGGTCAGCGTGCCCGCGCGCAGCGCGACGTCGAAACCGTGCTCGACGAGGTCGAGCGGGCTGTTGTCGTAGATCAGTACGAGCTGGACGCGCGAATAGCGCCGGTGAAACTCGGCGAGCGCCGGCTCCAGCTCGAACAGGCCGATCGAGTAGGGCACCAGCACGCGCAGCGTCCCTTCGGGATCGGTGCGCAGCGCGCGCGCCTGGCGGTCCGCGTCGAGCAGGATCTCCTCGGCGCGCAGGCAGCGCTCGTAATAGTCGCGTCCGGCTTCGGTGACGGACACGCGGCGCGTGGTCCGGTACAGCAGTTGCACGCCGAGATCGTCCTCCAACTGCTTGACCTTGCGGCTGACGCGGCTCAGCGCCAGGTCGAGTTGCACCGACGCGGCGGTAAAGCTGCCGCGTTCCACCACGCGCAAGAATATCCGGATGCTCTCGAAGTCCATACAGGTTGTTTCCGTGTTCGGCTTGCGCGCATCTTACCGTCGCCGGCCGAATCGTTTCATGTCGACCGCGCGATTATCCCGCCCGCTGCAATAACGCATCCCGTGCAGGCCGTAGTGGCCGCCGCCGCGCGACCGTATGCTCGCCGGATGAAATTCGCTCTCCCCAGCCTGCCGCCGTTCGCGGCGGTGCGCACCGCGTTGCGCGACGCATGGCCTGCGTTGCCGCCCGGCGCGCTCGGCTTCGCGCTGCGCAACACGGCCGCGTCGCTGCTCGCGCTGTACATCGCGTTCCGGATGAATCTCGACGACCCGAAATGGGCCGCGTCGACCGTATGGATCGTCGCGCAGGGCAGTCGCGGAATGGGGCTGTCGAAGAGCCAGTACCGGATTCTCGGCACCGCGATCGGCGCGGCCGTCGCGCTCGCGCTGACGGGCGCGTTCGCGCAGACCCCCGAGCTGTTCCTGCTGGCGCTGGCCGCATGGATCGGCCTGTGCGCGGGCGTCGCGACGTTTCTGCGGAATTTCCGTGCGTACGCGGCGGTGCTTGCCGGCTACACGGCCGCGATCATCTCGATGGATGCGGCGTCCGCGCCGCAGCACGCGTTCGATATCGCGACCGCGCGGTTCCTGTACGTGGTGGTCGGCATCCTGTGCGGCGCGGCGTTCGAAACCGTGTTCGCGCCGGGGTCGCCGCTGCGCGATGTTCGTGCGCGGCTCGCCCGCTATCTCGCGCGTGCGGTGGCCGTCGGCGCGGAAGCGTTGCGTCGCGAGCCGAACGGCGCGGCCGTTCACCGGCTCTTCGCCGAGGCGCTCGACCTCGACACCGCGGCCGAATACGCCGCCGCCGGCGCGCCGCCGGTGCGCAACGCGATCGGCCACTTGCGCGCGGCGGTGCTGGGCGTGCTGGCGGCCCATGCGGCGGGGCAGGCGCTCGACGCGCACGCGGCGCGCAGCGGCGCCGTGCCCGATCCGCTCGTCGCCGATGCCGCGCGCGTGCTCGACGGTGTGGCCGCGTCCGGTGAAACGGGGCCCGACATGGCGGCGCTGCGTGCGCGCGTGGACGACGCACTGCGCGCCGAGGCCGCCGAGCCGGCCGGCTCGGACGCCTCGCGCCTGCTTACGCTCGACCGGCTCGATGCCCTGCTCGCGGGGTTCGACCGTGCGTACGCGAGCAAGGCGCGGATCGACCTGCCGGTTCCGCCGCCGTCACGGGTCCGCTACGCGTTTCATCGCGACGGGGTGCTCGCGGTTCACAACGGCATGCGCGCATTCATCGCGGTGCTGGCCGCCTCGGCGATCTGGATCGTCACCGCGTGGCCGTCGGGCGCCGGCTTCGTCGCGATCACGGCCGTGGTCGGCGCGCTGTTCTCGACCCGCCCGAATTCGGCCCGGGCCGCCATGGGCTTCCTGAAAGGCGCGGCCTGCGCGGCGGTGGCGGGCGTGGTCTGCAACTTCGTCCTGCTGCCCGCGGTGTCGGGCTTCGAGATGCTCGCGTACATCATCGGCGTGTTCATGATCGGCACGGGCCTCGCGCTGCGCCATCCGCGCACGGCCGCGCTCGGCAGCGCGTTCTCGATCTTCTTCTGGAATTTCACGTCGCCGGACAATACCGCCCGCATCGGCGATGCGGCGTTCCTGAACAGCGCACTCTCGACGCTGCTCGGCATCGCGTTCGGCGTGCTGGTGTTCGCACTGGTGTTTCCCGGCGATCCGGGCACGAGCCGGCGGCGTCTGCATCGCGCGGTGCGCCGCGATCTGACCGATATCGCCCGCAACCCGCGCAACTGGTCGGCAAGCGCGTGGCTGAGCCGCACCGCCGACCGGCTCGGACGCGAGCTCGGGTTCGCGGGCAGCGTGCCGCAGACGCGGATCGAGCGCGACATGCGCGAGCTGCTCGCGACCTGGGGAATCGGCGACAGCCTGTTGTCGCTCGCGGAACTGGCGGCGCGGGAGCCGGCGGTGCGCCGTGCGGCGGCCGCGGTGCGCGGCCGTGTCGCGCGGGCGGATTTCGCGCGGCTCGAACGGACCTGCGACGCCGCGGCGCGTGTACTGCAGCGACGCGTGGCCGATATCGACAGCGACGGCGGCCGCGCATTGCTGCGCGGCATCGTGCTGCTGCGACGGATCGCGGATGCCGCCGCCGCGCACGGCCATTTTCTGCGCGGACACGACGACTGAACACCGCGGCTCGGGCGGGCCGCCGGCCCGGTCAGGTGAGCCGATACGCCGGGCCCGGCGTCACTTCCGCCGGCAGCGGCTCGCGGTTCAGTTCGAGCAGCGTGCGCTCGATCGTTCGCGTCATTGCGTCGAGCGCGAGATGGTTGGGGCCGTCGCCGAACGGCTCGGCGATCGCATGCGCAATGGCGTCGAGCGCGATCAGCGTATACGCGACGAACACGGTGACGAACGGCGTGGCCGCACCGATCGAATCGACGAGGCCGAACGGCAGCAGCACGCAGTATGCGTAGATGGTCCGGTGCAGCAGCACGTCGTACGAGAACGGGATCGGCGTCGACGCGATGCGCTCGCAGCCGCTCACCATCGACACGAGGTCTTCGAGGCGCGCGTCGAGCATCCACAGCCGCGTATCGGCGAGCCGGCCCGCGTCGGCGCGCGCGGCGAACGCCTCGCGCAGTTCGTGCACGATCGCGACCGGCGCGAACCGCGCGGCGGCGATGCGTGCGCAGGTATCGCCGTCGAGCAGCGCACGCAGGTCGTTGAGCGGATCGGTGCCGCGCAACTGGTGCTTCAGCGCATAGACGAACGCGACGACCTTGCGCACGAACGCCTGCCGCGACGCGTCGTCGTCATCGACCGCGCCATAGCAGAGCGCCTGCGACACCAGCGTGCGCGAAGCGGTCAGCACGCCGCCCCACAGTTGCCGCCCCTCGCGGTAGCGTTCGTAGCTCGCGTTGTTGCGAAACCCCGCGAAGATCGCGAGCGTGAGGCCGATCAGCGTGAACGGCGTCGGGTTCAGCGGCACCTTCTCGCCGAGCACGCGGCCGCCGCCCCAGACCGCGACGAGACTGATCGCGAGCGTCAGCACGAGCTGCGGCAGGATGGTCGGCAGCACCGAACCGTTCCAGACGAGCAGCATGCGCAGCCAGTGCTCGCGAGGCCGAACGATCATCGCGGCGCTCCGTCACGCGGCGGCCGACACCGGCGCGGCCGCGCGATGCAGCAGCACGGGCACCGACTTCGACGTCGGCGTGTTGCACACGTCGCCGACGCTGTCGAGCGGCACCAGCGGATTGGTTTCCGGGTAGTACGCGCCGATGCAGCCGCGCGGGATGTCGTATTCGACGAGCAGGAAGCCGTCCGCGCGCCGTTCGATGCCGTCGTGCCACACGGTTTCCATGTCGACCCATTCGCCGGCCTTCAGGCCGAGCATCGCGAGATCGTCGCGGTTGACGAACACCACGCGGCGCTGGCCGTACACGCCGCGATAGCGGTCGTCGAGCCCGTAGACGGTCGTGTTGTACTGGTCGTGCGAGCGCGTCGTCATCAGCGTCATCAGACGCTCGCCGTGCAGCGCGCGGGCGCGCTGGATCGGCGTGTCGGTCGGCAGCGCATGTGCGATGTAGTTCGCCTTGCCCGTCGGCGTCAGCCATTCGCGGTCGCGCGACGCGACGCGCAGGTGGAAGCCGCCGGGCCGCGCGATGCGCGTGTTGTAGTCGTAGAAGCCGTCGAAGGTCGCCTCGATCGCGTCGCGGATCTTCGCGTAGTCGTCCTTGTACGCAAGCCAGTCGATCTTGCCGCTGCCGAACAGCGCGTGGCCCATGTGCGCGACGATCGCCGGTTCCGACATCAGGTTCGCGGAAGCGGGCTTGTTCATCCCGTACGACACGTGGACCATGCTCATCGAGTCCTCGACCGTCACGCCTTGCGGCACGTTGTCCTGCAGGTCGATCTCGGTGCGGCCGAGCGTCGGCAGGATCAGCGCG
This sequence comes from Burkholderia anthina, assembly GCF_902498995.1. Taxonomy (GTDB): domain Bacteria; phylum Pseudomonadota; class Gammaproteobacteria; order Burkholderiales; family Burkholderiaceae; genus Burkholderia; species Burkholderia anthina. Next base: position 89,003 of record NZ_CABVLY010000008.1, read on the forward strand.
TCGTGGCCGTGGATCAGGTGGCTGCGGTTCAGCTTCGTCGTGATGTGCACCGAAAGATCGCAGCGGCGCATGCCTTCCCACGTGCGCGGCGTGTCCGGCGTCGCCATCGCGAAGTTGCCGCCGAGGCCGATCAGCACCTTCACGTGGCCGTCGAGCATTCCTTCGATCGTCTCGACGACGTCGTAGCCGTGGTGGCGGGGCGGTTCGAAGTCGAACACCTGGCCGAGCCGGTCGAGGAACGCCTGCGACGGCTTTTCCTCGATGCCGACCGTGCGGTTGCCCTGCACGTTCGAGTGGCCGCGCACCGGGCACAGGCCGGCACCGGGGCGGCCGATGTTGCCGCGCATCAGCATCAGGTTGGTCAGCATCTGCACGGTCGCGACCGAATGCTTGTGCTGCGTGATGCCCATGCCCCACGTCGCGATCACGCGCTCGCTGCGCGCATAGAGCTGCGCGAGGCCGTCGATCTGCTCGTACGGCACGCCGCTTTCGGCGGTCAGCGCGGACCAGCTTTCGTTGCGCAGATCGTCGGCGAATGCGTCGAAGCCGGCCGTGTGCTCGCCGATGAACGCGGTGTCGAGCACGCGCGGCGCACCGGCGGCGCGCGCGGCATCGTCGAGTTCGAGCACGCGCTTGGCCATCCCCTTGATCAGCGCGAAATCGCCGCCGATCGTCGGCTGGACGAACCTCGACGCGATCTGCGTGCCGGACATCGTCAGCATTTCGAGCGGGCTTTGCGGATCGGCGAAGCGCTCCAGCCCGCGTTCCTTCAGCGGGTTGATCGACACGATCGTCGCGCCGCGTTTCGCGCATTCGCGCAGTTCGCCCATCATCCGCGGATGGTTGGTCGCCGGGTTCTGGCCGAAGATCAGCAGCGTGTCCGCGTGCTCGAAATCGTCGAGCGTGACGGTGCCCTTGCCGACGCCGACCGATGCCGGCAGCCCGCGGCTCGTCGCCTCGTGGCACATGTTCGAGCAGTCGGGGAAGTTGTTCGTGCCGTACAGGCGCACCAGCAGCTGGTACAGGAACGCGGCTTCGTTGCTCGCGCGGCCGGACGTGTAGAACGCGGCCTGGTTCGGGTCCGGCAGCGCGCGCAGGTGGCGCGCGATCAGCTCGAACGCGTCGTCCCATGCGATCGGCACGTAGCGGTCGGTCTGTGCGTCGTACACCATCGGGTCGGTCAGGCGGCCATGCTGTTCAAGCTCGAAATCCGTCTGTTCGAGCAGCTCGGTGACCGTGTGCGCGGCAAAGAATTCGGGCGTCACGCGCTTGCTCGTCGCCTCGGCGGCCACGGCCTTCACGCCGTTCTCGCAGAATTCGAACGTCGACGCGTGCTGGCGGTCGGGCCATGCGCAGCCCGGGCAGTCGAAGCCGTCGGGCTGGTTCTGGCGCAGCAGCGTGCGGTAGTTGCCGCCGGTGACCTTTTCCTTGATCAGGTTGATCGCGACGGCTTTCAGCGCGCCCCAGCCGGCAGCCGGGTGGTGATACGGTTCGATGCGCGCGGCGGCGGATTTCTTTTTCATGATGCATGTGTCAGGGTCGATGCATGGAGAGTACGCGCGGCGCTGCGGCCGCTGTGTGTACACCTCTTCGCTTCAAAAAAGAGTACAGTTGCGACGATTCAGGCAGTGCGGAGCGCAACTGTGTTGTTGAAGGGAAGTTGAAAGGGAGGCGCGTGAAGCGTTACGAACAACTGGCCGACGAGCTGCAGGCGCAGATCGAACGCGGCGTGTACCGGCCCGGCGAGCGGATTCCGTCGGTGCGGCAGGCGGGCCGGCAGCAGCAGCTCAGCGTCACGACCGTGCTGCGTGCGTACCTCGTGCTGGAGAGCCGCGGGCTGATCGAGAGCCGGCCGCAGTCGGGCTATTTCGTGCGGGCGCGCGTCGCGGCGCCGGCCGAGGCCGAGCTGCACACGTCCGCGCCGGCCGCGGAGCCGTCGGCGGTGGACGTGAGCCGGCTCGTGCTGTCGACGCTGCGCTCGATCGCGCGCGACGACGCGGTGCCGCTCGGCTCGCCGTATCCCGATGCGTCGCAGTTCCCGGTGCAGCGTCTCGCGCGCTACGCGCAGGCGATCGGGCGCCGCCGCACGCGCTGGGGCGTGATCGACGACCTGCCGCCGGGAAACCAGGAACTGATCCGCCAGATCGCGCGACGCTATGCGGAGCGCGGGATCGCGATCGAGCCGGGCGAGATCGTGATGACGATCGGCGCGACCGAAGCGATCAACCTGTGCCTGCAGGCCGTCGCGAAGCCGGGCGACACGATCGCCGTCGAGTCGCCGACGTTCTATGCGATGCTGCACGCGATCGAGCGGATGGGCATGCGCGCGCTGGAAGTGGCGACGCACCCGGGCGACGGCATCGATCTCGACGCGCTCGAACGGATTCTCGAGCGCGAGCGCATCGCCGCGTGCATGGTGATGCCCAATTTCCAGAACCCGCTCGGCTTCCAGATGCCCGACGAACGCAAGCGCGCGCTCGTCGAGCTGCTCGCGAAGCACGGCGTGCCCGCGATCGAGAGCGACGTCTATCACGAGCTGCATTTCGGCGACACGACGCCGAGCGCGCTGAAGTCGTACGACCGCGACGGGCTCGTGCTGCATTGCGCGTCGTTCACGAAGAGCCTGTCGCCGCGCTACCGGATCGGCTGGGCGATGCCCGGGCGCTATCGCGACCAGGTCGAGAAGCTGAAATTCCTGAACACGCTCGCGACGCCGGCGATCGAGCAGCTCGCGATCGCCGAATACCTGAAATACGACGGCTACGATTTCCACCTGCGCCGGATGCGCAAGCAGTATGCGCAGCAGGCGAGCCTGATGAGCGCGATGGTGCGGCGTTTCTTCCCGGAAGGCACGCGGCTGTCGCAGCCGCAGGGCGGCTACGTGCTGTGGGTCGAGCTGCCGCCGCAGGTCGACGCGATGAAGCTGTATGCGCTCGCGCTCGCGCAGCGGATCACGGTCGGGCCCGGCCACATGTTCTCCGCGACGAACGATTACCGGCATTTCATCCGCCTCAACTACAGCTATCCGTGGTCGCGGCAGATCGAGGATGCGTTGAAGGTGCTCGGGCGGCTCGCGTCGGAGTGCGCGGGGCGGTGAGCGGCGCGACGGTGGCCGGCGGCGGCCCGCTGCAGGCCGCCGCCGGCACGCATCACGCTGCGCGCTGCAGTTCGCGCTGCGCGGCGCCGGCCATGCTGCGCATGTCGAAGCCCGACGGGTGCTGGTACACGCGCAGCCCGAATTCCGGCAGCACCGCGATCAGGTGATCGAACAGGTCGGACTGGATCGCCTCGTAGTCGACCCATGTCGTCGTGTCGGTGAAGCAGTACAGTTCGAGCGGAATGCCTTCGGCCGTCAGCGGCAGTTGCCGCGCCATGCACGTCATGTCGCGACGGATTCGCGGATGCCCCTTCAGGTAGTTCGCGACATACGCGCGGAACGTGCCGAGATTCGTCAACTGGCGGCGATTCGCCGGGCATTCGCCGGCCGCGCCGAGCGTGCCGTTCCATTGCGAGATCGCGTCGACCTTGTCTTCCAGATAGTCCTTCAGCAGCGTCAGGCGTTCGAGCCGCTCGATCTCGTCGTTGTCGAGAAAGCGCACGCTCGTCGCGTCGACGAACAGCGCGCGCTTGATGCGGCGTCCGCCGGCTTCGGTCATCCCGCGCCAGTTCTGGTAGCTCTCGGTGATCAGCTTCCACGTCGGCACCGTGATGATCGTGTGATCGAAGTTCGCGACCTTGACGGTGTTCAGCGTGATGTCGATGACGGTGCCGTCCGCGCCCGCCGACGGCATCGTGATCCAGTCGCCGATCCGCAGCATGTCGTTCGACGACAGCTGCACGCCCGCGACGAGGCCGAGCAGCGTGTCCTTGAAGATCAGCATCAGCACGGCCGACATCGCGCCGATGCCCGACAGCAGCAGGCCGATCTGCTTGCCGGTCGCGTCGCCGATCACGACGAGCGCGGCCGTGATGAACATCACGAGCTTGACGAGCTGCATCGCGCCTTTCAGCGACAGCCGAGGCTGGTCGCGCTGGCTCGTGCGATGCGCGTGTTCGAGCGCGGACAGCGTCGCACTGATCGTCATCGACACGAGGAACGCGATCAGCGCGAACAGCACCTTGTCGGCGGCCTGCACGGCCGTGGCCGGGATGCCGGGCACGGCGCCGAGCCCGAGCTTGATCACGACGAACGGGACGATGCGGTTCAGCCACTTGAACGCGCCGAACTGGAACAGCGCGTCGTCGATGCGGGTGGCCGACAGCCGTGCGATGCGCGCGACCACGCGAAACAGCAGGAAATGAACGGCGGCGGTGATCACGCCGGCGGCGGCGATGAGGGTGAGGGCGCCGACGAGCGGCGCAAACCAGGGTTCGTTCAGGGTCATAGGGGCAGCTTGGGTCCTTCTCGTGCATTGAATCGGCGCCGCGACGCGGCGTGTGCCCGGTGAAGGGCACATGAAAGGGACCGTGATTGTGCCATCGGGTTCCGGACGCGTGCCGCGAATGCGCCGCACGGCTCCCGAAGATCCTCACCGTTGCGCGGGCATCTTTCGGGCGCGCGCCGCGCAACATACTGTGTACTTGCCACGGGATGCCCGCTCGGGGCACGATGCGCGAACGACTTCGCGAACCGCGTTTTCACGTCGTTCACGGCGCTCACGCAACCCACACAATCCTCGTATTTCACGCATTTCACGCATGCAAGATTCCAACGAAAGCCGGCCGCCTGGGCTGCGGCTGCTGAAGGGCATTCTTCCGGTCCACCGTGCGACGGCGATCCGCGACGTCTTCGCGGGCATGTCGCTCGCGTCGATGGATATTCCGCAGGTGCTCGGCTATGCGCGCATCGCCGGCATGCCGGCCGTGACGGGCCTCTATACGGTGTTCCTGCCGCTCATCGCGTTCGCGTGCTTCGGCGCATCGCGCCATCTGGTGGTTGCCGCCGACTCCGCGACCGCGACGATCTTCGCGAGCCGCCTGTCGTCGATGGCGCCCGCCGGCAGCGCCGACTATGTGGCGCTGGCCGGCATGGTCGCGCTGCTGACGGCCGCGATGCTGCTGCTCGCGCGTATCTTCAAGCTCGGCTTTCTCGCCGATTTCCTGTCGCGTACGGTGCTGGTCGGTTTTCTCGCGGGCGTCGGCGTGCAGGTGTCGATCGCGATGCTCGGCGACATGCTCGGCCTGGCCGTGCCGTATCCGGCGTCGCGCAGCGTCGCCCAGCTCGACTACGTGATCACGCATGCGGCGCATGCGCATCGGCCGACGCTCGCGCTGGCCGTGCTCGTCGTCGTCGCGATTCTCGCGTGCAAGCGGTGCCTGCCGCGCGTGCCGATGCCGATGATCGCGGTTGCGGGCAGCATCGCCGCGAGCTATGCATTCGGCTTTTCCGCGCGCGGCATCGAGGTGCTCGGGCCGGTCGCGGGCGGTTTGCCGCCGCTGCGCTGGCCGTCCGTCACGTGGCAGCAGTTCCTCGATCTCGTGCCGGTTGCCGCGTCGTGCTTCGTGATGATCGTCGCGCAGAGCGCGGCGGCGGCGCGCGTGTTTGCGCAAGAGTATGGCGAGGACGTCGACACCAACGCCGACATCCTCGGGCTCGCGGCCGCGAACGCGGCGGCGGCGGTGGGCGGCGCGTTCGTCGTGAACGGCAGTCCGACGCAGACCGCGATGGCCGACGGCGCGGGCGTGCGCAGCCAGATCGGGCACCTGACGTTCGCCGCGGTCGTCGCGGTCGTGCTGCTGTTCCTGAGCGCGTATCTGCAGTACCTGCCGCATGCGGTGCTGGCCGGCATCGTGTTCACGATCGCGCTCGGGCTGATCAACGTGCGCAGCCTCGCGGCGATCCGCAAGGAAAGCCCCGGCGAATTTACGCTCGCGCTCATCACCGCCGTGGCCGTCGTGACGGTCGGCGTCGAGCACGGCATCCTGCTGGCCGTCGCGTTGTCGCTGATGCGGCACGTACGGCACAGCTACCAGCCGCATACGATGGTGCTCGAGGCCGTGGAAGGCAACGGGCGCTGGCAGCCGGTGCCGTCGCGGCCCGGCGCGATGACGGCGCCCGGGCTGATCGTCTACCGGTTCGGCTCCGACCTGTTCTTCGCGAACGACCATCGGTTCGCCGCCGAAGTGACCGCGCTCGTCGACGCGGCGCCCGCGCCGCTGCGCTGGTTCATCGTCGATGCGGGGGCGATCACCGATCTCGACTACTCGGCCGCGCGCACGGTGACCGATCTCGTCAAGGCGCTGCATGCGCGCCGGATCGGCGTGCTGTTCGGGCGCGTGAACCGCTACCTGCAAGCGGACATGGAGCGTCACCGGATCACGGAGATCGTCGGGGCGTCGTGCATTTTCCCGACGCTGCACCAGGCGCTGGAGGCCGCGGGCGTGGCGGCGACGCCGCAGGAGCCGGGCGTGGTGTAGCGCGCAGTGCGGAGCCTAGGCGGCTGCGCGCAGGCGCGTGAAGCCGTTGCGCAGGTGCCGGGCCAGCTCGGCGGCGGCCGGCGTGTGCTGGCCGCGCGGCAGATGGAGGTTGATCGCGAAGTTCGGCAGCGCGGGCAGGCCGCTGTCGGCCGGCAGGATGTCGAGATCGGCCGGTACGGTGGATGCGAGCCAGACGGTCACCGCGAGATCGGCGCGCACGGTTGCGGCCGTCGCGTCGAGGCTGCCGTTCTCGAACAGCGTGCGCCATGCGCGATCGCATTCCCGCAGCGTGTCGAGCACGGTCGGGCGGAACGCGCAGGTTTGCGCGACCATCGACACCGGCAGCGGCGTGCGCCGATACGCGGCGCCGCCTTTCGCACCGACCCACACCAGACGATCGACGGCGACACATTCGCCGCCCGGTTGCCCGACCGGCGCCTCGATCAGCGCGACGTCGATCTCGCCCTGCCTGAGCGCGCGGCGCAGTTCCGGCGACGCCGCGCACACGAGCGACAGCGCGACTTGCGGATGCGCTTGCGCATAGCCTTTCAGAATCGGCGCGAGGCAGCTGCCGACGAGATCCTGCGGTGCGCCGACGCGCACCGATCCTTCCATCGCGCCGGCCGTCATGTCGGCCAGCAGCGCATCGTGCGCGGCGAGCAGCCGGCGCGCCTGCCCGAGCAGCCGCTCGCCATCCGCCGTGAGCAGCAGGTTGCGATGCTCGCGCACGAACAGCGGGCCGGACAGCGTTTCGAGCCGCGCGACCTGCTGGCTGACCGCGCCTTGCGTCAGGTGCAGCGCGTGGCTCGCCGCCGTCATGCTGCCGTGATCGGCGACGGTGACGAAGGCGCGAAGCAGGGCGATGTCGAGGTTGCGTACCATGCGTCGCATTATGGATGCTAATGACAGGCATAAAAAGCTTTCGCTATCGTAATGCTTCGGGCGCGGGTAAAAACGGGGTTTCGACGACGATGACCGGGAGCCCTCGTGCTGCTTCGCGACTACCTGCCGCTGATGCTTTTCGTGATCGTATCCACCGGGACGCCCGGCGGCGCGACGACGCTTGCGACCGCGTCGGGCGCGCATTTCGGTTACCGGCGTTCGTTGCCGATGATGGCGGGCATCGCGGTCGGCCTTGCGTCGATGGCGGCCGCGGCGGCGGCCGGGCTCGGCAGCATATTGCTGGCGCTGCCCGCGCTGCAGCTCGCGATGAAGGTGCTCGGCTCGTTGTATCTGCTGTGGCTGGCCGTGCGCATCGGGCGCGGCGGCAAGCCCGGCTTCGACACCGCCGTGCAGCGGCCGCAGCGATTCGTCAGCGGCGTGTGGATGCTGTGGCACAACCCGAAAGGCTGGGCGATGACGCTCGGCGCGGCCGCGTCGTTCGCCGCGCTTGCATCCGGCCCGGTGACGCTCGGCGCATTGCTCGGCGTCGCGTTCGGCGTGGCCGCGATGGCGTCGCTGTCGCTCTGGTGTTGCGCCGGGTTGCTGTTCGCACGCGTGCTGCGCACCGAGCGGCAGTGGCGTTGCGTGAATGCCGGGCTGGGGCTGTTGCTCGCGGCGTCGATCGTGCCGATGTGGCTGCCGTAGCGGGGCGCGCGCAACGCGCAGCCCCGCCGCTCAGCGCGAACCGGCCCGCGCGTGGCTTGTACGCGCTCCGCCTGCGCCGCTCGACCACAGCGGCAACCGGAGCGTCGTGACGAAGCTCGCCGCATGCAGCGCGCAAAGCAGGCCGAACGCCCACGCGTACGCGGCGCCAGGCGTGCCGCCGGCCGACACCGATTCCACGTGCAGCCGCCACGCGAGAAACAGCGTGCATATCGTCGTGAACGTCGGGCCGCCGAGCCGCTGGACGATATTGAGCGACGTCGTCGCCATCGGCAGGTTGCGCCGGTCGACCGACGCATACGCGGCGGAAATCGACGGCGCGCCGATCGCGCTCTGGCCCATCCCGCGCAGAAACAGCGCGGGCACGAGCACGTAAGGATCGTAGCCGGTCAGCGCGAGATACATGAACGGCAGCGTGGCGAAGAGCGCAAGCATCGCGCCGGCGGCGGCGAGCCGGCGCACGCCGAACCGGCTCGTCAGCGCGCCCATCGACGGATAGGTGACGAGCATCCCGAGCCCGAGCGGTGCCAGCAGCCACCCCATCTCGCCGGGCGAGCGGCCGCATGCGTCGATCAGGAACACCGGAATCAGCATCTGGCCCGCGTAGATCGTGCCGTTCGACAGAAACTGCGTGCCGGCCGCCGCGCCGAACACGCGCGAGCGAAACAGCGCGAGATCGATCAGCGCGTGCTCGCCCTTGCGCCGTTCGACGCGCAGGAACGCCGCGAGCAGCAGCGCCGAGCATGCGATCGCCGCGATGCCGAGTGCGGCGTCGATCCGCTCGGCGCCGTACAGGAACAGCACGAGCGCCGGCGACAGCAGCGCAAGGCCGACCCAGTCGAGCGCTCGCCGTTGCGTTTCCTCGCGGTCGCCGGGCAGGAACCACACGGCCAGTGCGAGCGCCAGCGCGCCGACGGGCAGATTCACGAGAAAGAGCCAGCGCCACGACGTGTGCTGCAGAATCGCACCGGCGACGACGGGGCCCAGGATCGGCGCGATCAGGACGGGCACCGCCGCATAGCCGATCACGCGCGCCATCTGCTGGCCGGCCACGCGCGCGATCATCATCTGCGCCATCGGCGCGAGGAGCCCGCCGCTGACGCCTTGCAGCACGCGAAACGCGATCAGCGACGGCGCCGACCACGCGAGCCCGCACAGCGCCGACGTCAGCGTGAACGCGGAGAAACACCACAGGTACAACGCTTTCGCGCCGATGCGATCGACCAGCCAGCCGTTCAGCGGCAACACCAGCGTGAGCGCGAGCAGGTAGCCGCTCGTGACCCACTGGATCGTCGACAGGCTCGCGTGCAGGTCGGTCGCGAGGCTCGACAACGACACGTTGACGATCGTCGCGTCGAGCTGCGACAGCAGCGAACCGAGCGTCGCGACCGCGCTGACCTTCCAGATCGACGGGGCGAACCGGCCGGTCGCGCGGCCCGGCGACGGCTGCGCGCGCGGGTGGCTCACGCGCCGCGCTGGTCGAGCAGCGCGAGGATGTCTTGCGTCGAGCCCGTTTCGCCGAGGCGCGGGAACAGGCGTTCGACGCTGTTCGTGTGCGCATCCGCGTTCAGGTCGGTCATCGCGTCGACGGCGAGCGTCACGTTGTAGCCGAGTTCGTGCGCCTGGCGCGCGGTCGATTCGACGCCGATGCTGGTCGCGATCCCGGTCAGCACGATCTGCGTGACGCCGGCCGCCTTCAGGTGCGCGTCGAGATCGGTGCCGGTAAACGCGCCCCAGGTTTTCTTCGTGACGACGTGGTCGCCGGGCTGGCGGTCCAGTTCGGGGATCAGGTCGGCCCAGTCGGCCGGGAACGGGTCCTTGCGCGGCGGTTGCTGCGTGCGGCCCGGTGCGCCGCCGGCGACGTTGACGAGTACGACCGGCAGGCCGCGGCGGCGGAATGCGTCGAGCAACGTGCGCGTGCGTTCGATCACCGGGGCGACCGGATGGGAGGTCGGCAGCGTCACGATGCCTTTTTGCAGGTCGATGACGACGAGCGCCGTGTTCGTGTCGAGACGGGTTGTGCTCATGAGACGGATGCTCCGTGAATGGGGCGAAGGAAAGCGTGCACGCGGATGCCGCGCCGCACGCCGGCGGGAATTACTGCTCGCCGATGCGCCGGATCAGCGGGATCGCGGCGGCGAGCGTACGGATGTCTTCGGGGGCGAGCTTCTCGATCGCGGCGCCGAGCCACTTGTGCTTCGCGGTATCGCGCTTGCGCCGCGCCGCGACGCCGGCCGCGGTCAGCAGGAACAGGATCTGGCGGCCGTCGGTGGGATGCGGCTCGCGTTCGACGAGCCCGTCTTCCTCGAGGCTCGCGAGAATCGCCTTCATCGACTGCGGCTTCATTGCTTCGGCGCGGGCGAGATCGGCGGTCGTCATCGGGCCCTGTCGCTCGAGTCGCGCGAGCGCGCTCGTCTGCGACATGCCGAGCCCTTCGGACTCGATCTCGGAGCGCAGCCGGCGAATGAGCTGGCCGACCGCGAGGGTCAGATCGGCGGCGACGGCTTCGGCGGAAACGCCGGACGTGCGGGGAGGGTTCATGCGGCGGATCATAGAACACGACAGTTAAACTTGCAAGTTTAACTGTCGAATTGAAAGGTGGATCGCGATGCGCGATGCGTCGGCGATCGGGCGGGCGGAACCGCGTATCGCCGCGTATCGCCGCGGATTGGCGGGCTGCCGGTGGCGAACGGCGGGGCGCTATGCGGGGCGCGGCGGCGCGATCGGCACGACGTCGTTGTCGCGCGGCGACGCGTTCTCGTGCAGCAGATCGCCGAGATATTGCGCGAGCTCGTCCGCGGTAATCGCGGACGGACTCCGCAGGTTGGCCGGCCGCCGCTTGCCCTCGGCGCCGAGATCGAACACGGCCCAGCGGTCGTTCGCACGCACCACGGCGAGCCGGCGTCCGAACGCGTTGAAACGGTACTCGTGCCGCATCGTAGCGCTCCTTCGTGACGAATGCGCCGGCTGCGTGCGCGGCTTTACCGGATCGAGCAGGTCAGCCAGCGATGAATCTTCAGCGCATCGCTCGACACGCCGGCGCGCGTCGGCGCGCCGAGCAGCACGATCGTTTCGCGGCGGCCCTTCACGCGCATGCGCATCACGACGCCGTGCCCCGATTCGTTGATGAAGCCGGTTTTCTGCAGCCGGATCGGCAGGCGGCCGTAGCGGACGAGCGGGTCGGAATTCACGTACAGCAGTTCGCCGTCGCCGGGCCGCACGGTCGTCGACGTGTCCGTCGAAAAATAGCGGATCAGCGGATCCTGTGCGGCGGCGCCGACGAGTCGCGCGAGATCCTCGGCCGTCGACACGTTGTGCGGCGACAGGCCGGTCGGCTCGCGGAAGTGCGTATGGCGCATTCCGAGCCGGCGCGCTTCGCGGTTCATCGCCTTCACGAACGCGGCGCGTCCGCCCGGATAGTCGCGGCTCAGCGCGGCCGCCGCGCGGTTTTCCGACGACATCAGCGCGATATGGAACATCTCGCGGCGCGACAGTTCGGCGCCGATCGGCAACCGGGAACCCGTGAACTTGATCGTGTCGCGGTCGCGTGCGGTGACGCGCAGCACGCCGTTCAACGGACGATCGGCGTCGCGCGCGACGACGGCGGTCATCAGCTTCGAGATCGATGCGATCGGCCGCACGGTGCGTGCGTTGCGCGCCAGCAGCGGTGTGCCGGAGTCGACGTCGAGCACGTAGGCTGCGCGTGAGTGCAGCGAGCGCACCGCGCGTGGACTGTAGCCGCAACTCGCGAGCAGGTTCGGTTTTGCGGCCGGGCGCGCACGAACCGCGCTCGTGCGCTTCGCGCGCCGGTGTTGCGGCGCGGGTGCGGCGTGATGCTTGACCGCATGATGCTTCGCGCGCGGGCGGCGATGCTTGACGGTCTTGTGCTTGCGGTGGGCGGGTTTTTTCTTGACGACTTGCGCATGCGCATGGGGTGACGCGGTGCGATTCGGTTGCGCGCGCTGCGCGGACGCGTTCGCCGCGAACGCGAGTGTCAGGAACGAGAGGGCGATGATGAGGGTCGTCCGGGCGCGAGGCAGGCGCGCGATGAGGCCGGTCAAGCGAAAGTCTCCTTTTCACGCGCGTTGCGGCGGCGCGAAATGCGTGGGCGGTCAGCGGGTGCGGGAAATTATAAGGTCGATCGCGCGGCGATGACGATGGATGCGGATGAAATCGCGCGTGATATGGCTGGATTCCTGCGGTTTTTGCTGAGGATCGGACGCGCGCGGTCGGCCGAGGGCGTGCTGCGCCGCCGCTCAGCGCGGCCAGTTTCGTCGCGATACGACCGCGAAACTGATCGCGATCGATCCCGTCAGCGGGCGCGGCGGTGTGTCGTTCAGCGCATCGCCGAAGCGCGGGCGGCGGCTGCGTCCGTCGGCGCGCGCGGCACGGCGCGCGGGCGTCGGTGTTTCGGGCACGGCAACGCATTCGTCGGCGACGATCGTGTCGCACGACATGTCGGACAGGCACTCGGACGCGTGATCGATGCACATGGCAGTGAATTCCGGGAGGGGGATGTCCGTATTGAACGTCACGCCGTTCGATCAGTAAAATGAATGTTTTGATCGTTACGATTCCTTTGAAGAATGGAACTGAAACTGCTGCGCACGTTCCTGACGGTCACCGAGCTCAGTCATTTCAGCCGCGCGGCCGATACGCTGCACATGAGCCAGCCGGCGCTGAGCAAGCAGATCGGCGCACTCGAAGCGAGCCTTGGCGGCAAGCTGTTCGAGCGCGGGCGGCATGGCGCGGAGCTGACGCCGTTCGGCGAACGCTTCCTGCCCGACGCGCAGGCGCTCGTACGCGATGCCGACGAGATCCTTGCGCGGGCGAGGGAAGCGACCAGCGGGCAGCGCGGGCATCTGCGGCTCGGCATCTGTCTGTCGGTGCTGACGCTCGTGCCGAAGCTCGTCGCGGAATTCCGTCGCCGCAATCCGGGCATTGCCGTCACGCTGAGCGACCTGTCGTCGTCCGAGCAGACGCGCCGGCTGCGCGCGGGCAAGCTCGATGCCGGTTTCCTGCGGCTGCCGTCCGATGAAGGGCTGTCGTCGTTCAAGGTGATCGACGAGGCGCTCGCGCTCGCGGTGCCGCCGCATCTTGGTTTCAAGCGCGTGCCGGCCGAGCTCGACGTGCTCAACGAGATCGGCTTCATCGCGCTGCAGCGTGCGCGCGGCCCCGGGCTTGCCGCACAGATCGACCGATGGTGCGTCGAGCGGCGCTTCGTGCCGCATGTGACGCAGCAGGCGGAGGATGTGCAGTCGGTGCTGACGTCGGTCGCGGCCGGCGTCGGTGTCGCGTTCATTCCGTCGCATGCGCAATACCTGCTGCGCGACGCGGCCGTGCTGCCGCTCGACGGCCGGGATGCGAAGTGGCGCGTCGGGCTTGCATGGTTGTCCGGTCGCGACGATCCTGTCACCACGCGCTTCGTGTCGTTCATGCGCAGCGCGATCAAGGGCGCGCAAGCGCGCGTATAGTGTCCGCGATGGCGTCTTTCCCGAACGCCGGCCTTGCGCCGGCTCACGAACCCGAACCGATGACCTCAGAATCCGACGACTCCCCGCTCGATCCCGCACTCGTCGCGACGCTCGCGACCTTGAACGAGGCCGCGGCCGATCCGGCCGGTAAAACGTGGTCGCTGCCGAAGATCGCGAAGCGCACGCAGTTGCCGATGAGCACGCTGCGCCGCGTGCTGACGCAGCTCGATGCCGCGGGCCTCAGCGCGACGACGCTGAACGAAGACGGCACCGGCAGTGCCGCGTTGACCGGCGAAGGGCGTGCGGTGTGCGCGCAACTGTTCGGGGCGAACGACGCGAAATAAGAAAGGCCGCTCGAAAGCGGCCCTGCGGAGTGCGGTTCGACATGCGGCGTCGGCGCATCATCACCCATCGCCGCGCATCACCATCGCGCCGTTACCCCGCCCATGATCGAGTGACGATAGGTCTGGTCGTTCAATCCGTGCCGGTAGCCGACGTCGAGATCGAGCCAGCTCTTTGGCGAATAGATCGCCCCGGCGATCACGAACGCCGGGTTCGCGGCGGCCGTGCGTTCCGTATTGCGCGACATGCCGATGTCGGCCACGAGCTGCAGCGTGTCGGTCGCCTTGAAGAGCGCCGCGGCCGACACGGCCCAGGCCGAGCGCAGGTCGCCCTGGCGGTTCGGCTGGTAAGCCAGGCCCGCATTCGCGAGCAGCGACACGCGCCCGACGTCGGCCTGCGCGAGCAGCGTCGCGCCGGTGCCGACGCGGCCCGTGCCGAGCCCGCGACCGTCGTCGCCGGTGGGCATCGTCAGTTGCGGTTTCAGCGCGAGCGACAGCGGCCCGCGCTCGACGAAGCGCCATTTCATGCCGATCTCGACATCGCCGATCCCGGTGCCGTTGTCGTCGGTGCGCGTCTGCAGATGCGTATAGGGCGCGTTCACGTAGAGATCGACGCGTTCGCCGAATCCGCGCGTGAGCGTCGCGTTCCAGTATTGATGGCGGCCGTTCTCGTCCTGTTTCGAGGTTTCCTCGGCATTGAGCTCGAACTGCCAGTTCGCGTCGCCCTGCGTGCCCGTGTCGTCGCTGACGAGCGGATGGGCCGCGTAGGCGTTCAGCGGTGCGAGCAGGGCGCTCGCGGCCGCGAGCGGGAGCATTCTTTTCATCATGTCACCTGTCGTGCGTCGTGGGCGGCCGGCCCGGTAGGGCCGGCACGCCATCGTCGGAGGGGAATCAGAACCACTGCTTGTAGCGGCGCACGTAGATCGTCTTCACGATCTGCGCGAGCAGGATGTAGCCGACCATCGTTGCCGCGAGCCACAGCCAGTAGGTGCCCGGCAGGTGCATGAAGCCGAGCGAATCCGCGAACGGCGAGAACGGCAGCCAGCAGCCGATCGCGATCGCGGTGAACGTCGACAGCAGCACCGGCAGCGCGGCCGTGCTCTGCAGGAACGGGATCTTCTGCGTGCGCAGCAGGTGTACGACGAGCGTCTGCGACACGAGGCTCTCGATGAACCAGCCCGAGTTCATCACGATCTGGCCGCCCGAACCGCCGTGCAGGTGATACATCGCGCCCGCGCCGAACACCGTCCACATCAGCACGTACGTCGTGATGTCGAACACCGACGAGGTCGGCCCGACCCACAGCATGAAGCGGCTGATGTTGCCGGCTTCCCACTTGCGCGGCTTCTTCAGGAACTCGGGATCCATCCTGTCCCACGGCAGCAGCATCTGCGACGTGTCGTAGATCAGGTTCAGCACGAGCAGCTGGGTCGCGAGCATCGGCTCCCACGGCAGGAACGCACTGGCGACGAGCACCGAGAACACGTTGCCGAAGTTCGAGCTGGCGGTCATGTTCAGGTACTTCAGGATGTTGCCGAACGTCTCGCGGCCCTTGATCACGCCTTCTTCCAGCACCATCAGGCTCTTTTCGAGCAGGATGATGTCGGCGGTTTCCTTCGCGATGTCGGCGCCGCTGTCGACCGAGATGCCGACGTCGGCATCGCGCAGCGCGGGCGCGTCGTTGATGCCGTCGCCGAGGAAGCCGACGGTGTGGCCGTTCGCCTGCAGCGCCTTGACGATGCGCGCCTTCTGCAGCGGCGTGAGCTTCGCGAACACGGTCGTGCGTTCGACGACCTGTGCGAGCGTCGCATCGTCGAGCGCGTCGATTTCCGCGCCGAGCACCGGCTTGCCCGGCTTGAGGCCGACTTGCCGGCAGACCTTGATCGTCACGGTCGGGTTGTCGCCCGTCAGCACCTTCACGGCGACGCCGTTCTCGCGCAGCGCGGCGAGCGCCGGCGCGGCCGATTCCTTCGGCGGATCGAGGAAAGTCAGGAAGCCGCGCACGACGAGGTCGCGCTCGTCGGCGGTGCGGTACTGTTCGCGTTCGTCGCCGCGCGGGATCATGCGCGTCGCGAGCACCAGCACGCGGAAGCCGTCCTCGTTGTAGGCATTGGCCTGTTCGAGCAGCCGCTTGCGCGCCACGTAATCGAGCGGGCGCACGCCGTCCTCGTCCTGCACGTGGGTCGACACCGCGAGCATTTCCTCGACCGCGCCCTTGCAGATCAGCATGTGCGTGCCGTGAGCATCCTCGACGACGACCGACAGCCGCCGGCGCACGAAATCGAACGGCAGCTCGTCGATCTTCCGGTAGCCCTGCGGCTTCACGCGCTCGCCGATCTCGTCGGCGCGTGCGACGACCGCGATGTCGATCAGGTTCTTCTGGCCGCTCTGGTGGAAGCTGTTCAGCCAGCCGAGCCGCAGGATGTCCTCGTTCTTGTGACCGGACAGGTCGAGATGGTGTTCGAGGATGATCTTGTCCTGCGTGAGCGTGCCGGTCTTGTCGGTGCACAGCACGTCCATCGCGCCGAAGTTCTGCACCGAGTTCAGCCGCTTCACGACGACCTTGCGGCGCGCCATCGCGATCGCGCCGCGCGCGAGGTTCGCGCTGACGATCATCGGCAGCATTTCGGGCGTGAGGCCGACGGCCACCGCGAGCGCGAACGTGAGCGCGCTTAGCCAGTCGCCCTTGGTCAGGCCGTTGATCATGAACACGATCGGCACCATCACGAACATGAACTTGATCAGCAGCCAGCTCACGCTCGCGACGCCGCGATCGAAGCTCGTCTCGATGCGCTTGTGGCTCACGACGTTGCGGGCGAGCGAACCGAAGTAGGTGTCCTCGCCGGTCGCGACGACGACGGCCGTCGCGGTGCCGCTGACGACGTTGGTGCCCATGAAGCACACGTTCTCGAGGTCGAGCAGCGACCCCGGCGCATCGTTGGCCGCGCCGCCCGTGTCCGTGTTCGCGGACTTGCCGGCGACCGCGCCGAGCGTGTCGTACTTCTCGACCGGCAGCGCTTCGCCGGTCAGCACCGCCTGGCTGATGAACAGGTCGCGCGACGCGAGCAGGCGCACGTCGGCGGGGATCATGTCGCCGGCCGACAGGTGCACGATGTCGCCGGTCACCACTTCGCGCATCGGCACTTCGCGGCGTGCGGGCTCGGACGTGTCGGTCACCGCGCGCTGCACGGTGGCCGTGGTGCGGACCATCGCCTTGAGCTTCTCGGCCGCGCGCAGCGAACGGAATTCCTGCACGAAGCGCAGCAGCGCGCTGATCGTGACCATCGACAGCAGGATCGTCATGCCGACGTAGTCGCGATCGTCGGGCGCCGCGAAGTAGACGTCGGTGAAGAAGCTGATCGCGGCCAGCACCAGCAGCACGTAGACGAACGGATTGTGGAACGCGTGCAGCAACTGGCGCGTCCAGTGCGGCGGCTTGTCGTGCGCGATTTCGTTCGGACCGTAGTGCTGCAGCCGGTCGGCGGCCTGGTCGTAGGTGAGGCCGCGCGAACTGGTGCGCAGCGACTTGAAGGTTTCCTCGAGCGGGCGGGCCGCTTCCTGCGCGGCGCGCATGATGTGCGGTGCGTTCTGCTGGCCGGCGCCTGCGTTGATGAAGCCGCGCTGGTTCTTTTGCGATGTATTGCGTTGTGTCATGAGTCGCTCCTTGCGCACGAGGCGGCGGGCGGGGAGCGACCGTGACGTTATCGACGCACGAGCGCTTCCCGCCGCGTCGCGTCAGGCGCGATCGGCTGTGGATCGGTGAAGGGAGGAACGCTCGCCGGCGCACGGAATGCGATCGGATGGACGATGCGCAGCGTCGCACCGGCGAGCGGTAATCGACTACTGTCGTCTGAGTTCATCTGCACTCCTGTCGGTTGCGGATAGTCGGCACGGGCGATCGGCGGCTGCGCACGCACGAGGGTGCGCGGCCGGACGGCACGCGAACGGAAAACGCACGCAGCTCGCGCTGCGCGCAGCACGAACGCACATGCGCATGACGCACGGTTGCGCAGCGCGGGCATTCGGCAATATCGAAAAAATACGGGCGGGGATTCTGGCCGGTCAGGCCGGAAGGGCGCCGCATCCTGCTTCCCGGGATGCGGCAGAAGACGAGGCTCTGCGCGGTTTCCTCAGGCAGCAGTCAAGTTGGTCGAGGACCAACTACAACTCGCATCGGTGTTCACAGAACACTCCATGTAATTAGACGGGGGCGATGGTAATGGGTCGTCATGCGAAGCGTCAACCCTTTTTATGCCCTTTTTTCCGGCATTTCTTGCAGAACTCTTGCAGAACGTTAACGCGACGATTTTCTGACGGTGAGCAAGCAAAACCGCGCGCATGCGAGGCACGCATGCGCGCGGTCGGGGCGAGGCAGCGACGCGTTACTGCGACGATGCCGTGATGGCCGCGCCTGCGTCGAGAATGCCGGAGCCGGCCGGCAGTGCCGTGCACGACGTGCTCGTCGGCAGTATCGCGGCGCGCGCGCCGCCTTGCAGCTTCTGCTGGATCTGCGCGGGCGTGAGGTTGCCGTTCACCGACAGCATCAGCGCGGCGGCGCCGGCCACCTGCGGCGTCGCGAAGCTCGTGCCGCTCGCGGTGCCGTACGTGTCCGCGCCCGGCGTCGTCGTGCCGCCGTTGGCCGTCGACACGATGTTGACGCCCGGTGCGCTCAGTGCGACGTCGGTGCCGAAGTTGCTGAACGATGCACGCCGGCCGGTTGCATCGGTCGCACCGACGCTGATCACGCCGCGGCAGTTCGCGGGCTGGTCGAGCCCGGTCGACAGGCCGTCGTTGCCGGCGGCGACCACGACGGTCACGCCCTTCGCGTTCACGTCGTCGATCGCCTGCTGGAACGTCGCGCTGCATGCGCCGACGCCGCCGAGGCTCAGGTTGATGATCTTCGCGGGCGTCGGGTTCGCCGGGACGCCGTTGACCGGAATGCCGGCCGCCCAGCGCATCGCGTCGGCGATGTCGCTCGTCACGCCGCCGCACTTGCCGAGCACGCGCACCGGCAGGATCCGGCCGAGCCACGACATACCGGCGATGCCGATGCCGTTGTTGGCCGTCGCGCCGATCACGCCCATCACGCGCGTGCCGTGCCAGCTGCTGGTGCTCGGTTCGCTCGCGCAGTGATAGTACGGGCCGCTCGCGTCGTCGAGTTCCTGCTGCGTGACCCAGTCGCCCGGATCGGTTGCGTCGCCGCTGCGGGTCTGGCCGTTATTGCCGGTGTTGACGTTCGAGATGAAGTTGTAGCCGGGCAGCAGGTTGCCGACGAGGTCGGGGTGCGGCCGGTAGCCGGTGTCGAGCACGGCCGTGACGACGGTCGGCGAGCCCTTGGTGCGCGTCCATGCGGTCGGCACGTCGATGCCGGCGGTCGGATCGAACAGGTTCCACTGCTGGCCGTAGTTGGGATCGCTCGGCGTGTCGCGGATCTGCATCGGGTGATCCGGTTCCGCGTAGTCGACGTCGCTGTCGGCGGCGAACGCCTGCGCGAGCGCCGCGGCATCGCCGGCCGCGATGCGCTGGCCGATCGACAGCACGGCCGCGCCATTCGACAGGGTTCGCTCGACCTGGACGTCGAGCGGCGCCTGCGACGTCGTCGCGGCGGCATAGGCGCGTGCGGCGCCGCTCGCCGTCGGCGCGTTCCAGCGCGTCATCGAACGCTGGATCACGGCGTCGAGCCGCGTGCCGGTGTCGACGGCCGCCATCGCGCGGGCGGCCGTCAGCGTCTTCAGTTTGACGATCAGGTGATCGACCGGCGGCTCGGCTGGTGCGGCGGTCTGGGCTGCCATCTGCACGGCGGCCTGCTGCGTCGCGCACGCGTTGCTGCCGCTGGTGGCGGGCGGTGTCGTCGGGCTTGGGCTGGGGCTGGGGTTCGGGGTTGGGCTAGGCGCGGGCGCCGGTGCGGCATTGGAAGACGACGGATTGCTGCCGTCGCCACCGCCGCCGCCGCAACCGGCGAGGGGAACGAGTACGGCGGCGGACAGCATGCCGGCGAGTACGCGCGTATGAGTGGAGCGGACCAGCGCGGAATTGAAACGTTTGGCTCTCATGGTGAAACTCGATCCTCGTAGATAACCGTCGTGCCGGCGGTAACGCTCGATCCGGTGAAGGCCGGACCTTGTGGTTTTTGTCTGACGATCGAAGCAGGTTGCTGCGACGCGCCATGCAATGGGTAACGGCTGCCACGGCGGCTTCTTGAGTGGGTTTCGGCAGAAAAAAACAAACGGGCGCAAACGATTACGTTGCTGCGATGCAGCATGCGTGCGGCATCCGGCATCGGCTGCCGGGACGGCGGGGCGCGAGCGAATACGGCCGGCCGGGCGCGACGCGCGGCGCATGCGCGACGGACACGCGTTTGCGCGGCACGGAAAAAGGGCCGCCTGCGCGCGTTCGCGCTGGAAGGTTCCTTACGCTTTCCCTGATGCGACGCGAATTTTGTCGGGCGTACGATCGCGGTTCGATCACCGTTTCGTCAGGAGAAAAGCATGGATCGTCGCTTCCGTTGGCTGGCCGTCGCGTTGACCTGCGCGCTGGCAGGCACCGCGCATGCGCAGGCGCTCACCGGCACGCTGAAGAAGATCAAGGACACGGGCATCGTGTCGCTGGGGATCCGCGAGTCGTCGGTGCCGTTCTCGTATTCGGACAATGAGCAGAAGAACATCGGCTATTCGCGGGACATCGCGGCGCGCATCATCGACCGGATCAGGACGGATCTGAAGCTGCCGAACCTCACGGTGAAGGAAATCCCGATCACGTCGCAGAACCGGATTCCGCTGGTGCAGAACGGCA
The DNA here is from genome assembly GCF_902498995.1 of Burkholderia anthina. Taxonomy (GTDB): domain Bacteria; phylum Pseudomonadota; class Gammaproteobacteria; order Burkholderiales; family Burkholderiaceae; genus Burkholderia; species Burkholderia anthina. The sequence continues at coordinate 109,632 of NZ_CABVLY010000008.1, forward strand.
CGATCGATTTCGAGTGCGGGTCGACGACCAACACGCTCGAGCGACAGAAGCAGGCCGCGTTCTCGGACAGCATCTTTCTGTACGGCATCCGCTTCAGCACGCGCAAGGATTCGGGCGTGAAGGATTTCCCGGACCTGGCGGGCAAGACGGTCGCGACGACGGCCGGCACGTCGGACGAGCGTCTGCTGCGCAAGCTCAACGAGGAGAAGGGGATGAACATGACGATCATCAGCGCGAAGGACCACGCCGAAGCGTTCATGAACGTCACGACCGGGCGCGCGGTGGCGTTCGTGATGGACGAGCCGCTGCTGTACGGCGAGATCGCGAAGGATCGCAACCCGGGCGCCTACACGGTGACGGGCACGCCGCTCGTTCACGAAAACTACGCGTGCATGATGCGCAAGGACGATCCGGCGTTCAAGCGCGTGGTCGACGACGTGATCGCGAAGATGCAGACGTCGGGCGCGGCCGAGAAGCTCTACGACCAGTGGTTCACGCAGCCGATTCCGCCGAAGGGCGTGAGCCTGAACTATCCGCTGTCGCCGGAGATGAAGCAGCTGTTCAGGAATCCCACGGATCAGGCGCAGTACTGATCGCGGTATCGTGCCCGCGTATCGCCGGCACGTTGAATGCGCCGGCCGGTACGACTGAATCCCGCGAGCGGGGCCGCCGCTCCTGTCTGCTACGCAGCGCGCAGCCGGCGGCCATGAAGGTCCGCCGCGCCTTTCGCGCGGGATGTTGAAACCCGCTTCCTGATCTCCCTGCGGCCGCGCCGCATCTCGACGGGCCCCGGCCGGGGCCCCGTTTCCGCCATTCCGTTCCCTTGTTTGCCTGATCCGCCCGCGCATCGAAGTGCGGGTCGCGCATGCGCGCCCGGTTCGCATCCGGTGACGCCGTTTGCCGTGTAAACCCGAATTCAGATTTCAATTTGAACTGGTCAGAATCGGCCGAAATTGTTCAACAATTTTCGGCGAAAAATCCCGGAAAGCCGCGCAGGGCGGCGTGCGGGAGGCGTTGTGATGTTTCAGCGCGGCGCCGAATCACTCGGGAGCTTCGCCATGTCCGCTCGTTTTTCGCTTCGGCATTTCCTCCGCGGTGCGCTTGTGCCGCTGACCTTCGCATGCTCGCTCGCATCGGCGGCTCCGCTGCAGACCGTGCGGCCCGGCACGCTGCTGGTGGGCTCCGACCTCACGTATCCGCCCTACGCGTACCTGGAAGCAGGCAAGCCCGCCGGCTTCGACGCCGAATTCTCGCGGATGCTGGCGCGCCACCTGAAGCTCGAGCCGGTGTTCCTCGACACCCGCTTCCCGGACCTGATCCTGGGAATGAAGGCGCGCCGCTTCGATGTCGTCGCGTCCGCGCTCTACGTGACGCCCGATCGCGAGAAGCAGGTCGATTTCGTGCCGTACCTGAAGACGGGCGCAGCGCTGCTCGTCGCGAAGGGCAGCGCGTTCCTGCCGAAGACGCCGCAGGACCTGTGCGGCAAGCGGGTCGGCTCGATCAAGGGGGCCTCGTGGACGCCGAAGTTGCGCACGGTGTCGCAGGACACGTGCAAGGCAGCCGGACGCGGAGAGATCGCGATCCTCGAGTTCCCGACCTCGCCGGAAGCGACGTCCGCGCTGATGTCGAAAGCGGTCGACGTCCAGATCGAGGATGCGGCCGTCGCGCAGGGCATTCCGAAGCAGACGAACGGGCGTGTCGAGATCAGTTCGACGACGCTGCTGTATCCGATCGTGATCGGCCTCGGCGTGACGAAAGGCGACAGCGGGCTGCAGGGCGCGCTCGAGGGCGCGCTGAACGACGCGAAGCGCAGCGGCGAATACGGCAGCCTCGTGAAGAAATACGGCCTGCAGGCGCCCACGCCGGCCGACGTTGCCGGCGCACTGGGTACCGCGAAGTAAGCCCGGAGCAGGCACGATCCGACCACCGCGTGCCGCGCAGGGCGGCCGCATCGCCCTCCGGGGTTGAGGAGTCTTCGATGCAGTTCGATTGGCACTATGCATTTCAGCTGTTGTGGGACAAGGATTTCTGGCGCGCGTGCGTCGTGGTCGTCGAACTCAGTGTTGCCGCGTGGGTGCTCGGGGTGGTGCTCGGGTTTCCGGTCGCGCTCGCGAGGCAGTCGCACCAGCCGCTGCTGAAGCGGGCGGCGGCCGTGTACATCTGGTTTTTCCGCAGCCTGCCGCTGCTCGTGCTGCTGGTATTCATCTACAACCTGCCGCAGGTCTTTCCCGCGACCAGCGTGGTGCTGTCGGATCCGTTCACGGCCGGCCTCATCGCGATGGTGCTGAGCGAAACCGCGTATTTCGCGGAAATCCATCGCGGCGGGATCCTGTCGGTGCCGCGCGGCCAGCTCGAGGCCGGCCGCGCGCTCGGCATCCGTTTCACGGGCATCCAGCGGCTGATCGTGATGCCGCAGGCAATCCGCATTGCGCTGCCGGCGCTCGCCAACGAGTTCATCACGATCGTGAAGCTCACGTCGCTGGTGTCGGTGATTTCGCTTGCCGAGATCCTGCTCGTCGGACAGCGGTTGTATACGCAGAACTTCCTCGTGTTCGAAACGATGCTGGCCGTCGCGTTCTATTACGTGCTGATCGTCACGGTGTTCAGCCGGCTGCTCGGCTATCTCGAGCGGCATCTCGACGTCAGTCGCCGCACGCCAGCGCAGGCCGGTCACGCGGCTCTCGAGCTGCCGCTGTCGGTGCCCGCCGTCGCGCCGAGGCCGCGGGCGAACGCCGAGTTTGCGCTGCGCCTGAAAGGGCTGCAGCAACGCTACGGCCGCCACGAGGTGCTGAAGGACATTCGCCTCGACGTCGCGCCGGGGCAGGTCGTGTCGATCATCGGCCCGTCCGGCTCCGGCAAGACCTCGCTGATCCGCACCATCAACGGCCTCGCACCGGTGAACGCGGGCGAGATCGACCTGTACGGCGAGTCGTTCGTCCGTGCGTCCGGTGCGCATCCGCCGCGCGTGTCGAACGAGCGAATCCTGGATATCGGCATGGTGTTCCAGAGCTTCAACCTGTTCCCGCACCGCACCGCGCTGCAGAACGTGATGATGGCGCCGTGCTATCACCGGCAGGCCGATGCGGCTGCGATCCGGCTGCAGGCGTTGTCGCTGTTGTCGAAGGTCGGCATGCTCGAGCATGCGAACAAGTATCCGCATCAATTGTCGGGTGGCCAGCAGCAGCGTGTCGCGATTGCGCGCGCGCTCGCGACGCGGCCGTCGATCATGCTGTTCGACGAGCCGACGTCGGCGCTCGATCCGGAGCTGGTCGGCGAAGTGCTGAAGGTCGTCGAAACGCTGGCCAGGGAAGGGATGACGATGATCATCGTGACGCACGAGATGAATTTCGCGTTCAAGGTGTCCGACCGGATCGTGTTCATGGAGAACGGACGCATTCTGTACGACGTGCCGCCAGACCGGATTCGCGGCAGCGCGGACGCGCGCGTGAAGGATTTCCTGAAGCACGTTCACTTCGCATGACGAATCACGGGATGGGAGCGGGAATGGATCCGATGGCTTTCCGGCTGGGCGACGGGGACGCGCACGCGTGCGCCGAGCGGCTGCATGCATGTCTTGAACGCGCCGGCGCGTATCCCGGCGACATCGGTACGGCGTGGCTCGCGCGTCGCGACGCAGCGGCGGCCGCGGAAGCGCGGGCATGGGATGCGTCGTTGCGCGGCGGCGCCGCCGCTGCGCCGCTGGCCGGCACCGTGCTGACGGTGAAGGCCTGTTTCGATTGCGAAGGCTGGGTCACGCACGCCGGTTCGCGCGTGCTGGCGGAAGAGCCGCCGGCGAGCGCCGACGCCGCACCGGTGTCGGCGCTGCGTCGCGCCGGTGCGGTGCTGATCGCGCAGACGGCGATGACCGAGTTCGCATACGGCGCGCTCGGCGTGAACCACGCTTACGGCACGCCGGCGACGCCGCTCGATGCACGGCGCGAGCGGGTGGCAGGCGGATCGAGTTCGGGCGCGGCGGTGTCGGTGGCGCTCGGCGCGGCGGATCTGTCGCTCGGCTCCGATACGAGCGGTTCCGCGCGCATTCCGGCGGCACTCTGCGGCGTGACCGGATTCAAGCCGTCACGTGGGCGCTACGCAACCGACGGCATGCAGTTCCTGTCGCCCAGCTTCGACGTACCGGGCTTGCTGGCCGCGACGGTCGACCTGTGCCGGCGCGCGGACGCCGTGCTGCACGGCTGCGACGAGCAACGGCCGCGGCCCGCGACCCTGCGTGACCTCGATTTCATCGTGCCCGAGCCGTTCGCGACCGATGACCTGGACCCGGACGTCGGACGCGCGTTCGACGCATGGCTGTCGCGGCTCTCGGCGCATGGCGCCCGCATCCGGCGCCAGCGGCTCGATTGCGTGGCGGAGGCCGGTGCGGTCGCGCGCGCGGGCGGCATCATCGCGGCGGAAGCGTTCATGCTGCATCGTGCGCGGCTGGCAACGTCGGCCGACCGCTACGATCCGCTCGTCGGCCGGCGCATCGCCGCGGGCGAGCAGGTGCGTGCGCACGACTATGCGGCGGCGCTGCTGCGCCTGGCGGCGCTGGCCGACGCGTATCACACCGGGCTTGGCGACGCGGATGCGGTGCTGACGCCGACGGTGCCGATGCTGCCGCCGCGCGCGGCCGATCTGGCGGACGAAACCGTGTACCTCGCACAGAACGCGCGTGCATTCCGCCTGACCGAGTTCGCGAACCGGCTCGATCTGCCGAGCATCAGCGTGCCGGGCGACCTGCGGCACCGGCAGCCCGTCGGCTTGCTGATCACGGGGCGGCGCGGCAAAGACGCGCGGTTGCTCGATGTCGCCGCGCTGGTCGAACGCGCACTGACCGACCCGGCATGACCCGATTTCCGCGGCAAGGCCCGCCTTGCCATTTTTTACCGTTACTATTCAGAGGTACTTATGATCGTCGTAAAATCGGCCGATATCGCCAATACCGAACGTCACGCGCGCGGCCCGGGCTGGGACAGCAAGCGCATGATCGTCCAGCAGGACGGCGTCGGCTATTCCGTCCACGAGACGCGCGTGCAGGAAGGCGCGGAACTGCATCTGCATTACAAGAACCACTTCGAAACCAACTACTGCGTGGCGGGAGAAGGGGAAGTCGTCGATACGGCGACCGGCGACGTACACCGGATCGCGCCCGGAACGATCTACGCGCTGAACCTCAACGATCCGCATATCCTGCGCGCGACGCGCGGCGATCTGCATCTGGTGTGCGTATTCAATCCGCCGCTCACGGGGCGCGAGACGCATCGGGAAGACGGCAGCTATGCGCTGCCGGCGGGGGAGCAAGCCTGACGATGCGCGATGCCGTACCGTTGCGTGCCGCGCCGTGCGGCGCGCAACGGCAGCGCGGCGTCCGGATTCAGGCCGCCTCGCGATGGCTGCGCCTGGTGGCCTCGACGAGCATGCGCTCGGAGTCGTCGAGATAGCGCGTGAGCGTGGTGACGGCTTCGCTGCGGCGGTTTTGCGTAAGCAGGTCGTAGATCTGGTATTCGCGCTGGATCCAGTCGGGCGTCTGCACGCGCTTCTCGTCGGGATCGGCGGCGAAGACGAGGCGCAACTGCGCCGAGATGGTCCGGAAGAATTCGTCGAGCAGCGCCGACTTCTGCAGCGCGACGATGTGCTGGTGAAACCGCAGGCTGTGCGTGCCGACGGCCTGCCAGTTTTCCTTGGCGAGTTCGCGCTCGGCCGCCCGAATGGCGGTCTGCATCTTTTCGAGCAGTGCTGGCTGCGCGAGTTCGGCCGTGTTCAGCGCATGCAGTTCGAGCGTGCGGCGTGCAACGTAGAGATCTCGCACGTCCTGGCGGTTGAGCGTGCGCACGACGACGCCCTTGTGCCGCACGAACGTGACGAGCCCTTCACGGCCGAGCTGATGCAGGACTTCGCGAAGCGAGTTGCGCGACGTGTCGTACTCGGCGGCGAGGTCCATCTCGATCAGTGCCGTGCCCGGCGGCAGCTTGCCGCTGATGATGTGCTCGCGCAATTGATGGCTGATCCGGTCGGCGACCGATTGTCCTCTCGTTTTTTCGCTTGCCATTCCGTTCGTTCACTCCTCTCCCGATCGTGCGCCGCCGGCGTGACCGGCCGGCGGCGTTTCGCCATTCTACGGGCTGCGGGGCCGGTCAAGCCGTTTTGCCGGACTGCCAGTCAGCCTGCGGCGGCTGCATGCCGTGCATGCCGCGGTACGGTGCGACGGGGGGCGACGCCCAGCCTTCGAGCAGGCTCGGGTCGAGCCGGTACACCTCGACGCCGAGCGGCCGGCACACGTCGATCGGGTCGCGCGCGTCGGGGCCCCACATCGGCACCGACAGATCGCCGCCCGGGCAGGTGGACATCGCGCACAGCACGTCGATTTCCGCGAAGAACTCGAGATAGTCGCCGGGCTTCGCGGGGCAGGCCTTCATGAAGTATTTGTCGTCGTCGTTCAGGCCCGTGCACTGGAACACGTTGAGCACGTCGTGCACGTCGAATTCGGTCAGCCCGTACGGCGCGACCGCGCGCACGAGGTTCGAGTGGCAATGGAAATGAAAATCCTCGCCGGTCAGCAGCTTGTTCACGTAAGGATCGCAGCGCGTGCCGAGCAGATCGTGCACGCGGCCGCCGTCACCGTCGACGCTGTAGCCGGCGAGCGTGTCGTCGGTGATCGTGACCATCGGGCGCAGGTACGGCAGCGTCGACCAGAGCCGGTCGAACGTCGTCACGTGCGCGGCCTGCAGCTGGCGCGTGCGCGATGCCCACATGCGCTCGCGCGGATTGTGCAGGTTCCACATGTTGAAATCGGCGACTTGCGGGCCTTCCAGCGTGACGATCCGGAATACGTGACCGGCCGGCACTGTCCACGCGAAGCCGCTGCGAATCGGCACGATGTGCGATGCGATGCGCTCGCGCGCGTCCTGGCGCTGGGCAATCGCGGAATAAAAGACCTTGTCGACGTTCAGGACGGAGCCCTTGGTGACCTGGTACGCGGCTGGATAGTTCGACATGACGCGGTGCTCTCGGGGAAAGTTGGCAGATGCGGCAATCCGGCCGAAGCCCTTTGCGGTGGCCGGTCAGGCGTCAATTTCGGTGCTGGATTGTTCAACAATTTATTGGCGCTTCGGGGAGTATAGGATGAGGGCGGGGAGGTGTGTCAATGGGTGGAAAGTACCGAGGGCGGGCGGAGGCGGCGGGCTCGCGGGCCGGCGCGACGACGCGGGCAGCGCTCCGGTTGGCCGGCGCGGGGCACGCGTGAGACAGGCAATAAAAAAACCGCCGGCACATGCCGGCGGTTTCGGTTTTCGGCCCGGGCGCTCGCGCGACGGAGCCTGCCGTCAGGCCTTGATTTCCGGCCCGCGTGCGGTCGGTCGCGCCGCCGGTGCCGGTGCCGGCGCGATCGATCGCGTGGGCGGCTGCGCCGGCACGATCACGACGACCGGTTCCGGCATTGCCCACATCGGCATCGCGAAGCCGACCGGTTGCGGCATCGGCATTGCGAGCGCGTTGGCGAGCGCCACGTGCTGCAGCACCATCATCTGCTGCTGCATCGCGGCCATCTGCGCGTGGGCCGCCTGCATCTGCCGCAGCGCGGCCGCCGGCGGCATGCCGCCCGACGACGACGTCTGCATCTCGAAGCTCGCGCCGCCATGCGGGCTGTGCCAGCTCCACGAGCTGACCTTCATCGGGCCGAGCGCCGTGCGGACGACGTGCGTTTCGGCTTTCACGGGCACGGCGTGCCCGTCGACATCGACGAACACCGGTTGCGCGGCCGGGGCGGTGGCGGCCTGTCCGGCCAGGGCGAGCACGGGCATCAGCGCCAGCGCGCCCAGCGCCATATACGAACGGAATCGCATAGATCGTATCTCCATCAAACGAAACTGATCGAATCAACAACGAACGAATCGTGCGGCTCACGGATGGAGCCATGGATGAATATGCGGGCGCTGGCTTAAGTCAGGATTAAAAGCGACGCAGGCCTGCGGCAAGCACCTGTCCCGTGCAGCCGCGACCGATCCGCTGCAGTCGCGGAGTCTTTGCGCACCGCGCAAACGGGGCGCCTAGCCGGTTTCCGGCTGTGCCGCAATCGGCATTCAACCTCGCCCGCGCCATGGGATTCCTGTCGCGTCGCGCAACAACAGGCACAATATGCGATTCGCCGCGCACCGCTGTTCGTGATTCGAACAAATTGGCGCGTGTTGCCGCCGTCCGAATCCTTCCCGGTTGTCATGAACGCCTCGCTCACTTCCGCGCGCGAATCGAACTCGCCGCGCTTCCTGCTGTTCCTGATCTGCCTGTTCGCCTCCGCCGGCCAGCTCGCGATCGACATCTACGTGCCCGCGCTGCCCGACATGGCGCGCTCGTTCGCGACGACGCCGCAGGCGATCCAGTCGAGCGTGTCCGGCTACATGGCCGCCTATGCGCTCGGCCAACTGATCTTCGGCCCGATCGCCGATGCGTACGGGCGCAAGCGCGTGCTCGCGTTCGGGCTCGTGATCTACACGATCGGCTGCCTGCTGTCGCTCGCCGCGCCGAACCTCGAGACGTTCGTGCTGGCGCGCTGCCTGCAGGGCTTCGGGATCGCGACCACGAACCTACTCGCGAAGGCGATCATCACCGATTCGTTCTCCGGCCAGGCGCTGATGCATGCGTTCACGTACATGTCGATCGCGTGGGGCCTCGCGCCGATCATCGCGCCGGTGATCGGCGCGCACCTGCAGGAATGGTTCGGCTGGCGCGCGTGCCTCGTGTTCCTGCTCGTGTATTCGCTCGTGATGTGGGCGCTGTTGTGGCACTACCGCGAAACCTTGCCGAAGCCGGTGCATCTCGAGCCGCGCACGCTGATGACGAACGCGGGCAAGGTGCTCGCGAGCCCGGTGTTCCAGAGCTGCTTCCTCGCGCAGGGGCTGTGCTACAGCATCCTGCTGGTGTTCAACATCGTCGGGCCGTTCATGGTGCAGACGACGCTGCACAAGCCGCCGACCTTCTTCGGCTATCTCGCGCTCGGGATCGGCTTGATGTATTTCCTCGGCGGGCTGTCAAACCGGATTCACGGGCACGGGCTGCCGAGCGCCGAGCAGCGGCTGCGCATCGGCGCGCGCGTGATGGCGGGCGCCGCCGTCGCGATGCTCGTGCTGGCGCTGATCGTCGGCCTGCGCGTGTGGACGCTCGCGACGCCGGTGCTCGTGATGGGCTTCTGCGCGGGCGCGATGTATCCGACGCTGATGGCCAAGGGCAACTCGCTGTTCCCGCATATCGCGGGGCTGACCAGCGCGATCCTCGGCTGCGCGCTGCTGCTCGTGTCGTCCGCGATGATGGGCCTCGCCGGCTTCGTGTCGATCCAGGTGCTGACGCCGCTCGCGGTGTTCTTCGTCGCGCTGTCGTTCATCGTCGTGTGGATGGTGACGAAGCTGCTGCGCTACCTGACGCAGCAGCAGGCCGCGACCGTCGCGTGCGGCAGCGGCGAGGCCGCATAAGCGCATCGCGCATGCATGGCGCGATCGCGAGCGATGGGCGTTGCCGGCCGATACGGAGGCCGACGCCGACACGGCGATCGAGGCGGGCGCCTGACGTCCGATCCTTGTTTCGCGGTAGTGCCGCCTATAGCGGCTGCGCCGCGCCCGCCTGAGTCAACAGCGAAACCGCGGCTGCATCCGGCATCCCGTTCGAATCGATTGCGCCGGCCTTCGCCAGCGCGTCGAGATCGCCGTCGACGCCCGGTTGCCCGACCACGAACGGCGTCGTCAGGAACGCCGGTGTCGACAGCGTGACCGCATAGCGCTGCTGCAGATTCGTCACCACCGCCGATTGTGCGGCCTGCACCGTGCTCGCGTTGCCCATCACCTGCTGGAAGTGCGCATTGCCCTGGAAGTTGCCGATCAACCCGGCCGTGTTCGTGCCGAGCTGCGCGGCGAGATAGACGAGCAGCAACTCGGTCTCGGGCGTCGTGTTGAAGGTGCCCCCCGCATACGCGAGCGAGTGCAGGCTCGTGCCGCCCGATGCGACGGTAATCACGCATGGAAGCGCGGCGTTGACGGCGACGCGGTAGTTGCCGCCGCCGTCGGTCAGCGTCGTCGCCGAGCCTTGCGCGCAACTGACCGTCACCGATGCGCTCGCGAGCGCGCCGCCGGTGGCGGCCGTGCCGGACAGCGCGACGGTCTGCGTGTTGTCGTTGAAGCAGACGTCCACGCCGAAGCACGCGTCGCCGTTGCAGGCCGCAACGGTGACGAGGGTTGCGGCGCAGACAGTGCCCAGCGCAGGGCGGATGAAGCGCGGATGACGAAGGTTCATGGTCGCGGGCAATCGCAGGAAGGGGCAACCGTTGGGCGTCGCAGGCGCGGCGCCGTTCATATTCTATGTCCCGGATCCGGGCGGTGCTTGCCTGTTTTCCTGGCGGAGCGCGGGCAGGGTGCGCTTCCGGCGGACACGTTTTGCCCTGTTTACTCACACGAACGGCGCCGCCGCACCGCAACAACGCGGCAACCGCCCGGCGCCGGAACCTTTCGATTCCCTTCGCAATTGGTTACGCTGCGGGACGATTAAAGCCGAAGGCGAACACAGCCGGCCAGTAAGGCTGGTAAAGGCCAGTAAGCGGCCGGCTCACGCGCTCAGGGTTTGCGCGCGGCCGATTTCGCGAACGCGCCGCGCACCTCGAAGCCGATCGCATCCGCGACGTTGCCGCGCGCATCGACGAGTTCGAGCCGGTGCCGGCCCGGCCACGGCATCCATGCGACGCGGTCGGCATGGCCGATCACCTTGTCGTCGAGCCGCCATGCAAAGCGGCCGGCGTGTCCGGATGAACGCTCGAACCAGATCCGCTGGTTCTTCGGCGGAATGTCCGGATCGATCGCGAAGATCGTGCCGTCGGTCGGCGTGCCGATCGTCAGCGGCGCGCGTGCGCCGTCCTTGCCCGGCGTGACGGGCGCGGCGAGCCGGATCGTGTCGAGCGCCGTCCCCGCGAGGAACCACTCGTTGCGCGACGGCTCGACGTCGCGCTCGAACGTGATGCGGCGCGTTTCGACACCGGCAGGCGGGCGCGGCGCGCGGCTCGGCAGGTCGCGGTGCAGATACCCGACGACGGCCGACCAGACCGGCGACGCGCCCGTCACGCCCGACACGTCCCACATCGGCGAGCCGTCCGCATTGCCGACCCACACGCCGACCGTATAGCGCGACGTGAAGCCGACGGTCCAGTTGTCGCGCATGTCCTTGCTCGTGCCGGTCTTGACCGCCGAGAAGAAGCGCGTCGCGAGCGGGTTGTCGAAGCCGAACGTGCGCACGCGCGCGTTGTTGTCCGAGATGATGTCGGTGACGATGAAGGTGGCCGCTTCGCTGAACACGCGCGTGCCGTCGTTCGCGCGTGTCGTCGTTGCGGCCGGGGCCGGGTTCGGGGCCGATGCGCCGGCAGCGAGCGCTGCCGCGGGCAGGTCGACGGTCTTGCGCGCGACGCCGCCGTTCGCGAGCGCGCGATACGCATTGGTCAGCGACAGCAGCGTGACGTCCGCGCTGCCGAGCGCGAGGCTGAAGCCGTAATAGTCGCCTTCCTGCGCGAGCGGCAGGCCGAGCGCGGTCAGCGTGCTCGCGAAGCGATGCGGCGTGACGAGCACGAGCGTGCGCACGGCCGGCACGTTCAGCGAACCGCCGAGCGCGCTGCGCACGCTCACCCAGCCCTTGAAGTCCTTGTCGTAGTTCTGCGGAATGTACAGGCCGCCGCCGGCGGCGAGGTTGATCGGCGCGTCGTCGAGCAGCGACGCGGCGGTCAGCCGTTTCTCGTCGATCGCCTGCGCATACAGGAACGGCTTGAGCGTCGAGCCGGCCTGGCGCGGCGCGAGCACGGCGTCGACGTCGCGCGCGCTCGACAGCGCCCCCGATGACCCGACCCACGCGCGGATCTCGCCGGTCGCGTTGTCGATCACGACGACCGCGCCATCCTGCACGTTGCGCCGGTGCGCGGGCGCGTTGAGCTCGGTCAGCGCGCGCGTCAGCGTGTCGCGCGCAAAGCGCTGCAGCGGCGCATCGAGCGTCGTGCGTACCTGCGCGCCGGCCTTCGGCCTGACCTCGGCCGCGATGCGCCGCGCGAAATGCGGGGCGAGCGCGGCGCCGTCGTCGCGCACGGCGTTGGCCGGGCGCGCGGTCACGAGCTGCACGTAGCCGTCGAGCGACGCGCACGCCTGCTCCGCGTGCATGTCGCGCAGGATCCGGCACGCGCGCTCGGCGACCTTCGCGGGTGCCGCGTTGGGCGCGCGCAACAGTGCGGCGGCGATCGCGGCCTCGCGTGCGTCGAGGCCGGACGGCGCCTTGCCGAACAGCACCTGCGACAGCGCGGCGAGCCCGACCGTCTCGCCGCGAAACGGCACGAGATTCAGGTACGCCTCGAGAATCTGGTCCTTGCGCCAGCCGCGTTCGAGCAGCAGCGCGTTCATTGCCTGGCTGGCCTTCTGCGGCAGCGAGCGCTGGCCCGAGCGGCGCGGCGAATCGCTGAGCAGGCCGGCGAGCTGCATCGTCACGGTCGACGCGCCGCGCGTGCGCTCGTTCCACAGGTTGCCCCAGGCCGCGCCGGCAATCCCGCGCCAGTCGACGCCGCTGTGCTCGTAGAAGCGCTTGTCTTCCGACACGACGATCGCTTCGCGGAATGCGGGCGACACGTCGGCGAGCGACACCCAGTCGCCGCGGCGTTCGGTGAGATCGACACGCGTGCGCTGCAGCGGCGTGCCGTCGCGCGCGAGCAGCACCCAGTCGGAACTGCGCCAGTTGCGGCGCACGTCGTCGTAGCCGGGCAGCGCATGCGCGACGAGCGGCGCGGCGAGCACGACGGCGACGAATACGCGGCCGGCGAAACGCGCCGGCCGCGGCCATACCTGTTCGATCATCGCTTGCTCACGACTGGTTCGCGTCGGCCGGCTTCACGGTCATCGGCGGGTTCGGCCACAGGCCGTACACGGACGGCGCGTACAGCGCTTCGACACGCGTCGGCGGCAACCCGAACGTACCGACGTTGTTCAGCCGCACCGTGTATTCGACCGAGAATTTGCCCTTCGGCAAATAGTCGTAATACGCGCGGTAGCCGTCGAAGTCGCGTTCGATGAACGACGGCCACGCGCCGTCCGGCGTCTTCTCGCCCTGGGTCGCGGCTTCCGAGTCGCGGCCGAGGCCCGAGCCGAGGATCGTCGCGCCGGACGGAATCGGATCGTTGACGACGACCCACGTCATGTCGCTTTGCGCATCGATGTCGAGATGCACGCGCACGACGTCGCCGCGCGTGAGCACGCCCTTGACGGCGGGCGACACCGGCGTGATCGTCTTCGTGATCCGGTAGCCGGCCGCGAACGGCGAGCGCAGCGGCACGGCCGCGAGGCTCTCGACGGTCGCCCACGGGCGGCCCGTGCCGTCCTGCGTGACGGACAGCGTGGCCGGCGCCTGCGACGCGTGCGGCCACGACATCAGCACGCTGCGTGCCGTGGCCGCACGCGTCGCGGCCGTGGCCGACGCCGGGGTATCGGCGGGTGCGGGTGCCTGCGACCACGAGATCGCGCGCTCGTTGCCGCCGAGCGCGACCTTCGTCGTGCCGGTGACGGGCGTGCTTTCGTAGGTGCGCGAGAAGCGCTCGACCGCGAGCAGGCCGAGTGCGTTCGACGTCGTCGTCTGCCATGCGCCCTGGCGTTGCAGCGCGAGCAGGCCGGCCGTCACGCGCGGCATCTCGTCCTTCCACGCCGGGTCGCCCGCGAATTCGAGCGCGAGACGTGCGGCGTTGGTCTCGTTGCTCGTCATCAGCCACCACAGGTCGTCGTCGCGCGCGGTCGAGAACACGAGCTGCGTGCCCTGGTACGTGAGGCGCGCCCGCAGGATCTGTTCGACCTGCGCGCGTTTCTCGTCGCGCTGCGGGATGTCCTTCACGCGCGTGAGGATCGCGTGATAGTCGATCAGCGCCGACGTCGGCCACTGGTTCGGCGCGATCTCGATCGAGCCGAGCATGCGACCCTGGGCGGCGCCGTAACGCGACAGCGCCTCGACCGCGGCGAGCTTGCGCAGGTCGCGATCCTGGCGCGGCGCCCAGGTGTTGCGTTCGATGCGGCCGTCGACGAAGCGCGCGAGCCCGGCTTCCAGCTGCGTGCGCATGTCTTCCGGCAGCGCGAAGCGCGGGTCGAGGCGGCCGGCTTCGTCGGCTACGACGAGCAGGTACGACGACAGCGTCGGGCTGCCCGAGTGCGAATCGTCGGACGACGGCGGGAAGTAGCTCGCGAGCCCGTCGCTGTCGAGGTAGACGGGCATGCGCGCCACCAGCGCCTGCCATTGCGCGGGGTCGTGCAGGCCGATCGCGCGCGACGCCTGCTGTTCCAGGCAGCGGTACGGATAGCGCTCGAACCAGCGCTGCACGCCGGGCAGGCCGTCCGCGAGCTTCGACTGCAGCGACACGGCGATACCGCCGCGCGGCGTGCCCTGTGCGTTGTCGACCGCACCGGCCGGCGCCGACACGGGCACCGTCAGCGTGCCGTCGACCTGCGCGAGCGTGGCCTGCTGCACGGTCACCGGCAGCGCGGGCACGACCTTCTGCGCGACGGCCAGCGCATCGGACGCGCGCTTGCCGCCTTGCTCGGCCGCCTCGATGCGCCAGTTCAGCGCGCCGGCCGCGTCGAGCGCCTGCTCGGGCACGGTGATCGTCCACGCCACCTCGGTCGCCGCGTTGGCCGCGAGCGATACGGTTTGCGGCGCGACGTCGAGGCCCGTCACGCGCGGCGTCACGACGACCTGCATCGCGCGGTCGGTCGTGTTGCGCAGCGTGACCTGCGCGCGGAACGCATCGCCTTCGCGCACGAGCGGCGGCAGGCCGGAGATCAGCTGCAGATCCTGCGTGCTGCGGATCGACGTGCTGCCGGTGCCGAAGCGATCGGCGCCGACCGCCGCGATCGCGACGATCCGGAAACGCGTCAGCGCATCGTTCAGCGGCACGTCGACGGTCGCGCTGCCGTTCGCGTCGAGCGTCACGCGCGGGTTCCACAGCAGCAGCGTGTCGAACAGCTCGCGCGTCGGCGCGCTGCCGCCCCCGCCGCCGGCCGGCACGGCCTTGCGGCCGAAGTGGCGGCGGCCGACGATTTCCATCTGCGCGGTGGCCGTTTCAACGCCGTATGCGCGACGCTGCAACATCGCGTCGAGCAGGTCCCAGCTGTTGTTCGGCATCAGTTCGAGCAGCGCCTCGTCGACGGCCGCGACCGCGATCTGCGTGCCGGCCGGTGCGGGCTGGCCGTTCGGCAGCGTCACCTTCACATGCGCCTGGGCCTTGCTGCGCACCGTGTAGCGCGTGGCGTCGGTCGTCACGGTCACGCCGAGACGATGCACGCCCGTGCCGACCTTGATCTCGCCGAGGCCATAGCGGAACGCGGGCTTCGACAGGTCGACGAACGCGGTCGGCGCTTCATAGTGACGGCCTTCGCGCCAGAAGGCGCGCGCCCATTCGACCGGCGCCTTCCAGCCCCACGTGAAGAACGAGTACCACGGCACTTCGCGAATCCGGCCGCGCAATGCGAGCACCGATACGTACACGTTCGGCCCCCACGATTCGCCGACCTTCAGGTCGACGGTCGGGTTCTTGCCGTTCAGCTGCACGACGTGCGTTTCCATCACGCCGCCGCGCTCGACCGCGACGAGGGCGGTGGCGTAGCGGAACGGCATGCGCACCTGGAAGCGCGCGGTTTCGCCCGGCTCGTACGAAGTCTTCTCCGGAATCACGTCGATCCGGTCGGTGTTGTCGCCGCCGAACCAGAGTTCGTCCTCGCGCGTGACCCACACCGACGTCGACGCGTTCGACGCGCGGCCGTCGCCGTCCTTCGCGACCGCGATCAGCTGCACGTTGCCGGCCTGCTCGAGCGTGGCGTCGCAGGCCATGCGGCCCTTGTCGTCGGTCTTGCCCGAGCACAGCACGCCGAGGTCGCGCGTGTCGCTCTTGTTGTCGTATGCGTAGAAGCCGCCGACCATCCGCTTGCGCGACGACGTCGTGACGTGCGCGACGCCCTTGATCTCGATCGACACCGACGCACGCGGCTTGCCCTGCAGATCGACCGCGAGCGCCTGCACGGGCACGCGCTGGCCGACCGACACCCAATGGCCGGCCTTGATGCCGACCGCCACCGCGGCCGGCCACAGGATCGTGTCGCCGCGGATCGTCTGCACTTCGCCGTTCGGATCCGCGAACGTCGCTTCGAGCGCGATGCGCTTCGGCGCGTCGACGTCGGGCAGCCCCTTGAGCGTGACGGAGCCCGCGCCGTTGCGATCGAGCGTCAGCGGCAGCTTGTCCGCGATCAGCTTCGTCGCATCGGGATCGCTGTTCGACGACGACGCGTTGTCGCCGTCCTGCGAATCGTCGTCGGCGTTGCCGTCGCTCGTGTCGGGGCGATACGGCGAGAAGCTGAAGTCCTCGAAGCGGTCCGCGAACGGCGGCGATGCCCACTTCATCAGCGCCGACACCTGCACGGGCAGGTTCGATGCGCCGCCGCCCGACACGTAGTCGATCTGCACGGCGAGCGGCGCTTCCTTCACGGCGACGAGCGGGCGCTTCTGCGCGTCGCGCGCGCTGATCGACCCTTTCAGCACCGGCAGGCGGAACGCCTCGACGCGGAAGCTGCCGCTGTAGTAGCTGGTGGTCGGCGCATCGTCCGGGCCGCCTTCGAGCGACACGCTGTATTCGCCGAGCTTCGCTGCCGGCGGCAGCGTGAACTGCGTGTCGGCGCTATGGTCGGCCGTCCACGTGAGCGGCAGCTTGTACGTCTGGTCCGAGCCGAGATGGCGGATCGTCACGCGCGTCGGGTATTGCGACGGGAACGCGAGGCTCTGCAGTGTCTCGGTACGCAGGAAATGCTTCATCGACACGGTTTCGCCGGCGCGCAGCAGCGTGCGGTCGAACACGGTATGCGCGCGCACCGTCGGTGCGCTGTCGTTGTCGGTCGGCACGTTGAAGCGCCACGATTCGATCCCGCGATTCCAGTTCGAGCTGACGAACGCCATGTCGGGGCCGGTCTTCGGATCGTCGACGCGTGCGGACACGAAGTAATCGTCGAAGCGCTGTTCCGACGAACGGCATTCGTGCTTCGGCTCGAACGGGCCGTCGATCTTCAGCAGGCCCTGCGCGTCGGTCGTGCCGGCCGCGATCTCGTCGCCGTTGCAATCCGATACGCGAATGTGCGCGTTCGGCACGGGCTTGCCCTTGTCGAGCGTCGTGACCCACACGAGGTTGTTCTCGCGCCCCTGTTTCAGGTGCACGCCGAGGTTCGTGACGAGCACCGTGGTGCGCACGTACATGCTCGACGGTTTCGCGAGCAACGAGCGGCCGAGCGCGGGCGACGCGAGTTCCAGCACGTAGAAGCCGGGCTTGTCGATCGGCACGCCGACGATCTCGAACGGGCGCAGCGTCTTCGGATCGGCCTTCGGCAGCGTCAGCGCCTGCGCGCCCGGTTCGCCGTCGAGCAGCGACAGCGAGCGCACGTCGATGCGGCGGTTCTGCGGCGCGGGCATCTTTTCGCCGGCTTCGAGCGGCACGTAGACGGGGTGCTGGCCCTTGCGTTGCAGCAAGCCCGGCATGCGCTCGTCGATCGTGCCGGCCGTCATCGACCAGTTGTCGAAGCGGTCGACGGTTCGCATCCATTGACGAATCGCGGTGTCGTTCTCGACCTTCAGGTTCGCGAATTGCGCGCCGCCCGCGTTGAGGCCGGCGATATGGAGATCGGCTTCGACGTTGCGCAGCGTGACCGGCACGAGCGCAGGCGTATCGGGTTCGGCAAAGCGCTCGACGATGCCGAAGGTGCCCGACGAGAATTTCGCGAGCGGCGGCATCGGTGCGGTGCGCGTCGCGAGCGGGAACAGGTCGGCGTTCGCGAGCGAGCGGTCGGTCACGTCGCGCAGCCCGGACGGCAGCTCGATCGTCAGGCTCGCCTGCGCGGGCAGCGGCGGGTTGAACGTGACGGTCATCACTTCGTCGCTGTGGTCGTCCGCGGCGAAGGTCGGCGATAGCGAACCGTCAGGGCCGCGCAGCTTGATCGCTTCGGCGTTCTTGCGCGAGATCGGCGCGTTGAACGACAGCGTCAGCGGACGCAGCGGCGTGCAGGGCGCCTTCGCGTTCTCGCGCTCGCACGAGAAGCTCGCGGCGAACGGCGCGCGCACGGTGAAGTCGAAACGCCGCTCGGTTTCGTTCGCGATGCCGCTCGGGCTCGCCACGCCCTTGCCGTAGACGAGCTGCATCTTCGCGCTGGCCGGCAGCGCCTGCGCGCACGACAGCGTGAGCACGCGCGCGGCGTCCTTCTTCAGCCCGAAGTGATCGAGCAGCGCGGTGCGGGTGTCGTCGGCGGCGGCCGTGACGGGGATGCGGTTGCCGATGCCGGCCGCTTCGCACCAGATGTTCGCGAGCGCGGAGCGCGGTTCGGCCGGGCCGTTCAGCTTCAGCACGAAGACCTGGCGTTCCTCGATCTCGCGCGAGCCGGGGCGCACCGTCACCGGGAACGGGCCGCCCGTTTGAAACGTGAAGCGGCGCGGGCCGCTCACCGCATTGCCGGCGACCGAGCGCAGCGTGTCGTTGAGTGCGACCGAGCAGCGTACGCCCGGCGGCAGGTCGTTCTCGAAATCGTAGACCCAGGTCTTGTCGTCGAGCCAGTGACCCTGGCCGCGCGCGGCAGCGGCATCGTTGCAGGTCATGCGCGCGGGACTCGGCGCGGACGCCGAACCGAACGCGACCATCGCTTCGTCGAACTTGACGACGCTTTGCCGGACCTCGGTGACGGTGCCTTGCGGCGAGACGCTCACGGTGCGTGCGGCGAGCGCATGCAGCGACAGTGCGGCCGCGGCGCCGAGCGCCGCAACCGCGCCGATGCGCAGGAACAGCCGTGTGGTGTGATTGGCGTTGGATTGATTCGTGTTGTTGTGTTTGTCGTGCTGCTTCATCGCTCGATGCCCTCGGAGGGAAGCTTTCTGTTTGATTGCAGGCGATTCTAACCGACGCGCATGTGAGCGGATGACGGAATGCTGCGTGTCGTCGGCTTGCGACACACGGCATCACGATGCAGAATTGTCGCGTCGACGACACAAAGATGCAGCGAAATGTCGATTGTCTCGGAATGCGGAACATTTAATGGACTATAAAACCATTGTCCGATCCGATTTGTGCGCGTACATTTCAGGGCCGCGCCAATGTTTGAGAATTATCAAGCGTGGTTTTCCCGAATCCGGTGTTCGAGAGAAGGAAACATGCACAACGACAACACTCCCCACTCGCGTCGCGATGACGACGCAGCCGCAAGCGGCATCACGCGGCGTCAATGGCTGCAGGGCGCACTGGCGCTGACGGCGGCGGGCCTCACCGGCTCACTGGCGTTGCGGGCCCTGGCCGACAATCCCGGCACCGCGCCGCTCGATACGTTCATGACGCTCTCCGAAGCGCTGACAGGCAAGAAAGGGCTGAGCCGCGTGCTCGGCGAACGCTTCCTGCAGGCGTTGCAGAAGGGCTCGTTCAAGACGACCGACGGTCTGTCGCAACTCGCCGGCGCACTCGCGTCCGGTTCGCTGAGCCCCGATCAGGAAGCCTCCGCGCTGACGATCCTCGAAGCGTGGTATCTCGGCATCATCGACAACGTCGTGATTACGTACGAAGAAGCATTAATGTTCAGCGTCGTGTCCGATACGCTCGTGATCCCTTCGTATTGCCCCAACAAACCCGGCTTCTGGGCCGAAAAACCGATCGAGAGGCAAGCCTGATGGCCGATACCGATACGCAAAAAGCCGACGTCGTCGTCGTCGGGTCCGGTGTCGCAGGCGCGATCGTCGCGCACCAGCTCGCGATGGCGGGCAAGTCGGTGATCCTGCTCGAAGCGGGCCCGCGCATGCCGCGCGGCGATATCGTCGAGCGCTTCCGGAACCAGCCCGACAAGACGGATTTCATGGCCCCGTACCCGTCGAGCCCGTGGGCACCGCATCCGGAATACGGCCCGCCGAACGACTACCTGATCCTGAAGGGCGAGCACAAGTTCAACTCGCAGTACATCCGCGCGGTGGGCGGCACGACGTGGCACTGGGCCGCGTCGGCGTGGCGCTTCATCCCGAACGACTTCAAGATGAAGACAGTGTACGGCGTCGCGCGCGACTGGCCGATCCAGTACGACGATCTCGAGCATTACTATCAGCGCGCCGAGGAAGAACTCGGCGTGTGGGGCCCCGGGCCCGAGGAAGACCTGTACTCGCCGCGCAAGGAGCCGTACCCGATGCCGCCGCTGCCGTTGTCGTTCAACGAGCAGACGATCAAGAGCGCGCTGAACGGCTACGATCCGAAGTTCCACGTGGTGACCGAGCCGGTCGCGCGCAACAGCCGCCCGTACGACGGCCGGCCGACTTGTTGCGGGAACAACAATTGCATGCCGATCTGCCCGATCGGCGCGATGTACAACGGCATCGTGCACGTCGAGAAGGCCGAGCAGGCCGGCGCGAAGCTGATCGACAGCGCGGTCGTCTACAAGCTCGAGACGGGCCCGGGCAAGCGCATCGTCGCCGCGATCTACAAGGACAAGACGGGCGCCGACCATCGCGTCGAAGGCAAGTATTTCGTCGTGGCCGCGAACGGCATCGAGACGCCGAAGATCCTGCTGATGTCGGCGAACCGCGATTTCCCGAACGGCGTCGCGAACAGCTCCGACATGGTCGGGCGCAACCTGATGGACCACCCGGGCACGGGCGTGTCGTTCTACGCGAACGACAAGCTGTGGCCGGGCCGCGGCCCGCAGGAAATGACGTCGCTGATCGGTTTCCGCGACGGCCCGTTCCGGGCGACGGAAGCCGCGAAGAAGATCCACCTGTCGAACATGTCGCGCATCAACCAGGAGACGCAGAAGATCTTCAAGGCGGGCAAGCTGATGAAGCCCGACGAGCTCGACGCGCAGATCCGCGACCGCTCCGCGCGCTACGTGCAGTTCGACTGCTTCCACGAAATCCTGCCGCAGCCCGAGAACCGCATCGTGCCGAGCAAGACGGCCACCGACGCGATCGGCATTCCGCGCCCGGAAATCACGTACGCGATCGACGACTACGTGAGACGCGGCGCCGCGCATACGCGTGAAGTCTATGCGACGGCCGCGAAGGTGCTGGGCGGCACGGAAGTCGTGTTCAACGACGAGTTCGCGCCGAACAACCACATCACGGGTGCGACGATCATGGGCGCGGATGCACGCGACTCGGTCGTCGACAAGGACTGCCGCACGTTCGACCATCCGAACCTGTTCATCTCGAGCAGCTCGACGATGCCGACCGTCGGTACGGTGAACGTGACGCTGACGATCGCGGCGCTTGCGCTGCGGATGTCGGACACGCTGAAGAAGGAAGTCTGACCGTGCGGAAATCTACTCTCACCTTCCTCCTCGCCGGGTGCCTCGCGCTGCCCGGTCTCGTGCGCGCGGCCGACTCGGCCGATCCCGCGCAGATCAAGCGCGGCGAATACCTGGCGATCGCGGGCGACTGCATGGCCTGCCACACCGCGAAGGGCGGCAAGCCGTTCGCGGGCGGTCTCGGGATGCCGGTGCCGATGCTCGGCAAGATCTATTCGAGCAACATCACGCCGGACCCGGACACCGGCATCGGCAACTGGACGTTCGAGGACTTCGAGCGAGCGGTGCGCCACGGCGTCGCGAAGAACGGCGACAACCTGTATCCGGCGATGCCGTACGTGTCGTACGCGAAGGTCAATGACGACGATGTGCAGGCGTTGTACGCGTACTTCATGCACGGCGTCGAGCCGGTCAAGCAGACGCCGCCGAAGAACGAGATTCCCGCGCTGCTGAGCATGCGCTGGCCGCTGAAGATCTGGAACTGGCTGTTCCTGAAGGACGGCGTATACGAGCCGAAGCCGGCGCAAAGCGCCGAGTGGAACCGCGGTGCGTACCTGGTGCAGGGCCTCGCGCACTGCAGCACGTGCCACACCCCGCGCGGCGTTGCGATGCAGGAGAAGTCGCTCGACGAGACGGGCGGCAGCTTCCTGTCGGGTTCGGTGCTCGCGGGCTGGGACGGCTACAACATCACGTCGGATCCGAACGCGGGGATCGGCGGCTGGACCCAGCAGCAGCTCGTCCAGTACCTGCGTACCGGCAGCGTGCCGGGTGTCGCGCAGGCGGCCGGCCCGATGGCCGAGGCGGTCGAGCACAGCTTCTCGAAGATGACCGACGCCGACATCGGCGCGATCGCGACGTACATCCGCACGGTGCCGGCCGTGGCCGACGGCAGCGCGAAGCAGTCGCGTTCGTCGTGGGGCAAGCCGGCCGAGGACGGGCTGAAGCTGCGCGGCGTGGCGCTCGCGTCGTCGGGCATCGATCCGGCGCGGCTGTATCTCGGCAACTGTGCGACGTGTCACCAGATGCAGGGCAAGGGCACGCCGGACGGTTACTACCCGTCGCTGTTCCACAACTCGACGGTGGGTGCGTCGAACCCGGCCAACCTGGTCCAGGTGATCCTGAACGGCGTGCAGCGCAAGGCCGGCAGCGAGGATGTCGCGATGCCTGCATTCCGCAACGAGTTGTCGGATGCACAGATCGCCGCGCTGACGAACTACCTGACCGCGCAGTTCGGCAATCCGGCCGCGAAGGTGACCGAGCAGGACGTCGCGAAGGCGCGTTGACGCCGGCAGCACGCGGCACGAAGCAGGGCAACACTGACAAGAGGAGGAGCACAGCACATCGGGCGGGCCCCGATGCCGGTTGTTGCAGAGGAGGGCGGGCGGCGCAGGCGGCTGCCCGTTCTGGTTCGTTGGCAATCCGGTGCGCGCGCTTCGCGCATCGTTTTCGTTGATCACACCATGACACCGAATCAACCGTTTCTCGCGTCCCAGCGCGATGTGCTGCTGCTGCTGTCCCGAATCCTGCTCGTGATCCTGTTCGTGATGTTCGGCTGGAAGAAGATCGTCGACTTCTCCGGAACGATCGCGTTCATGGGAACGGAGGGCGCGCCGGCGCCGATCATTTCGGCGGCGATCGCCGTCGTGATGGAGCTGTTCGTCGGCATCGCGCTCCTCGTCGGCTTCCAGACGCGGCCGCTCGCGCTGCTGCTTGCGCTGTACACGATCGGCACCGCGCTCATCGGCCACCGCTACTGGACGATGACGGGCGGCGAGCAGATCAACAACATGATTCATTTCTACAAGAACATCGCGATCTCGGGCGGCCTGCTCGCGCTTTGCGCGGCCGGCCCCGGACGTTTTTCGATCGATCGCGGGTGAACGGGCCGCCGGCGCGCGCATTGGGCGCGCGCCGGACGGTCGAGACTCCGAGGGGGCATCATTTTGCGACTCAAACATTTCGCATGGCTGATTGCGGCTGCCACGCCTGCAGCCGCATTCGCACAGACGAGCGTGACGCTGTACGGCCGGATCGACGGCGGCGTCGAATACCTGAACCACATCGCTCAGCCGAACGGCGGTAGCGCGACACGCTGGAGTGCCGAAAGCGGCGACTGGGGCACCAGCATGTTCGGCCTGAAGGGTGTCGAGGATCTCGGCGGCGGCATGTCGACCGTCTTCAACCTCGAAACCGCCTTCCAGGTGATGAACGGCCAGACGGGCGGCGGGCGCATGTGGTCGCGCCGCGCGTATGTCGGGTTGAAGAGTGACACGTGGGGCCAGCTGCAGGCCGGCCGCAACCTCTTCATCGACAGCGACGGCGTGTGGGAATTCGATCCGTTCGTCCAGCAGGCGTTTTCGTCCGCATCGCTCGTGCGCGGCCGCAACTGGCAGCAGAGCAGCAACAACATCGAATATCACAGCCCGGTGATCGGCGGCTTCGACGTGCAGGCGCAATACGCGTTCGGCAATCAGTCGCGCGGTTTCAACTACGGCGCGGCCGACGACTTCGGCCGCTCGGACGGGATCATGCTGTCGTATCACTCGGCGCTGCTCGACGTGCGGGGCATCTACGACGAACTGCGCGACAACAACGGCAAGTTCAGCAACATCTTCACCGCGTCGCGCGAGTATTTCGTCGGCGCGAACGTGAAGGTCGCGAAGTTCAAGATCCAGGGCGCGTATACGCACTACCAGGCGCCGGACAGCCCGGCGGGCGTCGCCGATCGTGCCGATCACTACTGGCTCGGTGCGACCTATGCGGCCAATCCGCAGTGGGCCGTGACGGGGGGCGGGTACTACGTGAAGGTGGGCGACGGCGGCGGCGATGCGTCGCACGATCCGTCGGGCCACGCGATCATGTACGTGCTCGGTACTACCTACAACCTGTCGAAGCGCACGTTCCTGTATGGCACGGTGGCGTATGTGCGTAATGGCGGGAATTCGAACTTCTCGCTGCTCGCGACGCCGCGCGACGCGACGTCGGGCACGAGCCCGATGACCGGCGAGTCGCAGACGGGCGCGTATGTGGGGATGATGCATACGTTCTGAGCGGGGTGTAGCACGGGCAAGGCACGGGTGAGGGTGGGTCCGTGCCTTGTTGCGTTTACAGGTTGCACAGCCGGCTCAGAACCCGCACGCCTCGGTCGTCGTCAGTGTCGCAAACGGCCCGCCAAGCGTCGCATTGTGATGCGCGACGATCCGCTCGGCCGGCAACTCCAGCGTGTCCATGCAGGTATGCGCATCTGCAACGAGCACCGCACGCAAGCCGAGATCGCCGGCCGCGCGGCAGGTCGTATCGATGCAGTACTGCGTCTTCATCCCCGCAATCACGATTTCGCCGATCCCGGCTGCGTGCAGCCACCCCGCGAGTCGCGTGCCGGCGAAGCAACTGGGCCGCGTCTTGTCGAACACGGTATCGCGTTGTGCATCGATCGCGAGCGCCGGCAGCAGCGCGGCGAGCGGCGCGTCGGGCGCGATCGGCGAGCCGGCCGGGCCGGTGTGACGCACCGCGTACACGGGCGCGCCCGCTTCATGTGCGCGATGAATCAGCCGGTTGATGTTGGCCAGCACGCGTTCGCCGTCATGCGGACGATCGGGGCCGTGAAACAACCCGACCTGCATGTCGACGACGAGCAGCGCACGTTTGGGCGAACGGACTTCGGACATTGCGTTTCTCCTGAATGACCGGTGCGGACGGAGAAACGAAGAGACCCCGTCCGGAACCGGCGGGGCCTGCGCGAATCGGTGACGCTACGACCTTGCGCGCACTCGCCGCACGGGCCCGCCGGAGGCGGTCGTGCGCGTGGTCGTCGAAAGCGTGGTCGTGGCGTTGTGCATGAAGCGATCATGCACGATGAGCGAGGGCCGCGTCAATGGCACGCGCCATGCACCATGCACAACGCACCGCCCACCAGTCAGTCGAGCGCTTTCCCTGCCTTCTCGTCCATGCAGCGAATCGCGAGCAGCGTGAACACACCGCAACCGATCGCATACCACGCGGGCGCATTCGGATTGCCGGTCGCGGCGATCAGCCACGTGACGAAGAACTGCGCGAAGCCGCCGAAGATCGCGACGCCCACGCTGTAGACGAGCGCGCCGCCGGTCGCCCGCACCGCACGCGGGAACAGCTCGCCGAGCATGGCGCCCGTCGCGCCGATGTTGATCGCGTGCACGACCGACAGCGCGGCGATGATCGACAGCAGCGAGGTGGCGCCCGGCCAGCGGTTCAACGCGATGAACGCGGGATAGATCGCGAGCATCAGCGCGATGCGCGTCCACCAGACGATCCGGTTGCGCCCGTAGACGTCCGACAGGTGGCCGCCGATCGGCGTCACGAGCATCAGGATCGCGCCGGCGATGCAGCCAGCCGTCATCGACAGCCAGGTCGGCAGGTGCAGCACCTGCACGCCGTAGATCGCCATGTAGAACACGATGATGTAGTGGATCGACGTGCCGCCGATCGTCACGCCGAGCCCCGCGAACACGGCCTTGCCGTGATGGCGCAGCACGTCGGCGAGCGGCAGCGACGCGACCGGTTCTTCATGCGCGGCGGCAGGCGTGGCGGCCGGCACTTCCTCGACGGTGCGGCGCAGCCAGTAGCCGATCGGCACGAACAGCGTGCCGATCACGAACGGGATGCGCCAGCCCCAGCTTTCGAGCTGCGCGGCGTTGAGCGTCGACGTCAGCGCGACGCCGGTCAGCGCGCCCGCGAGCGCGGCGAGCCCCTGGCTCGAGAACTGGAACGACGCGTAGAAGCCGCGGCGGTGCTGCGGCGCCTGTTCGAGCAGCAGCGTCGTCGACGCGCCGACTTCGCCGCCCGATGCGAACCCCTGCAACAGGCGCGCGAGCACGAGCAGCAGCGGTGCGGCGATGCCGACCTGCGCGAAGGTCGGCGCGACCGCGATCGTCAGGGTGCCGAGCGCCATCAGCAGCAGCGTCAGGATCATCGCCTTCTTGCGGCCGGCGCGATCGGCGTACATGCCGATCACGAGACCGCCGAGCGGACGCGTGACGAAGCCGACACCGAAGCTCGCGACGGCGAGCATCAACTGCCCGAACGACGAATGCACGGGAAAGAACAGCTTGCCGATCAGGATCGCAAAGAAGCTGTAGACCGTGAAGTCGTAGAACTCGAGCGCGTTGCCGACGGCGGCGGCCGCGATCAGGCGGCGTTTCTTCGCGGCGGTGCGGGCATCGGCCGGCGAGCCGGCGAACGAAAGAGCGGACGTTTCCATGGGGTTCCCCCGGTAAGCGCGGAACTGTGTGATGAAGAGCCGTGAGGAACGGCCGTCAGGCCGCGAGCCACGCTTCGGCGACGCGCACCCAGTAGCTCGCGCCGATCGCGAGGATGTCATCGTTGAAGTCGTAGCCGGGGTTGTGCACCATGCAGCCGCCCTTGCTGCCGATCCCGTTGCCGATGAACGCATAGCAGCCGGGGCGCGCTTCGAGCATGAACGCGAAGTCTTCGCTGCCCATCAGCGGCGCGGCTTCGGTTTCGACGCGCTCGGCACCGAGCATCTGGCGCGCGATGTCGGCCGCGAAGGCGGTCGGCTCCGGATGGTTGACGAGTACCGGGTAACCGTAGTCGTAATCGACTTCCGCGGTGACGCCGAAGCTCTCCGCTTGGCCTTTGACGAGTGCTTCGATGCGCCGCGCGAGCAGCGCGCGCACGTCGGCGTTCAACGCGCGCACCGACAGCTTCATCACGACGGTTTCGGGAATGATGTTGAAGGTCTCGCCGGCCTGTACGCTGCCGACCGTGATCACGGCCGCGTGCTGCGCGTCGACCTCGCGCGCGACGATCGTTTGCAGCGCGACCATGATGCTGCCCGCGGCCGACATCGGATCGCGCGCGAAGTGCGGCATCGCGCCGTGACCGCCGACGCCGCGCAGCGTGATCGTCACGCGGTCGGCCGACGCCATCGCGGCGCCGGTGCGGAACGCCATGTCGCCGGCCGCGCGGCCCGGCATGTTGTGGATCGCGAAGATCGCATCGCACGGGAAACGATCGAACAGGCCGTCGTCCATCATCGACTTCGCGCCGCCGAAGTTTTCCTCGGCCGGCTGGAAGATCAGGTTTAGCGTGCCGGAGAACTGGCGCGTGGCCGCGAGGTGGCGCGCCGCGCACAGCAACATTGCCGTATGGCCGTCGTGGCCGCATGCATGCATCTTGTTCGCGTGACGGCTCGCGTACGGCAGGCCGGTAGCTTCCGCGAGCGGCAGCGCATCCATGTCGGCGCGCAGGCCGACGGTGCGCGTGCCTTGTCCTTCGCGCAGCACGCCGACGACGCCCGTCTTGCCGATGCCGCGATGCACTTCATAGCCCCAGCCCGTGAGCAGTTCGGCGACGAGGTCGCTGGTCAGCGTTTCCTCGAATGCGAGTTCCGGATGAGCATGGATGCGGCGGCGCACCTCGATCAGATCGGGGGCGATCGCGGCGATGCCGGGGATGACGGGGTTCACGGCTTGCAGCATGGTGTCTCCTGTGGGGGACGGTGGGCGTTTGACGCGCATATGACGTGCAAGCATATAAATTTCTTTTGCGTACCAGAAGCTGCTAAATTGCTTTGGTGCACACCACTGGTTGCCGCTCGGGAATACCCTGAGCCGGCATGCGGCGCGGCACAACAGGGTTTCCACGAATCACGCATGCCGCCATGAAATACCATCAGCTGAAAGCGTTCGTCACCGTCGCGGAAGAAGGGAGTATCCGTGCGGCCGCGCGGCGCCTGAACGTGTCGCCGGCAGCGTTGACGAAGGCGGTGAAGGAGCTGGAGATCGCGCTCGGCGTATCGCTCGTCGTGCGCACCGCGCGCGGCGTGCAGCTCACCGCGTTCGGCCAGCAGTTGCAGGTGCGCGCGCGGCTGATCGTCGCCGAAATGCAGCGCGCGCGCGACGACATCGAGCAGGCCCAGGGCGCGATGACGGGCTCGGTCGCGGCGGCGATCACGCCGGCCGCCGCCGTGACGATTCTGCCCGACGCATTCCGCGCGTTCCGGCGGCGCTTTCCGGTTGCGCGCGTCAACCTCGTCGAAGGGTTTCCGGGCGTCGCGCTGCCGCGGCTGCACGACGGCTCGCTCGATTTCGCGGTGGCCGTCGTCGTGCCCGAACTGCTCGCGGCCGAGTTCGATCACGCGGAACTCTATGCGAGCCGATCGCTGATCGTCGCGCGCAAGGGGCATCCGCTGGCGTCGGCCACGTCGCTCGCCGATCTCGTCGAAGCCGACTGGCTGATGAATCCGTCGCCGGAAAGCTCGACCCAGGTGTTGTTCAATTCATTCGTCGCATACGGGCTGCCGGTGCCGCAGCGGGTCGTCGAATGCCCGAGCTTCGGGCTTGCACACAGCCTGATGACGGGTTGCGACCTGATCGCGTCGATGCCCGAGCAACTGCTGCAAGGGGAGTGGGCGCGCGACCAGCTCGTGGTGTTGCCGATCCGCGAGCGGCTGCCGGGCGTGTCCGTGCAGGTCGTTACGCGCCGCGACAGCCCGCTCACGCCCGCCGCGGCGATGCTGCTCGACTGCCTGCGCGATTCCGCGCGGCGCAAGGGATTGCGGTGAGCGGAGCGCATGCGGATTCGGGCAATCACACAACGTAGTGATCCTGATTATCGGTCGTGCGCCTTCGTCGCTTCCCGTGCGCGATTGCAGGCTTGCGGCATGTGCGCCGCGAGCCGGTATCATATCGGCCGGCCCGCCGACCCGGCCGGCTTCCAACCACACGCCATCCGGCATCCAGCAATCAGAGGCATCACATGACCAGTGCAACCCAATTCGACAACGTATCGGTCGTCAAGCGCGCGAACGTCTATTTCGACGGCAAGTGCGTGTCGCATACCGTGCTCTTCCCGGACGGCACGCGCAAGACGCTCGGCGTGATCCTGCCGTGCGCGCTCAACTTCGGCACGGACGCGGCTGAATTGATGGAAGTGCAGGCCGGCAAGTGCCGCGTGAAGCTCGACGGCAGCAGCGAATGGCAAACCTACGGCGCCGGCGAATCGTTCTCGGTGCCGGGCAAGAGCCGCTTCGACATCGAAGTGCTCGAGACGCTCGACTACGTCTGCAGCTACCTGTAAGCACCTTCACGCAGGGATTCCCACGCGCGGCACGCGCGCGCATCGGCCGCGCGCCGATGCGCGGAAAACAAAAAGCCCCGCCGAAGCGGGGCTTGTCGCATGCGGGCGGCGCGATGCCGCCCGGCACGGCGCTTACAGGCAGGCGCTGATGTCGCCCGCGGAAGCGGCGTCGCCGCGAACGCCGACCCACGTCTTCGCGTCCGGCTTCCACGACGGGCGGACCATCGCGGCGGCGCCGTTCGGCGGCTGCTGGCCCGGTGCGTAGACGTCGGTCGCGAGGCCGTTGGCGAGCACGTTCTGCGAGATCACCTGTTGCTGCGACTTGTCGGCCCAGGTCTTCGCGATACATGCGGAGACGTCCTGGGCGGGCTTCTGGCTTTGTCCCACATTCTGCACGGCCGGATCGGCCGCATGAGCAGAAATTGCCACGGTCAATGCGATGAGCGGTAAGTATTTCACGTTCACGTTTTATCTCCCTCGAGTCGTGATTGATTGAGTGGGATGCGCAGCAAAACTGCGTGCCTGTGAGATTGCATCGAGCGAGCGCGGTTCCGGTGAATCGGAAACAAGTTGTTAATGCGCTTGCCGGACGACAACCCGAGTGCTGTGCGTTTTGTGGCGGTGCGACATGCCGTCGTGCGCGGCCCGAACGAGCGGGGAAACGCGGGAACGACGTCATGCGCCGTGTGGTCTGCTCGTTGTCCGGCGATGTGGCGAATGGACGATCGCGGCGTGCTGCATGTCTTCGCATGTTGCGCCGCGACGCTTCTTTATTGGCTGACGAAGTGGAATGGCTGAAGGGTGGCCCCGTCGCATGCATTCCATGATGACAAACTTTCGCCTGTTGAATTGTCAACGAAGTTTAAACACGGGCGCGCGGAATGCAAAAACGGCGCGCGGTGCGCGCCGTTTCGCGAGGCGGAGTGAAGCGGGGGAAGCGCGGCGCTGCGCCGCGCACGCTGCCGGCGTCAGACGGGCTTGCGGGTGCCGCTGTCGCGCAGGTTGGCCGGCACGACCGGACGGAAGCGTTCGCGCTTCTGCTCGTCGTCGAAGTGCTGGAGCGCGGGCTTGATGAGGTCGCTGCGCGACACGATGCCGGTGATGCGCAGCGATTGCGGATCGTCGACGACCGGCAGGCGTTCGAGGCCGAGCATCGCGAGGCGCGACGCGACGACGCGGCACGTTTCGTGTGCGAGCGCGACGGCAGGTGCGCGATCGGCGAACGCGCTCGCGAGCGTCGCGCCGGCACCGGCTTGCGCGCGCTGCGCATCGAGCGTCGCACGATCGACGAGGCCGAGCAGGCGGCCGTTCTGCACGACCGGGTAGGCACGGTGCGTCTGCTTCGCGCCGAAGTACTGCGACTCGACCGCGTCGAGCGTCGTTGCGCCGTCGATCGCGACGAGCGCATCGGCGGATGTCATCACTTCACCCACGTCATGGCGCTCGAGCGGATCGACGCCGTATTCGCGGTAGATGTGATAGCCGCGACGCGCGATCTTTTCGGTCATGATCGAACGCTTCATCACGACGGTCGCGAAGCCGTGCGCGACGAGCGTCGCCGCGAGCAGCGGCAGCAGCGCGTTCGCGTCGTGCGTGAGGCCGAACGCGAACACGATCGCGGTCAGCGGCGCGCCGAGCGTTGCACCGAGCGTCGCGGCCATGCAGACGAGCGGCCACAGCGCCGGATCGCCGCCGGGCAGCACCGGCGACAGCACGGTGCCGAGGCCCGCGCCGAGCATCAGCAGCGGGGCCAGCACACCGCCCGACGTACCCGAGCCGAGCGCGACCACCCACATCACGGCCTTCACGATCAGCAGTGCGAGCGCGATCTTCAGCGCGATGTGCTGGTGCAGCAGGTCGCCGATCACGTCATAGCCGACGCCGAGCGCGCGCGGCTCGAGCCAGCCGCCGATGCCGATCACGATCGCACCGAGCGCCGGCCACCACATCCAGTGCACCGGCAGTTTCGCGAAGCCGTCTTCGATGCGGTACAGCGCAGCCGACAGGCCGCATGCGAGCATGCCCGACAGCAGGCCGGCGACGATGCACGACAGCAGCGCGACGGGCGTCGGCGCGGATGTCGTCAGCGGAAACAGCGGACCGACGCCGAAGAACACGGCGCGCGCAAAACCGGCCACCGCGCACGCGAGCGCGACCGGCAGGAAACTGCGCGGACGCCATTCGAACAGCAGCAGCTCGACCGCGAGCAGCACGGCGGCGACCGGCGTGCCGAACACGGCCGTCATGCCGGCGGCCGCGCCCGCGACGAGCAGCGTCTTGCGCTCGGCGGCGGTCACGTGCACGCATTGCGCGATCAGCGAGCCCAGCGCGCCGCCCGTCATGATGATCGGGCCTTCGGCACCGAACGGGCCGCCGCTGCCGATCACGATGCCGGACGACAGCGGCTTGAGCACGGCGACCTTCGGCGACATGCGGCTCTTGCCGAACAGGATCGCCTCGATCGCTTCCGGAATGCCGTGGCCGCGGATCTTCTCCGAACCGAAGCGCGCCATCAGGCCGACGATCAGCCCGCCGATCACCGGCACGACGATCACCCATGCGCCGAGCGTATTATTGGCAGGCGAGTGGTCGGCGAACGAGAACTGCTGGAAGAAGAACAGGTTCGTGAACAGGTGAATCAGGCTCAACAGCACGAACGCCGCCAGCGTGCTGAGCAAGCCGATCACGGCAGCTAGCAACGCGATCCTGGGCAGGCGTTCGTTGGTCGAGAAATCGCGTTTATGTGGTGCGTTCATCGGAGTTGAAAAGGTCGGTAAAGCTTGGGTCAAAAATCGATCTGCGGAACCTGGAATGTGCCCTTGAGCGACGTCAGCTCGGCGCGATGCATCGCCGCGAGACGGGCCAGCAACGTTTCGCCTGCCTGCTCGAGGTGAACCTCGACCTGCCGGCGATCGGCTTCGCTCGTCTTGCGCTTCACGAGGCCGAGCGCCTCGCAGCGCGTCACCAGCGCGACGACGCCGTGATGCTGCGCCTGCAGGCGTTCCGCGAGTTCTCCGATGGTTGCCCATTCGCGGTGCGGGTAGCCCTTGATGTGCAACAGCAGCAGGTATTGCAGCGGCGTCACGCCTTCGCTTTGCGCGGCGCGTTCGGAGAAGCGCTCGAAACGGCGCATCTGGTAGCGGAACTCGGACAGTTGCTGAAAATCGCTTTTGGTCAGTGCGCGTCGGGTGTCGGACATGGCGGTCGGTCGGGCAGGCGGTTTCGGTAGCGCGGAATATATCACAATATGATATAAATGGCCGGGTTTTCGCGGAATGACCTGCATTTCGCGTTGCGCCGGTGTTACGCGGCCTCGAGCATCTGCGCCTGCTGGTACAGGCCGGTGACGAGATCCGTCTGCGTAATGATTCCGACCAGCCGGCGCGATGCGTCGACGACCGGGATGTGGTGGTGGCCCGAATGCGTGAACAGCGGCACCAGCGCGGTGATCGGCATGGTTTGCGGCACGTATGCGACATCGCGCGTCATCACGGTGGCGACGCTGGCGGGCTGGCCGCCGAACGACTGCGGCAGCCGCGCGGACAGCCGCTGCCACAGCGGTGCCGGGCGACGCATCTGGCGCGTGAGGTCGGCGCGCGTGACGATGCCGATCAGGCGATCCTCGCCATCGACCACCGGCAGCGCTTTTACGCGATGGCGGTCGAGCAGCGTGAGCGCGGCCGGCACCGACGTCGACGGTGCGACTTCGATCGCGTTCTTCGTCATCAGGTCGGCACACGTGAGCTGGCCGAACGTGCGCGTATACGCCTGCATCTCGGTTTCGCGCAGCAGCATTTCGAGATCGTCGGGATCGACGTCGAGCCATTCGCCGCGACGCTTCAGCACCGCGTCGAGGTCGCCGCGCGTGAAGCCGCCGCGGGCCGGCGCGTCCGTGCCCGCCTGCGGTTTCGCGTCGGGACGCACGCCGCCGTGCGGGTAACGGTGGCCCGTCAGCGCGTGGTACAGGAGTGCGGCCGACAGCAGGATCGCGGACTGCAGCGCGATCGGCTCGACCACGAAGCCGAAGCCGAGCGAGTGGATCGCCGGGCCGCCGAGCACGGCCGTCAACGCAACCGCGCCCGATGGCGGGTGCACGCAGCGCAGCGCGAACATGCCGCCGATCGCGAATGCGATCGCGACCGCGGCGGCCGTGATCGGATCCGCGATCCACTGCGCACACGCAACGCCGACCGTCGCCGCGACGAGATTGCCGCCGATGATCGACCACGGCTGCGCGAGCGGACTCGCGGGCACAGCGAACAGCAGCACGGCCGACGCGCCCATCGGTGCGACGAGCAGCGGCACGAGGCCCGGCACGCCGGGCATCAGCCGCATCGTGATGCCGACCGTCGCGATGCCGACGAGCGCCCCCGTGCACGAACGCATGCGTTCGCGCCAGCCGAGCGTCATCGGATGGGGAATGAAGCTGTGCAGCCACTGCCGGAACGTGCGGCGCGACGGGGAAGAGCCTGACGACATGGACGGGAAGCGGTAAGAATGGCGGCGCGAGCTGACGCATCGCGGACAAAAACGAAATTATATCGCGTCGTGATACAAATTGTCGCACCGCATCAAGACGTTGCATGCGCGCGACGCACGTGTCTTGCAAAAACCTTTCGTCGGATGAAAGCCCGGGGGCCGCGTAGATGCGCAAATTTGTCTGCAGCGGCGTACAATTCGGCCCACCGAATCCCCCGATATGTCAGAACCACGTACGCGATGCCCGCTCTCACGCCTGTTTCCCGGCACGGCGATCGCTTTGGCGTGGTTCGCGCGCGCGTCCCGTTTCTGCTCTGACGCGAACGCCGCCGCCTTTTCTCCACCGACACTCCCCAAGCCAATTCAATGGACATGCTCGAAAACATGCGCCTGTTCGTGCGCGTTGTCGAAGCCGGCAGTTTTACCGCGGTCGCCAAGGAAATCGACGCGACCACCGCGCAGGTGTCGCGCGCGGTATCGAATCTCGAAGCACACGTACAGACGCGTCTGTTGCATCGCACGACGCGCCATCTCGGCCTCACTGAAAGCGGCGAACGCTATTTCGAGCGTGCGAAATCGATCCTCGCCGAAATCGACTATGCGAACGCGGAGGCGCGCAACGCGCTGCTGAGGCCGAGCGGCAAGATGCGCATCCATGCGATGACGGGGCTCGGGCAGAGTCACGTCGTGTCGTCGATCGTGCGTTACCAGGAAGACAACCCGGATGTGTCGGTGGAGCTGACGCTCGCGCAACGGATGCCGAATCTCGTCGAGGAAGGCTACGACGTGTCGATCGTGACCGCGTCGCAGTTGCCCGATTCGGGCTACGTCGCGCAGACCTGCGGCACGAGCTGCAGCGTGCTGGTCGCATCGCACGACTATCTGGCGCGCCACGGTACGCCGAAGACGCCGGACGACCTGCCGAACCACGTATGCCTGCGCCTCGATACGCCCGCGTCGCCGGCCAGCGAGTGGCGGCTCGAGCGCAACGACGGCGAGGAGGCGGTATATGAACTGCAGCCGGCGCCGTTCCAGGTCAACGTGCCGGACGCGCTGTGCGTCGCGGTGCGGGCCGGGCGCGGAATCGCGTGCGTCGCGCTGTACACCGTGCTCGACGACATCCGCGAAGGGCGGCTGATTCGCGTGCTGCCCGAGTACCGGCTGCAGACGGTCAGCGTATATGCCGTCTATGCGACGCGCCGCTATCTCGACGCGAAAATCCGCACGTTCCTCGATCACCTGCGCACGACGCTCACGCCGGCGCTGGAAAACGATCTGCGCGAACTCGACCGGCTCGCGGTCGAGGAGGCGCCGGCCGTGCCCCACGCGTAACACGGCGCGCGCTCGCCGCACGAACGGGCTCGCGCGGCGTGCCGACGCTCATGCGTCCGGCGTCACGCGAATCCGCTCGAAGCGGCCCGCGAGCCACACGTGCGCGGCGATGCCGATCAGCCCGTGCGCGGCGACGAACCACAGTGCGCCCGCGAACGAGCCGGTGTGCGCGACGAAGTAGCCGATCACGAGCGGCGTGACGATCCCCGCGATGTTGCCGAGGCCGTTGAACACGCCGCCGCTCAGGCCGACCATGCCTTCCGGCGCGGTATCGGCGAGCACCGCCCAGCCGACCGCCGCAAGCCCCTTGCCGAAGAACGCGATCGTCATCAGCGCGATCACGACCGCGTTCGACGCGGCGCCGTTCGCGAGCACGAGCAGCGTCGCCATCGCCATCCCCACGACGAACGGCGTCTTGCGCGCCTGCGACGGATGCACGCCGCGCCGGATCAGCCAGTCCGACAGCACGCCGCCGAGCACGCCGCCGGTGAACCCGCAGAGCGCGGGGAGCGCGGCGACCCAGCCCGCTTCCATGATCGTCATCCCGCGTCCCTTGATCAGATAGATCGGGAACCAGGTGATGAAGAAGTAGGTGAGCGCCGTGATGCAGTACTGACCGATATAGATCGCCCACAGGTTGCGGTGGCGGAACAGTTGCGATGCATCGCGCCACGACACGCGTGCGCGGTGGCGGACGCGGTTCGCCTCCAGATCGACGAGCGCGCCGTGCGCACGCAGATAGTCGCGCTCGGCGTCGCTCACGCGCGGATGGCCGTGCGGCTCGCGATACCACGCAAACCACAGCGCGGCCAGCGCGACGCCGAGCAGCCCCATCCACAGAAACACGTGCTCCCAGCCGAGCGCGTGCGTAAGCCACGCCATCGCGGGCGTGAACAGCACCACGGCCATGTATTGCGCGGAATTGAACAGTGCCGACGCGGTGCCGCGCTCGGCCGTCGGGAACCAGCACGCGACGATTCGCGAATTGGCCGGGAACGCCGGCGATTCGACGAGGCCGAGCATGAAGCGCATCGCGAACAGCGCGAGCGTCGCCGCCACGCCCTGCAGGGCGAACCCGCCGACCGTGCCCTGCAGCATCGTGAACACCGACCACAGCAGCAGGCTCAGGCCGTACACGCGACGCGCGCCGAAGCGGTCGAGCAGCCAGCCGCCCGGGATCTGGCCGATCGCATAGGCCCATGCGAATGCCGAGAAGACGATGCCGAGCTGTACGGGCGTCAGCCCGAGATCGTGCGCGACGCCGGTGCCGGCGATCGACATCGTCGCGCGGTCCGCATAGTTGACGACGGTGACCGCGAAGATCAGCGCGAGCACCGTGTAGCGGACGCGGCCGATCGTGCGCGATGCGGCGGGTGAGGCTGGCGATGCGGTGGCGGCTGCGCCGCCGCTGGATCGACTGGACATGCGTGTCTCCTGGCCTCCGTCGTGCGGAGGCATCTGGTTTCGTGTAGCCGTGAAGGCGGACTGTCGCGATCAGCGCGTGACGCTGGTCGGCGGCCGTTGGCCCGCGAAGCAGGCGGCGAGGTTGGCGAGCACGATGCGGCCCATCGCTTCGCGCGTCTCGTGCGTGGCGCTCGCGCGGTGCGGCTGCACGACGACGCGCTCCAGTTCGAGCAGCGCGGCGGGCACGTGCGGTTCGTTGGCGAACACGTCGAGGCCGGCGCCGGCGATCGTGCCATCGGCGAGCGCGCGCACGAGCGCGGCTTCGTCGACGAGCTTGCCGCGCGCGACATTGATCAGGAATCCTTTGCTGCCGAGCGCGGCGAGCACCTCGGCCGTCACCAGCACGTTGCCGTGATCGGCGGAAGCCGCGAGCACCAGCACGTCGCTGTCCCGTGCGAGCGCGATCAGGTCGGGCGCGTAGCGATAGACGCTGTCGCGATGCTCGCGCGGGCCGAAATAGCTGACGGGCATCCGGAACGCCTGCGCGCGTTGCGCGATCGCGCGCCCGACGCGGCCGAGGCCGACGATGCCGAGCCGCTTGCCCGTCACCTGCGTCGCGAGCGGCTGCGCGGCCTTGCCCCAGCGGCCGGCGCGCACGATGCGCTCGCCGGCGCCGAGGTCGCGCAGCGTCATCAGGATCAGCCCCATCGCCATGTCGGCGACGTCGTCGGTCAGCACGTCGGGCGTCGTCGTGACGTGGATGCCCCGTGCACGGGCGCGCGCGAGGTCGACGGCATCGGTGCCGATCCCGCTGATCGCGACGATTTCGAGTGCGCTCAGCCGGTCCATCAGCGCGGCGGACAGCCCGTTCGCGCCGCCGGTGACGACGCCGCGGATGCGCGGCGCGACGCGCTCGAGCAGTGCGTCCGGCTGGTCGGCCGCATACAGGCGATGCACTGCGTAACGGGCGGACAGTTCGGCGTCGATGACGTCGGGAAGCGGCTGGGTGAGCAGGATATCGATGGTCATGAAGGTCTCGGTCATCGTGCGCGGCGCGGGCCGCGCATCAGGTGCAACCGAGTATAGAAATCGTATCGATATCGGTCTAACATCAAAAGACTATCGATTGATTCAAGAATTGAATGATTGAACTGAACCAGCTTCGCTGTTTCGTCGCAGTGGCCGAGGAACTGCATTTCGGCCGCGCGGCCAGGCGGCTTTTCATGACGCAGCCGCCGCTCAGCCGGCAGATCCAGTTGCTCGAACATGCGCTCGGCATCGCACTGCTCGAACGCAGCAGCCGGCAGGTCAGGCTGACCGCGGCCGGCGAGCGCTTCCTGCGCGATGCGCGGCACATCCTCGAATTTTCCGCGCGGGCGGAGCAGGCCGCGCAGCGCGTCGCGCACGGCGGCGCCGGGCGCATTACGCTCGGCTTCACGGCCGTCAGCGCATACCGGATGATTCCGGTGCTGCTCGCGCATGCGGCGCACGCGCTGCCGGACGTCGATGTCGAACTGCGCGAGATGGTGTCGACCGTGCAGATCGACGCGCTCGCGTCGCGCATGCTCGATGCGGGCTTCGTGCGCCAGCGTGCCGCGCGTCACCCGCTCGAATACCGGCTCGTGCAGCGCGAGCCGATGCTCGTCGCGGTCGCGCAGGGCGCGCCGCTCGCCGCGTACGAGCGGATCGGCCCCGACGAACTCGACCGGCAGCCGTTCATCGCGTATTCGCCGAACGAGGGGAAGTACTTCCACGACATGATCTCGGGGATGTTCGCCGGCGCCGGGCGCTTGCCGAACTACCTGCATTACGTCGGGCAGACGCATACGATCCTCGGCCTCGTGCGCGCCGGGCTTGGCGCCGCGCTCGTGCCTGCATCGGCGCGCGAGCTGCATGTCGACGGCGTGGTGTTCCGGCCGCTCGCGGGCGTCGACGTGGCGGCCGAACTGTATCTCGCCTGGCGCGCGGACAACGACAATCCGGCGCTGCCGGTGTTCAACGCGATGGTCGAGCAGTTTCTGACGGCCGAGCCGTGTAACGCCCGAGTCTCGACCGAAAGTCAGTTGTCTGACGATATCGGCGGCGCTTAGGCCTGACGCCGCGCCAGCGGTCCCGGAAGTCAGGAAATCCCGCATTCCATCCCGAATCCGGGCCGGAAATCGCTCCCGCATCCATCGACTTTTCACCCGAAAACAGGGGGAAACCCTCATTTTGTTCTCATCGGTCGTCGTATTACTGTATCGATACACTAAATCGATACAGTGCGCCGGGAGGCGCAATCGCAAAGGAGACGTCCATGACTACCTTCACCCGGCGGCGCTTTCTGCAAACGGCGTCCGCAGCCACGCTCGCGGTCGCGGGCGGTGTGCCGGATCTCGCCCGTGCGGCGCAGCCGACCGTGACGCTGCGCTGCTCGTCGTCGATGCCGGCCGACCAGAACGCCGCGCACTACGTGTGGTACGAGCGCCTCGCCGCGAACCTGAAGGCGAGCGTCGGCGATGCGATCCGGGTCGACTACTTTCCGAACAGCCAGCTCGGCAAGGAGAGCGACGTCGCGCAGCAGGTGAAGATCGGGGCGATCGACATGATGATCGCGGGGTCGTCGATCTGGGCGACGGTCGCGCCGGAGCTCGGCATGCTCGATCTCGGCTACCTGTTCGACAGCTATGCGCACGTCGCGAAGGTGCTCGACGGTCCGGTCGGCACCAGCCTGAACGCGCTGCTGCAAAAGCGCTCGGGCTGTTCGGTGCTGACGTGGGGCTCGCACTTCGGCGGCCGTTGCGTATTCACGAAGCAGCCCGTGACGGCGCTGCAGGGCGTGAAGGGCACGAAGCTGCGCGTGCTGCCGACGCCGGCGTTCATGGACACCTTCAAGGTGATGGGCGCGGTGCCGACGCCGATTCCGTTCGGCGAACTGTACATGGCCGTGCAGACGGGTGTCGTCGACGGGCTCGAGCACGATCCGGCCACAGTGCTCGCGAGCCGCTTCGACGAGATCGTCAAATCGTGCTGGCAATCGCACCACGTGTTCGCGGCGATGACCGTGGTGATGGGGCGGCGCGCGCTCGACCGGATTCCCGCGAACCTGCGCCCGGCATTCGACCGCGCGGTGGCTGATGCGACCGCGCAGCAGCGCGCGATTGCCACGCAGAAGGCCGCGCAGGCGGAGCAGGCGTTGAAGCAGCACGGGATGACGTTCCATCCGATGGTCGACGCCGAGCGCACGGCGCTGCGGCAGGCGATGCATGACCGGCTCTACGTCGCGTTCGCGAAGCAGTATCCGGCGACGGCGTCGCTGTTTCCGGCGATCGCCGCCGCGCGAGGTTGAGCGATGGATACCGGTTCCGTCTCGAGCGCCATGCCGGCGGCCGACGCAAGCCGTCCGGCCCGTATCGCGTCGCGCACGCTGGACGCGGCGATGCGCTGGATCGAATACGTATCGGCGGCGGTGCTGGCCGCCGACGTGCTGGTCGTGTTCGTGTCGGTCATCTTCCGCTATTTCCTTCACGATCCGGTCGACTGGGCCGAGGAGGTCGCGAGCGCGCTGATGATCGTGCTGGTGTTCTTCGGCGCGGCGACGGTGCTGGGGCGCAGCCAGCACGTCGGCATCGACCTGTTCCGCGGCTGGCTGCCGGCAAGCTGGCAGGGCGCGCTCGTGCAGATCGGGCACTGGATCGTCGCGGCGGTTTCGCTGAACCTGCTGGTGTCGTCGTGGCAGCTGCTCGGCGACTCGTACGACCAGTTGACCACCGGCGGCCTGCCGGGCTGGATCAACGTGTATCCGATGATGTTCGGCGCGCTGTTCATGAGCGTGTTCGCGCTGGCGAACGCACTGAACGCGCCGCGCCGCCGCGTGATCGGCACGCTCGCGTGCTGCGCGATGCTCGCGGGCGCTGTATACGGCTGGAATGCGTTGCAGCCCGAGCATGCGATCGCACCGGGCGCGCTGCTGATCGCCGGCTTCGTCGGCGGGCTCGTGCTGGGCGTGCCGATCGGCTTCGTGCTCGCCTTCTCGGCGCTGCTGTATTTCCTCGCCGATCCGACGTTGCCGCTGCTCGTGTACTCGCAGCAGGTGATGGCCGGCGCCGATCACTTCGTGCTGCTCGCGGTGCCGTTCTTCGTTCTCGCCGGCTTGCTGATGGAGTCGAACGGGATGTCCGCGCGGCTCGTCGAATTGCTGCTGCGAATGTTCGGGCGCGTGCGCGGCGGGCTCGGGCTGATCGTGATCTTCGCGACCGCGTGTTTTTCCGGCGTATCGGGTTCGAAGCTGGCCGACATCGCGGCGGTAGGCGGCGTCGTGATGCCGGCCGTGCGCCGCGCACGCCAGGACCCCGACGAAACCGCGGCGCTGCTCGCGTGCAGCGCGGTGATGGCCGAGACGATTCCGCCGTGCGTGAACATGATCATCATGGGCTTCGTCGCGAACATCTCGATCGCGG
The DNA here is from genome assembly GCF_902498995.1 of Burkholderia anthina. GTDB lineage: Bacteria > Pseudomonadota > Gammaproteobacteria > Burkholderiales > Burkholderiaceae > Burkholderia > Burkholderia anthina. The sequence goes on from NZ_CABVLY010000008.1 coordinate 150,691, forward strand.
GGCTGTTTCTCGCGGGGATCGTGCCGGCGGCCGTGCTGGCTGCGTCGCTGGCCGTCGTGACCGTGATCTGCGGACGCCGGATCGACATCGACGCGGTGTTCACCGAGCGTCGCGCATGGCTGCCGCTCGCGGGCGGCGCGCTCGTCGCGCTGATCATGGTCGCGATGATCGGCAAGGGCGTGACGTCGGGCATCGCGACGTCGACGGAAGTGTCCGCGTTCGCGGTGGTCTATGCGCTCGTGGTCGGCTGGGCGGCGTTCCGCGAACTGACCTGGCGTTCGGTCGGCCGCGTGTTCGTGCGTGCGGCGTCGATGGCGAGCGGTATCCTGTTCATCGTCGCGGCGGCGTCGAGCGTGTCGTTCGCGCTGTCCATCGAGCAGATTCCGGCGCTCGTCTCGGGCACAATGACCGCGTTCGCGCATCAGTACGGCTCGACGGCATTCCTGTTGCTGGCGGCGCTGCTGATGATCGTGTTCGGCGCGGTACTCGAAGGCGCGCCCGCGCTGATCATCTTCGGGCCGCTGCTCGCGCCGATCGCATTGCAGCTCGGCATCAACCCGCTGCATTTCGGCACGGTCGTGGTGGTGGCGATGGGGCTCGGACTGTTCGCGCCGCCGGTCGGGCTCGGCCTGTTCACGACCTGCGCGATCACGGGAACCGAGGTCGGGCGCGTGGCGCGGCCGATGGTGAAATACCTGCTGGTGCTGTTCGCCGCCCTGGTGGCGCTGATCTTCGCACCGGCGTTTTCGTTGTGGCTGCCGGCCCATTTCGGCCTGTAGCCCGTTCAATGCAAGACGACATGAGTACGATTCAGGACGTGGCCCGTCATGCGGCCGTTTCGGTCAGCACGGTTTCGAACGTGCTCAACGGCCGCACCGATCAGATGAAGCCGGAGACGCTCGAACGCGTGAAGGCGTCGATGGACGCGCTGCACTACCGGCCGAGCACGCTCGCACGCCAGCTCAAGACGGGGCAGACGCCGCTCGTCGGGCTGCTGGTGCCGTCGATGGCCAACCCGATGTACGGCTACATCGCGCGCGAGATCGAGGCCTGCGCGCAGGAGCAGTACGGTCATCGCGTGCTGATCGGCAACACGTATCGCGATGCCGGCAAGGAGGCGTCGTTCTTCGAAGACCTGTTCGCGCACGGCGTGCGGCGCGTGATCGTGATCTCGTCGCTCGCCGACGAAAGCCACCTCGAGCGCGCGGCCGCACGCGGGATGACGGTCGTCAGCTACGACCGCCGCGCGACGCCGGGCGAGCAATCGCAGGTCGATCACGTGACGGCCGACAACGAGGCGGCCGCGCGGCTCGCGACCGGCTGCCTCGTGGCCGCCGGCCATACGCGGCTCGCGTTCGCGACGGTGGCCGGCATCACCGTGAGCCGCAGCGACAAGATTCGCGGCTTTCTCTCGGTGGCGCGCGATGCGGGCGTCGACGCGCAGGTGCTCGACGGCGGCCCGGCGAACGAATACGGCGACGCGGTGATCGTCGACGTCGGGCGTGCGCTCGGCGCCGCGCTCGCGGCCGATCCGGCGCGGCCGACCGGCATCGTCGCGGTCAACGACCTGTTCGCGCTCGGCCTGATGGCCGGGCTGCGCGACGGCGGATTGCGGGTGCCCGACGATGTGTCGGTCGTGGGGATGGACGGTCATTTCCTGTCGGCGATTTCGTCGCCGGCGCTGACCACGGTGCAGTTGCCCGTCCCCGACATGGCCGCGGAGATGGTGCGACGCGTGATGCGGCACGACGGCGAGGCGTCGTCGGGGCCCGGGCAGTGCGTGTTTCCGGGCGTCACGCTCGTGGCGCGCGCGTCGGTTGCGCCGCCGCCGCATGCGCCCGACGCTGACGGAGGCCTGGCATGACGCACGTCTACGTCACTCATCCGTCGGGGATGCTCGATCACTACTTCGGCGCGAAGGCGCTGCGCGCGCTGCGGGCGATCGCGGACGTCACGTGCAATCCGCTGGACCGCGAACTCGGCACGGACGAGCTGATCGCCGCCGCGCACGGATGCGACGCGATCATCGCGTACCGGCAGACGCCGGCGCCGCGCGCGCTGTTCGACGGGCTGCCCGCGCTTGCCGCGTTCCTGCGCTGCGCCGTCGACATCCGCACCGTCGACGTCGGTGCGGCGAGCGCATCCGGCGTGCTGGTCACGCAGGCGAGCCCCGGCTTCGGGCCGGCGGTTGCCGAATGGGTGATCTGCGCGATGATCGACCTCGCGCGCGGCATCGGCGCCTATGCGAACGCGTACCGCCGCGGCGCACCGCCGGTGCCGCTGATGGGCCGCGAATTGCGCGGCAGCACGCTGGGCGTGGTCGGCTACGGACAGATCGCGCGCCGTCTCGCGCCGATCGCGACCGCATTCGGAATGCGCGTGCTGGTGAGCGATCCGTACGTGCGGGTCGATGCGCCGCCGCTCGAACAGGTCGATTGGGCGACCTTGCTGCGCGATGCCGATTACGTCGTATGCCTTGCGCCGGCGACGCCGGCGACCGCGAACCTGTTCGATGCGCGTGCGTTCGCCGCGATGAAACCCGGTGCGTGCTTCGTCAATGCGTCGCGCGGCGAGCTCGTCGACGAGCAGGCGCTCGCCGAGGCGCTCGACGGCGGCCGGCTGGCCGGTTGCGCGCTCGATGTCGGCCGTGCGGCGGACCAGATGCCGACCCCCGGGCTTGCCGCGCATCCGCGCGTGATCGCCACCCCGCATATCGGCGGGCTGACGCGGCCGGCGGTCGAGCATCAGGCGCTGGAGACGGTCGAGCAACTCGCCGCGCTGCTCGACGGGCGCGTGCCGAACGGTGCGGTCAACGCGGCACACGCGACGCGGCTCGAACGCTGGCGATCGACCGACACGTCCGCCGTGCAGGGCGACGCACGATGACGCGCGACGACGGCGGCATGCACGCGTGCGATTGCCATATCCACATCTACGACGATGCGTATCCGCTCGCGCCGACGGCGACGTTCCGGCCGCCGCACGCACCGGCGGATGCGTATCGGCGCGTGCAACGGGCGCTCGGTCTTGCGCGCGTCGTCGTCGTGCAGCCGACCGGCTATGGCTTCGACAACCGCTGCACGCTCGCTGCGCTGGCCGCGCTCGGCCCGCAGGCGCGGGGCGTGGCGACGGTGCCGGTCGACGTGCCGGATGCCGAACTCGAGCGGCTGCACGCGGCGGGCATCCGCGGCGTGCGGTTCATGATGCTGTCGGGCGGCACGTCGCGATGGGACGAACTGGAACGGATGGCCGCGCGGATCGCGCCGCTCGGCTGGCACATCGACCTGCAGCTCGACGGCCGCACGCTGCCGGACGTCGAGCCAACGCTGGCGTCGCTGCCCGCGCGCGTCGTGATCGATCACACGGGCAAGTTCCTGACGCCGGTTGCGCCGGATGCCGCCGCGTTCGTTACGCTGCGGCGCCTGCTCGATCGCGGCCACGTGTGGGTGAAGCTGTCCGCGCCTTACGAGACGTCGCGATCCGGTGCGCCGGGTTATGACGACGTCGCACGCCTCGCGACCGTGCTCGCGCACGCGCATTCGGCGCGCTGCGTGTGGGGCAGCAACTGGCCGCACCCGAACGCATCGCCGGTGCCCGACGATGCGTGCATGCTCGGCTGGCTGCACGCATGTACGGCGGACGATGCGGCGGGCCGCGCGATTCTCGTCGACAATCCGGCGGTGCTGTACGGATTCGATACGAACGCCGCGACGGCTTCGTGACGTAATGCCCGGTTGGCCGACCGCCGGCGCCGTTTCGATGTCCCGTTCCGTACCGTCAATCGGTACGCTTTCCCGTCCGCATGCAGGCTGCGGCGACGCGCGCCGCCCAACGGCGCCGTCGCGTGTCGCCACAGCCTGCTGCCTCCGACACGTATTGCGTGGACGCGCGCCTACGCCGTCGCCCAGCGACGCCGCCGGCGCGCGTCCACGCAATGTGCCGCCGACCGTTCGGCACGCGCGGCGGCACAGGAATCCGAAGCAATTCGATCGAGCGGGGAAGGTGAAGCGATGCGCGGGAGGCCGGCGGAGCGTATCCGCCGGGCCCCCGCGCCGTTGTGGATCAGTGCGTGATCGACAGGAACAGATAGGCCGCGAACAGCGACAGGTGCACGACGCCGTGCAGCACCGTCGTGCGTCCCTGGCTGAGCGTCAGCGTGCTCACCAGCAGCGTCAGCGACAGCAGCACGGTTTCCATCGCGCCGATGCCGAGCGTGAGCGGCTGGCCGACCCAGATGAACACGGCAGCGACGGTCGGGATCGTGAGCCCGATGCTCGCGAGCGCCGAGCCGAGCGCGAGGTTCATGCTGGTCTGCAGACGGTTCGCGCGCGCGGCGGTCACGGCCGCCAGCCCTTCGGGCAGCAGCACGAGCGCGGCGATCACGATGCCGACCGCGGCTTCGGGCGCGCCGAGCTTCATCACCGCGTGCTCGACGGCCGGCGACAGCAGCTTCGCGAGCAGCACGACCGCGACGAGGCTCGCGAACAGCAGCACCATGCTGATGATCGCCATGCGCGTGGTGGGCGGCGCGGCATGCACGGACTCGTTCGCGCTGTCGTGCGCGGCGAGGAAGTAGTCGCGATGGCGGACGGTCTGCACGAACACGAACACCCCGTACAGCACGAGCGACGATATGCCCGCGAACGCAAGCTGCGAGCTGGAGAACTGCGGGCCCGGCGCGGCGCTCAGATAGTTCGGCATCACGAGCGACAGCACCGACAGCGACGCGAGCACCGCGAGCGCCTTGCTCGCGCCGCGCCCCTGGAAGTCCTGTTCGCCGTGCTTCCACGCGCCGACCAGCAGGCAGAGGCCGACGATCCCGTTGCAGATGATCATCACGGCGGCGAACACGGTGTCGCGCGCGAGGCCCGACTTCTCGGGGCCGGCGCCGAGCATGACCGACACGATCAGCGCGACTTCGATGATGGTGACGGCCACCGCGAGCACGAGCGTGCCGAACGGCTCGCCGACGCGGTGCGCGACGACTTCGGCGTGATGGACCGCGGCGAACACGGCGCCGGCGAGGGCGGCGGCGAACAGCGCGATGACGAGGCCTTCGGCCGGCACGACGCGCGACAGCGCGAGTACCAGCCAGGCGGCAAGCGGGGCCCAGAGGGTCCAGCGCGGAAGCTGGTTGGACGAGAGCGGCATGGGCGGTTTCCTATGCGGGTGGCGGCGCGCGACGCGCCGTCACGGGTTGACGAAGCCCGGCCGGATGATCCGCCGAACGAGGACGATGAAACGGATGAGCAGGTGCTGCCCGGGGTTCGCCGCGATGAGGCGGCGAGGGGCGCGGGCGGGCCGAAGCCCGTCGCTGGATGAAACTGAAACGGTTCGATGCGGTCGGCCGCCGGTGGCGGGGTGCGGGCACGTGACGACCTGCAGGCCGGAAGCCTGGATCCGACCCCGGACGGGCGGCGGGCGATGGTCGACAGCGGTGGCGTGACACGCGGTTTCCCCCTGAAATCCGGCGGTTTGTCGAATTTTATCAGGCGTTCGGGGGCTACTATCTCACATTAGATTGCTTTCATTGACCTTTCGGTTTACAAAAAGTGCCCCGATCGTTCGATTTTTTTGTTTTTGCAGTTTCCGTAACGGTCTATTGCACGACAAATTCGGGCTCGCCCTGACATAAATCTACCGACCGGTCGGTTTATAATCGCTCGCACTTCCACTTCATGACGGATCGCAAGCGATGGCTGTTTCTTCTGCACATTCGGTGAATTCGGGCGCGCTGGCGCCGTCGGCGGTCGTCGGCGTGATCGGCGCGGGCGCGATGGGCGCGGGCATCGCACAGGTCGCGGCGGCCGCAGGCCATACGGTGTTGCTGTACGACCTGAACGAAGCCGCCTGCGACAAGGCGCTCGCCGGAATCCGCGCACAGTTCGCGCGGCTTGCGGAGAAGGGCCGGATGACGCCGGCGCAGGCCGGGGCGGCCGGGAGCCGGATCCGCGCGGTGCGCGCGCTGGCCGATTTCGCGGGCGCCGCGCTGATCGTCGAGGCGGCGGCCGAGCGGCTCGACGTGAAGCGCGAGATTTTCGCGACGCTCGAACGCCACGTCGACGACACCTGCGTGCTGACGACCAACACGTCGTCGATCTCGATCACGTCGATTGCCGCCGGGCTGCGCGCGCCGCAGCGCGTGGCCGGCCTGCATTTCTTCAATCCGGCGCCGCTGATGGCGCTCGTCGAGGTGGTCAGCGGGCTCGCCACGGCGCCCGAGGTTGCCCGGGTGCTGTACGACACCGCCGCCGCGTGGGGCAAGAAGCCGGTGCTGGCGAAGTCGACGCCGGGCTTCATCGTGAACCGCGTCGCGCGCCCGTATTACGCGGAGGCGCTGCGCGTGCTGAACGAACAGGGCGGCACGCCGGCATCGATCGATGCGGTGATGCGCGACGCGGGCGGCTTCCGGATGGGGCCGTTCGAGCTGATGGACCTGATCGGCCACGACGTGAACTTCGCGGTGACCGAGTCGGTGTTCCGCGCGTATTTCAACGACCCGCGCTACACGCCGTCGCTGATCCAGCAGGAACTCGTGAACGCCGGCTTCCTCGGGCGCAAGTCGGGGCGCGGCTTCTATTCGTATGCGGACGGCGCGACGCCGCCCGCGCCCGATCTCGAACCGCCGCGCGACGCGCCGGCCGACGTCGCGCTGTTCGCGCAGGACGGCCCGGCCGCCGCGCTGCGGGCGCGCTTCGCCGGGCAGTTCGCCGGCGCGCGGCAGGACGGCGCGCACGCCGACGAACTGCTCGCCGTGGCCGGCCGCGCATCGATCGCGCTGACCGACGGTCGCACCGCGACGGTGCGCGCCGCGCAAACCGGCGTGGCCGATCTCGTGCTCGTCGATCTCGCGCGCGATTACGCCCAGGCCGGGCTCGTCGCGCTCACGCGCGCGCTGCAGTGCAGCGACGCGGCCTATGCGGATGCGGTCGGCCTGTTCCAGCAAGCGGGTTTCCGTGTCGTCGGCATCGCCGACGTGCCGGGCATGGTCGCGATGCGCACCGTCGCGATGCTCGCGAACGAGGCGGCCGACACGGTCAACCAGGGCGTGTGCTCGCCCGCCGATCTCGATCTCGCGATGGAGAAAGGCGTGAACTACCCGTGCGGCCCGCTCGCGTGGGCCGATGCGATCGGCATCGGCCGCGTGCATCGCGTGCTGTCGAACCTTGCGGCGAGCTACGGCGAGGACCGCTATCGCGTGTCGCCGCGCATCGCCGCGCTGCACGCTGCCGGCCGCACCTTCCGCTAGCCGCCGGCGTGCCACCCCGATTACGACAACGACATTACTCCACTGGAGGAGCACCCCGATGACTCACCCGACGCATCCTGCCGCCGCGCTCGACCCGATCGAGACCGCCAGCCGCGACGAACTGCAGGCGCTGCAGATCGAGCGCCTCAAATGGTCGCTGCGCCACGCGTACGACAACGTTGCGCACTATCGCCGGACGTTCGACGCGGCGGGCGTGCATCCCGACGATCTGAAGACGCTCGCCGATCTCGCGAAATTCCCGTTCTCGACCAAGAACGACCTGCGCGACAACTACCCGTTCGGGCTCTTCGCGGTGCCGCGCGAGCAGGTCGTGCGCGTGCATGCGTCGAGCGGCACGACGGGCAAGCCGACGGTGGTCGGCTACACGGCGCGCGACATCGACACGTGGGCGAACGTGACCGCGCGTTCGATCCGCGCGGCCGGCGGCCGCCCGGGCGACACGCTGCACAACGCGTTCGGCTACGGGCTCTTCACGGGCGGCCTCGGGATTCACTACGGCGCGGAACGGCTCGGCTGCATGGTCGTGCCGATGTCGGGCGGCCAGACCGAGAAGCAGGTGCAGCTGATCCGCGATTTCGAACCGAAGATCATCCTCGTCACGCCGTCGTACATGCTGAACCTGATCGACGAGATGGTGCGGCAGGGGATGGACCCGGCCGCGTCGTCGCTGAAGATCGGCATCTTCGGCGCCGAGCCGTGGACGCAGGCGCTGCGCGAGGAAGTGGAGACGCGCGTGGGCATCGACGCGCTCGACATCTACGGGCTGTCGGAAGTGATGGGCCCGGGCGTCGCGTGCGAATGCGTCGAGACGAAGGACGGCCCGGTGATCTGGGAAGACCACTTCTATCCGGAGATCATCGACCCGGTGACCGGCGAAGTGCTGCCCGACGGCAGCGAAGGCGAGCTGGTGTTCACGTCGCTGACGAAGGAAGCGATGCCGGTGATCCGCTACCGCACGCGCGACCTCACCGCGCTGCTGCCGCCGACCGCGCGCGCGATGCGCCGGCTCGCGAAGATCACGGGCCGCTCCGACGACATGCTGATCGTGCGCGGCGTGAACGTGTTCCCGAGCCAGATCGAGGAGATCGTGGTCGCGCAGCCGAAGCTGTCGGGGCAGTTCCAGATCACGATCTCGCGCGACGGCCACATGGACCGGCTCGACCTCGCGGTCGAACTGCGCTCCGAGGCCGTCGCATGCGTGACCGACGGCGAGCGTGCGGCCATCGCGCGCGAGTTGCAGCACCGGATCAAGACGATGATCGGCGTGTCGGCTGGCGTGACGGTGCTCGCGGCGGGCGGCATCCCGGCCAGCGCGACCGGCAAGGCGCGCCGCGTGATCGACCGCCGGCATGTGGCCTGAGCGTGTCCGTTCCCTGTTCTACCCCGAGGAAACCTGTTCGATGGATGGATTGAAGACCCTGGCCGTCGCCGTCGATGCGCGCGGCATCGCGACCGTCGCGCTGCAGCGCGGCGACGTGCTCAACGCGTTCGACGAGACGATGATCGCCGAGCTGACCGACGCGTTCACGACGCTCGGCCGGCGCGACGACGTGCGCGCGATCGTGCTGCGCTCGGACGGCCGCGCGTTCTGCGCGGGCGCCGACCTGCAGTGGATGCAGCGCGCGAGCGCGAACGATGTGGCCGCGAACCTGCGCGACGCGGAGCGGTTCGCCGCGATGATGCGCGCGATCCGGCAATGCCCGAAGCCGACGGTCGCGCGCGTGCAGGGCCACGCGTTCGGCGGCGGCGTCGGCCTGTGCGCGGCCTGCGACATCGTGATCGCGAGCGATCACGCGCGCTTTTCGGTGAGCGAGGCGCGTTTCGGAATTCTGCCGTCGGTGATCGGCCCGTATCTGGTCGAGGCGGTCGGCCAGCGCCAGGCGCGCCGGCTCGCGCTGACCGCGACGCAGCTCGCGGCCGGCGAAGCCGTCGCGATCGGGCTGATTCATCAGGCCGTGCCGCTCGACGCACTCGACGAAGCGCTCGACAAGACGCTCGCCGAGCTGAGCCGCAACGGCCCGAACGCGCTGATGGAAATCAAGCGCTTTTTCGACGCGATCGGCGAGTATCCGCCGTCGGACGAACGCGCGGCCTTCACCGCGCAGACGATCTCCCGCGTGCGGGCGACGCCGGAGGCGAAGGAGGGCTTCGCCGCGTTCTTCGCGAAGCGGCCGCCGGCCTGGGAGCCGGGCGCGGAATAACGCGCGGCAGCGGCGTGCGGCGGGGCGGCGGCAGGCGTGTTGCGCGCGGGCCGCGATTTGCGTCTCGGGCGCCGGCGCTTGCTCTACAATGCGTGACTCCCGGCGCACCGCCGGCCCAGCCCTGACCGTTGCTTCGCTCCGATGATCGTCAACCGCCTTATCTCCGAGATCCTGTTCGGCTTCACCGGCCTGATCGGCATCATCAACCCGATCGGCATTGCGTTCCTGTTTCTCGAACGCACCGAGGCGTTGACCGAGCACGAGCGGAACCTGCTCGCGAAGAAGGTGGCGTTCAACGCGTTCATCGTGCTGCTGGTCGCGTTCTTCGCCGGCACGCCGGTGCTGCATTTCTTCGGGATCTCGATGGAAGCGCTGCGGATCGGCGGCGGTTTCGCGGTCGCCGTGGCCGGCTGGCAGATGCTCAACGAGCCGGACGGCCCGGGCGGCGGCGACACGCCCGTGAAGCCGATCGACGCGAACGCGATCATGACGCGCGCGTTCTTCCCGCTGACCATGCCGCTGACGGTCGGCCCCGGCTCGATCGCGACCGCGATCGCGCTGAACGCGAACCGCACGCACAAGCTGTCGGAGTTCATGCTGTCGAGCATCGTGTCGATCACCGTCTCCATACTGGTTGCGATCGTGATCTGGCAGGTCTACAGCCGCTCCGCGCTGCTGTCGCGCTACCTCGGCAGCGAAGGCACCAAGGTCGCGAAGCGCGTGTCGGCGTTCCTGTTGCTGTGCATCGGCGTGCAGATCATGCTGACCGGCTTCTCCGAATTCCTGCAGCCGCTCGCCGACCAGATCAAGTAAACCAGGTAACCGGTTCGTCCTGCGACGCGCGGCCCGGCGCGGCGCTACGCGTCCGGATAGTCGGCACCGCGCGACACGTCGGCCCAGCCGTCGAAGTCGTGCCTGAGCGCGTCGAGCTTGCGGTTCGCGTTGGTCAGCGCAACCTTGCCGAGCAGCAGGCGCAGCGGCGCATCGTCGCTTTCCACCATCTTCACGATCGCGTCGGCCGCGCGCGCCGGGTCGCCCGGCTGCTTGCCGCTATAGCCGCGGATCGTGTCGGTGCGCAGCTTCGCGGTCGCCGCGTAGTCGTCGAGCGTCTGCGGCGCCTGGTTCGCGGAGCGGCCGGCCCAGTCGGTGCGAAACGGCCCCGGTTCGACGATCAGCACCTTCACGCCGAGCGGCGCCAGTTCCTGCGCGAGCGATTCGGACAGCGCCTCGACCGCGAACTTCGTTGCGTTGTAGAAGCCGACGCCCGGCGACGCGACGATGCCGCCCACCGACGAGATGTTCACGATCGTGCCGGCACGCTGCTTGCGCAGCGTCGGCAGCAGCGCGCGCGTCATGTCGGCCAGGCCCCAGACGTTGATGTCGAACATTTTCCGCACTTCGTCGCGCTCGCTTTCCTCGAACGAACCGAAATAGCCGATCCCCGCGTTGTTCACGAGCACGTCGACGCGGCCGAAGCGGGCGAGCGCGGCACGCGTCGCCGCGTCGATCTGCGCGGGTTGCGTCACGTCGAGCGGCAGCACGAGCGCGAGCTCGCCGAATTCGGGGGCAAGCCCGGCGAGCGAATCCGGATTGCGCGCGGTGACGATGGTCGGGTAGCCGAGGCCGAGCGTCTTGCGCGCGATCTCGCGGCCGAAGCCGGTCGAACAGCCCGTGATGAACCAGACCGGCTTGTCGTGGGTGGTGGTGGTCATGGAAGCTCCTTTCATGAGGTGAACAGGTGCTGTGGCGCGGCGGCGGGCGCCGCAGGGGCGAACCTTCCGAAGCGCCGATTGTGCGCCCGATGCGCGCGGCGTGCAGCGGGCGCACCGATACGCGTTTGCGCGCCGCGGGATACCATGCGACGTCTGGCGGATGCGCCGCACCGTTCGTGCCCGGTGTGCCGAAGCGCGGCGCGCATCCGGCCGCAAACCCCACTTCAATGACGAGGCGTGCAATGGAATACGTGAAATTCGGGTCGACCGGGATGGACGTGTCGAAGCTGGTGCTGGGTTGCATGACGTTCGGCGAGCCGACGCGCGGTACGCATCCGTGGACGCTGCCGGAAGCGGAAAGCCGCCCGATCATCCAGCGCGCGATCGAGGCTGGCATCAACTTCTTCGACACCGCGAACATGTATTCGGACGGCACGTCCGAAGAGATCGTCGGCCGCGCGCTGCGCGACTTCGCGAAGCGCGACGAGGTGGTGATCGCGACCAAGGTGTTCTACCGGATGCGCCCGGGGCCGAACGGCGCGGGGCTGTCGCGCAAGGCGATCATGACCGACATCGACCAGAGCCTGAAGCGGCTCGGCACCGACTACGTCGACCTGTACCAGATTCACCGCTGGGATGACGGCACGCCGATCGAGGAGACGCTCGAAGCGCTGCACGACGTCGTGAAGGCGGGCAAGGCGCGCTATATCGGGGCGTCGTCGATGTTTGCGTGGCAGTTCGCGAAGGCGCTGTATACGTCGAAGCAGAACGGCTGGACCCGCTTCGTCAGCATGCAGAACCACCTGAACCTGCTGTATCGCGAGGAGGAACGCGAAATGCTGCCGCTGTGCGAGGCCGAGGGCGTCGCGGTGATTCCGTGGAGCCCGCTCGCGCGCGGCCGGCTCACGCGCAACTGGGACGAATCGACGGGCCGGCAGCAGAGCGACGACGTCGGCCAGCGACTGTACGACGCGACGGCGGATGCCGACCGGGCTGTCGTCGAGGCGGTCGCGGCGATCGCCGCCGCGCGCAACGTGCCGCGTGCGCAGGTCGCGCTCGCGTGGGTCGCGCACAAGCGCGGCGTGACCGCGCCGATCGTCGGCATCTCGAAGCCGCACCATCTGGACGACGCGCTCGGCGCACTTCAGTTGAAGCTGACGGACGACGAAATCGCGGCGCTCGAAGGCCCGTACGTGCCGCACGCGGTGGCCGGGTTCAACTGAGCGGCCCCTGCGGGAGCTGGCCGCTGCGCGTGGCGTTCAGCGCGCGGCGGCGAGCATCGGGTAGGTGAACAGCCCGAAGTGGATGACGTTCAGCCCCGCATGCGCGAGTGCGGCCGCGAGCAGCCCGCCGCGCCGCCACGCGAGGCCGTAGCCGACGCCGGCCACCGTGCCGAGCACGATCCATGGCCAGCCGCCGGCCGCGTGCGCGGCGCCGAACAGCACCGCGGCGATCGCCAGCGCGGCCCACGGCCCCCACGCGAAGCGGCCGAGGATGCGCGTCAGCCCGCCTCGGATGTAGCCGCGGAACAGCGCTTCCTCGGCGAGCGTCACGAGTAGCACATTGTTGACGAGCCACATCCAGCCCGACGCCGGCCATTTCGGCGCCCAGCCGACCATCCCGAACAGAAGCGCGCCGGCCAGGCAGGCCGCCGCGGTCCCGACGGCCGCCACGGCGCCGGTGCGCAGCACGCGCGACAGCGGGACGTCGGGCGCGACCCACGGCAGCACCCACAGCAGCCACAGGCCGACGAGCGGCTTGTCGAAATTCAGGTACATCGTGAACGGCACGGCATCCGGCGTGAACCGCGTCGGTTCGATCACGCGCGGATTGTGGAAGCCGGGGATCAGGTGCAGGCTCAGCGCGATCGCGAGCGCGGCAAACCCGAGGTGGGCGACGAGGCGAACCGCGAGCGGGCGGCCGGGCGCGACGCCCCAGGCGGCGGCCGCGAGCAGCGCGAGCGGCGCCAGCACGACGGGCGACAGCGTGCCGAACGCCAGCGCACCGGCATAGCCGAGCGCGGCGAGCGCGAGGCTCGGCCCGTGCAGCGGGCGATGCCACGCGAGCGCGGCGGCCGCGAACAGGGCGAGCCAGATCGTGGCGCTCGGGAGAAGCGAAAGGGACATGGAGCGGGGCGTGCGTCGGACGAAACGCCGCGCATCATACCGCAGCGACCGTGACACCCCGCCCGGCCGCACACGCGGAGAGCACTCAGCGGCTGGCGATTTCGGTCACGCTGTCGCGGGTCGGGATGTCGACGCGATTGCGCTCGCGCACCCGCCGCCGATACCAGAAGGTCCACAGCAGCAGGGCGCCGAACACCGTGTAGCCGATGATCGGCGACACGACGAGCACGCGCTCGACGGGCCACGCGACGACCATCCACAGGCGCAGCAGCATTTCCAGCGTCATGCACGCGCCCCAGACGAACGTCATCAGCCGGAGCATCCGGCGCAGCCGGGGCTGCTCGGCCCAGACCGTCTCGAAACGCGCGGCGCCGCCGGCCATCTCGCGGGCCACCGTCGCGCGTGCGAGATAGAAGATCAGCGGACGGTCGCGGAACAGCGACAGCAGGAAGACGACGCCGATCGAGCCGGACGCGAGCGATTCGCGCATCAGCAGCGTGCGCGCGCTGCCGCCGAGCGCCATTCCGGCGATCGACAGCGCGATGCCGAGCAGCACGATGGCGGCGACCGCGTCGATGCGGCGCGAGCGGATGAATTCGACGATGGACCAGACGATCGGCGGGACCGCCGACGCGTACAGCGCGCCGGTTTCGCCGACATACGGATGCGCGACCCGGTAGGCGACCCAGGGCAGCAGCAGGTTGACGACGAGTTCGAGAATCAGGCCGGCTCGTGGTTTCACGGGAGCGGGCGCGCGGGTAGCGCGCGGAGCGGTGAGGTCGCTTCGAGTATATCGAAGTCGGACCCCGTGTGTGGCGGCGCCCGCCGTTGCGCGCGCATCGACTCGACAACGGGCGCGAACGCACGCCGGCCGGGCGGCCGGCGTGTTCGTCATGCACGCATCATGCGGTTGCCGGCTGGACGATGATCTTCACGTTCCGGTCCTTGTGGTTGACCAGCTCCTCGAAGCCGTGCGTGACGATGTCGCCGAGCGCGATGCGTCCGGTGATCAGCGGCTGCACGTCGATGCGGCCGTCCGCGATGAAGCGGATCACGTCCGCGAATTCGCCGTTGTACGCGAGCGAGCCGATCACTTCCTTCTCGGTCGACACGATGTCGAAGAAGTTGAACGGCGTCGGCTCCTCGAAGATGCCGACCATCACCGACTTGCCCGCCTTGCGGATCACGTCGATCGCGAGCTTCGCGGTGGTCGTGTGCCCGATGCACTCGAACGATACGTCGGCGCCGTAGCCGCCCGTCAGCGCCTTGACCTCCGCGATCGCGTCGGACGATTTCGGGTCGATCACGACCGTTGCGCCGACTTCGAGCGCCTTCTGCTTGCGCGCGGCCGACATTTCCAGCGCGATCACGCGCCCGGCGCCCGCGGCCTTCGCGCACATGATCGTGCACAGGCCGATCGTGCCGGCGCCGACCACGACGACCGTCTGCCCGACGATGTTGCCGGCCTTCTTCACCGCATGCAGCCCGACCGCGAGCGGCTCGATCAGCGCGCCGGCCTCGGTCGGGAAGTTTTCCGGCAACCGGTACAGCAGTTCGGCCGGCACGTTCACGTATTCGGCGAATGCGCCGTTGTTCATCAGGCCGGTGAACGCCAGGTTCTCGCAGATGTTGTACAGCCCGTGCGTGCAATACCAGCATTTGCCGCAATGCTGGCAGGCGTCGGCCGTCACGCGGTCGCCGGGCGCGAAGCCGGTCACGCCCGCGCCGAGCGCCGCGATTTCGCCGCTGAATTCGTGGCCGAGGATGCACTGGCCCTTCAGGCCCGTCAGCGGATGCGGGGCGTCGACGGGAATGAACACGGGCCCCGCGACGTATTCGTGCAGATCCGAGCCGCAAATTCCGCACCAGTGCACGCGGATCTGGACCCAGCCGGCCGGCGGGTGCGCCGGAACGGGAACCTCTTCGACGCGGATGTCGCGGCGGCCGCGCCAGACGGCGGCCTTCATGCTCGGTGCGGTGTTCGGTGCCGGTGTACTCACGTTGCTGTCTCCGTCGGGTTGTCGTCGGGCGCGGGGCAAGGGGGCCGCTGCGTCCGTCGCGCGATTGCGCGAACGACCGAGATGCAGGAACGGGGCCAGCATGAATGCGGGGCGCGCGGTGTGCGGTGCGGCAGGGCGCTTCGCGGCTACCGCCGGCGGCTCCGCGTGAAGCGCGCGCGAAATTTGTTGCAACCGCGATGCCGCCGCTCGCATGAGACGCCGGGACATTCGTCTCAGCCGTTTGAGACGAAACGCGAGACACGCGGCCCGGTCGGTGTCGCCGCCGTAACCGCCCATTGTTCCGATTGGTGAAACGCAACATTGCGCCCGCGCGCTCTTTACTTGAAGTTAACTTCAATTTGTATCATCTGCGGTAGTCCGATCGCCCGCGCTGCGCCGGCCCGTTTCAATCTTCACGGAATGTCGTCAAGCATGCCGAACTTCATCGAAAGCCTGATCTGCGAATACGTGTCGTATCACATGCTGGTCGCCGACGAGCGGGGCGCGATGCCGTTGCCGGCAGAGGCTGGAATGGAGCGGCCGTCGGCGAGTGCCTGTCGCGCGCCGGTTCCGGAGTCGGTCGCGCCGGGCGCTTCACCGTTGCGCCCGCAATTGTTCGTGACGGTTCTGGAGGCCGGCGACGACGGCCTGCTGGTGCGCTGGAGCGAAAGCGGGCGCTGTCATTACGGCGAGCAACGCTGGCGCTTGCGCGTCGCGTTGCAGGCGGGCCGCTGCGCGATCTCGGGGCGGGCGATCGAGCCGGGCGAACCGGTGTACCGGCCGGTGCGGCGGCCGGTGCCCGTCAACGGCGACGAGATGATCCGCCCGGCGTCGGTGCCGGGCATGGGCGCCGCCGCGCGGGCCGGCGTGCCGGCGCCGGACCACGACGCGACGGATCCGGCCGGCGTGGCAGGCTGAACGCCGGCCGGCCGCGGTTGCGCGTTACTTGAGATCCTTCCGGTACTGGATGAACCCCGCGTTGTTCGCGAGCTTGTCGTACAGCGCGCGGGCGGTCGTGTTGGTCTCGTGCGTGAGCCAGTACACGCGGCTCGCGCCGGCTTCGCGGGCCCGCTCGTACACGGCCTCGATCAGTGCGCCGCCCGCGCCCTGTCCGCGTGCGTCGGCCGCCGTGAACAGGTCCTGCAGGTAGCAGTACGGCCCTTCCGTCCAGCACGAGCGGTGGTAGAGCGCGTGCACGATTCCCACGAGCGCCCCCGACGCATCGAATGCGCCGAGCACGAACATCGGCTCGTCGGGATCCATCAGCCGTGCCCACGTGGTCGCGAACACGGCGTCGCTCAGCGCGGTCTCGTAGAACTTCTGATAACCCTGCCACAGCGGGCGCCATGCGGCTTCGTCGGCGGCGACGAGCGGGCGGACCGTGACGCGCGTCGCGTCGTTCGCGCGGCCGGCCGCATCGCGGGCCTGCGCCTGGGCGTGGCGGATCGCGGTGAGCGATTCGCGCTGCGCGCCTTGCGCGTCGAAGTTCTCCGGTGCGAGCCAGGCTTCGAACGCGGCCCGCACGGCTGGCCATTCACCGTCGATGATCGAGAACCACGCGGTGTCGCGGTTGCGGCCCTTGTAGATGATCGCCTGCCGGAACGTGCCTTCGTAACGGAAACCGAGCCGCGCGGCCGCCTTGCGCGACGGCTCGTTGAGGTCGTCGCACTTCCATTCGTAGCGCCGGTAGCCGAGCGTGTCGAACGCGTACTTCATCAGCAGGTACTGCGCTTCGGTCGAGATCGGCGTGCGCTTGAGCAGCGGCGAGAACGTGACGGAGCCGACCTCGATCACGCCGTTGGCCGGATCGATGCGCATCAGCGCGAGCGTGCCGACCGCGCGGTTCGTCGCACGGTCGATCACCGTGTAGTGCAGCGGATCGGCGCTCGTCGCCGCGCCGCGCGCGTAGTCGCGGTAGCCCGACTCGTCGGCGTACGGGCCGTGCGCGAGATAGGTCCAGTCGGCGCCGTCGGGCGCCTGCGCGTACGCGGCATACAGGTCGGACGCGTGGCGGTCGGCGTCGAGCGGTTCGAGCCGGCAGTAGCGGCCTTCGATCACGATGCGCTCGGGGCGCGGGCGGGCGGACCAGTCCGGAACGGGGTGGCCGATGGGCTGCTGGAAGGCGTTGGTGAGCGTGGACAAGGTCGATCTCGCTTCGGTTGGCGGCCGGCGACATGCCGGCATGCAGACGATCGTAGTCCCGGCGAGGTACCATGAGAAGCGCCAGACTACGCTGAATTTATGGTGCCACGATGAAGCCATGATGGCGCCATGCCCGAGACTTCCACGCCGCGACATCCCGATGACGACTGCTATTCCTTCCGGCAATGCGCCGCTGTTGCCGCTCGACGCGCCGCTCGCGCGCACGGCCGGCGCGCCTTCGCTGCAGCGCCAGTTGCTGCGCCGCGTGCGCGACGCGATTCTCGGCGGCGCGATGCCGGCCGGCACGCGATTGCCCGGCACGCGCGCGCTGGCCGAGACACTCGGCGTGTCGCGCAACACGACGGCGGCCGTCTACGAGCAGCTCGTCGCTGAAGGCTTCCTGCAATCCGATCGTCGCGGCACGCGGGTGGTCGGGCTGTCGCGGCCGGCCGCGCCGCGTCGCCGGGCGGCGGCGCCGGTCGTCGCGCAGCGGCTCGGGCGGATCCGTCCGAGCCTGATCGGCACCGGCGAGTCGGAGGGTTTCCGGCCGGGCGTGCCCGCGCTGTCGCATTTCCCGGTGGACGCATGGCGGCACGCGATCGACCGCGCGCTGCGCCGCGAGGGCCGCGACCTGCTGGCGTATGGCGACCCGCTCGGCGAGCGCGCGCTGCGCGAATCGATCGCGCGCCATCTGGCGGTGACGCGCGGCGTGCGCTGCGATCCCGAGCAGATCGCGATCACGGAAGGCGCGCAGGGCGCGATCGCGCTGTGCGCGCAGTTGCTGACGAACCCGGGCGACACGGTCTGGGTCGAGGAACCCGGCTATCGCGGCGCGCGCAGCGCGATGCAGGCGGCCGACCTCGACGTCGTGCCGATGCCGGTCGACGCGGAGGGGCTGCGCGCGGAAGACGCCGACTGGCGCGAACGGACGCCGCGGCTCGTCTATACGACGCCGTCGAACCAGTTCCCGACCGGCGCGGTGCTGTCGATCTCGCGCCGTCTCGCGCTGATCGACGCCGCGCGCCGGCATCGCGCCTGGATCATCGAGGACGATTACGACAGCGAGTTCCGCCACACCGGCGAGCCGATCGGCGCGCTGCACGGGCTCGCGGCCGATTCGCCGGTCGTCTATCTCGGCTCGTTCAGCAAGACGATGTTCCCGGCGCTGCGGATCGGTTTTCTGGTGCTGCCCGACGCGTTGCTGGCCGCGGTGCGGCCGGCGCTGCCGGAGATGCTGCGCGGCGGCACGCGCCACGTGCAGCTCGCGCTTGCCGATTTCATCGAGACGGGGGAGTACGGGCGGCATCTCGGGCGGATGCGCCGGCTGTATCGCGACCGGCGGCGGTCGCTGCTCGCCGCGCTCGACGACGCATTCAGCGTGCCGCATCAGGTCGAGGGCGGGCCGTGCGGCCTCCATCTGGCGCTGCGGTTGCCGGCGCGCTATCGCGACCGGGCGATCGTCGAGACGGCGCGCACGCACGGCATCGGGCCGTTTCCGCTGTCGGGGTTTTCGATCCATGCGACGTCGGCGGCCAACGGGCTCGTGCTCGGGTTCGGCAATACGTCGGCCGATGCGTTCGCGCCGATGCTGCGGACGTTGTCGGCGATCGCGCATCGGGTCGCGGGAGATTGAGACGGGCGCGTGTGCGTCGATGCCGTTCACCGCACGCGTTCGGCCCGAATGATCCGATGCGCGGCCACCAGGCTGAGCACGAGCAGCACCGCGACGAACGCGACGACGGCGCGCCACGCACCGTGTTGCCAGAACGTGCCGCCGGCCGAGCCGAGCACGCTCGACCCGAGGTAATACGCGAGCAGGTAGAGCGACGCGGCGTGCCCCTTCGCGGATCCGGCGAGATGCCCGACCCAGCCGCTCGCGACCGCATGGGCGACGAAGAAGCCGATCGTGATCAGCACGATCCCGACGATGATCGCGACGAGCGAATGCGACAGCGTCAGCGCGAGGCCCGCCGCAAACACGAGAATGCCGCTCACGAGCACGGGTGCCCGCCCGAGGCGATCGGCGAGCGCGCCCGCGCTCGACGACGAAACCATCCCGAACAGGTATGCGCCGAAGATCAGCCCGCATGCCGTTGCGCTCAGGTTGAACGGCGCCGCCATGAGCCGGAACCCCGCATAGTTGTATACGGTCACGAACGAGCCCATTACCAGGAAGCCGATCGCGAACACGAACGGCAGCCGCGCGTGATGCAGTTGCGCGCGCCACAGCCGCAAGTGGTGACGCAGCGTCAGGTCGGTGCGCTTCACGAAGCGTCGCGACTGCGGCAGCAGCATCACGAATGCGATCGCGGCGAGCAGATCGACGACGCCGATCGACAGCATCGCGGTCCGCCACGAGAAATACTCTTCGAGCGCGCTCATCCCGATTCGCCCGATCATGCCGCCGAATGCGGTCCCGCCGACGTACAGCCCCATCGATAGCCCCAGCCCGTCGGGCGCGATTTCTTCCGCAAGATAGGCCATCGCCACCGCCGGCACGCCGCCGAGCGCGAAGCCTTCGAGCGCGCGCCAGACCAGCAGCAGGTTCCAGCTCGGCGAAATCGCGGCGAGCAGGTTGAACAGCGCGGCGAGCGTCATCGACGCGAACATCAGCCCGCGTCGCCCGACGCGCTCGGACAGCGCGCCGGCGCACAGGATCGAGAGGGCCAGCATCCCGGTCGACAGCGACAGGGACAGCGAACTCGACGCCGCGCCGATGTTGAATTCGCGCGCGAACGCGGGCAGCAACGGCTGGACGCAGTACAGCAGCGAGAAGGTGGAGAAGCCGGCAAGGAACAGCGCCAGCGCGATGCGCTTGTAAGCCGCCGAGCGCGGCGACACGCCGGCAGGCAGCGCATCGGCCGCGGCGTTCGGGACGCGCGCGGCGGCAGGCGGAATCGCGGGAGAAGACATGGTATGCACCCGATGTGCTAGGGAATACCCGAATTCTTGCGCATGGTCAAACATATGTCCAATATATGAAAGAAACCGTAGCGATATGTTTTGCATCTGACCTTGAAGCCGCTTCCGTTTACCCCGGGATCACATAGCGTATGGAACTCCGACATCTCCGCTACTTTCTGGCCGTGGCCGCCGCGTCGAACTTCACCAAGGCCGCGGAAGCGCTCGGCATGGGGCAGCCGCCGTTGAGCCAGCAGATCAAGGCGCTCGAGAGCGAACTGGGCGTCGAGCTGTTCAGGCGGACCGCGCGCGGTGCCGAGCTGACCGTCGCGGGAGAGGTGTTCGCGGAAGAGGCGCGGCGCGTGCTCGACGATGCGGAGCGCGCGGCGCGGGCGGCCAGGCGGGCCGCACGCGGCGAAATCGGGCAGCTGCGGGTCGGCTTCACCGGCACGGCGGCGTTCAATTCGAAAGTGGCCGACCTGATTCGCCGTTTCCGCGAAGCGTTTCCGGACACGGAGCTGACGTTGCAGGAAGCGACTTCCGGCGTGCTGCTGGAGGCGCTGGCAGCCGGGCGGCTCGACGTCGCGATCGTGCGTCCGGAGCGTCGCATCGCCGACACGTTGCTGGCGGCGGACTGGGACGAGGAGCCGATGTTCGTCGCGCTGCCGGTCGCGCATCGGCTGGCGCAGCGGCGCCGGATCGATCTGGCGGCGCTGGCCGACGAGGCGTTCGTCCAGGTGCCGCGCGAAGCGGGCAGTGCGCTGTTCGACGACATCGTCGCCGCCTGCAATGCCGCCGGCTTCCAGCCGCGCATGGCGCAGCCGGCGCCGCAAATCGCCTCGGCGGTGACGCTCGTCGCGGCCGGGCTCGGCGTGTCGATCGTGCCGAAGGCGATCACGCAGGTGCAGGTCGCGGGCGTCGTGTATCGGCCGGTCGCGGGTAACGGCCTGCGCGCGCGGCTGGCGATTGCGTCGCGACGCGATGATCCGTCGGCGGTGGTGCGTAATTTTCTGACGCTGGCGTGAGCGTGCGGCTTGTCGATTTCCATCGACTCGCGTGAACGCCGAATCTGGCTGGCCGCACGTTGCCCGTTTCGTCGATGGGCCGGATGCGATCCGCGGTGAATATTCGGATTGACGAATCGCCCACTTTGTCCGGAATGCCCGCTGTCGCGGCTCCGCGGTCGCGCGGCCACCCGGCATGCGGGTTTCGATGCGTATGTTGCGCGATGCGGCGTGGACTATAAATGGAGCGTGTACCGGTGCTTGTCGGGCGTCCGCGCGTCTCGCGCCGGGCGTCGCGCGACTGCCGGGGGAGGTGCACCGTGGTTCGCCAGACGCTTGCTCGCGCCGTGCTTCGCACCGCGTTGACCGGGGGCGTGTTCGCCTGCTTTTTGTCGTCCCTGCCGCCCACCTTTGCCGCGACCGTCGCGCCACCTGCCGTACCGCCCGCCACCCCGCCCGTCGCGAAGGATCGCCCGGTGGCACCGCCTTACTCGATGCCGGTCGACTTCCCCGCGATCGTTGACCGCTACGGCCCGGCGGTCGTGACCATCATGACGGCCGCGCCCGACCAGCAGGCGGCAGGCCCGTCGTTCACGATCCTCGATCCCGACGATCCGATCGCCGCGTTCTTCCGGCGCGGCGCGCCGCCGCCGTCGACCCAGGGGCCGCAGGCGCCGGCGCCCGACACGTCGCCGCGCGCGGTGTCCGGCAGCGGCTCGGGCTTCATCGTCAGCGCCGACGGGCTGATCCTGACGTCCGCGCATGTCGTCGGCGATGCGAGCGACGTGACGGTGCGGCTCGCCGACCGTCGCGAATTCAAGGCGACGGTGCTGGCCGTCGATCCGCAGAGCGACGTCGCGGTGCTGCACGCCGACGCGACGAAGCTGCCTTTCGTGCGCATCGGCGATTCGTCGCGGGTGCGCGCGGGCGAGCCGGTGATGACGATCGGCGCGCCGGACGGCTCGGGCAACACGGTGACGGCCGGCATCGTCAGCGCGACGTCGCATGCGCTGCCCGACGGCGGCGTGTTTCCGTTCTTCGAGACGGACATCGCGGTGAATCCCGACAATTCCGGCGGCCCCGTGTTCAACCGGGCGGGCGACGTGATCGGCATCGCGGTGCAGGTGTACACGGGCGCGAACCGCTACGCGAGCATGACGTTCGCGATTCCGATCGCGCTCGCGGCGAAGGTGCGTGCGCAGGTTCAGGCGCAGATGCGGGCCAACGCGCAGGCGCAGCGCGCGTCGTCCGGCAATGCGCTGGGCGTCGACGTGCAGGACGTCGGCATCGGGCTGGCCGCCGCGTTCGGCTTGCCGCGTCCGGCGGGCGCGCTCGTCAACGGCGTCGATTCCGGCTCGCCGGCCGCCGCGGCCGGCGTGAGGCCCGGCGACGTGATCGTGCAGTTCGGCGACAAGCCGATCGGCCGGTCGGCCGAGCTGAACGACCTGGCCGCCGCGTTGCCGCCCGGCGGGAAGGCGCCGCTGCGGCTGATCCGCAACCGCGTGCCGATGGTGCTGACGGTCACGGGAGCGGACGACGCGATCGGCAACGCCGCCGCCGCGGGCAGCGCTGGCGCGGCGGGCGCCGCGGGTGCTGCCGGCGTGGCCGGTGTAGCCGCAGCCGCCGCACGGCCGGCCGACGGCGGCGATCGCCTCGGGCTGACGATGCACCCACTGAGCGACGACGAACGGCGCTCGACGGGGCTCGCGGTCGGGATGATGGTCGACGCGGTGCACGGGCCGGCGGCGAGTGCGGGGATCCGGCCGGGGGACGTCGTCCTCGAACTCAACGACACGCTGCTCGAAACGCCGGACGACGTGCAGACGCTCGAAGCGACCGGCGGCAGCGTGATCGCGGTGCTGATCCAGCGCGACAACGCGCGCAGGTTCGTGTCGGTGCATGCAAGATAGGGCGTTGACGCGGGCTGCGTCGTGCGCCTACCATCGTTCGACATCGCTGCCCGCGACTCGGGCATTCAGGCGCTATCCGGCATGAAAACGGGCATGAATACGGGCATGAATACGGCAAGCTTCATCGTAGTAGTACACAGGCGCAGGGTCCGGTAGCGGCACCGCGCCGGCACCCATGCGCCCCCGACTGGTTCGGGGGCTTTTTTTGCGTTGCGCACGGCCATGCGGCGCGTGCGCGGAGGGCATCCGCTTGCAATCGAACCTGCCGATCGCTTCCGAACCGGCTGCGCCGCGACACGCGACGCTGCTCCTCTTGTGCGCGTTCTCGGTGCTGCCGTTGAGCCTGTTCCTGCCGTCGCTGCCCGCGATCGCGCGCGACCTGCGCGCCGGCTACGCGATGGTCGCGCTGTCGCTCGGCGGTTACGCGGCGGTGGCCGCGTCGCTGGAGTGCGTGATGGGGCCGCTGTCGGACCGGTTCGGGCGGCGGCCGATCGTGCTGACGAGCATCGGCGTGTTTACGCTCGGCTCGCTCGGTTGCGCGATGGCGACCGATATCCGCGTGTTTCTCGGCTGCCGGCTGATGCAGGCGGCGATCACGTCGGTCTACCCGGTGTCGATGGCGACGATTCGCGATACCGGCGGCGGTGCGCGCGCGGCGAGCCGGATCGGCTATGCGGCGATGGCGGCCGCGTTCGCGCCGATGTTAGGCCCGACGCTCGGCGGCGCGCTCGATCAGACGGCCGGCTGGCGCGCGAGCTTCTGGCTGCTCGGCGCGGCCGGGATGGTGTTGCTCGGCTGGTGCGCGTTCGATCTCGTCGAAACCCATACGAACCGGTCGCCGTCGCTCGCGCGTCAGCTTCGCGCGTATCCGGCGTTGCTGCATGCGCGCCGCTTCTGGGTCTATGCGCTCTGCATGGCGTTTTCGACGGGGACGTTCTACGCGTTCCTGGCCGGCGCGCCGCTCGCCGCGAAAACGGTGTTCGGTATTCCGCCGGCGGAGATCGGTGTCTGCATGGGGGCGGTCACGGCAGGGTTCGTGTGCGGCAGCTTCGTCGCCGCGCGGCGTGCGCGCGGTTATCCGCTCGCCACGACGATTCTGTGCGGACGAGTCGTCGCGTGCCTGGGGCCGGCGATCGCGCTCGCGCTGTGGTTCGGCGGGGCGACGCACGCGATCGCGTGGTTCGGGCCGTGCGTGCTGATCGGCGTCGGCAACGGGCTGTCGAATCCGGGCGCGCATGCCGGTGCGATGTCGGTGCGGCCGGAACTGGCCGGGAGTGCGTCAGGGCTGGCCGGCGCGATGACGATCGCGGGCGGGGCCGCGTTGTCGTCATTGACGGGCGCGGTGTTGACGACAGGCAACGCGGGTTATGCGCCGCTGGTCATGATGCTGTTGTCCGCCGCGCTCGCGCTCGCGGCCGCCGTGTGCGTGCGCCGGTTCGATGCACGCGAAGGCGACGTGTAATCGACGACGGCATGCGAAGGGCGTGCCGGCCCGGAGCAATGCCCGCATCGCAGCGATCGGCGGCAGGCGGCGCAACGCGACGGCCCTCGAATGGGCGGCCCGTCGCGTGCGCCCTGCGGATGCGTTACGGCTTCGCGCCGACCACGAACTCGAACGCGGCCACGCCATCTACGCCGCCCGTCACGCGGTCGCCCGGCTGCAGCGCGCCGACGCCGGCCGGCGTGCCGGTGAAGATCAGGTCGCCGGCCTTCAGTTCGACCGAGCGCGACACGTATGCGATCACGTCGGGCACGGCCCAGATCATGTCCGCGAGATCGCCTTGCTGGCGCGTTTCGCCGTTGACGTCGAGCCAGATCCGGCCGCTCGCCGGGTGGCCGGTCGCGGTGGCCGGACGCAGCGCGGTCACGGGGCCCGACGCGTCGAAGCCCTTCGCCCAGTCCCACGGACGGCTCAGCTTCTTCGCTTCGGCCTGCAGGTCGCGGCGCGTGAGGTCGACGCCCACGCCGTAGCCCCACACGTGCGACAGCGCGTCGGCCGGGTCGATCGACCGGCCGTCCTTGCCGATCGCGACGACCAGCTCGATTTCATGATGGAGATCGTTCGTCAGCGGCGGATACGGGACGGTGCCGCGGGCCGGGACGATCGCGTCGGCCGGCTTCGTGAAGAAGAACGGCGGTTCGCGATCGGGATCGGCACCCATTTCGCGTGCGTGGTCGGCGTAGTTGCGGCCGACACAGAACACGCGGCGCACCGGAAAGCGCGCGGACGATTGTTCGACTTCGACGGAAGGACGCTCGAAAGCGTCGATGACGTATGCGGACATCGGATGGCCTCGTTCGATGGATAGACGGATGCCGACGTCCGCGCAACGCGGCACGGGCCGGCATGCATGAAACGATACCCGACGCATGTGCTCCCGGATGCGACGCAACTGCGTTTTAACCGGACAAAACTACGCGTCGCCGGCCGCGGATGTGTCGTCGGCGCCGGGCAGCGCGGCGTTCGCGTCCCGGTACGCCTTCGGCGACACGCCGACCCGCGCGCGAAAGCGCCGGGCGAAATACCCTTCGTCGCGGAAGCCGACCGAGCGCGCGATGTCCGCGATGCGCCGGCTCGTATGCGCGAGCAACGATTGGGCGAGCGCGATCCGGCGCTCGGTCACGAGATCGGTGAAGGTGCTGCCGGTTTCCTTGCGCACCAGGTGCGCGAGGTAGTTCGGCGACAGGAACGCGGCCTCGGCGGTCGCGGCGAGCGTCAGGTCCTCGCGGGTCAGGTTCGCACGCACGTGGCGCAGCACGCGCGCGAGCGCGTCGCGCCGGCCGGCCCGTTGCGCGCCGCGCTGCGCGAGCTTGTCGAGCGCACCGGCGTACTGCGTGCAGACGAGCCCGATCAACTGCAGCAGGTAGCCGCGCAGCAGCGTGGTCGAGCCGAACGTGCGCACGCGGTCGGTGTCGAGCATGCACAGCGCGAGGCGGCGCGCCTCGTCGAACGCGTCGCCGGTCAGGATGAAGTCGAGATGCTCCTGGAAGCGGAACGGCGTCAGCTCGGGAAAGCGGTGCGCGGGCACGTCCTCGAGATCGAGCGGATCGACGTCGAGATCGGCGCGCAGGAACGCCTGGCTGAAGTTGATCACGACGAAGTGCGCGCCTTCCGGATGCGGAATCAGGTGCTCGCGGTGCGGCAGCACGAACGCGAGCGCGCCGCGCGGAAACGGCCGCGTGACGCCGCCGATCCGCTGCTCGGTGTCGCCGCCGAGGTTGAACTGGATCTGGAAATACGCGTGCCGGTGCGGCTCGGTGATCGCCTGGCGCGACGTCTGGTCGCGGATGTAGAAGTCGAGCCGGTCGCTGCGTTCGGGCATCCCGTACAGGCGCGGCGGGGCGGTGGAGGGCATGAAGGATTCTGCTGTTCGTGGCGCGGTTGAGCCGCGATGGTACAGCGAAATCGGTCTGCCCCAGGCATCGTCCGAAATCGGGGGCCGGAAGCGGGGGCCGTTGCGGCGCCGGCGGGCGGGTGAACGGGTGGACGACGGGGCGGGACGCCGAATCGTGCCGGCGCCCTCGAGCGCCGTTCCCGTCCCGGCTACCGGTCGATCAGCGGCGCGACGCGCCGCCGCAGCTCGGGCACGACCTCGGCGTCGAACCACGGATGGTGCTTGAACCACGCCTGGTTGCGCGGCGACGGATGCGGCAGCGGCAGTACGTCGGGGCCGTAGTCGCGCCACGCTTCGACGGTGTCGGTCAGCGTGGCCTTGCGCGTGTCGCGCAGGAAATGCCGCTGCGCGTACTGGCCGATCAGCAGCGTGAGCCGGATCGACGGCAGTTCGGCGAGCAGCCGGTCGATCCACAATTGCGCGCATTCGGGGCGCGGCGGGTTGTCGCCGCTCGCGCCGCGGCCCGGGTAGCAGAAACCCATCGGCACGATCGCGAAGCGCGTCTCGTCGTAGAACGTGTCGGCATCGACGCCGAGCCAGTCGCGCAGCCGCTTGCCGCTCGCGTCGTCCCACGGGATGCCGCTCGCATGGACGCGTGCGCCGGGCGCCTGCCCGACGATCAGGATGCGGGCGTCGCGATGGGCGCGCACGACGGGGCGCGGGCCGAGCGGCAGATCGGCTTCGCATGCGCGGCACGCGCGGATTTCGGTGAGCAGCACGTCGAGCGGCGCGCGCGTTCGTTTCGGCATCGATTCGGAATGGGGGCGGCGTGGCGACACGGACCGGAGCGTCCGGGCAGCGCGCCGGGGCCGGTGCATCGCTTCGGGGGGGCGGCATGGCACTGCGCCTTTTAAGACCGCCTCGTATCCGGGCGTCACATGCCCGCTGCACCGCCTTCGGCGACCGCAGCATCATACAACGCGGTTTGCGCGATCGCCGCGGCGATGCCCGCGTCGTCGTGCGTGCCGCCGAGCATGCCCCAGCGCCGGTATTGCGACAGGAACCACTGGCCGTCGTGCGGATCCGGCCGGTTCACGGTGCCGCCGTCGTGAAAGCGGATCGGCAGCGGCGGCTGCGCGAACGGCCCCGTGCCGTAGTCGCCGAGCAGGCGCGGCGCGATCAGCCGGGCCGGCACGCCGAGCGCATCGGGCGATGCGAGCCAGCCGGCCGCGTCGCGGCGGTGCGCGGCGTCGTCGAGCCATGCGCACGCATCGACGAGCGTGCGGATCAGCGCGCGCGCGGTGGCCGGATACAGCGCGACGAACTCGCGCCGGGTCGCGAGCACCTTCTCCGGATGATCGGGCCAGATTTCGCTGGTGACGGCGACGGTGCGGCCCGCGCCGCACGCATCGGCCACCGCGTGCCACGGCTCGCCCGCGCAGAAGCCGTCGAGCTCGCCGCCGGCGAGCGCCGCGACCATCTCGGGCGGCGGGATCACGACGCTGCGCACGTCGCGCAGCGGATCGACGCCGTGCGACGCGAGCCAGTGGTTCAGCCACATCGCGTGCGTGCCGGTCGGGAAGGTCTGCGCGAGCAACGGCTTGCGGCCGAGCGTCGCGAAGGCGGCGCGCACGTCGCCGCTTGCGCGGTACGCGTCGGCGAGGCCGCGGGCGAACGTGATCGCCTGGCCGTTGCGGTTGAGCACCATCAGCGCGGCCATGTCGGCCTGCGGGCCGCCGATGCCGAGCTGCAGCCCGCACACGAGCCCGTACAGCGCGTGCGCGGCGTCGAGCTCGCCGGTCAGCAGCTTGTCGCGCACGGCGGCCCACGACGGCTGGCGGCTCAGTTCGAGCGTGAGGCCGTGGCGCGCGCCGAGCTCGAGCCGTTGCGCGACGATCAGCGGGGCCGCGTCGCTCAGCGCGACGAACCCGAGACGAAGATGCGCGCGTTCCGGCGCGACGGGAGACGAAGTGTTCATGGCAGTCATTGAGGTGGCGCGTCGAGCAGTTGCCGCGCGACGTCGACGATGCGCAGCCCCTGATCCATCGCGCGCTTGCGCAATTGCGCATACGCATCGTGTTCGGACAGTCTGCGCTGATCCATCAGCAGACGCTTCGCGCGGTCGATCAGCTTGCGCTGGGCGAGTTCGCGTTCGACGTCGGCGAGCCGGCGGCGCAGCGCATCGTCGTGCGAGAAGCGCGCGAGCGCGACTTCGAGAATCGGCGCGAGACGCTCGGCCGACAGCCCTTCGACGAGATACGCGCTGACGCCCGCGCCGACTGCCGCGTGAATCAGCGCCTGGTCGGCGTCGTGACTGAACATCAGCACGGGGCGCGGCGCGGTCGCGTGCATCACGGCAAGCTGTTCGAGCGTGTCGCGCGACGGCGAATCGGTATCGATGATCACGACGTCGGGGCGCTGCTCCTCGACGGCGGCGGGCAGGCGCGCGGGCGTCGCGACGTCGTTCAGCATTTCGTAGCCGAGGCGCGCGAGCGCGTCGCCGAGTTCGCCGATCGGCTTGTCGGTATCGGTGACGAGCAGCACGCGCAGGCGTGCGGGCGGGGCGGACGAACTCATGACGCGAACGGGGGCGGACAGGCTGCGGTGCAACGCGTGAATGGAGGTTGCGGGGCGCGGACGGACGGCGACGGATTCGGGGCTGCGCGTTCGCGTCCCCGGCAGCCGGCGCGAACGCGGCTGCGGTCGACGGAAAAGGCGTGCGGACGGCGCCGCGCGATGCGACGCATTACGCGGCCCGGGGCAACATCGCGTGACCGACGGCAGCGGCGGCATCCGTGCACTGCACGAACGCTTCGCCGATCGCCGCCCCGACGAGCATCACGGCCGGGCTGCCGAGCCCGGCCGCGGCCACGCCGTGCGCGAGGCTGTCGAGCGTGCCGGTCCAGCGGCGTTCGTGCGGCGTGCCGGCCCACTGCACGGCGGCGGCCGGCGTCGACGCGGGCAACGCGCCGAGCAGGCCGGCCGCGATGCTGTCGACGCGGCTCATCCCCATGTAGATCGCGAGCGTCGTGCCGGTCGCGGCGAGCGCGCGCCAGTCGGGTTCGCCGTGATCCTGGCGATGCGCGGTAATGAAGGTGACGCCCTGGCAGTGCTCGCGATGCGTGAGCGAGATGCCGAGGCTCGCGGCGGCCGCGAAGCCCGACGAGATGCCGTTGACGATGTCGACCGGAATCGCGGCGGCGCGCAGCGTCGCGAGTTCTTCGCCGGCGCGGCCGAACAGCAGCGCATCGCCGCCCTTGACGCGCACGACGTGCGCGCCGCGCAGCGCGTAGCGGCGCATCAGCCGCTCGATGAACGCCTGCGGCGTGGAGCGGCAGCCGCCGCGCTTGCCGACGCGGATCACGCGCGCGTGCGGCGCGAGTTCGACGATGCCGGGCGCGACGAGATCGTCGAGCAGCAGCACGTCGGCGGCCGCCAGCGCCTTCGCGGCCTTCAGCGTGAGGAGATCGGGATCGCCGGGGCCGGCGCCCAGCAGCGTGACTTTGCCTGTCGTCATGTCGTGTTCCAGTACCGCGTGCGTGCGGCGGTCGAGTGCGTGTCGTTGCGCGGCGGCGGGCGGCCGAAGCGACCACGGCATCCGGCCGTGCCGCGCACGGGGGACGTCGTTGTCCAGGTCTGTCGTGCCCGCCGTTCATGGCGGGCCTGCTTTGCGGAGACTGCCCACCGGCGCCGTTGCCGGTGTGCAGCAGATTCAGCAATATCCGGGCCAACTTGCGCGCGCAACGCGGCGCGCGTGGCGGCATGCACCGCAGCGGCGGCTGCATCGGCCGCAGAGACGCATGCAGCCGCGGGGCCGCAGCGCATGCGATGCCGCATCGGCGTGCATCGTGCCGCACCGGCGCGCACCGCGATGTCGCACGGCGACAGTGCTGCAGCGCACCACATCTGTGCCTCGCTGCATGCCGATGCATCCTGAACGGCGCATCGCGGCGACGCCCGCATCGGCCGGCGAGCCTTGCGCGGCGGGCCTTGCGGCGCGATTCGGTCCGACATGGCACGGCGTTTGCGTAAGCTCGTCCGGGCGGATCAACGGCGATCCGTCCGCAGTACCGATTACCGACGTGCCCGGCAACGGGCTTCATGGGCAACGGCGTCCTACGCATCGGGTCTCTCGACGAGACCGGGTGCGCAGGACGCCGTTTTTCGTTTGGCGGATGACATGACCGACAAAGCTACCCGTATCGATCTCTTCAGCTTCCGCACCGCGCCGATGCGCGCGTTCCATCTCACGTGGATGGCGTTCTTCGTGTGCTTCTTCGCGTGGTTCGCGTGCGCGCCGCTGATGCCGCTGATCGCGCGCGAATTCCATTTCACCGCGGCGCAGGTCGCGAACATCAACATCGCGGCGGTGGCCGCGACGATCGCCGTGCGGCTGCTGGTCGGCCCGATGTGCGACCGTTTCGGCCCGCGCCGCGTGTACGTCGGCCTGCTGGTGCTCGGCGCGATCCCCGTGTTCGCGGTGTCGTTCACGCACGACTACCTGTCGTTCCTGATCTGCCGGCTCGGCATCGGCGCGATCGGCGCGGGCTTCGTGATCACGCAGTACCACACGTCGGTGATGTTCGCGCCGAACGTGGTCGGCACCGCGAACGCGACGACGGCCGGCTGGGGCAACGCCGGCGCGGGCGCGACGCAGGCGATGATGCCGCTGCTCGTCGCGGCCGGCCTGATGCTCGGCTTCGGCGACGACGCGTCGTGGCGTATCGCGCTGGTCGTGCCGGGCGCGGCGATGCTCGTGATGGCGTGGGCGTACTGGCGCTTCACGCAGGACTGCCCGCAAGGCGACTTCGTCGCGCTGCGCAAGCAGGGCGTGACGGTCGACAGCGGCAAGAAGGGCGGCTGGGCGAGCTTCTTTGCCGCGTGCGGCAACTATCGCGTGTGGATGCTGTTCGTCACGTACGGCGCGTGCTTCGGCGTCGAGGTGTTCATCCACAACATCGCCGCGCTGTACTACGTCGATCACTTCAACCTGTCGCTGAAGGATGCCGGCTTCGCGGTCGGCTTGTTCGGGCTGCTCGCGCTGTTCGCCCGCGCGCTCGGCGGCTGGCTGTCGGACAGGATCGCCGCGCGCCGCAGCCTCGACGTGCGCGCGATGCTGCTGTGCGCGCTGATCGTCGGCGAAGGGCTCGGGCTGATCTGGTTCTCGCATGCGCAAGGCATCGGTACGGCGCTCGTCGCGATGCTGACCTTCGGCCTCTTCACGCACATGGCCTGCGGCGCGACCTACGCGCTCGTGCCGTTCATCGACCGCAAGGCGCTCGGCGGCGTCGCGGGGATCGTCGGCGCGGGCGGCAACGTCGGCGCGGTGGCCGCGGCCTTCCTGCTGAAGGGCGTCGGCGACGTGCAGCAGACGCTGAGCATGCTCGGCCTCGCCGTCACCGCGACCGCGCTGTGCGCGATGGCCGTGCGCTTCAGCGAAGAACACAAGGCACGCGAGGCCGAGCTGCGCGATCGCGCGCTGGCCGCCGCCAACGCCGCGAACTGACCGACCGAAGGAAACGTCATCATGAAACTCATCGTCATCGGCCACGGGATGGTCGGCCACAAGCTCCTCGAATGCATCGCGGCACAAGCCGGCACGGCGCACGCGCTGCAGGTCACGGTGCTCGGCGAGGAACCGCGCCCGGCATACGACCGCGTGCACCTGTCGGAATTCTTCGCGGGCAAGTCGGCGGACGACCTGTCGCTCGTCGAGCCGGGCTTCTTCGCGCGTCATCCGCAGTTCGATCTGCGCCTGAACGCGTGCGTCGCGTCGATCGATCGCGATGCGCACACGGTCACGCTCGCGTCGGGCGAAACGCTCGCGTACGACAAGCTGGTGCTCGCGACGGGCTCGCGCCCGTTCGTGCCGCCGATGCCCGGCCACGATCGCTCGGGCTGCTTCGTGTACCGCACGATCGAGGATCTCGAAGCGATGCAGGCGTGCGGCACGCACGCGAAGCGCGGCGTGGTGGTCGGCGGCGGGCTGCTCGGCCTCGAATGCGCGAAGGCGCTGCGCGACATGGGGCTCGATACGCACGTCGTCGAATTCGCGCCGCGGCTGATGGCCGTGCAGGTCGACGACGGCGGCGGCCGGATGCTGCGCGCGAAGATCGAGGCGCTCGGCGTGACCGTGCATACGGGCAAGAACACGCGGGAAATCGTCGACGGCGAGGCAGGCGTGCACCGGATGGCGTTCGCCGATGGCTCGCACCTCGACGCCGACATGATCGTGTTCTCGGCCGGCATCCGCGCCCGCGACGAACTGGCGCGCGCCTGCGGGCTGGACATCGGCCCGCGCGGCGGCGTCGCGATCGACGACGCGTGCCGCACGAGCGACGCCGACATCTACGCGATCGGCGAATGCGCGGCCTGGAACGGGATGGTGTACGGCCTGGTCGCGCCGGGTTACGACATGGCGCGCGTGGTCGCGAAGCAGCTCGGCGGCGACGTCGACGAAGCGGCCGAAGCCGCGTTCGCCGGCGCCGACATGAGCACCAAGCTGAAGCTGATGGGCGTCGACGTCGCGAGCATCGGCGACGCGCACGGCGCCACCGCCGGCAGCCGCACCTACCAGTACGCGGACGAGCGCCGCCAGGTCTACAAGAAGCTGGTGGTGTCGGACTGCGGCAAGTTCCTGCACGGCGCGGTGATGGTCGGCGACGCGGCCGAATACGGCACGCTGCTGCAGATGATGCTGAACCGCATCGAGCTGCCCGAGTCGCCGGAATTCCTGATCCTGCCGTCGTCGGACGGCGCGGCGAAGCCCGCGATCGGCGTCGACGCATTGCCGGAAGGCGCGCAGATCTGTTCGTGCAACAACGTGTCGAAGTCGCAGATCTGCACGGCGGTGGCCGGCGGCGCGACCAGCCTCGGCGCGCTGAAGTCGTGCACGGGCGCCGGCACGTCGTGCGGCGGCTGCGTGCCGCTCGTCACGCAGATCATGAAGGCCGAGATGAAGAAGCAGGGCCTCGCGGTCAACAACCATCTGTGCGAGCACTTCCCGCATTCGCGCCAGGAGCTGTTCCACCTGATCCGCGTGGAGCGCATCACGACGTTCGACGAACTGCTGGCAAAGCACGGCCACGGCCTCGGCTGCGACGTGTGCAAGCCGGCCGTCGCGGGCATCCTCGCGTCGTGCTTCAACGAGTTCGTGCTGAAGAAGGAGCACGCGGGGCTGCAGGACTCGAACGACTACTACCTCGCGAACATCCAGCGCGACGGCACGTATTCGGTCGTGCCGCGCATGCCGGGCGGCGAGGTGACGCCGGAAGGGCTGATCGCGGTCGGCCAGGTCGCGCGCAAGTACGGCCTCTACACGAAGATCACCGGCGGCCAGCGCGTCGACCTGTTCGGCGCGCGCGTCGAGCAATTGCCGTCGATCTGGGAAGAGCTGATCGCGGCCGGCTTCGAATCGGGGCATGCGTACGGCAAGTCGGTGCGCACCGTGAAGTCGTGCGTCGGCTCGACGTGGTGCCGCTACGGCGTCGACGATTCGGTCGGCCTCGCGATCGACATCGAGAATCGCTACAAGGGCTTGCGCGCGCCGCACAAGATCAAGTTCGGCGTGTCGGGCTGCACGCGCGAGTGCGCGGAAGCGCAGGGCAAGGACATCGGGATCATCGCGACCGAGAAGGGCTGGAACCTGTACGTGTGCGGCAACGGCGGGATGAAGCCGCGCCACGCCGAACTGCTCGCGTCCGACCTCGACCGCGCGACGCTGATCCGCTACATCGACCGCTTCCTGATGTTCTACGTGCGCACGGCCGACCGGCTGCAGCGCACCAGCGTGTGGCGCGACAACCTCGAAGGCGGGCTCGACTACCTGACCGACGTCGTCGTGCACGACAAGCTCGGGATCGCGGCCGAGCTCGAGGCCGACATGCAGCACGTGGTCGACACGTACGAATGCGAATGGAAGAAGGCCGTCACCGATCCGGACACGCGCAAGCGCTTCCGCCATTTCGTGAACAGCGACGCGCCGGACACCACCATCGCATTCGTCGAGACGCGCGGCCAGATCCGTCCCGCGACGCCCGACGAGCGCGTGGGCGGCAAGCCCGTGTCGATTCCCGTCGTCGCCGAATCCGCGATCGAATCCGCAACCGTCTGACCCTGACCGACACCAGCGTCTTTTCCAAGGAGCCCATCATGAACGATCGTCTTCCCCTGTCCTGGACCCGCGTGTGCCCGCTCGACGACATCGTGCCGAACACCGGCGTATGCGCGCTCGTCAACGGCGAGCAGGTCGCGGTGTTTCATGTCGCGCATGCCGAAGGCGGTGTGTTCGCGATCGACAACGTCGACCCGGTGTCGCACGCGGCCGTGATGTCGCGCGGGCTGATCGGCAGCCTCGGCGAGCGCGTCGTGGTTGCCTCGCCGCTGTACAAGCAGCATTTCGACCTGCGCACCGGCGAATGCCTGGAAGCGCCCGAGCAATCGGTGAGCGCGTATCCGTCGCGGGTCGAGGACGGTTTCGTGTGGATCGCCGCCTGAGCATCCCGGAGCACGCATGAGCGCCACCCCCGTCAAGAGCGTGTGCCCGTACTGCGGCGTCGGCTGCGGGATGGTGCTGCACGTCGAGGATGGCGAAGTCGTCAAGGTGTCCGGCGACTCCGACCATCCGACCAACTTCGGGCGGCTGTGCACGAAGGGCTCGTCCGCGCACGTCGCGCTGCGCCGCTCGGGGCGGCTCGATCGCGCGTTCGTGCGCCGCGCTCGCGAGGACGACCTCGTGCCGCTGCCGGCGCGCGACGCGATCGCCGAGACCGCGCGGCGGCTGCGCGCGGTGCTCGACACGCACGGGCCCGATGCGCTGTCGTTCTACGTGTCGGGGCAGATGTCGGTCGAGGCGCAATACCTCGTGAACAAGCTCGCGAAGGGCTTCGTCGGCACCAACAACATCGAGTCGAATTCGCGGCTGTGCATGGCGAGCGCGAGCACCGGCTACAAGCAGTCGCTCGGCGCGGACGGCCCGCCCGGGTCGTACCAGGACTTCGATCGCGCGAACCTGTTCTTCGTGATCGGCGCGAACATGGCCGACTGTCACCCGATCCTGTTCCTGCGGATGATGGATCGCGTGAAGGCCGGCGCGAAGCTGATCGTCGTCGATCCGCGCCGCACCGGCACCGCCGACAAGGCCGACCTGTTCCTGCAGATCCGGCCGGGCACGGATCTCGCGCTGACCAACGGGCTGCTGCACCTGCTGCACGCGAACGGGCGCACCGACGCCGCGTTCATCGACGCATACACCGAAGGCTGGGACGCGATGCCCGCGTTCCTCGCCGACTACACGCCCGAACGCGTCGCTGAAATCACGGGGCTCGCGGAAGCCGACCTCCGCACGGCCGCGCAATGGATCGGCGACGCGCAGGACTGGATGAGCTGCTGGACGATGGGGCTCAACCAGAGCACGCACGGCGTGTGGAACACCAACGCGATCTGCAACCTGCATCTCGCGACGGGCACGATCTGCCGCACCGGGAGCGGGCCGTTCTCGCTGACCGGCCAGCCGAACGCGATGGGCGGGCGCGAGATGGGCTACATGGGCCCGGGGCTGCCGGGCCAGCGCTCGGTGCTGTCCGACGACGACCGGCGCTTCGTCGAGCACCTGTGGCGCGTGCCGGCCGGCACGCTGCGCAAGGACGCCGGCAAGGGCACCGTCGACCTGTTCGAGCGGATGGCGGCCGGCGACATCAAGGCGTGCTGGATCGTCTGCACGAATCCGGTCGCGACCGTGCCGAACCGGCAGAACGTGATCGCGGGGCTGCAGGCCGCCGAGCTCGTGATCGCGCAGGACGCGTTCCTCGACACCGAGACCAACCGCTACGCGGACATCCTGCTGCCGGGCGCGCTGTGGGCCGAGGGCGACGGCGTGATGATCAACTCCGAGCGCAACATGACGTTGATGCGCGCCGCGATCGCGCCGCCCGGCGACGCGCTGCCGGACTGGCGCATCGTCGCGGAAGTCGCGCGCGCGATGGGCTTCGGCGATGCGTTCGACTATGCGTCGGCGGCCGACGTGTTCGACGAGATCGTGCGCTTCTCGAATCCGGCGACGGGCTACGACCTGCGCGGCGCGAGCCATGCGGCGCTGCGCGACGGCCCGGTGCAATGGCCGGTCGCGCCGGGCACCGCGCGCGAGCGGCACCCGGTCCGCTACCTGAACGACGGCGTGAGCCAGACGCTGCGCGCCGCCGCCGACGGGCACGAGGCGCCGCGCCTCGCGTTCCCGACACCGTCCGGCAAGGCGCGCTTCTTCGCGCGGCCGCACGTCGCGCCGGCCGAGCTGCCCGACGACACGTTCCCGATCGTGCTGAACACCGGCCGGCTGCAGCACCAATGGCACACGATGACGAAGACGGGCAAGGTCGCGATGCTCAACAAGCTGAACCCGCGCCCGTTCGTCGAACTGCATCCGGACGACGCGCGCGCGCTCGGCATCGCCGCGAAGGACAGCGTCGAGATCCGCTCGGCGCGCGGCCGCGCGGTGCTGCCGGCCGTCGTGACCGAGCGCGTGCGGCGCGGCAACTGCTTCGCGCCGATGCACTGGAACGACGTGTACGGCGACGATCTGTGCATCAATGCGGTGACGAACGACGCGATCGATCCGGAATCGCAGCAACCCGAACTGAAATATTGCGCGGTCGCGCTGACGCGCGTCGACACCGACGCGTTCGCGTCGGCCGACGACGACACGGCGCGCAACGACGCAGGCGCGGACGATGCGCGACCCACGCCCGCGATCGCCATCGCGCCGCCGATCACGGCTTCACAGGAATCCGACATGGCAGACCTCGACACTTTTGCGGCCGCGCTCGGCGTGGCCGATCTCGCGCCGCCGCCGCTGAGCGATGCGGAACGCCTGTACGTGGCCGGCCTCGTCAGCGGGCTGAAGGCGAGCGCCGGCCGGCGCGAAGGCAGCGTGCCGGTGCTGCCGGCCGGCGCGCCGCTCACGCCGCCGGTGCGGTTCTGGCTCGACGGGATGCTCGCCGGGCTGTTCAGCCGTACCTTGCCCGCCGGCGCGCCCGCTGCGGCGGCGCCCGCGCTGCCGGCGGAAGCCGCCGCGCCCGGCGGCGTGCGGATCGTGCGCACGCGCCCGAAGGTCGTGCTGCTGTGGGCGTCGCAGACGGGCAATATCGAATCGCTGACCGAGGATTACGCGACGCAGCTGATGAACGCGGGCTTCGAGATCCGCACCGCATGCATGTCCGATTACACCGTCGCGTCGCTGGCCGGCGCGCAATACGTGCTGCTGATGACGAGCACGTTCGGCGACGGCGACGCGCCCGACAACGGCAGCGAGTTCTGGGACGCGCTGCAGGCCGGCGGCGTCGCGCGGCTCGACGGCGTGCACTTCGCGGTACTGGCATTCGGTGATCGCAACTACGACCAGTTCTGCGGACACGGCCGCCGGCTCGACGCACGGCTCGCGGAACTCGGCGCGGCACGCCTGTGCGCGCGCGTCGACTGCGACGTCGAATTCCAGCGCGATGCCGACCAGTGGCTCGAACGCGTGGTCGCGCGGATCAAGGAGGCCGATGCGGCGCTGCACGCGGTGCCGACCACGGGGATGAGCCCGTCGGGGCTGCTGCCGAGCAAGGCGCATCCGGCGCCGTCGAAGCTCGTCGCGAACCTGCGGCTCAACCGTCCGGGCGCGGCGAAGGACACGCGCTACGTGTCGCTGTCGACCGACGGCGCGAACCTCGAATACGAAGCCGGCGACGCGCTCGGCGTGTGGCCGACCAACTGCCCGGAGCTGGTCGACGAGCTGCTGGCCGTCACCGCGCTGAAGGCCGATGCGCCGGTGTCGGTCGCGGGCGTCGGCGACGTGCGGCTCGGCGATGCGCTCGCGTGCCACTTCGACATCACGCGCCCGCATCCGGACACGCTGGCGTTCATCGCGTCGCGCAGCACGAACGGCGCACTGAAGGCGCTGCTCGGCGACGAGCGCAAGGCCGATCTGAAGCAATGGTTGTGGGGGCAACAGCTTGCGGACGTGCTGCACGAGTTTCCGGTCGAGCTGTCGGGCACGGAGCTGGTCTCGATGCTCAAGCGCATGCAGCCGCGCCTGTATTCGATCGCGTCGAGCCCGAGCGCGCACCAGGGCGAGATTCACCTGACCGTGTCGGCCGTGCGTTATCACAACGGCCGCCGCGCACGCAAAGGCGTCGCGTCGACGTTCCTCGCCGATCGCGCGGACGACGGCCGCGTGCCGGTGTTCGTGCAGAAGTCCGCGCATTTCCGGCCGCCGGTGAACGGCGACGTGCCGGTCGTGATGGTGGGGCCGGGCACCGGCGTCGCGCCGTTCCGCGGCTTCCTGCACGAGCGGCAGGCGCGCGGCGCGCGCGGCCGCAACTGGCTGTTCTTCGGCGAGCAGCATGCGCAGACCGACTTCTACTACGGCGACGAGCTGGGCGCGATGCGCGACAGCGGCTTCCTGACGCGGCTCGATCTCGCGTTCTCGCGCGACCAGGCCGACAAGATCTACGTGCAGGACCGGATGCGCGAGCAGGGCGCCGAGCTGTACGCGTGGCTGGAGGAGGGCGCGCACTTCTACGTGTGCGGCGACGCCGCGCGCATGGCGAAGGACGTCGATACCGCGCTGAAGGCGATCGTGGCCGAGCACGGCGGGATGTCGGACGAAGCCGCGAACGACTACGTCGCGCGGCTCGCGAAGGCGCGGCGCTACATGCGGGACGTGTACTGATCGTGGGCGGCTGGCGCCGGCCGGCGCGCGCCGCTCGGCTGGCGCTTATTGCCGCCGCTCCCACGCGTGCGCCTGCTCGGCGCGCACGAACGCTTCCGACGCTTGCGGCAGCAGGTTGCGGAACGCGCCGCCGTCGCCTTCGATCACGTCGACCATTTTCGCGATCATTTCCTCCGGATCGTGCTGTTCGAGCGGGAAGGTCAACTGCTCGGGCGTCACGGTGTGGACGGCCGGGTCGTGCCAGCGCCGCGGCGTTTCCATCATCCGGTCGTTGAAGCCGGTGCGGTACGGGCCCGGGTTCACGACCGCGACGCGGATGCCGTGCGGCGCCAGTTCCGCGTGCATCGCCTCGGCCACCGCCTCGATCGCATGCTTGGACGCGCAATAGGCGCCCGTGAACGGCCCGGTGATGAGCCCGGCGATCGACGACACGAACACGATCTTGCCGTGCTTGCGCGCGAGCATCCCGCGTGCGATCTGCTGCGTGAGTTCGAGCGGGCCGAACACGTTGACGTCGAACAGGTCGCGCACGATCCCGATCGGCAGGTCGACCAGCGCGCCGGCTTCGCCGACGCCCGCGTTGTGCACGAGCACGTCGATGTCGAATTCGGCGGCGCGGGCGCGATCGTCGGCCGACGTGACGTCGAGCTTCACCGCGCGCAACACGGTGTCGCGCTGCGCGGCGGCGTCCGTCAGCGCGTCGATCTCGGCGGTCGTGCGGACGCCGGCCGTCACGTCGTGACCGTGTCGCGCGAGCCGCAGCGCGACTTCGTGGCCGAAACCGGTGCCTGCACCGGTGATGAGGATGCGTTTCGTTGCCATGTACTTACCTCGAGGTGTGGAAGGTTGCGTGAAAGCGATCGCGGCAGTGACATGCGATCGCGTCGTCCTGTTCGACGCTGCCGCCGGAGACGCCGATCGCGCCGACGCAGCGTCCGTTGCCGTCAACCAGCGGCTCGCCGCCGCCGAACGTGACGAGCCCGCCGTGGCTGTGCTCGATGCCGCGCAGCGGCCCGTCGCCGGACATCGCGCCGATCGCGCCGCTCGATGCGCGAAAGCGCACCGCCGTCAGCGCCTTGCGTTGCGCGAGGTCGATCGCGCCGAGAAAGCAGTCGTCGGTGCGCAGGAACGCGACCAGGTTCGCGCCGGCGTCGACGATCGCGATCGACACGCCGTCGACCTGCAGCGACGCGGCGTGCGCGAGCGCCGCGTCGATCGTATGTTGAACGGCTGCCAGCGGAAGGGTGGTGCCATGGGGTTGCATCGGCTGCTCCGGTGAGGGCGACCAGGCCAGTGTAGGCAGTTCTGGTATATGGGAGAATCCGCGTTCCGCTCGAAGGAGTTTCAAGTTTTTTTAATGATGAGCAGACGCGATCCGATGGCCGGGCTGCACGTGTTCATGAGCGTCGCCACCGCCGGCAACTTCACGCGCGCGGCCGCCGCGCTGGGGCTGACGCCCGCCGCCGTCAGCCTCGCGATCGGGCAGCTCGAGGGCGAGCTGAACGTGAAACTGTTCAACCGCAGCACGCGCGGCGTGAGCCTGACCGAAGCCGGCCAGCAATACCGCCGGCAGACCGAGCCGGCGTACCGGCAGGTCATGCAGGCGCGCGACGAACTGAAGGAGGCGCGCAGCGAGCCGGGCGGGCTGTTGCGCATCACCGCGCTGCCGCTGGCGCGCACGCTCGTGATCGCGCCGATCCTCGCGGCGTTCCGCGAGCGCTATCCGAAAGTCCGGCTCGAGATCCGCTACGACAACGAACTGGTCGATATCGCGAAGGACGGCTTCGATGCGGGGATTCGTCTGGCCGACCGGCTGCAGCCGGGGATGATCGGCGTGCGGATCGCGCCGGCGCTGTCATGCGCGCTGGTTGCATCGCCCGATTATCTGGCGCGGCACGGCACGCCCGCGTCGCTCGCGGAACTCGAACGGCATGCGTGCATCCGTTTCCGCTTCTCGGAAAGCGGCCGCCTGCACAAATGGCTGCTGCACGACGGCCGCCGCGACGTCGATCTCGATCCCGACGGCGTGTTCGTGACGAACGATGCGGATGCGGTGATCGACGCGGCGCGCGAGGGCGTCGGCATCGCGTTCGCGTTCATGCGCGAGCGCATCGGGCAGGACCTGCGCGACGGCACGCTCGTCGAGGTGCTGCCCGGCGCGTGCCGCACGCTGCCGCCGATGTGGCTCTATTACGTGAATCGCAAGCACGTGCCGGCGAAGCTGCGCGCGCTCATCGACGTGCTGCGCGAGCGTGCGGCGAGCGCCGGGTAGGGCGCGCGCAAGGCCCGCTGCAGCGCGTCGCCGGGCGGCGCATGATGACGGCTCCCTTCACGCAGTCACGGAGTCGCGTCATGACGGCCATCCCGCATTTCCCGCTTCGAACCCTGGCGATTGCCGCGGTGCTGGCCGCTGCCGCCGCCGCGATAGGCAGCGCACCGGCGTGCGGCCAGACGTCGACCGTGCCGGCCGGGTCGGCTTCCGCGACACCGGACAACGCGGTACTGCTGACCGTCTTCCTCAAGCACGACCAGTCGCGCCCGCTCGCCGAGCTGAATGCGCAGCTCGCGCGGCAGGGGTTCTACAAGGCGTTCCCGCCGCCGGGCGTCGAGGTGGTGAGCTGGACCGTGGCGATGGGGATCGGGCAGGTCGTCGTGCTGCGGCTGCCGGCGTCGCGGCTGCGGGAGGTCAATCGCGTGCTCGAGGATACGGCGTGGGGCGCATACCGTACGGAGTTCTATCCAACTTACGACTACAAGGCGATCGGGCTGGCGGAGCACGAGCGGGCGAAATGACGGGGAGCGCGATCCTGCCCCGTTCCTGAAACCCGCGTGCGCTCGCGGTTTTGCGCTCGCGCGCGCGGCGTTTCGCGGAGAATTTCTCCCGAATCCGGAATCCGTCATTCATCCGATGAAAAATCCCTGCCGGTTCCCGGTATGATGCGCACCTTGCGCATGATTCTGATGCGCCGTCGATGCACCCGACGCGCCCGAACGGCCCGGTGCGAGATCGAAAGATTCTGTAAGATGAATTCCGTATACTCGTAATTTCTGATCCAGGCGCTGCCTGCCTCCGTCCCAGGCCGACCGCCCACGCAGAACAACCAGATTCGTCGCCGCCCGGCCCCCCCGGCGCCGCGACAAGCTATGCACCACCACTGAACAATCTATGTCTTCCCGCCACCCTGGTTCGCCCGGCCGTGCCGCGGCGGCGATCGCGCGTGTCTCGGCGCTGATCCGCAACGAGCGCGTGCTGTCGCCGCTGCTCGCGCTCGGCATCGGGCTGTTGCTGATCGTGGTTTTCCAGCACCTGTCCGAATCCGTCGATTACCGCTCGGTGATCCGCCAACTGCGCCACATGGCGATCGGCGAATGGGGCGCGTCGCTCGCCGCGACGGCGCTCAGCTATCTCGCGCTCGTCGCCCGCGATGCGGTCGGCCTGCGCTACGTCGCCGCGAAAGTGCCGCGCGCCGCGCTGTGGATCGGCGCGATCGCCGGCTCCGCGCTCGGTAACGCGACCGGCTTCGGCGCGCTCACGGGCGGCGCGGTTCGCGCCCGCGTGTACGGCGTGTCGGGCGTCACGCCCGCCCAGATCGGCCGGATGACCGTGTTCACCAGCGGCACGCTCGCGCTCGCGCTGGTGCTGATGACGGCAGTCGGCATGGTCTGCGTGCCGCAGACGCTCGCCGCGATGCTGCACGTCGCGCCCGGCGTGCTCACGTGGGGCGGCGCCGCGCTGCTGATCGTGCTGGCGGGGATGGTCGCGATGTGCGGCAACACCGCGCGTCCGGTCGTCACGCGCTTCAAATGGCTGACGTTCGACGTGCCCGCGCGGCGCGACCTCGTCGCGCAGGTGGTCTATGCGGTGATGGACGTCGTGGCCGCGGGCCTCACGCTGTGGGTGTTGCTGCCCGCGGCGCCGGTCGGCTTCCCGACCTTCATTACCGTCTATGCGGCCGCGCTGCTGCTCGGGATGATCGGCCATACGCCGGGCGGGATCGGCGTGTTCGAAGCCGCGATGGTCTTCACGCTGGGCCGCGAAGTGCCCGCGCATGAGATGGTCGCGGCGCTGATCGCGT
Organism: Burkholderia anthina; assembly: GCF_902498995.1. Taxonomy (GTDB): domain Bacteria; phylum Pseudomonadota; class Gammaproteobacteria; order Burkholderiales; family Burkholderiaceae; genus Burkholderia; species Burkholderia anthina. The sequence goes on from NZ_CABVLY010000008.1 coordinate 194,077, forward strand.
ACCGCGCGATCTACTTCGGCGTGCCGCTCGTGCTGTCGGCCGGCCTGCTGGCCGCGTTCGAAGGGCGCGCGCTGCGGCGCCGGCTCGTATCGCGGCAGGCTGCGCGCGTGTCGCAACTGGCGCCGCTGTTCCTGAGCCTCGTCACGTTCGCGGTCGGCGGGATGCTCGTGATTTCGAGCGCGACGCCCGCGTTCTGGCACCGGATCGCGATCCTGCGCAACATCGTGCCGCTGTGGGTGCTCGAAGGCTCGCAGGTGATCTGCAGCGTGCTGGGCGTCGCATTGCTGTTCGTCGCGCGCGGGCTGCTGCGCCGCCTGGACGGCGCATGGTGGATGACCTTCGCGCTGACGCTCGCGAGCCTCGCGCTGTCGCTGGCGAAGGGCCTCGCGTTCGTCGAAGCCGGCGTGCTCGGCACGCTGCTGGTGCTGCTGCTCGTCAGCCGCCGCCGCTTCAACCGTCATTCGTCGCTGCTCGCCGAGCGCTTCACGGTGAGCTGGTTCGTGTCGGTGACGATGGTGCTGATCCTCGCGGTGTGGGTGCTGTGCTTCGCGTTCCGCGACGTGCCGTACACGCGCGATCTCTGGTCGCATTTCTCGTTCGACGCCCGCGCGCCGCGCGCACTGCGCGCGACGCTCGCCGCCGGCGTGTTCGTCGCGATGTTCGCGCTGTGGCAACTGCTGCGCCCGGCGCCGGGGCGGTTCGTGAAGCCCGTCGAGCAGGACCTGCTCGACGCGGAACAGATCATCCGCGCGCAGGAGTGCAGTGATGCGGGCCTCGCGCTGATGGGCGACAAGTCGTTCCTGTTTTCGGAATCGCGCCGCGCGTTCCTGATGTACGCGAAAAACGGCCGCACGTGGGCCGCGCTGCACGACCCGGTCGGGCCGCGCGAAGAATGGCCGGCGCTGATCAGCAAGTTTATCGCGCTGGCGCACGCGCACAGCGGCCGCGCGGCGTTCTACCAGGTGCGCGCGAATGCACTGCCGCTGTATCTCGATGCCGGGCTCACGCTGATGAAGCTCGGCGAGGAAGCGCACATCGCGCTCGACCAGTTCGACCTGAAGGGTTCGAACCGTTCGCATCTGCGCTATGCGCTGCGCCGCGGCGACAAGGACGCGCTGACCGTCGAGGTGATCGCGCCATGCGACGTGCCGGCCGCGCTGCCGGCGCTGCGCGACATCTCCGACGGCTGGCTCGACAGCCGAGACGCGCGCGAGAAGAGCTTCTCGGTGGCCGCGTTCCACGACGGCTATCTCGCGACGCAGTCGGTGATGCTCGTGCGCCAGGCCGACACGCCGATCGCGTTCGTCACGTTCATGACGACCGACCTGAACACCGAGGCCACCGTCGGCGTGATGCGTCATCTGCCGGAAGCGTCGCCGTATGCGATGGAGTATCTGTTCACGCAGCTCGCGCTGCATCTGAAGGAAGCGGGGTTCCGCAAGCTGAGCCTGGGCATCGCGCCGTTCTCGGGGATGGGGGCGGCGAAGATGCCGTCGCCGTTCCACCGGCTCGGCCTGATGGTCTGGCGCTTCGGCGGCCGCTTCTACAACTTCCGCGGCTTGCGTGCATTCAAGAGCAAGTTCGAGCCGCACTGGGAGCCGCGCTATCTCGCGGCCTCGGGCTCGGTCGGCGTGTTCGTCACGCTCGCGGATCTGTCCTTGCTGGCTGGAGGTCGGCGTTCATGATGTTGAAGAAGGTTATCGCGCAGGCGGCACTCGCCTGCGCGGGAATGATGCTGGCCGGCGCCGCGTGCGCGGCACAGCAGGCCGCGGCGAAACCGGAAACCGTGTCGGGCGGCCGCTACGGGCCCGTGACCGTGACGAAGCCGAGCGGCCCGCTGCGCGGCTTCGTCGTGCTGTTCTCGCGCGAGCGCGGCTGGGGCGTGGCCGACCAGCAGGCGGCCGACGCGCTCGCGAAAGCGGGCGCGATGACGGTCGGCGTGGATTCGGAGCGCTATGCGGCGAACCTCGCCCTTGCCGCGAAGCAGGAAACCTGTCACCACCTCGACGGCGACGCCGAAGCGGTCAGCCACCAGCTCGAACGTCTCGCGCAGTCGTCGCGTTACTACGCGCCGATCGTGGCGGGCGTGGGCCAGGGCGGCGCGATCGCGAAGCAGATCCTGTCGATGGCGCCGGAAAACACGATTGCCGGCGTCGTGTCGGTCGCCCCGGCCGTGAAGCTCGATGCGCGCTTCAAGCCGTGCCCGCCCGATGCGACGATCGTGCGCCGCGCGATGCCGGGCTTCGTCGAAACGGCCGCGGCCGGCGACACCGCGAAGCTCGTGTCGCTGGTCACCGCGCACTTGCACGACACCAGCGCGAGCGACGAGCTCGACGTGTCGGACCTGCCGCTCGTCGAGCTGCCGGCCAAGGGCGGCAGCGACCGGCTCGCGATCGTGATCTCGGGCGACGGCGGCTGGCGCGATCTCGACAAGACGATCGCCGAGGCGCTGCAGCGCGACGGCGTGTCGGTGGTCGGCATCGACAGCCTGCGCTACTTCTGGAGCGAGCGGCCGCCCGCACAGGTGAGCCGCGACCTGGCGCGCGTGATGCGCACCTACATGGCGCGCTGGCATGCGGACCGGGTGGCGCTGGTCGGCTACTCGTTCGGCGCCGACGTGATGCCGTTCGCGTACAACCGGCTGCCGGCCGACCTGCGCGACAAGGTCTCGGTGATGTCGCTGCTCGGTTTCGCGCCGGCGGCGGATTTCCAGATCCGCGTGACGGGCTGGCTCGGGATGCCCGCGAGCGACAAGGCGCTGAAGGTCGCGCCGGAAATGGCGAAGGTGCCGCCGCAGCGCGTGCAGTGCTTCTACGGCGCGGAAGAGAAGGACACGATGTGCCCGGCGCTCGTGAACACCGGCGTCGACGTGATCAAGACGGGGGGCGACCACCACTTCGGCCACGACTACATCGCGCTCGAGAAGAAGATTCTCGGCGCGTTCGGCAAGCCGGTGGCGGCGCGCTGAACGCCGGCGCCCGCTTCGCGGCGGGCGCGGGCATGAGGTTCATCGGACGGGCGGCCTGCGGGCCGCCCGTCGTCGTTTCTTCGCCTAGGTCGTGGCGTCCTGCCGCGGCACCGTTCCTCTCGCGTCGCGCTGATAGAAGCCCGGAAACCGGTCGAGTTGCCGGCGCGCGGCCGCGATGTCTGCGTCGCCGCCGAGCACCGCGCTCGAAAACCCGGTGCGCTCCATCAGCAGCAACTGGTCGATCAGCACGTCGCCCGTCGCACGCAGGTCGCCGGTGAAGCCGAAGCGCTTGCGCAGCAGGTATGCCTGGCTGTACGCGCGGCCGTCGGTGAAGGACGGGAAATGCAGGTCGATGCGCGCGGCCTGCGCGATTCGTGCGGCGAGCGGCGGCAGTTCCTCGTCGTTGCCGATCGTCAGGATGTCCGGCGTCGCGGTGTCGGGTGCGCCCGTGTCGCCGGCGTGCTCGGCAGGCGTCAGCAGCCGGATGCGTGCGTTCACGTCGTTGTCGTCGGTCGGTTTCATGCGTGCTCCGGCTGGTGACGCGCGTTGTTCGCGGCCGCCTTGAAGGGTTCCGCGCCGATGCGGCGCACCGTGTCGATGAATCGCTCCGCGTGGCCGTCGGCGTCGAGCCGCGCGTCGAGATACGCGTTGACGAGCGCATCCACGACGTCGACGATTTCTTCCGCCGAGAACGACGGGCCGATCACCTTGCCCGGCCGCGCGGGGCCGCTCGCGCTCGAGCCGTCCGAGCCGCCGAGCGTCACCTGGTACCACTCGGCGCCGTCCTTGTCGACGCCGAGAATGCCGATGTGCCCGCTGTGATGGTGGCCGCATGAGTTGATGCAGCCGCTGATGTGCAGGTCGATGTCGCCGACGTCGTGCAGCATGTCGAGATCCTGGAACCGTTCGGCGATCGCGTCGGCGATCGGGATCGAGCGGGCGTTCGCGAGCGCGCAGAAGTCGCCGCCGGGGCACGCGATCATGTCGGTCAGCAGTCCGACGTTCGCACTCGCCAGCCCGACGGCGCGTGCGTTTTCCCACAGCAGGAACAGGTCGTCGACGTGCACCCACGGCAGCACCGCGTTCTGCGCATGCGTGACGCGCGCCTCGCCGGCCGAGAAGCGCTCGGCGAGGTCGGCGAGCGCGTCGAGCTGCTCCGGCGACGCGTCGCCGGGCGCCTGCACGCGGCGCTTGAACGACAGCGTGACGATGCGCAGCGCCGGGTCGCGGTGCGCCGCCACATTGCGCGCGAGCCAGCGCGCGAACGCCGGATGACGCGTGGCGTGTGCGGCCATACGCGTGCCGGCGTCCTGCAGGTCGAGCGTGCGCGGCTTGAGACGCGGCGGCACGAACGACGCCGCGATCCGCTCGAACTCGGCCTGCGGGATCGTGTGCGGGCCGCCGTCGAGCTCGACGATCTGGCGGAACTCTTCCTCGACGTCGTCGATATAGCGCTGTCCCTCGGTCTTCACGAGGATCTTGATGCGCGCCTTGTACTTGTTGTCGCGGCGTCCGTAGCGGTTGTACACGCGCACGATCGCCTCGATGTAATTCATCACATGCCGCCACGGCAGGAACGTGCGCAGCAGCGTCGCGATCATCGGCGTGCGTCCCATGCCGCCGCCGACGCTCACGCGGAAACCGAGTTCGCCCGCGTCGTTGCGCACGAGCTTCAGCCCGACGTCGTGCCAGTCGGTGGCCGCGCGGTCTTCGGCCGCGCCGGTGATCGCGATCTTGAACTTGCGCGGCAGGAACGCGAATTCCGGATGCAGCGTCGTCCACTGGCGCATCACCTCGGCGAACGGCCGCGGATCGGCGATCTCGTCCGGCGCGACGCCCGCGCGTTCGTCGCACGAGATATTGCGGATGCAGTTGCCGCTCGTCTGGATCCCGTGCATGTCGACGGTCGCGAGCAGGTCCATCACGTCGGCGGCCTTCGCGAGCGGAATCCAGTTGAACTGCACGTTGGTGCGGGTCGTGAAATGGGCGTTGCGGGTCGGCAGGCGCAGCGTGCCGAGCAGCGCCTGCGCGTCGCAGGCGGCGCGATAGGTGGCGTCGTCGGGCACGTCGTAGTCGCGTGCGATCCGCGCGAGCACGCGCAGCTGCGCGCTCGACAGTTCGCCGTACGGCACGGCGACGCGCAGCATCGGCGCATGGCGCTGCACGTACCAGCCGTTCTGCAGGCGCAACGGCCGGAACGCGTCCTCGCTCAGCGTGCCGTGCTGCCAGCGTTCGAGCTGGTCGCGGAACTGGGCGGCGCGGCTGTGCACGAGCGCCCGGTCGAAATCGGTATATCGGTACATGACGTGATACGCGAGATGAGCGGCGGCGCACGGGGCGTGCGCCGCTCGACAGGGAAGGTTGCGACGGGTGTCGGGCAACCGGAGACAGCGTAGGGAACGCCGGGCGGCGGGACAAGCAGCAGATCGGGACGAAAAGGGCGCAGCAGATTGGCCGGCAGGACGCCGGTGCTGGCGCTGGCGCGAACGGGCGCGCATGCCCGTGGCGGGTTCAGGCGTCGACGACGAGCGCCGGATCGAGCGCGCGGATGCGCTGGTCGATGAAGTAGCCGCCGCCTTCCTGATAACGCAGGTACAGCCGGCCGCACGATACGCAGCGGCTGACGTTGCAGCGGTTGTACGGGAAATGACGCAGCGCGATCGGCGCATCGTCCGACGCATAGCGCGTGCCGGCCGGATGATATTCGTCGTAGACCGGCTCCGCCTCGCCGGGCGGCGCGAGCGTGGCCACTTCGGCCAGTTGCGTGTCCGGCAGCGACAGCGGCAGGGTCGTCCAGCCGGCGAGCGATGTTTTCGTGCACGTGCACGGCTGCGTGACGTGTGCCGCTTCGGCCGCCAGTTTCAGCAGCGCGTCGCGATCGAGGTAGGGCAGTTGGCTCATGGGAAATCGTGAAGGAGCGGCGGGATCCGCAATGTAACCCGCGCGCGGCTTCGCTGCAGGGACGTGATGCCGGCGGCGCGCAGCTTGCGCACGATGCGCGATCAGCCCGGCTTGCGCACCGTCGGTTCGGCGACCAGCTCGCCGAGCACGCGGATCGCGCGTTCGATGTCGCGGCTCCACGGATGGCCGAAGTTCACGCGTACGCAGCGCTCGAACCCGTGCGCGGCGGAGAAGAGCGGCCCCGGGGCGAAGCTGATGCCGCGCGCGATCGCCTCGCGGTGCAGCGCCATCGCGTCGATCGCGTCGGGAAACGACAGCCACAGGAAATACCCGCCGTCCGGCCGCACCCATTCGACGCCCGGCGGCAGCCAGCGCCGCAGCGCGTCGTCCATGCGCGCGAGCTGCGTTTGCAGCGCGCCGCGCAGCTTGCGCAGGTGGCGGTCGTAGCCGCCGTGCTCCAGGTAGTTCGCGATGCCGGCCTGCGCGGGAATGCTCGCCGACAGCGTCGTCATCAGCTTGAGCCGCTGCACCTTTTCCGCGAAACGGCCGGCGGTGGCCCAGCCGATCCGGTAGCCCGGCGCGAGCGTCTTCGAGAACGAACTGCAGTGCATCACGAGCCCGTGGCGGTCGAACGCGCGCGCGGGCAGCGGGTAGTCGGGGCCGTAATGGAGTTCGCCATACACGTCGTCCTCGATCAGCGGCACGTTGCGCGCGGCCAGCATGTCCACCAGCGCGCGCTTCTTGTCGACGGAGAGCGTGACGCCGGTCGGATTCTGGAAATTGGTCATGAACCAGCACGCGCGGATGTCGTGCCGTTCGAGGGCGTTTGCGAGCGCGTCGAGATCGAGGCCCGTGCGCGGATCGACGGGAATCTCGACCGCGCGCAGGTCGAGCCGCTCGATCGCCTGCAGCGCCGCGTAGAAGCCCGGCGATTCGACGGCCACGACGTCGCCCGGCCGCGTGACGGCCATCAGGCACAGGTTCAGCGCTTCGAGCGCGCCGTTCGTGACGACGATCTCGTCGACGGGCTGCGCGACGCCGGTTGCGAGATAGCGTCGCGCGATCTGCTGGCGCAGCGCCTCGTTGCCGGGCGGCAGGTCGACGACGGTGCTCCACGGGCTCACGAGCCGCGTCGCCTGTGCGAGCGATTTCGCGAGGCGCGGCAGCGGAAACAGCTGTGGCGACGGGAACGCGGAACCGAGCGGCACGATGCCGGGCTGCGTCGCGGCATCGAGCACCGAGAACACGAGATCGCTGATGTCGACCTTGCGCGTGGCGCCGGCGCGGGTCGCGCGGCGTTTCGCGGGCGGGGCCGCGCCGGGGCCTGCGCCGGCACCGGCGCCTGGCGCGACGTAGTAGCCGGAGCGTTCCCGTGCGCGGATCAGCCCCCACTGCTCGAGCAGGTAGTACGCGCGGAACACGGTCGACTGGCTCACGCCATGCTGCGCGATGATCTGCCGCAGCGACGGCAGGCGCGTGCCGACCGCGAGGTTGCCGTTGCGGATTTCGTCGGCGATCGTATGGGCGAGGGTTTCGTAGCGTTTCATCGGCGCGGGCGGGAACACGTCGCCGCCGCGCGCGGGGGCCGGTGCGGCACCGCGCCGGCGGGCGCGGGTCATTGTCCGACGAGCGGCCCGAAAAGGAAAGCGCGACGGCCGAGGCCAGTCGCGCTTGCTCGGTACGCCAGGTACTTCCGGCGCTTTCGACGCTTGCGCGGCATCAGGCCGCGTTCGGCTCCGCGTTGCGTCCGTTCGCGCCGTTACGCAGCGGCGGCAGCGGTTCGACCTTGCCGACGACGAACAGGTACGACAGCGCGCCGACCACGCACAGTGCGCCGGCCACCGCGAGCGGCACGACGAACGAGCCCTTCGTGATCGACAGCATCACGCCCGTGAACGTCGTGATGAAGATGCCGGCGAGATTGCCCGCGAAGTTCTGGATGCCGCCGAGCGACGCGACGTGCGCGGGCGTCGGTGCGACTTCGCCGACCAGCGTCCACACGTTCGCGCCGGCGAACGACAGGCTGGCATAAGCGAGCGCGAACAGCGCGAGGCAGGCCCACACGCTCTCGACGAACGCCGACAGCGCAATCGACGACGACAGCAGCATGCCGAGCACGAGGCAGGTCTTGCGCGCGGCGGTGGCGCTCCAGCCGCGCCGGAACAGGCTGTCCGACACGTAGCCGCCGAGCCAGCCGCCGGGAATCGCGAGCAGCGCGGGCAGCATGCCCCACGTGCCGAGCGACGCGAGCGAGAAGCCGCGCGACTGCAGCAGGTAGCTCGGGAACCACGTGATGAAGAAGTAGATCGCGAAGTTCAGGCAGAACAGGCCGATCATCATGCCCCACACGGTGCGGTAGCGGAACAGGTCGAGCCACGACACTTTCGGGGCGTCGGTTGCGTGCGCAACGGTCGGCGCACCGCGCTGCGCGAGCAGCGCATCGACGGCGTCCGGCGCGATCGCGCGGTAGCGTTCCGGGTCGCGGTAGATGAACCACCACGCGAGCGCCCACATGATGCCGATCGCGCCGGTGATCGCGAACGAGCCGCGCCAGCCGACGATCGAGATCAGCCACGCGACGAGCGGCAGCGACAGCGCGGAGCCGACGCGCGAACCGCTGTCGAAGATGCTGCTCGCGAGCCCGCGTTCGCTGCGCGGGAACCAGTTGAACGCGACCTTGGCGAACGACGGGATCGCGGCCGCTTCGCCGACGCCCAGCATCAACCGCACGCCGACGAGCTGCGCGAGCCCGCGCGCGGCGCCGGTTGCGACGGTAAACACCGACCACCAGCCGACCGCGAGCGCGAGGCTCACACGCACGCCGACCTTGTCGATGAACCAGCCGGCCGGCAGTTGCAGGAACGCATAGGTCCAGAAGAACGCGCTCAGCACGAGCCCCATGCCGACCGCGTCGAGCCCGAGATCGGCGCGGATGCTGGGCGCGGCGATCGCGAGGTTCGCGCGATCGATGAAGTTGATGACGTTGGCCAGGAAGCACATCAGGATCATGGTCCATCGGATGCGTGGCATGGAAGTCTCCGCGCGGAATGTCGTGACGGGCGGCCGGCGATCCGCTGCGCCGGCCGCCTCGGGAGGGGCGGTTTATCGCGACGCTTGCGTTTGTGTTTGCGCTTGCACGTGCGGCGTGGCGTCGAACTTCGCCAGCGCTTCCCACAGGCCGTTCAGGTAGACCGCGCCGAGCGCGCGGTCGTAGAGGCCGTAACCGGGCTTGCCCGTTTCGCCCCAGATCATGCGGCCGTGATCGGGACGCACGTAGCCGGTGAAGCCCGTGTCGTGATACGCCTTGACGATCGCGGCGATGTCGAGCGAACCGCAGCTCGACAGGTGCGCGGTTTCCTCGAAGTCGCCGTTCGCGTCGACCTTCACGTTGCGGATATGCGCGAAATGGATGCGGCCCCGTGCGCCGAATTCGCGCACGAGCGCCTCGACGTCGTTCTGCGGCCCCGCGCCGAGCGAGCCCGAGCACAGTGTCAGCCCGTTCGCGGGCGTGTCGACGATGCCGAGGATCCGCGCGAGATCGTCGCGGTTCTTCACGATGCGCGGCAGCCCGAAGATCGGGCGCGGCGGGTCGTCCGGGTGGATCGCCATCTTCACGCCGGCTTCCTCGGCCACCGGGATGATCGCGTTCAGGAAGTACTCGAGGTTCGCCCACAGCGCGGCTTCGTCGACGTTGCGATAGTCGGCGAGCAGCGCCTGCAACTCGTCGGCCCGGTAGCTCGAATCCCAGCCCGGCAGCGCGATGCCGTCGTTCGGGTCGATCCGGTCGACCGCGTCGGTGCTGAACGCGAGACAGGTCGAACCGTCGTCGAGCGTCTTCGACAGCTCGGTGCGCGTCCAGTCGAACACGGGCATGAAGTTGTAGCAGATCACGCGGACGCCGGCCGCGCCGAGATGGCGGATCGTCTGCCGGTAGTTGTCGATCAGGCGGTCGCGGCTCGGCTTGCCGAGCTTGATGTCCTCGTGGACGGGCACCGATTCGACGACCTCGAAGCGCAGGCCGGCCTGCTCGATCGTCGCCTTGAGCGCGGCGATCTTGTCGGCGGGCCACACTTCGCCCACGGGTTCGTCATAGATCGCGGACACGATCTGCGTGACGCCGGGGATCTGACGGATGTATTGCAGCGAGACCGGATCGGACTCGCCGTACCAACGGAAGGACATCTTCACTGGAGCAGCTCCTGACTGGCGGTTCATGCAGCGGACGACCGGGCGGCAACATGCCGGCCCCGTCGTCGGTGTGAGCGGATTATGATTGGTATGCCAGTTTGGCGGGATAGTGGTTTACCAGTTGTTTGCCAATTTTTGCTGCCCGTCGGGCCCGTACCGAAGCCCTGGCGGTGCTGGCTGGCAGGCGGTGGCCAGAATTGGTGTACCATTTTGTGGTTCCGGCGCCGCGCGCGCGCCGGCAAGCCCGTTGCGAGCCCATTCGATGACCGATCTTTCCAGCCCGCCCGCCAGCCGCGACGCCGAAGCCGCGGACCGCTCCTATATCGGCCTTGCGCGCGAGATTCACGCGATGGTGGCGGCCGGGGCGTTCGAAGCCGGCGCGCGGCTGCCCTCCGAGCGCAGCCTGGCCGACCAGTTCGGCGTGAGCCGCACGCAGGTGCGCGAGGCGATCATCGCGCTGGAGGTGCAGGGGGTCGTCGAGGTGCGGGTCGGCTCGGGCATCTACGTGTCGGCGGCCGACGCCGCGCGCCCGGTGACGTTCGAAGTGCCGCGCGGCCCCGGCCCGATCGAGACGTTGCGCGCGCGCGGGCTGATCGAGGCGGAAGTCGCGGCGCTCGCGGCGACCGAGCGCAAGGACGCCGATCTCGACCGGCTGTTTTTCTCGCTGACGACGATGCGCGAGCAGATGAACGACAAGGCCGCGTACGACACGGCCGATCGCCAGTTCCATTTGAGAATCGCGGAATCGACCGGCAACACCGTGTTGCTGCACATGGTCACGGCGATGTGGGACTGCGCGCGCAGCGATCCGCTGTGGGACAAGATCGAGGAACACTTTCACTCGACCGCGCTGCGCGAAGCGTCGCAGGAAGATCACCAGCGCATCTTCGCGGCGATCATGGCGCGCGATGCGAACGGTGCGCGCGACGCGATGCGCGCGCACCTGTCGCGCGTGATCGCGGAATTCACGCAGGCCTGGCGCTAACCGGGGGGCTGCCGCTGAGGGAAGTCGTTTGCCGTCCGGGTATCGAGTCGAGTTCCGGGAGGCGGGCGCTTCATCGGTGCGGGCAGGCCGCCGCGTCGCGCCCCGCGCGTGTCAGGTGCCCTCGAACAGCGCGACATGATCGTCGTACGCACGCTGCTGCCGCGCGTACGCGTCGTCGAGGTGCTCGTGCAGCGCGCGCTCGGCCGCGTCGGCATCGTGACATTCGAGCGCGTCGAGCAGCTTCTGGTGTTGCGCGAGCGTGACTTCGCCGACGACCGGGTCGCGCACGGTCACGTGCCGTACGCGATCGATCGGCGCGCGCACGAATTCGACGAGCTGCTGCACGCGCGGCAGCCGCGCGGCCGCGCTGACGGTCGCATGGAACGCGTTGTCGCAGGCGATCGCGGCGACCGCGTTGCCGCGCGCGATTGCGCGCCGGTGGGCGTCCTGGATGTCGTGCAGCTGCTCGAGCTCGCGCGCGCTGATGACCTCGGCCGCGCGGCGGATCGCGGCGGTTTCCAGCACCTTGCGGATCAAGGCGCTCTCGGCGAACTGTTCGCGTTTCACCGGCGCGACGAAGGTGCCGGACTGCGCGGCAATCAATACGAGCTCCTCGCGCGCAAGCTGCAGCAGCGCCTCGCGCACGGGCGTGCGCGACACGCCGAGCGCGTCGGCGATCGCGCGTTCATAGATCACGTCGTTCGGGTGCAGCGTCATCGTCACGATCGCGTCGCGCAACAGCGCGTGAATCTGCACGGACAGCGCCTGCGAGCGGTCCAGCGCGAAGTCCGCGGGGATCAGGCGGGCGATGAAAGTGTCCTGGACGGTGGGTTCTGACTTCATAAATCGGCAAGAGGGTGGCAGGTAGCCGGCACGCGTTCGCATCGCACTCCGGTGCGGGCCGGCGCGCGCCGGTCGATCAGTATATTAGTGCACGCATCATTTCCGGGATGTCGCGCGGCAATTCGGACGATCGGCTCGACCCCGGGGCAGCGGGTTTACCCCGGTGACGCTGCCGGTCTGCATCTCTATAATTGCCAACTAATATATTAGTTGGCCGTCTCAACGAAAAAGGCGGGCCGACGATCATCCCCACAGGAGACAGGCATGCATATCGAAGACTCAGCCGGACCGCGCCAGACGGTCCATGCCCCGGCCGCCGCGCCGACTGCCGTGCGCTGGCGGATTTTCTGGCTGCTGCTGTTGCTGTCGTCGATCAATTACATCGATCGCGCGTCGCTGTCGGTCGCGCTGCCGATCATCTCGACCGAATTCAGCCTGTCGCCGGCGATGGAGGGCGTGTTGCTGAGCGCGTTCTTCTGGACCTACGCGCTGATGCAGATTCCGAGCGGGCTGCTGGTCGACCGCTTCAAGGCGCGCACCATCGTCGGCCTTGCCACGATCGCGTGGGGGGCGTGCCAGGCCGTCGCGGCCGTCTGCTTCAGCTGGGTGCCGCTGCTGCTGACGCGGCTCGGGCTCGGCATCGCCGAGTCGCCGATCATGCCGGCCGGCGCGAAGCTCGCGGGCACGTGGCTCACGCCGTCCGAACGCGGCCGCGGCGCGGCGCTGCTCGACGGCGGCGCGCCGCTCGGCTCGGCCTGCGGCGCGATCATCATCACCGCGCTGATCGCGGGCCTCGGTTCGTGGCGGCTGGCGTTCGTCGTCGCGGGCGTGGGCACGATCGTGGTCGGCATCGGCGCGTGGTGGTACATCCGCAATCATCCTTCCGAGCATGCGGGCGTGAACGCGGCCGAACTGGAGCACGTGAGCGCGCATGCGGCCGCGGCGAGCACCGGCGAGCCGAAGGCGCGCGTGCCGTTCCGCGAACTGCTGCGCGACCGTTCCGTGCTGTTCATGTTCGCGAGCTGGGCCTGCTACAACAGCGTGTTCTACGGGTTGATGACGTGGATGCCGAGCTACCTGCACAAGGCGCACGGCTTCGACCTGAAGCAGATGGGCGGCGCGACCTTCATCATCTTCATGTGCGGCTTCGTCGGCGAGTTGTTCGGCGGCTGGGTCGCCGACAAGTGGCGCGCGGCCGGCGGCGCACCGAACCGCGTGATGCGCTCGATGTTCTCGGTCGCGGGCTTCGCGTCCGCCGCGGCGATTCTCGCGGTGAGCTTCGCGACGGGGCTCGTCAGCGTCGTCGTGCTGCTGTCGATCGCGCTGTTCTTCATCCGCTGGTGCGGGATGTTCTGGGGCGTGCCGGCGACGCTCGGCGGCCAGTCCCGCGCGGGCCTGCTGGCCGGTGCGATGAACTTTGGCGGCAACATCGTCGGCGTCATCGTGCCGATCCTGATCGGCCTCATCGTGCAATTCACCGGCACCTATTTCCTCGCGCTGATGTTCTTCGTCGTGGCCGCGTTCGGCCTGGCCGTCTGCGCGAGCCTCATCGACTATCGCGACCGCGGCCTCGACTGATGCCCGTCGCCTGATTCAACCGGAAACCACCATGTCGTCCCTTTCCATCGAAACCCAGCCGGCGCCCGCCGCGCCGCGCGCGCGCACGATCCGGCTTCATCCCGCCGACGACGTCGTCGTCGCCGTCGAGCAACTCGTGGGCGGCACCCTCATCGACGACGAAGGCGTGACCGTCGCCGGGCTGATCCCGGCCGGCCACAAGATCGCGACGCGCGCGATCGCGGCCGGCGCGCCCGTGCATCGCTACGGCCAGATCATCGGCTTCGCGAGCCAGCCGATCCGGCCCGGCCAGCACGTCCATACCCACAACCTCGACATGGGCGAGTTCGCGCGGGACTACGCGTTCGGCGCAGGTGCGGGCGCAACCGATTTCGTGCCGGACGCGCAGCGCGCGACCTTCGACGGCATCGTGCGCGAGGACGGCCGCGTCGGGACGCGCAATTACATCGGTATCCTGACTTCCGTGAACTGCTCGGCGACGGTGGCGCGCGCGATCGCCGATCATTTCCGCCGGGACATCCATCCGGAGGCGCTCGCCGCGTATCCGAACGTCGACGGTGTCGTCGCGCTCACGCATGGCGTCGGCTGCGCGGTCGACCCGGACGGCGACGCACTCGCGATCCTGCAGCGCACGCTCGGCGGCTATGCGTGCCACCCGAATTTCGCGGCGGTGCTCATGATCGGTCTCGGTTGCGAAACCAACCAGATCCCGCGCCTGCTCGAGACGCAAGGGCTGGCCGAACACGCGCGGCTGCGCACCTTCACGATCCAGGACAGCGGCGGCACCCGCAGGACGATCGAGAAGGGCATCGCGCTCGTCGAGTCGATGCTCGCCGCCGCCAACGACGTGCGGCGCGAGCCGGTGAGCGCGAGCCACCTGACGGTCGGCCTGCAGTGCGGCGGCTCCGACGGCTATTCGGGCATTACCGCGAATCCGGTGCTCGGCGCGGCGGTCGACCTGCTGGTGCGGCACGGCGGCACGGCGATCCTGTCCGAGACGCCGGAGATCTACGGCGCCGAGCATCTGCTCACGCGCCGGGCGGTGTCGCGCGACGTGGGCGAGAAGCTCGTCGCGCGCATCCGCTGGTGGGAGGACTACTGCGCGCGCCATCACGCATCGATGAACAACAATCCGTCGGCCGGCAACAAGGCGGGCGGGCTCACGACCGTGCTGGAGAAATCGCTCGGCGGCATCGCGAAGGCCGGCAGCACGAATCTCGTCGACGTCTACGAGTATGCGATGCCGGTGCGCGCGAAAGGGCTCGTGTTCATGGACACGCCCGGCTACGACCCGATCTCCGCGACCGGCCAGGTCGCGGGCGGCGCGAACCTGATCTGCTTCACGACGGGGCGCGGCTCCGCGTACGGATGCGCGCCGACGCCGTCGCTGAAGCTCGCCACCAACAGCGCGCTGTGGCGCAGGCAGGCCGACGACATCGACCTGAACTGCGGCGACGTGCTCGACGGCGGCGTGCGCATCGACGCGCTCGGCGCGACGCTGTTCCGGATGATGCTCGACGCGGCCTCGGGCCGCCCGACGCGCAGCGAACTGCACGGCTACGGACAGAACGAGTTCGTGCCCTGGCAGATCGGCGCCATTACCTGACCTCACCTTTCGCAGCAAGGAGTTTCACCCATGCAATCGAGTCTTTCAGCCGCCGGCTATCGCGGCGTGTTTCCGGTCGTCCCGACGATCTTCGCGGACGACGGCCGCCTCGACCTCGACGGGCAGCGCCGCTGCGTCGATTTCATGATCGACGCGGGCTCGGACGGCCTGTGCGTGCTCGCGAATTTCTCCGAGCAGTTCTCGCTGGCCGACGACGAGCGCGACGCGGTGATGCACTGCGTGCTGGAGCACGTGGCGGGCCGGGTGCCCGTGATCGTCACGACGTCGCATTTCGGCACGACCGTCTGCGCGCAGCGCAGCCGCCGCGCGCAGGACGCCGGAGCCGCGATGGTGATGGTGATGCCGCCTTATCACGGTGCGACGTTCCGCGCGAGCGAGACGGCGATCGTCGAGTTCTTCCGCGCCGTGTCCGATGCGATCGACATCCCGATCATGATCCAGGACGCGCCGGCGAGCGGCACGCACCTGTCCGCCGCGCTGCTCGCGCGGATGGCCATCGAGATTCCGAACGTGTCGTACTTCAAGATCGAGGTGCCGCAGGCGGCCGCGAAGCTGCGCGAACTGATCGCGCTCGGCGGCGACGCGATCGTGGGGCCCTGGGACGGCGAAGAGGCGATCACGCTGATGGCCGATCTGGAGGCCGGCGCGACGGGGGCGATGACGGGCGGCGCCTATCCCGACGGCATTCGCG
The DNA here is from genome assembly GCF_902498995.1 of Burkholderia anthina. Taxonomy (GTDB): domain Bacteria; phylum Pseudomonadota; class Gammaproteobacteria; order Burkholderiales; family Burkholderiaceae; genus Burkholderia; species Burkholderia anthina. Next base: position 209,858 of record NZ_CABVLY010000008.1, read on the forward strand.
CGATCCTCGACGCATGGGTGGCCGGCGACGCCGCCGAAGCGGAGCGGCGGTACCAGCGCTGGCTGCCGCTGATCAATCACGAGAACCGGCAGGGCGGCATCGCGACCGCGAAGGCGCTGATGAAGGCGGGCGGCGTGATCGCGTCGGACGCCGTGCGCCATCCGCTGCCGGCGATGCATCCGGCCACGCGCGACAGCCTGTTGCGCATCGCGCGGCCGCTCGACCCGCTCGTGCTGCGCTGGGGCCGTTGAGGCAGCCGCGCCTACCGACGCTGCCCGACGGCCGGCATGCCGGCGCGGCACGCTTGATCGATTCAACGATTCAATGATTCACCGAGGACGATTCATGCATATTTCCGGCGCTTCCCTGATCGGCCGGCGCGACGTTGCCGGCGCGGCCGGGTTCCAGGCGATCGATCCGGCCACCGGCGCCGCGCTCGATCCCGTGTTCGGCCGCGCGTCGGCGCAGGACGTCGACGCGGCGTGCACGCTGGCGGCGCAAGCGTTCGACGACTATCGCAACCGGCCGCTCGATGCGCGCGCAACCTTGCTCGACACCATCGCCGACCGTCTGCTGGCGCTCGGCGACACGCTGATCGCGCGCTGTGTCGCGGAAAGCGGCTTGCCGCGCGCGCGGGTCGAAGGCGAGCGCGCGCGCACGGTCGCGCAACTGCGGATGTTCGCGCAGGTCGTGCGGGACGGCGCGTTTCTCGGCGCGCGCATCGATCCCGCGCAACCCGGACGTCAGCCGTCGCCGCGCGCGGATCTGCGTCTGCAGAACGTCGCGCTCGGCCCGGTCGCCGTGTTCGGCGCGAGCAATTTCCCGCTGGCTTTTTCGGTGGCGGGTGGCGACACCGCGTCGGCGCTCGCGGCCGGCTGCCCCGTGGTGGTGAAGGCGCATCCCGCGCATCCCGGCACGTCGGCGCTGGCGGGGCACGCGATCCGGGAGGCGGTCGACGCATGCGGGATGCCGGACGGTACGTTCTCGCTGCTGTTCGACGATGGTCACGACGTCGGCACGGCGCTCGTGCGTCATCCGCGGATCCAGGCGGTGGGGTTCACGGGGTCGCGTGCGGGCGGTGTCGCGCTGATGACGCTGGCCGCCGCGCGCCCGCAGCCGATTCCCGTGTACGCGGAGATGAGCAGCGTGAATCCGGTGCTGCTGTTTCCGCATGCGCTCGACGCGCGCGCGGAAGCGATCGGCCGCGCGTTCGCCGCGTCGCTGACGCTCGGCACCGGCCAGTTCTGCACGAATCCGGGGCTGATTCTGGGCGTCGACGGCCCGGCGCTGCGGCGCTTCGAGGCGGCCGCCGCCGCCGCGCTGGCCGACCTTCCCGCGACCGCGATGCTGACGCCGGGTATCCATGCCGCATACGATTCGGCGGTCGAGCGGCTCGCGACCCATGCCGCCGTCGAACGGCTGGCGTGTGGCGCGGCGTGCGGCGAGATCCGTCACGCGGGCCGCGCGGCGCTGTTCGCGACGCGGGCGGAGGATTTCGCGCGGCACGCGGCATTGCACGACGAGGTGTTCGGCCCCGCGTCGCTCATCGTGCGCTGCCCGAGTCTCGACGCGATGCACGCGCTCGTCGAACGGCTCGACGGGCAACTGACGGCCGCCCTGCATCTGGACGAGCGCGATCGCGATGCGGCACGCGCATTCATGCCGCTGCTCGAGCGTCGCGCCGGACGGATCCTCGTGAACGGCTTCGGGACGGGCGTCGAGGTCGCGCATGCGATGGTGCATGGCGGGCCGTATCCGGCGACGTCGGACGGCCGCTCCACGTCGGTGGGCAGCGCCGCGATCGGCCGTTTCCTGCGGCCGGTCTGCTACCAGGACGTTCCCGACGGGTTGTTGCCCGACGCGCTGCGCGACGGCAATCCGCTGAACGTGCCGCGGAGCATCGACGGGAGGCTCGGCGTGCGGGCATGACCGGCACGCGTTGCCGGTCGCGCGGCATGCATCCGCGGCCCGGCTGCGCAACGGAGGCTTTCCGCTGACGAATCGAATCGAATCGAATCGATTCGATTCGCTTCAATTCGAATCGATTCAATTCGCGCAACCGGTCACAGTCGCTCGGGGCGTACGTTCGTGCGGCTTGTGCCGATTGCGTACGCGGGCTTTTTATGGTCTCGTTGCACGATCCGCATCGGCTCGAAAAAGGACAGTCGAATGCAGCCGGGGAATACGGACGAAGAGCCATTGGGCAGGGGTGTCGGCGCGCGTCGGCGTGTGCGTCGCGGGTTGCGTCGGCTGCTCGTCGTCGCGGTGCTCGGCGCGTTCTGCGTGCCGGCGGCGGCCGCGTCCGCGGCGTCGGCCGGCATGGCCGCCGACAGCTTGCTGCGCGTGCTTGCATGGCCCGGCTATGCGGACCAGGATGTGGTCGATGCATTCGAGGCGCAATTTCATGTACAGGTGGAAGTGACCTTCGTCGATTCCGACGAAGCGCTCTGGACCCGCATGCACAGCGCGTCTCCGCCGCCGTACGACGTGCTCGCCGCCAACACGGCGGAGATCCAGCGTTATGCGCGCGAAGGCCTGCTCGCGCCGATCGACCTGTCGCGTATCCCGAACCGCCGGCGGCAACTGCCGAATTTTCAGCACGTCGCGGCGATCGGCGGCCTCGTGCACGGCGGCGCGACGTACGGGATTCCGTTCACGTATTCGTCGATGGGCCTCATCTACGATCGCAGGCAGGTGGCGGCCACGCCGCGCTCGATGCTTGAATTGTGGAATCCCCGCTACCGCGGCAGGGTGCTCGACTTCAACAGCGCGCAGCACAACTTCTCGTTTACCGCGCTCGCGCTCGGCTATCCCGACCCGTTTCACCTGTCGCACGCGCAGACGCTGGCCGTCACGCACAAGCTCATCGACCTGCGACGCAACCTGCTCACGTATTACACGCTTCCTGAAGAAGCGACCGAACTGTTCGTCCAGCATCACGCGGCATTGATGTTCGGCAACTACGGCACGCAGCAGGTCGAACTGCTGCGCCGCGCCGGCGTGGACGTCGGCTACGTGGTTCCGGACGAGGGCGCGCTCGCATGGCTCGACTGCTGGGCCGTCACGCGCGGTGCGGCGCGTCGCGAACTCGCGTTCGCGTGGATCAACTACATGCTCGAACCGGCGATCGGCGCGTTGCTGACCGAGCGCCAGGGGCTCGCGAACACGCTCGACCTGCCGCCCGGTCTCGCGATCGGGCATCCGCATCTCGTGTGGATTCAGCCGGTCGAGGACATCGCGCGGCGCGAGTCGCTGTGGAGCCGCATCGTGTCGGGCGATCGTCCGGAGCGCTTCGAAAAATGATCCGGCTCGGGCTCACGTCGAAACTGTCCGTGCTGTTCGCGTGCATCGGCGTGATCGCGTCCGGCACGACCGGCTACTACGCGTATCGCGCGAACCGGACGATGCTCGTGGACGAAGCGCAGCACAGCCTGCTGATGTCGACGCAACTGCTCGGACAGCGCTTCACGACGGCACTGGCCGACGTCGCCGACGATGCGCTCGTGCTCGCGCAGTTGCCGTCGTCGCCGATCGTCGCGCGCGACGAAAACGCGGATCGCGGGCCGCGCACGCGGCTCGAGCAGGTGTATTACAGCTTCATGCGGAATCACCCCGAATACCTGCAGATCCGCCTGATCGCGAGCGAACATTTCGGGCTGGAGCGCATCCGCGTCGATCGCGACACGCACGGGGTCGTCGTGTTGCCCGACAGCGCGTTCCAGGAGAAGGGGCAGTTTTCCTACGTGTTCGATACGCTCGCGACCGCACCCGGTCACATCTACCTGTCGCCGATCGTCATCAATCACGAGACCGGTTCGCATGCGGCCGAAGGGCTGCCGATCCTGCGCGTGGGAACGCCGGTCGTCGATACGTCCGGCCGGATCGTCGGAGCGCTGATCGTCGACGTCGCGTTGTCGCGCATGTTCGATCGGCTCGAACGCGATCTGCCGCACGACTACGTGGTGTATCTCGCGAACGAATGGGGCGATTTCCTCGTGCATCCCGATCCGTCGCAGGCGTTCGGCTTCGATCGCGGGCGGCGCGTGCTGATGCAGGACAGCTTTGCCGTCACGCGCACGCTGTTTACCGGCCCGGATACGCAGGTGACGCTCAACGGCCTCCGGCAGCCCGCCGAGGCGCCGGGCCAGATGTTCGCGTTCGTGCGCACGCCGTTCGGCAAAAACGAGGGCAACCGCTTCGTCGTGCTCGGGATGGCGCGTCCGCTCGCCGATGTGCTGGCGCCGGCCGGGATCCTCGGCGACCGGATCATCCGGATGGTGCTCATCTCCAGCGTGATGGCGGTGATTCTCGCGATCCTGTTCGCGCGCGCGATCACGCGGCCGTTGCAGATGCTCGCGCGCGCCGCGACGCACGTGTTCGACGATCCGGCCGCCGAACGGTTGCCCGTCGCGCGTTCGGACGAGATCGGCGTGCTCGCGCGCTGCTTCGACAGCATGCGCGTCGAGATCCGCACGCAGGTCGCGATGCTGCGCGCGAAGCAGCAGGAACTCACGCATCTCGCCGGCCACGATCCGCTGACGGCGCTGCCCAATCGCCTGCTCTTCATGACGCATCTCGACGCGGCGATCCGGCATGCGGCCGCGGTGCGGCAAGGGCTGGCCGTGATGTTCGTCGACCTCGACCGCTTCAAGCAGATCAACGATCAGCACGGACACGCGGCCGGCGACCGGACGCTCGTTGCCGTGGCGAAGCGGCTGAGCCAGGTGCTGCGCAGCGGCGACATGGCCGCGCGGCTTGGCGGCGACGAGTTCATCGTGCTGATTTCCGACTTGCGCTCGTCGGCGGCGATCGGCGATATCGCGTCGCGCATCCAGTTCGTGATGGCCGAGGAGTTCGAGTTCGGCGACAGGCGCGTGGCCGTCGGCGCGAGCATCGGCGTCAGCGAGTATCCGGCCGACGGCGCGTCGGCCGAGGAACTGCTCGTCAAGGCCGATGCGGCGATGTACGCGGCGAAGGCATCCGCGCAGCGCGCGTGCGTGCGCTATCAGGAACTGTTGAGCGGCGCGCTCGGCACCGAACCGGACGGCCGCATTGCGTCGGGCGGCACCGGTTGATGGCTGACGGCTGACGGTTTGCGGGTGTGCTGGCTCGCGGTGTAAACGCAACGAGCCCGTCGCGGGACGGGCTCGTTGTAGCGCTTGGCGCGAACCGCGCGACGCGCGCGGCGGCGGCAGGCTTAGTGGCCGAAGTAGACCGAGTCGCGTGCGTTATGCACCTTGACGGCAGGTGCGCCGCCCTGGACGACCGGGGCCGCTTGTGCGCCGTAGCCGGTGGCGTCCGCGCCATGCACGCGGTCTTGCGCGGCCTGGATGTCGGCCGGGTAGTACGGGCTCGACTGGCTCGGCTTGTAGCCGGCGTTTTCGAGCTGGACGAGTTCGTTGCGCACCTGGGCGCGGGTCACGGTGCTTTGAGCGAATGCGCCGAACGAGGCGGACAGGGCGACAGCGGCGACGACTGCGGAAACGAGCGATTTCATGATGACCTCCGATGTTTTATTGACTTCGCCGTCGACACCATGTCGTAAGCGATTGATTACATCGTAGGCTTCGGTGGATCTAGGGTAAACGTGTATTCCAGCGAAAGATCATTGCAGGCGAGGCAATAATATCGGGATAAGGTCGGTCTGGCCCCAATCGATATTGCGGGATCTGCAAGTGAAGGGCGGGAAGACGGCGATCCGCCGTGCGCGGGCGGGCGCCCGGCGGCGGGGCGCCGGTAGACGGCGCGGGACCGGGGCCGGGCGCGGGATCAGACGCCGTCGGCGTCGTCGATTTCCTTGCGCTCGCGGCGTTCCTCGTTGCCGCGGCGCGCGCGCAGGCGCTGGCGCGACAGGACCGCGATCACCTGCTGGGTCGGCGCGCCGGACGGCAATTCGTTGCGGATGCGATCGGGCACCATCGGCAGGCCCGCACGCTGTCGGCGCAGTGCCTTCGCGATCGCACGGCGGCATTCGTCCCCGTGGCAATCCCATTCATCGCGGATTCTCTGGCAATAACGGCATTGTTCCATCCGGACAGTCTAACGCGTCTTGAGGAATGGGGCGGCGCGCGACGGCGGAGGGGAAGGAATGACAGGGGCCGCGCGCAAGGGAGGCGCGCCGGCGAGCGTCGCGCCGATGCGGGCGTCAGGGCGAAAACTTCGTCATGCTCACGTTACTTGAGCGACCAGATCCCCCAGACGGCAATCAGCAAACCGACACCGAACCCGCAGCCCAGCAACACCCATGTTTCCATTTCGCGCCTTTGAAGAACGTGCCGTCGCCGACGGGCTGTCGGCCGGCAAGCAGCAATGTCGATACCGGACGCCGGCCCGTTCTCGTGGAGTCGGGCGCGGTGCGCCAGGTTCGCGAATACTACGCTTCGCAGCTTTCAGAACGCATGCGCGATTGCTTGCAGCCGGGGAGCCGGGCCGGCGTCGCCGGCGTCATTTCTTGCCGGCGTGCCCGTTGTCCATCTGCGCGACGGGCGGTGCCGCGTGCCGGAAGATGCCGGACTTCCAGATCATCTGCGACGCGGCGACGAGCACGAACAGCAGCACGACGGTCCGGAAGATGCGCGGCGACATCCGGTCCCGCAGCGGGCGAACGAGCCACATGCCGGCGATGGCCGGCAGGCTGGCCATCGCGGAAACCGCGAGGTCGGCGGCGCTCGCGTGCGTGGCGCCGCCGAACGTCGTGATCAGCGTGACGATCGACACCACGAGGATGATCGCGATCTGCTTCGTGAAGGCCCGGCCGGTCGCGCCGGACGAAATCAGGTAGGTGGCGAGCAGCGGGCCCGGCACCGACGCGATGCTCTCCATCAGCGCCGCGCCGAACCCGAGCGCGAATCCGACGGGCTGCTGCCATGCGGACGGCAGGTTGAGTTTCGGCGCGCTCAGCATCAGCGTCGCGGCGACGATCAGCAGCGCGCCCGATGCGGCCTGCGCGTGCCCGGCGTTCAGCGAAAGGAGAATGGCGACCCCGACGACGTTGCCGATCACCGTACCCACGATCGGCGCGGCGATCTTGCGGGCGGTGGCCAGCACTTCGCCGCCTTCGAGCGCTTGCGGGATGTTGCCGAGAATGATCGGCATGGACAGCAGCAGCACCGCATGCCGGATCGGCAGGAACTGGCTGAGGATCGGCATCGCGACGAGCGGCACGCCGATGCCGGTGATCCCCTTGACCATGCCGCCGAGCAGCAGCGCGACGGCGATGCCGGCGAGATCGAGCAATGCAAGCCCATGCAGGCTGGCAACCAGCACACCTTCAGTCAGATCGAGATGAGTCATCGGAAGCAGGTCGAGACTAACCGGCGGCGGGCACGATCGAATGCACCTGCTGCCGGCGCGTGCGGCTCGGCACGCTGTTGTTGTTTGGTTTGGAATCGAACCGGTCGCCCGCCTGCATTGCCCGGCCGCCGGTCCGCACCGGCCGGCCCGCGGCAGACGAGCGCCCCTTCGACAGCCTCGCACGCGGTTCGAGGCTGAATCTTACCCGAGCGCGGCGCGGGGCATCGGCGACCGCTGCATATCGTTGCCGCCGTTCAATACAATTCGATTCATGATGTGCGACCCTAGCATGTGAAAAATACATGCATCGAAACGAGGAGGCGAGATGACGCTTGCGCAGTTGCAGGCACTGGCGGCCGTGGTCGAACTCGGCTCGCTGACGGCGGCGGCCGATCGGCTCAGTCGCAGCCAGTCGGCGATCAGCCACGCGCTGACCGAACTGGAAGCGCTCACCGAGGTCAAGCTGCTGTTGCGCGACCGGCAGCCGGTCGTATTGACCGCGGCGGGTGAACGCCTGTGGCCGTACGTGCAGAACGTCGTGCGCGAAGCGCAGACGCTGCGCCAGCAGTGCAGCCTGTCGCGCGGCAAGCTCGAAGGGCGGCTGGTGGTCGCGTCGCTGCCGAGCGTATCGCTGGCGTTCGTCGTGCCCGCGCTGGAGACGCTGAAAGAGCGGCATCCGGGTGTGACGGCGGTGCTGCTCGAAGGGACGGACGCGGAAGTCGAAGGGTGGATCGACGACGGCACGGCCGACATCGGCGTGGTGGCGGGCACCAAGACGTTCGCGCACAACCTGCCGCTGCTCGACGAGGATTTCGTCGCGGTGGCCGCGCACGACACGTTCGACGGCCGCAAGAGCGTGTCGGCCAAAGTGTTGTCGGCGGCACCGTTCATTTTCTCGAAAGCCGGATGCGGGCCGGTCATCGCGGATTACTTCGCCCGCAACGGTGCGGTGCTGCGAGCCGCATTCAACGTGGTCGAGATGCGGACGATCCTGTCGATGGCGGAGGCGGGAATGGGCGTGTCGATCGTCCCGCGCATCACGTTGAGCTACACGCGATTCGGCGGACGGGTGCTCGAGCTGTCGCCCAGGCTGCGTCGTTCGGTGCGCCTGGCGTGGAATGCGACCGGCAACGCGGTCGCCGATGAATTCGTGAAGCTGGTCGACGCGCAGCGCGCCAAGGCAGGCAGGGCGACCCAGACGCGGGCGAAAAAGAGCAAGTAACGAGGGGCGCAGCGCGATGAAACGCGCTCATGAGGGGCTTGCAATTTATTCATGCTGACCTGTGTTGACATGCAATACATTGTGGACACTCGCCGCTGATTCCATTTCCATTGCCTCGAAGGAGATCGCCGTGCCGGCCTTGCCCACCCTGATTGCATTCGGACTCGTATCGCTCGGCATGGTGCTGACGCCCGGCCCGAACATGGTCTACCTGATCTCGCGCTCGATCTGCCAGGGCCGCCGCGCGGGGCTGGTGTCGCTCGGCGGCGTGGCGTTGGGGTTCGTGTTCTACATGTTCTGCGCAGCGTTCGGCATTACCGCGCTGGTGCTGACCGTGCCGTATGCGTACGACGCGTTGCGCGTTGGCGGTGCGCTGTACCTGTCGTATCTCGCGTGGAATGCGCTCAAGCCGGGTGGCCGCTCGGCGTTCCAGGTCCGGCAATTGCCGCACGACAGCGGTGCGAAACTCTTCGCGATGGGCTTCGTGACGAACCTCGCGAACCCGAAGATCGCGGTGATGTATCTGTCGCTGCTGCCGCAGTTCATTTCACCGGGGCACGGCAGCGTGCTGATGCAATCGCTCGCACTGGGCTGCGTGCAGATCGCGGTCAGCCTCTGCGTCAACGCGTTGATCGCGTGCATGGCCGGTGCGATCGCGGGGTTTCTTGCCGGCCGGCCGGTGTGGGCGCTGGTTCAGCGCTGGCTGATGGGGACGGTGCTGGCCGGACTGGCCGTGCGTATCGCGCTGGAATCGCGAAGCTAGACGAGGGCGCTAGGGTGCCGAGGGAGCCGGTCGCCGCCCGCCACGCCCTCGCGCGCGGCGGGCGACCGGCGCATCAATGCCCGTGCCGTTTCTTGCTCAGTTCGATCGTCTCGAACAGCTCGTATTGCGCGGTCGGTTGCTGATCCGCGCCCGGCGCGTGGTAGTAGCGCATCGTGATCGTCGTCTGGCCGCCCGGCTTGCCCGGATCGTGGTCGAACACGGCAATGCCGTACCCCGTGCCGGTATCGCGGCGCGCGGACCAGATCGCGTCCTCCAACGCATCGGCGCCCTGGCGCACGAACGTGTTTGCAGTGGCGCCCGGCACCGGCCGGTTCGGCTTCGTGAAGATCTTCGCCTGTGCGTAACCTGTCGCCGGATTCTCGCCGTACACGTCGAGCGGCGCGCTGGTGCCGCCGCCGCCGAGGATCAGGTGGATCGTGCCGTGGCTCGTGTCGAACGTCGTGCGCGCCGGATCGGCCGTGCCGACCGGGCGCGGCTGCAGCGTCTCGACGACTTCGCCGGTCGACGCATCGACGCCCGCGCGGTGATTGCAGCCGCGCACCGGGTAGCTGCGCTCGTAGTCGTGATCGTGGCCGCACAGCACGAGATCGACGCCATAGCGATCGAACAGCGGCAGCCATGCCTCGCGGATGCCCTTGTCCGATCCGTTGCCCGTCTTCGACGAACTCAGCGCGTCCTGGTGCATCTGCACGACGATCCAGTCGATGTCGTCGTCGTGCGACGCGTGACGCAGCGTGTGCTCGAGCCAGCGCGTCTGTTCGCCGTTGCTGTAGCCGCGTACGTAGAACGACGTGCCCGGCGCGATCGGCGGGCGGCCGGTGCTCGCGGCCGGCACGAGCGGATCGGGGCCGCCGACGAACGCGGCCGCGTCCTGATACACGACGTCGTCGGCGTCGAGCGAGATGAACAGCACCGAGCTCACGCGGAAGCTGTACCAGCGGCCCGGGAAGCGCGTGCCGTTCTCCGGCAGCGTGTAGCGGGCGAGATACGAGTCGAGGCCTTGCGGGCCGTTGTTGAATTCGATCTCGTGATTGCCGGGGCAGGGCATCCACGGACGATTCGCGGCCGAGGTCTGGTTGTTGTTGCCGAAGTCGCGCCACACCTCGGGCTGATGCGCGGGGTTCAGGTTCGCGTAGCAGAGATCGCCGTTCAGCAGGTGGAACAGCGGCTGGAACTGCTCGACGGCCTGCACCGCGAAGCGGCTTTGCGGCGACGACAGCACCCACGCGCCATTCGGCGTCGCGAGGTCGCCGTAGCTCGTGAAGCGAAACGGCGCGCGGCCGCGCGGCGCGGTCGTGAAGGTCGCGGAGAACGGCTGCGCGGCGTTGCTGTCGTTGTCGGCCGTCAGCTCGTAGCGGTAGCGCGTGTTCGGCTTCAACCCGTGCACGCGGGCGTGATACGTGAACACGGTCTCGCCGTTCAGGCCGTCGGTGTAGAGACGCTGCACGCCGTGCACGGTGTGTGCCGCCTCGCCGTCGGCGACGATGCGCGCGCGCGGATTGACGGCCGGCGCGAGCGACACCCACGAGATCGCGACTTCGGACGTCGGGTCGCTGCCCCACGTCAGGTGAACCTGCTCGGGCGTGCCGTCCGGGTTCGACGCGGCGGCACGGGCGGCCGCAAGCCCGCCCGTGGCGGTGGCGAGGCTCGATACGCCGGCCAGTTTCAGGAAGCCGCGACGCGACACGGAAGCGGCCGGCTCGTTCGGCTCGGCGGAGAAGTTGTCCGGGTTCGACATGATCGTATTCTCGTTGATTGGGACGCGAGATGAGGAACCGCCCGGCCGGCGCGTGCGCGGCCGGGGCGTGGGCCGGAAACGAGCGGGATCCCGGTGGTACGCATTGTCGAAGGGCAGTTTTGCCGGGTTGTGACAGACGGTAAACAACGCATCGCGCGCCTCCATCGGTGCTTTCGGCGCGGCGGACATTTATTTGCCGATGGCGCGACGGATTTCGTCCGCACGCGTCGTTCAAGGACATGAACGGCTGCTTCCGGCCGAGCCCGATGCTTCGGAGTCTTTCATGAAACTTTCCATTTCATTGCGATTTGCTGCCGGCTGCGCGGCGGCGCTGGCGACGTCCGCCGGATTCGCGCAGGCCGTCATCGTCGCGCCGGTCGCACCGCCGCCGGCGCGCGTCGAAGTCGTGCCGGCGCCGCGTGCGGGCTATGCGTGGGATCAAGGTCACTGGCGCTGGCGGCAGGGCCGCTACGTGTGGGCCCCCGGACACTGGCGGACGGTTCGCGCGGGCTATCGCTGGGCGCCCGGACACTGGGCCCCGCGCGGCCCGGGCTGGCGCTGGGTGCCGGGCCACTGGGCGTGATGCCCGCGGTGTCGCGCGGCGTGCGGCGCCGGCGCGGCGGGACTTCATCCAGACGCCATGAGTCGAACCATGCCTTTCCGAACCATCGTGATACTGGCGGCCGCGGCCATCGTGCTGGCCGGCTGCGTCGTGGTGCCGGCGCGTCCGGCCTATTACCGGCCCGCGCCGGTCGTCGTATATTGATCGCGCCGGCCGGCTGCCGCGGGTCGCGGCGTCCGGCGAGCGATCGACCGGATCGGTATGCGGTTCGAGCCGGATGTCGATGAAGCCGACAGCGCCGACATCGGCCGCGGCGCATCACGCGCGGCCGAACCGTCGGCGTGGCGCCCCGCGGTGCCGGCCCGACGCATGCAAGGAGAGCACGACGATGAGCTTCATCCGGACGGCGGGCGCACCCGCCGGCACAGTGCGGCGTATGCGCGGCACGCCGCGGAGCAGCCCGCGTTGAGCGACGGCGATCCGGACGCGGAACTCGTCGCACGGGTCGGCGCGCGCGACGTGTCGGCCGTGCGCGTGCTCGTCGCCCGCAAGCTGCCGCGGCTGCTCGCGCTGGCGACGCGCATGCTCGGCGACCGCACCGAAGCCGAGGACGTTGCGCAGGAAACCTTCCTGCGGATCTGGAATCACGCGCCGCGCTGGCGGGAAGGCGACGCGCGCTTCGACACGTGGCTGCATCGCGTCGTGCTGAACCTCTGCTACGACCGCTTGCGCGGGCGGCGCGAGGAGCCGGTCGACACGCTGCCCGAGGTGCCCGACACGCAACCCGGGCCGGCCGCGCACGCGGAGCGGCGCTCGCGCGACGCGCGCGTGCGTGACGCGCTCGCCGCGTTGCCGCCGAGGCAGCGGGAAGCGCTCGTGCTCCAGTACTATCAGGACATGTCGAACATCGAAGCGGCCAACCTGATGGGCATCACCGTCGATGCGCTGGAAAGCCTGCTCGCGCGCGCGAGGCGCAACCTGCGTGCGCAACTGGCCGGCGATCCACCTAGCGAGGAAAAGCGATGACACCCGAACGATTCCGTACCATCGTCGCCGCGTATGGCTCGGATGCGCGGCGCTGGCCGCAGGACGAACGTGCGGCGGCCGAAGCGTGGGCCCACGCGCATCCGCGCGACGCGCTGGAGGCGCTCGACGATGCGGCCGACCTCGATGCGTGGCTCGCGCAGGACACCGTTGCGCCGCCCGCGCCGGCGCTGGTCGAACGCATCGTCGCGACGGCGCCCGCGCCGCAACGCGCGCGGCGCCGAGGCAATGTGTGGTGGTCGGGCGCGGCGTTCGCGGGCGTCGGGCTGGCCGGTGCGCTGGCGGGCGCGGTGGCCGTGTCGATGCTGATGCTCGGCAGCGCGCCGGTCGCGCAGCACGAACCCGGCTACCTGACGACGACGTTCGGCGGCCCGAGCATCGACGGAGGCGACGAGTGAGCGAACGCGGCTGGAAATACATCCTCGTCGGTTCCGTCGTGCTGAACGTGTTCGTGCTCGGCGCGATCGGCGGCGGAGCGTATCAGTGGTTCTCGACGCATCGCGGCCTGCACGTGGCCGGCATGCCTGCGCAGCACACCGCGCTGCGTTTCGCCGCGGACGAATTGACCGACGCGCGCCAGCGGGAATTTGCCGCGGCGCTGAAGGCGGCGCGCAAGGACGGTCGGGATTTCGCGCGCGAGGGGCGCGACGGCCGGATCACCGTGCTGGATCTGCTGGCCGCGCCGCAGCTCGATCGCGCGGCGATCGATGCCGCGCTCGATCGTACGCGGGCGGCCGACACCGCGTTGCGCGGGCAGGTCGAGCGCAGTGTCGTCGATTTCGCGGCGACGCTGACGCCGGACGAGCGCGCGAAGTTCGTCGACGGGCTGCGACGTAGCGGGAACTGGCGGCTGCCGGCGAAATTGCAGAAGAAGCCGGGCGAAGCGGGGAGCCCGTAAGCAGGGCGACATGCGATCGGGTTCGGCTCGCGTCGTCGATTTCCGATAGCGCATGCGCAGATCGCTGACGGAGAACCTTCACCGGCGAACTTTCGCGCAGCGGCGCCACGAACGTGCAATCGCGTTACGCCTGCGGCACGCTCAACGCGCAAGCATCCACGTCGAGATCGCATCGACGACGCTACCCTCCACGCCATTGAAGCCGTGATAGGCGAACGCCTCGCACGGATCGCCGCGCGACGTGCCGCCCGACACGATCATCAAATCGGCTTTCGGCGACGCGTTCAGTTTCTTCATCAGCGCATCCGTCTCGGACACCGGGCACAACTTGCAGGCGTCCTTTTCATGGTGCACGACGAGGACCGGAATCCTGACGTTCGCGAGATCCATGTTCGTGACCGGGTCGCCGCCTCTGTTGTCGCGGAGAATCGTGGACGTCAGCACGATGCCGTCGGGCCCGCCGCCGCCGGCCAGCGCGATCGCAATGGCCGCGACGGATTGCGTGCCGCGGCTCGTTCCCACGAGCCAGACCGGTACGTGCAACTGCGCCTTCAACCATGCGATCACGGCGCGTGCATCGTCGGCGTGTTCGCGCGAGAGACGAAAGCCGTTGAGGTAGGGCGCGGATTGACGGTCGCTCGGTGCGTCGATGACCGCCACGGCAATGCCGTTATCGACGAACATCGTTCTGGTGCGCACCAGGAAATTGCCTTCTCCCCATCCGAATCTTCCCGACGGGTCCAACTGCAGTCCACCGTGTCCGCCGGCATAGAGAATCGCCGCTATTTTCGGTGTTTGCGGTGCGATGAAGAGAAACCGTTGCGTGACGCCGGGGCGCGTCGGAATGTCGACGACCCTGGGCGCGTTTTGCGTGTGAGCCGCATGACCGTGCAGCATCAACGCGATGGCGAGCAGCCACGCGCACGCCCGGAACGACGGTGCGCGCCGGCACGTCGAGGCATGAAATGGCGCGGAAGGATGAGTCATCGTCGTGGCGGCTGCCGCATTGCGCCGTCGCTGGACGGCGTGCGGCGACGTCTCCTCGTCAGGGGTATGTCGCGACTTCAACGCGATGCGCGGCGTTCAATGCGATTCGACGAACTGAATGATTTCGCGTTGTCGCGCTTCAGGTAGAGATCGTCGCCTTTCGCGCGCGAGGCGTTGCACGAGTACGGGATCCTGCGGCCCTTGCCGACACTCCCGTGACGCGCGGGCGGCACATTCCTTTGAGTCTAGACGGCTTTGCGGGAAGGGCAAGCGGATGAAGGGCGGCGTTTCGGGGGCCGTCGATTGCGGCGTATCCATCAGCTGAATTGCCGGCCGTGCATGGTCCGGCGGATTTTCGTCATCGTTTGAAAGCAAACGGCAGCGCATACGCTCGCGGCACCGCGCCGCGCAATGCAGAAAAAATTCAGCCGCCCGGCGACGGATTTCCCGCCACCGTCCGTTAAACACGGGTACGCATCGCGAGAACCCCGTCATGGACCACCCGAACGACATCTCACCGGCCGCCATCGCGCTGAACCGCTTCGGTCTCGGCGCGCGGGCCGACGAAGCGCCGCCCGCGGATCCGAAGGCGGCGCTGGTCGCCCAATTCGACCGTTACGACGCACGGCCCGCCGCGTGGGCCGGCGAGCCGGACGCGGTGGCGCTCGCGACGCGCTTCGCGGATGCACGCAACGCGATGACGGGCGACGACGCGGCGGCCAGGCGCGCGACCGCGCAGTCGATCCGTCGCGACGGCTACGACGCGTATCGCAGCGCCGTCGCCGCGCGGCTGAACAGTGCGCTGAACACGCCGGCGCCGTTCGTCGAGCGTCTCGTGCATTTCTGGGCGAACCATTTCGCGGTGTCGGTCGACAAGGGGCAGGTCGCCGCATACGCGGGCGCATTCGAGCGCGATGCGATCCGTCCGCATGTGCTCGGCCGCTTCGAGGACATGCTCGTCGCCGTCGAGCAGCATCCCGCGATGCAGTTGTTCCTCGACCAGGCGCGCTCGGTCGGCCCCGACAGCCCGGCCGCGCTGCGCGCCGACGCCCGTAATCCCGCGGCGCGGCGCGGCCTGAACGAAAACCTCGCGCGCGAAATCATGGAGCTGCATACGCTCGGCGTACGCACCGGCTATACGCAGGCGGACGTGACGGAATTCGCACGCGCGCTGACGGGCTGGAGCATCGCGGGCGGACGCGGGCCGCAGCCCGGCGATGCGGCGCCCGGCGCGTTCGTATTCCGCCCGAAGCTGCACGAGCCGGGCGCACGCATGGTGACGGGGCGCAGCTACGACCAGCCGGGCGAAGCGCAGGGCCGCGCGATTCTGGCCGACCTTGCGCATTCACCCGCGACGGGCCGGCATATCGCGTTCCAGCTCGCCCGCCATTTCGTCGCCGACGATCCGCCGCCCGCGCTGACCGACCGGCTCGCCCGTGCATTCGACGCGAGCGGCGGCGACCTGCCGGCCGTCTATCGCGCGCTCGTCGATGCGCCGGACACGTGGGCGCCGGTGAACCGCAAGTTCAAGACGCCGTGGGAGTGGGCCGTGTCGTCGCTGCGCGGGCTCGGCTGGCGCGACACGGGCGACCTGAAGGCCGCGCCGCTGCTCGCGCAACTCGGCCAGCCCGTGTGGCGGCCCGGATCGCCGGCCGGCTACGACGACGTCGCCGCGAGCTGGGCCGCGCCCGATGCGCTGGTGCGCCGTGTCGAAATCGCGCAGCGGCTCGCCGCGCGCACCGGCGACCGGCTCGATCCGCGCACGCTCGGCAAGACGCTGCTGGCCGGCTCGCTGAGTGCACCGACGGCGACCGCGTTGTCGCGCGCCGAAAGCGCGACAACATCGCTCGCGCTGCTGCTCGTGTCGCCCGACTTTCAACGGAGATGAACATGGCCCGACCCGCCCGATCTTTTACCCGTCGTCATTTCCTGAGCGTGGCCGCCGCCGGCGCAGGCGCGTTCCTCGTCGCGCCGCGCATCGTGTTCGCGAACGTCGAAACCGACCGGCGCTTCGTGTTCGTGATCCAGCGCGGCGCGGCCGACGGGCTGAACATCGTCGTGCCGTATGCGGAACCCGCGTATGCGTCGCTGCGCGGCCCGCTCGCGATCGACGCGTCGGCCGCGATACGCGTCGACGGCACGTTCGCGCTGCATCCGTCGCTGGTTCGAACCGCGGAGCTGGTGCGCGACAGGCAGGCGCTGTTCGTCCACGCGATCGCGTCGCCGTATCGCGACCGCTCGCATTTCGACGGACAGAACGTGCTCGAGACGGGCGGGCGTGCGCCGTATCAAGTGAAAGACGGCTGGCTGAACCGGCTGGCCGCGATGTTGCCGAGGACGCGCGACAGCGCGATCGCGTTCGCGCCGACCGTGCCGCTCGCGTTGCGCGGCAGCGTGCAGGCCGCGTCGTATGCGGCGTCCGGCCTGCCGGCCGCGCCGGACGATCTGCTCGCGCGCGTGTCGGCGCTCTACGCGGCCGACGCGCAGCTCGGGCCGCTGTGGCAATCGGCGATGGCCGCGCGCGGCCTCGCGGGCGATGCGCATGCGCGTCAGGATCCGGCCGGCGTCGGCAAGCTCGCGGCGACGTTCCTCGCACGCGATGACGGCCCGCGGATCGCGATGATCGAGACGGGCGGGTGGGACACGCACAGCGCGCAGAACGCGCGGCTCGCGAATCAGCTGAAGGCGCTCGACACGATGCTCGCCGCGTTGCGCGACGGCCTCGGCCCGGCGTGGCAGCAGACGACGGTGCTGGTGGCAACCGAGTTCGGCCGCACGGCCGCCGTGAACGGTACGGACGGCACCGATCACGGGCAGGCGTCGGTCGCGATGCTGGCGGGCGGGGCGGTCGCGGGCGGCCGCGTGATCGCCGACTGGCCCGGCTTGCGGCCGGCCGACCTGTACGAAGGGCGCGACCTGAAGCCGACCGCGTCGCTCGACGCACTGATCGCCGGTGCGGCGGCCGAAAGCCTGCGGCTCGACCCCGACCGTACCGCCGCTGCCTTGTTCGCCGAAAGCGGCACGACGCGGCCGATGACGGGGCTCGTTCATGCCACGGTGTGACGCGCGGCATCCGGGATGCCGGTGCTGGCATCCGCCAACCGATTACACGACAGGGAGAATCGACGATGAAGATCCGATCCATATCGCTCGCCGTCCTGGTGACCGCGAGCGCGACGCTGATGTCCGCATGCGTGGTCGAACCCGCGCGGCCGCCGCAGCCCGCGCCGGTCGCCGAGGTGGCGCCGCCGCCGCCGGCGCCCGGCTATCGCTGGGCGAAGGGGCATTACCGCTGGGCCGGCAACCACTGGGCGTGGGTGCCGGGGCATTGGGTGGGCGTGTATTGAGCGCATGCAACCTGCCGCGCGGGTGACGGCACGGGAGAACGGAAGCGGGCCCGCGTATCGACGCACCGCGCACGGCCAATGACCGGCTACCAGTCGATCCGGTGCTTCCCCTCGGTTTCGCTGTGCCGCCAGTCGTCGTCGGCATGCAGATACTGGCTGGTCGTCGTCAGCGACACGTGCCCGAGGTTGTCGCGCACGAGCCGCAGGTCGACGCGGCCGTCGGCCATGTGCGAGCCCGCGCTGTGGCGCAGCCAGTGCGCGGACGCCTGTTCGAGCACGCGCGCCTGTTCTTCGCCGGCTTCCCCCTGCGCACGCAGCCGGTCGGCGGCGAACCGGAACACCTGCTTCACGATCCGGTGCAGCGCCGCGCGCGTGAGCGGCTTGCGCGTGCGGCCAACCGGCAGCACGAGCGGCGTGGGCTCGCCGTCCGCGGGCAGCGCCGGCAGGCCGTGCGCGCGCCGGTAGCGCGCGAGCTCGGCCATCATCTCGGCCGTGGCCGGCACGAGCCGCTGCCGGCCGCCTTTGCCGGTCACGTCGAGCCACCAGCGATCGCGCCCGTTCGCGTCGCGCCGCGCGAAGAAATGCCCCATCGTCGTGTCGGCGGCTTCGGTGATGCGCAGCCCGCCGAGATACAGCAGCGTGAACACCCAGCGTGCGCGATCCGCATGGAAGGCGGCGCGCGCATCGCCGCGCGGCATCGCGGCGATCGCATCCTTGACCGCCTGCCACAGCGGCGCGCCGAGATGGCGCGTGACGCGCGGCGCCGGCCGTCGTTGCCGCTGCCGCGACAGCGCGAGCGGATTGCCGGCCAGGTAGCCGGCCTGCACGAGCCACGAGAACATCACGTTGAGGATCACCATCGCCTGCCGCTGGCTGGCCGCCGACAGCGGCCCGTAGAACGGCCGCCAGCGCGGGTCGCCGCGCGGATGCTTGCGGCCGCCGTTCGCGCACCACACGTCGGCGGGCGCCGGCGCGAGCAGGAACTGGCGGTACACGACGAGATCCTCGTGCGTGAGCGACGACAGCGGCTTGCTGCACGCGATCACGGCCCACAGCAGCAGGCGCTCGGCTTCCTTCCGATAGTTCTGGAACGTGGCGGGCGTATCGACGAAGCGCGCGAGCCACGCGCGCACCGCGTCGAGATCGTGGGTCGCCGCGATCTGCGGATGCGCGCGCGTCGAGCGGTTCGTGCCCGCGCGTCCGTCGAGCGCGGCCGGCACGGTCAGCATATCGATGGGCAGCGGCCGCAGGGAGGCGCCGGACGGAACGGGTGAGGTCATGCGAAGCGAGGCGAGGCGTGCCGTGTCGCCCGCCAGTGGCCGGGCGGGCGCGGGCGGCGCGACGAAGCGGTCGAGGAAGCGCCGATGGTAATACACGATCACCACACGGTGAAGCCGCCGTCGGCGGCGATCGGGAATGCCGTGCCCGCAATACCGTCTACATCGTCCGTTCCGGCAAGCAGGAAACGGCCGAGGCGATCTGAGACGAGCATCATCGTCTCGAACGCGGCAGGAATCCACGACCTTCAGCCGGCGGAGGATGTCAACATCAGCCCCGCGTGACCGCTTGAGGGCCAGCGCAGGATCAACGTCACGTAGTTCGCGCGGATCTGCACCAGGTCGCGCGTCGGCGGACGGGCGACGTCCTGCGAATGAGGGCGGCGGCGCGCTGTTTGTAAGCTATTTGTGAACTTTCGAGATACGGCGTTCGTCTAATCGCCCCGCCCACGCTTCCACAGGAACATCAGATGAATCGCAAGACCAGAACGCTGCTCGGCGCGGCCGTGATTGCCGGCAGCGCGCTGCTCGCCGGCTGCCAGACCGGCGCGACCGCGACGGACGCGGCGGAAGCGGCGGACGCGCGCGCGGCTCGCCCGGCCGATGGCCGCCCCGTGACGAAAACCGTGTATGTCGCACCGCGGCCGGTGCGCTGCACGGGTGTCGCGCCGATGGACTGCCTGTAGGTGCGCAGCAGCCCGGCCGAGCCGTGGAGCCGGTGGTACGCGGGCATCGAGGGCTTTGCGTACCAGCCCGGCTATCAGTATGTGCTGGAAGTCGACGAATACCGCGTGGCGCAGCCGCCGGCCGACGGCTCGTCGATCCGCTGGGTGCTCAAGCGCGTCGTCGAGCGCCGCCAGGTGAACTGACG
The DNA here is from genome assembly GCF_902498995.1 of Burkholderia anthina. Taxonomy (GTDB): domain Bacteria; phylum Pseudomonadota; class Gammaproteobacteria; order Burkholderiales; family Burkholderiaceae; genus Burkholderia; species Burkholderia anthina. Next base: position 229,881 of record NZ_CABVLY010000008.1, read on the forward strand.
GCGCGGCGCGCCCGCTTGCTCGCGGCGCCGCCTACGCCGAAGGGCGCGGCGCGATCGGGCGCGGCGGCGCGGCCGTGTCGATGCGCCGGAACACGAGCGACGACAGCAGCGTGACCGAGCCCATGCACGCGAACGACAGCATGAAGCCGTTCGCCATCGAACCCCAATGCGCGGCGAACAGGTTCACGAGCCCGCCGCCGATCGACACGCCGAGCCCCATCGCGAGCATCTGCATCATCGTGAACAGGCTGTTGCCGCTGCCGGCGTCGGCGTGCGACAGCCCCTTGAGCGTCACGGCGTTCATCGCGGCGAACTGCATCGAGTTCGCGGCGCCGAACACGATCAGCAGCACGATCTCCAGCACCGGCGCGGGCCGCGTCGAAATCAGCGCGAACCCGGCGATCGCGCAGCCGACGATCCCCGTATTCACGACCAGAAACGCCGCATAGCCGAAGCGTCTGGCGAGCGGCGCGATCCAGCGCTTTGCGAGCACGCCGGCGATCGCGGCCGGCAACATCATCATCCCCGACTGCAGCGGCGTATAGCCGAGCTGTACCTGCATCAGCAGCGGCAGCATGAACGGCACCGCGCTCGTGCCGATCCGGCACAGCAGGTTGCCGAGCAATCCCGAACCGAAGTTCGGCTCGCGGAACAGCCCGAGCCGGAACAGCGGCTGCGCGCGGCGGCGTGCATGGGGCAGGTAGGCGAGCGCGCTCGCGACGCCGAGCACGGCCAGCGCGATCGCCCAGCCGGTGCGATGCGCGGGCATCGGCGGATCGGTCGCGAGCGACAGCGCGATCATCGCGACGGACAGCAGCGCACAGCCGACGAAATCGAACGGCGGCGGCTGCGTCGCCTGATCGTGCGGCAGGTAGCGCTGCACCGCGATGAACCCGACCACGCCGACCGGCACGTTGACGATGAACACCCAGTGCCAGGAAATCGCCTGCGTGAGCCAGCCGCCGAGCGTCGGCCCGACGATCGGCCCGAGCTGCCCGGCGATCGACACGAACGCGATCGCCGCGACGTACTGTTCGCCCGGCACGCGGCGCAACACGGCGAGCCGGCCGATCGGCAGCAGCATCGAGCCGCCGATGCCCTGCAGGGCGCGCGCGACGACGAGCTGGCCGAGCGTGTGCGAGGCGGCACAGCCGATCGATGCGAGCGAAAACACGAGGATCGCCAGCGAAAACACGCGGCGCGTGCCGAACCGGTCGGCGAGCCAGCCGGACGCCGGCGTGAGCATGGCCATCGTCAGCGTGTAGACGACCACGATCGGCTGCATCGCGAGCGGCGACGCGTGCAGGCTCTGCGCGATCGACGGCAGCGCGGTGTTGACGATCGTCGTGTCGAGCGACTGCATGAAGAACGCGGCGGCGACGATCCACAGCAGCGCGGCGTGTGAGGGTTCCCGGGGCATGACGTAATTCGAGGTGCGGCGACCGTGGCCGGGGCGGCGCGGCGGGCCCGCGCCGGCGCACGGCCGGTCTACAAGCGCTCGATGGTACCGATTCCGGTGGTTATCGGGAAGCTGCCTCAAGGCATTGACTGTCATCGGAATTGCCGATCACAATGTGCGCCATGCTCAATCCCGTCTGGCTCAAGACCTTCGCCACCGTCACGAACTGCCGCAGCTTCACCGAAGCGGGGCGGCAGCTCGGGCTCAACCAGTCGAGCGTCAGCGAACACGTCCGCCGTCTCGAAGAGAGCGTCGGGCGGCGGCTGTTCGTGCGCGACACCCATTCGATCGCGATGACGGCCGACGGAGAAGCGCTGCTCGTGCATGCGAACGTGATCCTGCAGGCGCTGAACCGCGCGGAATCGCAGTTCCGCAAGCCGCGGCTGCAAGGGCGCGTGCGGCTCGGCGCGTCGGACGATCTCGCGCTGGTCGCGCTGCCCGACGTGCTCGCGGCGTTCCGCGCCGCGCACCCGGACGTCGCGCTGGAGATCACCACCGGCATGACGAGCCGGCTCTACGAACTGATGGATGCGGGCGCGCTCGACCTGATGGTCGGCAAGCGGCGGCTCGGCGAGCGGCGCGGCACGCCGCTGCTGCGCGCGCGGCTCGAATGGGTCGCGCGCCCGGGCACGGTGGTCGACCTGGAGCGGCCGCTGCCGCTCGTGCTGGTGGCCGAGCCGAGCGTCACGCGCGCGGTGGTGCTGAACGCGCTCGCGGAGAAGGGGATCGGCTGGGAAGTCGTGTGTTCGAGCAGCAGCCAGCCGGGCTGCATCGCGGCCGCGCGGGCCGGGCTCGGGCTCACCGCGACGTCGCAGTACCTGTCGGCGCGCGGGCTGGCGCCGCCCGTCAACGGCGACGGGCTGCCCGCGCTGCCCGACGTCGAATTCATCGCGCTCGCCGCGAAGCGGCTCAGCCAGCCGGCCGGCACGCTGCTCGAACTGCTGGAAACCAGCGACCTGCGCGCACCGGGCGCGGCCGCGTAATGGGGGGAGGTGTCATGCGGGTCGTGAACGCGATGCCCGTCGATACCTGATGCACGGCGTCCGCGCGGTGTGCGGCCAGCGTTTTGCCGGCAGGGCCATGCGCCATGCGTTGCCGCGTCACGCGGCGCGTTTCTGCGAAATCACCAGCAGCGCGCCGTTCTTGTCCTCCAGCACCGCGCGGAATTCGTGCGGCCCCGCCTGCACCGGCACGCGCACCGATGCGCCGGCCTTCACGACCCGCGCCATCGCCGCATAGAGATCGTCGTCCTCGTCCACCCGTAGCGTGAGCGCCGCGCGTTCGACGATCTGCTCGTCGCCGGCCACCAGCGCGATCGTCAGCGGGCCGCCGTCGAGCGCGCAATAGCGGTCGCCGTCGCGGAACTTCACGTTCAGGCCCAGTCCGTCGACGAACAGCGGCAAGGCCGTGTCGATGTCGTCGACCGGATACAGCAGCATCGATACCTTCATTTCCTCTCTCCCGTGTCGTGATGTGTGCGGCGCGCACGGCATCGTCGCTCGATCCTAGCGCGCGGCGCCAGCCGCGACGCAGTCCGATCGGATGACGGTGAAACCCCTCTGTCCGCGCATGCGCACCGTTACTCCAAACAGACGATGCCCGTGCGGGCCCGCGCGCCGACACTCCCATTCGTGGACCGTCGCTATTCGTCCGTATCGTGCGGGCGGCTGCACGACCCCGACTCGTCCAACAACCATGGAGACGCACGCAATGAAGTTTTCCCTCATCTACGAAGCCCAGACGACCGACGCATCGCGCGAGGGCGACCATCGGGTGTTCAAGGAGACGGTCGAACAGGCGCTGCTGGCCGAGCAGGTCGGCTTCGACACGATCTGGTGCGTGGAGCACACGTCGCTGACCAACTATGCGCACATGAGCGCGCCGGAAACCTTCCTTGCGTACCTGGCCGGCCGCACGACGCGCATCGGGCTTGGTCACGGCGTCGTGTGCCTGCCGCCGGCGATGAACCATCCGATCAAGGTGGCCGAGCGTGTCGCGCTGCTCGACATCCTGTCGGGCGGCCGCGTGCATTTCGGCGTCGGCAAGGGCGGCAGCCAGCAGGAAGCGGGCGCGTTCGGCTACGACCTCAACGAGCTGCAGCCGATGATCGACGAGTCGATGTACCTCGTGCCGAAGATGTTCGTGCAGGACGAGATCGAGCACGACGGCAAATACATCAAGATTCCGAAGCGTCCGATCCACCCGAAGCCGATGCAGGATCCGCATCCGCCGATGTACCTCGCGTGCACCAACACCGATGCGCTGCTGCGCGCCGGCCAGCGCGGAATGGGCGCGCTGGTGCTCGGCTTCGGCGGCCCCGATGAAGTCGCGAAGAAGAACGCGGTGTATCGCGAAGCGTGGGCGAACCGCAAGCCGGAAGACCAGGTCGGCTTCCGCCCGACCCGGCATCTCGCCGCGCTGTGCCCGACGGTCGTGATGGCCGACGGCCAGAAGGCCCGCAAGATCGGCATCCGCGGCCAGCGCTACTTCATGGAGTCGCTCGCGTACTGGTACACGGGCGGCGAGCGTCCGGACCCGGCGAAGTGGGGCGACGACCTCGTGCAGGCCGATACCGGCGAGATGGTGATCCGGTCGCGCTTCGCATCCGAGGAAGTCGTCGTGAACTTCGCCGATCCGGCGCTCGCGATGATGAACCCGAACCACGCGTACGGCACGGTCGACGACTGTATCGGCTACGTCGGCCGCCTGCAGGAAGCGGGCGTCGACGAAGTGCTGTTCCTGTGCCAGATGGGTACGGTACCGCACGACGCGCAGATGGAAACCATCCGCAATATCGGCGAGCACGTGATCCCGTTCTTCAACCAGGAGAAGGCGCGCGCCTGCGCGTAATGCGGGCCGGACCGCGCCGGTCGTCCCTTCGGACGATGCGGCGCGGCCGCGCGAGGCCGACCATCGGCAGCAGGAACTTACGCTCGCGGCGCCCGCCGCGGCGAACCAGGTGAAAAAGACCGGGGCGGCGCGTCAGCGCGCTCCGCATCACAGGAGACATTCGTGCATCGCGACAACGATTCGAACGCACTGGCCGCCACGCTGATCGCCCGGGCCGAGGCGCTTGCGCCGACGCTCGCCGGCCGCGCCGCGCAAGCCGAAGCGCAGGGCCGCATCCCGGCCGAGACGATCGCCGACATGCAGGCCGCCGGCTTCTTCAAGGTGCTGCAGCCGAAGCGCTACGGCGGCCACGAGCTCGATCCGCAGACCTTCTTCGACATCCAGATGGCGCTCGCGCGCGGCTGCATGTCGACGGCATGGGTGTACGGCGTCGTCGGCGTGCACAACTGGCAGCTCGCGCTGTTCGACGCGCGCGCGCAGCAGGACGTGTGGGGCAAGGATCCGGCGACGCTGATCGCGTCGACCTACATGCCGGTCGGCCGCGTGACGCCGGTCGAAGGCGGCTTCCGGCTGTCCGGCCACTGGAAGTTCTCGAGCGGCAGCGAACTGTGCGAATGGGTGTTCCTCGGCGCGCTGGTGCCGCCGGCCGTTGCCGGCCAGCCGCCGGAGTACCGCACGTTCCTGCTGCCGAAAGCCGACTACCGGATCCAGCAGGACTGGGACGTGCTCGGCCTGCGCGCGACGGGTAGCCACGACGTCGTCGTCGACGACGTGTTCGTGCCCGCCTACCGCACGCACAAGGCGATCGACGGGATGATGGGCACGAGCCCGGGCCTTGCCGTCAACGACGCGCCGCTGTTCAGGCTGCCGTTCGCGCAGATCTTCGTGCGGGCGGTGTGCACGTCGTGCATCGGCGCGCTGCAGGGCGCGCTCGACGATTTCACCGGCTATGCGGCCACGCGCGTGTCGGCCAACAGCGGCGCGAAGACGACCGACGATCCGGGCGCGCAGCATGCATGCGCGAACGCGGCCGTCGCGATCGACGAGATGAAGGTGCTGCTCAAGCGCAATTTCGCGGAACTGATGGCGTCGGTGACGGGCGGGCCGACCGTATCGATCGAGCGCCGCGTGCATTTCCGCTATCAGTCCGCGCAGGTCGCCGAGCGCTGCGCGCAGGCCGCGAACGCGCTGCTGCGCTATGCGGGGGGCAACGGCATCTATCACCGCAATCCGCTGGTGCGCCGTTTCCTCGACCTGCATGCGGCCCGTGCGCACTACGCGAACAACGTGGACCGTTTCGGCCAGAACCTCGGCGCCGTGATGCTCGGCCGCGAGAACACCGACTACTTCATCTGACGAGGCGGCGATGAACGACACGCAAGCGCAGCAATACGTGTTCGACGTCGTGGTTGTCGGCTCCGGCGCGGGCGCGCTGCTCGCGGCATGCCGCGCGGCCGACCGCGGGCTGTCCGTCGTCGTGATCGAGAAGACGGCGCTGTACGGCGGCACGTCGGCGGTGTCGGGCGGCGGCATCTGGATACCGTGCAACCACCATATCGCCGAACTCGGCGCGACCGATACGCGCGAGGCCGCGCGCCGCTATCTCGACGCATGCACGGCCGGCGCGTCGTCGCCCGACAGGCTCGATGCCTATCTCGACCAGGCGCCCGAGATGCTGCGCTACCTGGAAGCGAAGACGCCGGTGCGCTACCAGGCGCTGCCGAAGTACGCGGATTATTTCCAGAAGCTGCCGGGGGCGATGCCCGGCTATCGCGCGCTCGATCCGCTGCCGTTCGACGGCGCGCTGCTCGGCGACGAGCTCGACCGGCTGCGGCCGCCGTCGCCCGGCACGCTGATCGGCGGCCGCGTCGCGGTGACGTCGAAGGAGGCGCATACGCTGTTCTCGCGCGGGCCGGGCTTCATGAAGCTCGCGATCGCGCAGTTCGGCCGCTACTGGCTCGATGTCGGCGTGCGCCGCCGCACGCGGCGCGACCGGCGCCTCACGCTCGGCAACGCGCTGATCGGCGGGCTGCGCCGCGCGCTGCTCGAACGCAACGTGCCGGTGTGGCTCGACACGCCGATGCGCGACCTGCTCGACGTCGACGGCCGCGTGACGGGCGTGCGCGCACAGCGCTTCGGCCAACTGGTGACGATCGCGGCGCGCCGTGGCGTGATCCTCGGCGCGGGCGGCTTCGAACGCAACCAGCCGATGCGCGAACGCTACCTGCCGCAACCGACGCGGATGCAGTGGAGCGCGACGCCGCCGGCCAACACCGGCGACGCGATCGCCGAAGGCCACCGGCTCGGCGGCGCGCTCGCGCTGATGGCGCACGTGTGGGGCGCGCCGACGGTCGGCGTCGCGGGCGAGGAGAAGCAGCGCGCGCTGTTCGTCGAACGCAACCTGCCGGGCTGCGTGATCGTCAACGGCCTCGGCAAGCGCTTCGTCAACGAAGCCGCGCCGTATTCGGAATTCGTGCCGGCGATGTATCGCGACCATGCGCGCACCGGCGCATGCGTGCCGGCGTGGATGGTGTTCGACGCGCGCTTTCGCCGCAAGTATCCGTGCGGGCCGATCATGCCGGCGTCGATGATGCCCGACGCGCGCATTCCGGACGCCTTCCGCGACGTGCTCGTGAAGGCCGACACGATCGACGCGCTCGCCGCGCGGATCGGCGTCGATGCGGCGGGGCTGCACGACACGCTGCGCGACATGGCGCGCTATGCGGCCACCGGCATCGACGAAGCGTTCGGCAAGGGCGACAACCTGTTCGACACGTACTACGGCGATCCGAAAAACCAGCCGAATCCGTGCCTCGGGCCGGTCGACGAAGCGCCGTTCTACGCGGTGCGGATCGACGCGGGCGACATCGGCACGAAAGGCGGGCTGGTCACCGACGCGCATGCGCGCGTGCTGCGCGCCGACGGTGCGCCGATCGACGGCCTCTACGCGATCGGCAACACCAGTGCCTCGGTGATGGGCGCGAGCTATCCCGGCGCGGGCTCGACGCTCGGTCCGGCGATGACCTTCGGGTTCATCGCCGCCGACCACCTGGCCGCGCAAGCGGCCGACGCCGGCGGCCAGACAGCCCGGCCGTCCACGACTGAACTTGACGGAGTCCAATGATGAGCGATCTCACTACCCATCCGCTGCACACCGACATGCTGCTCGCGATGCGCCGCCTCGCGCGCTCCGTCACGGTCATCAGCAGCGCGCACGCCGGCCGGCGCTACTCGATGTCCGCGACGGCGGTCGATTCGCTGTCGACCGATCCGCCGTCGCTGCTGATCTGCATCAACCGCAGCGCGTCGCTGTATCCGCCGCTCGATGCGGGCGCGCCGTTCTGCGTGAACGTGCTGTCCGCGCGTCATGAAGGCATCGCGATCGACTGCAGCGGCCGCCTGAAGGGCGAGGCGCGCTTCACGACCGGCGACTGGCATACGTCGCCGCTCGGCGTCCCGTATCTGCACGACTCGCAGGCGAGCCTCGTGTGCGAGCAGGACGGCCGCTTCGAATACGGCACGCATACGGTGTTCATCGGCCGGATCCGCGAGGTGCTGATGACCGGCGACGTCGATCCGCTCGTCTATCTCGACGGTGCGTACACGACGCCCGGCGCGCCCGCGAGCCGCGTGGCCGCGTGACGGCGGCGCGTGTTTAACCGCACCGGAAAGAGGCGACCCATGACATGCACCATGAAGCGCGGCATCGAGAACGATGCGGACACAACGATCGTGCGCGAGCTTGTGCAGCGGATCGGCGGCGCGGCAGCGCACGTGCTGAACGCATTCGCGTGCATCGCGCCGGCGCTCGCGTCGAATCCGGCGCAGGCCGCCGCGCGCGAAGCGGGCCGGCACGATACCGGCGTGGCATGAGGAACCGGCGATGAGCACTACCCCGATCGATTCCCGTTTCCACCGGCTGACCGTTGCCGACGTGATTGCCGAAAGCGACGACGCGTGCTCGTTCGTGTTCGACGTGCCTGCCGCGTTGCGCGACGCGTTCGCGTACCGGTCCGGCCAGTTCCTGACGCTGAACGTGCCGTGCGCGGATGCGGCCGTCGCACGCTGTTACTCGTTGTCGAGCGCGCCGGGCATCGACGCCGCGCCGAAGATCACCGTCAAGCGCGTGCGCGACGGCCGTGCGTCGAACTGGCTGTGCGACCGCATCCGTGCGGGCGATGTGCTCGACGTGCTGCCGCCGGCGGGCGTATTCACGCCGCGCACGCTCGACGGCGACCTGCTGCTGTTCGCGGGCGGCAGCGGCATCACGCCGGTGCTGTCGATCCTGAAATCGGCGCTCGTGCACGGGCGCGGGATGCTGACGCTGATCTATGCGAACCGCGACGAGCGCTCGGTGATTTTCCGCGACGAGCTGCAGCAGCTCGCGCATCGCCATCCGGGCCGGCTGCGCGTGATCCACTGGCTCGACAGCGTGCAGGGCGTGCCGCAGCAGCGGCATCTCGAAGAGCTCGCGCGGCCGTTCAGCCGGCAGGAGACGTTCATCTGCGGGCCCGCGCTGTTCATGGAGAACGCGCTTGCCGCGATGCTCGGCCTCGGGCTGCCGCGCTCGCGCGTGCATGTCGAGCGCTTCGCGTCGCTGCCCGATGCGCCGGCGTCGGCTTCGTCGGCCGCGGCCGACGAGCCCGGTGACGGCGCGGCGATCGAGACGGTGCTCGACGGCGACGCGTTCACGTTCGACAGCGCGCCCGGCGAAACGCTGCTCGACGCGATGCTGCGCGCCGGCGTGCCCGCACCGAATTCCTGCCGAATGGGGCAATGCGGCGCGTGCATGTGCCGGATCGAGCGCGGCGAGGTGGCGCTCGACGGCAACCACGTGCTCGACGACGACGAGATCGCGGCCGGCTGGACGCTTGCCTGCTGCGCACGGCCCGCGAGCGCTGCGCTGCGCGTGGTGTTTCCCGATTGAGCCGCGGCACGCCGACGGCGTGCCCGGCAACCCTGTTGCGATTCTGATGACGATGGACAACGAAATCCTGACGACGCCCGCGCTGATCGCACGGGCTGCCGCGCGCCACGGCGCGCATCCGGCGATCGAATCGGCGCACGGCCGGCTCACCTATGCGGAGCTCGACGCCGCCCGCCTCGAAGCGGCGCGCGCGCTGCTCGCGAGCGGCATCGATGCCGGCGACCGGGTCGCGGTGTGGGCGCCGAACCTGCCGGAATGGATCGTCGCGGCGCTGGCGATCCATACCGTCGGCGCGATCCTCGTGCCGGTCAACACGCGGATGAAGGGCATGGAGGTCGGCGGCATCCTGCACGATGGCGGTGCGCGGCTCCTGTTCTGCTGCGGCACGTTCCTCGGCGAATCCTATCCGGCGATGCTCGCGCCGCATCGGCCCGCGACGCTCGAGCGCGTCGTCGTGTTCGACGGCGAGCCGCCGTCCGGCACGCACGACGAGACCTGGAACGCGTTCCTCGCGCGCGGCGCGGCGGTATCGATCGCCGCGGTGCGCGAGCGCGAGGCGCGGGTGACGCCCGACACCGTGATGGATCTGATGTTCACGTCCGGCACGACCGGCCGCCCGAAAGGCGTGATGACCGCGCACGGGCAGAACCTGCGCGCCGCGCAGGCGTGGGCGACGATCGCCGGCGTGCGCCAGGACGACCGCTACCTGATCGTCAATCCGTTCTTCCATACGTTCGGCTACAAGGCCGGCTGGCTCGCCGCGCTGTCGAGCGGCGCGACCGTGCTGCCGCATCTGGTGTTCGAGCCGGCCGACGTATTGCGGCGCGTCGCCGACGAGCGCGTGTCCGTGCTGCCCGGGCCGCCGACGCTGTACTACGCGCTGCTCGATGCGCCCGATCGTGCGACGCGCGACCTGTCGTCGCTGCGCATTGCGGTGACCGGCGCGGCCGCGATCGCGCCGAGCCTGATCGAGCGGATGCGCGCGGAGCTTGGCTTCGAGACGGTGCTGACCGGCTACGGGCTCACCGAATCGTGCGGCTTCGCGACGCTGTGCCGTCACGGCGACGATGCGCAGACGGTTGCCTATACGTCGGGCCGGCCGATGCCGGACGTCGAGCTGCGCATCGCGGGGCCCGGCGGCGTCGCGCTCGCGCCGGACGAGACCGGCGAGATCTGGGTGCGCGGCTACAACGTGATGCGCGGCTACTTCAACCAGCCCGATGCGACGCGCGAAACCGTCGACGCGGACGGCTGGCTGCACACCGGCGACCTCGGCTGCGTGGACGCGCACGGCAACCTGAAGATCACCGACCGGATCAAGGACATGTTCATCGTCGGCGGCTTCAACTGCTATCCGGCCGAGATCGAGCGGTTGCTTGCCGCGCATCCGGCGATCGCGCAGGTCGCGCTGGTCGGCGTGCCCGACACGCGGCTCGGCGAGGTCGGCCATGCGTACGTCGTGCTGCGTCCCGGCGCGCATGCCGACGCGGAGCAACTGAACGACTGGGCACGCCGCAACATGGCGAACTACAAGGTGCCGCGGCGCTTCACGTTCGTCGAACAACTGCCGACGAGCGCGGCCGGGAAGGTGCTGAAGTACCGGCTGCGTGCGATTACCGAAGCGGCGGCCTGAACGGCGCCGCGACACATCAACGGGGGGAACGGATGAACGACAACGGATTTCCGCGGGGCGCGGTGCTGGTGTTCGGCGGCAGCGGCGGGATCGGGCAGGGTGTGGCGCTCGAGTTCGCGCGCGCCGGCGTGCCGGTCGCGCTCGGCTATCGCAGCAAGGCCGACGTCGCCGAGCGCGTCGCGCGCGACATTCGCGGCGAGGGCGTCGCGGTCAGCACGCATCGTGCGGACGTGACCGACCCCGCGCAGGTCGAGGCGGCGCTCGCCGCCGCAATCGAAGCGCATCGCCGCGTGCACACGATCGTGTGGGCGGCCGGCCCGTTCGTGAACCAGCGCCATATCGGCGACATGACGCACGACGACTGGCGCCGTGCGATCGAGGTCGAGACGGTCGGTTTCTTCAATGCGGCGAAGGCGGCGCTGCCGCATCTGCGCGCATCGGGCGGCGGGTCGTTCGTCACGCTCGGCTCGGCCGGCCATCTGCGCTGGCCCGATCGCGACGGGCTGTCGGTCGCGCCGAAGGCCGCGAACGAGGCGCTCGTGAAAGGGCTCGCACGCGAGGAGGGCCGCTACGAGATTCGCGCGAACTCGATCCTGGTCGGCGTGATCGAGGCCGGGATGTTTCCGGTGTTGATGGAACAGGGGCAGTTCGACCAGGCGTGGATCGACGAGACGCAGAAGATGCTCGCGCTCAAGCGCTGGGGGAAGGCGCACGACATCGGGCGCGCGGCGGTGTTTCTCGCGTCGGACCGCGCGAATTACGTCACCGGGCAGCAGTTGAATGTCTCCGGTGGGTACGGGTTATAGCCCGTCTGTCGAGGCCCGATCGGCGGTTGACATCACGACATCATGACGTCATGATGTCTTCCATGAACTCCGATTTCGGCAATGCGCCGCTTTATACGCAGGTCGAGGCCGCACTGGCCTCGGAAATCTCGGCCGGCACGCTGGCGCCGGGCAGCCAGCTTCCGCCCGAGGAGCGGCTGATCGAGCGGTTCGGCGTCAGCCGCACGACCGTGCGCAAGGCGGTCGAAAACCTCGTCGCGCGCGGTCTCGTCGAAATCCGGCGCGGCAAGGGCACGTTCGTCGCCGAGCCGAAGATCACGCAGGAGTTGACCGAGCTGACCGGCTTCGTCGAGGACATGCACGCGCTCGGCCGCACGCCGAGCGCGCGGCTCGTCGACAGGCACATCGTCGAAGCCGATGCCGCCGTCGCGCGGCAGCTCGCGTTGCCGCCCGGCACCGACGTGATGCGGATCCGGCGCGTGCGCCTGGCCGACGGCGTCGCCGTCTCGTTCGACGAAACCTACCTGCCGTGCGCGCTCGGCGAGAAGATCGTCGCGCACGATCTGGAAGCCGAGCCGATCTTCTCGTTGCTCGAGGAGCGCTACGACGTGCCGCTCGTCGACGCCGAATACCGGCTCGAAGCCGTCGCCGCACCGGCGGACGTCGCGCAGGCGTTGTCGATCGCGCCCGGCAGTCCCGTCTTCCTGATCGAACGGACGTCGCATACGCACGCGCACCGGCCGGTCGACTTCGAGAAGCTCTATTACCGCGGCGACCTCATCCGTTTCGTCACGCGGCTGAGCCGCCGCGCGGGCGAGCGATCGTAACGGGCGCGCCGTCATGCAAGCGTGGTGGTTGTTCGTTGCCGCGTTCGGCGCCAGTGCGCTCGGCGGCGTGCTCGGGATGGCGAGCGGCATCTTCGTCGTGCCGTTGCTCACGCTGCTGTTCGGCGTCGATATCCAGACCGCGATCGGCGCGAGCATCGTGTCGGTGATCGCGTGCTCGTGCAGCGGCGCCGCGTCGTTCCTGTCGGGGCGGCTGATCAACGTCCGGCTCGCGGTCGTGCTCGAAACCGCGACGACGCTCGGCGCGCTCACCGGCGTGCTGCTGATCGGCCGCGTGCCGGCTTCGTTCCTGTATGCGCTGTTCGCGATCATTCTCGTGGTGTCCGCGAAGCAGATGCTGGCGCGGCGGCACGATGCGGTCGCTGACGGGCCGCCCGATGCCGCGAGCTGGGCCAGCGCGTTGCGTCTGCATGCGAGCTTTCCCGATCCCGTGTCCGGCCGAGATATCGGCTACCAGGTCGGACGCGTGCCGTTCGGCATGGCGCTGATGTACGGCGCGGGGCTGATTTCCGCGTTGCTCGGGATCGGCTCCGGCGTGCTGAAGATTCCGGCGATGGACACGGCGCTGCGGCTGCCCATCAAGGTGTCGTCGGCCACGTCGAATTTCATGATCGGCGTGACGGCCGCCGCGAGCGCGGGCGCCTATTTCACGCGCGGCGACATCGATATCCGTCTTGCCGGGCCGATTGCGCTCGGCTCGGTGATCGGCGCGATCGTCGGCGCGCGGATGCTGATCCGTTTGCCGGCCGACAAGCTGCGCGTCTTTTTCGTCGTCGTGCTGTTGCTGCTCGCGGTCGAGATGTGCGTGAGCGCGCTCGGCGTTCACGCACCGGGAGGTGCCGCATGACGCGCGCCGTCAATGATGTCGAGCGTCGCGACCGGGCGGTTGCGATGCTGCTCCGGTACGGCACGGTGTGCGCGTGCGGGCTGATTGCGGCCGGGATGCTGCTCGGTGCGGGGTGGCCGGTGGCGGATGCCGGCGTGCTCGGCCGTGACGGCTATGCGCTCGCGAAAGCCGGCGTCGCGTTGTTTATTCTGCTGCCGGTGATGCGCGTCGCGTTGCTGACGGGGATTTTTCTGCGCGAGCGCGACTGGATTTATGCGGTGCTGTCGATGCTCGTGCTGGCGATCATCGCGGGCGGGGTGGTGGTTGGGGGGGCGGGGGTGAGTGGCGTCGTCATGGCGTGAATCCAGCCAGGAAAACGCACCCGGCAGCCGACCCGGTCGCCGGGTGCCTGCGCCACACTTGACCGCCCACGCAATCAGCCACAACGCTCCCGCCAGCATCGGCGGACACGCTCCGCGACGTACCGACCGGATCTTAGCGATCTCGGCGATCGTTGCGAACACATCCATGTCGGGTCTTTACCGATATCGCGTGACGCCCGTCCATCGCCCTCCGTATTCCCCCTGATCCGCGCGAGGCAATCACACATCCCGCTCGCGCGCGACCCTGCGCAACGTCACGTCGATGAAACGTTTCGCCCGATGCATGCCATCTCGCCCGTCCGCACACCGCCGCGATGCGGAGCTGTTGACGACCTCGCATGCTTGCCTGGCGTGCGTTGCGGCGTTCGCTGCGGGATGTCCCCAATCACGTGTGCGGCGACGAAGCGCCGAAAAAACGATGCGCGCCTGAAACATTTCCTCCAGTTCGATTACGCATAAGTGCAGATGTTTGACGCAGAGGCCCGCCCCGCACGGGTTCGTGCCGCATGGCACAGGCATTGCGATGAGGTCGGTGCCGCTCGTACCACCCGCGACTGGCCAGAAGAACGTATCGCGGGAGCGGCACGCAACGACATCGAAACTACGGGGATCGGATCGGGCCGCGGGGTGACGCCCGTCGCGTCGGACGCGTGATGCGTCGTATCGGCGACACGAAGGGCAGTGTGCGTTCGATCCGTCAAACAGCAAGCTTGCTTGCGAGGTGTCGTGCCGGGGGACGCGTCACGCGTGACGGGCAAGGACCGCACGCGGCGGGGCGACGCGCCCGGCGCGAGTCGGGGAGACGCTCGTGAAAATGACAGTGAACCAATGGGCAGCGCTGGCGGTATTGTTCGCGGCCAGCGCACACGCGCAGGAAATCTACCTGCAGGGCGGCACGCAAGGGGTGGGGGTCGGCGCGGCCGTGAGCTTCAATTCGATGCTGGGTGCGCACGCGGATTTCAATGCGATCACCCTGTCGCGTGACTTTTCGGTGGCCGGCAACCGCTATCAGGACGATCTCAAGCTGCGGCAAGGCGGCCTGTACGCGGATATCTTTCCGTGGCGCGGCAGCGGCTTTCGCGCGACGCTCGGATTGCGCTTCAACAACGACGAAATCACCGGCGTATCGGTGCCGACCAACGGCACCTACGTGTTCGCCGGCAAGAGGTATCCGGCACTGCCCGGCATGTACGCCGTCGCGCAGGCGCGCTATCCGGACGTGATGCCGTACTTCGGGATCGGCTACGGGCACCGGCCGGCATCGAAAGGGTTGGGGTTCGTCGCCGACCTGGGCGTCGCATACGGGATCCCGCGATGTTCGTACACGCTGTCGCCGGCGCTCGCTGCCGCGGCCGGCCCGCAGAAGAGCCAGGTCCTGGTCGCCAGCGGTCTCGACGACCTGAACCATATGATGTCGCGCTACCGGTGGTATCCGGTCCTGCAGATCGGGATCTCGTACCGGTTCTGAGCCGTGCGTGCTGTTACGGCGTAGCCGTGCGACGGTCGGGTGCGGGCTCGGCCGTCGGACGGGCTGCGCGGGTGGGGTTGCGCTGCGCGCCGGACGTTATGCGCGTGTCTCGGCCGCCCGCCAGTGAATGGCCATTCGGCCGTCTTTTTTGCCGCGTCGATTCCGCTTACCTTGTGTCACAGCAGTTCGATGCGTCGGGCCGGCGGCGGAAGGGTGGCGGATTCATGCCGTCCGCTGCCGCCGGCCAACGCCGACCACCGTCTTCCTTCCGGTCGCGACGATGATAGCAATGCTTGCAATTCACCGTCGAAACGCTATCATTGATAGCAATCTGGAGGGAGGGACCCATGGCAAATCTTCTGGTGCGTAACGTGGATGACAGTATCGTTCAGAGCCTGCGCGAGCAGGCTGCGGCCAACGGCAGGAGCGCCGAGGCCGAACATCGGGCCATCCTGGCCGATGCGCTCGGCCGGCCGAAGCGACGGACATTCGCGCAGGTGCTGATGAGCATGCCGGACGTCGGCGAAGACGCGGATTTCCAACGTGTTCAGGATTCCGGCGAGGTCAGGCGTGTTTTTGATTGATACGAACGTCATCAGCGAGATCAGAAAGGGCAAGCGAACCAACCGCGGCGTGCGCGCATTCTTCCGGCAGGCCGAGGCCGACGCGAGCCCGCTTTACCTGTCGGTCGTCACGGTGGCCGAACTTCGGCGCGGCGTCGATCTGATCCGTCATCGCGGCGATCACCAGCAGGCGTCGGCGCTCGAGGCCTGGATGGCGATGATCCTGTCCGGCTATGCGTCGAACATCCTGCCGGTCGATATCGAGACCAGCCAGACGTGGGGCCATCTGCGCGTGCCCGATCCGACCCACGAACTCGACAAACTGATCGCGGCCACCGCGCTGATCAACGATCTCACGGTCGTCACGCGCAATGTCGACGATTTCGCCCGCACCGGCGTCCGGTTGTTGAACCCTTTCGACTGATCCGGGTTGCCGCGGCACGGCAACCTCCCGCCGCCTTCCGCTTTCTTCGTCGCGCGTAGCCCGCTCAGCCGGGCTTTCGCGCGCGCCGGCACCGCGCGGATTCCCCTCCGCCTCTCGTCCCAACAGACGATGTGACGCCATCCCCGAGCGGCCAGAATCCTTTCACGAACAACGGATTCTGAACCTGGAGGAGGCCGACATGATCGATGTCCGTGCACTCGGCTACGTCGTCGTCGAGGCGGCCCGCGTCGATGCGTGGCGCCGCTACGCCGAAGACGTGCTGGGCATGCAGGCGCTCGACGCGCCCGACGGCGCGCTGTACCTGAAGATGGACGAGCGCGATTTCCGCTACGTGATCGTCCCCGGCGCGACCGACCGCTATTTCGCATCGGGCTGGGAATTGCCCGACGGCGCCGCGTTCGACGCCGCGCTGGCTGCGCTGCAGCGGGCGGGCGTCGAAGCGGTGCGCGCCACGCGCGACGAAGCCGCGCTGCGCCGCGTGCAGGCGATGGCGTGGTGCACCGACCCGTCGGGCAACCGGCACGAGCTGTACTGGGGCCCGCGCTGCGACTTTCGCCGCTTCGCGTCGCCGCTCGGCGTCGCGCGTTTCGTCACCGGCGACATGGGCCTGGGCCACGCGGTGCTGCCCGCGCCGCAGTTCGACGCGACCGACGCGTTCGTGCGCGGCGTGCTGGGCTTCGAGCTGTCCGACATCTACCGCGTGAAGTTCACGCCCGATCCCGCCGAACCCGAAAAGCGCATCCACTTCATGCACTGCCGCAACGCGCGCCATCACAGCCTCGCGCTGTTCGAGATGGCGGTGCCGTCGGGCTGCGTGCACGTGATGGCCGAAGTCGACTCGATGGACGAAGTCGGCCGCGCGCTCGACCGGGTCGCCGCGCACGACGTGAAGCTGTCGGCGACGCTCGGCCGGCACTGCAACGACCAGATGATCTCGTTCTACATGAAGACCCCCGGCGGCTTCGATCTCGAATACGGCTTCGGCGGCCTCACGGTCGACTGGTCGAAGCACGCCGTGTTCGAGGCCACCCAGGTGAGCCAGTGGGGCCACGACTTCAGCATCGGATACCGGTAAGCCAGCACGATGACGATGAAACCTCTCGACAAGACGATGTCCGCGCGCGACGTGGTCGCGCAACTCGCCGACGGCATGACGATCGGCATCGGCGGGTGGGGGCCGCGGCGCAAGCCGATGGCATTGGTGCGCGAGATCGCGCGCTCGAACCTGACGGACCTGACGATCGTCGCGTACGGCGGCGCCGACATCGGCCTGCTGTGCGCGGCCGGCAAGGTACGCAAGGCGGTGTTCGGCTTCGTGTCGCTCGACGTGATCCCGCTCGAACCGCATTTCCGCCGGGCTCGCGAACAGGGCCGCGTCGACGTGCTGGAACTCGACGAAGGGATGCTGCAGCTCGGCCTGCGCGCGGCCGCCGCACGCCTGCCGTTCCTGCCGACGCGCGCCGGGCTCGGCACCGCGCTGCTCGATCACGCGCCGCAGCTGCGCACGGTGCAATCGCCGTACGACGACGGCGAAACGCTGCTCGCGATGCCGGCGATCGAACTCGACGTCGCGCTGCTGCATGCGAACGCGGCCGACCGGATGGGCAACACGCGCATCGACGGCCCCGATCCGTTCTTCGACGCGTGGATGGCGCGCGCGGCGAAGCGCTGCTACGTGTCCGCGGAAACGGTCGACGCATCGCTCGCGAGCGACGACCTCGACGCCGCGCGCCGCAACCCGTTCGAGCGCTCGCTCGTCACGGGCGTGGTGCACGCGCCGGGCGGCGCGCACCCGACCTCGTGCGGGCCGGCCTACGGCTGGGACCTGCCGCACCTGCGCGCGTACTGCGCGAGCGCGGAAGACGATGCGAAGACGGCGGCGTACCTGCGCGACGTGGTCGGCCAGGACGAACGTCAGTACCTCGAAGGCGTCGGCGGGCTGTCGCACGTGACGACGCTGCCGTTGCCGATTCTGTAAAGGAGCGCCTGTGAGCGAATCTCTCGACCATTCCCTCGCGGAACTGATGATCGTCGCGTCGGCGCGACTCTGGCGCGACGACGGCGAAGTGCTGGCGACCGGCATCGGCACGGGCCCGCGGCTCGCGGCCGGCCTCGCGCGGCTCGCCTACAACAACGGGCTGATGCTGACCGACGGCGAAGCGTATCTCGTCGAGGAGCCGGTTCCGCTTGGGGCCCGTCCAGACGGCTATCGCGTGAAGGCGAGCGGCTGGATGACCTACGAACGCGTGTTCGACTGCCTGTGGCACGGCCGCCGCCATGCGCTCGTGATGCCGACGCAGATCGACCGCTTCGGCCAGGCGAACATCTCGTGGCTCGGCGACGACTACGCTCGCCCGAAAACCCAACTGCTCGGCGCGCGCGGCTTTCCGGGCAACTCGACGAACCACGCGAACTCGTTCTTCGTCAGCGGTCACGGTAAACGCACGTTCGTCGAAGGCGAAGTCGACATGGTGTGCACGGTCGGCTACAACCCGGCCCGCCGGCTGCCTGGCATGAAGACCTTCGTCGACCTGCGCAGCATCGTCACCGACCTGTGCGTGATGGATTTCGGCGGGCCGGACCACGCGATCCGCGTGCGCTCGCTGCATCCGGGCGTGAGCTTCGACGAGGTGCAGGACGCGACGGGCTTCCCGCTGGTCGCGCATCCGGCACTCGGCACGACGGCCGCACCGGGCGCGGAAGACCTGCGCATCGTGCGTGCGCTCGACCCTCACAACCTGCGCGCGACGATCGTGCGCAACAACCCGGCGCCGCGCCGCGGATGAGGTCCGACATGGAAGCGACCCAGATGACGTTCGGCGACGGTGTCGTCGACTACGCGGTCGAGGACGGCATCGCGACGATCACGATGAACCGTCCCGAGTATCACAACGCGCAGAACTCGAAGATGACCTATGCGCTCGACGCGGCGTTCCGGCGCGCGGCGCACGACGACGCGGTGAAGGCGATCGTGCTCGCGGGCGCCGGCAAGCATTTCTCGGCGGGCCACGACATCGGCACGCCGGGCCGCGACATCCACGAGTCGTTCGAGCGCGCGTCGCTGTGGTACGACCACGTCGACAAGGCGGGCGGCGAATTCCTCTATGCACGCGAGCAGGAGGTGTATCTCGGGATGTGCCGGCGCTGGCGCGACCTGCCGAAGCCGACCATCGCGATGGTGCATGGCGCGTGCATCGCGGGCGGGTTGATGCTCGCGTGGGTGTGCGACCTGATCGTCGCGTCGGAGGATGCGTTCTTCGCGGATCCGGTCGTGCGGATGGGGATTCCGGGCGTCGAGTATTTCGCGCATGCGTACGAGCTGAACCCGCGCATCGCGAAGGAATTCCTGTTCCTCGGCGAGCGGATGCCGGCCGAGCGCGCGTACCAGATGGGGATGGTCAACCGCGTGGTGCCGCGCGAGCGGCTGCGCGACGCGACCTACGCGATCGCCGCGAAGATCGCGACGATGCCGCGCCTCGGCCTCACGCTGACCAAGCAGGCGCTGAACCACGTCGAGGAACTGCAGGGCAAGCGCGCGGCGATGGACGCGGCATTCGCGTGGCATCACTTCGCGCATGCGCACAACGAACTCGTGAGCGGCGACCGCCTCGGCGGGTACGACGCGCGCAAGATGGCCAGCTCGCAGCGCAAGGCCGGCGACGAAGAGCAGGGCGAAGCCGCACCGGCCGCCGTCAACGGAGCCGCCGCATGAGCACGACGCTTCGAAGCCCGCTTCACAGCCCGCTTCACAGCCCGCTGCATACGCCGCTATGCGACCTGCTCGGCTGCCGCTACCCGATCGTGCAGACCGCGATGGGCTGGGTGGCCGACGCGCGGCTCGTCGCGGCGACCGCGAACGCGGGCGGCTTCGGCTTCCTCGCGGGCGCGACGCTCGAACCCGAGCAGGTCGAGGCCGAGATCCTGAAGGTGAAGTCGCTGACGGACCAGCCGTTCGGCATCAATTTCCACATGTTCCAGAAGAACGCGCAGCAGGTCGTCGAACTGGCGATCAAGCACAAGCTGCGTGCAGTGAGCTACGGCCGCGGGCCGGACGCGAAGACGATCCGCCGCTTCAAGGACGCCGGCATCGTCTGCATGCCGACCGTCGGCGCGCCGAAGCATGCGGCGAAGGCGGTCGAGCTCGGCGCGGACATCGTGACGGTGCAGGGCGCGGAAGGCGGCGGCCACACGGGCTCGGTGCCGACCACGCTGCTGCTGCCGAAGGTGCTCGACGCGGTACGGGTGCCGGTGGTCGCGGCCGGCGGCTTCTTCGACGGGCGCGGGCTGGCTGCCGCGCTGGCCTACGGCGCGGCCGGCATCGCGATGGGCACGCGTTTCCTGATGAGCGCCGAATCGCCGGTGCCGCGCGCGACGCTCGAACGCTACGTCGCGGTTGGCGATCCGGCACGCATCCGCGTGTCGAACGCGCTCGACGGGCTGCCGCAACGGATGATCGACAACCCGTATCTGCTGAAGCTCGAACGCTTCGGCCCGCTGCGTCGTACGTGGTTCGCGCTGAAAACTGCCGACGCGTGGCGCCGCCAGAACGGGCTGGGCACGACTGACATGCTGAGCCTCGCGATCAAGGCGCTGCGCTCGCACGACTACACGGCGAGCCAGACGCTGATGGCCGCGAACGCGCCGTTCCTGATCCAGCGCGCGATCGTCGACGGGCGTCCGGACGAAGGCGTGCTGCCGAGCGGCCAGGCGGCCGCGATGATCGGCGCGATCGAATCGTGCGATGCGCTGATCGCGCGGATCGTCGCGGAAGCCGGCGAACGGCTCGATGCGCTGGCCGCATTGCGCGGCGCGGCAGCGGCACAGGCTGCGTAAAAAACATCACAGGGAGGCTTTGGAGATGACAGCATCCAATCAACCGGGCGGCGCGATGCCGTTCCGGATCGAGCGCGCCGACGGCATCGCCGAACTGGTGATCGCCCATCCGCCCGTGAACGCGCTCGACGCGCAAGGCTGGCATGCGCTCGCGCGTGCGCTCGACGCGCTCGGCAGCGATGACGACGTGCGCGTGATCGTCGTGCGCGGAGAAGGCCGCGGTTTCTGCGCGGGCGTCGACATCAAGGAGCTGGCCGCGCATCCGGAGCGGATCGTGCCGGTCAACGCCGGCAACTACGAGACGTTCCGCGCGGTGCACCGCAACCCGAAGCCGGTGATCGCGGCCGTGCACGGTTTCGTGCTCGGCGGCGGGATCGGCATCTGCGGCGCGGCGGACATCGTCGTCGCGGCCGATTGCGCGCGCTTCGGCGTGCCCGAGATCGACCGCGGCGCGATGGGCGGCGGCGCGCATCTGCAGCGGCTGTTCGGCGTGCAGAAGGTGCGCGCGATGTACTTCACCGGCGAGATGATCGATGCGGCCGAAGCGTACCGGCTCGGCGCGCTCGAGCAGGTCGTGACGCGCGACGCGCTGCGCGACGCGGCGCTCGCGATCGCCCGCAGGATCGCGGCGAAGAGCCCGGCGATGGTGCGGCTCGCGAAGGAGGCGCTCAACGGCGTCGAGGACGGCGATCTCGAGGACAAGTACCGCTGGGAGCAGGGTTTCACGCTGCAGGCGTACATGACGAACGACTCGACGGAAGCGCGTGCCGCGTTCGTCGAGAAGCGCGACGCGCAGTTCGACGCGCAGGCCGAGGAGGCACGCGCATGAAACTCGCCTATACGCCGCAGCAACAGGCGTTCCGCGCGGAAATCCGCGCATGGCTCGCCGCGCACGTGCCGCGCGAGCGGCTGCCGAGCTTCGATACGGAAGAAGGCTTCGCCGCGCACCGCGAATGGGAGCGCACGCTGCACTCGGGCCGCTGGAGCATGGTCACGTGGCCGCGCGAGCTGGGCGGGCGCGGCTGCGACCTGATCGAGTGGCTGATTTTCGAGGAAGAGTACTGGCGCGCGGACGCACCGATGCGCGTGAACCAGAACGGCATCTTCCTGCTCGGCCCGACGCTGATGGACTTCGGCACCGATGCGCAGAAGGCGCGCTTCCTGCCCGCGATGGCGGCCGGCGAGCACGTGTGGGCGCAGGGCTGGTCGGAGCCGAACGCGGGCTCGGACATGGCCGCGATCCGCACCACCGCGATCCGTATCGGCGACGAATACGTGCTCAACGGCCAGAAGATCTGGTCGACCCGCGCGGTGTGGGCCGACTGGCTGTTCGGGCTGTTCAGGAGCGACCCCGAATCGTCGCGTCACCACGGCCTCACGTTCCTGATGGTGCCGCTGTCGACGCCGGGCATCACGGTGCGGCCGATCCGCCAGTTGAACGGGCAGACGGGTTTCGCGGAAATCTTCTTCGACGACGTGCGCGTGCCGGTCGAGAACCGCCTCGCGGCCGAAGGCGCGGGCTGGCAGGTCGCGATGGCGACGGCCGGCTTCGAGCGCGGGCTGATGCTGCGTTCGCCCGCACGCTTCCAGCGCACCGCGCAGGCGCTGCGCGACCTGTATCTCGCGCACCGCGACAGCGCGGATCGCGACCCGACGCTGCGCGAGCGCGTGGTGTCCGCGTGGATGGACGCACAGGCCTACGCGCTGTCGACCTACGCGACCGCGAGCCGGCTGCTCAAGGGCGGCCATATCGGCGCGGAGTCGAGCACCAACAAGGTGTTCTGGTCGGAACTCGACCTGCGGATGCACCAGACCGCGCTCGACATCCTCGGCGCGCACGGCGAGGTCGTCCCGCGGACGGCCGCGCAGCACGCCACGCTCGGCCACTGGCTCGACGGCTTCCTGTTCGCGCAGGCCGGCCCGATCTATGCGGGCACCAACGAGATCCAGCGCAACATCGTCGCCGAACGGATGCTCGGCATGCCGCGCGCGTAAGCGCGCCGGCGCCCCCCTCACTGAACGGACATCGTATGGATTTCGTATTCGATGAAGACCAGGAAGCGCTCGCGGACAGCGTGAAGCGCCTGCTGATGACCGAGATGACGCCCGAGCTGATCCGCGAGCTGTGGGCCACGCCGACGGGCCGCTCCGACACGCTGTGGTCGCTGTTCGCGTCGCAGGGGCTGACCGCCGTGTCGGTATCCGAAGCGCACGGCGGTCTCGGCCTGACCGAAGTCGAATGGGCGCTGCTCGCGCAGACCTACGGCTACTTCGGCAGCCCCGAGCCGTTGCTGGAAACGGCGCTCGTGTCGGCCGGCGTGCTCGCGCGGCTGCCTGCGAGCGGCTGGCGCGACGCGCTGCTGCGCGACATCGCCGAAGGGCGCGCGCGCGTCGCGCTCGTGCATCCGGTGAACCCGTATGCGGCCGACGTGCACGTCGCGCAAACGCTGCTGTGCGAGCACCGCGGCGAGCTGCACCGCGTCGATCCCGCGCAATGCGCGTGGCGCGCGGTCGACAGCGTCGACCCGTCGCGGCGCCTGTTCGCGCTCGACTGGGAACCGTCGGCAAGCACCCGCATCGCGGGTGCCGATGAAGCCGCGCCGCTGCTCGATCGCGCGCTCGACCACGGCGCGTTCGCGGTTGCCGCGCAGCTGCTCGGCCTCACGCAGCGCGTGCTCGACGTCGCGATCGACTACAGCGCGCAGCGCAAGCAGTTCGGCAAGGCGATCGGCTCGTACCAGGCGCTCAAGCACCTGCTCGCCGACGTCGCGATCCGCTACGAGTTCGCGCGGCCGGTG
This sequence comes from Burkholderia anthina, assembly GCF_902498995.1. Taxonomy (GTDB): domain Bacteria; phylum Pseudomonadota; class Gammaproteobacteria; order Burkholderiales; family Burkholderiaceae; genus Burkholderia; species Burkholderia anthina. Next base: position 253,696 of record NZ_CABVLY010000008.1, read on the forward strand.
GTGGCGCGCGCCGCGCAGGCGATCGCCGACGATCACCCGCAGCGGGCCGTGCTCGTATCGCACGCGAAGCTCGCGGCGGCCTCGGCCGCACAGCTGGCCGCGCGTCACACGATGCAGGTGCACGGCGCGATCGGCTACACATGGGAGCTCGATCTGCAGATCTTCATGAAGCGGATCTGGGCGCTGTCCGGCAGCTGGGGCGACACCGCATTCCACAAGGCCCGCGTGACCGACGCGATCCTCGGCGACGCATTGCGGATCGGCCCCGCGCAGACCTTCGATTTCGAGGAAACCAACTGATGAAACAAGCCTATATCGTCGACGCGCTGCGCACGCCGACCGGCCGCCGCAAGGGCGGGCTCGCGCACGTGCATGCGGCGGACCTCGGCGGCTTCGTGCTGAAGACGCTCGTCGAACGCAACGCGATCCCGGCCGATGACTACGACGACGTGGTGTTCGGCTGCGTCGACACGATCGGTCCGCTCGCGGGCAACATCGCGCGCACCTGCTGGCTCGCCGCGGGGCTGCCGCTGCAGGTGCCGGGCGTGACGGTCGACCGCCAGTGCGGCTCGTCGCAGCAGGCGGTGCACTTCGCCGCGCAGGCCGTGATGAGCGGCGTGCAGGACGTCGTCGTCGCGGGCGGCGTGCAGACGATGACGCAGATCCCGATCTCGTCGGCGATGACCTGTGCGGCGCCGCTCGGCTTCACCGATCCGTTCTCGGGCAGCGCCGGCTGGCGCGCGCGCTTCGGCGACGCGCCGGTGTCGCAGTTCGTCGCCGCGCAGCGGATCGCCGATCACTGGAACCTGTCGCGCGACGCGATGGAGCGCTATGCGCTGGAGAGCCACCGCCGCGCGCTCGCGGCGATCGAGGCCGGGCATTTCAAGCGGGAAATCGTGCCGCTCGAAGGTGTGCTGCACGATGAAACGCCGCGCCCCGGCACGTCGCTGGAAAAGATGGCGACGCTCGAACCGTTGACGCCGGGGGGCTCGCTGACCGCTGCCGTCGCGAGCCAGACCTGCGATGCGGCCGCCGCGCTGCTGATCGTGTCGGAGGATGCATTGAAGCGCTACGGCCTCACGCCGCGCGCGCGCATCCATCACCTGAGCGTGCTGGGCGACGATCCGCTGTGGATGCTGACCGCACCGATTCCGGCGACCAAGGCCGCGCTCGAGAAGGCCGGCCTCGACTGGTCGCAGATCGACGTCGTCGAGATGAACGAGGCATTCGCATCGGTCGCGCAGGCGTGGCTCGCCGACACGCGCTTCCCGCACGAGAAGACCAACCCGAACGGCGGCGGAATCGCGCTCGGCCATCCGCTCGGCGCGACCGGCGCGAGGCTGATGACGACGCTGCTGCATGAACTCGAGCGTACCGGCGGCCGTTACGGACTGCAGACGATGTGCGAAGGCGGCGGTCTCGCGAACGTCACGATCATCGAGCGCCTGTGAGCGCGTCACTTTCACGATCTCACGATCCAGGAGGCCAAGCATGGGAATCTGTCACGGACGCACCGTCATCATCACCGGCGCGGGCGGCGGGCTCGGGCGCGAATACGCGCTCGCGTTCGCGGCCGAAGGCGCGTCGGTCGTCGTCAACGACATCCGGCGCGACGCCGCGCAGGCCGTGTGCGACGAGATCGCGCGGCGCGGCGGCCGCGCGCTCGCGAATGCCGACGACATCACGACGCTCGACACCGCGCAGCGGATCGTCGACGCGGCGCGCGCGGCATTCGGCGACGTCCACGTGCTCGTGAACAACGCGGGCATCTGCCGCGACAAGATGTTCACCAGCATGAGCGAGACCGACTGGGATGACGTGATGCGCGTGCACCTGCGCGGTCACTTCTGCCTGTCGAACGTGCTGGCGCGCGTGTGGCGCGACGCGGCGAAGACCGGCAAGCCGGTCGACGCGCGCATCGTCAACACGAGTTCCGGCGCCGGGCTGCAAGGCTCGATCGGCCAGTCGAACTACGGCGCGGCGAAGGCCGGCATCGCTGCGCTCACGCTGATGCAGGCGGTCGAGCTGCAGCGCTACGGCGTGCGCGTGAACGCGCTCGCGCCGGCCGCGCGCACGTCGATGACCGAAGGCGTGTTCGCCGACATGATGAAGAAGCCCGAGAACGGCGGCTTCGACTATTTCGATCCGGCCAACGTCGCGCCGCTCGTCGTGTGGCTCGGCAGCGCGGCGTCGGCCGACGTGACGGGCCAGGTGTTCGAGGTCGCGGGCGGGATGATCGCGGTCGCCGAAGGCTGGCGCACAGGCCCGAGCGTCGATCGCGGCGCGCGCTGGGCGCCGGCCGACGTCGGCCCGGCGGTCGCGCGGCTGCTCGCCGATGCGCGCCCCGCGCAGCGCGTGTACGGGAGCTGAGCCATGGATCTGGCGCTCACCGACGAACAGGCGATGATCCGCGACGCGGCGGCCGACGTGCTCGCCGAACGCAGTGCGTCCGCCGACGTGCGCCGCGCAATCGAGCACGCCGCCGGCCGCGACGATGCGCTGTGGGGCGCACTGGCCGGCGAGCTCGGCTGGAATGCGCTGTCGCTGCCGGAAGCCGCGGGCGGGATGGGGCTCGGCGCGCTCGAACAGATGCTGCTGATGGAACAGCTCGGCCGGCGCATCGCATGCGTGCCGTATTTTTCGACCGCGTGTCTGGCCGCGACCGCGCTGGCCGGCTGCGCCGATACGGCCGCCGCCACCGGCTGGCTCGCGAAGATTGCCGAAGGCGCGTGCAGCGCGACGCTGGCGCTGTCGTTCGAACTGCCTACCGGCTCATCGCAACTGCCGGTCGTTGCCGAAGAAGCGGCGGGCGGCTACGCGCTGTCGGGCGCGATCGAACAGGTGATCGACGGCGCGCGCGCCGACCTGCTGCTGATCCCGGCGTGGATCGCGAACGAAGGGCAGTCGATCGGGCTGTTCGCGATCGACGTCGCGACGGCGGCCGGCCTGAGCGTCACGCCGCTCGACACGCTCGACGCGACGCGGCCGATCGCGCGGGTCGCGTTCGACGAAACCCGCGTGAGCCGCGACGCGTTGTTCGCCAGCGGCGCCGTTGCCGCCCAGCTGCTCGATCGCGCTGCCTGGTTCGCCGCGCTCGCGCTGGCCGCCGAACAACTCGGCGGCGCACAGCACTGCCTCGACCTGACGCTCGACTACACCGGCCAGCGCGTGCAGTTCGGTCGCGCGATCGCGTCGTTCCAGGCGGTCAAGCATCGCTGCGCACAGATGATGGTGCTGATCGAATCCGCACGTTCGGCCGTGCTCGGCGCGGCGCATGCGTGGGACGCGGAAGCGGGCAGCAGCACGCCCGGCGCCGCACTGCGCGCCGACGTCGCGGCCGCGAAGGCCGCCGCCAACGACGCGTATGCGTTTTGCGCGCAGGAGGCGATCCAGTTGCACGGCGGCGTCGGCTTCACATGGGAATACGACCCGCATCTCTATTTCAAGCGCGCGCAGGCGTCGGGTGCGCAGTTCGGCAGCACGCCGCAACTGCTCGAATGGATCGCAGGCCATGCGATCGACGGCGGCACGTCGCAACACGACGCGGTGCCCGCGTCGGCGCCGCCGTCGGTTTCGATCGCCGCGCGTCCGTCCGCCGCGCGCACGGGAGCACGCCAATGAACAGCGAAACGCGCGAACAGCAATTGCGGCACGAAGTCGCCGACTGGGTGCAATCGCACCTGACCGGCGAATTCGCGTGCCTGACATACCGCGGCGGCCCCGGCGACGAGGAAGCGTTTCCCTCGCTGCGCAAGGCATGGGAGCGGGCGCTGGCCGAAGGCGGCTGGACCGGCCTCGGCTGGCCGACCGACGCGGGCGGCCGCGGCTTCACCGTTGCCGAGCAGGTGATTTTCCACGAGGAATACGCGCGCGCCGGCGGCCCCGGCCGGATGGGCCATATCGGCGAAGGGCTGCTCGGGCCGACGCTCGTCGCGTGCGGCACCGACGACCAGCGCGCGCGCTTCCTGCCGGGGATTCTCGCGGGCACGCAGTTCTGGTGCCAGGGCTACTCGGAACCGGGCGCGGGCTCGGATCTCGCGAACGTGCGCACGCGCGCCGAACAGGACGCGGACGGCACGTGGCGCGTATACGGCCAGAAGGTGTGGACGTCGCTCGCGCACGATTCCGACTGGATCTTCGTGCTCGCGCGCACCGATCCGGCGTCGAAGGGCAACAAGGGGCTGTCGTTCCTGCTGATGCCGCTCGACCAGCCTGGCATCGAGATTCGCCCGATCAAGCAGCTCAACGGCGGTGCCGAATTCAACGAAGTGTTCTTCGACGGCGCGCGTGCGGAAGCACGTGACCTCGTCGGTGTACCCGGCGACGGCTGGCGGATCGCGATGACGCTGCTCGGTTTCGAGCGCGGCATGTCGACGCTCGGCCAGCAGATGCAGTTCGTGCGCGAACTTGAATGGGTGATCGACGCCGCGCGCGCATCGGGCGCCGATCGCGACCCGGTGCTGCGCCAGCGGATCGGCCGCGCGTGGGCCGGGCTGCGCGTGATGCGCTACAACGCGCTGCGGATGCTGTCGGGCGCCGGCGACGCGAACGGCGGCGCCGCCGCACCGCTGCGCCGCGAGGCGCTGATCTACAAGTACTTCTGGTCGAACTGGCACCGCGACCTCGGCCAGCTCGCGATGGACGCGCTCGGGGCCCGCGCGAACGTGATCGACCCGGCCGACGAGAAGCTCACCCATCTGCAGCGCGTATTCCTGTTCTCCCGTGCGGACACGATCTACGCCGGCACCAACGAAATCCAGCTCAACATCATGGCCGAGCGCGGGCTCGGCATGCCGAGAGAACCGCGAGGACAACACGCATGACCGAACCCCAGATCCAGAACGCCCCGGCCTACGTCCCGGGCCACCAGCTGCTCGCCGGCAAATCGGTGCTGATCACGGCCGCCGCCGGCGCCGGCATCGGCTTCGCGGCCGCGCGCCGTTGCGCGGAGGAAGGCTGCCGCGCGCTGTTCGTCTCCGACATCCACGAGAAGCGTCTCGAACAGGCGGTGGAGACGCTGCGCGCCGAAACGGGGCTGCGGCAGATCTACGGCCGCCTGTGCAACGTCGCGGTGGAAGACGACGTGCAGGCGCTCGTGGCCGACGCGCAGCACAAACTCGACGGCGTCGACGTATTGATCAACAACGCCGGGCTCGGCGGGGCGAAGCGCATCGTCGAAATGGACGATGCCGAATGGTCGCGGGTGATCGACATTAGCCTGACCGGGACGTTCCGGATGACGCGCGCGATGCTGCCGCACATGCAGGCCCGCGGCCGCGGCGCGATCGTCAACAACGCATCGGTGCTCGGCTGGCGCGCGCAGGCGGAACAGGCGCACTACGCGGCGGCGAAGGCGGGCGTGATGGCGCTCACGCGTTGCGCGGCGCTCGAAGCGTCGCCGTACGGGGTGCGCATCAACGCGGTCGCGCCGAGCATCGCGATGCACGATTTTCTGAAGAAGTCGGCGCCGGCCGACTTGCTGAATCAACTGGCGTCGCGCGAAGCCTTCGGGCGCGCCGCCGAAGTCTGGGAGGTCGCGAACGTGATGGTGTTTCTTGCAAGCGATTACGCGTCGTACATGACGGGCGAAGTGCTGTCGGTCAGCAGCCAGCACGCATGATGGCGACGACCCTCGACCCCGTGCGCGCGATGCCCCGCGTGTTCGCGCATCCCGGCGAACTAGCGGCGGCCGTCGGCGACACGCTCGGCGCGAGCGCGTGGCTCGCGATCGACCAGATCCGCATCGACGGCTTCGCCGACGCGACGGGCGATCACCAGTGGGTGCACGTCGACCCGGTGCGCGCGAAGGACGGCCCGTTCGGCGCGTGCATCGCGCACGGCTACCTGACGCTGTCGCTCGTCAACCATTTCCTGCCGCAGATCGTGCGCATCGACGGCGCGCGGCTCGGCGTGAACTACGGCTGCGACAGGATCCGCTTCCCGGCGCCGGTGAAGGTCGGCGCACGCGTGCGCGGCGTCGGCGAGCTGCTGCGCGTCGAGCCGTTCGACGGCGGCGTGCAGGCGTGGGTCCGCGTGACCGTCGAGATCGAAGGCGAGGCCAAACCCGGCTGCGTCGCCGACACGATCAGCCGCTACACCTTCTAGTTTCCGATTCAGAGAGTCAGCTCATGGAAGACGCAGTCATCGTTTCCGTCGCACGCACGCCGATCGGCAAGGCGTTTCGCGGCATGTTCAACGACACCGAGGCGCCCGCGCTGGGCGGCCACGTCGTGCGCACCGCGCTCGAACGCGCGGGCGTCGCACCGGCCGACATCGACGACGTGCTGATCGGCTGCGCCGCGCAGCAGGGCACGCAGGGCTACAACATCGGCCGCCTGTCGGCTGCCGCGGCGGGGCTGCCGGCATCGGTGCCCGGCATGGCGATCGACCGGATGTGCTCGTCGGGCCTGATGTCGATCGCGAGCGCCGCGCGCGGCATCGGCGCGGGCGACGCGCGGATCGTCGTCGCGGGCGGCGTCGAATCGATCTCGCTCACGCAGAACAAGCACAAGAACGGCTATCGCGCGCGTTCGCAGGCGGTGCTCGATCACCAGCCGGCGGCCTACATGGCGATGATGGAAACGGCCGAGATCGTGTCGCGCCGCTACGGCATCTCGCGCGCCGCGCAGGACGAATTCGCGCTGCAGAGCCACCAGCGCACGGCCGACGCACAGGCGGCCGGCCGCTTCGACGCGGAAATCGCACCGCTCGACGTGCGCCGCGCGTTGTTCGACAAGGAAGGCAATCCGGCTGGCCACGAGGACGTGCGCGCAGCCCGCGACGAAGGCGTGCGCGCCGATACGACGGCCGAACGGCTCGCGAGGCTCAAGCCGTCGTGGAGCGGCGGCAAGGTGGTCGAGCAGGGCGAGTTCGTGACGGCCGGCAACGCGTCGCAACTGTCGGACGGCGCGGCGGCCGTGGTCGTGATGTCGCGCACCGAGGCGGCGCGCCGCGGGCTCGCGCCGCTCGGCACGTTCCGCGGCCTGGCCGTGGCCGGCTGCGAGCCGGACGAGATGGGCATCGGTCCGGTGTTCGCGATCCCGAAGCTGCTGGAGCGTTTCGGGATGACCGTGCGCGACGTCGGGCTGTGGGAGCTGAACGAGGCGTTCGCGTGCCAGGCGCTCTATTGCCGCGACACGCTCGGCATTCCCGACGAGCGGCTGAACGTCGACGGCGGCGCGATCGCGCTCGGCCATCCGTTCGGCATGTCCGGCACGCGGATGACGATGCACGCGCTGCTCGAAGGCGCGCGCCTCGGCGTGCGGCATGCGGTCGTGACGATGTGCATCGGCGGCGGCATGGGCGCGGCCGCGCTGTTCGAAGTCGGCGCGTAACGACAGTGGTGACGGCGGCCGGGCCGAATACCCGGTTCGGCCGCCCTCCATTCGGGACCCTTCGAGGCCGCGGCAACGACCGACGGCCCGGAGACTTGCAGCGGGCAGGGCGAGCGCGTCGGCGCGGCCCGGGCCGGCGCGAAGACAGGAGACAACCGATGAAACGTACTTTGCCAGGACTCGCGATGTCGGCGCTCGTGCTCGGCGCCGCGGTGTTCGCGTTTTCGCCGCGGCCGCTGCCGGCGTTCCCGGCCACCGCGATCCACGCGGACCGACTGCAGATCAACGGCCTCGCGCGGGCCGGCACGCGCATCGTCGCGGTCGGCGAGCGCGGCGTGATCCTGCTCAGCGACGATGCGGGCCGCCGGTGGCGGCCGGCGTCCGTCACGCCCGACCAGGGCTCGACGCTCACGCAGGTGAGCTTCATCACGCCGACGCTCGGGATCGCAGTGGGCCACGACGGCCGGATCATGCGCAGCGACGACGCGGGCCTGCACTGGCGCGAAGTCCACCTGGACCCCGCGCATTCCGATCCGCTGCTGTCCGTGTGGGGCACAGCCGGCGGCCCGCTGTTCGCGGCCGGCAGCTTCGGCCAGCTGCTGCGTTCGGACGATGCCGGGCTCACGTGGCAGGCGGTGAAGGCGCCGGCGGGCGACCGCCATCTGAATGCGGTCGTCGGCGACGGCCACGGCAACCTGCTGATCGCCGGCGAAAGCGGCACGCTGCTGCGCTCGACCGACAACGGCGCGACCTGGGACAAGCTGCCGTCGCCGTACGCCGGCTCGCTGTTCGGCGCGCTGATGCTCGCGAACGGCGACTGGGTCGCGTACGGAATGCGCGGCAACGTGCTGCGCAGCACCGATCGCGGCGCGACCTGGACGCACGTCGACAGCCATGTCCCGGTGTCGTACTTCGGCGCGACCCAGCTTTCCGACGGCGAACTCGTGCTGGTCGGGCAGGGCGGCGCGATCGTCGCGTCGCGCGACGGCGGCCTGACCTTCGACGTGCGCAAGCTCGGCGGCGTGCAGAGCCTCGCGGCCGTGCTCGACATGGGCCGCGGCACGCTGCTGCTCGGCGGCGAGGCCGGCGTCGTGCCGCTCGCCGCGTCGCCGTCCTGATGCCAGGACGCGGCGGCGCTTGCGGCCGCCCGTTTCCGTTCGCATTGCTTCGCCGGTTCGCATCGACCGCATCGACCGCATCGTCAGCCCAGACTCGAGAACGCCATGAACGACCTGTCACGTCCCACTGAAGCCGCGCCCGCCTCGCGCCTTGCCGCGTTCGTCGAGCGCTGTGCCGACACGATCATCCGGCAGCGCCGGCTGCTGATGCTGCTGTGCGTCGCGGCGACGCTCGCGCTCGGCCTGTCCGCGACGCGCCTGAAGCTCGATCCGGGCTTCAACAAGATGATCCCGATGCAGCACCCGTACATGCAGGTGTTCGAGCGCTATGCGGGCGCGTTTCCGGGCGCCAACACGATCCTCGTCAGCCTGCGCTGGAAGGGCGGCGGCGACATCTACAACCAGACGTTCATGGACGCGCTGCGTCATGCGACCGACGACGTGTTCTTCATCCCCGGCGTGAACCGCTCGCGCGTGTTCTCGCTGTTCACGCCGAACGTCCACTACACCGAGGTGACCGAGGCCGGCTTTCGCGGCGACGTGGTCGTGCCCGGCCAGTTCTCGAGCGCGAACCCGGACGATCTCGCGAAGGTGCGCCGCAACGTCGCGCGTTCCGGGCAGATCGGCCGCCTCGTCGGCAACGACCTGAAGTCGGCGCTGATTCGCGCGGAGCTGCGCGAGACCGATCCCGCCACCGGCAAGCGGCTCGACTACAGCGCGGTCGCGCGCCAGCTCGAGGACATCCGCGCGAAGTACGCGAAGCAGGGCATCGACGTGAACATCATCGGCTTCGCGAAGCTGGTCGGCGACGTCGAGGCGGGCATCGCCGGCGTGATGGCGTTCTTCGCGCTCGCGTTCCTCGTGACGGCCGCGCTGCTGTTCGCCTATACGCGCTCGCTCAAGACCACCGTGCTGGCGCTCGTCGTCGCGCTGCTGCCGGTCGTCTGGCTGCTCGGCGCGCTGCCGCTGCTCGGGCTCGGCATCGATCCGATGTCGATCCTGGTGCCGTTCCTGATCTTCTCGATCGGCGTGTCGCACGCGGTGCAGATGACCAATGCGTGGAAGCAGGCGCTGGTGCGCGGCGCAACGTCGGTCGAGGCCGCGCGCGACGCGTTCCGCAAGCTGTTCGTGCCGGGCACGGTCGCGCTGCTGACCAACGCGCTCGGCTTCATGGTGATCATGCGGATCAGGATCGACATCGTGCGCGAGCTCGGCATCACCGCGTGTCTCGGCGTGCTGCTGATGATCGTCACCAACAAGGTGTTCCTGCCGATCCTGCTGTCGTACACGCGCCTCGAGCGCGGCACGCTGGCCCGCGCGCAGCGCACCGCGGCAGCCGGCGGCAGCCGGATGTGGTCGCGCTTCGCGCTGTTCGCGCGGCCGGCGCCGGCGCTCGGCGTGTTCGCGGTGGCGCTCGCGCTGCTCGCCTGCGGCACGCTCGAATCGCGCAAGCTGGCGATCGGCGACATCGGTACCGGCGCGCCGGAGCTGCGCGCGAACTCGCGCTACAACGTCGACAACGCGGCGATCACGCATCAGTACAACATCGGCGTCGACGTGCTGTCGGTGATCGTCGAGACGACCGGCTTCGACGATGCGTGCCTGCATTACCCGGTGATGAGCGCGATCGAGAAGTTCGAGATGAACATGCGCGGCGTGGCCGGCGTGCAGTCGGTGACGAGCGTCGCGTCGCAGGGCAAGGTGTTCATCGCCGCGTTCAACGAAGGCAACCCGCGCTGGGCCGCGCTGCCGCGCTCCAGCGACGGGCTCACGCAGGGCGCCAACGCGTTCGACCCCGACAACGGGATGAACACCGCGAACTGCAAGGCGATCCAGGTGCTGATCTACACGCAGAACCACGAAGGCACGACCATCGCGCACATCGTCGACGAGATCAAGCGCTACGCGGCCGGGAACCCGACGCCGAACGTCGCGTTCCGGCTCGCCGGCGGCAACGTCGGCGTGATGGCCGCGACCAACGAGGCGGTCGGCGACGCGGAGATCGCGATGCTGCTGTCGATCTTCGGCGCGATCGCGCTGCTCTGCGCGCTCACGTTCCGCTCGTGGCGCGCGGTGCTGTGCATCATCGTGCCGCTCACGCTGGTGTCGATCCTGTGCAACGCGGTGATGGCGCGGCTCGGCATCGGGCTGAAGGTCGCGACGCTGCCGGTGATCACGCTCGGCGTCGGGGTCGGCGTCGACTACGGGATCTACCTGTACGAGCGGCTGCAGCACGACATCCGCCACGGCGCGACGCTGCCCGACGCGTTCGCCGATGCGATGCGCCAGCGCGGCACCGCGGCGCTGTTCACGGCCGTCACGATGTTCATCGGCGTCGGCACGTGGGCGTTCTCCGCGCTGAAGTTCCAGGTCGACATGGGCGTGCTGCTCGCGTTCATGTTCCTCGTGAACCTGTTCGGCGCGGTGTTCCTGCTGCCGGCGCTCGCCGCATGGCTCGGCGTCGAGCGTGCCGAGTGCCGCGTGTCGCAGCCTCAGTCGCAGCCTCAGTCGATGCCGCAGCAGGCCGCGCCGGCGTCCGCGCTCGAGCCGGCGCGCGCGCTCGAATCCGGCAATCCGGTGCGCTGAGCGACGCCATCCCCGTTACCCCGTTCCCCCGGTGCGCGGCGGGCCGCCGCGCGTCCCCCCAAAAGGAGTCAACCGAAATGTCCGCACGCCCCTACAAGATCGAAGCCCAGCCGCTCGCGCAGCGCTATGCGCGCGGCTGGCACTGCCTCGGCCTCGCCCGCGACTACAAGGACGGCAAGCCGCATACGCTGAACATCTTCGGCCGCAAGCTCGCCGCGTTCGCCGATTCGACCGGCAAGGTCAGCGTCGTCGACGCGTATTGTCCGCACATGGGCGCCGACCTGAGCCTCGGCACGGTCGACGGCGACAACCTCGTGTGCCCGTTCCACGGCTGGGCCTGGAGCGGCGCAGGGCAGTGCGCGTCGATCCCGTACTGCAAGCGGATTCCGCCGAAGGCGCGCATCGGCGCATGGCCGACCTGCGAGGAAAACAACCTGCTGTTCGTGTGGAACGACCCCGAGGGCAATGCGCCGCCGCCGGAAGTCGCGATTCCGCGCCTGGACGTGTGCTTCTCCGACGAATGGTCGGACTGGGTCGTCGACAGGATGGTGATCCAGGCCAACTGCCGCGAACTGGTCGACAACATCTCGGATGTCGCGCACTTCGCGACCGTGCACCACGCGCCGATCGACTATTTCGCGAACCTGTTCGAGGATCACAAGGCGACGCAGCTGATAGTCGGCCGCAGCGAGAAGCTCGGCGGCGACAGCCTGACCGCGCTGTCGACGTATTTCGGGCCGGCCGTGCACATCACGCAGATGACCGGGCAGAGCAACGGGCAGCCGATCCATTCGGTGCTGCTGAACTGCCACGTGCCGATCGACATGAACAGCTTCGAGCTGCGCTACGGCGTGATCGTGAAGAAGGTCGCCGGGCTCGGCGACGCGCAGAACCTGGAGATCGCGAACGCGTACGTGAAGGAGGCGCAGCGCGCGTTCTACGAGGACGTCGACATCTGGCACAGCAAGACGCGGATCGACAACCCGCTGCTGTGCGAAGGCGACGGGCCGCTGTACCAGATGCGCGACTGGTATTCGCAGTTCTACCTCGACGCGGCCGACGTGCGGCCGTCGAGCGTCGCGCGCAAGGCGTTCGACATGACGATTCGCGACGGCGAGACGCCGCCGCCGCTGCATCACGTGTTCGAGCCGCAATAACGGCGGCGGGGCAAAAAGGGGGCGTAACGTTACGCCCCCCGATTGCCGCCAACGCCCGCCAGGCAAGGCGTCGCGCGATACCATGCGCGAACGCCGCACCGAAAGGGCTTGACGAATCGGCCGGCGCAGCGTAGTGTCCTAGACCGAAGTCTTCAAGAAGCTCGATTGCTCATCATTGGCCGCACGGCGTGCGGCAGTCGTTGGTCTCTCCCTCTTTGATTCTTTCTGTGCCCGTCGTGGGCGCAAGTTCATTCATTCGTATTAAGGAAGTATTTGTGGATACCGGTACCGTCAAGTGGTTCAACGAAACCAAGGGCTTTGGTTTCATCTCCCCGGACAACGGCGGCGACGATCTGTTCGCCCATTTCTCCGAAATCCGTGGCACGGGTTTCAAGACCCTGGCCGAAGGCCAGAAGGTCAGCTACGAAGTGAAGCGTGGCCCGAAGGGCCTGCAAGCGTCGAACATCACGCCGCAGTAAGCCGCATCGGCATCGGTCGCCAATCGGCGGCCGCTGCCGGACGGATGTCGCGCGGGCACCGGCCCTGGCCCGTGTCCTGCGCGTTTCGACGCACACGACCGATGCATCGCGGTATTCACGATGCATCGGTCGTGTGCTTCCCTCATCCATCGCAGGTCCGTACGACGTGCGATTCAACGCCCTCGCGATGCGCTCGCCGCATCGCCAGCGGCTCGTGCTGCAACCCGAGTAGACCGTCGCCATGCCGTACGCGGCGCGGTCCCGACTCTGCGCGGTGCTCATCGCGCCGCCGCCACTGACCGCCCGAACGCCGCAACGCGCCGGGCTCCGATTGCAAGACAGGCCTGTCGCCCGTCTGAACGAATTGATACCCGGCATCCTGCCGGCCGCCGACCCCGTTGCGGGCACGGCGCCGGTGAGTTCGCCGCGGCCGCGGTCATTCACCTTGTCTGGAGGAATTGGTTTGGCAAAAGAAGAACTGCTGGAACTGGACGGAATCGTCGACGAAGTGCTGCCGGACAGCAAATACCGTGTCACGCTGGAAAACGGCGTCGTGGTCGGCGCGTATGCGTCGGGCCGCATGCGCAAGAACCACATCCGCATTCTCGCGGGTGACCGTGTGACGCTCGAACTGTCGGTGTACGACCTGACGAAGGGCCGCATCAACTTCCGTCACAAGGACGCGAATTCGCCGCGTCCGCCGCGCACCGGGCAACCGCGTCGCTAAGCAGTCACGATCGGGCGCGCAACGCGGCTCCGATCGCAACCCGTCCGGCCCCGTCATGCGGCCGGACACACCGGACGCACGGCGCGATTCGCACCGTTCGTCGGTCGCCGGCGGCGTCGTTACGCCGCGGCGGCCAAGGTCATCTTCTCCGGTTGCCGTGCGTGTGCAACGCTCAAGCGGCCGCGTCCCGCAGGAAATCTTCCACGATCGTCGCGAAATAAGGCGGACATTCCTGCATCGGGTAGTGCCCGCAATTCGGAATCGTCAGCAGCCTTGCGTTCGGGTGCCACGCGAGAAACGTCGCATGCATCGCCGCTTCGTCGAGCCCCGGATCCTTGTCGCCGACGCTCACCAGATAGCGTGTGTCGAGGCCGCGAATGTCGTCGACGAAATCCGTTCCGGTCAGCATGTCCAGATACGCGAGCCGGCACGCGGGTGCCACGCGTTCGCGATTCTGTCGCAGCTTCAGCTCGGCCCAGCGCGCCGACAACCCGCCCGTCACGAACCGCACGAGCCGGCGCAATGCATCGTCGTCGACGGCCGTGCTCGCGAAGCACGCGCGCGCGTCGTCGCTCAGGCGATTGCCGGCCGCCGACACCGGGCACACGGCGATCGCGCTCTTGATGCGTGACGGCGCGTCGGCGGCGATGCGTTGCGTCGCCATGCCCGTCATCGAATGGCCGACGACGTGAAAACGTTGCCAGCCGAGCCGGTCGGCGAGTGCGACGCAGTCCGCCGCGATTTCGTCGATGGTGCAGGTGCCGCTCAGATGGATCGATCGTCCGTAGCCGCGCAGATCGGCGAACACGTACGTGAAGGCCGTTTCGTCCAGATACGGCAGTAGCGCCGCGTAGTTCGTATGGTCGCCGAGCCAGTCGTGCAGGACCAGCACGCATTCGGGGCCCGTGCCGTGTTGCAGGTAGCCGAGGCCGGGGCGGGAGACGAGGGGGGTGATCAGCGGCATTTCAAGCGGTTTCCTTTTGGTTGGCGGAACCAAAACGAAACGCCCTCCCGGCGGACCGGGAGGGCGTCTTGAAAGTGGCTCGATCGTATCGGGCCGTCCGGCGAAAGTCAACGGCTGGCGCGATGCATTCACGGTGCACCGCACGCGTCTTTACGCGCGAGCCGGCGCGGTCGTACACTCGTCGGCAATTCGCGGTCCGCGCGCCTGGCTTTCGAGCCGTTCAGCTGCTTTCAGCGGGCCGACGATCGTGCCGAGCCGGACATTCGTCGCGCGACGCCAGGAGGCGCCATGAGTGCAGACGCAGCCCCCGCATCTTCTTCCGTTTCCGCCGCACCAGCGGTTCGGGACCGCATCCGGCACGTGTTCGTGCTGATGCTCGAGAACCGTTCGTTCGACCATTTGTTCGCGCTGTCGGGCATCGAGGGCATCACGGCTGCGTCGCCGGCCGACAGCAATGCATACGGCGGCACCGTCTATCCGTTCGGCGGCGGTGCGCCGGACCAGATGCCGACCGATCCGTGCCATGAATTCACGGACGTGCTCGAACAGCTCTGCGGCGCGGGCGTACCGTTCGTGAAAGGGCAGCCCTATCCGGACGTCGACAACTCGGGCTTCGTGTCGAACTACGCGACGTCGCATTCCGAAGGCTCGCCGCCGCAGGCCGGCAACGCGGGTACGATCATGCAGGGCGCCGATATCCGCGCGCACGCGCCGTCGCTGTATGCGCTCGCGAACGCGTTCGTGCTGTGCGACCGCTGGCACGCGTCGATGCCGGGGCCGACCTGGCCGAACCGCTTCTTCCTGCACGGTGCGTCGTCGGCCGGGCTCGACCATTCGCCGACCAGGGAGGAAATGGCCGGATGGGATACGCTCGACGGCTTCCACTATCCGAAGGGCTCGATCTTCGATGCGCTCGGCGACGACAACTGGCGCATCTACCAGGACCAGTCGGGCGACCCGCTCGGCCACGTGCCGCAGGTCGCATCGCTGAAGGGCGTGAGCTTCTTCGACGTCGACGATCTCGCGCACTTCGAAGCCGATCTCGCGGCCGGCTACACCGCGCGCTACACGCTCATCGAACCGGGCTACGGCGACATCGTGCACGGCACCTATGAAAACGGCAGTTCGCATCATCCGATGGACGGCTTGCCCGGCGGCGACCGGCTCGCCGCACGCGTGTACGACGCGATCCGCAATTCGCCGGTCTGGGACAGCAGCCTGCTCGTGATCGTCTACGACGAACACGGCGGCTTCTACGATTCGGTCAGGCCCGGCGCGGCGCCGCCGCCGAACGACGGCGCGGCCGCGACGCTGAACGCGAGCGGCTTCGGGTTCGACGTGTACGGCGTGCGCGTGCCGGCGATCGTCGTTTCGCCGTGGGTCGCGGCCGGACAGGTCGATCACACGCCGTACGATCACAGCTCGGTGGTCGCGACGCTCGGCAGGCTGTTCGGCCTCGCGCCGCTGACCGACCGCGATCGCCTCGCGAACGACCTGTTGCCGCTCGTCACCGCTACCTGCCGCACCGACTGCCCGGCGAGGATCGGATCATGAACACGACGCCGGCGATGGATCCGCGCGATGCGCTGCCCGTGCGCGACGGCACGAGCCTGATCGCGTACCTGCACATCCTGAAGAAGGCGCATGCGGCGCTGGTCGGCCACGACAAGGCCCACCAGCGTTTCAGCGAGGTCGTCACGCGCGGGCAGGCGCGGCAGTACATCGAGGAACTGATGCCGGCGCTGCTGCAGGCGCGGGAAGTGCATCGGCGGCGCAGACATCACGGGAAGCATCGCTGACACGGCGGGTGGATGGCGGTTAGCGTGTGACGCTTGATGGCTATCGGCAAACGGCAAACGGCAAACGGCAAACGGCAAATCGGCAAATCGGCAAATCGGCAAATCGGCAAATCGGCAAATCGGCAAATCGGCAAATCGGCAAATCGGCAAATCGGCA
>NZ_CABVLY010000009.1 GCF_902498995.1 Burkholderia anthina
AGCGTCGGGCCCCGGCTCCGCACGGGATGGCCCGCGCGCCGCCGCCGCGTCGCCCGCCGCCGGCAACGCGGCAAGGATGCTCGCCCGCAGCGCATCCGGCGCCCGGTAATAGTCGGCCTGCCGCACGGCGCGCCCCAACGCGACGATCCGTTCGCGTTCGCGGCGGCATGCGTCGCAACCGTCGACGTGCCGCTGGACGCGCAACGCGTCGGGCGCCGACAGCTCGCGGTCGACATCCGCGTCGAGCAGCGCTCGCGCTTCGTTACAGTCCATCGCTCGCCTCCGCTGCGGTTCCGCCCGCCGACGCCCGCGCCGGCTTGCTCGCGCCCGCCGACGATCGCGCGTCGCCCAGCAACGCGGCCAGCCGGCGCCGGCCGCGCGCGAGCCGCGACATCACGGTGCCGACCGGCATGTCGGCGACCGCCGCGATCTCGCGGTAGCTCAAATCCTCCATCTCGCGCAGCACCAGCACCTCGCGATATTCGGGCGGCAACTGCGCGAGCGCCGCATTCACGCGCCGTGCGTTCTCCCCGCGCAGCAGCTCGGCGAGCGGATCTCCGGTCGCCGGTTGCCAGTCGTCGGGAACCTCGGTGTCGTCGAGCGCGTCGGGCAGCGCGACTTCGTGCGCGTGGGTCCGGCGGCGCCACTCGGTGTACCAGGTGTGACGCACGATCGTCAGCAGCCACGGCCGTGCGTTGTCGCCGCGGCACGCATCGACGAAACGCAACGCACGCATGCAGGCATCCTGGACCACGTCGTCGGCATCGCCCGCATTGCCGCTCAGCCAGCGCGCCAGGTTGTACGCGGCGTCGAGATGCGGCAGCACGAGCGCGCGAAACCGCTCGGCGCGCGCCAGCGCATCGTCCGTCCGCTCGTCGACCGCCTGTCCGGCTTGCCCCACATGGCCTCCCTGGTCCCGGCGGCCGAAGCCGCGCCCGCTCCCGCACGCCGCCCGGACGGACCGGCAGCGTGCGCGCTCGATGACCTTACCGCCATCGCATCGAGTTTATTCCCGCGAAAGGCCGATGAAGCATAAAAAACCGGCGTTGCCGCAGCCGTTACGGCGTGCTGCTCCAGTAGCCGGGGCGCGCGTATGCATCGCGCAGGTAGTCGATGAAGTAGCGCACGCGCGCGGGCACATAGCGCTGCTGCGGGTAGACCGCGAGGATGTCGTAGTCCGGCAGCGCGTATTCGTCGAGTACCGTCTCGAGTTCGCCCGTTTCGAGCTGCGCGGCGATTTCCCAGGTCGAACGCCAGCCGAGCCCGAGGCTTTCGGCGACCCAGCGGTGCAGCAGCTCGCCGTCGTTGCAGTCGAGATTGCCGGTCACGCGCATCGTCGCAATCTTGCCGTGGCGCTGGAAATACCAGCCGCGGTTCTGGCCGCCCTGCAGGTTGAACGCAAGACAGTTGTGCTTGAGCAGGTCGTCGAGCGATTTCGGCCGGCCGTGCCGGCGGAAATACTCGGGCGTGCCGCATACGACGCGCCGGTTCGACGCGAGCTTCACCGCGACGAAGTTCGGATCGACCGAGCCGCCGATCCGGATCGACAGGTCGTAGCCTTCGCGCACGAGATCCACGACGCGATCGGTCAGGTTGAACGACAGCTGCATCTCGGGCTTGTCGACCAGGAACCCGGGCGCGTGTGGCGCGACGTGCTTGCGGCCGAACGCGGCCGGCGCCGACACGATCAGGTGCCCGCTGACCGCGCGGCGCCCCGCGGCCAGTTCGTTTTCGGCCTGGTCCCATTCGGACAACAGCCCGCGGCAGCGTTCGAGAAACGCGGTGCCCTCCTCGCTGACCACCAGCCGCCGCGTCGAGCGGTACATCAGCTTCACGCCGAGGCGCTTCTCGAGCGCGTCGATGCGCCGCCCGAGCACCACCGGCGACACCCCCTCCTCGAGCGCGGCGGCCGCGAGGCTGCCCGCGTCCGCGACCCGCACGAACGTCTCGATCTGCTTGAAGCGATCCATCTGTTGTCTCCGTCCCGGTTCCGACGTCGGCGGGAAACCCCGGCCGGCGGTCATTCCATACTTTTAGTTTCGAAATAAGCGACTTCGGCTGATCTTATCAAACCTTTCCTGCAACCCTAAAGTGTCCCCAACAGACCGATTCGCAAGATTCCACCATTCAAGGAGACATTCATGGCCAAGATGAGAGCCGTCGACGCAGCCGTACTCGTGCTCGAGAAGGAAGGCATCCAGACCGCGTTCGGCGTGCCGGGCGCGGCAATCAACCCGTTCTATTCCGCGATGCGCAAGTCGGGCGGCATCAGCCACGTGCTGGCTCGCCACGTCGAAGGCGCGTCGCACATGGCCGAAGGCTTCACGCGTGCGGCACCGGGCAACATCGGCGTGTGCATCGGCACGTCGGGCCCCGCCGGCACCGACATGATCACCGGTCTCTACTCCGCATCGGCCGACTCGATTCCGATCCTCGCGATCACGGGCCAGGCACCGCGGGCGCGCCTGTACAAGGAAGACTTCCAGGCCGTCGACATCGAGTCGATCGCGAAGCCCGTCACGAAGTGGGCCGTCACCGTGCGCGAACCGGCGCTCGTGCCGCGCGTGTTCCAGCAGGCCTTCCACCTGATGCGCTCGGGCCGTCCGGGCCCGGTGCTGATCGACCTGCCGATCGACGTGCAGCTCGCCGAGATCGAGTTCGACATCGACACGTATGAACCGCTGCCGGTCTACAAGCCCGCGGCCACCCGCGCGCAGATCGAGAAGGCGCTCGCGATGCTCAACGACGCGGACAAGCCGCTGATCGTGTCGGGCGGCGGCGTGCTCAACGCGGCAGCCGAAGACCTGCTCGTGCAGTTCGCCGAAACGATCGGCGTGCCGGTGATCCCGACGCTGATGTCGTGGGGCGCGATTGCCGACGACCATCCGCTGATGGCCGGCATGGTCGGCCTGCAGACGTCGCACCGCTACGGCAACGCCACGATGCTCGCGTCCGACTTCGTGCTGGGCATCGGCAACCGCTGGGCGAACCGTCACACGGGCAGCGTCGAGGTCTACACGAAGGGCCGCAAGTTCGTGCACGTCGACATCGAGCCGACGCAGATCGGCCGCGTGTTCGGCCCGGATCTCGGCATCGTGTCCGATGCGAAGGCCGCGCTCGAACTGTTCGTCGCCGTCGCACAGGAATGGAAGGCGGCCGGCAAGCTGAAGGACCGCAGCGCATGGGTCTCGGAATGCCAGGAGCGCAAGCGCACGCTGCAGCGCAAGACCCACTTCGACAACGTGCCGGTCAAGCCGCAGCGCGTGTACGAAGAGATGAACAAGGTGTTCGGCCGCGATACCTGCTACGTCAGCACGATCGGCCTGTCGCAGATCGCCGCCGCGCAGTTCCTGCACGTGTTCAAGGCGCGCAACTGGATCAACTGCGGCCAGGCGGGCCCGCTCGGCTGGACGATCCCCGCCGCGCTCGGCGTGCGTGCCGCTGATCCGCGCCGCCCGATCGTCGCGCTGTCCGGCGACTACGACTTCCAGTTCATGATCGAAGAGCTGGCCGCCGGCGCGCAATTCAAGCTGCCGTACGTGCACGTCGTCGTGAACAACTCGTACCTCGGGCTGATCCGCCAGGCACAGCGTGCGTTCGACATGGACTACTGCGTGCAGCTCGCATTCGACAACGTGAACGCACCGGAGCTGAACGGCTATGGCGTCGATCACGTGGCGGTTGCCGAGGGCCTCGGCTGCAAGGCGCTGCGCGTGTTCAAGCCGGAAGAGATCGAGCCGGCGCTGCGTCAGGCGCAAACGCTCGCGGAAGAGTTCAGCGTGCCGGTGGTCGTCGAAGTGATCCTCGAGCGCGTGACGAACATTTCGATGGGCACCGAGATCGACGCGATCAACGAATTCGAAGAGCTCGCCGAAAAGGCCGAGCATGCGCCGACCGCGATCTCGATGCTCGACTGATCCGCACGACATTTTTTGACTGACCGACCGAAGAGGCTTAGCTCATGCCGAAGTTTGCTGCAAACCTGACCATGCTGTTCAACGAAGTGCCGTTCCTCGACCGCTTCAAGGCGGCCGCCGACGCGGGCTTCGACGCCGTCGAGTTCCTGTTCCCGTACCCGTACGCGAAAGAGGAACTCGCCGAGCGGCTCGAAACGCACCGCCTGCGCCTCGTGCTGCACAACCTGCCCGCCGGCAACTGGGACCAGGGCGAGCGCGGCATCGCGTGCCTGCCCGATCGCGTCGGCGAGTTCCAGGAAGGCGTGGGCCGTGCGATCGAGTACGCGAAGGCGCTGAAGGTGCCGCAACTGAACTGCCTCGTCGGCATCCCGTCGGCCAGCACGGCGCGCGACAAGACCTTCGTGACGATCGTCGACAACCTGCGCTTCGCCGCCGATGCGCTGAAGCGCGAAGGCATCCGCCTGCTCGTCGAGCCGTGCAACAGCTTCGACATCCCGGGCTTCGCGCTGAACCGCTCGTCCGAAGGGCTCGACGTGATCCGCGCGGTCGGCTCGGACAACCTGTTCCTGCAGTACGACATCTATCACATGCAGCGCATGGAAGGCGAACTGGCCGCGACGATCGAACGCAACCTCGCATCGATCGGCCACGTCCAGCTTGCGGACAACCCGGGCCGCAACGAGCCGGGTACGGGCGAGATCAACTACGCGTTCCTGTTCGCGCTGCTCGACCGGCTCGGCTATGCCGGCTACGTCGGCTGCGAATACAAGCCCCGCACCACCACGACGGAAGGGCTCGGCTGGCTGCAAAGCGTCGCCGGCTGCGCACCGGGCTCGGCGCGTCGCGCCGCCTGAGATCCGCCCTTCCCGCATCCGCCCCTACAAGGAGACTTTCACATGGCAACCATCGGTTTCATCGGCCTCGGCATCATGGGCGCGCACATGGCGCGCAACCTGCTCAAGGGCGATCATCAGCTCGTCGTGAACGGTGCGTTCCCGATTCCGGACGACCTGCGCGCAAGCGCCAAGGTCGTCGCGAACTCGACCGAAGTCGCGCAGAACGCCGACATCATCATCTCGATGGTCCCGGACACGCCCGACGTCCGTAACGTGCTGTTCGCCGACGACGGCGTCGCGAAGGGCCTGAGCGCCGGCAAGCTGGTGATCGACATGAGCTCGATCTCGCCGCTCGACACGCAGGCATTCGCGAAGCAGATCAACGCGCTCGGCTGCGACTACCTCGACGCGCCGGTGTCCGGCGGCGAAGTCGGCGCACGCGAAGCGACGCTCACGATCATGGTCGGCGGCCCGGAGCAGGCCTTCGAGCGCGCGAAGCCGCTGTTCGAGAAGATGGGCAAGAACATCACGCTCGTCGGCGACAACGGTGCGGGCCAGACCTGCAAGGTCGCGAACCAGATCATCGTCGCGCTGAACATCGAAGCGGTCGGCGAGGCGCTGCTGTTCGCCGCGCGCTCGGGCGCCGATCCGGAGCGCGTGCGCCAGGCGCTGATGGGCGGTTTCGCCGCATCGCGCATCCTCGAAGTGCACGGCGCGCGCATGACCAAGCGCACGTTCGATCCGGGCTTCCGCATCGAGCTGCACCAGAAGGACCTGAACCTCGCCCTCGACGGCGCACGCAAGCTCGGTCTCGCACTGCCGCACACGGCAAGCGCGCAGCAACTGTTCAGCGTGTGCGCATCGCACGGCGGCAAGGCATGGGATCACTCGGCACTCGTGCGTGCGCTCGAGATCATGTCGAACTTCGAAATCGGCCAGACGCCGGCCGCGTAACGCGGCTGCAACGGCGCGCGTTTCGCCGCAATGGCGAACGCGCGCGACGAATACACGCGAACCGGCTCGCGGCCGGTCGCATCGATGCGCGTGCACGCGCGCATCACGGTGGGGCGCCCCGCCGCGCATTGCCAAACGCATGCGCGGCGGGGCGAAAAACGCCGCTCTGGGCTGAGAGCGGCGTGGTGGGGTCCGCAGCGGCACCCGGCGGCGCCGGGGAAGCCTTGGTCGGTCAGACGTCGTCGTTGGGTGTCCGCCTGTCGGATTTCGCGTATTACACTTCTTTACGTTCGTGCGTGCGATTTTTCATGCAATCGTCGCGATGAACGCCTACACTTTCGCCACGCCTTTCGAGAAATCCGCCGCGCTTGCGCTCACCTTCGGTGGCCGCGTCCAGCGCGGTGTTTTTTTCGCCACTTCACGGCGCGTTTCCTTTTCAACCACCTAGGGAGTGCAGCGATGGGTCTTCTTTCGTTTATCAAAGAGGCGGGTGAAAAACTGCTGGGTCATGCCGACGAGCAAGCGGCAGCCGATCCGAATGCCGCGAACCAGACCGCGGCCGATGCCATCAAGAACTACATCAGCACGCAAGGTCTCGACACGTCGAACCTGACCGTCGCGTTCGACGGTGCGTCGCGCACGGTCACGCTGTCGGGCAGCGTCGCCGATCTCGACACGAAGGCGAAGGTCAAGGTCGCGGCCGGCAACGTGCAAGGCGTCGCGGGCGTGAACGACGACGATCTGCAGCCGGACGATCCGCAAGTTCAGTACCACGACGTGAAGTCGGGTGACACGCTGTCGGCGATCGCCAAGGAAGTGTATGGCGACGCGAACAAGTACCCGGTGATCTTCGAGGCGAACAAGCCGATGCTGTCGAGCCCGGACCGGATCTACCCGGGCCAGAAGCTCGTGATTCCGCCGCAGTCCTGAGCACTCGCGCAGCACTGACGTAAAAAAGGCAGGCCGTCGGCCTGCCTTTTTCATTCGTGTGACAGCATGTCGTTTCATGCGTCACGCACACCGCCCGACGGGCAGCCATCGGCTACAGCGTATCGAATGCGCGTTGCAGCGCGTCGCGGCCCCGAATGCCGTTCGCGAGCGCGAGCATCAGCAGCACGCGCGCCTTGAACGGGCTCAGCGACCCGGCGCTCACGAAGCCGAACGCGTCGTCGTTCGCGGCACCGTTGCGCATCACGTGGCCCGAGCCGACGCGCGACGCGCGCACCACGGCGACCCCCGCGTTCACCGCATCGGCGAGTGCCGCCTGCAGCGTCGCATGAATCGACCCGTTGCCGGTGCCCGCGACGACGAGCCCGCGCACGCCGGCCGCAACGAGCGCATCGACGGCCGTGCGCGTCACGCCCGCATAGCTAGTGACGATTTCGACCCACGGCCACGCAGCGGCGATCGCCAGTTGCGCATCGCGCGAACGCGTGACGCGGCGCGCGAATTCGACGCGGCCGTCCTGCACCCAGCCGAGCGCGCCGAGCTCCGGCGTCTGGAATGCGTCGACCGCATAGGTGCTCGTCTTCACGACGTCGCGCGCGCCGTGGATCCGGTTGTTGAACGCGACAAGCACACCCTGCCCGCGCGCGGCCGGATGAGCGGCGACCGTCACCGCGTTCAGCAGGTTCAGCGGGCCGTCGGACGACAGCGCGGTGGCCGGCCGCATCGCGGCGGTCAGCACGACGGGCTTGTCGCCGGTCACGACCAGATGCAGCGCGTACGCGGTTTCCTCGAGCGTGTCGGTGCCATGCGTGATCACGATGCCGTCGATGTCCGGATCGGCCATCAGCGCGTCGATGCGCGCGGCGAGCGTGTTCCACAGCGGCAGCGCGAGATCCTTGCTGTCGATGCTGGCGATCTGCTCCGCGTCGACGCGCGCGACCGATGCGAGCGCCGGCACCGCGTCGAGCAGGAAATTGACGCCGAGCGCGCCGGCCTGATAGCCGGCGGTGCTGGTCGCGTCCGGCGCGGCGCCGGCGATCGTGCCGCCGGTGGCGAGTACGGCGATACGCGGCAAGGCTGCCGCGGACGGGGGAAAAGCGGGGTTCGGAGTATTCATGGCCGCGATTGTAATGGCTCACGGCCGGCATCCGGTAGGACCGGCGCGCAGTATCGATATCGGCCGCCCCGCGTCATGGTTTGTCCCGATCGCCGGCACCCATCCGCCGTCAACGGTCGCGCCGCCCGCGGCGTTATAGGAAGGCCGTTTTGGTGTTTTCACATTGATTTGCCATAATCGGAGCGCACGGCGCGATGCGGCCCTGTTCCCGTTGCGCCGGGTTTCGTGACGGCGTCGATATAAAACGCAATTCACCCCATGGGAGTGTCGAAATGAAAATCCAATCGCTCGTAGCCGCAGTACTTCTCGGCGGCATGCTGGCTTCCCCGGCTTTCGCCGCGAACAGCCAGCAGGACAAGATGAAGGCCTGTAACACCCAGGCCGCCGGCAAGACGGGCGACGAACGCAAGGCGTTCATGAAGGACTGCCTGTCGGCCAAGCCCGCGAAGAAGATGACGCAGCAGGAAAAGATGAAGGCCTGCAACACCCAGGCCGCCGACAAGAAGGGCGACGACCGCAAGGCATTCATGAAGAGCTGCCTGAGCAGCCAGCCGGCCGCCTGAACCCCGGCGCTCCCGTCTCGAATGCCGCGCACCGCTTCGGCGGGCGCGGCATTTTTGTTTTCGCTGCACGCACGGCGGCGCGCGCGACCCGGCAGCGGATGCGTCGCCGCGTCGGCCGCCCGGCGACAACCGCGCCGC
This sequence comes from Burkholderia anthina, assembly GCF_902498995.1. Taxonomy (GTDB): domain Bacteria; phylum Pseudomonadota; class Gammaproteobacteria; order Burkholderiales; family Burkholderiaceae; genus Burkholderia; species Burkholderia anthina. Next base: position 8,474 of record NZ_CABVLY010000009.1, read on the forward strand.
AGCGCACGCACACACACGCCCCCCACACCGCCGCCTTCCCGCCCCGCTTCCCCGGCACGCCGCGCGAATGCCGCACACGATGCGGCAATTCGCCGCGTTTTCTTCTATGATGGCTGCAACGCGGCCCATCCAAGTACAAGACGCGCCATCGGGCCGCCCTCAGACGAACGCGCACGCCGCGTCAAACGGAGGCATGGATGGCATGGAGACAACACCGCTGGTTCCGCCGCTGGGTGATCGTGATCGTATTCTGGGCCGTGCCCGTCGCGATCGTCGCCGTGCGCGAGATCCGCGAGGAAATGGCGTACAACAAGGCCGATCTGCAGCTCGCCCTGACCACCTGGCAGCTCACCGACGCGCAGCAGGCGGCCGGCGCCGCCGCGAAGTGCCATGGCGATCCTGACGAAGCGCACGCGGCCGGTTGCCCGGCCGACGTGCTCGCGGCCAACGCGGCACGCCAGCAGGCGGCCCGCGACGAATACGTGGTGCGCCGCAACACGCTCGCCGGCTATCTGTGGCATGCATTCGTCGGCTACTGGGTCGTGCCGGCCGCGTTCCTGTTCGCGTGCGGTGTGGTGATCGCGCTGATCCGCCGCGCGCTGCGGCGCCCGCCGATCAAGCCGCCGGTGCCGCCCGTCCCGCACTGACGCCGCGGGCCCTGCCCGCGCGCCCTGTCTTTCCTTGCCCGCCGCCGACCGTACGCGCGACGCGCCGGCGCGCGCCGATCCGGCCGTTGGCGCGCCGCGACACCCGAAAACGATTTGACGCTTTTTCACGTCCGAACGAAAAGGGGTTGTAATCCACTGTGATATAACTGCCGACGTGATCCGCTCCTTGAGCGAGACTCACTCCGAACATCATCCGATGGAGAAGAACGATGCAAAAACGGAATCTTGTGCTGAAAGCCGCCGCTGCGCTCATCGTCGGTAGCCTCGCGCTCACCGGTTGCACCACCACCCCCGACAAGCCCGACAACGCCGCAACCAACGCGTCGAAGCGTCAGGCGATCGATTCGAGCGTCGACGCCACGCTGTCGCGCATGTACTCCACGGTCAAGGGTTCGCGTGAACTCGTCGCGAAGTCGCGCGGCGTGCTGGTCTTCCCGGACGTGATCCAGGCCGGCTTCATCGTCGGCGGCCAGTCCGGCAACGGCGCGCTGCGCGTCGGCGGCAGCACCGTCGGGTACTACAACACGTCGTCGCTGTCGGTCGGCCTGCAAGCCGGCGCGCAGTCGAAGGCGATCGTGTTCCTGTTCATGACGCAGGACGCGCTCGACGAATTCCGCGGCTCGGACGGCTGGGCAGCGGGCGCCGGCGCCTCGGTCGCGCTCGTGAAGATGGGCGCGAACGGCGCGGTCGACACGACCACGGCCACCGCACCGGTCCAGGTCATCGTGCTGACGAACGCCGGCCTGATGGGCGACGTGTCGATCAACGGCACGAAGGTCACGAAGCTGAAGATCTGACGCTGCGGCAGCCTCGCCCGTGCGCCCCGCGCGCGGGCGACAGACAAACGGCGATGTCCTTGCGGGCATCGCCGTTTTTTCATGTGCGCGCGCAGCGGCTCAGGTCGTCGAATCGATCACCTTGAAGCGCGAGCGCTTCTGCGCGCGAATCAGCGACTGGTACACGTCGACGTACTGCTGCGCCATCCGGCGCGACGTGAAGCGCGCCTCGAAGCGCTGCCGCACGCGTGCGCGCGGCAACAGGTGCAGCCGGTTCACGGCGGCCACCGCGCTGATCTCGTCCTCGACGATGAAACCCGACACGCCCTCGTCCACGACTTCCGGCACGGCGCCGCGATTGAACGCGATCACCGGCGTGCCGCACGACATCGCCTCGATCATTACCAGCCCGAACGGCTCCGGCCAGTCGATCGGAAACAGCAGCGCATGCGCGCCCGACAGGAATTCGGCCTTCTGGTGGTCGGCGATCTCGCCGATGTACTCGACGTGCGGCAGCGCGAACAGCGGCTTGATCTCGCGCTCGAAGTACTCCTGGTCGGCCGCGTCGATCTTCGCAGCGATCCGGATCGGCAGCCCGCACTGGCGCGCGATGCGAATCGCGGTGTCGACCCGCTTCTCCGGCGAAATACGGCCGAGGAACGCGAGATAGCGCGGCTCGACGGGCTGCGGCAGGTACATCGTCTCGGGCAGCCCGTGGTAGACGGTCGTCAGCCACTTCGCCTGCGGCAGCGGCTGGCGCTGCGCGTTCGAGATCGAGATCACCGGCGCGGTGTTGAAGGTGTCGAACACCGGCTGCTGCTCGGGCAGGTCGAGCCGGCCATGCAGCGTCGTGACGAACGGCGTTTCCTGCCGGTTGAAGACCGAAAACGAGTAGTAGTCCATGTGGAAATGGAGCACGTCGAAGTCCTTCGCGCGGCGCGCGACCGTCTCCATCAGCAGCATGTGCGGCGCGACCCGGTCGCGGATCGACGAGTCGAGCCGCAGCGCGCGCGGCCATACCGGTTCGAGCTTCGCCCGTGTCGTCGAATCGCCGCTCGCGAACAGCGTCACGTCATGACCGAGATCGACCAGCGCCTCGGTGATGTAGGACACGACGCGCTCCGTGCCGCCGTACAGCTTCGGCGGCACGGATTCGGTCAGCGGGGCGATCTGGGCAATTCTCATGATCCACGTCTCCTGTGTCCTCGGTCGGCCGGCAGGTGCGCTCGTGCGCGCCCCATCCCGTACGAGCGGGCCGGCCGGATATCTCATTATTATTCGCGATCCCGAGGCCCGGAAGCGCCGGTCTTGCATTTTATGGGGGTTGTTACAGACCGGATACATTCTGCCGGGTGCCCTCCCGTGCGGCGCCGATGCGGGCGTACCGCCCCGCCTGTCCGGCCTCGCCCGCCCGCCGCGGCGATCCCGGCCAGCCTGACCGTGCCCGTCAGCGCGACGGCCACTTCCACGGCGGCAGGTCGCGCGTGTCCGCGTCGACGAGCACGGTCGCGCCCAGCTGCTTGTCGAGCACCAGCGACGCGCAACCGGCCTCGCGCTCGAGCGTCGCGATGAGCCGCGCCGCGTGCGACACGACCAGCACCTGCGAACGCCCGGCCGCCTGCGCGATCAGGCGGCCGAGCGCCGGCAGCAGATCGGGATGCAGGCTCGTTTCCGGTTCGTTCAGCACCATCAGCGCGGGCGGCCGCGGCGTCAGCAGCGCCGCCGCGAGCAACAGGTAGCGCAGCGTGCCGTCCGACAGCTCGGCCGCCGACAGCGGCCGCAGCAGCCCCGGCTGGCGCATCAGCACGTCGAAGCGGCCGCGGCCGCCCGGATTGTCGATGTCAACCGACGCGCCGGGGAACGCGTCGTCGATCGCCGCGTCGAGCGCGGCGGCGTCCCCGATCTCGCGGATCGTCTGCAGCGCGGCGGCCAGGTCGGCACCGTCGTCCGCGAGCACCGGCGTGTGCGTGCCGATGTGCGACTGGCGCGCGGGCGCCTGCGCGTCGGTCCGGAAATGATCGTAGAAACGCCACGAGCGGATCCGCTCGCGCACCGCGATCATCTCCGGCGCGCCGACCGGATCGGCGAACTCGGTCATCATGCTGTCGAAGCTCGCGACCGGCTGCGGCACCGTGTGCCAGTCGCCCGAGGCGGTGCGCGCGCGAATCTGCGCGCCCTGCCGGTCGACCAGCAGCGTCGACGGGCGCAGCAGCGCGCCGCCCCAGATGCATTCGCGCTTCACGACGGGATCGAGCGCGAACTGCGAACGGCTCGGTGCCGGCAGACCGAGATCGATCGCATAGCCGAAATCGTCGCCGGCAAAACCGAGCCTGAGGCTCACGGGCCCGCTGCGCACCGTGCCGGTCACCGGCGTGTCGCCGTTCAGCATCGCGCGCGAAAAGCGCTCGGGGCCGGCCCACAGCGTCGACGGCAGCCCGCCTTCGCGCGCGAGCGACGGAATCACGCGGCCCTGCGCGGTGTCGGCGAGCAGCCGCAGCGCGCGGTACACGCTCGACTTGCCGCTGCCGTTCGGCCCCGTGACGACGGTGAGCGCCGCGAGCGGCACGATCAGCTCGCGCAGCGAGCGGTAGTTGGCGATGGCGAGCGTCTTCAGCGCGGTCATGGATAGGAATGGCAGCAGGTACGGGCGCGCGTTCAGCGGCCTTCGGTGGCCTTCGGGTCGGCCGCGGTATTGGCCGCCGTGCTGGCGGCAGGCGGACGCGCGTGCGGCCGCTCGGGATTGGGCTCTTCCGGCGCCGAATCGTGCGGATACAGCTCCATCCGGCTGCGCGGCAGGCATTGCGGATAGCGCGCCTGCAGGTACGCGATCAATCCCTCGCGCACGCGGCAGCGCAGATCCCAGCACGCCGACGCATCGGCGGCACTCACCAGCGCGCGCAACTGCATCGTGCGCTCGGTCGCGTCGGTCACCTGCAGCACCTGCACGCGGCCGTCCCACTCGGGCGCCGCATGGACGAGCCGCGCAAGCTCCTCGCGCAGCGGCGCGAGCGGCGTGCGGTAGTCGACCGACAGGAACACCGTGCCGATGATCTCCGAGCTGCTGCGCGTCCAGTTCGTGAACGGGTTTTCGATGATCCACTGCAGCGGGACGACGAGCCGCCGCTGGTCCCACAGCCGCACCGACACGAACGAACCGGTGATTTCCTCGATGCGGCCCCATTCGCCCTGGATCACGACGACGTCGTCGAGCCGGACCGGCTGCGTGAGCGCGATCTGCAGTCCGGCGATCAGGTTGCCGAGCACCGGCCGCGCGGCGATACCGGCGACGAGACCCGCGACGCCGGCCGACGCCAGCAGGCTCGCGCCGACCTGGCGCACGTTCGGGAACGTCATCAGCGCGGCGCCCGTGCCGATGATCACGATCAGCACCATGACCGTCCGCACGAGCACCTTGGCCTGCGTATGGATGCGCCGTGCGTGCAGGTTGTCGGCCGTATCCATCGGATGGGCCTGGATGATCGCATCGCCGACGCCGGCCGCGAGCCGCACCAGCAGCCAGGTCAGCGAGACGATCGAGCCGACCGCGGCCGCGGTGCGCATCCCGCGCACGAACGACATGCCTTCGTCGGCCTGGATCCACAGGAATTCGAGCGCGAGCAGCGCGAGCGTGACGAGCGACGGCTTGTCGATGTAGCGCAGGATCACGCTCATCAGCGGATACGGCTGCGCGATACGCTTGACGATGCGTGCACCGAGTCGATGCACGATCACGACGACCAGCACGACGACGACCGACACGAACAGCGTGCCGAGCCACGAATGCAGCGGCGCATCGGCGATGCGCTGCAATTCCTCGATTGAAATCATCGGCGCCCGGGATGCTTCGGTTATGAGGCGCATCGGCCTCGTCCTGGATGCGTCGGCGATGTCCGGGTGTCGCACGCACCCGGACGCGGCGTCAAATCAGTTGCCGCCCTTGCAGGGAAACGCCTTGCCGAGACCGAGCGACACCGCGGTGCTCGCGTTGTAGTCGGCCAGCTTCGGATTCTCCGCGATGTACTTGCGCACCGCGTCGGTCATCTGCTGCGCCCGGATGTCGGGCGGCAGGCAGAAATACTGCCCGACGCGCGGCCCGGTGGTGCCGCCGATCGCGTCGATGGTGTTGTAGACGCCATCGGCGGCGCCTTCGATGTAGGCCGCGCACGATGCTCGCGACTTGACGTCCGTCTTCGCGCACAGCCGGTCGAGATCCGCGCCCGTGAACGCCGCCGCCGACAACGGCACGGCAAACGCCGCGGCACAAAACATAGCCCGCAACATGGTGTTCCTTATGTCAATGCGGCCCGAAGGCCGCTCACTGCGCTGACCGGCGCGGCGGCCGGACGCCCGCTGCCGGCCGGTTTCCGGCCGGCCGGGCGCGCCCCGCCGTCGCGCCGAAACCGTCATTTTGCACTCTTTTGCGCATCTGCCGGCGTCGAGGCGCCGATGCGCACCGTCCGCTTGGTCAGAATCTCGATGGCGTCCGGCGCCTTGTAGTGCTTCGCGAAATCGAGCGCGGTGATGCCGAGCTGGTTCTTGACCTGCGGATCGGCGCCCTGGTCGAGCAGCAGCGTGACCGTCGACGCATGGTTGCCGCGCGCGGCCATCATCAGCGGCGTCGTGCCGTTCGGCGACGCGGTGTCGATGTAGGCGTCGTGGTCGAGCAGGATCTTCACGACCGCGTCCTGGCCGTTGGTGGCCGCGTAGTGCAGCGGCGCCCAGCCCTTCTTGCTGACTTCCGCGCCCTTGTCGATCAGCAGCTTGACGAGCCCGACGTCGCCGTTCAGCGACGCGAGCATCAGCGCGTTCTCGCCGGCCTTGTCTTCCTTCTCGAGATCGACGTTCGGCGTCGTGGCGAGCGCCGCGGCGACCTTGTCGGACTTCTCGCGCGCGGCGATCACGAGCAGCGGATCGCCGTTCGGCGCGAGCGTGTTCGGATCGAGCTTGCCGCTCTTGAGTTGCTGGCCGATGTCGGCGATGTCGTCGAACTTGACCGCCTTGACGACAGCGTCGAGCGACTCGGCGTGTGCGCCGGCGGCAGCAAACAGGCCGCTCGCGACGAGCGCGGCGGCGACGAGTGCGCGCTTGGGCAGGTATGTGGTCGGCTTCGTCATTGTTGTGGGCTCCTTCCCTGGGTTGTGGGCTGTGCCGCGCGTCGTTAGCGAGCGATCTTGAACAGCCGGAAAAAATTTTGCGTCGTCGCATCGGCGAGCGCCTCGACGGCGATCCCGCGTTCCGATGCGATAAAGCGTCCGACATGGCTGACGTACGCAGGTTCATTCGGCTTGCCGCGATACGGCACCGGCGCGAGGTACGGCGAGTCGGTCTCGATCAGCAGCCGGTCGAGCGGCACGCGCCGCGCGACGTCCTGTACGTCGGTGGCGTTCTTGAACGTGACGATGCCCGACAGCGAGATATGGAAGTTCTGCGCGAGCGCCTGCTCGGCAACCGGCCACGGCTCGGTGAAACAGTGCATCACGCCGCCCGGCACGTCCGCGCGCTCCTCGGCCATGATCCGCAGCGTGTCTTCCGACGACGAGCGCGTGTGGATGATCAGCGGCTTCATGGTCGCGCTCGCCGCACGGATATGCGTGCGAAAGCGTTCGCGCTGCCACTCCATGTCGGCGATCGAGCGGCCTTCGAGCCGGTAGTAGTCGAGGCCCGTCTCGCCGATCGCGACGACCTTCGGGTGCGCGGCCAGCTCGACCAGCTCGGCGAGCGTCGGCTCCCGTGCGTCCTCGTGATCCGGATGCACGCCGACCGATGCGTAGACGTTGTCGTGCGCCTGCGCGATCGCGAGCACGTCGGGCAGCGTCTCGAAGTCGACCGACACGCACAGCGCGTGCGTGACGTCGTGCTCGCGCATGTTCTCCAGCACGGCCGGCAGGCGGTCGGCGAGACCCTTGAAATTGATGTGGCAGTGAGAATCGACGAACATCGTGTTTCCTGAATACGTAAGGCGGGCGCTCACGCGCTCGCCGGCAATCGTTTCCCTACCCGGCGGAAATAATCCCCGCTCACGAAAACATTTCCCGATAACCGAGAAACAGTTCCTCGAATACGAGCCGCGCGTTGAGCGGATGGTTCTCGACGGTACGCTGGCGCGTCACGGCCTTCATGAAGCGCGCGAACGCATTCGCGTCGACCGCCTCGGCGCAGCGCGCGAGCGCCGTCGCGTGCGTCGGGAAGTAACGCGGCGCGCCCGCCATCCGCTGCGCGAGCAGATCGTACAGCCAGCGCTGCAACCAGCCGAGCACGAGCGGCATCGGCAGCTTCTGCAGCGCCTCGCCGCACGCGAACGGATCGCACGCGGCGCCGGCCGCGAGCTGGCCGAGCGTGAAGTCGCGCAGCGGCCGATTCTCGTCGCTCGCGAGCGCCAGCGCGGCGAGCGGCGCGCCGCCGGCTTCGGCGAGCAGCGCACGCGCATCGTCCACGCCTTGCGCCGTGAGCCACGCCTGGGCCGTCTCGGGCGCCGGCACGGTCATCGGCCACTGGCGGCAGCGACTGATGATCGTCGGCAGCAACCGGTCGATACGCGCCGACACCAGCAGGAACACGACGCCCGACGGCGGCTCCTCGAGCGTCTTCAGCAGCGCGTTCGACGCAGCGACGTTCAGCGCCTCGGCCGGATACAGCACGACGACGCGCGCGCCGCCGCGGTGCGAGCCGACTCCGCAAAAGTCGAGCAGCGCACGCACCTGCTCGATCTTGATTTCCTTGCTGGGTGCGCGCGTCTTCTTGCCGCCGTCGTCCGCGTCGGCCGGCTTCGCATCGTCGGCCGCGCCGGGCGCTTCGCCCGCGAGCGCCTCCGGCAGCACGATCCGGTAGTCCGGATGGTTGCCTTGCGCGAACCACGTACAGGCCGCGCAGGTGCCGCACGGCTCGCCGTTCGGCTGCGGCGCTTCGCACAGGAAGCCCTGGGCGAGATGCTGCGCGAACTGCAGCTTGCCGATCCCGGCCTGGCCGTGCAGCAGCAGCGCGTGCGGCCATTGCGCGCGCAGTTGCTGCAGGCGGTTCCAGTCGTCGGTCTGCCACGGATAGATCATGTCGTGCGTTCCTTGCGTGTTACAGCGCGGCGAGCACGCGTTCGAGCTGCTGGCGAATCTCGGGAATCGACTGCGTCGCGTCGACGATCGCGAAGCGGTGCAGCGCCTCTTCCGCGCGCCGCAGGTATTCGCTGCGCGTGCGCGAGAAGAACGCGTCCGACTCGCTTTCGAACTTGTCCGGCATGCGCGCGGCGCCGCGGCGCTCGCTCGCGACTTGCGGCGCGACGTCGAACAGCACCGTCAGGTCCGGCTGGAAACCGCCCTGCACCCAGCGCTCGAGCGTCTCGAGCTTGTCGCGCGGCAGCCCGCGGCCGCCGCCCTGGTACGCGAACGTCGCGTCGGTGAAGCGATCGGACACGACCCAGTCGCCGCGCGCGAGCGCGGGTTCGATCACGAGTGCCAGATGCTCGCGGCGCGCAGCGAACATCAGCAGCGCTTCGGTCTCGAGATCCATCGGCTGGTTCAGCAGGATCTCGCGCAGCTTCTCGCCGAGCTGCGTGCCGCCCGGCTCGCGCGTGACGACGACCTGCCGGCCGCTCGCGGCCAGCTTGTCTTGCAGGCGTTCGCAGAACCATTGCAGGTGGGTGGTCTTCCCCGCCCCGTCGATGCCTTCGAACGTGATGAATTTACCGCTCGCCATTTATTGACCTCGTATGTACTTGTCCACGGCCTTGTTGTGATCGCCGAGCGTGTCCGAGAACACGCTCGTGCCGTCGCCCTTCGCGACGAAATACAGCGCGCTCGTCCGGGCCGGATTGATCGCCGCCTGCAGCGAGGCAACGCCCGGCAGGGCAATCGGCGTCGGCGGCAACCCGCGGCGCGTATAGGTATTGTAAGGAGTGTCCGCCTGCAGGTCGCGCTTGCGCAGGTGGCCATCGTACGCGTCGCCGAGACCGTAGATCACCGACGGATCGGTTTGCAGCGGCATCCCGATGCGCAGCCGGTTCGCGAACACGGCCGCGACGAATCCGCGATCGGCCGCATGGCCCGTTTCCTTTTCGACGATCGACGCGATCGTCAGCGCATCGTAAGGCGTCTTGTACGGCAGCCCCGGCGCACGCGCGGCCCATGCTTCGTCGAGGCGCGTCTGCATCAGGTGGTACGCGCGCCGGTAGATGTTCAGGTCGCTCGTGCCCTTGTCGAACAGGTAGGTGTCGGGAAAGAACAGCCCCTCGCCGCTGCCGCGCTGGATCGCGGTGTCCGACGCGCCGATCGCGCGCAGCAGCTCGGCATCGCTCATGCCGGCCGTCGCGTGCACCAGATCGGGATTGCCGTCGAGTTCCGCACGCATCCGCTTGAAGGTCCAGCCTTCGATCACCGTCGCGACGTATTCGTTCACGTCGCCGCGCGCGATCTTCTGCAACACTTCATAAGGCGTGATCCCGGTCTTGAATTCGTAGTTGCCGGACTTCAGCCGGCTCGACAGCCCGAGCAGCCGCGTCATCGCGACGAACCCGAACGGCTCGATCGGCACGCCGCCGCGCTTGAGCTGCACCGCGACGCTTTTCACGCTGCTGCGCGGCTTGATCGTGACGTCGAGCGACGCGGCGCCCAGCAGCAACGGCCGGCTCGCCCAGTAATACCCGCCGCCCGCGCCGGCAGCGGCCACAACGACGGCCAGCGCCACGACAGTCGCGGCGCATTTCTTCAGTAGGGACATGGAAACGTGACTCAGGTAAGACCCATATAATACTTGCTCGCCTTCGTCAAAGTCAGGGTTGACTGTTCCCTCATTCCATGAGCACACCGTTCGCTTCACCGGCTGCCCAGGCCGCATCTGCCTCGCTCCCCGTTTTCCCCCGCCCGTCCGCCGCCGATTTCGACGCGCCGGGCGCCTGCATGCCGCTCGCGCAGTTCGGCGTGATCGACGTGGCCGGCGACGACGCCGCGACGTTCCTGCACAGCCAGCTCACCAACGACATCGAGCATCTCGATGCCGCGAGCGCGCGCCTGTCCGGCTATTGCTCGCCGAAGGGCCGCCTGCTCGCGTCGTTCCTCGCGTGGCGCGCCGGTCACGGCGTGCGCCTGCTGGTCTCGAAGGACGTGCAGGCCGCCGTGCAGAAACGGCTGTCGATGTTCGTGCTGCGCGCCAAGGCGAAGCTCACGGACGCGAGCGACGCGCTCGCGGTGGTCGGCTTCGCCGGCGACGTGCGCGACGCGCTGTCGGGCATCTTCGACGCGCTGCCGGACGGCGTGCACGTGAAGGTCGACGGCCCGGCCGGCGCGCTGATTCGCGTGCCGGATGCCGCTGGCCGCAAGCGCTACCTGTGGATCGGGCCGCGCGCGGAAGTCGACGCGCGCCTCGCCGCGCTCGCCGGCACGCTGCCGGTGGTGTCTCCCGCCGTGTGGGACTGGCTCGACGTTCGCGCGGGCGAGCCGCGCATCACGCAGCCGGCCGTCGAACAGTTCGTGCCGCAGATGGTCAACTTCGACGTGATCGGCGCCGTTAACTTCAGGAAGGGGTGCTACCCGGGCCAGGAAATCGTCGCACGCAGCCAGTATCGCGGGACGATCAAGCGCCGCACCGCGCTCGCGCACGTCGCCGGCGAGACCGACACCGTGCATGCCGGCATCGAGCTGTTCCACAGCGACGATCCGGGCCAGCCGTGCGGGATGATCGTCAATGCGGCGGCAGCGCCCGCGGGCGGCGTCGACGCGCTCGTCGAGATCAAGCTGGCCGCGCTCGACAGCGGCACGGTGCACCTCGGTTCGGCCGACGGTCCGGCGCTCGCGTTCGATGCGCTGCCGTACACGTGGCCGACGGAAGTGTGATGCACTGATAACCCGTTCGCGCGCCGGTGCGCACGTTGCAGCCGGCGCCCGATGTTTCCTGCGAGAGATTCGCCCGATGTGTCTGATTGCCTTCGACTGGCAGCCTGATGCCGCCGCCGGTCCCGTCTTTACCCTCACCGCCAACCGCGACGAGTTCTTCCGTCGCACGAGCGCGCCGCTTTCATGGTGGGAGGACGTGCCGGGCGTGCTGGCCGGCCGCGATCTCGAAGCCGGCGGCACGTGGCTCGGCGTATCGCGCGACGGTCGCTTCGCGGCGCTGACGAACTACCGCGCGCCGTTCGACATTCGCGCGGGCGCGCCGACCCGCGGCAAGCTCGTCTCCGACTTCCTCGGCGGCCCGTCCGTCGCGCCGCTCGATTATCTCGGCGCACTGGCCGAGCACGCGGCCGTATACAACGGCTTCAACCTGCTCGTCGGCGACTGGAAGCGCCGCGAGCTCGCGTGGTTCTGCAACCGCGCGGCCGAAGGCGAAACGGGCGTCGCCGCGCCGGTGGCGATCACCGCCGGCGTGCACGCGCTGTCGAATGCGCGGCTCGACACGCCCTGGCCGAAAGTCGTGCGCAAGCGCGCGGAACTCGGCACGCTGCTGACCGACAACCCGACGCCGTCGCTCGACGAGTTGATCGAGCTGATGCGCGACACGCATGTCGCCGACGACGATGCGCTGCCGCACACCGGCATTCCGCTCGAGCGCGAACGTGCGCTGTCGGCCGCGTTCATCGAAACGCCCGAATACGGCACGCGCGGCACGACCGCGCTGCGCGTGACGATGAAGGAAGGCGTGCGGCTGACGGTCGACATCAAGGAACGCTGCGACGACGACGGCTCGCACCGCACCGTGCGCCCGGGCACGTTCGAGCGCGCCGTCACGTTCGACATCGACGCGACGAAGCCGCGCTGAACAGGCGCGCGGCGCTACGGCGCGCGCGCCATCTCGACGTGCCGCACGCCGACTTCGACGAACGGTTCGCCGACGGCCGCGAAGCCGTGCCGCTCGTAAAACGACACCGCGGCATCCAGCGCGTAGAGCCGCACGAGCGGTTCGCCGCGGTGCCGCGCCGCATCCAGCAGCGCGTGCAGCACGGCTGACCCGGTGCCCTGCCCGCGCGCGTCGGCCAGCACCGCGACGCGGCCGATCGTCATGTCGACCCGGTAAGCGACGGCATGGAGCGACAGCAGATCCTCGTCATCGAGTTCCCATTCCGGCGGAATCCGCTGTTCGCGCACGAACACCGCATCGCGAATACGCGCGGCATCGCCGCCGAGCGACGTCCAGTCGCCCGTTTCCACCCAGCTGTCCGTCATCGCTTCCTCCGCGCGGCGCCCGCGCCGCCGCCAACGCCGTCAAACGGCGTCGAATGCGGCCTTGAGCGCCGCCACCGCGTCGGCATGCGCGGCGCGCACTTCGGGCACATAGCCGCCCATCTTGAAGAACTCGTGGATCATCCCAGGATAGCAGACCAGCGTGACCGTATTGCCGGCCGCGCGCAGCTTGTCCGCGTAAGCGGCGCCTTCGTCGCTCAGCGGATCGTATTCGGCCGTCGCGATCCATGCCGGCGCGACGCCCGCGAACGACGGCGCATCGCGCTTGCCGTCGAGCGGCGCGAAGCGCCAGTCGTCGCGATCCGAGCGGTCGCGGACGTATTGCCCGAAGAACCACTGGATCGTGTCCTGCGTCAGCAGATGGCCGCTCGCGAGCCGCGCGTGCGATTCGGTGTCCTGGTAGCCCGTCACGCCCGGATAGATCAGCATCTGCAGCGCAAGATCGATGCCCGCGTCACGCGCGAGCACTGCGCAGACCGTTGCCAGCGTGCCGCCCGCGCTGTCGCCGCCGACCGCGAGTCGCGCGGCGTCGATGCCGAATGCGGCGGCCTCGCGATGCAGCCAGCGCACTGCGTCGTCGGCGTCGTTCACCGCGGTCGGAAACTTGTGCTCGGGCGCGAGCCGGTAGTCGACCGACAGCACCGCGCACTGTGCGTCGCGCGCGAACATCCGGCACAGCGCGTCGTGCGTATCGATGCTGCCGACCGTGAAGCCGCCGCCGTGGTAGTAGACGAGCGCGGGCAGCGGTTCGGCGAGGCTCGGCTCGACCGGCAGGTACAGCCGCGCGCCGATCGTGCGGCCGTCGCGCGTCGGCACGACGCACGCTTCGACCGAATGCATCGGCGCCGGCGCGACGTCGAGGATCGGCGCGCTCTTCTCGTACGCGGCGCGCGCCTGCTGCGGCGTCTGCTGGTGATAGGACGGACGTTTCGCGCGCTCGACCATGTCGAGCACCTGGGCGATCTTCGGATTCAGCGGCATGGGCGAGAACGGCGCGCGTGGCGCCGTGAACGGACAAGCGTCACATGATGCCACGTGCGGGTCAGACGAGCTGCACGAGCTGCTTGCCGAAATTATGGCCCTTCAGCAGCCCCAGGAACGCGTCGGGCGCTCGCTCGAGCCCGTGTGCGATCGTCTCGCGGTAATGCAGCTGGCGCGTCGCGACGAGTTCGCCCAGCTCGGCCAGCGCGGGCGGCCATGCGTCGGGATGTTCGAACACGATGAAGCCCTGCATCGTCAGCCGCGAACGCAGGATCAGGCCGGGATTCGCGAGCGGCGCGACGGCGCCGTCGTAACCGGAGATCATCCCGCACACGGCGATGCGGCCGAACGCGTTCATCCGCGCCATCGTCGCGTCGAGCACCGCACCGCCGACGTTCTCGAAGCAGCCGTCGACGCCGTCCGGCGTCGCGGCGGCCAGGTCGTCGGCAAGCCGGCCGGCCTTGTAGTCGACGCACGCGTCGAAGCCGAGCGTGTCGACCACGTACCGGCACTTGTCGGGGCCGCCCGCGATGCCGACCGCGCGGCATCCGGCGCGCTTCGCGAGCTGGCCGACGACGCTGCCGACCGCACCGCTCGCCGCGCTGACGACGACGGTATCGCCGGCCTTCGGCGCAATGATCCGGTTCAGCCCGACCCACGCGGTCACGCCCGGCATGCCGGTCACGCCGAGCCATGCGGACAGCGGCACCCGCGACGTGTCGACCTTGCGCAGTCCGCTGCCGTTCGACGTGCCGTATTCCTGCCAGCCCAAGGGGCCGACCACGTGCTCGCCAACCGCAAAATCCGGGTGCCGCGATTCGACCACCTCGCCCGCCGTGCCGCCGATCATCACTTCGTTCAGCGGCTGCGGCACCGCGTACGACTTCGCGTCGCTCATGCGTCCGCGCATGTACGGATCGAGCGACAGGAAATGGTTGCGTACGCGCAGTTCGCCGTCGGCGAGCGGCGCGAGCGGCGTCTCGACGAGCCGGAAGTTGTCGACGCTCGCGGCACCTTGCGGGCGCGACACGAGCAGGATCTGGCGGTTGACCGTGTTCATTGCTGCCTCCTTCGTTTCATTCACCCGGCATTGCGGCGGCGGGAGCCCGCGCGCCCATGCCCCAAAACAAAGCGGCCCTGCCCGTGACCAGGCAGGGCCGCGCGTGGCAGCGCTTACACGTCGCTCGGGCCGGGCTGCGCGTCCGGCACCGTGCGCGTGCGTTGCCGCTTGATGTCGCGGCCGACCGCGAGCCGCCGCATGTACTTGAACGTGCCGAGCGCCTTCGCGACGAAGTTGCCGTCGCTGTCGCGCACTTCGCCTTCGCAGTACGCCATCGTCGTCGACCGATGCATCACGCGCCCGTATGCGCGCAACTCGCCGCGCCCGGGCTGCATGAAGTTCACCTTCATCTCGACCGTGACGACGCCGACGCCGTCATCGGTCAGGCTACGTGCGGCCATCGCGAGCGCGATGTCCGACAGCGTCATCGTCACGCCGCCGTGCGCGATGCTCCACGTGTTCATGTGCCGTTCGTCGAGCGGCAGCACGATCTCGCTCGCACCGTCCTTCGCGGATACCAGCCGCACGCCGAGCAGGTCGACGAACGGGCTTTCGATCGACGGACCGTCCGCCGGGGCTGCCGCGTCGCTCATCGTGCGCTGTCGGACAGGTAGTCGACGCACTGGCGCGATTCGGCCACCGCCACGACGAATTTCTTCACTTCCTGGTGAACGGGGTGCACCTGGTACGCATCGAGTGCGGCCTGGTCCGCGAAATCGGACACGAGCACGACGTCGCTGGTCGCATCGAGGCCCGGCGTCGCCACGCCGACGTCGAGCTGCAGGATCCCGGGCACGAGATCGCGGCAGCCTTCGAGCTTTTCCTTCAGCCGGAGTGCGTTTTGCGCGCGCGTGCCGCCTTCCGCCGATTCCTTCAACTTCCACATCACTATGTGCCTGATCATGTAGTTCTCACGAGTTCGCGCCAGTTCGACAAATGCCGCGAAGGCATTGCGTGGCGGGGGTTAGCGGACGCTCGGCGGTTCGCCGCAGTTCATGGCTCACCGTCCACATCCGCACGAAAAACGGGTAGGAAAGCGGGTACGTTCGAGCATCGCCGACCCGATACCCGCCTCTTCATCATGCCACTCGCCGACGTCAAGATTCGGCAAGTCGAGGCAGACAGCAAGCCTATCAAAATTACCGGCGCCGATGGGCGAGATCGAAATTCGACCGGGCGGACCGAAACTCTGGCGCCATCGGTACGAAATCGTCGGCAAAGAGACATTCATCCCCCGAACTATACCCCCACCCCCTATATGGGAAGGCAATTGGGTTTATAGTCCCCCCCACTATATGTGAAGGGACTACCATGAGCCACACCATCAAGGAAAAGCAGAAGCTGCTGAACCGTGTCCGCCGGATCAAGGGACAGGTCGAAGCCATCGAACGCGCGCTGGAGGACGAGCGCGGGTGCAACGAAATCCTCCGCCTGATCACGAGCGGTCGCGGCGCGATGAATGGGCTGCTTGCGGTCGTGCTCGAAGATCACATCCGCAGCCATCTGGTCGATGCCGAAGATCACCACGACGAAGGCAGCGCGACCGAACAACTGATCGAAGTCGTTCACAGCTACTTCAAATAATCGGGGGAGCGATGAACGATTTCAAGAACGATGCCTTCGGCGCAGGGCACGACCACATCTTTCTCGGTGCCGCGCACGAACAGAACGAACGCAGAACCTGGACGGTCATCGCGCTGTGCGCGGCGATGATGGTGGCCGAGATCGTCGGCGGATCGATTTTCGGCTCGCTGGCGCTGATCGCCGACGGCCTGCACATGTCGACGCACGCGGGCGCGATGTTGATCGCCGCGCTCGCCTATACCTATGCGCGCAAACACGCGAACGACCCGCGCTTTGTGTTCGGCACCGGCAAGCTCGGCGATCTGGCGGGCTTCACCAGCGCGATCGTGCTCGCGATGATCGCGATGCTGATCGGGTACGAGGCCGTCGCGCGCCTGCTCGCTCCGGTTCCGATCCATTTCGGCGAGGCGATTCCGATCGCGGTCGCCGGCCTGCTCGTCAACATCGCGAGCGTCTGGCTGCTGAGCGGCGATCATCACGGCCACAACCACGGTCACGGTCATGGGCATCATCACGGCCACGACCATGACGAAGAGGAAACGCACCAGATCTTCGATCGGCAGGGTGTATTCGTCGTGTCGGTGTTCGAAGATGGCGTGCCGCCGGTTTTCCGCATGGCGCCCGCGACGCGGGAGACGCAGGAGACGCAGGAGACGCAGCCGGTCGATGCCGGCGCCGTATCGGTGACGACGGTCCGTCCAGACGGTACGCGGCAGACATTCGCGATGCAAGATCGTGGCGGCTATCTGGAATCGACGGAAGCCATCCCCGAGCCGCATGCGTTCAAGGCGATCGTCCGCCTGAACGGCCGCGAGCACGCGCTGGCGTTCGAGGAACACGACCACGGTGCGGCCGCGCGCGATCACAACATCCGCTCTGCCTACATCCACGTGATCGCCGATGCGGCCGTTTCCGTGCTGACGATCGTCGGGCTGCTGCTCGCGCGTGCGTTCGGCTGGCTATGGATGGATCCGCTGGCCGGCATCATCGGCGCGCTGGTCATCGCGAACTGGTCGTACGGCCTGCTGCGCGACACCGGCGCAATCCTGCTCGACATGAATTCGGATCGGCGTCTGACGGACCACGTGCGTGGCGCGATCGAGGGCAATGGCGACCGCGTCGGCGACCTGCATGTGTGGCGACTCGGGCCGGGGCACATGAGTGCGGTCGTGTCCGTGGTGACGGACAACCCGCAGCGCGATGCCCGCTTCTATCACCGTATCCTGCAGCAATTCAGAAATTTGTCGCACGTTACCGTCGAGGTTGTGCCTGCGACGCGAAGGCAATGAGGAGGGTGGACAAATCCGCTGAAGTCGACGCGCGTTCGTTCGGCGGCCGCATCGCTATCGCGTGATCGCTTCAGCGCCAGCCGGACAGCGTTGCCACATCCTGCGGTCGGCTTCGCGCCGCGGTTCGGCACGCCGCCGGACGACGCACTGCAGCGGATCGTCGCCGACGTCGGGATGCCGAGCGCGAACCAGGCGCCGCGGCCGAAATCCACGCGTTCCGCGTATCACGGCACGATGACCTGGTCGTGCGGCAGGCGATATGGGTTGCCGCGCGCGATCGTCAGCTTGCGCACCGGGCCGGCACCGCCACGCCCAACCGCAATCCATCCGCGTCGCTCAGCGGGCCTTGCGTTTCTTCCGGCGATAACGCCACGCATCCAGGGCAGCGCAGCCGCCAAAGCCCACGCCGACCGCGACAAACGGCAATCCGATCGCGCACAGGATGAGGATCGCCCCCCACTGCTCGCCGAAACTGCGCACGACCGCGCGATCGGGATTGCGGGGATCGTAGAGCACCCGAACGGTGTCCCCGGTATTCAGCGAATTGCTGGACGACGAACCCTGCGCAAAAGTGATGGTCCGGCCGGTGTCCGTCCTGAACGTGACGATCGCCGAATACATACTGCCGGCGCCGCGATCACTGCGTTTGCGCTCCGCCATCCCGACGATCTGTCCGGTCGTGTGAACATAATCTCGAACCTGCTTCTGGTTGTGTACGTAAAGTGCCCCTGCGCCGCCCAGCAGGCCGGTACCCAGCAACAACGGCAATCCGGCGACGAGCGCGAGCCCGGCCATCATGCTCATTGCTTTGGATTGGGATTTCGCACCAGACGCATGCCCGGCAGTTTGCCCGGGCTCCGTCGACGACGAGCCATCCCGTCCGACCAGCACGCCGATCCCGGCAAACACGGTGCCCAGAATGGTCAGGATCCCGACGCCGAACCACCGCTCGAAAAACCCGGCGAAGATCACGCCGTCGGCCGGGTGAGTCGGGTCGTAATAGAGCCGGTCCCTGTCGCCCGGATCAGCGCTTGGCGACGTCGTGGCCATCTGCCCCTTCACCTCGACGGCTTCGCCGTTCGCGGTGACGAATCGATAGACGGTCCGGTAGTGGCCGGCGTCGTAGCCGTCGTGTGAAAATCCGACGACGACGGCCTCGGTTTCCGTCATGCGCGAAGCCGCCGAGATCGAGGCATAGGCCCAGACGGCAGCACTCAGCAAAAGGGCCACGCCGACCAGCAAGAACCCGTTCACGCGTCGGCGCATCGATGCGCGCGTCGCGCCGAGCGCGGCCATATCGACGGGTTTGCGCGTTGAAGTCCTGCGTGCCTTGCGTTGCCCGGCGTCGCGCCGTGCGTACCCGGTCGTCGAAACACTGCGTCGCGCATCGGCCTTTGCGATATTGTCGTCGTCAGGCGTGCTCTTGTCGTTCATGCATCATGTCCGGTCTCGTCAGACCGACATGATACGGTCCGGGATGCTCCGCACTGCCGCACGGACTCGCGCGGTTCACCGCGACACGACCCGGTTCCGTCCGTCCCGCTTCGCCTGATACAACCGCTCGTCGACCACTCGCAGCAACGCATCGACCGTGCTCCCGTCGACGCCGTACTGCGCAACGCCGACGCTGACCGTCACCTGCACGCGCTTGAAATCCAGACCGAACGGCGCGCTCGCGATCGACGAGCGGACGCGCTCGGCCGTCATGCGCGCCCCTTCGAGCGGCATCTCCGGCAACAGCGCCATGAACTCCTCGCCGCCGACCCGCGCGAGCGCACCCGCCGGACGAATCGCCTCGAGACACTGGCGCACGACGCCGCGCAGCACCTCGTCGCCGATCTGATGCCCGTATGCGTCGTTGATGTTCTTGAAATTGTCGAGATCGAGCGTGAGCAGGCAGAACGGCGTGCCGTCGCGTTCCGCGCGCACGATCTCGCGCTCGACCTGCGCGATGAACTGGCGACGGTTCGACGCGCCCGTCATCGGATCGGTCGCGGCCATGTATTCGAGCTTCTGGTTCGTGCGCCGCAATTCCTGCAGGGCGCTCTCGGTGCGCGCCATCGATTCCGACAGCCGGCTCATCAGGTCTTCCTGGCTGTAGATCGCGGAGAACGAGCGCGTCGTCTGCAGCGCCTGCACCACGCCGTAGCTGAGCAGGAAGAACCCGCCCGCGAAGATGGCATGCGCGAGCCACCACATGTGATTCCACGGCTTGCCGAGCATGAACGCGAGCGACGACAGCGCGAACGCCGTGATCGACATGCCGTAGATCACCATCAGCGGCGAACGGATGCGCCGCGCGAGGAGCACGCCGACGTTGAGCAGGGAAAACACGAGCGCGCCGCCTTCCATCGACATCCGCGTCCCGAGCGCGCCTGCGACGGGCGAATACGCGATGTACGCGACCGCCACGTTGACGATCACGAAGAACACGATCCACGGCAGCCACGTGCGCGCACGCGTGCGCTTCTCGATGCGATCGGGCGGCTCGGCATACGACAGCAGGCCGGTCAGCAGCAGGATCGACATCACGAGGCGCGACGCGGGCCCGTACAGCAGGAACAGCCAGATGTTGTGGTGCGCCATCCCGGTGAATGCGCCGTGCAACGCGTAGATCATCGCGAAGCCGAGAAAGCCGAGCGTGAGCCAGCGCAGCAACGGCTCGCCGGACGACCGGTAGCAGACCCACGTCACGTAGGTGACGAACGCGCCCTCGAGGGTCGCGGCCGCGATCGCGAGTTCATGGAATGCATGACTCTCGAACACGGCGTGCGGGTCGCTGAAAAACCACAGATAGGCGATCAGATAGGCCGGCAGCAATGCGAATCCGACCAGCAGGCATTTTGCGTAGAGCCTCGCGGCCGCGCTCACGACGCGCGGCGGTTCCCCGGCGGCATAGGTCGTACTCAATTCGGTCCCCGTTCGGTCTGCTGCGTGGTTCGAACGTCCATGGCGCCGGAAACGCACGATGCATCTGCGCCGGCTGCCGGGAACGCGTCGCGTACGCCGGAACGACGCACGCGCGGGCCCATCCCGCCGAAAGACAAATGACAGAGCAAGTATAAGGGCGGCAATTCGTTTGACAAGTAAGGGGAAACGGCATCACCCGGCAGACGCCGTTTACCCTCTCTTCGTTACGAATTGCACCCGATCATCGCGGATTCGCGCCGGGGTCGCGACGTTTACCCCGCCAAACCGCCACCGCCGGCGGACAAAGATCAGACGATTTCGAACAGGCCGGCCGCGCCCTGCCCGCCGCCGATGCACATCGTGACCACCACGTATTTCACGCCGCGGCGCTTCCCTTCGATCAGCGCGTGGCCCGTCAGGCGCGCGCCCGACACGCCGTACGGGTGGCCGACCGCGATCGCGCCGCCGTTCACGTTCAGGCGCTCGTCAGGAATCCCGAGCGTGTCGCGGCAATACAGCACCTGCACCGCGAACGCTTCGTTCAGCTCCCACAGGCCGATGTCGTCGACCTTCAGCCCCGCCTGCTTCAGCAGCTTCGGCACCGCGAACACCGGACCGATGCCCATCTCGTCCGGCTCGCAGCCGGCCACCGCGAAGCCGCGGAACACGCCGAGCGGCTGCAGCCCTTCGCGCTGCGCGACATCGGCGCTCATCACGACGCACGCCGATGCGCCGTCGGAAAACTGGCTCGCGTTGCCGGCGGTGATCACGCCGCCCGGCAAGGCCGAACGGATCTTCGACACGCCTTCGAGCGTCGTGTCGGGCCGGATGCCTTCGTCGGCCGACACCGTCACCTCCTGCGTGAACAGCCGGCCCGTCGCCTTGTCGGCGATGCCCGCACGCACGGTGATCGGCACGATTTCGTCGCGGAAGCGCCCGGCTTCCTGCGCGGCCGCCGCGCGCAGTTGCGACTGCACGCCATAGGCATCCTGCCGGTCCTTCGCGATCCCGTAGCGCTTCGCGACGTTCTCGGCCGTCTGCAGCATGTTCCAGTAGATCTCGGGCTTGTGCTCGACGAGCCAGCCTTCCTGGATCATGTGCCGGTTCATCTCGTTCTGCACGCACGAAATCGATTCGACGCCGCCCGCCACATACACGTCGCCCTCGCCTGCGATGATCCGCTGCGCGGCCAGTGCGATCGTCTGCAGACCCGACGAGCAGAAACGGTTCACGGTCATCCCCGGCACGCTGACCGGCAGCCCGGCGCGCAGCGCGATCTGGCGCGCGATGTTCGCGCCGGTCGCGCCTTCGGGATTCGCGCAGCCCATGATCACGTCCTCGACGCGCGCGGGGTCGAGCTTCGCGCGTTCGAGCGCGGCGGCAACCACGTGGCCGCCGAGCGTCGCGCCGTGCGTCATGTTGAATGCGCCGCGCCACGATTTCGCGAGCGGCGTGCGTGCGGTCGATACGATTACGGCTTCGGTCATGCGAGTCTCCTTCGGTCCTGCTGAATCGGATGGGAATGCGCTACGCCGTCGGGCGCGCGCCCGCGGACGTCACGTGTGCGACGCCCGCCGCCTGCATCTGTTGCCATGCGTACGCGAGCGACCCGTTCAGGTCGATGGCGCGGCACGCATCGTTGATCACCGCGGCGTCGAAGCCCGCCGCGCGCGCATCGAGCGCCGACCATGCGACGCAATAGTCGGTCGCGAGCCCGCAACACCACACGCGCTTCGCGCCAAGCTCGCGCAGATAGCCGGCGAGCCCCGTGCGCGTCGTGCGATCGGCTTCGACGAACGCGGAATAGCTGTCGACCTGCGCGTCGCCGCCCTTGCGGATCACGAGCCTGGCATGCGGGATGTCGAGGTCGCGATGCAGCGCCGCGCCTTCCGTGTCCTGCACGCAGTGCACGGGCCACAGCACCTGCTCGCCGTACGGCAGCGCGAGCGTCGAGAACGGCTCGCGCCCCGGATGGTTCGCGGCAAACGACACGTGCTCGCGCGGGTGCCAGTCCTGCGTCAGCACGACCTGGTCGAAGCGCTGCGCGAGCGCGTTGATCACCGGCACGACCGCGTCGCCGTCCGGCACCGCGAGCGCGCCGCCCGGCATGAAGTCGTATTGCACGTCGATCACGAGCAGCACGTCGTCGGTGCGTTTCATTGCGTTTCTCCTGATTGGGCCGGTCGCGCCGTCACGCCGCGCCGTCAGCCGTTGAACCCGCGCCCGGCTCGGGCCAGCTCGACGATCGACGGCGCAAGCTGCCACGCGTCGCCGTTCGGCGCGGCCGCATAGCGGCGAATCGCGCGCTCGACGTTGTAGAGGCCGACCATGTCGGCGTACAACATCGGGCCGCCGCGCCACAGCGGAAAGCCGTAGCCGGTCAGATAGACCATGTCGATGTCGGACGCCTTCGACGCGATCTTTTCCTCGAGGATCTTCGCGCCTTCGTTGACGAGCGCGAACACGAGCCGCTCGACGATCTCGTCGTCGCCGATCTTGCGCCGCTCGACGCCGCGCTCCTTCGAATACGCGACGACCATCTCGTCGACGAGCGCCGACGGCTTCGCCTTGCGCTCGCCCGGCACGTAGTCGTACCAGCCGCCGCCCGTCTTCTGGCCGAAACGGCCCAGCTCGCACAGGCGATCGGCGATCTTCGAGTACTGCAGATCGGGCTGCTCGACATAGCGGCGCTTGCGGATCGCCCAGCCGATGTCGTTGCCGGCGAGGTCGCTCATCCGGAACGGGCCCATCGCAAAACCGAACTTCTCGATCGCACGATCGACCTGCGCGGGCAGCGCGCCTTCCTCGAGCATGAAGAGCGCCTGGCGGATGTACTGCTCGATCATCCGGTTGCCGATGAAGCCGTCGCACACGCCCGACACCACCGCCGTCTTGCGAATCTTCCTGGCGACCGCCATCACGGTGGCGAGCACGTCCTTCGCGGTCTGCGCGCCGCGCACGACCTCGAGCAGCTTCATCACGTTCGCGGGGCTGAAGAAGTGCATGCCGACGACGTCCTGCGGACGCTTCGTGAAGGCGGCGATCTTGTCGACGTCGAGCGTCGACGTGTTCGATGCGAGAATCGCGCCGGGCTTCGCCACGGCGTCGAGTTGGCCGAACACCTGTTCCTTCACGCCGAGTTCCTCGAACACGGCCTCGATGATCAGGTCCGCATCCTTCAGGTCGTCGTAGGACAGCGTCGGCGCGATCAGCGCCATGCGCGCGTCGAGCTTCTGCTGCGTGAGCTTGCCCTTCTTCACCTGCGCGTCGTAGTTCTTGCGGATCGTGGCGAGCCCGCGATCGAGCGCGTCCTGCTTCGTCTCGAGCAGCGTGACGGGCAGGCCCGCGTTGATGAAGTTCATCGCGATCCCGCCGCCCATCGTGCCGGCGCCGATCACGCCGACGCGGCGAATCTCGCGCACCGGCGTATCCGGCGGCACGTCGGGAATCTTGCTCGCCGCGCGTTCGCCGAAGAACGCGTGCCGCAGCGCGCGGCTTTCCGGCGTCATCATCAGCGCGACGAAACCGTCGCGCTCGGCGACGCTGCCCTTGTCGAAGCCGTTCAGCACGCCCGCCTCGATCGCATCGATGCACTTGTGCGGCGCGGGGAAATTGGGTGCGGCGGCCTGTGCGGAATTTCGCGCGAACTGGATGAAACCCGCCGCATTCTCGTGGACGATCTTGCGATCGCGCACGCGCGGATGCGGCCCGTTCTGCGCGCCGGCCTTGCGCGCGAACGCGACGGCCGCGTCGAGCAGGTCGCCGTCGGCCATCGCGTCGAACAGCCCGCTCTTCGCGAGTTGCTCCGACGGCACCGGCGCGCCCGACACGATCATGTTCAGCGCGGTTTCGAGCCCCACCGCGCGCGGCAGGCGCTGCGTGCCTCCGGCGCCCGGCAGCAGCCCGAGCTTCACTTCGGGCAGCGCGATCTGCGCCCCCGGCGCCGCGACGCGATAGTGCGCACCGAGCGCGAGTTCCAGGCCGCCGCCCATCACGACGCTGTGCAGCGCCGCGACGACCGGCTTCGCGCTCGTCTCCACCGCGCGGATCACGGTGTGCAGCGTCGGCTCCTGCAGTGCCTTCGGGGTATTGAATTCGGTGATGTCGGCGCCGCCCGAGAACGCGCGGCCCGCGCCGGTCAGCACGATCGCCGTGACCGACGGATCCTGCGCGGCACGCTCGAGCGCGTCCATGACGCCGAGCCGGGTCGACAGGCCGAGCCCGTTGACGGGCGGATTGTTGAGCGTGATGACGGCCACGCCGTCGCGAGTCGAGTAATCCACTGCCATCTGCCTGCCTCCATGCATCGCGCGCCGGGGTGGCTGCGCTTCATTGTGCGCGGTCGAACGGCCGCATGTCCGGATCGAACGGAGGCAGCATACAACGAAAAAGCACGGTCGTTCAATTTGAATTTTTCCCGATCCGGGGGCCGGATCGGGCAACCGTGCGGCAGGCCGTCTCCGGCCACGGGGCTTACGACTCGCAGACCGCCGTCGGCAGCACGTAGTCGCGGAAGGACTCGCGCAGCTTGAGCTTCTGCAGCTTGCCGGTCGCCGTGTGCGGCAGCGATTCGACGAACACGACGTCGTCGGGCACCCACCACTTCGCGACCTTGCCCTCGTAGAACGCGAGCAGCGCCTCGCGGGTCAGGCTCGCGCCTTCGCGCGGCACCACGACGAGCAGCGGCCGCTCGGTCCATTTCGGGTGCGCACAGGCGATGCAGGCCGCTTCGGCGACGCCCGGATGCGCGATCGCGACGTTCTCGATGTCGATCGAGCTGATCCATTCGCCGCCGGACTTGATCACGTCCTTGCTGCGGTCGGTGATCTGCAGGAAGCCGTCGGGGTCGATCGTCGCGACGTCGCCGGTCGGGAACCAGCCGTCCGACAGCGGCGACGTATCGCTCCTGAAGTAGTGGTCGATCACCCACGGCCCGCGCACCTGCAGTTCGCCGAACGCGACGCCGTCCCACGGCAGTTCGTGCCCGTCGTCGCCGACGATCCGCATGTCGACGCCGCAGATCACGCGCCCCTGCTTTTCCAGCAGCTTGCGCTGCGCGTCGGGCGAGCGCTGCGATTGCGCCCAGTTCAGCTTCGCGAGCGTGCCGAGCGGCGACAGCTCGGTCATCCCCCATGCGTGGATCACGCGCACGCCGTACTCGTCCTCGAACGTGCGCAGCATCGCGGGCGGGCACGCGGAGCCGCCGATCACCGTGCGGTTCAGCGTCGAGAAGCGCACGCCGGCCTCGCGCATGTAGTTGAGCAGCCCGAGCCACACGGTCGGCACGCCCGCGGAAAACGTCACGCGCTCGGCCTCCATCAGCGCGTACAGCGACTTGCCGTCGAGATCCTTGCCGGGCAGCACCAGCTTGCCGCCGGTGAGCGGCACCGCGTAAGGCAGCCCCCACGCGTTCACGTGGAACATCGGCACGACGGGCAGCACGGCATCGAGCGCCGACAGGTTCATCGCATCGGGCAGCGCGGCGCCGTATGCATGCAGCACCGTCGAACGATGCGAATACAGCACGCCCTTCGGATTGCCGGTCGTGCCCGACGTGTAGCACAGGCCCGACGCCTGCAGTTCGTCGAGGCGCGGCCAGTCGTAGCGGCCGTCCTCGGCGTCGACGAGCGTTTCGTAGCACAGGTACGGCGTCGCGCCGGACGGCAGGTGTGCGGCGTCCGTCATCGCGATCCAGCCCTTCACATTCGGGCACTGCGGCGCGATCGCATCGACGAGCGGCGCGAAATTGATGTCGAAGAAGACGTAGCGGTCTTCCGCATGATTGACGATGTACGCGATCTGCTCGGGAAAGAGGCGCGGGTTGATCGTGTGGCACACGGCGCCCATCCCGCCGATCCCGTAATAGGCCTCCAGATGCCGATAGCCGTTCCACGCGAGCGTGCCGACGCGCTCGCCCGATTCGACGCCGAGCCGCGCAAGCGCCTGTGCGAGCCGCTTCGCGCGCTGCTCGCAATCGCGGTACGTGTAGCGATGCAGGTCGCCTTCCACGCGCTTCGACACGATCTCCGTGTCGCCCGCATGCCGCGCGGCATGCGCGATCAACGACGACACCAGCAACGGCATGTCCATCATCTGGCCCAGCAACGGCTTACCCATCGTCTTGTTCTCCCGGAAGGACGCGAATCGGTGACCCGCCTCGAAGCAGTGCGCCAGCGTACGACCCGTCCACGGCCCGGACAGGCCTGGCGCAAGGCGCGCGCGCCGCCATGCGGGCGGCGCGGCGCCGCCTTACAATATCGACTTACCCAGAGGCGCTCAACATGTCGTTTTCCCGAAGCGCAGCCGATGCGGCTGACACGCTCCCCGACCTCGCCGAGACGCTCGGCGCGCCCGCCGAACGCGCGTTCGTCACGCTCGGCGATGCGTTTCATACGCGGCTGCCGGCCGCGCCGCTGCCCGCGCCGTACGTCGTCGGCTTTTCCGGCGAAGTCGCGCGACTGCTCGGCCTGCCGCCATCGATCGTCGCGCAGCCCGGCTTCGCCGAGCTGTTCGCCGGCAACCCGACACGCGACTGGCCCGCGAACGCGATGCCGTACGCATCGGTGTATTCCGGCCACCAGTTCGGCGTATGGGCCGGCCAGCTCGGCGACGGCCGCGCGCTGACGATCGGCGAACTTCCCGGCCCCGACGGCCGGCGCTTCGAACTGCAGCTCAAGGGCGGCGGCCGCACGCCGTACTCGCGCATGGGCGACGGCCGCGCGGTGCTGCGCTCGTCGATCCGCGAATTCCTGTGCTCCGAAGCGATGCATCATCTCGGCATTCCGACCACGCGCGCACTCACGGTGATCGGCTCCGACCAGCCGGTGGTGCGCGAGGAAATCGAGACGTCGGCGGTCGTCACGCGCGTGTCGGAAAGCTTCGTGCGCTTCGGCCACTTCGAGCACTTCTTCTCGAACGATCGCCCCGACCTGCTGCGCCAGCTCGCCGATCACGTGATCGACCGCTTTTATCCCGCCTGCCGCGAGGCCGACGATCCGTACCTCGCGCTGCTCGAAGCCGCGATGTTCCGCACGGCCGACGTCGTCGCGCAATGGCAGGCGGTCGGCTTCTGCCACGGCGTGATGAACACGGACAACATGTCGATCCTCGGCGTGACGATCGACTACGGCCCGTTCGGTTTCGTCGACGCGTTCGACGCGAATCACATCTGCAACCACTCCGACACGAGCGGCCGCTACGCATACCGGATGCAGCCGCGCATCGCGCACTGGAACTGCTATTGCCTCGCGCAGGCGCTGCTGCCGCTGATCGGGCTGCAGCACGGCATCGCCGACGACGATGCGCGCGCCGAGCGTGCGGTGGAAGACGCGCAGGCCGTGCTCGCGAAGTTTCCGGAGCGCTTCGGCCCCGCGCTCGAGCGCCTGATGCGCGCGAAGCTCGGCCTCGAACTCGAACGCGAGAACGACGCGGAGCTCGCCAACAAGCTGCTCGAAACGATGCACGCGAGCCACGCGGACTTCACGCTGACGTTCCGCCGGCTCGCGCAGCTGTCGAAGCACGACGCGAGCCGCGACGCGCCGGTGCGCGACCTGTTCATCGATCGCGACGCGTTCGATGCATGGGCGAACCTCTACCGCGCGCGGCTGTCCGACGAAACGCGCGACGACGCGGCACGCGCCGCCGCGATGAACCGCGCGAACCCGAAATACGTGTTGCGCAACCATCTAGCCGAAGTCGCGATCCGGCGCGCGAAGGAGAAGGATTTTTCCGAAGTCGAGCGGCTCGCGCAGGTGCTGCGCCGCCCGTTCGACGAACAACCGGAACATGAAGCGTATGCGGCACTGCCGCCCGACTGGGCCGGGTCGCTCGAAGTGAGCTGCTCGTCGTGACCCGCGCGACCCGACCGACCGATCAGGAGAACCCCCACATGTCACACGATTCCGACGACAAGACCTTCCCGTACCGGAAGGACGACGCCGAGCTGCGCCGCCGCCTCACGCCGATGCAGTACGAAGTCACGCAGCACGCGGCGACCGAGCGCGCGTTCACCGGCGCATACACCGACACGGAAGACGCCGGCATCTACACATGCGTCGTCTGCAGCACGCCGCTGTTCGAATCCGGCGCCAAATTCCATTCGGGCTGCGGCTGGCCCAGCTACTTCAAGCCGCTGAACGGCGAAGTGATCGACGAGAAGATCGACCGCTCGCACGGGATGGTGCGCGTCGAGGTGCGCTGCAACCATTGCGGCGCGCATCTCGGCCACGTGTTCGAGGATGGCCCCCGCGACCAGACCGGTTTGCGGTACTGCATCAATTCGGCTGCGTTAAACTTCGAGTCCCGACCCGAAAACGAATGAGCGGCGCCGGACGGATCCGACGGCAGCCTCCCCGGCTGCCACGATCCGCGACGGTGGCGCCTGGCGGGTCCCTACAACGGTGAAAGGCCGCGCGATGCGACCTTTCACGCAGCTGCGAGCGCCATGAAATTCCTGTTCGATCTGTTTCCGATCATCCTGTTTTTCGCTGCCTTCAAGGTCTGGGGCATCTTCACCGCCACTGCCGTCGCGATCGTCGCGACGCTGGCCCAGGTCGCGTGGGTCGCCTTCCGGCACCGGAAGGTCGACACGATGCTGTGGGTCAGCCTCGGCGTGATCGTCGTGTTCGGCGGCGCCACCCTCGTCCTGCATGACGAAAAATTCATTCAATGGAAACCGACTGTGCTGTATTGGTTGTTTGCGATCGGGCTGTTCGCCGCGCGCTATGCGTTCGGCAACAACCTGATCGAGAAGATGATGGGCAAGCAGCTCACGCTGCCGCATCCCGTGTGGGACAAGCTGAACGTCGCGTGGGCGCTGTTCTTCGCGGTGCTCGGCGTTGCGAACCTGTACGTGGTGCACAACTACACCGAATCGCAGTGGGTGAACTTCAAGCTGTTCGGCACGACGGGCGCCATGGTCGTGTTCATCATCCTGCAGAGCCTGTGGCTCACGAAGTACCTGAAGGACGAGTAACATGAGCGACACCTTTCTCCACGCATCGCCCGACGAGCGCATCGCGCTGATCGAGGCGCGTCTCACCGCATCGCTCGCGCCGCTGTCCCTCGCAGTACGCGACGACAGCGCGCAGCACGCGGGCCATGCCGGCGCCGCCGCCGGCGGCCATTACACGGTAACGATCGTGTCGGCCGCCTTCGCCGGCAAACCGCGCGTCGCGCGGCACCGGCTGGTGTATGATGCGCTCGCTGATGCGATGCAGCGCGGCATTCACGCGCTCGCGATCGTGGCTTACACGCCCGAAGAATTCAACGAATCTTCAATCTAGTCTCACTAGGAATTCCCGATGATCCTGAAATCCCCCCGCCTGTGGGTCGCGGCGGCTGCCTTTGCAGCGGCACCGGCATTTGCCCAGAACATCGCCGTCGTCAACGGCACGCCGATTCCGAAGTCGCGCGCCGACGCCATGGTCGCGCAGCTCGTCCAGCAAGGCCAGACCGACAGCCCGCAACTGCAGCAGGCCGTGCGCCAGGAACTCGTGAACCGCGAAATCCTGATGCAGGAAGCCATCCGCGAAGGCATCCCGAGCCGTCCGGACGTGAAGGCGCAGATCGCCGTCGCGCAACAGACGGTCGTGCTGCGCTCGATGATCGAGACCTTCCTGAAGAAGAACCAGCCGACCGACGCCGAAGTGAAGGCGCGTTATGACGATCTCGTGAAGACGGCGGGCGGCAACCGCGAATACCACCTGCACCACATCCTCGTCGACAGCGAACAGCAGGCGAAGGACCTGATCGCGAAGATCAAGGCCGGCGCGAAGTTCGAAGACCTCGCGAAGCAGTACTCGAAGGATCCGGGTTCGGGCAAGAACGGCGGCGACCTCGACTGGTCCGATCCGAAGGCGTACGTGCCGGAATTCGCGGCGGCCGCGCAGAAGCTGCAGAAAGGCCAGATGACCGACGAGCCGGTGAAGACGCAGTTCGGCTGGCACATCATCCGTGTCGACGACATCCGCGACGTCGCACCGCCGCCGTTCGACCAGGTGAAGGCGCAGATCGCGCAGCAGCTCGTGCAGCAAAAGCTGCAGGCGTTCGAGGAAAACCTGCGCCAGCAGGCAAAGATCCAGTAACGTCGGCGACGCTCGCCCACGCAAAGGCCACTCCAGCGAGTGGCCTTTTTTCATGCGCGGCTGCTACGCGTTGCCGCGAAGGCCGCACAAAGCAAAAGGCCGCTCGAAGCGGCCTTTCTGTCAGGATGGCGGCATCACGTGCGTGGGCGCACCGAGCCAATACGCCGGCTCACACCGACTCGAATGCGTCGTGATAGCGGACGTCGCCCGACGGCCGCGGCGCGGTTGCATCGAACGACAGCGCAAGGAAATGCCCGGGCAGCGCGTGCGCAAACACGAGACCATCGAACGGCTTGAAACCGAAGCGCGCGTAGTACGCGGGATCGCCGAGCACCACACAGCCGCGCGCACCGAGCCTGCGCAACGCGTCGAGCCCCGTGCGCACCAGCCCCGCGCCGATGCTCTGCCGCCAGCAATCGGGCCGCACCGCGAGCGGCGCGAGCCCGTACCACTGCTGACTGGCGGCCGGCGCACCGCCGATCGACACCGGCGAGAACGCGACGTGGCCGATCACGCGCTCGTCGCGCTCCGCGACGAGCGACACGCTGAGCGCACCACCCGCGCGCAGCGCGTCGACGATCCGCCGCTCGAACTGCCCGTGCTGCGGCTCGTCCGCGAACGCCGCCACGATCACGCGGCCGATCGCATCGACGTCGCTCGCGCGTTCGTCGCGCAGCGTGACGATCTCGACCGGCGCGTGCGGATCGAACATCAGCCGATCCAGCGGCGTGCGTTGCGGAACACGCGCAGCCACGGGCTCGCTTCGCCCCAGCCTTCCGGATGCCAGCTCATCGTGACCGTGCGGTGCACGCGCTCCATGTGCGGCATCAGCACCGAGAAGCGGCCGTCGGCCGTCGTGACCGACGTGATGCCGGCCGGCGAGCCGTTCGGGTTGAACGGATAGCGCTCGGTCGCTTCGCCGCGGTGGTCGACGTAGCGCATCGCGACCGCGACGCGATCGATATCGCCCTGCTGCGAGAAGTCCGCATAGCCTTCGCCGTGCGCGACCGCCACCGGAATCCGCGAGCCTTCCATCCCCGCGAAGAAGATCGACGGCGACTTCTCCACTTCGACGAACGAGAAGCGCGCCTCGAACTGCTCGGACTTGTTGCGCGTGAACTTCGGCCATGCTTGCGCGCCCGGGATCATCGACGCGAGGCTCGACAGCATCTGGCAACCGTTGCAGATGCCGAGCGCGAACGTGTCGGGGCGGGCGAAGAACGCCGAGAACATGTCGGCGAGGTTCGCGTTGAAGCGGATCGTCTTCGCCCAGCCTTCGCCTGCGCCCAGCACGTCGCCGTACGAGAAACCGCCGCATGCCACCGCGCCCGCGAAATCGGCGAGCGTCGCGCGGCCCGCGAGCAGGTCGCTCATGTGCACGTCGTGCGCGTCGAAGCCCGCGCGGTCGAACGCGTACGCCGTTTCGAGATGCGAGTTCACGCCCTGCTCGCGCAGGATCGCGACGCGCGGACGTGCGCCCGTCGCGATGAACGGCGCGGCGATGTCGTCGGCCGGATCGAACGTCAGCACCGGCGAGATGCCCGGGTCGGCCGCGTCGAGCAGCGCGTCGTATTCCGCATCCGCGCAGGCGGGGTTGTCGCGCAGGCGCGCGATGCGCCAGCTCACTTCGCCCCATGCGCGGTGGAGTTCGGTGCGCGGCGCGTCGAAGACCTTCTTCGCGTCGCGATACACCTCGATCACGTCGCGATCGTTGACCGTGCCGATCACGTGCGAGCACGCCGACAGGCCGAACTCGCGCAGTGCGCCGAGCACCGCGTCGCGATCGGCCGCGCGCACCTGCACGACGGCGCCGAGCTCTTCGG
The DNA here is from genome assembly GCF_902498995.1 of Burkholderia anthina. Taxonomy (GTDB): domain Bacteria; phylum Pseudomonadota; class Gammaproteobacteria; order Burkholderiales; family Burkholderiaceae; genus Burkholderia; species Burkholderia anthina. The sequence goes on from NZ_CABVLY010000009.1 coordinate 40,812, forward strand.
AGAACAGCGCGCGCAGCGTGCGATCCTCGCGACGGCCGCTCGTCTGCTTCGCCCAGTCCTTCGCATCGCCGTAGTCGGATTCGTGATTCGGGTCGAGCGTCAGCATGTCGACGTTCAGCGACACGCCCGCGTGGCCCGCGAACGCCATTTCGCACACCGTCGCCCACAGGCCGCCGTCCGAGCGGTCGTGGTAAGCGAGCAGCTTGTCTTGCGTATTGAGCGACTGGATCGCGTTGAAGAAGCGCTTCAGGTCTTCCGGATCGTCGACGTCCGGCGTCGCGTCGCCAACCTGCTGCGTGACCTGCGCGAAGATGCTGCCGCCCATCCGGTTCTTGCCGCGGCCGAGATCGATCGCGATCAGCACGCTGTCGCCCGCGTCGGCGATGCGGCGCAGTTGCGGCGTCAGGTGCCGGCGCACGTCCTCGACCGGCGCGAATGCGGAGATGATCAGCGACACCGGCGACACCACTTCCTTCGCGACGCCCTGCTCGTCCCACTTGGTCTTCATCGACAGCGAGTCCTTGCCGACCGGGATGCCGATCCCGAGCGCCGGGCACAGCTCCATGCCGATCGCCTTGACGGTGTCGAACAGCGCGGCGTCCTCGCCGGCCGTGCCGCAGGCGGCCATCCAGTTCGCCGACAGCTTCAGCTTGTCGAGCGACGCGATGGGCGCGCTCGCGATGTTCGTGATCGCTTCGCCGACGGCCATGCGGCCCGATGCCGGTGCGTCGATCACGGCGAGCGGCGTGCGCTCGGCCATCGTCATCGCTTCGCCCTTGAAACCGGCGTAGTCGAGCGCGGTCACCGCGCAGTCGGCCACCGGCACCTGCCACGGGCCGACCATCTGGTCGCGCACCGACGTGCCGCCGACCGAACGGTCGCCGATCGTGATCAGGAACGACTTGCTGCCGACCGTCGGGTGCTTCAGCACGTCGACCGCGACTTCCGACAGCGCGATGCCCGTCACGTCGACCGGCGCACGCTCGGTGGCGACGCGCGCGACGTCGCGATGCATGCGCGGCGGCTTGCCGAGCAGCACGTCCATCGGCATGTCGACCGGGAATTCGTCGGCACCCTTCGCTTCGTCGTCGACGAGCTGCAGCTGACGTTCGTCGGTCGCGACGCCGACCACCGCGAACGGGCAGCGCTCGCGTGCGCAGATCGCTTCGAAGCGCGGCAGGTCGGCCGGCGCGATCGCCAGCACATAGCGCTCCTGCGCTTCGTTCGACCAGATTTCGCGCGGCGACAGGCCCGACTCCTCGAGCGCGACCTTGCGCAGCTCGAAGCGCGCGCCCTTGCCCGCGCCGTCGACGATCTCGGGGAATGCGTTCGACAGGCCGCCCGCGCCGACGTCGTGGATGCTCAGGATCGGGTTTTCCGCGCCGAGCTGCCAGCAGCCGTTGATCACTTCCTGTGCGCGACGCTCGATTTCCGGGTTGCCGCGCTGCACCGAGTCGAAGTCGAGCTCGGCCGTGTTCGCGCCGGTCGCCATCGAGCTCGCCGCGCCGCCGCCCATGCCGATCCGCATGCCGGGGCCGCCGATCTGGATCAGCAGCGAGCCTGCCGGCACGTCGTGCTTGTGCGTGTGTTGATCCGCGATGTTGCCGAGACCGCCCGCGATCATGATCGGCTTGTGATAGCCATGCACCTTCCCGCCGACGTTCTGCTCGTACACGCGGAAGTAGCCGCCGAGGTTCGGGCGGCCGAATTCGTTGTTGAACGCGGCGCCGCCGAGCGGGCCGTCGATCATGATCTGCAGCGGCGATGCGATGCGGTCCGGGCGGCCGTACGGGCCCTGCGCATCGTTCGGGTTGCGCTCGCCGACCGGCTGCGCGGCGTCGCGCGCGTTTTCCCACGACTGGCGTGCGTCCGGCAGATCGAGGTTCGACACGGTGAAGCCCGTGAGGCCGGCCTTCGGACGCGCGCCGCGGCCCGTCGCGCCTTCGTCGCGGATCTCGCCGCCCGCGCCGGTCGCCGCACCCGGGAACGGCGAGATCGCCGTCGGGTGGTTGTGCGTCTCGACCTTCATCAGCGTGTGCGTGAGTTCGGTGTGGCGGCCGTAGCGCTCGCCCGGCTCGCCGGCCGCGCCCGCGTTGCGCGGGAACCAGCGCTCGGCTTCGGCGCCGACCATGATCGACGAGTTGTCCGAATACGCGACGATCGTGCCCTGCGGGCTCAGCTTCTCGGTGTTGCGGATCATCGCGAACAGCGACATGTCCTGCGCTTCGCCGTCGATCGTCCACTGCGCGTTGAAGATCTTGTGGCGGCAGTGCTCGCTGTTCGCCTGCGCGAACATCATCAGTTCGACGTCGGTCGGGTTGCGTTCGAGCTTGCGGAACGCGTCGACCAGGTAATCGATCTCGTCGTCGGCGAGCGCGAGGCCCAGCTCGACGTTCGCGCGCTCGAGCGCGCCGCGGCCGACGCCCAGCACGTCGACGGTCGCGAGCGGCTTGGCCGGCAGTTCGTCGAACAGGTGCTTCGCATCGTCGCGCGCGGCGACCACGCTTTCGGTCATCCGGTCATGCAGCGCGGCGGCCACGGCCGCACGCGCGTCGTCGGACAGCGCCTTCTTGCCGCCGAGCAGGCCCGACTTCAACGTGACCGTGAACTCGACGCCGCGCTCGATGCGGCGCACCTGCGTGAGGCCGCAGTGCTGCGCGATGTCGGTCGCCTTGCTCGCCCACGGCGAAACCGTGCCGAAGCGCGGCAGCACGACGAAGGTCTCGGCCGTCCCCTTCTCGGTCGCCGGCTCGAACGGCGCGCCGTAGTGCATCAGCGCGTCGATGCGGGCGCTGTCGTCCGCCGACAGCGGCTCGGCCGCATTGACGAAGTGCAGGAACTGGCCGCGCACCGCGACGATGTTGGCGTCGATTTGCTTGAGCGTGTCGAGCAGACGGGTTTGACGGAAATCGGAGAGGGCCGAAGCGCCGGGAAAACACGAGAAGTGAGCCATGGGCTGGACTGACGTCGATGAGTCGCGCGAGGTGGCGACGTGGGGCGAAAGGAAGGCCGTAATTATACCCGGAAGTCGGTCGTCCCAGACCGGCCGATCGGCACCCGTCATGCACCGCCACGGTGCGCCGGCCTGTCCGGCGCGCGGGCCAGCGCCGGGCCGCCGCGCGCGGCCGCGGTAGCCGGCGGACGCACGATGGCGAAACCGGATAGGCTCGCGCGGCGCCGTTTCCCGCGTTTTTGGCGCTATCATTCCCGGTTCACCGGGCCGGAGCCCGTCAGCGAATTCTCACCGGGCGGCGTGCGCGCTGCCCGTCATCGAATCAGTCCATGGATGTCATCGTCATCGGCGGCGGAATCAGCGGCGTCGCCACCGCCTACCAGCTCCGCGCGGCCGGCCATCGCGTGTGCGTGGTCGAACGCCACGCGACCGTCGCGCAGGGCGCGACCTACGGCGACGGCGGCACGCTGCTGCCGAGCCCGCTCGACGTCTGGTTCGGCCCGACCTTCATGCGCCAGCGCCAGCCGCGCGACAGCGGCATCGTCTACAAGCCGGGCTTCAACGGCGGCGTGCGCCGCTTCGTCAAGGAACTCGGCGCGCTGCGCGAGCCCGACGCATTCGCCGCACAATACGCGCGGCTGCGCCCGCTGATCGACGCATCGCGCGAAAGCGTCGCCGACATCGAAACGCGCTTCCAGCTCGAATTCGAGCAGAAACCCGGCATCCTTCACGTCGTGCGCGACCCGCGCGACTGGGAGGCCCTGCAGCCGGCGCTCGACCTGCTGCGCACGCTCGACCAGCCGTACCGCGTGCTCACCGCCGACGAATGCGCGGCGCTCGAGCCGTCGGTGCCGGCCGAACCCGGCTTCGCCGGCGGCGTGCTGCTCGAGACCGAACGCACCGGCAACTGCCCGCTGTTCGCGAAACTGGTCAAGCAGACGCTCGACGAGCACGGCGTCCAGTTCCGCTTTGGCGCGGAGGTCGCCGCGATCCGCGTGGACACCGGCCGCGCCGCGGTCGAGCTCGCGCCGCCCGGCGGCCGGCACGCGGCCAACGCCCGCGAAGTCGACGTGATTTCGGCCGACGCGATCGTGGTCGCCGCCGGCGCCGGCAGCCCGGTGCTGCTCGAGCGGCTCGGCTGGCGGCTGCCGCTGCATCCGGTCCGCGCGCATACGCTGACCGCGCCCGTCACCTACGAGGAACACGCGCCGCACCTGAGCGTCGTCGATTCGATCAAGCGAATCTCGATCACGCGCACGCATCAGCGGTTGCGCGTCGGCGGCGGCGCCGTGCTGCAGAGCCTCGCCGACACCGCGAAGCCGCTGCCCGAGCCGTTGTCCGAGGCGGCGCTCGCGCTGCTCGGCCAGGCCGTGCACGACTGGGTGCCGGGCGCCGCGAAAATCTCCGCCGCGCTGTCGTGGCAAGGCATGCAATTGCTGTCGCCGGACGGCCTGCCGGTCGTCGGTCCGACCCCGCATCCGCGCGTCTTCGTCAATTTCGGCCACGGCCCGGCCGGTTGGGCGCTCGCGTGCGGGTCTGCTAAAGTGGTGACCGACTACCTCGGCGGCGACACGCAGCAGTGGCCTGCCGACACGCTCGCCGCGCTGAGCGCCGCGCGCTTCACGACCTGACCGCCGCGGGCCCGTCCCGGGCGGCATCCTCCCTGCCGTCACGATCCCGCGATGACCCTTGCCCGCCCGCTTCCCGACTCCACTCCGATCGCGCTGCTGCGCGTCGCCGACCTGCGTGCGGCCGAGGCCGCCGCGACCGCCGAACTGCCGCCCCACACGCTGATGGGCCGCGCCGGCGCCGCCGCCGCGCGCTGGCTGTCCGAACGGGTTGCCGGCGACGAGCGCCCCATCTGGTTCGCAGTCGGCCCGGGCAACAATGGCGGTGACGCACTGGTGGCCGCCGCGCAACTGCAGCAGCTCGGCGTCGCGACGCAGGCGTGGATGCCTGTACCGGTCAAGCCGGACGATGCGCAATGGGCGCTCGGCCTCGCACGCGCGGCCGGCGTGCCGCTGTCGAGCGAACCGCCCGCATCGCTCGACGATTACGCATGGGTCGTCGACGGCCTGTTCGGCATCGGCCTCGGCCGTGCGCTCGACGGCCCGTTCGCCGCGCAGGCCGCGCGCATCGCCGCGCATGCGCGAAGCGGCGGCCGCGTGCTCGCGCTGGACGTGCCGAGCGGGCTCGACAGCGACACGGGCCGCATCGTCGGCGCCGGCGTCGCGGTCGCCGCCACGCATACGCTCACCTTCATCGGCGCGAAGCCGGGCCTTTACACGGGCGACGGCCGCGACTTCGCCGGCGAGATCGAGATCGCATCGCTCGACGTCGCGCCCCCTGCCGTGCCGGCCGTCGTGCTGAATGCGCCTGCGCGGTTCGCCGCCGCGCTGCCCGCACGCGCGTTCGCATCGCACAAGGGCACGTTCGGCAGCCTCGCGGTGCTCGGCGGCGACACGGGGATGTGCGGCGCGCCGATCCTCGCCGCGCGTGCCGCGCTGTTCGCAGGCGCCGGCAAGGTGCATGTCGGCTTCCTCGGCACCGGCGCGCCGCCGTACGATCCGCCGTTTCCCGAACTGATGCTGCATCCGGCCGACGGCCTCGACCTCGATGCGATGTCCGCGATCGCGGCGGGCTGCGGCCTCGGCACCCGCGAGGCCGCGGCGACGCTCGTGCGCGACGCGCTCGCGCACGACGCGGCCACGCTGCTCGACGCCGACGCGCTGAACCTCGTCGCGACCCACGCCGACCTCGCGGCCGCCGTTGCCGCTCGCGGCGCGCGCGGCAACGCATGCGTGCTGACGCCGCATCCACTCGAAGCGGCCCGGCTGCTCGGCACCGACACCGCGTCCGTGCAGCACGACCGGCTGGCCGCGGCGCAGGCGCTCGCCGCGCGCTACGCCGGCATCGTCGTGCTGAAAGGCTCGGGCACGGTGATTGCGGCACCCGACGGCCGCGTGACAATCAACCCGACCGGCAACGCGGCGCTCGCCACCGGCGGCACCGGCGACGTGCTCGGCGGCCTGATCGGCGCGCTGCTCGCACAGCGCGTCGCACCGTACGAAGCCGCGCTCGCGGGCGTCTATCTGCACGGCCTCGCGGCCGACACGCTCACCGCGAACGGCACGGGGCCGGCCGGCCTCACCGCGGGCGAGCTCGCACCGATGGTACGCACGCTGATCAATCGCCTTTTTTACCCGTCGCCGCGCGCCGACATATAACGCCGCTATACTGAGTGCCCCGCCGCACGGCGGGCCCGCTCGTCCGCCGGCCTTCCGATCCCGATGCGCCGGCGCGGCATTCCTCCCGATTCACGCTTCACTCGAACCGCCATGACGCTGAATTCGCTCCCCGCCTGGACTGCCCTTCAATCCCACTTCGAACAGATCCGCCATGCGCGGCTGCGCGACTGGTTCGCGCCGGAAAACGACCACGCACCGACCCGCGCCGAACGCTTCACGATCCCGGGCGGCGGCCTCGCGGCCGATTTCTCGAAGAACCGCATCAACGACGACACGCTGCGCCTGCTCGTGCAACTGGCCCGCGAAGCGGGCATCGAAGCGCGCCGCGACGCCATGTTCGCCGGCGAGATCGTCAACCCGACCGAAGGTCGCGCCGCGCTGCACACGGCATTGCGCGCGACCGACCCGCAAGCGCCGTTCCATGCGCAGGTCAGCGCCGAGCGCGCGAAGATGGCGACCTTCGCACGCGCCGTGCGCAGCGGCGCGTGGACGGGCTACACGGGCAAACGCATCCGCCACGTGATCAATATCGGCATCGGCGGATCGGATCTCGGGCCGAAGATGGTCACGCACGCGCTGCACCACGTCGCGACGCCCGACATCTCGACGCACTTCGTGTCGAACGTCGACGGCGCCGATCTCGCGCGCGTGCTCGAACAGGTCGATCCGGAAGAAACGCTCGCGATCATCGTGTCGAAAACCTTCACGACGCTCGAGACGATGACGAACGCGCGCTCGCTGCGCGACTGGTTCGTCGCGCGCGGCTGCCCGGAAGATGCGCTCGCGAAGCACTTCGTCGGCGTGTCGGCCAACCCGGCCGAAGTCGTGAAGTTCGGCATCGCGGCCGACAACGTGTTCGAAATGTGGGACTGGGTCGGCGGCCGCTATTCGCTGTGGTCGGCGGTCGGCCTGTCGATCATGATCGCGATCGGACCGGAACAGTTCGACGAACTGCTCGCCGGCGCGAACGACATGGATCGTCATTTCCGCGAAGCGCCGCTCGAACGCAACCTGCCGGTGCTGCTCGGCCTGATCGGCATCTGGTATCGCAACTTCTTCGGCTCGCAGAGCTATCTCGTCGCGCCGTATTCGGAAGCGCTGCACTACCTGCCGTCGTACCTGCAGCAGCTCGAGATGGAAAGCAACGGCAAGTCCGCGCGTCTGGACGGCACGTTCGTCGATTACCCGACATCGGCCGTCACGTGGGGCGAGCCGGGCACCAACGGCCAGCATGCGTTCTTCCAGATGCTGCACCAGGGCCCGACGATCGTGCCGATCGACTTCGTCGCGGTGCTGACGCCCGAGCATCCACTCGCGAGCCATCATCCGAAGCTGCTCGCGAACTGCTTCGCGCAGAGCGAAGCGCTGATGCTCGGCCGCACGCTCGACGAAGCGCGCAAGGTCGCCGGCCCCGGCAAGGAAGCGCTCGCACCGCACCTCACGTTCCCCGGCAACCGCCCGACGACGACGCTGCTCGTCGACGCGCTGACGCCGCGCACGCTCGGCGCGCTGATCGCGCTGTACGAGCACAAGGTGCTGGTGCAAGCGACGGTGTGGGACATCAATCCGTTCGACCAGTGGGGCGTCGAGCTCGGCAAGATTCTCGGCAAGGTCGTCGAAGCCGACCTGTCGGCCGAGTCGGTCGACCCCGCGAAGCACGATTCGTCGACCACCGCGCTGATCGAGCGCGCACGTGCGGCGCTCAAGCGCTGACACGACGCGCGATGCGCATGCCGGCCGCACGGGGGTGAAACGCGCCTGCGCGGCCGGCGAAGCAATGCAATGCGGTGCTACGCCGCGTGCGGAGCGGTGATGCGTCCGGCTTCGATCGTCACCGTCGTCTCGCAGCGCCGCGCGAGTTCGGTATCGTGCGTGACGAGCACGAGCGTTGCGCCGTGCGTGCGATTCAACTCGAACATCAGGTCGATGACCGCGTGCCCCGTCGCTGCGTCCAGGCTGCCGGTCGGCTCATCCGCGAACAGGATCGCCGGTCGCGTGACGAACGCGCGTGCGAGCGCGACACGCTGCTGCTCGCCCCCCGACAGCAGCTTCGGATAATGCGCGGTGCGTTCGGCGAGGCCGACCTGCACGAGCAGCGCGCGCGCACGCTCGGCCGCCTCGCGCGCACTGATGCCGCCCTGCAGTTCGAGCGGCAGCATCACGTTTTCGAGCGCCGTCAGGTGCGGCATCAACTGGAACGACTGGAACACGAAGCCGACCGCGCCATTGCGCAGCGCGGCACGCTCGTCCTCGTCGAGCGGGTCGAGCGCGCGGCCGAGCAGGCGAACCGTGCCGCTCGTCGCGCTGTCCAACCCCGCGAGCAGGCCGAGCAGCGTCGATTTGCCCGACCCCGACGCACCGACGATCGCGAGGCTGCTGCCGGGCCGCACCGCGAGCGTGATGCCGTCGAGGATCGTCAGTTCGCCCGTCGCGTCGGCGACTCGCTTGCACACGTCATGGACTTCGATGATCGGATCGGTAATCTTGAACATGGACACGACATTTCGCTGGAAAAGACGTGCGGCGCTCGCCGCACTGCTGGGTACCCTGTTCGCCGCAACCGTGCCCGCGCTGGCGGCGACGGCTGCCGCGCCGTCGTCGGGCCAGCCTGTGCTCGTCGTGCTCGGCGACAGCCTGTCGGCCGAATACGGGCTGCCGCGCGACACGGGCTGGGTTGCGCTGCTGCGGCAACGTCTCGCGACCGGGCGAGTCGATTATAGCGTTGCGAACGCAAGCGTCAGCGGCGACACCACGAGCGGCGGCCGCGCGCGACTGCCCGCGGTGCTGCAACGGCTCAAGCCGTCGATCGTCGTCGTCGAGCTCGGTTCGAACGATGCGCTGCGCGGCGTGCCGCTCGCGACGACCGAGCAGAACCTGCGCGACATCATCGCCGATGCGCGGCGCGCGCATGCGAAGATCGTGCTGGTCGGCATGTACGTACCGGCCAACTACGGCCCCGACTACACGCAGAAATTCCACGCGGTCTATACGCGGCTGTCGAAGGAACTCGACGTGCCGCTCGTGCCGTTCCTGCTCGCCGGCATCGAGAACAAGCCGGAGATGTTCCAGTCGGATCAGATGCATCCGACCCAGCAGGCGCAAGGCATTCTGCTCGACAACGTCTGGCCGGCGCTGAAGCCGCTGCTCGGCAAGCCGCGCGGCTGACACTACCGCCGCGCCGGAAAACACAAAGCCCCGCTTCGAGCGGGGCTTTGTGTCGTTACGTGCGAAACAGTGAACGAGAGAGCGATGCTCAGTTGTTCTCGTCCTGCGCACGGGGCGTCGTACCGTACAGCTTCACCTTCGAGCGGTCACGCAGCGCGGCAAGATACGCTTCGCCCTCGCTCTGCGCTTCGACCTGCGCCATCTGCTGCTGCGCGGCCGCGAGCTGCTGCGGATCGACCGCCGAACCCGGGATCACCGCGTTCACGCGATAGATCGCGTAGCCGTCCGCACCGAGATCGACGCCGATGTAGGCCGGCAGCGTCTTCGCATCGACCTTGTAGACGGCGCTCAATGCCGCCGGCGTCAGGCCCTGCGATTGCGTGCGCGACACCTTCTGCGCGGCGCCGAACCCGTCGGTCGACTTCGACTTCTGCAGCTCGGCCAGCTTCGCCGCACCGTCCTTCTTCGCGAGTTCCGCGGCCTGCTCGGCGATCACCTTCTGGCGCACGGCGTCCTTGATCGCGTCGAGCGCGGGCACGGCTGCCGGCTTGTAGTTCGTGACGTGCGCGGAAATCAGCGTGTTGTTGCCGACGTCGATCGCCTGCGTGTTGTTCTGGTTCTTCACCGAGTCGCTCGCGAACACGGCCGTCAGGAACTTCGGATTGTTCAGCGGGCTCGTCGGCGGCAGTTGCGGATTCGGCGTCGGCGTGACGGTGGCCGTCTGGATCGTCAGCTTGTACTTGTCCGCAGCCGGCTGCAGCGACTTCGCCTTTTCATACACGGTCGACGTGAATCCTTCCGCGTTGTCCGAGAACGCCTTCGACGCATACTGCTGCTTCAGGTCCGCGGCGATCTGGTCCTTCACGTCCGCGAACGGCTTGACCACCGACGGCTTCACTTCGGTCGCCTTCAGGATGTGGAAGCCGAGATCCGACTGCACGACACCGCTGATCTCGCCTTGCTTCAGCGAAAACGCCGCGTCGTCGAAGGCCTTGCCGCCCGCCGTCGAACCGCGCGTGATGAAGCCGAGGTCGCCGCCCTTCGCGGCCGACGGTGCGTCCTGCGAGCTCTTCTGCGCGATCTGCGCAAACTGGTCCGGATGGGCCTTCACGTCGGCCAGCAGTTGCTCGGCCTTCGCCTTCGCAGCCGCCTTGTCGGCAGCGCTTGCGTCGCTCGCCGCGGCGATGAAGATGTGGCTCACGCGCGCCTGCGCTTCCGTGCGGAAATGCGTCGGGTTGTCGTCATAGAACTTCTTGATGTCCGCATCGGTCGGCTGCGCGCTCGCGGCGGCTGCGGCCGGCGAATAGACGAGGTACTGGATCGTCGCGGTTTCCGGCGTCGCGAAGCTCTGCTTGTTCGCGTCGTAGTACGCGGCGAGCTGCGCGTCGGTCGGCTGCACCTTCGCTGCGTAATCGCTCGTCTTCAACACGAGCGCCTGCACCTCGCGCTGCTGCGCTGCCAGTTCGGACAGACGCTGGGCGAGGCTCTTCGGCGTGAACGCGCTCGACACGATGCTCGCCGGAATCTGCTGCAGCGCGAGGCTGTAGCGCACGCGCTCCTGATACTGCTCGGGCGTCATGCCCTGGAACGACAGCAGCTGCGCATAGCGTTCGACGTCGATCGAGCCGTCCGGCTTCTTCAGCGACGCGATCATCGGGTCGCTCATCAATGCGTCGCGCACTGCGTTGTCGGAAGCGGTAAGGTGCAGGCGCTGCGTCTCATCGGCCAGCACACGTTGCTGGATCAGGCCGTCGAGCACTTGCTTGCGATGATCGGGCGTATCGAACGCCTTGATGTCGAACTGCCCGCCGAGCGCCTGGCGCGCCTGGTCGATCTGCTGACGGAACGCGCCGTCGAATTCGACTCGCGTGATCTTGTGCCCGTTGACCGCCGCGACGTTCGCACTGTCGTCGAAGAAACCGCGGAAACCTTGGATCCCGACGAAACCCAGCCCCGGCAACACGATCAGGAGCAGGAGCGCCATCATCAGGCGCTGGTGATTACGGAAGAAATCGAGCATGCGTGACGGGAAAATTGGACAAAACGTCCGATATTACAACATACAGGGTGGGACGGGAGAAAAGCAGACGGCTTCGTCGACTCGACGAAGCGCGCACAAGCGGGCGCGATCGGCAATGCAAATGAAAAAGCCCGCACGAGGCGGGCTTTTTCATTTTCTGGCGGAGCGGACCGGACTCGCCTACATCCTGCAGGCCGCGGTTGCGCGTGCACGCGCAACCCTTCGAGTCCCGCCGGAAGCCGCGCAGGCGGCTTCCTCCACTCCGCAGTCACGCGCCCGCCAACGGGCGCAACCGACGATACAAATGAAGAAGCCCGCACAAGGCGGGCTTCTTCATTTTCTGGCGGAGCGGACGGGACTCGAACCCGCGACCCCCGGCGTGACAGGCCGGTATTCTAACCGACTGAACTACCGCTCCTTGGTCTGGCTGAATCGTGAAACTGGTGGGTGCTGAGGGGTTCGAACCCCCGACCTACGCCTTGTAAGGGCGCCGCTCTACCAGCTGAGCTAAGCACCCGTTTCCGATTCGTTCTGGCTGCGATCTGCGTTTCGGCATCAACAACCAGCGAGCCTGCGAGTGTAATTCATTCCAGATCATTTTGCCAAGCCCGGATGCGATTTTTTTAAAAATCCCGCTCGCACACCACCATTCCCGCTGGCATAAAAAACCCGCGGACACGCCGCGGGTTTCGTGAACAACCGTCAGGGACGGCGTTCGTGCGCTCAGTGCTTGACGACTTCCGTCGAGCCGGCATCCTTCGCCGCCTCGCCAACCGGTGCCGCCGCAGCCTTCGCCTCTTCTTCCGGCGGCAGCGGGGTCGGCGTACGTTCGAGCGCGAGCTCGAGCACCTTGTCGATCCAGCGGACCGGCACGATCTCGATCGCGTTCTTCACGTTGTCCGGAATGTCCGCGAGATCCTTCACGTTCTCTTCCGGGATCAGCACGAGCTTGATGCCGCCGCGATGCGCCGCCAGCAGTTTTTCCTTCAGCCCGCCGATCGGCAGCACTTCGCCACGCAGCGTGATTTCCCCCGTCATCGCGACATCGGCACGCACGGGGATGCCCGTCAGCACCGACACCAGCGCGGTCGTCATCGCACCGCCGGCGGACGGACCGTCCTTCGGCGTCGCGCCTTCCGGCACGTGGATGTGGATGTCCTGCTTCTCGAACGCTTCGTCCTTGATGCCCAGACGTCGCGAACGCGAGCGCACGACCGAACGCGCCGCCTCGACCGACTCCTTCATCACGTCGCCGAGCGAACCGGTGCGGATCACGTTGCCCTTGCCCGGCATCACCGCGGCTTCGATCGTCAGCAAGTCGCCGCCGACTTCCGTCCACGCGAGGCCCGTCACCTGACCGACCTGGTTTTCCTTCGCCGCGAGGCCGAAGTCGTACTTGCGCACGCCGAGGAACGTGTCGAGGTTTTCGCCATCGACCTTGATCGCGCCCGATGCCTTCTTCAGCAGCAGCATCTTCACGACCTTGCGGCAGATCTTCGACACTTCCCGCTCGAGCGAACGCACACCGGCTTCGCGCGTGTAGTAGCGGATGATGTCGCGGATCGCCTGCTCGGCGACCTCGATCTCACCGTCCTTCAGGCCGTTGTTCTTCTTCTGCTTCGGCAGCAGGTAACGCTGCGCGATGCTGACCTTCTCGTCTTCCGTGTAACCCGACAGACGAATCACTTCCATCCGGTCGAGCAGCGGCGGCGGGATGTTCAGCGAGTTCGACGTCGCGACGAACATCACGTCCGACAGATCGAAGTCGACTTCGATGTAGTGATCGGCGAACGTGTGGTTCTGTTCCGGATCGAGCACTTCCAGCAGCGCCGACGACGGATCGCCGCGGAAATCCATGCCCATCTTGTCGACTTCGTCGAGCAGGAAGAGCGGATTGCGCACGCCGACCTTCGCGAGGCTTTGCAGGATCTTGCCCGGCATCGAGCCGATGTACGTACGGCGGTGGCCGCGAATCTCGGCTTCGTCACGCACGCCGCCGAGCGCCATGCGGACAAACTTGCGGTTCGTCGCGCGAGCGATCGACTGGCCGAGCGAGGTCTTGCCGACGCCGGGAGGCCCGACAAGGCACAGGATCGGCGCCTTGACCTTGTCCACGCGCTGTTGCACCGCGAGATACTCGAGGATGCGTTCCTTGACCTTCTCGAGGCCGAAGTGATCCTCGTCGAGCACCTGCTCGGCGTTCGACAGGTCGTTGTTGACCTTGCTCTTCTTGCGCCACGGCAGGCCGATCAGCGTGTCGATGTAGTTGCGCACGACGGTCGCTTCCGCCGACATCGGCGACATCAGCTTCAGCTTCTTGAGCTCGGCGTCGGCCTTCTTCTTCGCTTCCTTCGGCATACGCGCGGCGTTGATGCGCTTCTCGAGTTCCTCGAGATCCGCACCCTCTTCACCTTCGCCCAGTTCCTTCTGGATCGCCTTGACCTGTTCGTTCAGGTAGTACTCGCGCTGGCTCTTTTCCATCTGGCGCTTCACGCGCCCGCGGATGCGCTTTTCGACCTGCAGGATGTCGATCTCGGCTTCGAGCTGCGCGAGCAGGTGCTCGAGGCGCTCGATGACCGGGAACATCTCGAGGATGTGCTGCTTCTGGTCGAGCTTGAGCGGCAGACGCTCGGCGATCATGTCGGCGAGACGACCGGCTTCGTCGATGCCCGACAGCGACGTGAGAATCTCCGGCGGGATCTTCTTGTTCAGCTTCACGTACTGGTCGAACTGCGACACGATCGCGCGGCGCAGCGCTTCCGTTTCCGCGCTGTCGGCGTGATCGGGCTCGAGCGGCATCACTTCGCAGGAGAACTGCGTCTCCTGTTCTTCGATCGACAACGCCTTCGCGCGCTGCAGGCCCTCGACGAGCACCTTCACGGTGCCGTCCGGCAGCTTCAGCATCTGCAGGATGTTGGCGATACAGCCGACCTCGTACATGTCTTTTTCGGTCGGCTCGTCCTTGGCCGCGGTTTTCTGGGCGACGAGCATGATGTGCTTGCCGCCTTCCATCGCTGCTTCGAGGGCCTTGATCGATTTCGGCCGGCCCACGAAGAGCGGAATCACCATGTGCGGGAAAACGACGACGTCCCGCAGCGGCAGCAGCGGGAGCGTGATGCGTTCCGGCGGAAGAAGTTGGGTGCCTGACATTTCATTTCCCCATGAGTGGAATCAATTGTTCGGTAATTGAGGCCGCCACAACGAATTGCAAGCCTTCAAGTGCGGGAAATATTCGGTAAGAAAGTAACCACCGCGTGTCGAGTCAGAGTTACCCACAAGATAAACGAAAAAAAGCCGCCCACGGACTCATGAACGGCCTTTTTCGCAGAACATCGTCGGCAAGCCGGTCAGTTCGAACCCGCCACCTTCGGCGTGTCCTCATAGATCAGCAGGGGCTTGCCGTCGCCATCGATGACGTTCTCGTCGATGATGACCTTGCTGACCCCTTTCATCGCCGGCAGCTCGTACATCACGTCGAGCAATGCCTGTTCGATGATCGAACGCAAACCGCGCGCGCCGGTCTTGCGGCGGATCGCCTTGCGGGCGACTGCCTGCAACGCGCCCGGCCGGATTTCCAGCTCGACGCGCTCCATCGCGAACAGCTTGTGATACTGCTTGACGAGCGCGTTCTTCGGCTCGACGAGAATCTTCATCAGCGCGGCTTCATCGAGCTTGCCGAGCGTCGCGACCACCGGCAGACGGCCGATCAATTCGGGGATCAGACCGAATTTGATCAGGTCTTCCGGTTCCGTTTCGCGCAGCACTTCGCCCGCGTCGCGTTCCTGCTTGCTCTTGACCGTCGCGCCGAAACCGATGCCCGTCTTTTCGGTGCGATCGGTGATCACCTTCTCGAGACCGTCGAACGCGCCGCCGCAGATGAACAGGATGTTGGTCGTGTCGACCTGGATGAAATCCTGGTTCGGGTGCTTGCGGCCGCCCTGCGGCGGCACCGACGCCATCGTGCCCTCGACGAGCTTCAGCAGTGCCTGCTGGACGCCCTCGCCCGACACGTCGCGCGTGATCGACGGGTTGTCCGACTTGCGGCTGATCTTGTCGATTTCGTCGATGTAGACGATCCCGCGCTGAGCCTTGTCGACCTCGTAGTTGCAGTTCTGCAACAGCTTCTGGATGATGTTCTCGACGTCCTCGCCGACGTAGCCGGCTTCGGTCAGCGTCGTCGCATCCGCGATCACGAACGGCACGTTGAGCAACCGTGCAAGCGTCTGCGCGAGCAGCGTCTTGCCGGAACCCGTCGGGCCGATCAGCAGGATGTTGCTCTTCGACAGCTCGACGTCGTCCTTCTTGTCGAGATGCTTCAGGCGCTTGTAGTGGTTGTACACGGCCACCGCGAGGATCTTCTTCGCGCGCTCCTGTCCGATCACGTATTGATCAAGGATGTCGCGAATTTCCTGCGGGCTCGGCAGATCCGACCGGGACAGGCTGGCCTCGACGCCGGCGGCAGCCGCCTCGTCGCGAATGATCTCGTTGCAGAGGTCGATACATTCATCGCAGATGAATACCGACGGGCCCGCGATGAGTTTTTTCACCTCATGCTGGCTCTTCCCGCAAAACGAGCAATACAACAGCTTCTCGCTGTTCGAACCTTTTTTGTCCGCCATGAATGTAGAGCCTCCGGACAGGTAAATGACATGATACGCCGAATGCTCCGAGCGCCGCGCCTAGGGCGCGACCGGAGCCGGCTGGATGCGCTTGCCGCAGATGCTCAACGCGTTTCGGACGCCGCGAGGCGCCGCACGAATCGGGGCGGCACCCCACTTAAACTCAGGGGCGCTTCAACAGCACCTGATCGATCAGCCCGTACGCCTTCGCGTCTTCGCTCGACATGAAGTTATCACGGTCGGTGTCGCGCGCGATGCGCTCGACGTCCTGGCCCGTGTGCTGCGCGAGCAGATTGTTCAGCCGCTCCTTCAGGTACAGGATTTCGCGTGCCTGGATTTCGATGTCCGAAGCCTGGCCGCGTGCACCGCCGAGCGGCTGGTGAATCATCACGCGCGAGTTCGGCAGTGCAAAGCGCTTGCCCTTCGCGCCCGATGCGAGCAGGAACGCGCCCATGCTGGCCGCGAGGCCCATGCAGAGCGTGGAGACGTCCGGCTTGATGAACTGCATCGTGTCGTAGATCGCCATGCCGGCCGACACCGAGCCGCCCGGGCTGTTGATGTAGAGGCTGATGTCCTTGTCGGGATTCTCGCTCTCGAGGAACAGCAATTGCGCGACGACGAGGTTGGCGGTCTGGTCGTTGACTTCGCCGACCATGAACACCAGGCGCTCCTTCAGGAGACGCGAATAGATATCGTACGAACGCTCGCCGCGGCCGCTCGTTTCGACGACGATCGGCACCAGTCCCAGCGCTTGCGCCTCGAAACCCTGCGGCGCGTTCGAAGCAAGCATGTCCAGCAATTCAGCACGAGTGATCATTCAATAAACCTTGTTCGAATGGAAAATTGAACGGAGGGAAGCCGCCCGCTCAATCGCCATATTAATGGCAACCGCGCGCTTGACGTAAAAACGGCGTGCGGGCCGTCGCTCCGACAGCCGGCACGCCGCTAGAGCGACACTTACGCTTGCGCCGACGCGCTCGCGAGTGCCTCGAAGCTCACTTCCTTGTCCGTCACCTTTGCCTTGCCCAGCACGAAGTCGACGACGTTGCTCTCAACGACGAACGCTTCCATCTCGGCGAGGCGCTGCTGGTTCGAATAATACCAGCGGACCACTTCCTTCGGGTCTTCGTAGCTCTTCGCGAACTCGTCGACTTCCGCGCGGATCTGTTCCGGCTTCGCTTCGAGGCCGTTCGACTTCACGAGCTCGGCCAGCACGAGGCCCAGCTTCACGCGACGCTCCGCCTGCTCGGCGAACATCTCGGCCGGGATCGGTGCGTCCTTCGCGTTCGGCACGCCGCGCTGCGCCAGATCCTGGCGAGCCATTTCGACGAGACGTTGCTGGTCCTGCTCGATCAGCGCCTTCGGCACGTCGAGTTCGGAAATCTTCAGCAGCGCGTCCATCACCTGGTTCTTGACGATGGATTGCGTGCGGCGCTTGGCTTCGCGCTCGAGGTTTTCCTTGATCTCGCCGCGCATCTTCGTCAGGTCGCCGTCTTCGATGCCGAGCGACTTCGCGAATTCAGCGTCGATTTCCGGCAGGTGCGGCCACTCGATCTTCTTCATCGTGACCGTGAACTGTGCCGTTTTGCCTGCCACGTCCTTGCCGTGGTAGTCGTCCGGGAACTTCAGGTCGAACGTACGCGCTTCGCCGGCCTTCAGGCCGAGCGCTGCCGTTTCGAATTCCGGCAGCATGCGGCCTTCGCCGAGCACGAACGGGAAGTCTTCCGCGGTGCCGCCCTGGAACGCGACGTCGTCGATCTTGCCGACGAAGTCGACCGTCACGCGGTCGCCGTTCTTCGCTGCGGTGTCGGCGCCGCCGTCGCCGTGCTCGCCGGCTTCGCCGCGTGCGTGGAAGTGCACGCGCTGGTTGCGCAGGATGTCGAGCGTGCGGTCGATTTCGGCGTCGCCGATCGACGTCGTCGAGCGCTCGACTTCAGCCGTCGCCAGATCGCCGATCTTCACTTCCGGGTAGACCTCGAACGTCGCGTCGAACGCGTATGCATCCTCAGCCTGCTCCTGCTTCGGCTCGAAGCTCGGCTGGCCGGCGACGCGCAGGTTTTCCGCGCGGCTGATCGTGAAGAACTCCTGGCCGATCTTGTCGCTCAGCACTTCCGCTTCGACCTGACCCGCGTATTGCTGGGCGACCATCTTCAGCGGCACCTTGCCCGGGCGGAAACCCGGCATGCGCACGTTCTTCGCGAGTTTCTGGATACGGGCGTCGATTTCCTTCTGCACGGTGTCTTTCGGCAGGGAAATCGTCACACGGCGTTCAAGCTTGCCGAGGTTCTCAACAACGTTAGCCATGGCTTCAATCGTCCTAAAATTATTCGAGCGAATCGGGTTTTCCTTGCCGTGCCTGCCTGCGGCGTGCGGTGCATGAGGTGCGCATGAGTGCGCTATACCCACCGTCATACGTTACATACACACACGCCGCGCCGGAGCGCCACGCCATCCCTGCACGCGCCGGATGGCTAGCGCAAGCGGCTCGGAGCACGGCTTTGGCCGGAAGAATCGACTATTCTAGCAAACAATCTTCCTCATACCGCCAGATCGGCACGACTCACGTGCGTACCCGGCGTGTCACCCGTCTCCCGTACGCGGCAATGCGAGCGGATCGCCGCTATGCCGAACGCCATATCCACCGCGGGCCCGCCATCCTGTAAGCTCCGATTGAGCGTGCGCCGCCGTCGCGGCCCCGATTCTTCACACCAATTCCGCCTTCCGGAGACACCATGCCGCAACACCCGTCCGCGCCTGTCGTCGTCATCGCGCCCGATTCGTTCAAAGGCTCGCTTTCCGCCGAGCAGGTCGCGGACGCGATCGCCACCGGCATCCGCCGCGCGCGGCCCGATGCGGTCGTGCGCTGCTGCCCGATGGCCGACGGCGGCGAAGGCACGCTCGATGCGATGCTGGCCGGCGGCGGCACGCGGCGCACGCTGCGGGTGGCCGGCGCGTCGCTCGCGGCACGCGACGCGGCGCTCGGCGTGATCGACGCGCGCACCGCGATCGTCGAGACGGCCGAGATCGTCGGCATCACCGATGCGGTCGGCATGAGCGTGCCGGTCGAAGCGCGCAGCACGCGCGGGATGGGCGAAGCGATCCGCACGCTGCTCGACGAAGGCGTGCGCCGCTTCTTCGTCGCCCTCGGCGGCAGCAGCACCAACGACGCGGGCGCGGGGCTCCTCGCCGGCCTCGGCCTGCAGTGCTTCGACGCGGCCGGCCAGCCGGTGGAACCCGTCCCGGCACGGCTCGCCGATATCGCCCGCATCGACGCGTCGGGGCTCGATCCGCGGCTGAAGGAAGCCGAATTCATCGGCATGTCGGATGTCGACAACCCGCTGACGGGCGCACATGGCGCAACCGCCGTGTTCGGTCCGCAAAAGGGCGTGACGCCCGAGCAGGTCGCGACCCTCGACGCCGCGCTCGCGCACTTTGCGGACCTGCTCGAAGCCGCGCTCGACCGGCGCAGCCGCGATCTGGCCGGCGCCGGCGCCGCAGGCGGCCTCGGTTTCGCGCTGCACATGCTGGGCGCGCGATTCGAAGCCGGCGCGGAAGTCGTCGCACGGCAAGTCGGCCTCGATACGGCACTCGCGGGCGCCGACTGGCTGATCACCGGCGAAGGCCGCTCCGACGTGCAGACGCTGCACGGCAAGGCGCCGTTCATCGCGTGCCGCCACGCACAGGCCGCGGGCGTGCCCGCGTCGCTGCTGTCGGGCGCGGTCGACCCAGCTGCGCTGCCGCGCCTGTCCGAACATTTTTCCGGCTGTTTCTCGCCGGCACCCGGGCCGATCACGCTCGACGTCGCGATCCGCGATGCGGCGAACCTGCTCGCGAACGAAGCCGAACAGTTGACACGGCTGAAGTACGGCGCACACTGACCGTTGACCCGAGCGCGCGATACAGGAACAATCGGGCCCGCCCTTTTTCTTCAGGATTCGACATGAAAGGCCGTCAAGCCGGGCTCGATCAGTTTCTGACCTATCGTCTCCACGCGCTCACGAAGCGATCCGACCGCGGGATCGCCGAGGTATACCGGCACAAGCTGGACATCTCGCTGCCCGAGGCGCGCGTGATCGCCGCCGTCGGCGCCTTCGGTCCGTTCTCGATCATGGATCTCGCGCGCCACACCAATCTCGACAAGAGCCAGGCGAGCCGCGCGGCCGAAGCGCTGCTGCGCCAGGGGCTGCTCGAGCGCAGCGCGAGCGAGGAGGACGGCCGGATCGTGCTGATCGCGCTGACCACCGACGGCCGCGCGCTGCATCGCAAGATCATGCCGATCGTGCGCAAGTGGAATGAAGGCCTGCTCGCGGGCCTGTCCGACAGCGAGCGCCAGACGTTCGAGCGGCTGCTCGACAAGGTCGTCGCGCACGCGATCGAACAGGACGACTGAGGCGGCACAACGGTCGATGTCCGCACCGCATGTTGCCTGACGTGGTGCGGCTCGCATCGCAACGCACATCGGATCGACGGGCGGCCTCGCAAGTGCGTCACGCACGATGCTGGCCGCCCGGCTTTATTCAGACGAATCAGCGGGCCGCCCCGGGTTGCGTGAGCGCACGAGGCCGCAGTCCGGCCTCCCTCGCCCGGTACGCGCCGAACGTCGTCTTGCCGGTATGCAACCGCCTCCGCATACCTGCCTCCCTCTGCTACAGCCCGCTGTTTTCCGCCCGCTGACGCAGCAAGCCGAGCACTGCGTCGCAATATGGCGTCGGCACATCGAGCTTGCGGCCCAGCTCCGGAAACACGCCGAGGATCGGCCCGATCTCGAGCGGACGCCCCGCCTCGAAATCCTGCAGCATCGACGTCTTGAACGCGCCGAGCTTGCGCGTCACCGCGATTCGCTCCGGCCCGCTCATCCCGGTGTGAAGACCGAGCTTCGCGCCGATCGCGGCAGCCTCCTCCATCATCCGCAACGCAAGATGCTCCGTGTACGGATCGTCGAGCAACTGCTCGGCGGTCGAACCCGTGAGCGCGCTCAGCGGGTTCATGTTCATGTTGCCCCACAGCTTCGCCCAGATCTCGGCGCGGATCGCCGGCGTCGGCTCGACGTCGAAGCCGCCCGCGGCGAGCGCCGCCGCGAGCCGCGCCGTCGGCGCATCGAGCCGCGGATCGGGCGAGCCGACGATCAGGCGATTGCCGCGTCCACGGCGCACGACACCCGGCCCGTCGGTACTCGACGACAGATGCACGACGCAGCCGATCGCCTGCGCGGGCGGCAGCGCCGCCGACACCGCGCCGCCCGGATCGACCGCGTCGAGCGGCACGCCGTCGATCGCCCCCGCGAGCCCGTGCGTGAACCACCACGGCAACCCGTTCATCGCGGCGACGATCACCGTGTGCGGCCCGACCAGCGGTGCGATTCTCGCGGCCAGCGCCGGCAACGCCTGCGCCTTCAGCGCGATCACCACGTAGTCCTGCACGCCGAGCGCGGCCGCGTCGTCGCTCGCACGTACGGGAATCGACGACATCGCGCCCGTCTCGTCGATCACGCGCACACCGTGCGCGTTCAACGCATCGAGCGTCGCGCCGCGCGCGTACGCGCTCACGGTCATGCCGGCCCGCGACAGCGCAGCCGCGAGCAATCCGCCGATCGCGCCGACGCCGACCACCGCCGCGCGCACCGACCCTGAATTCGTGTCGTTCATGATGGGAATCCGTCTCCTGGGAGCTGACGAGCATAACGCTCAATGGTTGCGGATACAACCATTCATGCGAGCGCACGACGTATCCGTGTCGTCCCGATTCATCGTACCGGGCTGCCGGCCTCCTCCGGTTCGTCGTCGGTCGGCCCCGTCGCGCCGAGCACGCCGGCGATCTGGCTCTTGTCGTGCATGCCGAGCTTGCGGTATGCGCAGCGCAGGTAATGCCGCACCGTCGTCGGCGAAATCGCCATCTGTTGCGCCACCTCCTTGTGCGAGCGCCCCGCGCCGTAATAGCGGATCGCCGCCAGCTCGCGCGGGCTCAGCCGGTCGAGCAGCGAGCGCGGCCGCGCCTCGATCTGGAACAGTCCCGCGACCGGCACGCACTGGATGCGCAGCGCGTCGCCGATGAACGGCTGGCCCGACTGGCGCCGCACGTGGGTGACCAGCGGGTCCGGCACGCGCGGCCCCGTCCATGCAGGCCATTCGGTACGCAGCACGTCGTCGAAGCCGTGATCGGCATGGTGCAGCACGCCGAAGTTGTCGCACAGCGCGCGCGCCGCCGGCGCCACCGCGTCGCCGCGCTCGCGCGTGAGCTGTGCCGCCCGGTTGATGGTGAGCGCGGCCGCGAGATGCGGAATCATCTCTTCGAAACGATTCGCATCCTCGTCGCTGAACGGCCGGTTCAGGCCCTGCCGGTAGATCGACATGAACGTCGTCAGACCGAAGCGCCGATCGAGCGTACACACGCACATCAGTTGCGCGAGCCCGTACTTCACGCACCAGTCGCGAAACCGCGCATCGACCCCCGGCTCGACGACCGACAACCGCACCGCGCGGCCATGCGCGCCGAGCAGCGTGCGACGGGCGAGCGGATCGCAGTCGCGCACGCGTTTCCAGTCGCTGAAAAACGCGTGCGGAAGACGGTACAGGAAGCTGTTGTGCATCACCGGGCCGGTCGGCACGTGCGTCGCGACGCCGGTCCACGCGGCATCGAACGGGATCAGCGCCTGCAACAGCGAAAAGAAGCGGCACTCGAACTCGCCGATTCCGGATTGCGCGGCGACCGCATACAGGTCGAGCAGCATCAGGCCGAACTCGCGCCGCGATGCGTCGCCGCGCGTGACGCCGTCGAAATCGGCACGGCGGGAGGGCAATGGCGGCCATGCGGATTCGTCGAGCACGATCGCGGCAGGCACGTCGCGCAGCGCGTCGAGATCCTGCCTGATATCCGTCGTGATCCTCACCTTCCGCTCCCCTGCCCGATCGGGCCGCTGATGCGCGCAACGCAGACCGGCCGATTATAGCGATCGTCATTTTTGGCGGGCACCGCTGCCGGAACACGCGGCAACCCCATCCATTTGAACGGTACGCCGCGCGTTGCTGCTGCGCAGCACGCGTCGCGGCAGCCAGGCGGCGCGGGCGTGCCGCACACCGCGGGTTTTCCACACCGTTCATCTGTACGACTGTTCGGCGGCTTTCCTGCTGCGGACACTGCATCGCGACAACACCAACGACACACCCCGATGCAGGACGGTATGGAGAACCCCACGTGACGAAACCCCGCTTCATCCGCACGGCCGCGACCGCAGCCGCCGTGACGCTCGCTACGTGCAGCGTCGCCGCACACGCGCAATCGGCGCTCACGCTGTACGGCGCGCTCGACGCCGGCGTGCAGTACCTGACGCATGCCGACGGACGCCACTCGGCCGTGCAGTTGCAGAACTACGGCATCGTGCCGTCGCAGATCGGACTGAAGGGCAACGAAGATCTCGGCGGCGGCTGGCGCGCGCTGTTCAAGCTCGAGCAAGGCCTGAACGTCAACGACGGCACCCCGACCGCGCCCGGCTACGCCTTTTTTCGCGGCGCATACGTGGGTATCGCGGGCCCGATCGGCACCGTCACGCTCGGCCGGCAGTTCAGCGTGCTGTTCGACAAGACGCTGTTCTACGACCCGCTGTGGTACGCGTCGTACAGCGGCCAGGGCGTGATCATGCCGATGGCGGCGAACTTCATCGACCACTCGATCAAGTACCAGTCGCCGACCTTCGCCGGCTTCGACGCCGAAGCACTCGCCGCCACGGCCGGCGTCGCCGGCAATACACGCGCCGGACGCGTGCTGGAACTGGGCGGCCAGTACACGAGCAACGGGCTGTCGGTCAGCGCCGTGCTGCATCAGGCGCACGGCGACGCAACGGCCGCGGATGACGCATCCGCCCGTCGCCGCGAACTCGGCACGCTCGCCGCACGTTACGCGTTCGCAACGCTGCCGCTCACCGTCTACGCGGGCGTCGAACGCGTGACCGGCGACCTCGATGCGGCACGCACCGTCATCTGGGGCGGTGCGCGTTACCTGATCGCATCGAGCGGAATCGGACTGAACGCGGGCGTCTACCACACCGATTCGCACACACCGGCGATCGGCCATCCGACGCTGTTCATCGCGAGCACCACGTACGCGCTGTCGAAACGCACCGTCGCCTACGTGAACGTCGGCTATGCGCGCAACAGCGGCCAGAGCTCGCAGACCGTCTACGAATACGACCCGACGCCGCTCGCCGGCGCGTCGCAGTTCGGCGCGATGGTCGGCATGTACCACCTGTTCTGATCCTGTCCACCTGGAACCCGCCATGAAAACCCTTTGCTCCGATGCCGCACGGCCGTCCGACGACCGCGCGTCGACCTTTGCGCGCTCGACGCTCGTCGCGCTCGTCGTGTTCGCGGCCATCACGCCGCTGCTGCTGCTCGTCGCGCCGGCCGTCGCCGGTCAGCTCGCGACGCAGCTCGGGCTGTCCGCATCGCAAATCGGCACCTACTTCTTCGTCGAACTCGGCGCGTTCAGCCTCGCGACCGTGCCGTCGTATCTGTGGCTCGGCCGCGTCGATGCGCGCCGCGTCGCCGCCTGTGCAATCGCGTTGTTCGGCGCGGGCAATCTGCTCACCGCAGTGTGGATGCCGGGCTTCGTCGCGCTGCTCGCGCTGCGTGCCGTCACCGCGCTCGGCGGCGGCTCGTTGATGGTGCTCTGCATGACGAGCGCGGCCACCAGCAAGAACAGCGACCGCGTATACGGCCTGTGGGTCGTCGGCCAGTTGATCGCGGGCGCGATCGGGCTGTTCGTGCTGCCTCACGTGTTTGTCGCGTTCGGGCTGCGCGCGCTGTACGTCGCGCTCGCGATGCTTGCCGTCATCGCCGCGCCGCTGTCGCGCGGCTTTCCGGCGACGCTCGGTACACAGGCCGCGTCGGCGCAGACCACGCGCAACGCCGCATCGCATGCGCCGCGGCTGTACGTCGCGCTCGCGATCGGTGCGGTGCTGACGTTCTATCTCGCGATCGGCAGCGTGTGGACGTTCGCGAGCCGTGCCGCGGCACAAGCCGGCCTCGATCCGCAGTCGACCGGCAACGTGCTCGCGATCGCGAGCGTGATGGGCATCGCCGGCGCGGCACTCGCGTCGTGTGCGGGCGGCCGCGTCGCGCGGCGCGCGATGCTCGCCGCCGGTTACGCACTGCTCGCGGCGTCGCTCGTCGCACTCGCCGCGCTTCCGCATGCGAGCGGCTACAGCGCCGCGATCTTCGCGTTCAAGTTCGCGTGGACCTTCGTGCTGCCGTTCATTCTCGCGACCGTCGCGCAGATCGATACGTCCGGGCGCCTCGTCGCGACGCTCAATTTCGTGATCGGCGCGGGCCTCGCGGCCGGTCCGCTGCTCGCCGGCCTGCTGCTCGATGCAGGCGGCACGATGCACGCGCTGTTCGCGATCGCGACGGCCGTTGCGATCGCATCGTTCGCCGCGCTGCGTCATATCGATCGCCGCGCGCCCGCTTCCGTGATTCCCGTTTCCTCCCAACCGTGACAGGTCAAGCCCATCCATGAATCGCACTGCCTTCTTTACCGACGAACGCACCTTCTGGCACACCGGCGGCACGCATGCGCTGTTCTTCCCGGTCGGCGGCTGGGTCCAGCCGCCGTCGAGCGCCGGCTACGCCGAATCGCCCGATTCGAAGCGCCGCTTCCTGTCGCTCGTGCAGGCGTCCGGGCTTGCCGCGCACCTCGACATGCACGGCGCCGCGCCGGCCACGACCGGCGATTTGCTGCGCATTCATCCCGCGAGCTATCTCGACGCGTTCCGCGCACTCAGCGACGCGAACGGCGGCGACCTCGGCGATCTCGCGCCGTTCGGCAAGGGCAGCTACGAGATCGCTGCGCTGTCCGCGGGCCTCGCGATCGCGGCCGTCGACACGGTGGTCGCCGAACACGCGGCCAACGCGTTCTCGCTGTCGCGGCCGCCCGGCCATCACTGCCTGCGCGATCGTCCGATGGGTTTCTGCCTGCTCGCGAACATCCCGATCGCGATCGAGGCCGCGCGTGCGAAACACGGGATCGAACGCGTCGCGGTGATCGACTGGGACGTGCACCACGGCAACGGCACGCAATCGATCTACTACGACGACCCGGATACGCTGACGATTTCGCTGCACCAGGATCGCTGCTTCCCGCCCGGCTACAGCGGCGGCGGCGATCGCGGCGAAGGCGCGGGCGTCGGCGCGAACCTGAACGTGCCGCTGCTCGCCGGCAGCGGCGACGACGCGTATCGCTACGCATTCGAGCGGATCGTGCTGCCCGCGCTGGAGCGGTTCCGGCCCGAGCTGATCGTCATCGCGAGCGGCCTCGATGCGAGCGCCGTGGATCCGCTCGCGCGCATGCAGCTGCATACCGACAGCTACCGGTTCATGACGCGCGCGGTGAAGGAGGCCGCGCAGCGCCACTGCGGCGGGCGGCTCGTGATCGTTCACGAAGGCGGCTATTCGGAGGCGTATGTGCCGTTTTGCGGGCTCGCGATCGTCGAGGAACTGACCGGCATGCGCACCGACGTCGCCGATCCGATGCTCGGCCTCGCGATCGCGCAGCAGCCGGGAGAACGCTTCGTTGCGTTCCAGCGCGGACTGCTCGACGAGCTGGCGACGTCGTTCGGGTTGTAGCGCCCGTTGTTCTCGCCCGTTCTCGCGCGCTCACCCGCGGGAACGGGCGATGCGGAGCCGGTGTGCCCGGACCCTTGCGCGATCGGTGCGGATGGGGTCTCCTGTGCTTTTACACCTGCCAGGCCCGGGCCCTTCTTCAGATGAAATCGTCTCCGCGCGAACCCGATTCCAACGACAAGGCGCGCCGCCAGCCTTCGAAGCTCGCCGTGAATATCGCCGCCGTTCTGGTTGGCGTGATCACGTTCGCGATCGGCGTGGCGTGGTTGATCTATAGCTGGGTCGTCGATCGCGAAGCGCAGTATTTCGCGATTCCGCTGGTGTTTTCGGTACCGGTGATCGTGGCGGTCGCGGTGCGCAGTTTCTGGGACTAGTCACGCTCGCAACGACAAAGCGCCGCGGTCGGTCGACGCGCGGCGCTTTCGGGAATCGGCTGTATCGCGTTGGTCGAACGAAGCGGCAAGCCGCTCCGTTCGTCGGTGGCGCAGTTACAGGCCCGCGCGTGCGCACGGGTTCGGAACCGTCCCCTGATAGCCCTGGGTCGCGCTCAACGCGGAACCCAGCAGCGCCATGCCGACCGATTTCAGCACGGTGTCCGTGTTCAGCGGGAGGCCGCTGGCGATCGGCCGTCCGGAGTAGGCCGTGCACGCCGCCGACGGCGCGGCCGTCTGCACCGATCGTGCGCTCCAGGCAATGTTGTCCGCGGGTATGCCGGCAAAAGCCGGCATGGTCAGCGTCAAGGACAAAACGGAAATCAGCGTGCGCGTGGTGTGGATCATCGACGGCCCCCCGGTTAAACAGCCCGCGTGAATGAAAGGTTTTGTTCATGATTATACGGAACCGGGTTGGCTGCGCACGCAAAAGCGTGTGTGCCCGCGAAACGGCATCAACCGGCATGGCCGCCGCAATATGGCGCGCCGCGAGCCGTGGCCGGGATAGCCGTCTCGGGCATGAGGACATTTCGGCGCCTTGCTGCAGGAGCAGCGCCCTCTGAGAGGCTCGCCGCTTCCGCGAGTCCAACGACCTGCGCGGATAACAAAAAGCCCCGCGAATGCGAGACTCGCGGGGCTTTTCGACCCGACATGGCAATGCCGGGGAGCATACGTGGTGCGTGAGGCCGGACTCGAACCGGCACACCCTTGCGGGCGTCAGGACCTAAACCTGGTGCGTCTACCAATTTCGCCACTCACGCGCATGTCCGTTGCCTGATCGCGCGGCACGCAAGATACGTTCTCCGCGCGCCCGAAATACCCGGGACCCTTCGCGCCGACCCGAAAAGCCGGCACGCCCGATCAGGCGAGCGCGAGATTCTACCCGATCTCCGCCGCATTGTCTCGCCCCGCCGGCATCGCTCGACGAGCGGTGCTAGAATGCCGCGCTCGACGTGTCGGCCACGCGCCGGCACGCGTCCCCCGAACCCGCCTTCGCCACGATCCCGCCCGTGAACTTCGACGACTACTGTCAGCAAAAGGCTGCTCCCGCCGGTTCCAGCGTCTACTACGCGCTGCGCCAGGCACCGCTCGCCGCCGCGCCACGCCTGACGGCCCTGTTCGCGCTGCGCCGCGAACTCGAGGAAACCGTCAAGGAAACCAGCGACCCGACCGTCGGACACACGAAGCTCGCATGGTGGCACAAGGAACTCGCGGCGCTCGCCGCCGGCGAACCGACGCACCCGGTCACGAAAGCGCTGACGCAACATCATCCGTCGATCGCGGCTGAGGCCGACGCGCTACGCACGCTCGTCAACGGTTACGGGATGGATCTCGAACAGGCGCGCTACCTGGATTTCGCGAACCTGCAGCGCTACATCGCGCAGGTCGGCAGCACGTTCGCATCGCTGGTCGCGCGCGCGAGCGCCGCGAATCCGGCCGACCCGCAGCCGTGGGCCGCGGATGCCGGCCACGCGCTGATGCTCGCGCAGTTCGTGCAGGAACTCGGCAACGATGCGCGTCATGGCCGCATCTACCTGCCGATCGACGAACTGCAACGCTACAACGTGACCGCGGCCGATCTGCTGAACCGCCGCTACAGCCCGGCCTTCACCGAGCTGCTGCAGTTCCAGACGGCCCGCGCGCGCGAAGCGCTCGCTGCGACCAACGCGGCGATCCCGGCATCCGAACGCCGCGCGCAGCGCACGCTGCGGGCGCAGATCGCGCTGGCCGGCGCGCTGCTCGACGAAATCGAGCGCGACGGCTTCCAGGTGCTGCACCAGCGCATCGCGCTGACGCCGATCCGCAAGCTGTGGATCGCATGGCGAGCCGCACGCCGCCGCTGACCCGTAGCGCAACGCGACGCACTTGCACCCTCACGCCTTGAGCAGCGGCAACGTATCGAAGCGCTGCTGCAGCACGCGCGTCGCATCGAGCCCCCACCACGGCCCGAGCACGGTCGCATAGAGCTGGCGGAAATCGACCGCGACCGGCAGGTTGCCGTTGCCGTCGAGGTGCCCGAGCGCGGGCGGCGCACCGTACAGGCCGCCGGCCACGCGGCCGCCCATCACGAAATGCGGCGCGGCCGCCCCGTGATCGGTGCCGTTGCTCTGGTTCTCGCGCACGCGCCGGCCGAATTCCGCATACGTCATCACGAGCGTCTGGTTCCAGCGCCCGAGCTCGGTCAGCGCGCTGCGCATCGCGCTCATCCCTTCCGCAAACTGCTTGAGCAACGCCGCCTGCTGTCCCGGCTGGTTCTGGTGCGTGTCGAATCCGTTGAGCGTGAGCCGCAGCACCGCGACGCCATCCTGTGCCCCCGGCCCCGGCGCCTCGCATGCGGCGAGCACCTGCATCGCCGTCTTCACCGACGTGCCGAACGTCCCGGCCGGAAAGGCCGTCCTGAACGCGCGCATCCCGCCGCGCGGGCGCAGCCGGTCGGCTGCCTTCACGATATCGTTCTCGACGTCGACGATGTGCGCGAGCGCCGGATTCCGTTCGCGCAGCGACGACGGCTCGGCAAGCCGCGCCGCACGGATGAACTGCGCGGGATTGACGAGCGCGATCGCACGCGCGCCGTTCGCGAGCGGCCCCATCTCGGCGCTGCCGAGCACGACGCCGTCCGCCGCGAAACCGGGCGGCACGGGCGCCTGCGCAAACGTGCGCGTGAGCCAGCCTTCGTGCAGGTATTGATCGGAACGCGACGCGGTATCCCAGATCTCGATCGAGCGGAAATGCGACAGGTTCGGCTGCGGATAGCCGACGCCCTGCACGATGGCGACCTGCCCGTCGCGCCACAACGGTATCAGCGGTGCCAGCGACGGATGCAGCCCCGTATGCGCATCGAGCTGCAGCACCTGCTCGCGCCTGATGCCGATGCCGCGGCGGAACTGGTAGTACAACGGATCGGCATACGGCACCACCGTGTTGAGCCCGTCGTTGCCGCCTTTCAGCTCGACGAGGATCAGCACGTTCGCATAGCCGGCCGTCGTGCGCGCGGCTGGAGCGGCCAGCGCGGACGGTTGCCACACCGACACGCCCGCGGCCGCCGCGGCGCCCGTCAGCGTCAGAAAGTCACGTCGATTCATCCCGCATCCTTCGGTTCGCCGCGCGGCACATTCGCCGCTGCGGCGCGCCTCTCCATCGTCGATTTCGTCATTTCAGTTGATAGGCCGGGTCCATCAGCAGCGCCTCGAGATACGCGCTGCCGGTCGAGTCCGTATCGATCGCCGCAACGGGCGACACCGGCAGCACCGCATGCTGCAGTTGAAGCTCGATCGACAATCCCGCCGTCGCCTGCGGTCGCGCGCGATACTGCGCGAGCCAGCGCTCGAGGTCGAACCGCAGACCGCCGCGCACGGGTTTGGCCGGCCCGCCGCGCATGGCGGCAGCAGACGCCGTGTCGACCACCGGCACCACGTGCGCGCGGGCAGCGCGGGCATTCGGCGGCGGCGCCGGCGCGCGCATGCCGGCCGTCTCGGTCGCGCGGAACAACTGCTCGACGAACTGCTTGCGCGCGAGCAGCGTGGTGCTGTTGATCCACATCGCGCCGCCCGGCCAGCCCTTCACGTTCGGCGGATAGAACAGGTTCTGCCCGAGCGTGCGCACGGTGTTCGCGAGCATCTGCGGGTCGCCGTACGCGACGTCGAAGAGCCGCACCGAGCCGACCACGAATTCGGCCGGCGATTTCACGAGCACGCCGCGGTTGCGCGGATCCCAGAATGCATCGGTCGACCATAGCGCGGCGAGCGCCGCGCGAACGTCGTAGCCGCTCGCGCGAAACCGTTCGGCAACGGTGTCGAGCGCGCCGGCGTCGGGCGTATCGGAAACGAACTCGCGCCACAGCTTGCCTGCAATGAAGCGTGCGGTGTCGGGCCGCTTCAGCAGGATGTCGAGAAACCCGTCGCCGTCGAACGCGCCGGTCTCGCCGAGAATCGTCTTGTCGCCTGCATCGTGCCATTCGGGCCGCACCACGAAGCGCAGCGTATCGGGATCGATGCTCCAGCCGGTCATCGCGCGCGCGGCTTCGGTCACGTCGCGCTGCGTGTAATGCCCTTCGCCGAGCGTGAACAGCTCCATCACCTCGCGCGCGAAATTCTCGTTCGGGCGCCCCTTGCGATTGCTCGCGCCGTCGAGATACTGGAGCATCGCCGGATCCTTCGCGACGGCATGCAGCAGCGTGCCGAAATTGCCGAGCGCCTCGCGGCGAAACAGCGCGTTCTGCACGGCCATCGTCTGCGGATACGGCACCTTGTCCTGCCCCGACGTGAAGTGTCCATGCCAGAACAGCGTCATGCGTTCGGTGAGCGGCGACGGCGTCACGATCATCTCGTTGACCCATGCGGCGCGTAACGCATCGTAACGGTGATTGCGTTCGCGCTGCGCGTCGCGGCGCATGTCGGGCGTCAGCGCCTGACGCTGCGCGCGTGTCGGCGGCAGCTCGGCGATCCAGTCGGGCCACGTCGTCACGGGGTCGCGGCGCACATCGGCGAGCACGTCGGCCACGGCCTGCGCGCGCGTCATGCCGACGACGCGGGCAACCTCGGCAGGGGCGGGAGAAAAGCCGGTACGGCTCAGGAAGAACGACGCATCGTCGGCGTCGAGCGGCGCCTGCATCGCAGGTGAAACCGATGCGGCAGCATGCGCTTTCATCGTCTGGAACTCCCGGAACGCACCGTCGGCGCGGATGCCGGTTCAACGGCGGGACGCGGGTGAAAGTTGACGGAAAAATTGCTACGGAATTTTTCGGGCAGCGGGCAAGGCGCGCGGCTCAGCGCTTGTACAGCTCGCGGACGGCGTCTTCGATGTGCTGACGCAGCAGGTGGCGCTCTTCGGGCGTCATGTGCCCGTCGCGGCGGCGCTGTTCGAGATCGGGAGGCACGGCGGAACGAACCGCCGTGTCGGCGGCGCGGTCGGGCTGCGACGCTTTGCCGCGCTGCATCTTGCGCGACCATGCGCCCTGTTCGGGGCGCTGCGCATACGCGAAGTTCGACGCATATGGACCGGCAAGTGCGATCGTCAGCATCAGTGCAATCCGGGCAGATCGCATGACCGTCCTCGCTTCTCTGGTCGATTTGTTCCCTTCGTCACGCGGCAACCGGTTACCTCTGGTACTTGAAAAACCCTGCGGAATTCGGGTGTGCAAAGATGAAAGATGGAGTGCAGGGAGTATCCACCGAATTTCGGCTTCGAGTAAAGGAATCTCGATAGCCTGCCTTTACTCTCTACGACACTACGGGTAAATTTTGTAACTGACTGTAACGCCTGAAAATACGCGACCGTGCGTGATTTCTCATTCGCGATAAGATGCCGCTCATGGAAACGAAAAACCCCTCCAAGATTCTCGTCGTCGACGACGACCCGCGCCTGCGCGATCTGCTGCGCCGCTATCTCGGCGAGCAGGGTTTCAACGTATACGTCGCGGAGAACGCGACCGCGATGAACAAGCTCTGGGTGCGCGAGCGCTTCGACCTGCTCGTGCTCGACCTGATGCTGCCCGGCGAAGACGGCCTGTCGATCTGCCGCCGTCTGCGCGGCAGCAACGACCGCACGCCGATCATCATGCTCACCGCGAAGGGTGAAGACGTCGATCGCATCGTCGGCCTCGAGATGGGCGCCGACGACTACCTGCCCAAGCCGTTCAACCCGCGCGAACTCGTCGCGCGCATTCACGCGGTGCTGCGCCGCCAGGCGCCGGCCGAACTGCCGGGCGCACCGTCCGAAACCACCGAGGTGTTCGAGTTCGGCGAGTTCTCGCTGAATCTCGCGACGCGCACGCTCACGAAATCGGGCCAGGAAATTCCGCTGACGACCGGCGAATTCTCGGTGCTGAAGGTATTCGCGCGTCATCCGCGCCAGCCGCTGTCGCGCGAGAAGCTGATGGAGCTCGCGCGCGGCCGTGAATACGAAGTGTTCGACCGCAGCCTCGACGTGCAGATCTCGCGCCTGCGCAAGCTGATCGAACCGGATCCGGGCAGCCCGCGCTTCATCCAGACCGTCTGGGGCCTCGGCTACGTGTTCATTCCGGACGGCGCCGCCTGATCTTCTTTCTTTCCGGTTTCGCCTGTCCTCGGCCCGTCCCATGCGTATCGACCGGCGCCTCCTGCAGCTCGCGTTCGGCGGGCTGTTCTGGCGCACCTTCCTGCTGATCGCGCTGCTGATCTCGGTCAGTCTCGCCGCGTGGTTCCAGAGCTTTCGCGTGATCGAGCGGGAGCCGCGCGCGCAGCGCGTCGCGCTCCAGCTCGTCGCGATCGTGAAGCTCACGCGCACCGCCCTGCTCTATTCCGATCCCGATTTGCGGCGCGCGCTGCTGCAGGATCTGGAGAGCAACGAGGGCGTGCGCGTTTACCCGCGCGAAAAAACCGACAAGTTCAAGCTGCAGCCCGACGAGTCGCTGAATCGTCTGATCGAACACGACATCCGCAGCCGTCTCGGCGACGACACCGTGATCGCCCAGTCGGTCAACGACATCCCGGGCGTGTGGATCAGCTTCAAGATCGACGACGACGACTACTGGGTCGCGCTCGACCGCGACCAGCTCGACAACGTCACCGGCCTGCAGTGGGCCGGCTGGGGCCTGTTCGCGCTCGCGCTGTCGCTATTCGGCTCCGCGTTCATCACGAGCCTCGTGAACCGGCCGTTCTCGCGGCTCGCGCTCGCCGCGCGCCAGGTCGGTTCGGGCCAGGCGCCCGATCCGCTGCCCGAACGCGGGATGGGCGTCGCGGCCGACACCAATCGCAGCTTCAACCAGATGGTGCGCGACCTCGAACAGCTCGAGGCCGATCGCGCGCTGATGCTCGCGGGCATCTCGCACGACCTGCGCACGCCGCTCGCGCGGCTGCGGCTCGAAACCGAGATGAGCCCGTCCGACCAGGCGACCAAGGACGCGATGGTCGACGACATCGAGCAGATGGACCGCATCATCGCGGCATTCATCGACTACGCACGCCCGACGCAACGCAAGCCGGAGCCGGTCGACCTGTCGTCGATCGTGCAGGAAGTCGCCGCACGCCTGTCGGGCGAGGACGGCGTCGAGATCCACACCCGGCTCGCGCCGACCGCCGTGATCGAAGCCGACGAGACGGACATGCGCCGCGTGATCGGCAACCTCGTCGAGAACGCGCGCAAGTACGGCCAGAGCCGGCAGGACGGCGTGTCGCGCATCACGCTCGAGACGCGCGTGACGCACGCACGCGTCGAGCTGTCGGTGAGCGACGAGGGCCCCGGCATCCCCGAGGACCAGCTGCCGCTCGTGATGCGGCCGTTCTACCGCGTCGACACGGCCCGCACCAAGGCGGACGGCACGGGGCTCGGCATGGCGATCGTGCTGCGCCTCGTCGGCCGCTATCGCGGCGCGCTGCGCCTGCGCAACCGCAGCCCCGAAGCGGGCCTCGAAGTCACCCTCGAATTCCCCGGCGCCGGCAAGGCGCGTGCGACGGCATGACACGTTCGCGCACGGTTCTTGCGCGTCACACTATCGCCGCGGTTGAAAAAAGCTATGAGGATAGTTAGTTAAAATCTATTGAAGCGCTTTGCCAATAGTGTTATAGTTTTCCCCATGTGCTGTCACATCACCGTTGCAGCACCGAGGTAGCTTGACTCAGTCTTCTTCCCAACTCATACAGGAGTATCCGCATGAAAACCGTGGGCGATAAACTCGAAGCATTCACCGTCGTAGCCGCGAAGCCGGGCTTCAACAATCACGAGGAAAACGGCCAGTCGGCGTTCGAGACCGTCACCGAAGCGTCGTTCCCGGGCAAGTGGAAGATCATCTACTTCTATCCGAAGGATTTCACGTTCGTGTGCCCGACGGAAATCGTCGAATTCGCCAAGCTCACGAAGCAGTTCGAAGAGCGCGACGCCGTCCTGCTCGGCGGCAGCTCGGACAACGAATTCGTGAAGCTCGCATGGCGCCGTGAGCACAAGGACCTGGACAAGCTGAACCACTACTCGTTCGGCGACGTCAAGGGCGAGCTGATCGACCAGCTCGGCGTGCGCGACAAGGAAGCCGGCGTTGCGCTGCGCGCGACGTTCATCGTCGACCCGGACAACACGATCCAGCACGTTTCGGTGAACAACCTGAACGTCGGCCGTAGCCCGGAAGAAGTCCTGCGCATTCTGGACGGCCTGCAAACGGACGAACTGTGCCCGTGCAACCGTGCAGTCGGCGGCGCAACGCTGTAAGCGCATCGATGCACGAAGCCCGCGGCGCACGTCCTGCCTGCGGGCTTTTTTAACGGCCAACCCATAGGAGATATCAATGGAATTCATCGACTCGATTAAGGCACGTATCCCCGACTACGCGAAGGACATTCGCCTGAACCTCGACGGCACGATCTCGCGCTCGTCGCTCGAAGGCACCGATGCGGTCGGCGTCGCGCTGGCAGCGGCGGTCGCGGCGAAGAGCACCGTGCTGGTGAAGACGATCCGCGAAGCCGGCGTGCTGTCGCCCGAAGAGACGCATGCCGTGCTGACGGCCGCCGCGCTGATGGGGATGAACAACACCTGGTATCCGTATGTCGAGATGGCCGACGACGCCGACCTGAAGACCCAGCGCGCCGAGCTGCGGATGGGTGCGTATGCGTCGCACGGCGGCGTCGACAAGCGCAGGTTCGAGATGTACGCGCTCGCCGCGTCGATCGTCGGCAAGTGCCACTTCTGCGTGAAGTCGCACTATGCGCTGCTGAAGAACGAGCAAGGGATGACGACGACACAGCTGCGCGACGTCGGCCGCATCGCGTCGGTGATCAACGCCGCCGCGCAGGTGATCGCCGCCGAAGGGGAGTAACCGGCCGCCGCGCGGCGGCATGCCGCGGCCCGTGGGTGCTGCGTCATGCCGCCGCCGTCAAACGAAAATGCCACGCATTCGCGTGGCATTTTTTCATTCCGGCAGCACAACGCGCACGCCGCTTCGCGACGCCGTCAGGCGCCCTGCTTCACCAGCAACGCCGCGGCCTGCGCCTCGATGCCCTCGCCGCGGCCGAGATAGCCGAGCTTCTCGTTGGTCTTCGCCTTCACGTTCACGCGCTCGAGCGGCAACCCGAGATCGGCCGCGATGTTCGCACGCATCCCGTCGATATGCGGCGCGAGCTTCGGCGCCTGCGCGATCACGGTGCTGTCGACGTTCTGGATCGTGAAGCCGGCCGCCTTCACGCGGGCGACGCATTCGCGCAGCAGCACGCGGCTGTCCGCGCCCTTGAACGCCGCATCGGTGTCCGAGAAATGGCGACCGATGTCGCCCAGCGCCGCCGCGCCGAACAGCGCGTCGGTGATCGCGTGCAGCAGCACGTCGGCGTCCGAATGGCCGAGCAGGCCGCGCTCGTACGGAATCGTCACGCCGCCAATGATGAGGGGGCGCCCCGACACGAGCTGGTGCACGTCGTAGCCTTGTCCGATTCTGAAGTCCATGCGTATTCCGGTTGAGATAAGGTGAAAGTCAGGAAGCGTTCGCGGGGCGCGCGAGAATCGCTTCCGCGAGCGCGAAATCTTCCGGGTACGTGACCTTGAAGTTGCGCAGGCTGCCCTGTACGACGCGCGGCGTATGGCCGGCCCATTCGATCGCGCTGGCCTCGTCGGTCAGGTCGTGCCCGTCGCGCTGCGCGCGCAGGATCGCGTCGCGCAGCATGCCGATGCGGAACATCTGCGGCGTCTGCGCCTGCCACAGCGCGTCGCGCGACTCGGTGCGCGCGATCGCGTCGCCGCCGGCCGGCACGCGCTTGAGCGTATCGGCCACCGGCAGCGCGACGATGCCGCCGACCGGGTCGTCCTTCAGCGTCGCGACGAGCGTGCGGATCAGCGCCGGCGTGATGCCCGGGCGCGCGGCGTCGTGCACGAGCACCCAGTCCTGGTCGGTCGCGCCGAATTCGGCCAGCTCGAGCAGCCCGTTCAGCACCGATGCCTGCCGCGAGCCGCCGCCGCAGCGGCGCACCGCGAAGCGCAGGCCCGCGAAGCGGCGCGCGTCGAAGTGCGTGTCGTCGGGCGCGAGGACGACGAGCGTCTGCGCGAATTCGCTGCACGCGTCGAACGCGGCGAGCGTGTAATGCAGCAGCGCGCGGCCGGCCAGCGTGCGATATTGCTTCGGCACGGCCGAACCGGAACGGCTGCCCGTGCCGGCACAGGGAATCAGGGCGAAAAGTCGGGGAGTCACGAAAGAAAAACGCCGGAAAGGTGAAATCGAGAAGCGGATTTTATAATAGGTCTTTCGTCTCGACCGGCGCACCGCGATGCGCCCGTGCCCGCCACCCCTGCCGTCCCTATGCCAGACAACGCTTCCACCCCGTTCGCCTCGCCCGTCGCCCGCGTCAAGCCGGGCCAGCGGTTCGCCTTCGACGGCGCGCACGGCTCCGCCGACGCGCTCGCCATCGCCCGCTATCTCGCCGACAACCGCGACGCGGTCCCGCTCCTTGCGGTGATCTGCGCGAACGCGGTGGACGCGCAGCGGCTGTCGCAGGAACTCCGCTACTTCTCGCCCGATGCGCGCGTACGCCTGCTGCCGGACTGGGAAACGCTGCCGTACGACACCTTCTCGCCGCACCAGGATCTCGTCTCCGAGCGACTGGCGACGCTGCACGACCTCGGCGAGGGGCGCTGCGACATCCTGCTGGTGCCCGCGACCACCGCGCTGTACCGGATGCCGCCCGCGTCGTTCATGGCCGCGTACACGTTCGCGTTCGCGCAGGGCGAGCGGCTCGACGAGGCGAAGCTGAAGGCGCAGCTGACGCTGGCCGGCTACGAGCACGTGAGCCAGGTCGTGCGGCCCGGCGAATACTGCGTGCGCGGCTCGCTGATCGACCTGTACCCGATGGGTTCGCCGCTGCCGTACCGGATCGACCTGTTCGACGACCAGGTCGACTCGATCCGCGCGTTCGATCCCGATACGCAGCGCAGCCTCTATCCGGTGCGCGACGTGCGCCTGCTGCCCGGCCGCGAATTTCCGTTCGACGAAGCTGCCCGCACGGCCTTTCGCAGCCGCTGGCGCGAAACCTTCGAAGGCGACCCGAGCCGCGCGCCGATCTACAAGGACATCGGCAGCGGCGTGCCGTCGGCCGGCATCGAGTATTACCTGCCGCTGTTCTTCGACGAAACGGCCACGCTGTTCCACTACCTGCCGCAGGACGCGCACCTGGTGTTCGCCGGCGATCTCGAAACGTCGATCCGCCGCTTCACCGCCGACACGAAGCAGCGCCACGCCTTCCTGTCGCACGATCGCGAGCGGCCGATCCTCGAACCGCAGCGCCTGTTCCTGTCGGACGAGGATTTCTTCGCGTTCGCGAAGCCGTTCGCGCGCGTCGTGCTGCCCGCGCAGCCGGCCGGCGGCTGGGCGACCGGGCTGCCCGAGCTGACGGTCGATCGCCACGCCGACGATCCGCTCGCCGCGCTGCGCACGTTCGTCGAATCGTCCGGCAAGCGCGTGCTGCTGACCGTCGAATCGGCCGGCCGCCGCGAAACGATCCTGCAACTGCTCGCCGAACATCACCTGCGACCGTCGTCGAACGACGACTTCGCGAGCTGGCTCGCGAGCGACGCGCGCTTCGCGCTCGGCGTCGCGCCGCTCGCGAGCGGCTTCGCGGTGCCGGGCGAAGGCTATGCGCTCGTCACCGAAACCGAGCTGTACGGCGCGCTCGGCCGCCGCGCGGGGCGCCGCCGGCAGGAGCAGGCGAGCAACGTCGACGCGATGGTGCGCGACCTGTCGGAGCTGAAGGTCGGCGACCCGGTGGTCCACGCGCAGCACGGCATCGGCCGCTACATGGGCCTCGTGTCGATGGATCTCGGCGAAGGCGAAACCGAATTCCTGCACCTCGAATACGCGGGCGACAGCAAGCTCTACGTGCCGGTCTCGCAACTGCACGTGATCTCGCGCTACAGCGGCGCCGATCCCGACAGCGCACCGCTGCACGCGCTCGGCTCGGGCCAGTGGGAGCGCGCGAAGCGCAAGGCCGCGCAGCAGATCCGCGACACCGCCGCCGAGCTGCTGAACCTGTACGCGCGCCGCGCGGCCCGCGAAGGCCATGCGTTCGCGCTCGAGCCGCGCGACTACGTGAAGTTCGCGGAAAGCTTCGGCTTCGAGGAAACGCCCGACCAGGCCGCGGCGATCGCGGCCGTGATCGGCGACATGACGAGCGGCAAGCCGATGGACCGCCTCGTGTGCGGCGACGTCGGCTTCGGCAAGACCGAAGTCGCGCTGCGCGCCGCGTTCATCGCGGTGATGGGCGGCAAGCAGGTCGCGCTGCTGTCGCCGACCACGCTGCTCGCGGAGCAACATACGCAAACCTTCGCCGACCGCTTCGCGGACTGGCCGGTGCGTATCGTCGAGCTGTCGCGTTTCAAGACGACCAAGGAAGTGAACGCGGCGATCGCGCAGATCAACGAAGGCAGCGTCGACATCGTGATCGGCACGCACAAGCTGCTGTCGTCGGACGTGCAGTTCAAGCGCCTCGGCCTCGTGATCATCGACGAGGAGCACCGCTTCGGCGTGCGCCAGAAGGAAGCGCTGAAGGCGCTGCGCGCGGAAGTCGACGTGCTGACGCTCACCGCGACGCCGATCCCGCGCACGCTCGGGATGGCGCTCGAGGGGCTGCGCGACTTCTCGGTGATCGCCACCGCGCCGCAGAAGCGGCTCGCGATCAAGACCTTCGTGCGCCGCGAGGAAGAAAGCGTGATCCGCGAGGCGATGCTGCGCGAACTGAAGCGCGGCGGCCAGGTGTACTTCCTGCACAACGAGGTCGAGACGATCGAGAATCGCAAGGCGATGCTCGAGGAACTGGTGCCCGAAGCGCGCATCGCGATCGCGCACGGCCAGATGCACGAGCGCGAACTCGAACGCGTGATGCGCGATTTCGTCGCGCAGCGCGCGAACGTGCTGCTGTGCACGACCATCATCGAGACCGGCATCGACGTGCCGAGCGCGAACACGATCATCATGCACCGCGCGGACAAGTTCGGCCTCGCGCAGCTCCACCAGCTGCGCGGCCGCGTCGGCCGTTCGCACCACCAGGCCTATGCGTATCTGCTGGTCCACGATCCGCAGGCGCTGACCAAGCAGGCGCAGCGCCGGCTCGAGGCGATCCAGCAGATGGAGGAACTCGGTTCGGGCTTCTATCTCGCGATGCACGACCTCGAGATCCGCGGCACCGGCGAGGTGCTCGGCGACAAGCAGTCGGGCGAGATCCACGAGATCGGCTTCCAGCTTTACACCGACATGCTCAACGACGCGGTGAAGGCGCTGAAGAACGGCAAGGAGCCCGACCTCACCGCCCCGCTCGCCGCGACGACGGAAATCAACCTGCATGCGCCCGCGATCCTGCCGGCCGACTACTGCGTGGACGTGCAGGAGCGGCTGTCGCTGTACAAGCGTCTCGCGAACTGCGAGCACGGCGACGCGATCGACGGCATCCAGGAAGAGCTGATCGACCGTTTCGGCAAGCTGCCGCCGCAGGCGCACGCGCTCGTCGAAACGCACCGGTTGCGGCTGGCGGCGAAGCCGCTCGGCATCGTCAAGATCGACGCGAGCGAGATCGCGATCGGGCTGCAGTTCGAACCGAACCCGCCGATCGACCCGATGCGGATCATCGAGATGGTGCAGAAACACCGGCACATCAAGCTCGCGGGCCAGGACAAGCTGCGCATCGAGACGCGCTCGCCCGATCTCGCGATCCGCGTGTCGACGATCAAGGAAACGCTGCGCGCGCTCGCGCCGCGTCCGGGCGCGACCAGCGCGGCGCGCTGACGGCGCGCGGCGATGCTGCACCGCACTGCGCCGGGCGAAGGCGGGCCGGCGCGTTTTTGAGTATGATTTTCCCATTCCTCTGACGGAGTTTTGCCATGTCCACTCTCGACGCGACGGCCCCGCCCGCCGCCGACCAAGGCGACGCTTCGCTCGTCGGCCTGCCCTGGATCAAGCAGTTGGTATCGATGGACACGACGAGCCGCGTGCCGAACCTCGGCCTGATCGAAACGGTGCGCGACGCGCTGGCCGCGAAGGGCATCGTGTCGACGCTCACGCACGATCCGCGCGAAGGCTGGGCGAACCTGTTCGCGACGGTGCCCGCGCACGACGGCTCGACCGACGGCGGCATCGTGCTGTCGGGGCATACCGACGTCGTGCCGGTCGACGGCCAGCAGTGGGACAGCAACCCGTTCGCGCCGGAACTGCGCGACGGCCGCCTGTACGGCCGCGGCACGTGCGACATGAAGGGTTTCATCGGCACGGCGCTCGCGCTGCTGCCCGAGATGCAGGCGACGAAGCTCGCGCAGCCGATTCATTTCGCGCTGTCCTACGACGAGGAAATCGGCTGCGCCGGCGCGCCGCTGCTGATCGCCGATCTCGTCGAGCGCGGCGTGAAGCCGTCCGGCTGCATCGTCGGCGAGCCGACCAGCATGCGCCCGATCATCGCGCACAAGGGCATCAACGCGTACCGCTGCTGCGTGCGCGGCCACGCGGCGCACTCGTCGCTGACGCCGAAGGGGCTGAACGCGATCGAATATGCGGCACGCCTCATCTGCCACATCCGCGACATCGCCGACCGCTTCCGCGCCGAAGGCCCGTTCGACGACCTGTACGACGTCCCGTTCACGACCGCGCAGACGAGCACGATCCAGGGCGGCAACGCGATCAATACGGTGCCAGCCGAATGCCGGTTCGACTTCGAGTTCCGCAACCTGCCGACGCTCGATCCCGAGCAGATCTTCACGCGCATCGAAGCGTATGCGCGGGAAACGCTGCTGCCGCAGATGCAGCGCGAGCATCCGAACGCCGCGATCGAGTTCTCGAAGATCGCCGCGGCGCCGGGGCTCGACGCAACCGAACAGGCCGCGATCACGCAGCTCGTGCGCGCGCTGACGGCCGACCAGGACAAGCGCAAGGTCGCCTACGGCACCGAGGCCGGCCTGTTCGAACGCGCGGGCATTCCGAGCATCGTCTGCGGGCCGGGCAACATCGAACAGGCGCACAAGCCGAACGAGTATGTCGAGCTCGCGCAGCTCGCGGGCTGCGAGCAGTTTCTGCGCAAGTTCATCCGCAGCATGTCGGTCGACGCACACTGACCGCCCGCCCACGCCGGCCTGCGCGAGCGGGCCGGCTCACTCGCGCCACACGCCACGTCATGTCGACTGAACAACAGGGCACAGCCCATACGACGATCGACGGCGAGCCGATTCCGACGCTCGACGAAATCGCCGCGCAGCATTTCGCATTGTCGCCGTGGGTCGCCCGCACGCCCGTGTTCGAGCGCGCCGACCTGCCGTCCCTCGAAGGCACGCACGTCAATTTCAAGTTCGAGCTGCTGCAGGCGAGCGGCAGCTTCAAGGCGCGCGGCGCGTTCACGCATCTGCTCGCACTCGACGAAGCGCGCAAGAACGCCGGCGTCACCTGCGTGTCGGCCGGCAATCATGCGGCCGCCGTCGCGTATGCGGCGATGCGGCTCGGCAGCAGCGCGAAGGTCGTGATGTTTCACACCGCGAGCCCGACGCGCATCGCGCAGTGCAAGCAGTACCGCGCGGAAGTCGTGCTCGCCGGCAGCGCGTCGCAGGCATTCGACCTCGTGCGGCGGATCGAGGCCGAGGAAGGCCGCTTCTTCATCCATCCGTTCAACGGCTATCACACGATTCTCGGCACCGCGACGCTCGGCTACGAATGGGCGACGCAGACGCCCGATCTCGACGCCGTGATCGTGCCGATCGGCGGCGGCGGGCTCGCGGCCGGCATGGCGACCGCGCTGCGGCTCGCGAATCCGCGCGTGCACGTGTACGGCGTCGAACCCGAAGGCGCCGACGCGATGAGCCGCAGCTTCGCGGCCAATCACACGATCAAGATGAGCGCGATGCAGACCATCGCCGATTCGCTGATGGCGCCGCATACCGAGGAATACAGCTACCAGCTGTGCCGACGTCATGTCGACCGCATCGTCACGGTGTCCGACGACGCGCTGCGCGCGGCGATGCTGTTCCTGTTCTCGCACCTGAAGCTGTCGGTCGAACCGGCGTGCGCGGCGGCGCTCGCGGCGCTGCTCGGCCCGCTGCGCGAAACGCTGCAGGGCAAGCGGGTCGGCGTGCTGCTGTCGGGCACCAACACCGACCCCGCCACGCTCGGCATGCATCTCGCGCACGCGAAACTGCAGCGCTGACCTCCCGCGAAGCACTCAGGGTTATCCCCAGTTTATGTTGACAGCCCTGTTGATAACCCGCCGGACAAACACGCAAGTGGTTGAACGCGCAGCGTTTTGCGCGCGCGAAGGGCGCCGGACGCGAAATAGGCAGATTCCGCCACCGAACGCGCGTCCCGCCGCGTGGCGGCAGCGCTCGCGGCAGATCATCGGCGCTGCCGCGATCGCGCTGCTCGCCGGTTGCGCGGCCCCGCCCTCGCCCGTCGCCAACACTGTCGCCCCGCTCGCCTGCACGCAGCCCGACGCGCATCGCATGTTGCAGGCCGACCTGCTGTTCGGGCGCGATATCGCCGGACGCGGCCCCGTCACCGACGAGGAACGCACCGCCTTCCTTGCCGACGTCGTCACGCCACGCTTTCCGGACGGCTTCACGGTCTGGGACACCCGCGGCCAATGGCGCGATCGCGCCACCGGCCGGACCATCCGGGAAACGGGCTTCGTGGTCCGTATCGTCGCCGACGATACGGACGATACGCGCGCGCGGCTCCAGGCGATCCGGCACGCGTACGTCGAGCGCTTCCGGCAGCAGTCGGTCGGCATCACCATCGTGCCGGCCTGCGCATCGTTCTGAGTCGCACTCCACGGCTTTCATTCGACGCCGCATAAAAAAACGGGCGCCCGAAGGCGCCCGTCGCATGCGAAACATCCGAGTACCGCTTACTTGC
Organism: Burkholderia anthina; assembly: GCF_902498995.1. Taxonomy (GTDB): domain Bacteria; phylum Pseudomonadota; class Gammaproteobacteria; order Burkholderiales; family Burkholderiaceae; genus Burkholderia; species Burkholderia anthina. The sequence goes on from NZ_CABVLY010000009.1 coordinate 84,677, forward strand.
TCTCGAACATGTCCATGATCTGCTGCTTCTCCTGCGGCGTGACGGGCGGCGGTGCGAGGCCCGCCGCGCCGGCCGAGCCGAGCGCATCGTTCGCGCTGATCGCGTTCGCGGCCGGGTTGATGTCGACGCTCGCGACGAAGCCGTTGCCCGGCGTGCGATCGGCGTAGTACAGCTCGCCGTCGATCGTCGTCAGGCCGTCCGGCATCGGCATCTGCTGCTCGGGCACGCCGTTCAGCGCGGTGCGCATGTAGTTCACCCAGATCGGCAGCGCGAGCTGCGCGCCGAATTCGCGGCTGCCCAGGCTCTTCGGCTGATCGAAGCCCATCCACGCGACCGCGACGAGCGACTGCTGGTAGCCGGCGAACCAGCCGTCCTTCGCATCGTTGGTCGTACCCGTCTTGCCCTGCAGGTCGCCGCGGCCGAGCGCGTTGGTGCCCGCACCGGTGCCGGCCGTCGCGACCGTGTGCAGCAGGCTGTTCATCACGTACGCGTTGCGGCCTTCGATCGTGCGCGGCGCCGTGCCGCCCGCGACCACCGGCTGCGACTTCTGCAGCGGCTGGCCGCGCGCGTCGTCGACTTCGGCGATCAGGTACGGATCGACCTTGTAGCCGCCGTTCGCGAATACCGCGTAACCGGTCGCGAGCTGCAGCGGCGTCACGAGACCCGCGCCGAGCGCCATCGGCAGGTAAGGCGGCGTCTTCGCCGGATCGAAGCCGAAGCGCTGCGTGACGTACTGCTGCGCATACTGCGTGCCGATCGATGCGAGGATCCGGATCGACACGAGGTTCTTCGAGCGCTGCAGGCCGGTGCGCATCGTCATCGGGCCGTCCGGCTGGTCGTCGTCCTTCGGCTCCCACGCGGTGCCGCCCGGCACGCTCGGCGGGAAGTACAGCGGCGCATCGTTGATGATCGTCGCCGGCCCGAGCCCCTTGTCGAGCGAGGCCGAATAGATGAACGGCTTGAACGACGAACCCGGCTGGCGCCACGCCTGCGTCACGTGGTTGAACTTGCTCTTGTTGAAGTCGAAGCCGCCGACGAGCGAGCGGATCGCACCGTCCTGCGGCGCGATCGCGACGAGCGCGCCCTCGACCTGCGGCAACTGCACGACCTGCCAGCCCGTCTTGCCGTCCTTCATCACGCGCACGATCGAGCCCGGCTTGATCCGCAGCGTCGCGTTCGCACGCGGGCTCAGCGCAGCCGACACGAAGCGCAGCCCGGCCGCGCCGATCGTCGTCGTCGTGCCGCCGACGAACTGCACGTCGACCGCGTTCGGCGATGCCGTCAGCACGACGGCCGACTGCAGGTCGCCGTTGTCCGGGTGATCGGCGAGCGCGTCGTCGATCGCCTCGTCGCGGTCGTCGCCGGCCGCCGGCAGGTTGATCGAGCCTTCCGGCCCGCGATAGCCGTGGCGGCGCTCGTAGTCGAGAATGCCGCGACGCACGGCCTGGTACGCCGCTTCCTGGTCGGCCGAGTTGATCGTCGTCGTGACGGTCAGCCCGCGCGTATAGGTTTCGTCCTTGTACTGCTGGTACATCATCTGCCGCACCATCTCGGCGACGTACTCGCCGTGCACCGCGTACTGGTTGCCCGGCGTGCGCACGTGGATCTCTTCCTTCACCGCCTCGTCATATTGCGGCTGCGTGATGTAGCCGATCTCGAGCATGCGCTTCAGGATGTATTCCTGGCGCACCTTCGCGCGTTTCGGATTGACGACCGGGTTATACGCGGACGGCGCCTTCGGCAGCCCCGCGAGCATCGCCGCTTCCGCGAGCGTGATGTCCTTCAGGTCCTTGCCGAAATACACGCGCGCGGCGGCCGCGAAACCGTACGAGCGCTGCCCCAGATAAATCTGGTTCATGTACAGCTCGAGGATCTGGTCCTTCGTCAGCGCCTTCTCGATCTTGTACGCGAGCAGCATCTCGTAGATCTTGCGCGTGTAGGTCTTTTCGCTCGACAGGAAGAAGTTGCGCGCGACCTGCATCGTGATCGTGCTCGCGCCCTGGCGCGCGCCGCCGTGCAGCAGGTCGGCCACGCCCGCGCGCAGGATGCCGACGAAGTCGACGCCGCCGTGTTCGTAGAAGCGGTAGTCCTCGATCGCGAGCACCGCCTTCTTCATCACGTCGGGAATGTCCTGGAAGCGCACGAGGCTGCGGCGCTCTTCGCCGAATTCGCCGATCAGCACGTGGTCGGCCGTAAACACCCGCAGCGGCACCTTCGGCTGGTAGTTGGTCAGCGCATCGAGCGACGGCAGCTGCGGCGCCATCACGACGAGCGCGTAGCCGACGATCAGCGCGCCGACGACGGCGAGCGTCGCGAACAGGCCGACGAACCACAAAGCGACGCGCGAGCCGAACGAGCGGCGGCCACTGCCCCCGCCTCCGCTGCGCGGCGTGCGACGGTCGTTGTCGCCGTTGTCGTCATCGGGGTAATAGGCTCCCGAAGGCGAACGGCGCAACGTGTAGTGGGGTTCTTTCCGGTCGGAAGAAGAAGACGGTCGTTTGATGATTGGCATGTCGGAATGGCGGGCGTACATGGCGCCCTCGGATGCATGCGGAAATGCAAGCGGATGAATCAGAGTGGGTGCATCGCGGCAACTGTCACGTCGACAGACCCCGCCGCGCGGCGATCCGTTCCCGCGACGTGACAGCGCATTTTAATGAAATCGACCGATCGGCTTCGCGATTTTTTGTAAAAATTCCCGCACGATCGTGAATTGCGGAACGTATTGGCGGCATCCTCGACCTATCATGGACACGCACCCCATGCGTGCCGGCGGCCTTCCTTTCAAATGCGAAAGGTCGGAACGACGCGCACGCACGCTGCTTGAACTTCGGCGCTTAAGCCGTATTTAAGGGGCCGGCGGTGTAATATCCGCCGGCTCTGGCGGACCGCAACCGGTCCGCGGCGAGCACTGCCGCGCTGACGCGGCGTTTTTCAACCACGGAGGATTTCATGTCGCTTTTCGACTCTGTTTCGCGCACGATCAAAGGCCTGCTGAACGATGCGGCCGACTCGGTACAGGATCCGTCGCGCGACGCACGGCAGATCGTGCGGGAGCTCGACGACAGCATCGGCCGTGCCGAGAATTCGCTGATCGAAATCGAAGCACAGGTCGCGACCCAGCGCAGCAAGCGCGATGCGGCCGACGACAAGGTAAAGAAGTACGAAGACGGCGCGAAGCGCGCACTGCAGTCCGGCGACGAAGCGCTCGCACGCGAGGCGCTCGCCGCGCAGTCGAATGCGGAAGCCGAACGCGATGCGCTCGCGGCCGAGCTGACCACGCTCGAACCGTCGGTCGACAAGCTGAAGGGGCAGATCGCCGACATGCGTCAGCGCCGCAACGATCTGAACGCACGCTCGAACATCCTGCAGGCCAAACAGGAAATCGCACAGGCGAAGGACGTCGCGGCCAGCGCGCTGGGCGGCATCGGCGGCAAGAACCTGTCCGAAGACTTCCAGAAGCTGGAAGACAAGGTCGCGCTGCAGAACGCGCGCTCGGACGCCCGCCTGAATTCGGCCGACACGTCGAGCGGCAAGGCGCTCGACGACAAGCTCGCCGCGCTAAACAAGGGCCCGTCGGTCGAGGATCGCCTCGCCGCGCTGAAGAAGCAGCTCGACACGCCCGCGCAGTAACGGCAACCGCGCCGCGGCCCGACCGGGTTCGCGGCGCGCACCGATCGTCAGGAGACGGGCGCGCGCGCCCGGTTCGACCATGAAGAAATCTCTCGCCGCACTCGGCTTTTCGCTGATGTTGCTGTCGTCCGCCGCATTTGCGGTACCGTCGCTGCAGCAAGTCGAGCAGTCGATCGCACAGCGTGACTGGCAGAACGCCGACACGCAGCTCTCGCAAGTCATCGACGCCCATCCGAACAACGCGCATGCGCGCTACCTGTACGCGCAGGTGCTGGACCGCGAAGGCCGCGCGTCCGACGCACTGACGCAGCTGCAGCGCGCGAAATCGCTCGATCCGCAATTGCGTTTCACCGACGCGTCGCACTTCGCCCAAACGGAATCGCGCATCCGCGCGGACGCCGCGCGCACGAGCGGCAACGCGCCGTCGGCCACCCAGTCCGGCTCGCTGCAATCGTCGCTCGCGCCGGCCGCGCCGGTCGCCAAACACGGCCCGTCGACCGGCATGTGGATCGGCCTCGCGCTGCTCATCGCGATCGTCGCGCTCGTGCTGCGCTGGACGCTGCGCCGCGCGCGCTCGGCCGACGACAGTCGCGCGGACGACGAACGCCGCTCGCAACTGAAGCGCGCCACCGACGTGCTCAACGACATCCGCCCGCTCAAGCTCGATGCGCGGCTGTCGACCGCGGCCGGCGCCGCCGCGCTCACGGGCGAGCTCGAAGGCATCGAGACCGATGCGCGCGGGCTCGTCGAAGCGCTGGCGAACGGCAAGAATCCGGTGCCGCCGTATCGCATCGACGAACTCGAACAGCGTCACGCGAGCGTGAAGGCGCGCGTCGAAGGACGCCCCGACCCGAGCGCGCAGCCCGCGCAGCAGAACGGCAACGGCTCGGTGTACGCGCAGGAAGCCGATCGCGTCACCGGCATGCAAGGCCAGCCGTATCAGCAGCAACCGTACCCGCCGCAACAGCAGCCGACCGTCGTGGTTCAGCAAGGCGGCGGCTTCGGCGGCGGCATGGGCGGGCTGCTGACCGGCGTGCTGCTCGGCGAAGCGATGTCGGGCGGCCGCGAGCGCGTGGTCGAGCGCGACGTGATCGTCGACGACCCGCGCCGGCGGCAGGACAACGGCCAGGGCTTCGACCTCGGCCGCGGCGACGACGCCAGTTGGAGCGACGGCAACGGCGGCGGCGGCGGTGTCGATGTCGGCAGCAACGACGACGGCTGGACCGACGACAACAGTTGAGCATCACGAACGCGGGCGTCGACGCATGGCGCGACGCCCGCGGCCTACACCGCGCTTCCTTTCATTTTCACTCGCGCCGGCCCGCCGAATTTGTCAATCATTTCAAGATGGGCTACCGGCAATGGGGTACGTTCGTTATCATGCGACCATCGGCGTGCCCCCGATCCCATCCGACGTTTCGCAGCCCTGCGCGTCGCGGCACGCCTCCCCTCGCCCAACCAGGAGAAAGCCGCTTATGAGCATAATCAAGGAATTCAAGGAGTTTGCCGTCAAGGGCAATGTGATGGATCTCGCCGTCGGCGTGATCATCGGCGGCGCATTCTCGAAGATCGTCGACTCGGTCGTGAAAGACCTCATCATGCCGGTCATCGGCGTGCTGACCGGCGGCCTGGATTTCTCGAACAAGTTCGTTCTGCTCGGCACCATTCCCCCGACGTTCAAGGGCAACCCCGATTCGTTCAAGGACCTGCAGGCCGCGGGCGTCGCCGCGTTCGGCTACGGCTCGTTCATCACGGTGGCGATCAACTTCATCATTCTCGCGTTCATCATTTTCCTGATGGTGAAATTCATCAACAAGCTGCGCAAGCCGGAAGAAGCCGCGCCGGCCGCGACGCCGGAAGACACCGTGCTGCTGCGCGAAATCCGCGATTCGCTCAAGCAACGCTGAGCACCGCGCCACGCCGCATCCGCCAGGCCCGCCACGTGCGGGCCTTTTTCATGGACGCGTGCCGCGCATCGCCGCGCGCGGCTTATCCCACTTTTTTGTGACGCGCGAATGCACGCGCGGGAAAAGCAGGTCTATGATGGAGACTAAACGACAGTACGGGCGCCAAGACGCTGGCTGTGTCGATCATCGTGGCAAGCGGGTCGACGGGAGACATTGATCGTCGTACCGCACACGAGTGCAGCATTTTCGTGTGCTATAAAGGATCGACATGCGGCGTACATAGCCGGGAGTGGGTCGCATGAAAGTGCCGCATTTCTTGCAATTGTTTTTGAGGCGAGTGTTTATGTCCTTCCCGAAAAAACGTCGACGCGCGCAGCAGGATGGCCAGGAGTCGTTCCTCGCGGTATTGCGCCACTCCAAGCCGTTCGCACAGCTCGACACCAAGATTGCCCGCGCCCGTGCGCAGGACGAGCCCGTCCTCTACGCGCACGTGCTGCCCGGACTCGACGTGCTCCTGTGCAGCGTGCGCGGCGCACAGCCGCCCTATCCGGCCATCGCCGAACTGCGCAAGCGTTGCATCGAATCGATCGCCAACGCGCTCGAGCAGCCGCTCGACGGCCTCGAGAACGGCGGGTACTGGTACGAGGCGAACGGCTTCGGCTTCCTGGTCTTCGCGAGCCGCGCCCGCGCGCGCATCCTGCCCGAATTTGGTGCAGGCACGAAGGCGAGCCTGCGCGGCGGGCTCGGACGCCAGAACGCCGGCGACACGACACCGCGCTCCCTCGGCTGAACCGACACCGATACGATGGGCCGCCCGCGAGCGGCCCATCGGTCATTCAGGCTTCCCGCTTCGTCGTCACTGCGCTGCCGCGCGAGCGTGGCCGGGCCGCACGATGTCGATGAATGCGGCGAAATCGGCACCCGCCAGCCCTTGCGCGGCGCCCAGCCGCAGCACCTGCTGCACCGTGGCCGACACCGGCATCACCGCACCCGTTTCGCGCGCCGCGTCGGCGATCGCGTCGACATCCTTCTGGAACGTGGCGAGCGCGCCGATCGGCGGATGGCCGCCCGACGTCATGCGCGGCACGAACGTCTGCAGCAGCACCGAATCCGCCCATCCGCCGGCCAGCGCTTCGGCCAGCCGCGCGGCGTCGATCCCGCTCGCCTGTGCGAGGCCGACGGCCTCGGCAATCGCCGTCACCGTCGCGGTGACGATCGCCTGGTTGCACAGCTTCGCGGTCTGGCCCGCCCCCGCTTCGCCCATGTGCGTGATGCGTGACGCATAGGTGTCGATCAGCGGCCTGACCGCGTCGAGGTCGGCCGCACCGCCGCCGGCCATCACCGCGAGCGTGCCGGCCTGCGCGCCGGGCACGCCGCCCGACACCGGCGCATCGATCCAGCCCGCGCCGAGCGCGGCTGCGCGCGCCGCATAGTCGCGCGTCGCGGCGGGCGGAATGCTCGAATGATCGACGATGCGCCGCACGCGGCGCCCGGCCGCGTCGCCGGCGAAGAGCCCGTTCTCGCCGAACGCGACGTCGCCGACCGCACGCGCGTCGAGCACGCATACGAAGACGGTTTCGACGCGCCCGGCCAGTTCGCGCGGCGTGTCGACCACCTGCGCGCCATCCCGCGCGAGCGCCTCGGCCTTTTCACGCGTGCGGTTCCATACGCTGACCCGGTGGCCCGCCGCCAGCAAATGCCGAATCATCGGCGCGCCCATCAATCCCGGTCCGCAAAATCCGACTTCCACGATGTTCCTCGTCTCCAATTGGGGTTGCACTTGCCGCCCATCATACCTATCACTCAAGAAGCCGGACACGCGCGGCGCTGCTTCGGGCCCGCGGCTTGCGCCGGCCGCACATACCGACACCCCAGGGAGCGCATCATGAGCGACCACGTCTACAAGTTGATCGAACTGACCGGCTCGTCGAAGCAATCGTGCGACGACGCCATCCGCAACGCGATTTCGAAAGCCGGCAAGACGCTGCACAACCTGCACTGGTTCGAGGTGACCGAAACGCGCGGCCACATCGAAGGCGACCAGGTCATCCACTGGCAGGTCACGCTGAAAGTCGGCATGCGCATCGACGACTGACGCGCACCGCACCGCACGCGGCGCCATGATCGCCGGATGCGTGCAATGCGCATCCGCGCGGTGCCCGCCCACCTGCGTTTCGCCCCGTTCCGGCCCCTCGTCGAGGCCCGACCGGCGGGGGTCTGCGGGTATCCATCCCTTGACGCTGGCTCCGGTTCATATTAAAAACGATATACCCCACCTGCCCCTCGATCAGCCCGGACATATAAAACGGAGATACCATGAGTCAGCAACGCGAGGCGATCGACACGTACCTCTTGCGCGTCTTGCACACCTTGTTGATGGAGCGCAGTGTCACGCGCGCGGCCGTCAAACTGAACCAGTCGCAACCGGCGATCAGCGCCGCGCTGCGGCGCCTGCGCGACATCACCGGCGACCCGCTGCTCGTGCGCGGCAAGTCCGGCATGGTTCCGACCGAATACGGGCTGCGCCTGCTCGAGCCGGTACAGAACGCGCTGCGCGAAATCGAGCGGATCAAGTTCCAGCAGCACAATTTCGACCCGGCCACGTCGATCCGCTGCTACCGGATCGGCTGCCCCGACTACCTGAACGTGCTGTTCGTGCCGACCGTCGTCGAACGCTTCCGCCAGGCGGCGCCGAATGCGACGCTCGAATTCCATTCGCTCGGCCCCGCCTTCGACTACGAGCTCGCGCTGGAAGACGGCAAGCTCGACATCGTCGTCGGCAACTGGCCCGAGCCGCCGGAGCAGCTGCACCTGTCGAACCTGTTCGTCGATGAAATCGTCTGTCTGATGAGCAACACGCACCCGTTCGCGAAGCGCGGCGGGCTGACGCTCGACCAGTACCTGAACGCGCCGCACCTCGCGCCGACGCCGTACTCGGTCGGCCAGCGCGGCGCGATCGACGTGCATCTCGCGCGCGAACGGCTCAAGCGTCACGTGGTCGTCACGCTGCCGTACTTCAACCTCGCGCCGTACGTGCTCGTGAAGTCGGACCTGATCTTCACGACGACGCGCCTGTTCGCCGATCACTACGCGAAGTTCCTGCCGCTGTCGGTCGTGCCGGCGCCGCTCGACTTCCCGCCGATGCAGTACTACCAGCTGTGGCACGAACGCTGCCACTACTCCGACGAAGTGCGCTGGCTGCGCGGCCTCGTCGCCGAAGCCACCCGCACGCTGATCGAGCCGTAATCACGCACGACGCGCGCCGGCCACGCCGTTACGGCGTGGCGCGGCATCGCGTGACGCGGCGCGACCTCCGCCCCGGCGCGTCAGCGCGACGCTTCCACGAGCGCGTGCGCAAGCGCGTTATGGCGCTCGATGACGGGCGGCAGATCGAGCGTCGCGAGCCGCCCTTCCCGCACCACCACCTTCCCGTTCACCACCGTGTACGCCGTCTGCGACGGCGCGCAGAACACGAGCGCCGCCACCGGATCGTGCAGCGCGCCCGCGAACAACGGCTGACGCAGGTCGAACGCGGCGAAGTCGGCAGCCATGCCGGGCTTCAGCGCGCCGATGTCGTCGCGGTTCAGCACCTTCGCGCCGCCGAGCGTCGCGATCTCGAGCGCCTCGCGCGCGGTCATCGCATCGGGCCCGAAGCCGACCCGTTGCAGCAACAGCGCCTGGCGCACTTCCGCGACCATCTGCGCGCCGTCGTTCGACGCGGAGCCGTCGACGCCGAGACCGACCGGCACGCCTGCCAGACGCATCTTCTTCACCGGCGCGATGCCGGACGCAAGCCGCATGTTCGAGCACGGGCAGTGCGCGACGCCGGTGCCGGTGCGCGCGAACAGGCCGATGCCCGCATCGTCGAGCTGCACGCAGTGCGCGTGCCACACGTCATGACCGACCCAGCCGAGGTCTTCCGCGTATTCGGCCGGCGTCATCCCGAATTTCTCGCGGCTGTACGCGATGTCGTTCACGTTCTCCGCCAGGTGCGTGTGCAACGACACGCCGTATTCGCGCGCGAGCACGGCGGCGTCGCGCATCAGCTCGCGGCTCACCGAGAAGGGCGAGCACGGCGCGACGACCACGCGCAGCATCGCGTAACGGCCTTCGTCGTGATAGGTCTCGATCAGGCGCTGCGCGTCGCGCAGGATGTCGGGTTCACGCTCGACGACCGAATCGGGCGGCAGGCCGCCGTCGCGCTGGCCGACGCTCATCGCGCCGCGGCTTGCGTGAAAGCGCATGCCGATCCGCTGCGCGGCGCCGATGCTGTCGTCGAGCCGGCTGCCGTTCGGATAGATGTACAGATGATCGCTCGACGTCGTGCAGCCCGACTGCAGCAGTTCGGCCATCGCGGTGAGCGTCGACACCTCGATCATTTCGGGCGTCAGGTGCGCCCAGATCCGGTACAGATTCGTGAGCCAGCCGAACAGCTCGGCGTTCTGCGCGGCCGGCACCGCGCGCGTGAGGCTCTGGTACATGTGATGGTGGGTGTTCACGAGCCCCGGGATCACGAGGTGGCCGCGCAGGTCGAGCACCTCGTCGGCGGTGTCGGGCAGCTCGGCGCTCGGGCCGACCGCGACGATCCGGTTGTCTTCGATGTAGAGCCCCGCATCGCGCAGTTCGCGACGCGTGTCGTCCATGGTCACGAGCACGTCGGCGTGCCTGACCAGCAGGGTTTTCGGGCGGGATGAGGATGGGTGCGGCGCGCGTGCGCCGGCGTGCTGCTCGAGGTTCATGCGTTCTCCGCGTCGTTCTGCCCCCGGGAGCCGCTCCCGGAGACCATCACAAAGCCGTTCGAACGCTGATTCGCGGCACGCCCCGGTGCCTGCGTCCGTTCGAACGCGCTGGCCCGGTTACCCGGCGTGCTCGCCGTCTTCGGGGTACGCACCGGACACTGCCCGACGCGCACGGCGGCAGGATCGCCCAAGCGCGCGCCGCGCACAATGCGCGATCCGCAATACCGCGCTTCACGGTTTCGATATGGTACGCCGCGCGACGGGCCGCCGGCCGCGCGAAGCACGGGTCGCCAGCCGCTTCCGGCACGCCGTCGACAGCGGTTCATGCGCGGCGCATTATCTTTGATATCGCGCCCGTATTTACGCGGGGAACCTTTTTACAATGCCTGCACGGCGCTCGCTTCAATTTCGCCGACGGGTATGTAGCCACGTGACGTGGAGCCTCGATCCGCCGCACAGTCATGGATCGAGTCGCCGCCGAACCTCGCATTCACACAAGGACAATTGCGAATGGGAAAGCTCACTACCCACGTACTCGATACGGCGCACGGTCGTCCCGGCGCCGCCATCAAGGTGGACCTCTACGCGCTGGACGGCGAATCGCGCCGCGCGATCAAGACCGTGCTGACCAATAGCGACGGCCGCTGCGACGCCCCCCTGCTCGAAGGCGCGGCACTCGCCGCCGGCGAATACGAACTCGTATTCCACGCCGGCGACTACTTCGCGTCGCTCGGCGTGAAGGTTCCCGAACCGCGTTTCGTCGATCGCGTCGTGCTGCGCTTCGGCATCGCCGACACCGCATCGCACTACCACGTGCCGCTGCTCGTGTCGCCGTGGTCGTACAGCACCTATCGCGGCAGCTGACATACGCATCGGCTGCCCGCATCAAAGACAACGATCTGAGTCTGGAGGAGTTTCATGGAAGGCTTCATCACCGACTGGCTGAACCTCGCGCTGCGATGGCTGCACGTCATCGTCGCCATTGCGTGGATCGGCGAGTCCTTCTATTTCGTCGCGCTCGACAACAGCCTGAAACCGCCGACCGACCCGAACCAGCGCAAGCGCGGTGTGTTCGGCGAACTGTGGCACGTCCACGGCGGCGGTTTCTACAACATGCAGAAGTACACGGTCGCCCCGCCGGAAATGCCGGATGACCTGCACTGGTCGAAGTGGCCGTCGTACACGACCTGGCTGTCGGGGTTCTCGCTGTTCTTCGTGCTGTACCTGCTCGCGCCGAACACCTACCTGATCGACAAGAGCGTGCTCGACATGGGCCCGGTGGTCGCCGTCGCATCCGCGCTCGGCTTCCTCGCGGCCGGCTGGATCGTCTACGACTCGCTGTGCCGCATCCTCGGCACCAACGATCGCGTGCTCGGTATCTGCGTCGGCATCTACGTCGTCGTCGCCGCATACCTCGCCTGCCACATCTTCTCGGGCCGTGCGGCGTACCTGATCGTCGGTGCGATGCTCGCGACGATCATGTCGGCGAACGTGTTCTTCGTGATCATCCCCGGCCAGCGCAAGATGGTCGACAAGATGCTCAAGGGCGAAGAGCCGAACCCGATCTACGGCAAGCGCGGCAAGCAACGCTCGGTGCACAACACGTATTTCACGCTGCCCGTCGTGTTCGCGATGCTGTCGAACCACTATGCGATGACCTACACGAACAAGCTCAACTGGGTCGTGCTCGTGATGATCATGCTGGCCGGCGCGCTGATCCGTCAGTTCTTCGTGATGCGTCACCGCGGCAAGCAGCTGTGGTACCTGCCGATCGGCGGCGTCGCCCTGCTGTCCGGCGCACTGGTATGGACGATGCCGAAGCCGGTCGCACCGGAAGCGCAAGCCGCCAACGCGCCGAAGGTCGTGATCGCCGACATCATGCCGGTCCTGCAGCAGCGCTGCGTCGAGTGCCACTCGGCCAAGCCGACGCTGATGGGCAGCGCGCCTGCCGGCGTGATGTTCGATACGCCGGACGAAGTGTCGAAGAACGCGCAGCGCATCTATGAACAGGCCGTGCGCCTGAAGGCGATGCCGATCGGCAACGTCACGCACATGACCGACGACGAGCGCGTGAAGCTCGCCGCCTGGTTCGAGGGTGGCGCGAACAAGTAAGCCACCGTGCGCCGGAGGTTGTTTGCCGGCGCGATCCTCTCCGTTCGCGGGCCCGGAAACGGGCCCGTTTTTTTTGCGTGCGGCGAATGCGTGCGTCAGTCGCGCGACGCGTCGCGCTGCAGCGCGACCAGTGTGTCGAGCGCGCGCGCACCGTCGCCGAATGCGACGAAGATGTGATCGTGGCACGCGGCCGCCATCACGTTGCAGCTGATGCCGGCCGCGCCGAGCGCCTGCGCGAACGCGGCCGTCAACCCGACCGCCTGCAGGTCGGAATGCACGGTCAGCGTGATCCACGCGGCGCGAAACAGCACAGGCCAGCCGCGGCGGGCCGCCGTTTCCTCGCTGACGATCACCGTCAGTCCTTCGGCTTCCTGGAACGTGGCGACCGTTTCGGATAACGAAACGTCGATGCCGTTCGGCAGCGATACGAATGCGTACGCGCCCGGATGCAGCTCGGGTTGCATCGTGCGCAACAGGGTCGCAAGGTCGTTTTCAGGCTGGCTCATCGGCGGGAATCATCCGGCATGGACGTCGTGGGGTGGCAATGCGGGCACGATAGCACGTGCGATGGCCGGCGCCGGCGTGATGAACGCGTGAGCGCCCCACCCGCAATCCTCGTGTGCAGCTTCGGCATGGCGACACGGCGCAATGCGGTGCCGATCGCCGCGCGGCTGCATCGCGCGGATGAACGGAGGACGCCCCTCTCGCCGTGGCGCATGCCAACACGGCACGCAATCAGCCCGTCGGGCCCCGCTCACCCGTCGACCGTCTCCGGCATCCGCGCGATCGCCTTGATCTCGAACTGGAAACCGTACAGCCAGGTCACGCCGACGGCGGTCAGCGTCGGATGCGGTGCGTCGCCCCAGTACTCCGGAACGATCTGCCAGATCCGCTCGAACGTCGCTTCGGGATCGACGAGAAATACCGTCACGTCGACCACGTCGTCGAACGTACAGCCGGCTGCGTGCAGCACCGCGTTCAGGTTCTCGAACGCACGCCGCACCTGCGTGTCGAGCGCCGGTTCCGGCGAACCGTCGTCGCAACTGCCGACCTGCCCGGACACGAACAGGAAGCCGTTCGACTTCACCGCCGGCGAATACCGGTTGCGCTCGTACAGCGCCCGGCGCCCGGGCGGGAAAACTACGCTACGCTTCGTCATGCCGATCCTCCATTCATCCTTGGGGCCAACCGCCCCGGTATCAACGATGAAGGCACTTTAAGGACCGCTGCCCGACCGATAAACAGGCAATCGTGTCCAGCACTGTTTGCGAAACCCAAACAATTTCCGAGCGACGCGGAGCACACACCCGATGGATCGATTCGACGCGATGCAGGCGTTCGCCCGCGTGGTGGAAACCGGCAGTTTCACGAAGGCGGCCGAGACGCTGCACATGAGCCGGACCAGCGTGACGCAGCTGGTGCAGCAACTGGAAGCGCGACTGCGCGTGAGGCTGTTCAACCGCACGACGCGCAAGGTCGTCGTCACGGCCGACGGCGCCGCCTACTACGAGCGCGTGGTGCGGCTGCTCGCCGACATGGACGATGCCGAGACGAGCCTGTCCGGTGCATCCGCATCCCCGCGCGGACGGCTGCGCGTCGACGTGCCCAGCCCGTTCGCGCGGCTGATCCTGATCCCGGCGCTGCCCGCGTTCCACGCGCGCTATCCGGACATCCAGCTCGACATGGGCGTGAGCGACCGCGTGGTGGACGTGATCGGCGAGAACGTCGACTGCGTCGTGCGCGGCGGCGAGCCGACCGACCAGGCGCTGGTCGCGCGCAAGGTCGGCGACCTGCGGCTCGGCGTCTACGCATCGCCCGACTATCTGGCGCGCGCCGGCACGCCGTCGCATCCGGCGGAACTCGAGGACACGCATCACCGGATCGTGGGTTTTCTTTGGGCGCGTACCGGCAAGGCGCTGCCATATGCGATGGAACACGACGGCGAGCGCGTCAACGTGCGCGGGCGCTACGTGCTGGCGGTCGACGACGGCAACGCGTACGTCGAGGCCGGCCTCGCCGGCCTCGGCATCCTGTGGCTGCCCGACTACATGGCCGAGCGGCACCGCGCGCGCGGCGAGCTGGTGCCGCTGTTCGGGCACTGGCGGCTCGATCCGATGCCGATGTACGTGGCCTACCCGCCGAACCGGCACGTCAGCGCGAAGCTGCGCGTGTTCATCGACTGGATCGCCGCGTTGACGGCACAGCATGCGCCTGTCACCGAGCGGCGCCGCGGCAGCAGCGGCCAGCACGACACCCGCAAGCGTCGCGCGAACGCCCGGCGCGACGACGCATGAAAAAACCCGCGCATCGTGCGCGGGTTTCGTCGAACGGAGAACGGCTACGCGAGCCGATAACTCAGGCCGTCAACGCATGCAGCGCTTCGTCGGTGAGCCACAGCGACTCCTGCAGATCCTGCTCGTTCAGGTTCAGCCCGTCGCCGCCGCGATCGACGACGATGAAGTCGCTGACGCCGCCCAGCGCGATCAGCGGGTGATGCCACACGCCCTTCGCGTAGTTCACGCCTTGCCACCCGCTCGTCACGAACGCGCGGATCTTCGACGGATCGAGCTCGCCCGCCGGCGCGACGACGACGAGATACGGCTGGTCGTTCAGCGGCACGAACGCCTGGCTGCCGAGCGGATGACGCTCGAGCATCTTCACCTCGAACGGCAGCGTGCGCGGCTGGCCGCGGAACAGGTTCACGAGCGTGCGGCCGTCTTCGTCGGTCACGTCGACTGTCGCGAGATCGTGAAAGCGGATCGTCGTGCCGAGGTTGATCGGAATCTGCCTCGCGCCTTCCGTTTCGATCACGTCGCCGAACGGCGCGAACGCTTCCTTGGTCAGCGGTTCGATTGCAAGCGTCTTCATTGGTCGAGCGTCCCCCACAGACGCAGGCGCGATACGCCGCCGTCCGGAATGATGTTCAGGCGCACGTGGGTCACCGGGCCCAGCGCTGCGATTTCCTGTTCGAAGTAGTGCTGCTTGTCCATCTGCAGCTTCTGTTCGCCGAGCAGCACCGGCCAGAACATCGACTGCGTGATCAGCGAGCTGTCGGTACCGCCCGACACGTACGCGGCCTGGATCGAGCAGCGATCCGGGTAGTTGCCCTTGAAGAACGCCGTATCGACTTCGATCTTGCGGATCACGCCCGGCCGCGCCAGCGCGATGATCGCCCAGTCGTTGCCCGGTTCGCGGCGGCGGCGGGTTTCCCAGCCGTCGCCCATGTTCACGCCGCGGCCCGGCAGCAGCAGGTTCGACGCGACGCCGAAGTGCTGGTTGTTCGCCGCCACCACGTAGCCGCCGTTTTCCATCGCCGCGAGATCGAACTGCTCGGTCGCGCTCGCGCCGGCCCAGTCGAGCTGCGGCTGGCCGTACACGCGCAGGCGCGCGATGCCGCCGTCCGGATAGATGTTCACGCGCAGGTGCGTGAACGCACGGGCGTCGCTCGCTTCGACGTAGTGATGGCTGTTGCCCTGCAGCGTCGTCGACGGCACGATCTCGACCCATTCGGTCGCGTGCGTCGGCGCGCCGTCGGCCACGTACGCGGCCTCGATCGACGCGGCCGGCGGGAAATTGCCGGTGAAGTGGCTCGTGTCGATGTCGAAGCCCTTGATCACGCCCGGGCGCGCGAGCTTGACGATGCACCAGTCGTAGCCCGTCGTGCGCTTGCGGCGCGTCTCCCAGCCGTCCATCCACTTGCCGTGGTCGTCGTACTTGCCGGGGATGAATACCGCCGGCTCGGGGTTCAGCATCCGGTCCTTCGGCGCGAAGAAGTCGTCGCTGGCCTCGAGCGCCTGCGCACCGAGACGCGGGTCGGCGAGGTTCACGTAGCGCCGCGTGAAATCGGGTGCGTTCGGATCGAGAAGCGGAACAGCCATGATGTTTCCTTGTTTCAGTGAGGCGGTCAGGCCGCTGCCACGCAGCAGGCCGTATTGCGGTGTCAGGCGTCGATCAGGTCGTCGAGGCGGAAGCGCGCGATCCGGTAGATCTGGTCGAGGCTCGTGCGCAGTTCCTCGGTGCGCGAATGATTCACGCGCGCCTCGAAGTTCGCGATGATGCCGTGCCGGTCATAGCCGCGCACCGCGAGGATGAACGGGAAGCCGAACTTCTCGCGATACGTGCGGTTCAGCGTCAGCAGCTTGTCGAACTCTTCCTGCGTGCACTGGTCGAGGCCCGCGCCGCTCTGCTCGCGCGTCGACTCGGCCGTCAGCTCGCCGCGCACGGCGGCCTTGCCGGCCAGCTCCGGGTGAGCGTTGATCAGCGCGAGCTGGCGCACTTCGCCGCTCGCCTCCACCGCGCCCGACATCGTCTTGTGCAGCGCGTCGATATTCGCGAACGGCCGCTCGCCCGCGGCGATCTCGGCCACCCACGGCGAATGTTCGAAGATCCCGGACAGCGCCGCGACGAATGCGCTCGGCGCCATCGTGTTCAGTTGATCCAACGTGTAACGCATCGCCTTCATGCTTTCCCTTCGTTTCGATGATTGGGCTGATACGGATGATGTTCACGCCAATGACGCGCAATATCGACACGACGCGTCACCCATACGCGATCGTGCTTTTCGATGTGATCGAGGAAACGCTGCAGCCCGCGGAAACGGCCCGGCCGGCCCAGCAGCCGGCAGTGCATGCCGATCGACAGCATCTTCGGCGCTTCGTCGCCTTCCGCGTACAGCACGTCGAATGCGTCGCGCAGGTAGTCGAAGAAGTGATCGCCGGTGTTGAAACCCTGCGGCGTCGCGAAGCGCATGTCGTTCGTGTCGAGCGTGTACGGCACGATCAGTTGCGGCGACGTGCCGCCGCCCGATACTTCGACGTTCATCCAGAACGGCAGGTCGTCGCCGTAATTGTCGGAGTCGTACAGGAAGCCGCCGTATTCCGCGACGAGACGGTGCGTGTTGGGACTGTCGCGGCCGGTGTACCAGCCGAGCGGGCGCTCGCCCGTCACGCGTTCGATCGCTTCCATCCCGAGACGCATGTGCTCGGCTTCGAGCTCGGGCGTCATGCTCTGATAGTGGATCCAGCGCCAGCCGTGGCATGCGATTTCATGACCGAGCTCGACGAATGCGCGTGCGAGTTCCGGATGGCGTTCGATCGCCATGCCGACCCCGAACACCGTCAGCGGCAGCCCGCGCTTCTCGAATTCGCGCAGGATGCGCCACACGCCGGCCCGCGAACCGTATTCGTAGATCGATTCCATGCTCATGTGCCGATCCGGATACGCGGCCGCGCCGACGATTTCGGACAGGAACTGCTCGGAGCCCGGATCGCCGTGCAGCACGCAGTTCTCGCCGCCCTCCTCGTAGTTGAGGACGAACTGCACGGCGACGCGGGCGCGCCCCGGCCAGTTCGCCTGCACGGGATGGCGGCCGTAGCCGATCAGGTCGCGAGGATAGTTGGGATCGAGTGACATGGTTCGAAGTGCGGCGAAAGCTTGCTGAAATAATGGGTTCGCATCAGCCCGCGCGGGTGCCGGAGGGACGCCGTGCGGGCCGATGCGATGACGGCCCAGTGTAGCGAAAAGGTTCATACGCGCCCATACAGCGGCGCAGATAGTGCATGTCAGACGGAGTGTATGTGCGGTTGCGGCAAATTCGGGACCGGTTCCGGTGCGGCAACCCCGCTTCGGGCCGTGGCGGCGGCCGCCGGCAGGTCGTCCGGCGGGCTGAACCGCGCGAATTCGCCGTCGTAGCGCTTCGGCAGCGGCCGCGCGTAGTCGCCGCGCTTCGCGGTCGCGAGCCGCAGCGACACGAGCGCCTCGGCCCACTTGACGGCCGCCGTGACGCCCTCGACCACCGGCGCGCCGATCTGCTGCTCGATCTCGTGCGCGAACTCGGCCATCCCGGCGCAGCCGAGCACGATCGCGTCGGCGCCGTCCTCGTCGAGCGCGCGCCGGCATTCGTCGACGATGATGCGCCGCGCGGCCGAGCCGGGCCGGTCGAGCTCGAGCACGGCCACGTCGGTCGCGCGCACGTTGCGGCAGAACCGCTTCATCCCGTAGCGTTCGGCAAGATGCCACGCCATCCCGCACGTGCGCGCCAGCGTCGTGACGATCGAGAAGCCCGGCGCGAGCACGCTGGCCGCATGCATCGCCGCCTCGGCGATCCCGATCACCGGCCCGCGCGCGACCTCGCGCGCCGCATACAGGCCCGGGTCGCCGAAACACGCGATCACGTAGGCATCGACACCTTCGCGCTCGCCGTGCACGATCTCGGCCAGGAGCCCCGGCGTCGCGAGCGCCTCGTCGTAATACCCTTCGATCGACGGCGGCCCCATCGGCGGGCTCACGGCGACGACTTCCGTGCCCGCGGCCGCGACTTCGCGCGCGCAACGCCCCATCGCGTCGGTCATCCGCTGCGTCGTATTCGGATTGATCAGCTTGATCTTCATCGCGCGCTCCTCAGGCCTTCGCGTTCACGAGCAGCCGGTAGAACAGGAAACCGAGCCCCGCGCCGATGAACCACGAGAAGTTCGCGGCGGCCTGCCAGCCCGGCACCATCACGCAAACGATCGCGATCACCGCGGCCGGCAACAGCGCCGCGAGCGCGCGGCGGTTCACGCCGCCCGTGTACCAGTACGCGCCGCGCTCCGACATCGTGTAGAGATCGTCGCGCACGAGCCGGCCGCGCTTGACGAGGTAGAAGTCGGCGACCAGCACGCCGTACAGCGGACCGATGAACGCGCCGAGCACGTCGAGCGTGTAGTGGATCACCGCCGGGTTGTTGAACAGGTTCCACGGCGTGATGAAGATCGATGCGACGGCCGCGAGCATCCCGCCCGCGCGCCAGCTGATCAGCCGCGGCGCGACGTTCGAGAAGTCGAACGCCGGCGACACGAAGTTCGCGACGATGTTGATGCCGATCGTCGCGATCGTGAAGGTCAGCGCGCCGAGGATCACGGCGGTCGGATGGTCGATGCGGCCGACCGTCTCGACCGGATCGGTGATGAGTTCGCCGAACACCGGCAGCGTCGCGGCCGTCGTGATCACCGTGACGAGCGAGAACGCGAGGAAGTTGACGGGCAGCCCCCAGAAGTTGCCGCGCTTCACTTCGCCGAACGAGCGGCAGTAGCGCGAGAAGTCGCCGAAATTCAGCATCGGCCCGGAGAAGTACGACACGACGAGCGACACGGCCGTGATCATCACCGGGATCACTTCCGCGCCGTGATACTTGACGCCGCCGAGGTTGATGCCGATGTTGCGCCAGCCCGCGCGCCACACCATGTAGCCGGCCAGGATGAACATCACGACGTAGACGGCCGGGCCCGCGAAGTCGATGAACTTCTTGATCGTCTCCATCCCGTTCCAGAACACGAACGCCTGCAGCACCCACAGCAGCATGAAGCCGGCCCAGCCGATCGCCGACAGCCCGAGAAAGCCGTAGCGATGGACGTCGGCGTACGGCATCCATTGCGGAAAGAACTTCAGCACGACGATCACGAGCGCGCTGGACGCGAGATAGGTCTGGATGCCGTACCACGCGATCGCGATCAACCCGCGGAGCACGGCCGGCACGTTCGCGCCGAGCACGCCGAACGTCGCACGGCAGGCGACCGGATACGGCACGCCGATCTGCTGGCTCGGCCGCGCGATCAGGTTGCACAGCCGGTTCACGATCGTGATGCCGACGATCAGCGCGATCAGCACCTGCCAGCTCGTCAGCCCGAGTGCGAACAGGCTGCCCGCGAACACATAGCCGCCGACGCTGTGCACATCCGACATCCAGAACGCGAAGATGTTGTACGAACCCCACGTCTGATTTTTTAGGGGTGCCAAATCTTCGTTGTACAAACGTCTGCTATAGCCGTCCGGCAACGTGGGATCGCTGCCCTCGCCGCCTTCTTCCGCCGGATACGCGCTGTCGTGCGCGACACTGAACTGAGCCATGACTTCTCCTTGACGCGGCCGGACAGCCGCTCCACCGTCATCGATATCGCTCCGGATCGTCGCCCGGAGTCGGACTGGCAGCCGGCGGCAGATACCGCCGGCCTGCATTGCTCTCGTTCTGTGGCGCGCGGCCGGGTTCGCGTCGCCGCTCAGGCGCCGCCGAACACTTCGCGCAAATCGACCTGCCCTTGCGCGGGCCGGTCCAGCATCTTCAGTTCGACATGCTGCAGGTGGTGCGCCATCAGCGTC
The DNA here is from genome assembly GCF_902498995.1 of Burkholderia anthina. Lineage (GTDB taxonomy): Bacteria > Pseudomonadota > Gammaproteobacteria > Burkholderiales > Burkholderiaceae > Burkholderia > Burkholderia anthina. The sequence continues at coordinate 105,201 of NZ_CABVLY010000009.1, forward strand.
ACCGCCCGCTTCGGATCTCCCGCTTCCAGCGCGGTCAGGATCTCGTCGTGGTCGTCGCACGAGCACGGGCTGCGCCCGTGCGATTCGTACAGCGCCGACATCAGCGTCGAGCGTGCGACGAGCCCGTCGAGGCACTCGCAGAGCGTCGCATTGCCCGTCAGCGCCGCGAGCGCCGTATGGAATTCGCCCGACAGGCGGATCCATGCCGCGAAGTCGTGCCGCTCGAACGCACGGCGTTCCTTGTCGATCAGCGCGGCGACGCCCTTCAGCCGCTTCGCGCCCGGGCCCGTCGCGAGCCGCTCCACGACGGCCAGCTCGACGATCCGGCGCATTTCGAACACCTCGTGCACGTCCTGCAGCGTCGGGCTCGCGACGAACGCGCCGCGGTTCGGCTCGAGATCGACCAGCTTGTCGGCCGCGAGCTGCGCGAGCGCCTGCCGGATCGGCCCGCGCTTCACGCCGAACACGTCGCAAAGCTGCGCTTCCGTCAGCTTCGCGCCGGGCGCGAGCCGATGCTCGAGGATCGCGGTACGGATCCGCTCGGCGATCGCTTCGGAACCGGCTGCGCCGGACGGGTGGGAATCGGGCTCGTTCATGATCTGCATCGCGTGATGGTCCTCATCCTAGAACGGACATAAAGATTGTCAACAATTCTTTTCTCGAAATGCGCACAATCGGCGTGCGTTTCGATGTACCGAATCGGTGCGTGCCGCTCCGAATCCATGCACATCAAGCCTATCAGGCTTGCCCACGGCCGATCACGGCGTATACCCTCGCGGTCGTTTTGTTGACAAAAATGGTGCGTGACACGGTGCCGACTCGATCGGTGTCGACGAAAAATCCAGACCGTTAGTTGCGCATTTACTTAAAGAAAAAGGCGGGAAATCCCGCCTTTCGATCGTACCCGACCGTCGCATCCGGCCGGCTCAGCCGAGATGCGGATAGTCCGACAGCGTCAGCCGGAAGCCGTGCGCATTCGCGACGAGCTGCGCCTTCGCGCCGAACGGCAGCGTCAGCAGGTCGGGCACGTGACCGAACTGCAGCCCCGTGACGACCGGAATGCCGACCACCGAGCGCACCTGGTCGATCATCGCCTGCATGTCGTAGCCGTTGTCGTATTCGAACGGCCGCGCACCGGTGAACTGGCCGAGCACGAGCGCCTGCTGGCGCGCGAGCAGCCCCGACAGGTGCAGCTGATAGATCATCCGCTCGATCCGGAACGGCTGTTCGTTGACGTCCTCGATGAACAGGATGCCGCCTTCGATATCGGGCATGTACGGCGTGCCGACGAGCGACGTGAGGATCGCGAGGTTGCCGCCCCACAGCGTGCCCGTCACGTTCACGGTCTGCACCTGCGGCGCTTCGGCGACGATCGTCGTGGTCGGCTGCGACAGCGTCTGCCAGAAGTGCTGCATCGTGAAGTCGCTCGGCGTTTCGGCGCCGAAGTCGGCCGACAGCATCGGGCCGCCGAAGGTCTTGATGCGCGCCTTCGCATACAGCGCGAGCTGGATCGCGGTGAAGTCGCTGTGGCCGACGAGCGCGATCGGCTGGTCGCGCAGGCGACGCTCGAGCCCGAGATAGTCGAGCCCGTGCAGGATGCGCGCCGCGCCGTAGCCGCCGCGCACCGCGAGCGCGATGTCCGGCAGCGGCCGCTCGGGATCCGCCAGGCGGTTCAGGTCCCCCGCCCGCTCGCCGTCGGTGCCGCCGAAACGCTGAAAGCGGCGCTGCGTCGCCTCGATGTTCTCGATGCGATGCTGCGCACCGCTCAGGCGTTCGAGCGCGCGATTGATCGCATCGGGATCGTGCGGATAACCGGAGGGCGCCAGCAGGCGGATAGTGTAGGACGCGGCGGGCTGGAAGGACATGGCGAAAGGTATCGGGTCGTCAAACCTGCTTAGAGGGTCCGAACCGTCTCCGGTTCACGGGCCGGGATCGCAGCGACGCTCACGGAAGCCGGCCGCTGCGCGAGGCGATGCGCTTATGACGCGCCGGATGCCGCGTCGCGGGCCAGCCGCGCTTCGCGCAGCGCGCGGCGGCGCTCCGCGAAGAACGACTTCAGCGCGGCGCCGCACTCGTCGGCGAGCACGCCGCCGGTCACGTCGGTATGGTGGTTGAGCTGCGGATTGGCGAACGCGTCGATCACGCTGCCGCACGCACCCGTCTTCGGATCGGCGGCGCCGTACACCACGCGGGCGATGCGCGCATGCATGATCGCGCCCGCGCACATCAGGCACGGCTCGAGCGTCACGTACAGCTCGCAGCCGGGCATCCGGTAATTCTGCAGATGCTGCGCGGCCATGCGCAGCGCGGCCATTTCCGCATGAGCCGACGGGTCGTGCCCGCCGATCGGATGGTTGAAGCCGCGCGCGATCACTTCGTCACCGCGCACGAGCACCGCGCCGACCGGCACTTCGCCGGCCGCGCGCGCCTCTTCGGCGGCAGCCTGCGCGAGACGCATGAAATGCAGATCGCGCGCCGACACGGGCGAGGCTTCGGAAACAGGAGAAGGCGCGACGGATTCGGTTGCCGCGGGGTGCAGCGCGTCGGCGCTCACATCGGCCCCGCTTCGGCCGACACTTCGTCGAGCCCGCGTTCGCACAGGCGTTCGGCGATGCGCCGGCAATAGTCGCGCGGCATCACCATCGGGCCGCCGCGCAGCGATTCGAGCGCCATGTCGAGCGCGAGGATCTTCGCCTGCAGCCGGCAGCGCGCAGTCCGGTCGCTGACCGCCTGCAATTCGTCCTGCAGATTGCGCAGCGCGCGCAGTTGCTCGACGGCCGGCGGCACGAAACCCGCGTTCTTCAGGATACGGTTGGCCACCCGCACCTCCTCGGGTACGAGCAGGTCGTCGTCCAGCGCCTGCGGCGCGCCGGCACCCGGCAAGTCGTCGAACTCGCCCCGCGCGGCGGCGGCGGCGATACGTTGTTCGACCAGTGCGTCAAGCAATCTCATCAGTCAATCGGAACAATGCGGCAGCCGAATTCTAGCAGGGTGACGCGTGGATGACAGGCTCTTCGAAGGTATGCTCGATATTGTGTTTTTTAGGGGCCGAATCGCCGCGCATGCGTGCCGATCGACGCGATTTGCCGCTCTGCTGCGCCGCAGCAGGCTCCGCGCGGGCTTGGTGTCATTTCGGACCGGCAGCGTCCGCCCCCGTTTTTTTATTGTGTATCCTTGCAAATCGACGTTCGTTTCGCTGCCAACACCGCCCTTGTGGTCCTGCCCGGTCACACGGCAACCGTTTGCGACGGCGCCTTCGGAAACGGCCTGAACATCATCGCCACGGCGAACGCGGCGATGCCGATCACGAACGATCCGATGTACAGCCAGCCGTAGCTGCCGAGCGCATCGACGATCAGGCCGCCCGCGACGGGCCCCGCCGCCATCCCGAGGCTGCCGGCCATCGCGCTGCCACCGATCACGGTGCCCATCATCCGCAGCGGAAAATTCTCGCGGGCGAGCACCGAATACAGCGGCATCACGCCCGCATAAATGAAGCCGAACAGCATCGCGACCGCGTAGAACCCGTCGAGCGTGCGCACGAAGTAGTAGCCGAGCGCGCCCAGCGCCTGCGCGAGCAACCCGGCCGCCAGCATGCGCTTCGCGCCGAAACGGTCGCCGAGCAGCCCGAATGCGATCCGCCCGCCCAGCCCCGCGAGCCCTTCGACGCTGTAGATCGACACCGCGGCGATCAGCGGAATCCCGCAGGTCACCGCATAGCTGACCGTATGGAAGATCGGCCCGGAGTGCGTCGCGCAGCAGAAGAAATTGGTCAGCAACAGCACGACGAACTGCGGCGAGCGCAGCGCGTTGCCGACCGACAGCGGCGCGGGCGCACCGGCCGCCACCGGTTCGGCAGGCGGGCGGTCGAGCGCCGGCGGGCGGCGCACGAGCAGCGACGCCGGGATCATCACGGCGGCCGCCAGCACGGCGATCGTCAGCATCGACGCGCGCCAGTCTTCGCGTGACACGAGCCACGCGGCAAGCGGCGACATCGTCATCGGCGCCATCCCCATGCCGGCCGACACCAGCGACACCGCGAGGCTGCGGTGCGTGTCGAACCAGCCCGTCACGCACGCCATCATCGGCGCGAACACCGCGGCGGCGGCACCCCCGACACCCAGTCCGAAAATCAGCTGGAACGCGAGCAGCGACGGCGCACGGCTCGCGAGCGCGAGACTCGCCGCCAGCAGCACCGCGCCCGTCGCGACCACCGCGCGCGTGCCGATCCGGTCCGACAGGCTGCCCCACGCGATGCTCGCGAACGCCATCGCGATGAAGCCGAGCGTCATCGCGGCCGAAATGCCGGTCATCGACCACCCCGTGTCGCGCGCGACGGCCCGCAGGAACACCGGCAGCGAAAACATCGCGCCGATCGCGATGCAGCTCAGCAGGCCGCCCGCGGCGACGATCACCCAACGGTATCGGGAATCCGGCATCCGGTAGCTCCTTTCTCTGTCCAGCAGCCATCGACGGGGAACCGGGCAGCGTTCGCGCACGGGCGCGGCGACGCCATCCGGTCGACATCGATACGACGAACGACACATCGGGAAATCGACACGCGCGGCACGCCAGCCGCGAATTTCCGATTGTCGGCCGATTTCCGCGCGTGGCAAGCGGCCAGGGGGACCGATCGACGTGCCGCCCGGCATCGGCCCCCATCATTCGGTCCACGGAACCCCACCCCGCTTTTCCGGAATCGGAAAGTCGAAATCAGAAATAGTTGGTTTGGGCGCGCGAGCCCGCTCACTACACTCCAGTCTTCTTGTCATAACAAGTTGACCGATGACCCCACCCAACGTCGTGCCGCTATCGACGGCCCCGCTCTACGTGCAGATCAAGGACACGCTGCGCGCGCGCATCCTCGACGGCACCTATGCGCCGCACAGCCGGATGCCGTCCGAGCACGAACTCTGCGCGATGTTCGACGTGAGCCGCATCACGGTGCGCCAGGCGCTCGGCGACCTGCAGAAGGAAGGCCTGCTGTTCAAGCTGCACGGCAAGGGCACGTTCGTGTCGAAGCCGAAGGCATTCCAGAACGTGACGTCGCTGCAGGGCTTTGCCGAAGCGATGTCGTCGATGGGCTACGAGATCGTCAACCAGCTGCGCAGCTTTCGCACCGTCAAGGCCGATCGCCATCTCGCGACGAAACTGAACGTGCCGGAAGGTGCGCCGCTCGTCGAGATCCACCGCGTGCGGCTCTTGAACCGCGAGCCCGTGTCGCTCGAACAGACGTGGGTGCCCGAAGCGCTCGGCAAGCGGCTCGCCGGCGCCGATCTCGCGACCCGCGACATCTTCCTGATCCTGGAAAACGACTGCGGCGTGCCGCTCGGCCACGCCGACGTGTCGATCGACGCGATCCTCGCCGACGACGAGATCGTCGATGCGCTGCGCGTCGAGGAAAGCAGCCCGGTGCTGCGCATCGAGCGGCTCACGCACGACGCGTCGGGTACGCCGATCGACTACGAATACCTCTACTTCCGCGGCGACGCCTTCCAGTACCGGTTGCGCATCGACCGGCAGAAGACTCGCCAACCTGCAAGGAACCCGTGATGAATACCCATGTACTCGAATACGACATCGTCGTGGTCGGCGGCGGCACGGCCGGCCCGATGGCGGCGATCAAGGCGAAGGAGCGCGACCCGTCGCTGCGCGTGCTGTTGCTGGAGAAGGCGCACGTGAAGCGCAGCGGCGCGATCTCGATGGGGATGGACGGACTGAACAACGCGGTGATCCCCGGCCATGCGACGCCCGAACAGTACACGCGCGAAATCACGATCGCCAACGACGGGATCGTCGACCAGGAGGCCGTGCATGCATACGCGACGCACAGCTTCGCGACGATCGAACAGCTCGACCGCTGGGGGGTGAAGTTCGAGAAGGACGGCACCGGCGACTACGCGGTGAAGAAGGTCCATCACATGGGCTCGTACGTGCTGCCGATGCCGGAAGGACACGATATCAAGAAGGTGCTGTACCGGCAGTTGAAGCGCGCGCGCATCGCGATCACGAACCGGATCGTCGCGACGCGCGTGCTGACCGACGCGCAAGGCCGCGCGAGCGGCGTACTCGGCTTCGACTGCCGCACGGCGGATTTTCACGTGATCCGCGCGAAGGCCGTGATTCTGTGCTGCGGCGCGGCCGGCCGCCTCGGGCTGCCGGCGTCCGGCTACCTGATGGGCACGTACGAAAACCCGACCAATGCGGGCGACGGCTACGCGATGGCCTACCACGCGGGCGCCGCACTCGCGAACCTCGAGTGCTTCCAGATCAATCCGCTGATCAAGGACTACAACGGGCCGGCCTGCGCTTACGTGACGGGCCCGCTCGGCGGCTTCACCGCGAACGGCAAGGGCGAACGCTTCATCGAGTGCGACTACTGGAGCGGCCAGATGATGTGGGAGTTCTACCAGGAACTGCAAAGCGGCAACGGCCCGGTGTTCCTGAAGCTCGACCACCTCGCGGAAGAAACGATCCAGACCATCGAGCAGATCCTGCACACCAACGAGCGGCCGAGCCGCGGCCGCTTCCATGCGGGGCGCGGCACCGACTACCGGCAGCAGATGGTCGAGATGCACATCTCCGAGATCGGCTTCTGCAGCGGGCACAGCGCGTCCGGCGTGTACGTGAACGCCCGCGCGGAAACGACCGTGCCGGGGCTCTATGCAGCCGGCGACATGGCGGCCGTACCGCACAACTACATGCTCGGCGCGTTCACGTACGGCTGGTTCGCCGGGCAGAACGCGGCCGACTACGTGGCCGGACGCGATCACGCGCCGGTGGACGACGCGCAGGTCGCGGCCGAGCGCACCCGCGTGCTCGCGCCGCTCACGCGCGAACGCGGCCTCGCGCCCGCGCAGGTCGAATACAAGCTGCGCCGCATGGTGAACGATTACCTGCAACCGCCGAAGGTGACGCGCAAGATGGAAATCGGCCTGCAACGTTTTGACGGAATTATTGAGGATATCGAAGAAATCAAGGCGAACCATCCGCACGAACTGATGCGTGCCGCCGAAGTGCGGGCGATCCGCGACTGCGCCGAAATGGCTGCGCGTGCGTCGCTGTTCCGTACCGAGAGCCGCTGGGGACTGTACCACCATCGCGTCGATTTCCCGCATCGCAACGACGCGGAATGGTTCTGCCACACGTGGCTGCGCAAAGGTGCCGCCGGTGCGATGCGCAGCGAGAAGCGTCCGGTCGAACCCTACATCGTGCCGCTCGCCGACGACGAGCGCAGCGCCTACGCGCACCTGCGCATCCGCGAACCGGCCGCACTCGCGGCCGCCCTGTGACTCCGAGGAGCCTTACCGTGTCCCATACCCCGCACGACATCTTTCTGCGCAGCAGCGCGCCCGTGACGATCGACGAGGACCGCTGCATCGCCGACAAGGGCTGCACCGTCTGCGTCGACGTGTGCCCGCTCGACCTGCTCGCGATCGACGTGACCAAGGGCAAGGCCTACATGCAGTTCGACGAATGCTGGTACTGCATGCCGTGCGAACGCGACTGCCCGACCGGCGCGGTCAAGGTCGACATCCCGTACCTGCTGCGCTGACCTGGCACGCCGCTTCTCCACCATCGGACCTACGACACATGAACCCTACGCTACGGATGTTCCGCCTCCTCGCCGCCTCGCTCGCGCTGTCGGCCGCCGGCCTCGCGCACGCCGAAACGATCCGCGTCGCGATCGGCACGCAGGACACGACGATCAACTGCGCGACCGGCGGCCTGCTGATTCGCGAGCTGCATCTGCTCGACAAATATCTGCCGCACACCGGCAAGTACCAGGACGTGAAGTACGACGTGCAGTGGAAGGACTTCACGTCCGGCGCACCGCTGACCAACGAGATGGTCGCCGGCAAGCTCGACTTCGGCGCGATGGCCGATTTCCCCGGTGCGCTGAACGGTGCGGCGTTCCGCAAGGCCGGCCGCAAGAGCGTGTTCATCACCGTGCTCGACGGCAGCATCGAAGGCAGCGGCAACGGGATCGTCGTGCCGACCGGTTCGCCGGTGCGCTCGCTCGCGGACCTCAAGGGCAAGACGATCTCGGTGCCGTTCGCGTCGACCTCGCACGGGATGCTGCTGCGCGCGATCAAGGCGCAGGGCTGGAACCCCGATACCGACGTGAACATCGTCACGCAGGCGCCCGAAGTGGCCGGCAGCGCATTGAAGGCCGGCAAGATCGACGCGCATGCCGACTTCGTGCCGTTTGCCGATCTGTTCCCGTATCGCGGCATCGCGCGCAAGATCTACGACGGTGCGCAAACCCATGCGCCGACTTTCCACGGCGCGCTCGTCGACGCGGACTACGCGCAGCGCTATCCGGAGGTGGTCGTCGCGTACCTGCGTGCCGCGATCGAAGCGAACCGCCTGCTTGCGCAGAATCCCGAGAAATACAGCCTGCTGATCGAAAAGGTCACCGGCATCGAGGCGCCGGTCGACTACCTGTATCACGGGCCGCTCGGCATCCAGACCCGCGACCTCACGTGGAAGCCCGAATACCGGCAGGCCGTCGCGACCGCCATCGACACGCTCAAGCTGCTGAAGAAGACCGACACCGCGCCCGATCCGGCGACCTTCATCGACGACCGCTATATCCGCGCCGCCTTCAAGGCGTCGGGGCTCGACTACGACGCCGCGCTGAAGCACTACGGCAAGCAGCCGCTCGTCGCGAACGACGCGACGACGGGCAAGCCGATCCGCGACTTCAACGACGTCGCACAGGTCTGGCTGGTCGACGACGAACCCGTACGTCACTACGCGAGCCCCGCAGCCGCGTTCACTGCGCTCGGCAAGCTCGGCCCGGCCGCGAAGGTGCGTGCGGTCTTCGTGCACGACCATGCGAGCGGGCTGAAGCTGTTCGCAGACCAGGCGTGGTACGTGAAGGACGCGCACGGCGCGTTGAGCGCATTCCTGCTGAAAACGAGCGCCGATGCGTACGCACAGCGGGTGTCCGGTTCGGTCGTCGACTACGCGGCCGCGAAGACCGGCGCCGCGCAAGCGCTTGCATCGCGCTGAACCTTCCCCGCCCTCTTCACCGACACCGGATATCCGCATGGCCGCCACCGTCGAGCTTGCCAAACGCCGTCTCTCCGAATCGCCGCGCGCCGGCGACACCCGCACCACGCATGCCGCCGCGCATGCGCGCCCGACCTCGTTGCGCCGCCGCGCATGGCGAATCGCGTCGCTCGTCGCGTGCGTCGCGCTGTGGCAGGCGGCCGTCCAGTGGCGGCTGTCGCTCGGCATCGTCACGTTCGCGAACGTGCCGGCGCCGGCCGACGTCGGGCCTGCGCTATGGTCGCTGCTGCATTCGCCGAAGCTGCCGATGCACCTGTTCGCGAGCATCACGCGCGTACTCGCCGGCTTCGTCGCGGCGGCATTCGCCGGCGTCGGTCTCGGGCTCGCGATCGGCCGCTATCGTGCGCTCGAAGACACGCTGCTGCCGCCGCTCGAAGTGCTGCGGCCGATTCCGGCCGTCGCGTGGATTCCGCTCGCGATCCTGATGTTTCCGTCGTCCGAACTGAGCATGATGTTCATCACGTTCGTCGGCGCGCTGTTCCCGATCCTGTTGAACACCGTGCACGGCGCCGAAGCCGTCGACCCGCGGCTCGTCGCGACCGCTCGCAGCCTCGGCACGCGCGGCATCGCACTCTACGCGGAAGTGATCCTGCCGGGCGCGGCGCCGGCGATCTTCACGGGGCTGTCGATCGGGATGGGCACGGCGTGGTTCTGCCTCGTCACGGCCGAGATGATCGCGGGCCAGTACGGCATCGGCTATTTCACATGGGAGTCCTATACGTTGCAGAACTACCCGGACATCGTCGTCGGGATGGCGCTGATCGGCCTGCTCGGGATGGGCAGCAGCCTGCTCGTCAAACGAATCGGCACGGCGCTCACGCCGTGGTACGCACCGCGTGGAGGCCGGCAATGACCACCGCCGCTCTTGCCACGGCCGCACCGGGCCGCGTCGGCGTACGTGCGCTGACGATCGAACTCGGGCCGCCGCATGCGCGCTTCGCGGCGCTCGATGCACTCGACGTCGACATCGCACCCGGCGAATTCGTCTGCGTGCTCGGGCCGTCCGGGTGCGGAAAGTCGACGCTGCTCGGCGCGCTCGCCGGACACGTCGAGGCCACGCACGGCGAGATCGTCGTCGACGGCGAACCGGTCGACCGCCCGCATCCCGATCGCGGGCTCGTGTTCCAGCAGCACACGCTGTTTCCATGGAAGCGCGTGATCGACAACGTCGCATTCGGCCTGAAGATGAAAGGCGTGCCTGCGCGCGAGCGTCGCCGCGAAGCCGCCGCGCTGCTCGAACTCGTCGGGCTCGGCGACTACGGCGCGCACTACCCCGCGCAGTTGTCCGGCGGCATGCAGCAGCGCGTCGAGATTGCCCGCGTGCTGATCAACCGGCCGCGCATCCTGCTGATGGACGAACCGTTCGGCGCGCTCGACGCGCAGACGCGCCGCATGATGCAAACGCTGCTGCTCGACATCTGGTCGCGCATCGGCACGACCGTGTTGTTCGTCACGCACGACATCGAGGAAGCGCTGTTTCTCGGCGACCGCATCCTGATGCTGTCGCCGCGGCCCGCACGCATCGTCGTCGACATACCGGTGCCGCTCGCACGACCGCGCACCGACGACAGCACCACCGAGTCCGCGTTCGTCGACATCAAGCGCCGCTGCCTCGCGCTCCTGCGCGACGCCGTTTGATCGCGCGCCCCTCACCGCTCCGCCTATTGCCCATGACCGCTTCTTCTCCTGCTTTCCCGCTGCCCGGCGCGTTCGATCCCGACCTTGCCGGCCTCGTCGCGCGCGTCGGTTCGCCCGACGCACCGGTGCGCCGCCTTGCACTCCTTGAACTCGCCGACCTCGAGGATCCCGATCTCGTGCCGGCATTCGTTGCAGCACTGCGCGACGATCCGTCGGCCGACGTGCGCGGCGAAGCCGCGCGCGTGCTCGGCGCGTGGGAACAGCCCGACGTCGTCGACGCACTGTGTCACGCGCTGCTCGACCCGGACGACGGTGTACGCGCGACCGCTGCACAAAGCCTGTCCGAGCTGAAGGACGTGACCTCCGGTGCCGTGCTGTGCCGCTGGGCCGAACGGCCGGAACCGTTCGTGCGCGGCGCCGTGCTGCGCGGGCTGCGCGAACTGCGCGACCCCGACGCGTTCGCGCCGGCACTGCGCGCGCTCGACGCGGACGCGGCGGCCGTGCGGGCGGAAGGCGTCGCCGTGCTCGGGTGGCTCAAGGACGCTCGCGGGCTCGCGCCGCTCGCCCGCGTGGCGACAGCCGACGCTCATGCCGACGTACGACGCATCGCGGTCGGCGCGGTCGGATTTGCGGCATCGAGCGACACAGCCGTCGCGACCGCATTGCTTGCGGCATTGCGCGACGCCGAATGGCAGGTCCGCGAAGAAGCGGCCGCGACGCTCGGCAAGCTGCGCATCGCAGCCGCGCGTGCGCCGCTCGTCGCCGCGCTCGACGACGATTACTGGCAGGTGCGATTGCGTGCGGTGCGCGCGCTCGGACAGTTGCACGATGCCGCAGCAGCATCGGCCGTCGTCGCATTGCTCGCGCATGCGATCAGCAACCTGCGCAAGGAGGCCGCGCTCGCGCTCGGCGAACTGCGCGATCCCGCGACGTTGCCCGCATTGCATGACGCGCTGGAGGATCGCGATCCCGAAGTCCGCAAGGCCGTGCGGATCGCCATCGCGCAGATCGAAGGAGACGCACGATGATCGCGCCGACCGAGATCCTGCTCGACCATGCGGCCCGCGCGTTGACGCTGCGCTGGCCGGATGGCGCTACGCAACGCATCGGCTATGCGCGGTTGCGCCGCGATTGTCCGTGCGCCGCGTGCAGGAAAATCCGGTTCGACGGCGGCAGCGTTCGCGCGCAACCGGGCCTGATGCTGGACGGTGTCGAAGCGGCCGGCTACGGCATCCGGCTGCTGTTCGGCGACGGTCATGCGCGCGGTATCTATCCGTGGCCGTATCTGGTCGAACTCGGCAAGAACCGACCGGATACAGGCCTCGCTTCGCACGGCTTGCATGCTCGCGACGAGTCCGCGGGCTGAATACCGAACGAACGGCCTTCGATCTGCCGTTTCACCGTCCCACCGGGTCGCGATCCGCACGGCTTCAGTGCACCCCACCGGCACGCGCCCGCACGAGTCCGAAAACGCTGCGATACTGACGCCTGCGCGCTGCACTCGCCTTTCCCGAAGGAGCACGGACATGCAAACGGCAGTCGGATTCATCGGCCTCGGCGTAATGGGCACGCCGATGGCACTCAACCTCGCGCGGGCCGGCACGCCGCTCGTCGTGTGGAGCCGGTCGCACGGCAGCGACGATGCGCTGCGCGATGCCGGCGCGCAAGTCGTCGAACGCGTCGACGACGTGTTCGACGCGTGCCGCACCGTGCTGCTGATGCTCGCGAACGACGCCGCGATCGATACCGTCCTTGCCCGCGGCACGCCCGATTTCGCCGCACGCGTCGGCGGACACGCGATCGTGAACATGGGCACGAATTCGCCCGAATACTCGCGCGCGCTCGCCGACGAAATCGCCGCCGCATCCGGCCGCTACGTCGAATCGCCGGTGTCGGGTTCGCGCAAGCCGGCCGAAGCCGGACAGCTCGTCGTGATGCTGGCCGGCGCGCCGGAAGACGTCGCCGCGATCCGCCCGCTCGTGAAGCCGCTGTGCCGCGACAGCTTCGTGTGCGGCGACGTGCCGGCCGCGCTGACGATGAAACTCGCCGTGAACCTGTTCCTGATCACGATGGTCACGGGCCTGACCGAAGCGACGCATTTCGCGCAACGCCACGGCATCGATCTCGGGCGCTTCGCCGACGTGCTGAACGCCGGCCCGATGGCAAGCGACGTGTCGCGCGTGAAGCTCGGCAAGCTCGTCGCGTCGGACTTCGACGTGCAGGCGGCAATCACCGACGTGCTGAAGAACGCGCGGCTCGTCGCCGAATCCGCGCGCGGCATCGGGATCGCGTCGCCGCTGCTGGACATCTGTCATGCGCTCTATGGCGAAACCGAGCAGGCCGGATACGGCTCGTCCGACATGGTCGCCGTGATTCATGCAATCGAGCAGCGCAGCAACGACGTGCGATGAATCGCAGGTACACCAACCCGTTCGCGTCCGCTGACGCCTAGACCCGATCATGTCCGAACCCTCACGCTCCCCGACCGCCGACGCATCGCCGCTGCGTGCCGTTCCTGCCGTGATCGGCGTCGTGCTGCGCGACCGCGACGTGCTGCTCGTGCGGCGCGCGAATCCGCCGGACGCGGGCCGCTGGGGATTCCCCGGCGGCAAGATCGAACCGGGCGAGCCGATCGCGGACGCGATCGTTCGCGAGATCGCCGAAGAGACGACGCTCGACGTCGAAGCGCTCGACGTACTCACCGCGCTCGACTCATTCGATCACGATGCCGCCGGCCGCGTGCGCCAGCATTTCGTGATGGTCGCGGTGCTGTGCAGATGGCTGCGCGGTACGCCCGCTGCCGGCGACGACGCGCTGGAGGCACGCTGGTTCGATCTCGTTGAACTCGAACGCGACGATCTGCCGATGAGCGCGGGCGTGCGCGACGTTGCGCTGCGTGCCGTCGCGCGGGCCGCGGACATCGACCGATCGAACCGTCCGTGAGCGGCGCCCTTACTGCAAGCCATCGTCGCTCAACGGCCAGCACCCTTTGATTTCATGATGTGTCTTGCCGAACCAGCTGTCGATCAGCACGAATTCGCGCACGCGCCACGTAATCGGCGCAATCTCGCGCGGCCGGAATCGGTGTTCGCTATACAACAACGTGACATGAGGCGTGAAATGCCTGCCTGATGCGCGAAACCCGGCCCAGTTGAGCGCGTCGACCAGTTTCTGATGGAACGCAGTCAATGCACCCGGCGCGATCTCCGGGGTCAGCACCCACGGAAAATTTCCCGGCCGGCCCTTGAAGCTGAGAATCCGGTCGAACGTCACGTCGAACGGCGCCACGTGGATGCGTTGCGCCGCCAGGCACGCACGTGCGGCGACGCCCGACGGCACCTGCATGAACGGCCCGAGCGACTGCAACGTGATGTGGAAACGGTCGGCGTCCTGCAACCGGCCTTCGACGGGCACCTCGGCCTGCAGTCGGCCGGCCTGGTCCGCGATGCGCGCGGCGGTATCCGGATCGGGCTTCACCGCGAAGAACAGGTGATGCTCCAGCCGGCCCGCTTCGATTCCGGGTAGCGTCAGTTGGGTCATGGCAGCATGGGAAATACGCCGAAGATGACGCTTCCATTATGGTCAATCGGACGACCATGTGCCCACGGCATAGAAAATGCCCGGCAGGTTCCCCTGCCGGGCATTTCGCATCGTTCGATGCCGTGATCCGTTACCGGGGCATGCCCCATTCGCCCCCTTGGCGAATATCCCGATCAACGCTTCGTCGAAGGAACGCGTTGACTCGTGGGCGGTGTATGCGGACACGTTACCCACCTGGCGTGCGGGTTGCGGCAGTCAGCGCTCAAGTGCCGCCGCGAGCGCGTCACCCGCACCAATAATATGGCTGGAGAGCGCCGCGCAGGCCGCTTCGACATCGCGAACACGAAGTGCCTCGACAATCTGCTTGTGTCCATCATGCGACTGGGACTGCCAGTCCAGCCGTTTCCACGCAGCGAATAAATGGCGTGTGCTGGCACGATGCAGGTCGTCAATTGCGGTGAGTAGACGCGGCATCGCGCAATGCTCGACCAGCGCGCGATGCAACCGCTGATTGAGCACTTCGAGCTGCAACACGCTGCGCTCGGACGATTCGTCTTCGAGCAGTCGATCAATGTCGGCAAAGCCGGCGTCGGCTAACGCCGGCATGGACTCGCGCAACGCGAGCGTTTCAAGCGCCGCCCGCATTTTCGCGACCTCCCGCACCGCCAGCGGATCAAGCGGTGCCACACGCACCCCGCGCCTCGGCTCCGAAACGACGAGACCCTGCGCTTCGAGTCGCCTGAAGGCCTCGCGCACGGGCACGTGGCTCGCCTTGAACTGGATAGCCAGTTCGTCCTGACGCAAGCGCTCGCCTGGCGCAATGTCGCCCGAGATGATGCGCTCCGCTAGCGACGTCGCGATTTGTCCGGCGATCGAACGATTCTCCTTGACATTGAAGTTCATTGCGAACATCCTTTTTGTAGATTATCTATAATCTATCACGAAATGGAGATCGCATGAGCCGCAATCGCCCAGCACGTCTTGCGCACATTGCCGGTATTGGCGTCGATCGAATGGGTTCATTGGCCGACCACACGGGCGGCGACCTGTTGCGCCTCGAGAATCTCGACACGGACATCGCGCCAGTGGCTGAAGTGCTGGCAATAACCCAGGCGTCCGTTGTGCGCGATTCGGCCAATTCCTATCTGCCGTTCGTGGGCCACGATCGATTGCGCGCGACCGCTGCCGCGCATGTCTCGGCGCTGTCCGGCGTGCCCTACACCGCCGACAACGTCGTGATTTCCGCGGGCGGCTTGTCCGGCATCCTGAATGTGCTGCTCGCCACCATCGAGGTCGGCGACGAGGTGATCGTCACGGACCCGACCTACGCCGGGTTGTTGAACCGGATCCGGCTGGCGGGTGGCTCGCCGCGGCAGGTGCCGTTCGACTTTAATCAGGAAGGCGAATGGAAACTGAACCGCGCGGCGCTGCGGACGGCCATTGGGCCGCGAACGCGCGCGATGCTTCTGATGTCGCCCTCGATGCCCTCCGGCGGCGTATTGGATTCCGAAGACTGGGCGCTCGTCGCTGAACTGTGCGTGCGCAACGATCTTCTGCTGATCGTCGATAGCGCAATGGAACGGCTGCTGTTCGATGGACGCAAGGTGATCCATCCCGCCGGTTACGCGGGGATGATCGATCGCACGGTAACGGTTGGCGCCGCCTCAAAGGAATTGCGCATGATTGGCTGGCGCGTCGGCTGGATCGTGGGGCCGGCTTGGCTCATGCCGGACCTGATTGCCGTGTCGCTCGCCAACGTCGTGGTACCCGTCGGCATCGCGCAGGAAGCGGTGTCCGTCGCGCTGGAGCGCTCCAACCAGGATTTGCCCGCTTATGTCGCCGAGCTCGAGCGCCGGCGCGACACGATTGCGAACGCGCTCGCGGGATTGCCATTCGGCATGCCGGCGGGAGGCTGGTCGATGTTGTTGCGCGTCTCGGAGTTTGGCCTGACCGGTGAGCAAATGGCACAACGCCTGTTCGCCCGTGGAGTCTGCGCGACAGGCATGGCGGGATGGGGACACCAACACGGAAACGACTACATTCGATTCGTGTTTTCCAATGAACCTGTCGAGCGTTTGCGCAACCTCGGCGACAAGGTTCGCCGTGCGCTTGACGGCGGCTGAAACTGGCAAGCATGCTCCGACGCCTTACCCGGTGACCCCGGGTTTCAGCACACCATGCTCGTCCCAGTCATCCCATCCGGGAAACCGGAGCGGCGTATCCGTCTGCCAGTTCGCGAGGCGGCGGGCAAGGTTTTCACGATGCGTGGCCAGCTCGGCGATGAATGGCGCATCGGCCTGATACGCATAGCCGCCGCGCGTGTCTTGCACGCCGTGCGCAAGCACCGGCTTCAGCACGTCGTAGCCCATGTAGTACAACGAATAGTGGATCGGCCACAGCAACAGGTCGATGTCGCCGCTGCGCCCATCCGGGGCGAATGTTGCCGCCGGCGCGCCGGTCGTGACCGAACAAATTGCGCGCCGCCCGCGGAAATGGCCATGATCGTAACGCCGACTGCCGGTGTACAAGCCCCCGTTCACGAACACGCGATCGAACCATCCCTTCAGCATCGCGGGCGCAGCGTGCCACCAGATCGGAAACTGGAAAATCACAAGGTCGGCCTGCTCGAGCCGGCCGATTTCCCGACGAACGTCCTCGGGCAGCGTGTCGTGCGCGCTCGCGTGGCGCTGCTCGGCCAGCGCGGAAAAAACGTCGTCGTTCGCCCGGCACCGGTAATGGCGCGGCGCCTCGACCGGATCGAAGGCTTCCGCGTATAGATCCGACACGTCAATTTCATGGCCGAGCGTGCGCATCGCCTGCGCTGCGGTGTCGCGCAGCGCAGCGTTGAACGAACGTGCTTCCGGGTGGCAATGGACGATCAGTGTGTTCATTTGCGACGATCCTCGATGGTGTAAAGGATGTGGCGATCTCGCTGCTGCGGTGGCCGGTATATGCTTGCTACGGTACACGCGGCGAAAATGCGCGGGAACCGGCCAACTTCGCAAACGAGGTTTGCATGAATGAACAGCGAATGTCATGGGACGATCTGAGATTGGTGCTGGCCGTTTCGCGGACCGGGTCGCTCGCGGGTGCTGCGCGGCTACTCGGAACCAGCCACGCGACAGTGTTCCGCCGACTGTCGGCGATCGAGACGAGGCTGCGCGTCAGGCTGTTCGAGCGGACTCGGACCGGTTATGTGCCTACGCCGGACGGCGAGGATGTCGCAGCTGCCGCCGCAAGGATCCAGGACGAGGTCAATGGCATCGAGCGACGCGTGGCCGGTCGCGACGCGCGCCCGTTGGGCACCGTCCGCGTGACGACAACCGACACGCTGCTGTCGGGGCTGCTGTCGCCGATGTTTGCCGCATTCCGGCGCGCCTACCCGGAAATCGCGCTTGAGGTGTCCGTGTCGAACACGGTATTCGATCTGTCGAAGCGCGAGGCCGATGTCGCGATCCGCCCGTCGTCGTCGCCTCCGGGCACATTGATCGGCCGCCAGATCGGGACAATCGCGCAAGCCATTTATGCGACGCCAGCGTGGCGCGCACGTGGCGATGATCTGGAATGGATCGGCCCGGACCCGAAGATGGGCTACCGTTCGCTGGAACAATGGATGTGCGCGCAGGGGGCTGACGCGCGTTGTGCGTATCGGGTCGATACATTGCTCGGCCTGCTCGCCGCAGCGCGCGAGGGCCTTGGCGCGGCCGTGCTGCCGTGCTATCTGGTCGACGGTGATCGCGATCTGGTGCGAATCGGCGGCCGGATCGATGCACTGGCGACGGACCTGTGGATGCTGACTCATCCGGATCTTCGCAAGACCGCCAGGATTCGTGCGTTCTCGTCGTTCGTCGCGGCGTCGATCGATACGCTGCAAGCACGTCTCGCCGGCGCGTAGCGCAGCGATACCGGCCCACGTATCGACGCTTCGCGCGCACGACATGCCAACCTGCTGTGCAAGTGGATCACGAAATACTTGATGGCGCGCGAGAAAGGCCGCTCATCGGCACCGCAGGATAATGGCAGCGACGGGCAGGATCAGAAGCCTTATATAAATCTTGGATTTGGGCTTCAGATTGCTAGTACAGCGTCAGGGATCGGGATATCTGTTGATGCCCGGAAAGCCGGGTAAAACAAGCTTTCCCGGGAAGACTTTTACCGTCAAGGACGGTAAAAGTCTGAATCGTGAATGCGAATGTCGGCCTCGGTTCTTACCGTCAGATTTATCGTCAGCCTTTTTTGCTGGCCGGCGGATAGCCGCCGATAGGTGCCGCGACGCATTGACTTGAAAATCAACACGTCACGACAGTTTTTCGATAGCTGGCGATAGTCCTCGAAGGACGTCAATTCACTCCCACTCGATCATCAACAGGTCTCGCAAGCCCGCATGGTTAAAGGGTTTGGCAGTGATCGACATGGGCCTTTACCGTCGCTTTTACCGTCATAAGCGTCAACCTTTTGCCGGCGCCGTAGATGGAGCAATTTGCGGGGCGGCGATTCTGGCTAGTCCATCGTCAATCAGTAGACATGATATCAAGGGCACCCCGCATGCGCAGCATTATGCCACCTAGAACCATTCGTACCGCAGCTTTGCCCCCGCAGGAAGGCTGCCGGCGCCGAATGCGGGGCCGTCAAGCATCCTCGGCTAGGTGAATTTCAATTTCTTCCACAAATGGCGATGAACGCCCCGCACTGTGCACTAGATGAACCTCAGACTTGGCCCGGGTAAAGCCTACGTAAAACAGTCGGCGCGCCTCGACGACCTGCTGCGGACCAACTCCGTTGCGCGGTAGCCGTCCGCGGTCCATACCGAACAAGAACACCACGTCGAACTCCCTGCCCTTTGCGCTGTGCAGCGTCGACAGTGTTAGCCGATTCAAATGCTCGCCGTCGCCAGCCAACTCTCCCAGAACCATATCGGCACGATCTCCCTCCGGAGCAATCCGGGCAGCAAAGACAGCCAAGGTGTCCATCTCATCCCTCAGCGCAGGGCATTCGGAGGCAAATGGTTCGATCACGTCTCTCGACAGTCTTGCAAGCCAACCATGTAGGTTCAGGTTTGCATCCCGGCTATCCCACAGCGCGGCAATCAATCGGCGATGAAAGTCCATCGCCTGTTCATCACCATTTATGGACTCTGCGAACAGTCGCCGCCCCTCCTGCGTCAGGCGAGTAAAACGCGGCTTCCCCGTTCGCCATCCGCCACAACACCATTGGCCGCATAACTCCAACCACTGCATGAGGCGACTAGAACGCGGGTATAGGGCATTGCCGTCTATGCGCACAATTGGGATGCCGGCAGCTTGCGCCGCGCCGGCAACCGCATCGCCGATCCAAGCGGCTGGGTAAAGCACCGCAACATTGCGATAGCCGAGCTGCGGGTGACGCCTCAGCGCTTGCGGAAGCAACTCGCCTACAAGGCGTGCCGCCTGCTGCTCATAGGTGCCGCCAGTGGGGTGGATATACACCGTTCCTTGGACCGCAGCATCAGCAGCCTCGTAATCGCGCTCTTCGCCCAGGGCCACGCGCGAGGCAACTACGATACGGTTTCCACTGCGATAGTTCAGCCGCAGACGCACTGTCTCCACGTCCTCGCGCTCGGACAGTCTGCGGAGCAGATCGGGGCGAGCCCCTGTGAACCCGTAGATCGATTGGTCGACATCGCCCACGGCAAAGAGCCGCATGCCGGCACGAAAACATAACCCCATCACCATGCGATGCAGCGCTACACCAAGGTCCTGGTACTCATCGACGACGAGCACGGGATACTTGGCGAGCAGTGCCCGCTGCAACCACGGGTTGTCACGCAGCGCTCGCACCGCCAGCAAGGGCATGTCATCGAAGTCGATCAGGCCACGGCGACGTAGTTGTGCTTCGTAGGCCTCAACAAGGCGCGCAAGCTCTGGTTCGGTATCACGCCATTCTTGACTTTCGCGATTTAGGATTGATCGGCGATAGTTGCCGAGCCGGAATTCCCAGTCTTGAGGATTGCCGGGCGCTTCGATCGTGAGGTTCACCGCTTCGGCCAGCGCCGCCTGTCGCTCAGCTCGGGTCGCCACACCGAAGCCTTCAGGCAGACCCAATCGGGCGACCTTGGCATAGGGTAAGAGGATCTGCGTAAGCGAGAAGGAATGCACGGTCCCAACAAACACACGTCCACCCGGCGCTACCCCGAGTGAAGCCAGCCGATCTTCTAGCTCGCGCGCGCATTCATTGTTATATGTGATGCAGGCGATGCCGCGTGGTTCCGGTACGTCCTCCGCGAGCATACGCGCCAACTTTGTCACGAGCGTCTTGGTTTTCCCGCTCCCGGGCCCCGCCAGCACGACGCAATGGCCACGGGATTCGTATGCTGCCCATTGCCCCGCGTTGCGCTGGATCTGCGCAGCCGCCCGCAGGTAGGCCGCGCGATCAGACACGGTCGACCACGTAGGTAATTGCGCGCGCAATGTAGGGGGGCGGTGCGATACCCTCAATGCGAGACGCCAAACGCTGTGCAAATCGTCCTTTTCCGACGGCTTCAATCAGCTTCAGGTAGTTCTCCCGATTCAAGGTCTCTGGGTCGTCTTCCCACTGAATCACCCACGCCTGCCGTTCCTCGCTTAACCTTTGCTCCCGGAGTGTTTCGATGATGGCCGCCGTGAAGTCTTCATCTTCAAACAAATCGACCTCTAATGTGTCGAGATTGGTGAAAACTCCATACTCCTCACAGCGGTCAGAGAAATCGCTGTACTGCTCGATCCTCCTTATTTCCTCGATGAGCCCACCCTGATCCTCACCCGTTCGTACTTCCTCAATAGTTTTTACGAGTCGCCAGGAACGGTTGTAGCCGAGAGGTGTCCGTTCACCCTGTGGATCCCAATCGGTCACTATTGAGAACGGAATGCCAAGGGCAGCAAGGAATTTCGAGTATGGCGTGAAGTTCGTGCCCGCCACCGAGCACACCGTGATACCGAGATGATCGAGATCGTGCCCCATAGAGGCGGCAAACACTGGCAGCAGGAATTTTTCAGCATCTCCTTCGACCAGGACAATCCCCCGAGCGAATAGCATCTCAGCACGCGTCACGTCGAGGTAGCGCGCAAGATCGTCCTCCTCTTCATCGGTAAGGTCGATCGACGCGGCTGAGGCGGCCACAGTCTCCTCGCCAGCCGTGTCGCGTAGCAGCACCAGGGAGCGCAGAGGTGCGACGCTGGCAATGTGGGGCGAGTGCGTTGTCAGGAGTAGCGAGAGCTGTTCGTTCCCCTCCTCGCCCGCGAGACCTTCAAATAGATGGCGATACACAGAGCGTTGCAGATGGGGGTGCAGGTGGGCCTCTGGCTCCTCAATCGCCAGTAACGTGTGGTCCCGCCGGTTCTCTCCCATCAGTTGGCGAAGTTCCAGGGCCTTCAAAGTCAGGAACGCTACATTGGCCGAGCCGAGACTGGCCTCGCTAATTGTGCGTAGGCCGCCATCGATCAGTAGCCGAAGATTGCGGAACAGACGTGTCACGTCAGTCGTCCCGAATCCCAGGCTGGGTTCGATATCCTGCTTGGGACCACTCATAGATGCGAACAGTTGCTGCAGAGCCCGCTCCAAATGCTGCACCGAAGGGAAGTCCGCCAGTTGTCCCGTCGCGGCCTGGACAGCATTGCGAACATCTGCGAGGTCTTCGCCAGACACGCTTGCAAAGGCGCGTTCGAGCAAGGGCCGCAAAGGCGAGCGGCGCCACGTCGCTAGATCACCTTCAGCATCGCGCAGCGCCGGCAGGAGGTCCATCGCAATGCGCCGGCGCACTTCATGGCTAAACCGCTTCGTCTCGACTTCACCGCCAAAGCAGATGAATTCGTAGTCGTCGTCGCATTCCGGTGTCCTCTCTAACCCAGGAATTGGCCGAAACTTATAGGTAAGCCGCACCGTGTGCGGATCATCGTCAAGTCGAAAGTCCGTGAGCTGGGCGAGAACATCTAGGTCATCCTCAAACTCCTGCAATTCTACGGAGACAGTAATCTCTTCGTCTTCGAGTGGCTCTCCCAATCCATCCCAGAAATCGCCCTGCCCAAGCTGTCGACCGCTGTCGGGCAAGCTTGAATCGAAAACAAGTCGCAATGCATGAAGCAGGTTGCTCTTACCAACGCGGTTCTCGCCGACGATGACGACGTTTCCATCTACGACGACGTCCACCTCGCGAAAGTTGCGAAAATTGCTAACGTAAATTCTCGTGAGTTTCATGCCTCATCTCTTCTTGAATTATGTCTATCGAAGCCGGCACGGCGTGGCAATGAGATGCCCCCTACGCATTTGCCGCTACACACGAATAGGCAGAGTGACCTTCGGCTGAATGGGCACCAACATCTTGGCGTAGGCGCGCAAAATGTCGTTGTACAGATCCGCGTGCTTGGGTGCCTCGACAGTGATAATTAGCGCGTAGCGAATCTTCTCCGCACTTGTCGTCGGCGCACCGGCCTCGCGTGCGTTGTAGTGGATATCGAACACGGGGTTATCCAGGCTAGTGCCGCGCATGGACTTGTGACCGTGCAGGACCGTCTCCCACTTGCCCATGTCGGAACGACGCTCCTCTTCCGTAGAGTACTTCTTCATATCGAAGAAGCCCTTCGTGTCCGCGTTGCTCTTGCCTTCCTTGACCTTCTTGTCGCTGGGCCGGAACACGATTTCCAAGCCGGCCCGCGTGTAGGCAACGGCATCCTGCGGGTCTGTGGGCGACGCATAGCAGAAGGTCGCCTTCAGGCGGATGTTGCCTTGCAAACCACCGGCAGGCAGCGGAAGTGACGCACGCAGATATTTTCCCGGTTTCAGCTCACCCTGATAGACCACCCTCGCCACGCCGGTTGGGCACGTAATAACATCCATCAAGTCTTCTGGGATCTTGCCCCAACCCACTTCTAGCTTGTCGTGCGTGGACGAGTCTGCTGCGTGAACGAGCAGGGCCTTGATAGCCAGCGGCGTTAAGTCCGCGCCTAGAATCGCTCGGACACCGACGGCATTGCGCAATAGATATGGCGACGCAAAGCTGGTACCCAACTGCGGCACCAGTGTCGGCTTCGCACCTGGCGCCAACACATGAAAATACTTGGAGTTAGCGGCATCCCCGCCGAAGGCCATGAGGTCTGGCTTCACCACGCCGGGGCTACGCCCCGGCCCAATGGCACTGTACGCGGCGCGTGACCATGATGCGTCGATGTTGTCGGCAGCGCCCACAGCTAGCGCATTGACGCAGTCCGAAGGTACCTGCACACGGGCGTTTCCTACCGACCTATCCATTTGACCATTGTTGCCAACAGCCACGGTCATCAACGTCTCGCCATCGCTGAGCAGGTCGTCGATCACGGAAGTCCAGGCATGCACATCCGTGTCATCAATTGGAAGATCCGGCCCGAGACTCAAATTGATGAACTGATACTGTCGCGACAACAGCACTTCTTCGACCAGTCCCAGCGTACGATACAGCTCCAATGGGTCTTCCGAGTCAGTCTCGCGATCCAGAACGCGCAAGTGATCGACGTAAGAGTAAGGCCGTGCAGCGGTGCTATTCGGAGCGATTGGGCCGAACAGGAATGCCGAAGTCACACCAAGGCCATGCTCCAAGCCGCCCGGATCGTCCTCTGCCTTTTCATCCAGAACGCGGTAGGTATGCAACCATGGCGCAATGCCGTGCAGCTCGGGCAAACCGCCATCGAGGATAGCCACCTTAGGCTCGGACGATAACGGCTGTTCTGTCGGCAGACTGCACGCCACCGTCACAGCCGCCGAACGCTGCACGGGACGCATACCACGCAGCTTCGGCATAGAACGAATTACGCGAACAAATGAGAATTCGGCCAGACGCACAACGTTGTCATGCGCACCTTCAATCGGGAGGAACCACAGATTGCCAGCGCTAAACGCCAAGTCGGCATGGATCTTCACGCCGACATCAGCCGCGTACTTGGCAAATGCCCGCTGCACGAACTGATCATTGTCGCCAGGAAGCATATGGATGCCAACCTCGAAGAAGCGATCCTTTTCCTCGCCAAGCGAAACGATACGATCCTTCGGTTCGAACGCGGAAATCCGCTCGATATGCGACAGATCCTTCGCTTCGCTCGACCCCTCCTCCAGTTGCCCTGCCCAGTCCTTCAACTGACGGAAGGCTTGGCGCCTGCCCACCACGAATAGCTCTGTGGTGGTCGACTCCCGCGGCGGTCCCTTCTTCGACCAGCCGTCCGGCGTAAGTTTGACTGCCCTGCTGCCGACCGACTCAAGACCTACGCTGCGCAGCATGGCCACCGGAAAAAAAGAGCGCGCAATGTAGCTGGGATTGAGCGCGAGGCGTGCTACCCCCAAATCCCCCGGGCAGGCGTTGTCAGGCAAGGTATCGAGGCTTGCTGCAACGTCGAGGAACTGCGGTGTCAGTCGACTCCTCGCCTGCTGCAGCGTGTAGACCTCAGCCTTATCCATGCCGCGCTTCGGCCCCTTGATTTCGTGGGTCAGCAACTCGCCACGCCCGATCAGGAAATTGGTCTGGTTCATGCCTCACGCCCCCGTTTTTTGGGCGCGACGGTCGATCCGTCGCTTGTGTACTTGCGAATGGTGTCTCTGCTCACGCCGGTGATATCCGAGATGCTGTGCTGGGACAAACGCGTCTGCTTAGCCAGCAGCACCGCCATATCGATGCGCCCCTGACGGTCCAGCGACAGAGCGCGCGCCTTGATGAACTCTTCGATCAAATCTGCATCTGGTGTCGTCCCCAACGCCACAGCACGTCGGAAACGCTGTATCTCGCGCTCGATGTCGCTGAAGGACTGGCCGCGAAACGCGAAGGCCAGAATCTCGATCCAACGCCCAAACAGGGCGAAGTCCGGCCCCAGGAAGTGCTTGATTGCCTCTTTGACTGCTGCTGCCTCTGGCACCTTGAATTCGACCACGAGGTCGAATCGACGCCATAGCGCCGGATCGATCAGTTCCGGATGATTGGTTGCTGCCAGTAGCATCCCCGTCGCCGGCCACTCATCAACCTCCTGCAATATCACGGTCACCAGCCGCTTGAGTTCGCCGACGTCAGTGTCGTCGCTACGTCGTTTGGCGATCGCGTCGATCTCATCCAGCAACAAGACACAGGGGACACGTTTGGCAAAATCCAGTGCTGCGCGCAGATTGCTGCCACTACGTCCCAGCAAGCTACTCATCACAGCAGTCAGATCGAGTACGTACAACGGCACGCCAAGTTGAGCTGCCAACCAACGCGCTGTCAGCGTTTTGCCGACACCTGGCTGACCAACAAAGATGGCAGAGCGCGTCGGCGTCAAGCCCAGTGCGGTGAGACGGGCTGTTTGCTTGCGCTCCTGAATTAGCTGACCAAGGGACTCTTCTAGACTGGCGGACAGCAGTGGCGCTTCGCGATCCGGAGAGTCCTTGAAAACCTTAAGCAGCGACAAACGCGATTCATCATCCACCGGCAGCACCTGTTCGGTGAAGGACGGCGCGGCCGCCTTGCGCAATGGCGCCCCCGCCCGATGCGGCTTGGCGCGAAGGAACAAATCCACCTGCTCAGCCAACTCTGGCTCGGTGCCCCGATACTTTCTGACCAGCCTCGCAGCGAACAGACGAACATCCTCCGTCTGCTCAGCCAGTGCCAATCGCACAATCTGGGCTAAATCAGCCTTCAAACCACTCAATTCGCCCATAACACGCACAACCCATTGATTTAAAATATATTTTATTGAAACAAAAACGGACTAAGCGTATTGTCTCACACTTTTCAGAGGGCTGTGAAGGAGATCGGAAATGTGCACATCGCGCCGATCTACCTCCTACAGGAGGCAGGTGCCGACGGTGCGGAGGTGGCACAGTCCACCGCATCAGGCCCAGGGGCGCAGACAGCGGCGACTTATCGGAAGCGCGACAGATAGCTGTCAGCCGTCTTTGGCGATGGGCTTCGTGGCCGGGAATTTGTTAGTCCGCCGAAACCCTCGATCCCCAACCATAAAGGCCTCCAACATGTGCGGAATCAACGTCGTGGCATCGAAAGCCTCGCCATATGCTTGCGCGTGCAACGCGGCGTAGCGGTCAAGGTCAGCTTTTAGGCTGGACGGGCACGCGAAGGTCAGCTTGATGCTTTCGGTCTTCGGCAGCGGCCCCAGCCGCAGCTTGCGCGTCGTGTTCATCGTGAAGTCCCTCAGTTGAAGAACAGCGGTTGGTACGGTCGCAGCACCAGATCGCGGTTGACAATGATGCTGACCGGCAGGCCCGGCCGCTCCGTCAAGGTCGGCTGGATGTTGAGGTTGCGGCGTGTGAACTCCTGGCCGACCTGATTGGCCGTGTCCTGCGCGCTATCCCGGAACGCGATGACGGTATTGCCGTTGGCATTGCCCTGGTTCGAGACGGCCAGTTCGGAACCCACGCCCAATAGGGTAGACAGCGCGGCACCCGCCAGGATGCGTCCCCAATGCCAATCGACGCCGTCCTCCAGACCCACATAGCCAGCCGCATCGGCTCCGGCCAAGTTGTCCAGCGTGAGCGAAGACGTGTCCGGCAGGATGATGCGGTTCCACACGATCTGCACGCGGCTCTGCCCGTAGGCGACCTGGCTGTTGTATTTGCCGAGGATGCGCGAACCCTGCGGAATCAGCAGATAACGGCCCGTCGCCGTGTCGTACACCGGCACCGTCACGGTGCCGATCACGTCGCCCGGCAGGTCGGACTTGATGCCCGTTAGCAGCGCCGCCGAGATCACGGTGCCGGCCATCACCTGATACGGCGAGGTCGGCGTTTGCAGACTGCCGGAATTACGGGTTTGCGTAATTCCGGCAGTCTGGAACGCCTCTTTCTGGTCTTGCCGGTTCTGCACGGCGGTCGGGTCGGCCGGCTGCGCCGCTGTCGAGGCCGGCCCGGCGGCCTGTGGGTCGAAACCCGCCAGGCCGGACGCTGGCACGGCCGAGGCGATTTGCGTGGGCGCAACGGTCGCGGCAGCGGCGCGCTGCGAACTGCTGGAACGGAAGAACACCGACGAACCCGCCGCTGCTTCAGCTTCCTTGCGTAGCGCGTCGCGCTCGGCCGCCGCTGCATCTTGGCCAGGCTGCGCGTAGTTCGCTACGGCCGGCGGCTGCGACTTCACGATGACCGGGCCGAGGTCGCCCGGCAGCGGCGGCCCCAACTCGGGCACCTTCGTCGGCATTGGCGGCGGCAGCTTCGAGTAATCGGCGGGAAGCTGGCCGAGTTCTTCGGACTTCGACACGCGATCCACGTTGTAAAGCTCGGTCGTGTCGTTATTGCCGCGCAGGTGCTTCGGCTGCAACGACCACATCGTTGCGCCCAGCACCGCAGCACCGAGACCACCGGCCAGCAGTGCGAGTGTGCGGCGATTGAGGCGCGTCACCGGGCGCGGCTGCGCCCGCAGCTCGACGTTCTCCGGCGCAACCTTCGGCGCGGCATCGGGAACCGGTACGTCCGGGCTTTCATCCTGGCTCATGGTCAATTCCCCCGCGTGCCATCCGTGCGCTCGATACGCACCACGTCGCCCTTGTCGCCGCCCAGGCGCAGTTCGGCCGCGCCGAACAGCCGATCCACGATGTAGTACGGCGCGCGGAAGCGGTAGTTGACGAGTTGGCCGTCACCCTGCGAGCCGATGACGAACAGGGGCGGCAACTCGCCTTGGGCGATGCCGGGTGGAAACTCGATATAGACCTTCTCGCCGTCGTCGAAGGCGTGCAGCGGCTTCCACGGCGGATTGCTGCCGCTGATTGCGTAGCGGAAACGGATCTTCTCCAGCGACAGGCCGGCGTCGATCGGCGCGGCTGCTTGTGCCGCCCGATCCTGACGCTGCAAGGCGAGCATCTGGTCTTTCGGATACTCCCACGACACCGACGCCATCCATGCCTTGTCCGTCGAGGTCAGTTCGATCAGGTAGGTGCGCCGGCTGGTGCTGATGACCAGATTCGTCTTGAGGCCCGAGCGGATGGGCTTCACCAGCACGCTCACGCGGAGCGCGTCGCCCGCGCCGCTGGACGTGTCGCCGACGATCCAGCGCACAGTGTCGCCCGCAGCGACCGTCACCAGTTCCTCGCCAGCCTGCAGCGAAATCACGGTAACGCGCCCCGGCGCGGCATAAACCTGATACAGCGCGCCGTCGGTGAAGGGCCACACCTGAATCGCGTTGACATAGCCCTCGCGCGTGGGGGCCATACGCGCCTCGGCATTCGCACGCGAGACTCGCACGATTTCGTCAGCCGGTTCCGGCGCAGGCTTGGCGTCGTCCGCATCCGGCAGTGGCTTCATCTGCGCCGGCATTGGCAACACCTTCGGCACCTCCACCACTTCGACTGGCTTGGGCGGCTCGGACTGCTGCTGTGCCTGCACCGGCTCGTCGAGCGAAATATGCGGCGGCGGCTTGCCCTGCGAGGCGCAGCCTGGCAAGGCTGCCACGACCAACACGAAAGCGTAAAAGCGGAAAGACGGGTTCATGGCTTGGCTCCTTCGGACGCATCCAGCTCGCGGCTCCACGACAGGCCGTTGACGTAGATGCCGAGCGGGTTCTTGCGCAGCCGCTGTTCAGTGCGCGGGGTTTGCAGGACGATGGACAGCACGGCGTTCCAGCGTTCGATGCCAGCGGGCGCGCCGTTGACGAACCGCTGCTCCGTCCACCGGACGTTGAACGACCAATCACTGGCGCGCGTAACGCTGGTGATCTGCACCGTCACCGACTCCTTGCCGACGCGAGCGAACGGATCGTTCTTGCTGGCGTAGTCGTTGAGCACGGCCGCACCGTGGTCGGTCGTGTAGTCGTAGGCGTTGAGCCAGTTCTGCCGCACCACGATCGGGTCGATGGAGAGCGAGCGAACCAGCGTGATGAAGTTCGCCAGGTGGTATGCGATCTGCGCATCCGCCGGTCGATACGGCGTGGCGGCTTCGCCGACCGCGCGCACCTGGCCGGTCTTGTCCACCTCCACCACGTAGGGTGTGACGATGGACTGCGCCGATCGCCAGACCAGGCCGCCCGCCATCAGCAAGGCGAGCGCGAGACAGCCGAAGGCCATGAAGCGCCAGTTTTTCGCCTGCACGCGGGCCGAGCCGATGCGCTCGTCCCACACCTGCGCGGCGGCTTGATACGGGGTGGCTGGCTGCGGCGTGTCGGCGTAGCGCACCTGCGGTCGCTTGAATCGCATGGCTGGTTCTCCTCAATGGTCGGAATCGCCCAGGCTCGGGCCTTGCGCCGAGCCGCCGCCGTCGCCGCCGCGCAACGTGTGTGCGGTGGTGGTCGCGGCATGGGCGAGTTGCTGGCGGCGGTGCAGGCGCTTGGCCCACGCGGGTTGCGGCTGGTCGGTGGGGTTGGCGGCGGAGTCGCCGGATGCGGTCGCGCCGGAGGCAGCGCCACTGCTGCTACCGCCGGATGCCCTACCGCTCGCGCCGTCCGAACGGAAAGCAGCGGCAGCACGTTCCCCGAACGCGCGTGCGCCAGCGGCGGCCTTCTGGCCGACGGCCTGTGCTCCGGTCTTGGCGACGTTGCCGAAGCCCGCCATTGCACCTTTCGCGCCTCCACCCGCTGCGGCAGAACCGGCGTGGAACGCTGCTCCGGCGCTACCCGCCGTGGACGCGGCCATGCGCGCGCCCTTGCCGAGCGCGCTGGCGGCGGCTGGCGCCATGCGCGCCCCAGCCGCGACCGCGCCCCCGACGCCGGTAGCTGCTACGCCGATTGCAACCGCGGTGCCGGCCGCGCCTACGGCGGCGCCGGCCACCGCACCCGCGCCGAGCTGCGGCGCGCCGGACACGAGGCCGGTGGCGATGCCCGGCCCGTAGATGCCCAGCGCAAGCAAGGCGAGCGAGGCCAGCATCACGACCAGCGCATGATCGATGGACGGCTCGCTGGGCGTCGTCGGGAACTGCGCGAACAGCCCCGTACCGATGCCGACGATGACGGCCAGCACCAGTACCTTGATGCCCGCCGACACCACATTGCCGAGCACCTTTTCGGCGAGGAACGCGGTCTTGTTCCACAGCGCGAACGGCACCAGCACGAAACCGGCGAGTGTGGTCAGCTTGAACTCGATCAACGTGATGAAAAGCTGCACCGCCAGCACGAAGAAACAGACGATGACGGTCAGCCAGGCGAGGAACATCACGACGATGGGCGTGATGTTGATGAACACCTCGGGAAAGCCCGCCATGTCGCTGATCTGTTCGAGGATCGGCATACCGGCGTCGATGCCGGTCTTGGCGAGATGTCCCGGTTGCAGGAACGTCTCCATGCTCACGGCCGAGCCGGTGGCGGTCAGGCCGAGTCCAGCGAAGGAACGGAACACGACGCCGGACAGCATGTTGAAGTTGCCGATGATGTAGGCAAAGGCACCGACGTACAGCACCTTGCGGATGAGCTTCGCCATCACGTCCTCGCCCTGGTCGGTGGCATGGCCGAGCGACCAGTAAAGGCCCACCAGCGTCATGTCGATGACCACCAGCGTCGCGGTCAAGAATCCGACCTCGCCACGCAGCAGGCCAAAGCCCGAGTCGATGTAGGTGGAAAAGACACTGAGGAAGTGGTCGATGATCGAAACATCGTTCATGGCCGTTGCTCCGTCGATTCGCTGGGGCCGTCGAAGCTGGCCGGAATGGGCGGCAGGTCGGCGAGCGTCTGGTACTCGCCGGGGCCAACGCGCCCGGAGAAAAAGCGCCGCAAGTTGGCTTGTTCGACCTGTGCGTAAAGCGCGGCATCGTGCTGGCCGTGCAGGCATTGCCCGTGCAGCGCGTGCAGCCGCTCGGGGTCAGCGGCCAGCGCATCGACCGACAGCGCCTGCGGCCGGTCGCAACCGGCCAGCAGGCACGCAATGGCGAACAGGACGGGCGTGCGGTTCATGGCCGTGCCCGTCAGTTGCCGTAGAAATTCACCGGCTGCGGCGTGTACGGCGTGCCGGTGCCGAGGAAACGCTGCGTGATGACGCGGCCTTGTTCGACGGCGGCGGCCTCTCGCGCCAGTTCCAGCGCCGATGCGCGGCCCTGCGTGAGCTGAAGCTGTTGCGCCTGGATCGACTGCTTGGCCTGCAAGGCGAGAAGCTGATTGGTCGCCTGCTGGGCTTGCAAGGCGCCGGTGGCTGACTGGCTCTGGCCCACAAGGTCGGTCAGCACGCCTTCGTCGCTGGTCACGTTCTGCGATACCTGCGCCTGCATCTGCATCGCGGTCTGCAAGCCGTTGAGCGTGTTCTGCCAACGCTGGTGCGCGTCCTGGTACATCTGGTTGCCCGTCACGGTGGCGGTGTACTGCTGCGGATACAACTGCGCGAACTGCTGGTCCATGCTCTGCACCTGGAACGCCAGTCCCTGCGCCTGCGTGATGAGCTGCTGCGTGGTCGCCAGCGTCGATTGCAGCCGACTGACGACGTTGAACGGCAAACTCTCCAGATTGCGCGCCTGATTTATCAGCGACTGCGCCTGGTTCTGGAGTTGCCGGACTTGGTTGTTGATCTGCTCCAAAGTGCGTGCGGCCGTCATCGTGTTCTGCACAAGATTGGTCGCGTCGATGACGGCCCATTGCGCGTGCGCGACAGGCATCACACCGATGAACGTGGCAATGGCGATGGCAAGAAAGCGAATTTTCATGGCGAAACCTCCAGCGGTTGAGGAGCGAGGAAGGACGCGGCGGATGGCGCGGACGGCAAAAGGTCGGCCGCCCAATCGAGGCCGCGGTGGCGCAGCCAAGCACCCGAGAAGCCGGGAGCACCCGCCTGTGTCAGCACGCGGTCGATGTTGCGTTGGTCTTGGGGTGTCGAGGCGCCCGCGAACGCGAGCGCGACCGGCCCTAGGTCGAGGTCGAACAGGCGATTGCCTGCGGTGGACTGGTAGTAGTAGTCGCGCTTGGGCTGTGCAGTAGCCACGATCTCGATCTGCCGACTGTTGAGGCCGAAGCCTTCGTAGATCGTGCGAATCTGCGGCTCGGCCGCCTGCGGGTTCGGCAGAAAAATACGGCTCGCGCAGCTCTCGATGATTGCGGGCGCGATGGTCGAATCCTTGATGTCCGCGAGCGACTGCGTGGCGAAGATGACGCTGACGTTCTTCTTGCGCAGCGTCTTGAGCCACTGGCGGATGCGCGCCGCGAACACCGGGTCATCGAGGAACAGCCAGGACTCGTCAAGGATCAGCAGCGTCGGCACACCGTCGAACCGCTCATCGAAACGCGCAAACAGATAGCCCAGCACGGCCAGCACCGCGGCCTTGCTGTGCATCAGTTCCTCCATCTCAAAGCACTGCACGTCAGCCGCGCCGAGCCGGTCGTGATCGGCGTCGAGCAGCTTGCCGTGTGCGCCGCCGAGCACATACGGCGCAAGCGCCTGGCGCAGCGCGTTCGATTGCAGCAGCACCGACAGGCCCGTAAGCGTGCGCTGTTCGAGCGGCGCACCGGCAAGGCTGCCGAGCGCCGACCAGATGGCCGCCTTCTCGTCGGGGCCGACGGCGATGCCTTCGTATGTCAGGCGGCCTTCGACCCATTCGGCGGCCCAGGTGCGATAGCCCTCCAGGTCGGTGCGCGCGAGCGGCTGGAATGCGATCGCGCCATCGGCGCCGAGGTCGTAGTGTTCGCCGCCCAGGCCCAGCGTCGTCGCCCGCATCGAGCGCCCCATGTCGAAAGCGAAGATGCGCGCACCGGGATAGCGGCGGAACTGCATCGCCAGCGTGGCGAGCAGTACGGATTTACCCATGCCGGTCGGACCAGCAATCAGCGTGTGGCCCACGTCGCCGATATGTGTCACCAGCCGGAACGGAGTCGCGCCTTCGGTACGGGTCACGATCAGCGGCGGGCCGTCGAGGTGCGCGTTCCTCTCCGGCCCGGCCCATACCGCCGACACCGGCATCAGGTGCGCGAGATTCAGCGTCGAAACGATGGGTTGGCGCACGTTCGCATACGCATGGCCCGGCACCGACGACAGCCATGCCTCCACCGAATTGAGGGTTTCGGGGATCGTCACGAAGCCCCGGCCCTGAATCACGCGCTCGACCTGGCGCAGCTTCTCGTCAGCCGTGTTGGCATCGCTATCGAGCACGGTGACGGTCGCGGTGACGAAGCCGAAGGCGACTTGATCGCTACCAAGCTCCTGCATCGCCGCATCCGCGTCGGCGGCCTTGTTGCTCGCGTCTGTATCGACCAGCGGGCTTTCCTGCTGGAAGATCGTCTCGCGCAGCAGCGCGAGGACGTTCTTGCGCTTCGCGAACCACTGCCGGCGTAGCCGCCCGAGTTCCTTCTCGGCCTCGGCCTTGTCCAGACACAGAAAGCGCGTGCTCCAGCGGTAGGCGAAACCGAGCCGGTTGAGGTCGTCCAGAATCCCCGGCCAGGTCGAGGTCGGAAACCCGCGCACGGTGACGACGCGCAGGTGCCGATCGCCGAGTATCGGCGCCAGGCCGCCAACCAGCGGCATGTCGGCCAGCAGCGCGTCGAGGTGGAACGGCACTTCCGGGACAGCCAGCCGATAGTGCCGTGTCGAGACGGTCGCGTGCAGGTAGGTCAGCGTGTCGGCATCGTCGAGCCAATCGATCTCCGGCATCACGCCGTCGAGCAGATCGAAGATGCGGCTGGTTTCAGAAACGAACGCGGCCAGGCGTTCTCGCCAATCCACGCCATTGGTCGGGGAGTTCTCGTATAGCAACTTGGCCGCGCGTGCCCGTGATTCTTCCGGCGGCAGGTATTGAAGCGTGAGGTGATAGCCGCTCTCGAAGTGGTTGCCCGATTCCTCGAACGTCGCGCGGCGTTCTTCGTCCACCAGCCAAGACAGCGGCTCGGGAAAATCCGAGTGTGGATAGTCGGCTGCCGGCCGGCGTTCGGCTTCGACGTACAACGCCCAGCCGGCGCCGAGCCGGCGCAGCGCGTTGTTCAGGCGCGCGGTCGTGGCGATTAGCTCGCTCTGCGTCGCGCTGTCCAGGTCAGGCCCGCGAAAGCGCGCCGTGCGCTGGAAGCTACCGTCCTTGTTGAGCACGACGCCGGGCGCGACTAGGCCGGCCCACGGCAGCCAGTCGGCAAGCAAGGCCGGACGGTGACGGTATTCGGCGAGGTTCAGCATCGCGGCGTCTCCCGTCACACGTCCAAAAGCGGCTTGTGCCGAAGATGCCGGGCGAACACCTGCATGAACTGCGCATCCACGCGCGCGCCCCACACGGCGAGCGAATGCCCGACGATCCAGAGCACGACACCGGGAATCCACAGTTGCAGGCCCAGCCCGACCGCACCGGATAGCGTGCCGTTGGCAATCGCCACGGTGCGCGGCGCACCGCCCATCAGGATCGGCTCGGTGAGCGAGCGATGCAGTGGCACCTCGAAGCCCGGCAGGTCATTGGCCGTATTCATACGACGGCCCCGCCGGAGAAGCTGAAGAACGATAGGAAGAAGCTCGATGCCGCGAACGCGATGGACAGGCCGAACACGATCTGGATCAGCTTGCGGAAGCCTCCGCTGGTGTCGCCGAAAGCCAGTGCCAGGCCAGTCGAAATGATGATGATGACGGCGATGATCTTGGAGACTGGCCCCTGAATGGAATCGAGGATGGATTGCAATGGGGTTTCCCAAGGCATCGACGAACCGGATGCCCGTGCCGTGCCAGCCGCCATCAGCATGACCGCAGCGAGCAGCAGGCCGTGATGCGCGGGGCCAGCCAGTCGGCGCAGGCGCGCGACGCACGAAACCGGATTTACGAAAAAGCGGAAAGCATGGGTGTGCATCTGCGTCATGGCAGTTCTCCAGGTTGGTCAGAGGACGGGAAAGAAAGCGGCAGCTCAGGAAGCGGTGCTTCCAGCACATCCGCCAAGCGGTAGCCCACGCCATCGAAACCGAGCACGCGGGCGATGCTCTCGATGCGGCGACGCCGGCCGCGGCCGGCGATGTGGATGACGACGTTGACCGCTTCGGCGACGAGCGCACGCGGCGGGTTCACGGCCACTTCGAGAATCAGTTGCTCCAAGCGCAACAGCGCGCCGAGCGCGGAGCCAGCATGAATCGTGGCGATGCCGCCCGGATGCCCGGTGCCCCACACCTTGATGAGATCCAGCGCCTCGCCGCCGCGTACCTCGCCGACAATCACGCGGTCGGGACGCAATCGCATCGTGGCGCGCACCAGCTCGGTCATCGACACGACGCCCGCGCGCGTGCGCAGCGGAACGTGATCGCGCGCCGCACATTGGAGCTCTACGGTGTCTTCAAGTACCAGCACGCGGTCGCCGGTGGCGGCGATTTCCGCGAGCAAGGCATTGGCAAGCGTGGTCTTGCCGGTGCTGGTGCCGCCGGCGATGAGGATGTTCTGCCGCTCGTGTACCGCGTCACGCAGGAATGCGGCCTGTTCGACCGTCATCATCCCGTCGGTGATGTAGCGTTCCAGCGGAATGACGCCAACCGCGCGCTTACGCAGCGCGAAGGCCGGCCCCGGCGCGGCCGGTGGCAGGATGCCCTCGAAGCGTTCGCCCGTCTCAGGCAGCTCGGCGGTCAAGAGCGGTTGGCCGCGATGCACTTCTGCACCGACGTGTGCGGCGACTAGGCGGATGATGCGTTCGCCGTCTTCTTCGGACAGCTCGGCGCCCATTGGGGCGCGGCCTGACGACAGGCGATCAACCCATAGCGTGTGGTCGGGATTGAGCATGATTTCCACCACGTCTGGGTCTTCGAGCGCGGCGGCGATCAGCGGCCCCATTGCCGTGCGCAACATGCGGATACGCCGGTCGAGCGACGTGGTGGCGAAGGACTGCGGCACGTCGCTCATGACGCACGCTCCTCGGCCTCGGCCAATGCCGCCGCGTCGTGGAGTCGTGCAGTGTCGGGATTCAACTCCTCCACCACGTCGCGCACGAGACTGCGGCCGCGCATCAGGTGGCGGCCGAGCTGTTCGACGAATTGCTCGAAACGCGCCTTGCCCTGCGCGCGGGCGGCTTCCTGAAGGGCTTCGGGAACCGGCGTGCTGACGGTCAGGTAGTAGCGGACGAACAGCGCCAGCGTCTCGATCTCGATGTTCTGGTCGCGCTCCAGCCGCTCGAACTGGCGTGTCAGCCGGTCGAGCCGCTTGGCGATGGCAGCCTCACGCTGGTCGCCCGCGTCGGGCGACAACCAGGACGCGAGCGCCGCCGCGACGATGCTGGATTTCGAGACGCCTTTCTTGGCGGCCAGTTCGTCGAGGCGTTTGGCGTGTTCGCGCGGAATGAACAGGTTGAGGCGGTACTGGCTCATAACTCGATCCCATCTAGTTGGTCGAGGGACGCCAGCCGGGCCGCGCGTTGCATGGCCGGATCAAGCTGACGAGGAAGCGGCAGCGGCAAGTCGTCGTCATCGAGCAGCGCTAGGTCGTTGTCGGCGGATTGCGGTTCGGGGCTGTATTCGGCGACTTCGGACAGTTCCGGTTGGCGACGTGGGCCGCCGTCGTCTGCAATGCTGGTGTCGTCGCCAGCGAGGCCGGCTGAGACAGGGGCCGCTGGAACGGCGGGAATCGCCAGCCCGCTCCAGTCGTCGGGCCGCAGCGGCGGCGCATCGACATAGCGCCCGGCCGCAAGCGCGGGCGGCGGCAGCACGCGGCGCTTGAAATTGGCGTCGGCGTAGTAGCGCAGCTTCTTGGCGCGAATCGGCGCGACGCTGGATACCATCACCACTTCATCGCCAGGCGGGAGCTGCATCACTTCACCCGGCGTGAGCAGAGGACGCGCGGTTTCCTGACGCGACACCATCAAGTGCCCGAGCCACGGCGCGAGCCGGTGGCCAGCGTAGTTGCGCTGCGCGCGCAGCTCGGTTGCGGTGCCGAGCGTTTCGGAGATTCGCTTGGCGGTGCGTTCGTCGTTGGTGGCGAACGTCACGCGCACATGGCAGTTATCAAGGATGGAGTGGTTCTGACCGTAGGCTTTGTCGATCTGATTGAGCGACTGCGCGATGAGGAAACTACGGATGCCGTAGCCGGCCATGAATGCCAGCGCTGTCTCGAAGAAGTCGAGCCGGCCCAGCGCCGGAAACTCGTCAAGCATCAGCAGCAGCTTGTGGCGGCGCGCGATGCCGTCGCTGCCGTCTAGCGATTCGGTCAGACGCCGGCCGATCTGGTTGAGGATCAGGCGCACCAGCGGTTTCGTGCGGCTGATGTCGGACGGCGGCACGACGAGGTACAGCGAGACGGGATGTTGGGATGCGATCAGATCGGCGATGCGCCAGTCGCAGCGCGAAGTGACTTCGGCCACCGTGGGGTCGCGGTACAGGCCGAGGAATGACATGGCGGTGCTCAACACGCCAGAACGCTCGTTGTCCGACTTGTTGAGCACTTCGCGCGCAGCAGACGCGACGACGGGATGCGACGTATCGCCCAGGTGGCGCGTCGTCATCATCCGATGCAGTGTCAACTCGAACGGGCAAGCCGGATCGGACAGGAAGTTGGCAACACCACGCAGCGTCTTGTCCTCGCCTGCGTAGAGCACATGCAGGATCGCGCCGACCAGCAGCGCGTGTGAGGTCTTCTCCCAATGGTTGCGCTTCTCCAACGCGCCTTCGGGATCGACCAGAATGTCTGCAATGTTCTGTACGTCGCGCACTTCATACGCGCCGCGCCGGACTTCGAGCAGCGGGTTGTACGCGGCCGACCTCGCATCGGTCGGGTTGAACAGCAGGCAATGCGAGAAGCACGAGCGCCAACCGGCCGTGATCTGCCAGTTCTCGCCCTTGATGTCGTGAATGACGGCGGACGCCGGCCAGCTCAACAGCGTCGGCACGACAAGGCCGACGCCCTTGCCCGAGCGCGTCGGCGCGAAAGTCAGTACGTGTTCTGGACCTTCATGCCGCAGGTACTGACCGCGATGCAGGCCGAGGAATACGCCGGCCGGCTTGTCGAGGCCGGCTTTGTGAATATCGGCGGTTTCGGCCCAGCGCGCCGAACCATAGGTCGTGACGAGCTTCGACTGCCGCGAGCGCCAAACCGACATGGTGATGGCGACCAGCACGGCCACCAGGCCGCTGCCGGCCGCGATGGCCCCGCCTATGTTGAAGATGCGTGGCGCGTAACCGTCGTAGAGGAACCACCACCCGAACAGCCGCCACGGGTAGTAGACCGGCGTACCGAAGAAATCAAACCACGGCGAGCCAAGGCGTAGCTGGAAGGCAAGAGCCGCTGCTGTCCACTGTGTCGCGGCCTCTACGCCTGCGATCACAACGCCGAACACGACGGCAACCTGTCCGAACAGCACGCCTTGACCTTGCATCCTGGCCTCCGCTTTCTCCTGCACAACACGCGGCACAAAGGCGTGCCGCACATGCGAGGATCAGAGTCAGGTCTAGGGCCGGTCAAAGACCGTTATCGGGAGAAACGTCGAGGAAAAAGCAAGATTCCGCGCAGAGTCGAACTAAAGCGAAACGCCGCAAGCGATGGCGCATTGCGGCGTGGCGAGTTAAAAAAATGGAGATTTTGGTGAAAAGATGACGAACTAGACTTTGGCTCGGCGAGCTTCTTAGCCATCCTGCGGTTGTACCGGCGTTTCCAAATTGAGTTGATAGAATGCCGCATCCAACCAGCGACCAAACTTAAATCCGACCTGGGGAAACGTGCCGGAATGTACGAACCCCAGTCGCTCATGCAAGTTGATGCTGGGGGTATTGGTGGCATCGATGCACCCGACCAGTACGTGCAGTTGGGCCTTACGTGCACGCAAAATCAAGTCGTTCATCAGAAGCTTGCCAAGACCACGTCCCCGCTGCTCGTAATGCACATATACGCTGTGTTCTACTGTGTATTTGTAGGCAGGAAATGCGCGAAACGAGCCCCAACTTGCAAAGCCCAACAATTTTCCCGAAGCATCGACGGCGCCCACGACAGGAAATCCATTTGCTTTCTTGGTGGCAAACCAGTTAGTCATCGCCTGCGGCGGCCGAGGAACATAGTCATACAAGGCCGTCGAGTTGACGATAGCCTCGTTCAATATCGCCAGAATGGCGGATGCGTGTTCTGCTTCGCAGCAGTCGATGAGCCGCACATCGTCAGGTGTGTGGGAAGTCATGGAAACTCCTCGTGGTTAATAGCTGGAATTGGTACCGACTCGCCCACGATCAGAACTTGGGCTGCTCCTTAGGTGGTTTATACGGAGTCTGGCCATTGCCGAAAAAACGCCGATTGATTGCCTCGGCCGCACGATCACAGAGAGCATCGCCAAGCTTGGCACGATCTGTCTTGCACTGCTGATGCAGTTCCTTCAAACGCTCTGGGTTTGCCGCGAGCGAGTCAACTGTTTCGACCAGCTCGGACTTACCGCAAGCAGCTAACATTGAAGCAAGCAGAAGAAAGATGACCTTTTTCATGGTTCGATTTCCTCCGAAGCGCTGGAATCAGGCAATACGGCCGGCTCCTTGGTAGGAGACAATCCCAAGGTATTTGTCCGTTCAACGAAGCGAGCTAGTGTTTCCGAAAGTTCGTTATCTGATCGGAGTAAGTACGTGGTGAGCATGGCTGCACGACCAGCTAACGGTCGGGCTACCACGCCGGGCTCGCGGCTGGCGGCGATCTGCGAGGCACCAATCAAACCCAAGGCGAATCCTGCCGCCACCAGTGCCATCATCAAATCGACGGACGAAACCCGTTCAGCGACTAACGGCTCGCGATCGACACGACGCAGTACGCGTTCGATTTGCCTTGCGTAGCCTTCACATGCGTGAGGATTTCCAAGTACCAGTGGATAGTGCAGAACTTCCTCAAGAGGGATGCGCTTGTATGTCATTAGAGGGTGGCGCGCTGGCATCGCCACCATCAATGGATCGTCCCAAACAGCTTCAGCAAGAATGCCGTCTCCGACATCATCTGATCGAGCAAATCCCACATCGTACAAATCGTCGTGCAATCCTTTGATCTGTTGCGCTAATGGAACCTCGAACAGACGTATCTCGATCTCGGGTTCTTCTTGGCGGCACAACGCCAGAAAGGTTGAGAAGCGCGACGGTGGGATGCCATCTGAGAGTGCGACGCGCAACTGACTATGAAATCCATTAGCGGCAGCCCGCACGCTATCTCGCGCCTGCTGTAAAGCAGTGAAGACGCGCGGCACATGCTCCATAAACAGCTTTCCTGCAAGAGTTAGCCGGGTACTTCGTGTAGTGCGAACAAAAAGCTGGATGCCAAGATCTTCTTCCAACTCCTTGATCGCTCGTGACAGTGGAGATTGTTCAATGTGCAGTCGTTCCGCTGCACGCGCAAAGTGCAATTCTTCTGCAACGGCCAGAAAGCACTTCAGATGCCGAAGTTCCATCAACCGTTGCCTCCAGTGACGATGCAGCGAACCAGGCCGAACTTACGAGTGATCGAAAAGCCCCGAGCTAGCGTAACGATCACCAGTGTCCGGCAGGATGGCTACTACTGTCTTGCCCTGCATATCTGGCCGCTGCAACAGAGACAAAGAAGCGTGAATCGCCGCTCCACCTGATATACCAGCGCAAATGCCTTCGCGTTTCGCCAACATACGTGCTGCGCTGAAG
Organism: Burkholderia anthina; assembly: GCF_902498995.1. Taxonomy (GTDB): domain Bacteria; phylum Pseudomonadota; class Gammaproteobacteria; order Burkholderiales; family Burkholderiaceae; genus Burkholderia; species Burkholderia anthina. The sequence continues at coordinate 145,870 of NZ_CABVLY010000009.1, forward strand.
GCGTCATCGTTTGACACCGCGATCACCTCGTCAACGAGTTGGCGATCAAACAGAGGAGGTACAAAACCGACCCCAATGCCGGGAATACGATGCTGTCCCGCTTTACCGCCGGAAAGCACATTGGAATCCAGCGGTTCGACTGCAACAACGTGCAAGTTGGGTTTTTTCTCTTTCAATGCGCCTGCCGTCCCAATGAGAGTTCCACCTGTACCGACAGCAGCAACCAGAACATCAATATCTCCGCTCGTATCGGCCCAAATTTCTTCGGCAGTAGTGCGACGGTGTACTGCTGTGTTCGACTGGTTGTTGAACTGGTCCAGGAGAATCGCTCCCGGAATCTCTTGCAGGAGCTTCTTCGCAAGCTGCACAGCGTCCGCCATCAAGATACCCGGCGTGTGGCGCACTTCGGCACCAAAATGTCGCAGCAGAGCCGTTCGTTCTTCCGACATGACTTCAGGCATCACGACGATTAAGTGATATCCCTTTACAGCTGCGGCGACAGCGAGGCCAATACCGGTGTTTCCTGCCGTTGCTTCGATCAACGTAGCACCGGGCTTGATCCGGCCACTCGCCTCTGCATCCTCGATCAAAGCTAAACCAACGCGATCCTTCACGCTGCCCCCCGGATTACGCATTTCCAGCTTTGCGAGAATGGAGCCAAACCGATCGCCGCCTAGTCGGCTCAACCTCACGAGTGGCGTGCGACCAATGGTGCGGGTTATGTCGTCGTAGATCATGATGTTCTCCTATGAAATCTTCCAAAGGTGTTAGGCAATAGAGCCAGTCGCATATTCTCTGTCCCATATCGACAACTTCACCAGAGACAGAACAGGTACAGATTTGTATTACTGTACCGGTACATAAACATGGACGGATTGACTAATTTCCTATCAGAAGGAGATCAGATCCTCGTGACAGAGCTACGGTGAGAGACATGCACCACATCGAGCCGGGAGGTGCTTACGTCCTGGCCCGCACGGACGAGAAGAAGGCTGAAGAGTCGGCTGAAAAGTCCTTGATTGCCTGACGAAACGCTCGCCGCACGAATTCGAACGGCGCCCCCCCAAGGCTTATCCGCCTGGCTCCAGCAGAGGCCAATTCATCGACAGTTGGACAACCGGGTACCATCATGATATTCAGCGGCAGATCGATCGACTGACTTAGCCGCTGTATCAATGGCAATTCAGTTAACCCTGGTACGAATAGCCCGTTGGCTCCGGCCTCCTGGTACAGCTTGCATCGCCGGATAGCCTCATCAACGAGCGTTTCAGTCTGTCGCCTTTCGAGAAGTATTCCATCGAATCTCGCGTTAATGAACAAGGGTACATTACGGCCATCAGCTGCGGCCCGAGCCCCGGCTATCCGTTCACAATGATGGTCGGCACTAGACAGGATTCGCTTATGATCTAAGAGGCCATCTTCGAGATTGACCCCAACAGCTCCGGCGTCGATTACCAAGGCAACGCTATCCTCAATCGCCTTGGACGTATCTCCAAAACCCGCCTCGAAGTCCACTGTAAGAGGAATGGACGTGGCGCGGCTTATGCTCTCCACTACAGTTAGCAGTGATTGGAGCGGAATATTCTCTCCGTCCTTGTAGCCTAAAGCTGAGGCCACGGAGTGGCTGCTCGTTGCAAGTGCCATATGACTCGCCGCCTCGCATTCGATTGCTGACCACGCGTCCCATACATTGACAAGCACAAGTGGATACTCTTTGCCATGCAGTTGCGAGAATATTTCAGCCTGACGCCGACTTTCTGTGTGATCGCTCACGATGTTCGCTCCATTTTACATATGTAGGAATGCTACTAATGAAATCGTCGATCCGCGTATTTAGTTTTTATCTGATATCGCGATCACGAACGGGTTTGAGAAGAGATAAAGCTAGGCAAGCAAGTGCGCCAATAGTCAACGCTGCTGCGGCTACGCCAAGCGATGCATTGAACCCACCTGTACGTGCTACTAAAGCTGTTGCGAGAGGTGGCCCAGCAATTTGACCACTGGCGTAAATTGCAACCATGAGGCCAATCAGTTTCACCGCTTTAGATCCTCGCAAACGGCGAGCCTCGCGCATCGCAATAGACGTGATGGCCGCAAATGGAACACCGACTAATAGGCTGCTGATGGCGAAGCCCATTACAGTAGGCGACACAATGGCGGTACCAACACCAATGGCTTGAGCCGTGTACAGAACTATCAGGATATGCCTATTGTCGTGATGCAGCCCGATGCGCCCGACCAGCCATGCGCCCACAGTGACACCAACGCCAAACAACGGCCAAAACAACTCAATCCATGTGCTTCCGGGCATCGCATGGCGAGCTATAACGGGCAGGAATGTAGCTGTGATGATGTAGCCGAAACCCGCAAGGCCGAAGATTATTGTTATCGCCACAGCTTCGAGATCGAGCTGCAAAGTCATATGTGATTCGGTAGTCGATGATTCCGACCCCGTCGTCCGACCCACGCGGCGCGAGCGGGACGGCGACCGAAGAATGCGCCAGATGGGTGCGAGCATCGCCACACCGAGAATCGTGAAGGCAGCCCACCCCCAACTCGCGGGCCAATGCGCGGCGGTCATGCCAAATGTAGGCACGCTGGTTAGCAGCACACCGACACCTGGGCCACAGAACATCACCCCGCCCAATTTCAGGTGACCAAGCTCCGCGAGCCGCTGCTGGCTCCAGGCCGTAGCGTAGACCATCACGAACCCGCAGCAAATCCCGGAGATGAATCGCCATGCTCCCCAAAAAAGCATGCCCCCTGGCAACGCCATCGCCAGCGTCATAGCTATGGTAAGTACCAGAGAGGCGCGCACCATCCGGGCGGGATCGGGGCGTATGCAGAGGCTGACTAGCGCTCCGAGGAGGTAGCCGATGTAGTTCATGGTTGCCAAGGCCCCACCCTGATCGAGGGTTACCGTACCTTCACGCAGCATTATCGGCAGCAACGGCGTAAGAACGAACCGACCAAGAGAAAGCGCCATTGCCAGTGAACCAAATCCGGCCATGGCCACGGCCCAAGGTCCAGGCCCATCGCTAATTGTTCTACCAGCACGCATATCCACATTTACCGGCATAATTTCAGGCAACTTCCGCTGGGAAAATCATGCAGGTCTCGCTGCCATGGGCTAACAGCTTTCCTTGTTCATCAAGGAGTCGGCCGTCTGCAGTAGCTATCCGCCCACCCCGGTGAATTACCTTGCCTTCACAGCGCACAAGCCCGCTCGCAGGCAATACTGGACGAACGTAGTTGATCTTCATCTCAATCGTGGTCCAGCCTTCGCCTATCTTGAGTGTCGCGTGAGTCGCAAAGCCCATTGCCGCATCCAGAATAGTTGCCGCCCATCCACCCTGAATCGATCCAATGGGATTGAAGAACCTGGGTGTTGGCCTGCCTATAAAAACAGCGTGCCCGACATCTATTTCCGAAAACTCGATTTCAATCATGTCGGCGAATGGTGGATAGGGGTGGCGGCCGTCGAGAAGACCTTTCATAAAGGTCAGTCCATCTTCTGATAGCAAGACATCCCTCGTAACGATGCCAATATTTCGATTCAAATTTTCGTTAGCCATATTCCCTCCGTCTTTAATGTTGAGCCTCGTAGGCTTTTAGATGTGTATATGCCACGCGCAACAAAGGAACCGGGATGGCTTTTGCAGCAGCTCGTGTCACCAGATCGCCAATCAAGTTATCAGCCTCCACTCGGAAGCCTGCCTGGATGTCACGGAACATAGACGAGGTGAGCGGCGAACCGTCCGCAGTCAGCAATGAAAGCCGCTGCTCGACAAATTGGTCTCTAGGCTCATGGCCATATGCGGTAGCAATCGATTTACATTCTTCAATCAGCGTGGCGATGAAATCTCTACCGCCTGGTGCGCTGAGAATCAGATCGGTGGACGCTCGCATCAGACATGTCGCCGCTGCCAACGGAGTTATAAATATCCACTTTTCCCACATGTCTTGTTCGATGGTCTCGCTGATGGAACCATTGAAGTTTCCAGACCCAATCAAGCGATCAACCGAACGTAGAAGTTCCGGCTGATTATTCCCGCGATCCCCGAAAGTCAGCGACTGGATTGGTTGCAATTGAACGACTTCGCGTTCTTCATTCAATGTCGTATGGATTGTGCATAGCCCACCCAATACGCGCTCTCGCCCGAACTTTTCGTCAAGCATTTCCAGATGCTTCATTCCATTTAGCAACGGAATGATTAAGGTTTGAGGGCCCACGGCCGGTGTGAACGATTGGATGGCATCAATCAAGTCGTAAGACTTGCAGCTCAAAAGGATGACATCGAATTTTTCCGTAAGATCATTGGCCAGAACGATTGGCGGAGAACTAAAAAATACATCTCCGTGCGGGCTATGAATCCTTAGTCCGCCCGAGGTCAGTTCCTTTGCTCGGCCGGGCCGCACGAGGAAAGTCACATCATGGCCAGCTTGCAGCAACCGACCTCCGAAATACCCGCCAATAGCGCCGGCACCAACAGTGAGAACGCGCATAAAACTGGCCTCGTTGAAATGGTCCTTGAACCGTTTCTTATATCAAGCAAGAGCCAGATTAACGAGATACAATCAGGTACGGTTTCAAGAGACTGTACTGGTTCACTGAGAGGTACGGATGAGCAACAGCAGCAAGTCCCCCACCCGCATCGAGGTGGTGATGGCGGTAATACGCAATCGCATAGAGAAGGCTCCAGGCGCAAAGCTTCCTTCGATCCGACAGCTCGCGGAGACGCAAGGCGTATCCAAAACAACTGTCGTCGAGGCTTATGACCGCCTAGTGGCGGAAGGCGAAGTAGAAGTCAAACCAGGGTCGGGCTTCTATGCCTCTGCGCGGGTACGCCCCTTCAAGTTGATGGAGTCGGGTCCGCATTTCGAGCGTGCGATAGATCCGTTATGGATCATGCGTCAGTCCCTGGCTGTCAAGGACCCCTCCTTGATACCCGGTTGTGGCTGGTTGCCCGACGAGTGGATGCCCAGTGAAGTTATGCGGAGAATTTTTCGCGGGGTGGCACGTGAGGAAAAAGCCAATCTCACCGCATACGGAGCACCCCAAGGCTTCCTCCCGATGCGCGAACAATTGGCACGACGGCTGAACGACCGTGACGTTGCCATTGGGCCGGATTCAATTTTGCTCACAGATTCGGCCACGCGCTCAATCGACATAGTGTGTCGATTCCTGCTTCAACCCGGAGATACTGTTTTAGTAGATGACCCTTGCTATTTCAGCTTCCAGTCAACGCTGCAAGCACAGCGCGTAAATATTGTTGGCGTGCCGTACACACCAAACGGGCCGGATCTCGATCGATTTGCTGCGGCGTGCATCGAGCACCATCCCAAAATCTACTTAACAACTGGTGCTTTGCATAATCCAACCGGTGCAAATATCAGCGTCGGAACGGCGCATCGACTGCTTAAGCTAGCTGAACTGCACAACCTTGTACTGGTAGAAGATTGTGTATATGCCGATCTTGAGGATCACCCAACGCCGGGCCTAGCGGCTCTCGACGGTTTTGAACGGGTCATCCTTCTTGGTAGCTTTTCCAAGACCTTAACTGCTGCGTTACGCTGCGGTTTTATCGCTACCCGGAGCGACTGGATCGAGGGACTTATTGATCTTGCTCTTGCCACTAGCTTCGGCATGAGCGACTTGCCCGCACAAATTACCCATCGTCTTCTTGTTGACGGCAGCTATCGTCATCATCTGGACGGCTTACGCCCACGACTGGCGAAAAATATGGCTTCCACGATCGGGCGGCTTGAACACCTAGGTTTCACTCTCTGGACACGGCCAGCGGCGGGAATGTTCGTTTGGGCAAAGCTGCCTGAAGGGCTCAAATCTTCGGAAGTCGCACAAAGAGCTTTGGAGAAACATGTCGTTCTTGCCCCGGGAAACGTTTTTAGTGTCTCCTCCACGGCGGGAGAATATCTACGGTTCAATGTCGCGCAATGCAGCAACAAACGAATCTTTGATGTTCTTGCCAGTGCGATGGATCAATGAACGTGCCCGAGCGAGCGACGCATAACTAGACGATTCCGCCCCCGATCTCCAACACTGTGTATCAATCTCTCTTCCATATACATGTTCACGCGCCTCGCGCCATAACTGCTCATCCGCGATGATGAGATGACCCGGTTCGACCGACTTGGGAATAGATCGAACTAGGTCCGATTTTCAATGGTGTTGATATGCGCCGCGTCCAGCCGTGGGATGTACTGCAGAAGTTTGGGGGAGGAGAAAGACAACGCCCTGTCGTAGTCATATTGAGGGGGAGCGCTGATGGCCCCAACTCCACGACACTCCGCTGCCGCGCACTGTAGCGGTAAGTTGCTGCCCTAGCCGTTGTTCGATCACAGGCTTCCACGGCACCAGCGAGAAACCCATGCCGTCATCGAGCATCGCGTAGCGCCCGCTGGCGAGCATGACGTTGCGCCGATAGACGCCGACCACGCGCTGCCCGGCGACCACCGGCCGATGCTCCAAGCCGGTTTCGGCGGCTATTTCCTGCGCGGCCTGCGTCAGTTCGCGCCCGCGCAGCGTCGCCAACAGGTTGCGCGCGAGGACAACGCGCTGCCCGTGCTGCTTCGCCAACCCTTGTTCGGCCAGGAAGTCGGCGCGTTCACGTAGAGCGTCCTTCACCTCCGCACCAAAGCCAAGGTCGCCCAGCCCCTTGCCGCCACCGATCAACTGCTGGTCGAGCCAGGTGGCACCGATCGCGCGGACCTGCCGCGCGATGGGCAGGTGCGATTTCAGCTCCACTGCGACACCACCGTCGAGACGCTGCGCGTCGTACTGGCGGCCTCGCTCAGCCAGGCCATCGGGGATACGCCACACGCCTTCAGCTTCGCGCTCAACGATGCCAGCGCGGCGCAAGGCTTCGAGTCGGCGTATATGGGTGGCCACCACCTCGCCCGGATCGCGGTCGGGCATGGCTAGTCCCTGTGCGACGGCAAGGTGATGATCGGTGCGATACACACCATCGACGGCCAGCGCTGCAATGTTCCGGTCAGCGGTACGCACGTCGGCCGCGCCTTTGACTTCCACCACGGCGCCGGTCGGGTACTGCTCCAGCTCCGACCGCGGTGGCAACGCGACGTAGTGCACCTTGCCATCCATGCCATCGACGATCAAGTAGCCCTTGTCGTACAGCTCGTCGGCCAGCCCCTTACCGGCGACGCGACCCACGATGGCACGGCCATCCTTGCTGGCCTGGAACACGGTCAGCTCGCGCTGCTGGCCGCTCATGGCGCGCTGCATGGTGCGGATGATGTCGCCGCGTTCGGCCATTGCCCGCAAGGTCGGCTCGGCCCCGGCATGGATGGCCCATATGCCGGGTTGCTGCTCGGTCGCCAGCCCCATGCGCTGCAAGTATTGCAGGCGACCGATCAGCGCCTGCCGCTGGCGTTGCAATCGGGGTTCGGCGAAGCGTTCGACGCGCACCGAGCCGTCATCGCCGGCCTCGCGCTGCAAGTTGCGATCCAGCCCCGTCCACCGTTCTTGTTCCACCTCGCGCAACATGGCGCGCTGCATTTCCAACTCGGTACGCGGCCCCAGCCATTCCGTTGCCAGCTCCGACGCCCGCTGGCGCATCCCCTCGGCGATGTAGTCGCGGGAGATGATGAGGTCTTTGCCGGTATCGTCCTTGCCGCGCAGGACGACATGCGTGTGCGGGTTGTCCGTGTTCCAGTGATCGACCGCAACCCATTCCAGCCGCGAGCCCAGATCCGCCTCCATGCGCGCCATCAGGTGACGGGTGTAGGTACGCAGGTCGTCGAGCTGTTCGGTATCCTCCGGCGAGACGATGTACCGGAACTGGTGCCGGTCGCCGTCGCCGCGCTTCTTGAACGCTTCAAGGTCGGCATCATCGGTCGTCGGCCCATAGGCGTGCCCTGCCCCACCCTGTCGATCGACACCTTCGCGCTCGATATAGCGCAGGTGTGCGGCGGTCGAGCGCGGCCCGGCCTTCGCCAGATTTACCAGCCTGGCCTTGATCGTCACGCGCCGCGCGTTCGCCCCAAGTCCCCGGCCAGCGAAATGCGCCGCGATGTGGCCGCGACCCAACCGGGAACCGGGGCGCTGGCCGACTTTGCCGGCTGTCTTGCCGAGCTTCGCGCCTGCCTTGTTGGCCTGCCGCAGCACCTTGTTGACGTAGGCATCGCCGCGCTGTTTCGGCGCACCAGGCCGGACGCGGAAACGGTCGTCGTCGCGGTTGCTCATGATGCTGCTCCATCTAAAAGCGTCGCCGTCCAGCGGACGAAGCACGCGGCTTCGCCAACGCCGATGCGGCGTTGCGCACCTTCGCGGCACGCCGCCGGTCCCTGGCGCGTGCCGCACCACCTCCACGTGCAGACAAGGTTTTCAAGCGGCCATGTGCCGCGACCTTTTATCTTGCCTTCCGCCTTTGCCCTGCTCTGTCGCTCCGGGCATCGGCGGCCCGGCGGCGCTGCGCTGCTTGCAGCCAGCGCGCCGGGGAACGCGGCCACGGCCCTCGGCCGAGCGCGTTCAAGACAAGATGTCTGCATGGGGGAAAGCGTCGCCGAATGTTGTGCGACGTGCAGCGCGGATGCGCTCGCACGACACGCGCGACGACACGGCGACGGCCAGCGGAATAACACGCCGGATGGCACGATGAAACGCAGTGAATCGGCGGCCGTCATCGACGTGTCTCCAGCCAGACCGGGTGCGCGACACCGATCACGGTGGACGCGCTGACCGGACCGAAATAGCGACTGTCGAACGACGCCGGATTGGTCGTGCTCAACAAGAACAGCTCGCCCGGTTGGAGGCGGCGGCACTGCTGCCAAGATGGCAGCAGCCGGCCCAGCCGATCGGCGCGCAGTACGGCGGCCGAAGGCACACCGTCGATGCGGACGATGCCGCCGACAATGCACACCACCTGCGGCGCAATCGCACCCACGCGCTTGAGCAGCGGCACTTGCACCGGCAGGTAACCTCGCTGCGCGGCCAGTGCAGCGGCCTCGGCCGGCAGCGGCACCAGCACGATGCTGTCCACGGACAACCGACGCGGCAGTAAGGCGGTGCGCGAGTCGAACGGTTCGACGCGATACCAGCCGACCGCTACGCTGTCGGATGGGTTGTAGGTCAGGCGCGGCGGCGGCGAGACAAAAGACACCCAGGCCAGGGCAGCGAAGCCGATGGCGGCCAGTGTCGCCACGACGATGCGAGCGCGCCCGCGCGAGCGAGGATGCGGCGGGACGACAGATGTGGAAACGATCGTCATGGCAGCAACCTCCTGGCCAGCCAGGCAGCGTGCCGCTCGGCGGTGTACGCCGGCAGCAGCAAGCGCGCTGCGAGACGATTGCCGAGCGTGCGCCAGTACGTGGGCGACACGTCGGCGGGCGCGATGTTCTGCGCCTCGATGGCGTCGAGCTGCGCCAGCACTGCGCGCACGGCGGGTTCGCTCTCGGCGTGCAGCAACAGGCGTGCGCCCGGCAGCACGCCGGGGATGCGCTGTGCCGCGTCCAGCGGCGTGCAAGCCTGCATCACCATGAGTTGCCAGCGAATCGTGCCGTAGTCGTTGGCTTGCCAGTGAATGCGGCAGAACATCGCGCCCGGCAGGAACACCGCGCAACGCCGCCAGCGATCGAGCCGAACGGTGCGTGCCGGCTCGCCAAAGCGCAGATATACGTCGATGCGCTGCTCGATGAAAGCGAGCGAAACGCACGTCAGCGGCGCGATGCCGGCCTGACCGGCGAGCACCGCAAGGGATGGTGGTGATGCGTCCGTGATCGGTAGACCTGATGCGTTCATGGAAGATTCTCCGGATGGTTCGCGGGAAACTCGCGTTCCAGCAGTGCGCGCAGCAGTTCGGCTACGGTCACGCCTTGCGTAAACGCTGACACCTTGATGCGCGCCCGCATGGCGGTCGTAATGTCGAGGGTCAGGCGCGCGGTGTAGAGATCGCCTTTCTGGATGCCGTCGGCGTCGCCCTGGCGCACCCACGCCTCGGCGTGCGGGTTCGCCGGTGGACGCGCGCCGATGCCGACACGCTTGCCGTTGCGCTGATTCATGTCGGCCACCGCAGCAGCTCGTCGGTCAGCGCGGCGATCTCGCGTGCGGCGGCGCTGTCGGGCGCTGTCTCACGCGCAAGCCGACCAGCGGCCACGCTGTCGGCGAACACGATGCGCTGATGCACCTCCGCACGTAGCGCTGGCAGCGGTTGTTCGGCGAGCGCGCTGCGCGCCTCGCGGCCGATGATGGTGGTGCTGACGCGCCGGTTGACGACGAAGGCCGCGCGCAGTGCAGGCCGGAACACCTGCGCCTCTCGAATCAGCGCCACCATCTCGGACGAGGCCCACAAGTCGTAGGGGCTGGGCTGCACCGGAATCAGCACGCGCTCTGCCGCCAGCAGCGCGGACCGCGCCAAGGCGGCGATGCGCGGCGGGCCGTCGATGACGACATGATCGGCGGCACGGGCCAGCTCCGGTGCCTCCTGGTGCAACGTCTCGCGGGCAAGGCCCACGGCGCTGAACAGCCGTGGCAAGCCTTGCTGGCTTCTGCGCTGTGTCCAGTCCAAGGCCGAGCCTTGCGGGTCGGCATCCAGCAGGATGACCGACTGTCCGCGCATCGCGAGCTCGCCGGCAACGTGAGTGGCGAGCGTGGTCTTGCCGACGCCGCCTTTCTGGTTGAGAAAGGCAACGATCATGGCGCGGCCCTCCGTGTTGGAAAGCCGGGCTTTGGCTGCCGCGCTTCGTGGCGTTGGGTGGTTATCCACCGAACCGGCGCGCTCTTACCAAAAGTTAGAGCTTTTAAGTTAGGTAAGTTAGAGAGCGCCGAAACCCGCGCCGTTATTGGCTTGCCGGCGATTTCGCACGCCTGATAGCACGATAGGCACACGCCTGATGGCACGATACCCGGCACGCCTGATAGCACGAGGCCGTCCACACGTTTTCCCCGAGTTATCCCCGTGCCGTCGACGGCACGGGCCGGAAGGTCAGCAACTCGGTTCCGTCGTCCGGCATTCGCTCGATGCCGAGCACGTAGCCGGGCAGCGATTGCCGCACGACCAGCGCGCGCAAGTCGCAGGCAAAGTCGTAGAGCCTCGCTGTGCTGCCCGACTTGCGGTGCAGGTGCCGGAAGTCGAATTGCCAACCACCAGGCTGCTTGCCGCCATGCTTGCGCACCAGGCGGTACAGCCACCGCTCGATGCCTCCGGTGAGCCGGAAATACGCCGGGTCGATGGTCAACACCAAGGCTGCGTCGAGCACGCCGGCATAGAACCAGTCCGGCAGGATCAGCTCGATGCCCAGCGGCGTGCCGCGGGCGTCGGCCAGCTCTTTCCACTCGTTGATCCACGAGAAGCGATGCAGTCGACGCCCTGTCATCTCGCGGATGGAAGTCGCCACAGTGGTCGATTGCAGCCGGTCGAGCGCGGCCTTGAGGCGCTGGTAGTCGCGCAGCGACACGCCGCGCCCGATGAAGCGCAGGATCTCGTAGGGCGTGGCGTGCATCAGGCGCGACGGCCGCAGGCCCGCGTCGCGCGCTTCCACAATCTGCGAGGCCGCCCAAATCAACACGTCCGCGTCCCATATGGTCGCTATGCCGTGCTCCTGCGTGCCTTCCACGCGGATCGTGACGTTCCCGCTGCGGAAGTCGATCGGCTCGGTGCGCCGCGACTTCGCCAGCGAGAAAAACGGGTATGCCATCAGGTCCTGTGCATCGCGCGGCACCATGTCGCCCGGCAATGCGCGGAACAAGTCGAGCTGTTCCCGCTCCCGCGATGGGCTGGACATGGGGACGGCCACCGGCGAGCCAACGATCAGCGCGCACGGCTGTCGGCCGAATGGTGTTCGGCGTATTCGGGATCGGACGTGGTTTCGTAGCTGCGCTGGTCTGCCCAGGCATCGAGGTCGGCCACCGCGTACATGACGCGGCGGCCGAACTTGCGAAACTTTGGCCCATTGCCGATGACGCGCTGCTTTTCGAGCGTGCGCGGCGACAGCCGCAGGTATTCGGCGGCTTCGTCGTTCGTCAGGTAGCGTTGGGGTTGTGCAGGCGTGGCGACGGGTGCAACGGCAGGCCGCAAGGGAGCGGGACGCATCGGATGAACCTCCATCTGGCAAGAACGCCGGCAGCACGAGCGCAGCCGGATGGAGTCAGTCTCAAGATAGCGATGCGTTGCACAGAGGGTCGTTTTGCCTGCGGTGCAAAACGACCCTCTGCAGGTCAATCGATCTGTGCAAGGCGGCGATAGCCGCCGCGCATCAGCGATTGGCCGCGCCGCACGAGTCGTCGCACGCGCGAGCGCAGGCCGCCGTCGGCGTACCAGTTGACGGCCACGGCCTCGATGCCGAACAGTCCTTCGGCGACTTCGCGCAAGGACGCGCCCGCGAGAGTCGCGTCGAGCGCCTGCAAAGTGTGCAGTTCCAACAGCGCAGCCGGTGCAGGCCGAGAACGGGCCGCCGCAGGCACGGCTCCGTCCGCCGTCACCAGCTTGTTCAGCTCGGCTGTGATCGTGCGGTAGCTTGCGCAAGATGAGGCGCACGCGCGGACGGCATAGAGGTAGGCCATGCCATCGGCCAAACCCGGTGCCAGCGCGAGCCGCATGCAGCAGCCCGGCCAGCGCGACACCAGCACCAGGCGCTTGCCATCGTGGGTCAGGTGCTTGTGGCCGGGAATACGCCAGAACTCAAACAAAGCCGCATCAGGCGGCGGGTCGGCATCTGGATAGAGCTGGAGCACACCGTCATGGTCGGGAAACCAAGTCGGATGCGCGTCGCGCGCATCTAGTGCCGGATCTTCCAGCAGGCGCAGGCCCCAAGCCTGCGCCGTCTGAGGTTGCCCGCGACGGCGAAGCCAGTCACGCCGGTAGTCGGGGTGGCGACGCAGGTACTCCCACGCCAGCGCGGGGCCGTCCAAATGCAGAACGTACAGGTACGCGGCGGTGGGATACCAGGCATAGGTGCTTCGATCAGCCATGACGCGACCTTCTGTTCAACAGGAACGTCGCCAGGGACATTGAACACGGGAGCTACGGCAATCAAAACGCCATCAAGGAAGCGCAAACTCAAGCTGTAGGGAGGGTGTCAAGATCGATCAGCTCCGAAGCCTTACATGGAACGTCCGAGTGCGACGGCTGCGCAGGGGGAAACCGCGCGCAACACAGGACACCCTGCCGCAAGTCGCGCTGCGCATCATGTCTCTTTCGATCAGTTTCGCACCTGGTTGGTGCAAGAGTGCCGATCCAGACCGTAGCCGTCTGGAACTAGACTGAGAAAGACACAATTCGCCCCGGTCAGTCGGGGATGGAGCCGTCGCGCTGCGCGAGCTGGACGTACTCCGATAACGGCCTTGCGGCGTGAAAATACTGGTCGCGCAGGATGGGCCAATGTTGCGGCCCGACGATGCCGGCCAAGTCGGACAGCTTGACCGTTCCCAGTACCGGCATCCCGATGCCGAGGTCAATCAATCCCCAGGCGGTATCGCCATCGGCCGGATCGAGCGCGGCCAGCAGCCAGGTCGCGTGCGCATCGGGCGTGAACAGCCGCACTACCGGCAGCGGGTCAATGCCTTGGCCGGCGGCACGTGCCACGCCGTTGGCAAGCAATTGCGCACGTTGGTCGGCGGTGGTCAGCAGTCCGGTCATGGTCAGGAACTCCGCAAAGCCAAGGATGCACGGAAACGCTTTTCCGTCGAAGCACGCAACTGCCAAGCAGCATCCGTGCTTTCGTGTTCAAGCACGGATGCACAAGCCACCGAATCCGCACAAGCACAAGAACGCAGAGGCGGAATTGTGAGAGTCAGGAAAAGCACGGATACGGTTCCCCGATTCTGCCGGCATCCGCCGATGCGGATTTCCGTAAAGGCACAAATACGGAAATCAACATTGCGAAAATGAACACTATAGATTGTAGCCCTATAGGGCGCAATCGGCTGTCATCTTGGTTTTTCAGGGGAAACCATAGGTGACGGCAAAGCACTCACTGGCGGCGGCGATACGGACGGTCAGGAAAGCGCGTGGCTTGAGCCAAGAAGCGTTCTCCGACGTGTCCAGCCGTACCTATTTGAGTTCTCTGGAGCGCGATCTGAAAAGCCCGACCCTGAACAAGTTGGCCGAGTTGTGCGAGGTGATGGAGATCCATCCGCTCACGCTGTTGACGCTGGCCTACGCAGGCAACAGCATGCGTGAGACCGAGCAGATTCTGGCGCTGGTGCACCAGGAACTGGAGGCCGTCTTGAAGGAACGCGACGCGCCTTAGACGTTCAAGCGAACTCCCCCGCAAGCAGCGGCTCTGAGATGTGCTAGGTTGAAGCCGGGCAACGGCGACAGTTTCCTGGCACAAAGCACGAGACAAAAGCCCGAAGACGTATCACGACGACGCGCCGGGCGAATACTTCAAATTTACGTATAGGGACTCAAATGGATCGTGTGGACGCCTGGCAGATCATCAAGGGCCTCAGCAAGGATGAATTTGAAGAAAAGATCAAATCCCAGCGACTGCCTGAAGATCGACAAGATCTACTGTTCAAATTTATACAAGACGAGATCCAGGTCAGCTACGCCTGCAAAACCGACATCGAGGAGTATGCGCTGAAGCGCTTGCTGCCGGAATTTTACGAGTCGATCCCCCTCAACGGGCATCCATATTCGAGCAGCGAACTCTATGAGTACGACCCGTCCAAGAATGGGCAGAACATCATCAAGCACGGCATTGGATTTGGTGAGGTCGTCAGCTACTCAAGGCAGTTTGGAACACTGCAGATTCCTATCCCTGACGAGATAGATGGACAACGATATGTCGTCTTCTCCGACCTCAATCTGAAACGCGAAGGCGATGAACTGGAAATGCCTCCCCCTAGCATCAGAGAGATGAACTACACCATATCCATTACGATCCTTAGGGAAGGGAAATTCAGATTCATTTCCTCAAGGCTCTTAAGTTCAAAAAAGAAAAAATACCAAGAAACCATAGCGCAGGCTCTCGGAGAAATAATTCCCGACGCGCAGGCAAGACAAGGCTTTGTTGATCGCTGCGTAGAAATTCTGGAAAGAGACCTGATTCAGCCTGCGTCGACCAGTCCCTCCCCTCGCACCAATTGAATTGAGGTCGTAGTGAAGGAACGCGGAGCGCCGTAGGCCCATGCGTGTTGTGCTGCGCCAGCAGCACGGCGCCCCGCCGCAATGGGCGGGACGCAGTGGTAGCGGTTAGTCCGCCTGCTGCGGCTTGCTGCGCGACCAGATCAGGTCGTGCGTGCCGTCCTCATTCTCGATCAGGCGGGCATAGACCGTTGCCGAGAACGAAGGATCGTCGAGGGTCACAGACACGTAAGGCCGTTCGGCCTTGCTGACTCTCTTCCACGCCGCGCCGATATCGTGGCTCGCCGCCTGCACGCGGAAGTCGGGGGCGTTCTCACTGTCACCTTTGTCGTTGGGGACCAGCTTCACCTTGACGTTGAGCGTCAGGGTGCGGAGCGTGCCGGTAAAGCCGTCTTTCTCTGCGGTGAAAGTGCCGATGTTAGCCATGATGTTTCTCCTTTCGGGTTGAACGAGGTCGCGCCCATCGCGTCCTTGTTGTGAACCGACCGGCGGGGGCTGGGCTGGCTGCACCGCGCAGCGGGCGCAACACCGTGGAGCACCTGGAAGCGAAAAGAATTTGCTGCGCGAGGAAGCCGCGCAGCGGCGGGGAAATTGTTTTCGCTGGAAGGTTGCAGCCATGAAGCCCAAGGTGTAGCCGTGCCCTCGCCAGGATTCACGACAAGCCAAGGACGCAGGGGCCGCCCGCTTCCTCAAGGAGAGGTGGCCGACTTCGGCATCCCGCATGACGGCTCCACTGGCTTGTGCCCCAAAGCGGGCAACGCCAACCAACAACGACAAGGCGAGAACGCCCCTGCCTCAGCTTGCGGCTTCGTGCGTCAGACGTGGAGTAGAAGCTCCATAGGCAGGGCCGGGCGGCGTGTCGATGAACCGTCCTTCGTGTCGTATAGGCGACGAGCCGCCGGCCTCGGAGACGGCGCGCTTTTGCACAACCTGCAGGAGCAAGCCGGGGCGTAGCCCAACAAGCCCCGCCCATTGCGGCGGGGGCAGTTCGGCAAGCGTCAGCGCGCAGCGCCGGAGGCGCGAAGGCGGGAGGGATTGAAGCCGAATGGTCGTGACGGCCAAGCGGCACGGGGCGTAGCCCGAAAGCCCGGCGGCGGTAACGCCGACACGCCCAAGACCGTCAAAGCGTATGGACAAGTGCCGGACTAAATCCCATTTCCATTCAGCCAATTTCCTTCAAGTCTAGCGAAAAAGGTCTCATAGTCCTCATCAAAAACCTTGTGATTTCTAAAAACCCCAGTTTTAAAGAAATCCACAATATATTTTCTTGATTGTTCGATCTGAAAATCTCTTATACCAGAAACCCCCGCGATATAGACCGAGCATATCTCGCTAGTGATCGCAAGCACGCACGCCGCAATTTCACCACGGCGATTAAAGTCTTTATGTATCTCCGATGGAATGTCGGTCGAATGAACCACACGATTCCGTATTGAGTTTAATAACTTTAACCGACCCATTTCATCCTTACTTGGCTCGTTCGATAGCAGTCCTTGGGCAATTAAAAAGGAACTAAGCTTCATCAATGCCGACGGAGCAAAAAGGCCGCCAACCCTTGGCAAAGCATCGCCCGCAGCCGATGAATTCTTAAGCTCATCACGAATGATGGATTCTATATTTCTCTTTGCTCTGTCAATTGCGGCGCACTCATCTTCGCTATACCGCACCCCTTCGCCTTTAAACCATTTTGTAGAAATGGAGTCTAGCGAAGCACTTACGTAGCATATTTTCCCAATCATGTCGTTTGTTGAATTGGAATTGACTATTGCCCATAAAACTGGAAATAGCCCTTCTCGTTGAAGCGCATCTACATCGGGCCAGTTGGGTCCAAGAGTAAGAAAATAGTTTCGACCAACAACCGATTCGCCGTAGTAACCTCCCTCAAGACCACTCAATTCCGATTTTTGGAAAACCCGGCGTCCAGTCAAAAATGACAAAAACAGACAAAGATCGCCAATCCCACCGGGATCAACAGAATTGTCAGATGACTGGATGACATTGGGTTTTGAATAAACTCGGCGAACAGTTGCTGTTCTAGATATTTTTCCAATTTTAGCTGGCGTTTTTGAAACAATGCGATCGCCTCGCGAGTTCCACGTGAAGTTGGTGGCGGCACGACGCGATAATTTTGACGCAGAGAGGATATTCGCTTCAGATATTTTTATCTCAAACGAACCAAATCGAATCGTCCCCGGTTTTTCAAAGCCATGATCGAAATTGTATAGAGCAAAAGATTTTGAGTATTTCATGTGTTAGAGCGAAGCAAGGAAGATGTGTAATCTTACGACTGCAATACCTGGAACTGGAGTTGATTTGTGCCGTACCGCGCGCAAGGCGCGTTGTACGCCCGCCCCGTCGCTGCCTGGCCTAAGGCGGCGACGGGGAGATTTTGCGGTGGACATTGACCAGGCGCGGCAGTCTTGCCGCGCCCGGTTCTGGATGAAGGAAAGCCCCGACGCTGCGCACCGGGGCTATGGGGCTACCTCACGCGGCCAGTGCGTGTGCTTCCACCTCGGCGGCGGCATCTTCCGGCGCGTCGGCATCGCCTACCGCCTCCGGTAGGCCTTTCGGCTCCGTGTCGTGGTCGATCTGGAACACGGCAGGCATCCAGCCGGTGCCCTCGGCCAGCCGTTCGGCTTCGCTGGCAATGTCGCCCTTCTTCAACTTCGCCAGCCGGGTAACGTGTGCCGACGCGAACTTCCCCACGGCTTCCAGAATCGCGGGCTTGACGAGGTGGCAGAAATAGCCCTCGGCGGTCGGCTTCCACCATGCAGCCATATCCAAACCGACAGCCTGCGCCAGTTCCGCGCCGGGCTGGCGCTGCATGGCGCGCGGCGTGACCACGTCCACGGTGGACGCCACGCACACGGCCAGCAAGCGCACCAGTTCGTCTTGCGGCTTCGCCTGCAACGCGGCAAACAGTTCGGCGCTGTCCTGCGGCAACGCTTCGCCTGCGACCTGCTGCAACTCTCGCAGCGCCACGGCGGCAGGCGATTCCGGCACGTCAGGGGCCATGCCTTCCAGCCGGTCTTGCACGGTCAGGCGCACGCCGAGCGGCAGGCCGTCGCCGTAGGTGTGGGGCTGCAAGACGGCCTGCACCATGCCATGCACCAGCGCGGCCAGCGCGATATGCGGGTGCCGGGCAACTTCGATTTGCAGCGCCGCCGTGCGTTGCGCGCTCAACCGCTGCGCCAGCCGGTCGGACAGGCTCGCGGTCTTGGGCGCTTCGTCGGCATGGTCGCTTTCCTCGTCATTCGCGCCTTCGCCTGCGCTGAAACCCTGCCGCAGCTTTTCCAGCGTCCGCAACGCCTTCGCCTCGGCCTCGCGCAGCAGGCCGCGATGAGTCACGGCCTCGCCGTCACGATCCAGCGTAACGATGGCACCGGCCACGGCGCGCACGTCTGATGCATAGTCTCGCAAGGCGTCCTCGATGGCTTGCAGTTCCTCGGCCACCTGCTCGCGGCGCGGTTGCAGCGCCTCGGTCCTGCCCTCGTCCTCCGCGTCGTATGCTTCTTTCAGTTCAGCATCGATCTTTTCGAGACGAGATTGCAGCGAAGCGATGCGGCTGGCTTCGCGGGCGCTCGGCTCGCGGCGCTGGCGCGGCGCGTTCTGGAACGCCTGCCGCTCGGCATGGCTCAAATGCGGCACGGCTTCCACCCATGCCCAACCCTCGGCGCGCACGTCCTCGGTCAGCGCGTCCAACTTGCCGCGCACCAGCGTTTCCAGCAGGGCGGCGTCGGTCAGGTAAGTTCCGGCATCGCCTTCCGCGAACAGGTCGCGGCGGATGCCGCCGCCTGCCTCGGTGTATGCGTCCAGCCCGACGAAACGCACCAGCGGATGCGTAGCGGTGATTTCACGCTCGGTCAGGCGCTCGCGCAATGCGGACGGGCTGCGCTGCCATTCCGGCGCACCGTAGAAAGCGGCTTCCTGCGCGGCATGGTCGTCGGTGATGGTCAAGGCCATCAACTGTTCCAGCGTTGCGGCTCCGGCGCGATAGTCGGTCAGCAGGCGCGGCGAGACGTTCGCCAGCTTCAAGCGGCGCTGCACCGCCAGCGGGGACACGCCGAAGTCGGCGGCAATGTCCTCGATGGGACGGCCTTCCTTGACCAGCGCGGCGAAGGCCGCGAACTGGTCGGCGGGGTGCATGTTCTCGCGCTGCACGTTCTCGGCGAGGCTCACGGTACGGGCGGACGCATCGGCCACCAGCAGGCACGGCACGTCGTAATCGGCGGCAATGCGCTTCTTCTTTGCCAACAGCTTCAATGCGGTCAGGCGGCGGTCGCCCGCGACGACTTCGTACTGCTCACCATCGGCGGCGAGGATGACGATGAGGTTTTGCAGCAGGCCGACGCGGGCAATGCACGCGGCCAGTGCGGGAATGGACTGGCGCGGGGTCGTGCGGACATTGCGCTTGGAACGACGCGGCAACAACTGCGACAGCGGAACCAAGATGAGGTTCTTGGTCGGGTCGGCCATTTCCAGTGGCGCGGCGGATTCGATGGTATGTGCTTCGGCTTTGGTTACGGCGTTCATGGTGAGGACTCCAATCGGTTGAGGGGTGCAGCAGCGAGAGAAGCGGCAAGGGCTACCGCCTGCCCCTGCCGCGTGGGGAATCAGCCTTTCAACTGGCGCAGGCCATCGGCCAGCAGCCACAAGGCGCGATTGAGGCGGATACCGTTGTCGATGCCTTGCACCGGGCGCGTGGTCTGGCGGCAACCGTTCGCGGCGCTGGCGGACAGGCCGCCTTTGATAAGGTTTTCTTGCGTGCGGTTGAATACGCTCCACAAGTCGGGGCGGCTGTCGTCGCGACGACGTGGCCTCAGGATTTGCGATTCGGTGATGGGCGCGGGCGTGGCTTCGTCGTACTTCAACGCCAGCGCGGCGCGGGCGAATACTTCCGATTCCCCGCTGTCCAGGGTGATTGCCTGCATGGCATCGCGGGATTCCTGCGCCCGGTCGAAGCCGTGCAGGACTTCGTAGGCGCCTTCGATGACGTGCTCGGCTACGTCGCCCTTGTGGGGTACGCGCACGTCCGCCACGGCGTCGCCGCAAACGAGGCCGTTCTGGCACACGAAGCGGAACATTCCGGCCAGCATCTGATAACTGCTCGTCCCGTCATGGGAGTTCAGCAGGATGATCTCGTTGGCTTCGCGTCCGTTGATCTGGCTGGCGTGGCGCAGCCGGATCATGTGTTTGGTGTAGTCGCGGCGGTCGTCGTGGCGCACACGGGTCTGGCACACCATGAAAGGCTCGAAGCCTTCCCCACGCAGTTCTTGCAGCACGGTTGCGGTGGGGATGTAGCTGTACCGTCCCGAACGGCTTTCGTGCGGAGCGTCGGCGAAGATGGAAGGTGCAACGGCGCGGATCTGGTCATCCGACAAGGGATAATCGGAACGCAGCATCGGCGAACGGGAAGCGAAACGGGTAGCGAGTTGCATGGCATTTCTCCTGATAAAGAAACGGTTTGCTGTTCACCGCAACCGGATTCCTAGATTCGGAAGCCCAGCCTTTCGGCTGTTCGGTGCGGTCGGCACGAAGAACCCGGTTGGCCTCGTTGCCACCGTCTTTCCTGAGTTCATCGCCCGCGACGGTCAGGAGCGCGCGGACGGGCGCCGTCAAGGAGAAAAGCGCAGGGTTGGCGCGGCCCGCAGGCGTAGCCGAGGACACGGCCCTGCGCGCCTTGACGGCGCACGGCCGCGGGCTACAGTCGCGGACAAGGGGAGGAAGTCAGGGGAGACGGCTGGACAGGCAACGGCCATCCCGTGTGCCGACCGCACGCAAGCGAAGCGCGCAGGCCCGGATCGAGGGAATCCGGGCCGTAGGCGTCAGGGATGGAAGCCCGTCAGGGGCGAGACTCGCGCAGCGAGGCTTGATGCGGAGCACGACAGCGCGGCCCGGCATCGCCGGGAGACACCCGACTCGATTATTCTTAGTCGGACATACGTAAATCAGGACGTGGGAACGAAATGGAAATGCGACTGGATGCGCAACGATTCAGAAATATTTTTGGTTTGGGGCAACCCTTTGCCACCCGATGGAGCTTGGCCTTACTGCTCGGATTGTTGGCCTACCGCATCTATCGGCTGACCCTACCCTGGATCGTCAGCCAGTTCAGCCTACAAGACACAGTGCACTACACGATTGCCGTGTTCTACGGGCCGTCTGCCTTGTTGCTTCTCGCTTTATTCGCCGCCCACAAGCGCTGGTACTTCCCAAATATCCGCTTCATAGGTGACATTCGGCACCAGCATATCGTGCAAGGCATTTTGGCGGTATCAGCTATCTATCTGGCTGCCTATGGCACGGCACTGTGGCTCAGACAACCACGTGAAGTCAGCATGACGATCCTCTACGACCATAAGACGCCAGCGCAGATCGCCGTCATGGTGGCCTGTCTGCTGCTCCTGCCGCCTATCGTGGAAGAACTCGCCTTCCGGCATTTTTTGCTTTCGCTGCTGCCATTCAAGGCAAATAGATGGATCGCGACGGTTGCGGTCGTGGGTACGGCAACCTTCTTCTCTTACCAACACCACACGAGCTACCAGTACCTGACAACCTTCCTGACGCTCTTCGCGCTTGGGCTTGTGTTCGCATTAGCGCGGATTCGCTCCGATGGCCTGGCACTTCCAATCAGCTTGCACGCCTACGCTATCGCCTTTGCATTGGTCTGCGATCAAGTAATCGCACGCATTCAAACGTAGCTTAAGTAGGACCGACAACCAAATGAAGATTTGGCAATCCGTAATTGACGAAGGCGCGGGCTACCTATTTAGCTTGAGTGATTCGCTTAGCATCACCGAGACAAAATTCCCAGGTATGTTGGCTTCCGTAGCAAATGGAGCCATGATCATTGCCAGCGATTACTCCGGCCAGCACAAGGAGGCGACGCACGAAGCTTATTCATTTTTAGTAACCACTGATCTGGCGCTGAACGAATGGCTACCACTATTGCAAGAATTCCGTGAACGTTGGCTCCCTGACGGGCGGCGCATCTCCTTTAAGAAACTCAACGAACCCGTTCGCTGGCGAGCTTTGCCTGCCTTTCTTGAAGCTGCGGGCAAACTCAGTGGAAATCTCATTACAGTCTTAATTGACCGGCGAGTAGGCAGCTTCATTGACGGAGGCTCTGAATCAGCCTTAGAGGTGTTTCCCGACTGCTTCCCTCCTCATACCAAATACGGAACTGTCGAGAAAATGCTACGACTGGCCAGTTTCGTTGCACTGATTCTTTCAGGTTTGCGCCGGGAAAATCAACCTTCAGTGTGGATAAGCGACCACGACGAAACACTGGACAGTCATGAGAAATGCGAAGGTTTCGCAAGGTTGGCCACCTATCTGACTTTTGGCTTGACGGGCTGGAAAAATGCCGCGGATCATTTGTTCGGAACGACAGAATCACCAACGGCACCATACTGGTCCGAGGATATTGCAGCGTTGGCGGATCTAGCAGCGGGCGCATACTGCCAGATGAGCAATCATCTTCCTACCTTTCTGGGCAAGGAGGCTTGGCAAGTGCTAGTGGCTCCGGGTGATGTTGAAAGTCAGCGCGCTCGTACAATCGGCGACTGGCTCGCAACCAGTAATTCTGCTCTGAAACACGTGCTACTTCGATTGGAACCGGATGGTCGCGGTGAAGTCAGGTCATCCGCACAGGCTTTTTCCGGCAAGCTCCAATATTTCCTTGAGACACCGTCGGCGAACCAACCTTCTACATGACTCGTAAGTAAAGACCTCATATGCCATATCCCATAATGCCGTGGAGAGACATTGCACTTAACTACCATCGAGGCACGATTCTGCTAGGCAATGGAGCGAGCATTGCCGTTGCACCAAGCTTCGGCTACGGCTCATTGTTAGACCATGCCCAGCGAGCGGGCTTGCTGGCGGTGGACGTGCAGCAACTCTTTCGTTTTTTCGGAACATCTGATTTCGAGCTGATCCTGCGACTAGTTTGGCAGGCGTCGAATGTCAACAGGTCGCTGCAGATACCAGACCATCGCACGCATCAAGCCTACCTAAATGTCAGGGAGTGTTTGATTGAGGCCGTTCGCGGCGTGCATCCTGCGTATGATCTAGTGACTGGTCACTTACCCAGTATGTACCAGTTTCTCAAGGAGTTCGATACCGTTCTATCGTTGAACTATGACTTGCTGGTCTACTGGACAATGACCTATGGACTCAATGTTCAAGATGGCCATTTATTCAAGGATTGTTTCGTTGGCAACGGCATCTTTGACGACGCTTGGCAGAGATTTCGTGAACCTTATAGGGAACGGACGAACACCTTGGTGTTCTACCCACATGGAAGCTTAGCCCTGTGCCGAACTGTCGTGGAACAGGAGTTCAAAATTCACAATGCCGGAGAGGGCTTACTGGAGGCAATTCTTGCGGAATGGCGCAGCGAACGAGTTGTACCGCTATTTGTCAGCGAAGGAACAATGCCGCAGAAAATTTCCTCTATCCAGAACAGCTACTACCTATCTACGGTGTACCGCGAGGTGCTCACATCTCAACGATTTACATTGACACTATTCGGCTGGGGACTCGGGGAACATGACAGACATCTGTTACGACGGATGCGTGGAACTGGTATCCAGCGCGTGGCAGTCTCCGTTTTTCGTGGCGACCAGGTCTATTGCAACTATGCACACCAAGTCATTCAAGATGACTTAGGACCCGTTCATGTGGATTTCTTTGATAGTGAAAGTCCTGGATGCTGGATTCACGCGATGCCGCCGGAGTTACCAAGATTCGGCTAACGCGAAGTGATAACCGATACAACTGAGCGGCACCACTTCGATGGATAGATCAGACCTCCTCGACATCTCGTTGTTCGACACCGAACGAGCGGATGGCAGTTTTCTCATGCCTTGGCCCTTACCCGGCAACCCCAGCGCCCTCCTCCCTTTTTACCATTTCAGCGAATGGCAGAGGTTTCTTGAAGCGCGTCGGCTACATCCCGCGATACCGGAAATCGTGGGGAGTAAATTTCGTCGCGCACAACGACTCTATCTCCTCGGCTGGATCGACTTTGGCCTCGTAAAAGCGGGGGAACTGGTCGCCATGACAGCGCTGGAACTGGCGCTAAAGGATCGCTATGGAGGGTTCTTCATCCAGCAAGACATGCGAAAATCCGGCAAAAAAAGCCACAGCGAGCGCATGCCGTCGCTTGCTCAATTACTAGAACACATGGTCGAAAAGGATGGGCTCACTGACGCTTCGCTTACCTTCACGAAGCTATATGGCGGCTCCGTGATTTCACTGCTTTATGAAAGCAAAGCCTCTCGTGATGCAGCAAAGAAGAACGGCATGCCCAAAGCCATCACGCTAGCTGGAATTCGCAATTCCCTTGCACACGGCGATCCCTTCGATGGACTGCCATGGGCAGGACTGCTCGAACTGATACGTGATTTGATCGAGTATGCATATCGATCGTACCTGCAGGAAATCAAGCTCGCTTAAGCGCGGCTCGGCACAAGGTGCGGGGTACCGCCCGCAGGCCGAACGACGGGATGGCTTGGCGCCTTGGCATGCTCTTAGTCACGGTGTGCCCTCGTCTTCGCTATCAATTAGCGCTCGAAGAGCAGCAGCGTGCTCAGGAAGCACACGATCTCTGAGTACTGCATCGGCCCAGTCGGAAAGATCAGGCATGTTACGCAGCCGTACTGTACGCAATGCAATTATTAGGCGATGCAGAAGTGGCAGAGACCCGGTTTCGATTGCGGCATTCACCCATTCGTCTGCGTGTGTCCACGGGCGAGAGAATAGATCGGCCATCGCTTGTGTCGCTGCCTCGATGGGGCCTTGATCGTGGCAAAGGACGCGACCACGATCGCCGAGGTCGTGTACAAGATGGCCCAGTCCCTCTTCGTTCGCGCGCAGCAAGGGAAAAGGGCACTGGCCGATGTTCAGCAATATCCAAGCATCCATGCGCTGGTTGTCGTCGCCAACCATCGCTGTAGGAAGCCTCGCAAGTTGTCCGAGGATCATCCAAGCGCTCGTGTTGCCATACGTGTGCGGCCGCTCCGCTCCGAGATCTACGGCTTCGCCGATGACATCGCCGTGGCGATTGGACAGCCAAAACTTTTCGCCTTCGATCTTCAGATGAATCAACGAACCATCTGGCGCTGCCGTCGCGATCAGTGCGCTTTCGATGGGCTGCTCCGTTGGCTCGATGGAGAGAAGACCGTTGACGACTCCAGAACTGAATCCGCCAGTTTTCTCCGCCATGCTGCGAATCGCCTGCGCACCGATCACGTCCCCGAGATAGACAGCGGCCAAGCGGTGACCAAGCCAAGTACCGGCTTCCTTGGGGTCTGTTGCGGCGCGCCGCGCGAGTTCATCGCCTGTAACATCGGCGAATTCTGAAAGGAATGCGGCAGGAATGGTCGGCACGACGATGTCTTCGCCGCCTGCGTGACGATAGGTGCGCACAGCACCCTTCGATTTAAGTTCGGCTACCGCATTGCGAGCTTCGTCGGAAAGCGCATCTTGTCGCACGACAAACCCATTGGCTGCTGCCAAGGCTAGCTCGGCAGAACGGGCGCCCTCATCGGCAAGAGTGCAACGCGCAAGCACACGATAACCGCGAAGCAGATCCGCCTGATTGGCGTAGTTTCGGCGCGCCGCATCCACAAGTTCCAAGCCAAGCGCCGGCGGAAGAAGCAACGCGCTGTTTGGGTCCTGGTGCTGTGTGATACGGGCGGCATCGTCGTAAATCGTGCGAAGCACCCACGGCGCACGGTAGTCCTCCGCGTACTCTGCGCCCTGCTGGAAGTGAACCTTGCGATTGGCGAGAGCGCGCTGCGCACTTTGAAACTCTTCCAACCTCAAGGGGCCGATCTCGATGGCTTTTGCTCGATCTCCGACCGCCGTCTGCGTGCGACCGTTTGGGGCCTTAACCAGCCGTTCCGCGCGATCGGTGGTCAGGATGACGTTGAGCTTATTGCCCGGTCGCAGGCTAGCCAACTCTTCCAGGTCGGCCGCCATCGACGTGCCTGGCTCCACGTCGTCGATGGCAAGCAAAAGCGCCGGCCCCGCTGACCCGGCAGACATCCGCCGCAGCCACTGGCGAGCATCGTTCGCGGTGAGATTCCACTCAAGCTCGATGGCGAACAAGTTGGCCAGCGACTGAAACAGTCCCGGCCCTGAGCCTCGCAACATCAGGACGGCCAAGTCTTCACTGTCCCGAGTGCGCAAGGCAAGTTCGCGCAGACAACTGCTCTTTCCGCTCTGTGCTGCACCTTCGACGATCGTGAAGGTCGTCCCGGCCTGCGCTGATTTGATTGCGCCGAGGGTACTGAGACGAGGAAACAGCAGAAGCTCGGCGAAGGCGCGATCGGACTGGCCGGGTGGGTCTGTCATCTCGGCCAGGAGCCTCGCTGTTGCAGATCGCACGATGGGAACCCAGACCCCGGTTTCCCGCCCCATCAAAGCTTCGGTCGCCCACCGCATATCTGTCGCCGCCAACTTGGCGGCATTGGCAAGCAGACGGGCTACCGCATTCGCGGCGTCTTGCTCGCCAGACCAAAGTTGCCCTGTATTGGCGTCGTAGATTCGGGTCTCGCGCCCATTCGTGACAACGACAAGAGGTGGTCGTGGCGTCAACTGGTTCGCGTAGCTTTGCGCTTGCTCATAGTCAGCATGAGTAAGCGCTAGATCCTCGCGCTTGAGTTCCACCACGGCGAGTGGTCGCCCGTCATGAAAGATGATTACATCCGCGCGCCCGCTTTTCTCCCACTGGGCAGCGCTGTCGAACTCATGAGTTTCGTGACCAAGGCGCACGGTGAAACGCCGCTGTTCGACCAGTTGCTCGCGGGGAATGTTCGGGAAGGCGACGGACAGCGTCGCTGCCAACCGGCTTTCCAATTCGGCCTCGGGGCGAATGGGCGACGCGGGCGGCTGCGGTTGTTGGCTTTGTTTTGTGCGAGACATTGTGACGAGCCCTCAGTTCCAGTCACGCAAAGACTTGACTGCGGCATCCACCTTTTTCAGCAGTGACCGCAGCGGCGGGCAATCGGGATAGTGCTCGCCCAGGAGCTTCTTCGCGTGCGCCAAACTCCGCACATGACGCTCGCGGTCGGCTTCGGCAAGCGCGCGCGAAAACGTCGAGCCGGACTCGTGGTAGTACAAGTCGAAGAACTGCTCATTCGGCAGTTCGGCATGGTTGTACTCGCGCTGCGTCCACTCGTCGAGTTCACTGCGAATCGCGTTGACCCGGTTGTAGACACCTTTGCGGTGATAGGTGTCCTTGAGCACCGACTTCAGCAGGCGGCCGACATGCGCGTGCGCCTCAATCGGCATCCTGCCCTTCGGACGGCGCTGCGGACCAACGAAGGTCTGGACATAGCCAACTGAATTTCGCTGGCCATTTTGCTTACGCGGCGTCTTCGGCTCGTCCTTCGCAGCAGCTACCTTGGCGATGGCACCGGGGCTCACGAAGAACGGTGTCATTGGTGCTGATTCTCCGTCCCATGCGGCTTCGACAATGGGTGAAGGCAGCTGGTCCAGCGCCGCCGCGATGGGTTCCAGCGGGATGCCTTTCGTTTCGTCCGCGATCAGGTAGAGACGGGAACCGACATCGGGCGCGTACATGCCCGCCCACTCAGGCTTGACGATGACGAAGCCATGTTCCTTCGCCCAGGTCTCGCGCTCCTGCCCCTTGCCTTCAACGGCCTTCTCATAGGGCTCGTCCGCAAAGAGATAGCGCTTCGTCTGACGGTCATACCAGATGCTGTAGTGGTCACGGCCAGGAACCGCATTGCTCGACCGCCCACCAGGAAAGGCGCGGCTGTGGCTCTTGGACGGACGCAGCTTCGTCGCATCCATGAAATGCAGTGCACGTGCGGCTGCACAGACCGCACGCCGAGCCGCCGACTGCGAATTTTGCAGGTGCTCGCGCGCCAGATGGTCAGGCCCCTCGGCACGGAAGTCCGCCAGTGCGCGATGGTTCTGCAACTGAAGCGTCGTGATGAGATCACCCCACGGGACGGATAGCCAGATGCTCAGCGTTTCGCGTCCAGTCCCGCCACCATCGCGGCCCTTCCAGTAGGAAGTCAGGAAGACACGGTGGCCGGGGCGGGAACGCTCCGTCTTGGGGGCGGCGCGCAGCACATTGCAGGCATGGCGGAAGTTCTGGAATCCCGCTGCCTGCGCGGCGGCATCCAAGGCTTGCGTATGCTGGATGCCCCGCTCGACCTTGAGCGATTTGGCGAGTCGTTTGATGCCGTCCATCGTGGACGGCCGAATAGCTTCATTCGACATGACAAGTTCTCCCGGTTCATGGCGAAACGTCACCCGTCTGCCGCTTCTCGAACCTGAACATGGCATGCGCAGGAAGAGAGGGAGTTTGCCGGCAGTGCTGTCAACAGCTTTGCTATGACGGGTGGCAGGCTCCTGCCCGAAGCCCTGCCGACAGTATCTCACAAGCCAGAACAGCGTGGTATCCTAGCCGGTGGTTGCCGTCACCTGCCGCACGCGCCCCGTGGGGGTACGACGAAGACGGAGCATTCCAGTGCCCTACCCAATCCATATTTGATCCCTTGGGCGGCCCGCAAAGCGTGCACCGGCTCGACGCCCGGCGGAGATCAATATGGACACCCAGCAACTCAAGGTGTTCGCGGAGCGCTTGCGCGCGTACCTCGAACGCCACAACCTCACCCTCAAGCATGGGCAGGCACTCGACCTGATCGCAGCCATTCCCGGCTTGCGTAACTGGCCCGAAGTCAATGCGTTCCCCGCTCGCGTATCTGCTTCACAGTGGGACAGCAACTCGGCCGACCGGCTCGCCAAGCGCATTGCGAAACAGCATGACCTGATTCTGCCGGTGGACGAAATGCTCCAAACACTGGAGCCATCGGCCACCAGCGTTCTGAAGGTCTGGCCCGACGGCCCCGTGCCGGGCGTGTACGTGACGACCTCGCAAAAAGCCATTGACGCAGCCATCGCCAGATACGAGGCAGCCACCGACGGCGCACTGCTCTACGCGGAGGATGCCGGCCGTTCTTCGGACACGGCCATCGACTTGGGCGAACATGGCCTGTTCTCGCGCGGCATGGACCGACTGCCCAGCGGTACGCTGGTCGTGGTCGGCACCGTGCCGTTGACGCAGGAATCGTGGAGCGACAACAAGGACCGGCTGAATACGGCCGCCAATCTCGCCTATTCGTCCTCGCTGCGCGTCGTAGTGTTGGCGGAGACGCCGCTGCCAGAGAATCTACATAGCGACATCGACCTGCTACTGCGGCCGGACGATGAAGGTCTCGACAGCGATCCCGTTGACGTGCTCGGGATCGTTACCGAGTCCGGCGATCTGCAAGTGGTACAGCCGTTTGTGCAGCGTCGAGCAGCGCCGTCGGCCGCGCAGCACTTCACGACGAACCAGCGTCTGCCGCTGGCACTCGAAGATGCACTAAGGCAGGCGGTGGCAAAGCGCCCCTACGGGATCATCGTGCTCGGTATCACGCCTGGCGACACGCAGCGCAAGGCATTGCTGGAGGCCGTGCTGCCCCTGACCGAGCACGCGGGACCAGCCGTTCGCATCCAACCGACGTTTCGCCCTGGCTACGGGAAAGACGATTCTCCGTTGTCACCGCATTTCGAGGGGCTTCCGGTCTTCCCTTCCATCGAAAGCGCCTATGCGCATGGCTACCGTCGCATGGTGATCGAGTCCTCCCATCACGGCGCTGGCGACGCAATCTCTCGGCATGCGCATGAGGTGTGCTTCTTGATCCGCTCCTTCTCGACCGAAGTTGCGGGTGCCTGGATGAGCAGCCTGCCCGCTCAGATCGACAAGCCCAATGCACTTGATATCGTCACGGCTGTCCTGTGCGCTGCCGACGTGCCGGCCAAGTCAGGGACTGTGACGATCTGCGATGCCTTTGTCGGCGGGGCGTCACCAGCCCCCACGGATGATGACATCGACAGGCTTGCGGAACACATGGAGGCACATCGCACCGTGCGGTGGCAGGAGCAATTGGACGCATTGCTGGCCGCCCGCACGGTGACACCTGCACAAGCCAAGAAGGCCCTGCGTCGCCACAACGTAGACGACTACCTAGCCTCACGCAAAGTGGCTAAGGTGTAGAGCGCGGCTGCATAGCAAGGAGCCGGCAGCGGCGATACACACCGTTGCCGGCCCTACAACAACGAAAGGACGTAGGCAGGAATGAAAGCTCATCCATTTACTCGCCCCACCATCATCGCCGCGGTAGAGTTTCTTGCAGAAATGTTGACGCAGGCAA
Source organism: Burkholderia anthina (assembly GCF_902498995.1). Taxonomy (GTDB): domain Bacteria; phylum Pseudomonadota; class Gammaproteobacteria; order Burkholderiales; family Burkholderiaceae; genus Burkholderia; species Burkholderia anthina. The sequence goes on from NZ_CABVLY010000009.1 coordinate 176,177, forward strand.
AGTTCGATCAACTCGTGGTGCGGTTAGGGCTGGACGACGAAATCCCGCAGGGACCGGCAAAGAGCGTGACTGCGAAAAGCGCCGTACTGGCACGCCTCGTCAACCAGCGCGCAACGCAGATCGTCAGCACCTTGGACGGACCTGTGGCTCTGGCTGAAGCTGCGGTACGCGAAGCCGTTGGAGTGGTTGTGCCGCAGTATGCGAAGGCCGAGCAGGAGCGTCTTCTGCGAGGGCTGGCGCTCGACGGCTACATTGTCTCGTGGGATGAGGATGAACGAACGCCATTACTGCGCGCGGCGTTGCCTGGCGAAGTGGACCTTCCTGCGGCCGATGATGAGGTTCACCAACTGTTGAAGCAGTTCGGATTCACTGTACCGTTGGGGCATCTCGACCAAGCCATCGACGCGCACGCACGCGGCGACTGGGCGGCAGCGAACAGTCAGATTCGCACATTTCTGGAAGGCTTGCTAACCGACATCGCCTTGCACATTGATCCGCAGAAGGCCGCCGCGCTGGCTTCCAGCGAAAACCGGCGCGCTTGGCTAGCGGAGCGCGGATTTCTGTCGGTCGACAGGAACGAGTGGACCAGCGACGGGAAGAACTACTTGAATGGACTGTTCAAGATGCTTCACACCGACGGGTCGCATCCCGGCCTTTCGGATGAAGATCACAGCACGTTCCGGCTGCACCTTGGACTTATCACTGGCCGCACCTTGCTTCGTCGCCTGAGCAACGGTCGTTGAGTGCGCTGCACTACGCCACAGTGAGTTGTCCGGATAGGTACTGAAATTCACCATGTCTCCATGCAGCGTACTCATGGAGTCCGACGTGGAACAGCTATCGCGAACATCCAACGCGCTCCCCTTGCCGGGGACCGAAGCCTACGAGGAGCTGCCACAATTCCCGAGACTCAGCCCCCTTCCCTTCCGGCGCACCATCCGCCGTCAGGAACTGCGGCTGATTGTCCCCCTGGCTGAGACGACGATCTACGAAATGGAGCGCCGCGGGGAGTTCCCGCGCCGCTTCTATCTCACGCCGCGCTGCGTCGTCTGGGACTTGGCCGAAGTGGAAGCTTGGATCGAGCAGCGCAAGCAAGCACCTCGCGGCCGCGTCTCGAAGCCCGATGTCCACCAACGAAAAACCCGCCCTGTTCGGGCGGGTTCGAGTGAGGAATGAAGCCGCGTAGCGGCCTCTCATCCGATCAGGCCACCGCGCTCAATGCCGGCACGACCACGTTCTTCGGCAACAGCGTTGGCACGTAGGTCTGCCCGCCACCCCAAGCATCGACTAGGTTGGCCCACTCTTGCAGCATGTGACGCCGCTGCTCGGCGTACTCAGCCTTGTTGTAGACCGAGCGTGAGGAACGGCCGTCCTCGTGCGCCAGGCATTTCTCGATCCAGTCGCGGTTGAAGCCGATTTCGTTCAACAACGTCGAGCCGGTACGGCGCAGGTCGTGGACGGTGAACGGCTGCAGCGGCAGCCCCTTGGTCTTTGCCGCCTCCGCGATAAGCTGAGTGACCCGATTCAAGGTCGCATTGGACATGAACCGCTCGGCGTCGTAACGAGAGGGAAAGACGAACCTTGAGCCGGCCGCGCAGGCGTGCAGCGTCACGAAGATGTCGAGTGCTTGGCGCGACAGATAAACCACGTGCGGGTTGCGCCCCTTCATCCGCTGCTTCGGGATCGTCCAGGTCTTGTTCTCGAAATCGACCTCATCCCAAGTGGCCTGGATCAGTTCGCTCTTGCGCACCAGCGTCAGCAGGATCAGGCTCAGCGCCAGCTTGATGGTCGGATAGGTCGCCACCGATTCCATCTGCTGCGCCATCAGCCGAATTTCCAGTGGAGACAAGGCGCGATCCTTCGGCACGAAGGTAGCGATCGACGCCGCGCCTACGCTGTTGGCAGGGTTGCCCACCTTTTCGCCGTGGGCGATGGCATAGACATAAACCTGCTTCACGATGTCCCGAATCTGTACCGCCGTAGCAGGCGCCCCCCGTTCCTTGACCTTGTTGCACAAGGCACGCAGGTCTTCGGGTTGGATTTCGGTCAGCAGGCGATTGCGGAAAACCGGCAGGATGTCCCGGTCGATGATGTGCTTGCGCATGGCGCGGGTGCTGTCGGCCAACCTCGCATTGGTGAACCATGCGTCCATCGCCGTACCGAAAGTCTCGATGGCCTGGACACGGCGTTTCTCGCGCTGCTTTTCAAGCGCGGGCGATGTGCCCTTGAGAACTGCTTTGCGTGCGTCCAGGAGTAGTTCGCGCGCCATCGCCAGCGAAATACCGTCAGGGCCATAGCGTCCGAGGGTTAGCGTTTCGCGGCGACCGTTGAGCCGGTAATCGTAGCGGAAGGTGATAGTACCGCTGGTCGATACCGTCACATACATCCCGTCCCGGTCAGAAGCCTTATAAATCTTGGACTTAGGCTTGAGATTGCGTAGTGCAGCGTCAGTGAGCATCGAGGTTTCCTCCGGTATTTTGACGGCTTTACCGTCAGGTTTTACCGTCAGGGATCGGAAGACCTGTTGATGCCCGGAAAGCCACGCAAAACAAGCTTTCCCGAGAAGACTTTTACCGTCAAAGACGGTAAAAGTCTGAATAGTGAACGAGAATGTCTTAATCCGACCTCGATTTCTACCGTCAGCTCTACCGCCAACTTATTTTGCTGGCTGGCGATAGCCACCGATAAGTACCGTGACGTATTTACTTTAAAATCAATACGTTACGGCAGTTTTTCGATAGTTGGCGATAGCTTTCGAAGGACGTCAATTCACTCCCACTCGATCGTCGCCGGCGGCTTCCCCGAGATGTCGTACACCACACGGTTGATCCCGCGCACCTCGTTGATGATCCGGTTCGACGCACGGCCGAGCAGCGCGTACGGCAGGTGCGCCCAGTGCGCGGTCATGAAGTCGGTGGTCTGCACCGCGCGCAGCGACGTCACGTAGTCGTACGTACGGCCATCGCCCATCACGCCGACCGACTTCACCGGCAGGAACACCGCGAACGCCTGGCTCGTCAGGTCGTACCAGGTCTTGCCGACGTCGGCCTCGCCGCACAGGCCCGCTGCCGCATCCTGTGCGGTGGCGGTCGTGCCGCGCAGTTCCTCGATGAAGATCGCGTCGGCACGGCGCAGCAGATCCGCGTATTCGCGCTTCACTTCGCCGAGAATCCGCACGCCGAGGCCCGGGCCCGGGAACGGATGGCGGTACACCATCTCCGGCGGCAGGCCGAGCGCGACGCCGAGTTCGCGCACTTCGTCCTTGAACAGGTCGCGCAGCGGCTCGAGCAGCTTCAGGCCGAGCGTTTCCGGCAGGCCGCCGACGTTGTGGTGGCTCTTGATCGTCGTCGCCTTCTTCGTCTTCGTGCCACCCGATTCGACGACGTCCGGATAGATCGTGCCCTGTGCGAGCCACTTCGCCTTCGACAGCTTCTGCGCCTCGGCCTGGAACACCTCGACGAATTCGCGGCCGATGATCTTGCGCTTCGCTTCCGGATCGGTCACGCCGGCCAGGTGGCCGAGGAACTGCTCGGATGCGTCCACGTGCACGACCTTCGCATGCAGGCGGCCCTCGAACATGTCGAGCACCATCTTGCCTTCGTTCAGGCGCAGCAGGCCATGATCGACGAACACGCAGGTCAGCTGGTCGCCGATCGCGCGGTGGATCAGCGCGGCGGCCACGCTCGAGTCGACACCGCCGGACAGGCCGAGAATCACTTCCTCGTCACCGACCTGCTCGCGAATCTTCGCGACGGCTTCCTCGATGTGGTTCTTCATGATCCAGTCGGGCTTCGCGCCGGCGATCTTCAACACGAAGCGTTCGATGATCTGGCGGCCCTTCACCGTGTGCGTGACTTCCGGGTGGAACTGCACCGCGTAGTAGCCGCGCGCCTCGTCGGCCATGCCGGCGATCGGGCAGCTCGGCGTCGACGCCATCAGCGCGAAGCCCGGCGGCAGCTCGGCAACCTTGTCGCCGTGGCTCATCCAGACCTTCAGCATGCCGTGGCCTTCGTCCGTCGTGAAATCCTCGATGCCGTCGAGCAGGCGCGTATGGCCGTGCGCACGCATTTCCGCGTAGCCGAACTCGCGATGATCACTCCACTCGACCTTGCCGCCGAGCTGCACGGCCATCGTCTGCATGCCGTAGCAAATGCCGAGCACCGGCACGCCGAGATCCCACACGGCCTGCGGCGCGCGCAGTTGATGGTCTTCGTACGTGCTCGCGTGGCTGCCCGACAGGATCACCGCCTTCGGCGCGAACTCGCGGACGAAGTCGTCGGACACGTCGTTCGGGTGGATCTCGCAGTAGACGTGCGCTTCGCGCACGCGGCGCGCGATCAGTTGGGTGACTTGCGAACCGAAGTCGAGAATCAGGATTTTGTCGTGCATGGCTGCGGACGGGATGAAGAGAATAAGAAAAGCAGCGCATGAAGCGCTGCGTCAAAAGCATGGACAGCGGCGTCGGGCGGCAGGCGGCTCGCGCGACGCATCGCAGGTCAATCCTGCGACGGCGGGCGCGCGTCGAATGCGACGCTGCCTGACGCGCGATCGGATGCGGCCGACGTGCCTGACGCGGCCGGCGCCGCAGGCGCCTCGGGACGGCTGACGACCGGCTCGACACGCTGCGGCACAGGCGCCGGCTCGACCGGCCCCTTCGCGACCCGCGCCTCGAGCGCCTGCGTTTTCTCGCGCCGGCGCACGGCCGATGCGAGCCGCACGCCGCCGAGGCCGAGCACGATCAGCGCGACGCCGGCCACCGCCGACAGCACCCTGCCGGCAGCAGCGAGCGCGGGACCGTTACCGGTGCCGATCGACCACACGACCGTCAGCACGCCGATCAGCCAGTTCACATGGCCGACCGCCCGCGCGACCGGCGCCGTGAGTTCGCCGTTGACCGCCGCGTGAAACGCGAGCCACGCGAGCCCGAGCAGCGCGATGCCGAACGCCTGGCCAAGCATCGCCGGCTGGATGTTCGCGAGCTGCAGCGCGTTGAAAAGCGCCTGCCAGGGCGTCAGCACGAACAGCACGCCGAACGCCAGCAGCAGCACGGCATCGATGATCAGCACGGCTCGCAGCAGCGGTTTCATCGGCAATCAGTCCACGTGGTAGTTCGGTGCTTCCTTCGTGATCTGCACGTCGTGCACGTGCGACTCGCGCATGCCCGCCGCGGTGATCTGGACGAATTCGGCCTTGTCGTGCAGCTCGTCGATCGTCTTGCAGCCGCAGTAGCCCATGCTCGCGCGCACGCCACCGACCAGCTGGAACAGGATCGCGTTGACCGAGCCCTTGTAGGCGACGCGGCCTTCGATGCCTTCCGGCACGAGCTTGTCGATGTTCGCGGAGTTGTCCTGGAAGTAGCGGTCTGCCGCGCCGTCCTTCATCGCGCCGACCGAACCCATGCCGCGGTACGACTTGTATTGACGGCCCTGGTACAGGAACACGTCGCCCGGCGCCTCTTCGGTGCCCGCGAGCATGCTGCCCATCATCACCGCGTTCGCGCCGGCCGCGAGAGCCTTCGACACGTCGCCCGAGAAACGCACGCCGCCGTCGGCGATGCACGGCACGCCGGTGCCCTTCAGCGCTTCCGAAACGTTCGCGATCGCGCTGATCTGCGGCACGCCGACGCCCGCGACGATCCGCGTCGTGCAGATCGAGCCCGGGCCGATACCGACCTTGACCGCGTCCGCGCCGTATTCGACGAGCGCCTTCGCGGCGGCGGCCGTTGCGATGTTGCCGCCGATCACTTCGACGTGCGGGAAGTTCTGCTTGACCCAGCGCACGCGCTCGAGCACGCCCTTGCTGTGGCCGTGCGCGGTGTCGACGACGATCACGTCGACGCCTGCCTGCACGAGCAGCTCGACACGCTCTTCGTTGTCGGGGCCGACGCCGACTGCCGCGCCTGCGCGCAGCTTGCCGTGTTCGTCCTTGCACGCGTCCGGGTGCTCGGTTTGCTTGGTGATGTCCTTGACGGTCATCAGGCCGCGCAGTTCGAACGCCTCGTTGACGACCAGCACGCGCTCGAGGCGGTGGCTATGCATCAGCGCCTTCGCTTCGGCGAGCGGCGTGCCTTCCTTGACCGTGACGAGACGATCGCGCGGCGTCATGATCGACCTGATGGGTTCGTCGAGACGCGTTTCGAAACGCAGGTCGCGGTTCGTGACGATACCGACGAGCTGCGGGCCTTCGACGACCGGGAAGCCCGAGATGCCATGCTGGCGCGACAGCGCGATCACGTCGCGCACCTTCATCTGCGGCGGGACCGTGATCGGGTCGCGGACGACGCCCGATTCGAAACGCTTGACCTTCGCGACCTCGCGGGCCTGCTCGGCCGGCGTGAGGTTCTTGTGGACGATACCCACACCGCCCTGCTGCGCCATCGCGATCGCGAGGCGACCTTCGGTGACCGTGTCCATCGCGGCGGACACGAGCGGCATGTTCAGGGAGATGTTGCGGGTCAGCTTGGTTTTCAGGCTGGTGTCGCGCGGGAGAACGTCGGAAAAGGCGGGAACGAGGAGCACGTCATCGAAAGTGAGTGCTTTTTGGATCAGACGCATGGCAAATCCTATGGGCGCAAAAGCGAATTATACGCGAAGCGCTGCGAATTTTCACAACACGAACAACGGGTTAGCCGTTTTCCAGTGTTCGGGGGCCGAATCGTTCGGATCGCCGTTCGGTTCGTTTTCGATCGTCTTTCGTTTCACCCCGGCGTCGCCCCATTCGCACAACCGGCCGCCACCGGGCCGATTTCATGCCGCCGGCGGCCCATGCGGCGTTGGCGACAACGCATCCGCCGGCCTTGCGGCGCCGCACAACCGCCCTAACCCTGAGCCAGCCCGGCCGCACACATGACCATCATGATTCCGGCGCCGATCGCGGCACCGCCGACGATCGTTCGCACCGCGCGTTCGCCGCCGGACGGTACCAGCCGCTCGGCGGCGATCGCCACCGTCACGGCGGCCATTACCCGCAGATCCATCCCGCCCGTCGCCAGTGCCGCGACCATCAGGTTCCCGCAGCAGGTGCCGCAGCGCAGCGCGGCCCGCACGCCATGCCGCCACGCGGCGCCGGCACCCGGCCGCCCGGCACATCTGGCAACCGGCGCATGCCGACAGCACGCGAGCCGACGCGCTTTCCATGCCGAAAACTGCAGCACACCCGCACCGAGCACGACCGCGCCGGCGGCGAACGGCATCGCAACCGCGAGCGAAGGCAGTCGCCGCGCGGCAACCGCCAACGCGTCGCCAGCGGGAAACACCGCCGCGCCAACCGCCATCCACACCGAAAAGTACCCGGCGCCCGAAATCGCGACGAGCCATGCGCCGCGGGCCGATGTCATCGCACGAATGCTCTGTCGATACCGCCAGAGCACCGGCGCCAGCACCGGCAGCATCATCGCCACCGTCATCGCGCCCCACATGCCGGCAAACGCCGCGAAAGCGCGCCCCGCGCTCCATCCGCACGGCCTCGCCCATCCCGCCGACAATGCCCGGCCGCCTGGCACCGGCATGCCGCCCATCGCGCCCATCGCGCCCATCGCGTCCATCGACGCATGCTGCGCGAGCATCGCCCACACGGCGACGGCGAACACCCCGGCGAGCACGGTGCCGAACACCCGCCAGCCTGCGTCTGTCGCGCCCGTCTCAGCCGGCTTCGTCGCTCGCATCATCGCCGCCCCCGGTGGTAGTAGCCGCTCCACGCTCAACCGCGCGCGTACTCGTCGTGACGGCGCCACCACGGGCCCGTCTCGTTGCGCCCGAGCGGCGCGCGATCGAGCCACTGGTACATCCCCCACAGCCCGTCGAGCCCGCGCGCATAGGTCGAATACGTGTGGTGGACGACACCCTCTTCGCGCACGAACGCGCTCATCCCCGGCCGGTCGAGCGAGTACGTGGCCGCGTCGGTGCCGCAGGTCGCCGCGAACTGCGCGACGGCGGCCGGTGGCGGCTCCATGTCCATCGCATGCGCGGCGCGCGCATAGTTGTATTCGACGTCGCCCGTGCGCTGCTGCGTTTCGGTGAACGACACGTTGAAGTCGAAGTTGAAATCGTTGCCGACCGACGACACCCACGGGAACGTCCATCCCATCCGCTGCCGGTACGCGAGCAGCTTCGCGAGCGGCGCGCGCGACACCGCCGCAAGCGTCACGTCATGGTTCGCGAGATGGATCGCAAAGCCGTCGAAGCCGTCGGCCAGCGCCGAGCACGACGGGCAACCCGCCTTGTAGTCGGGGCCGAACATGAAGTGATAGACGAGCAGTTGCGAGCGGCCGTCGAACAGGTCGGCGAGCGTCGCCTGCCCGTTCTCGGTGTCGAACCGGTAGGTCTTGTCGACACGTACCCACGGCAGTGCCCGGCGCTGCCGCGCGAGTTCGTCGCTTTGCCGCGTCAACGCCTTTTCAGCCTCGAGCAGCGCCCTGCGCGCCGCCAGCCATTCGGCGCGCGTTCCGGCGAGATGGTTCGTCATCCTGGGTTCTCCTTTCGACATCCGACAGGTATCCGGGCACGGCACATCGGGCCGTGTGCGTGGTGTTAGATTAGGACCGGGCATCGGATCGCAGGGAGTGACAACTGTGTCGGGATTCGGATGGATTCGCTGATTACGGCGGCAGCCCGCGCGCTCGCGGCAGGCGACCCGCTCGGCGCGCTGAACCGCGTTGCGCTGCGCGACGATGCGCCGGCGCTCGCACTGCGCGGCATCGCGATGGCGCAGCTCGGCGATTTCGAACGGGCGCGCGCGCTCGTGCGCGGCGCGGCACGCGCATTCGGTGCGAAGGAAGCCGTCGCGCGGGCACGCTGCATCGTCGCGGAAGCCGAGATCGCGCTGGCGTCGCGCGACCTCGGCTGGCCGTCGCACGCACTCGACGCCGCATGCGCGACACTCGACGCGCACGGCGACCGCACGAACGCCGCACACGCGCGCTATCTCGGCGTGCGCCGGCTGCTGCTGATCGGGCACATCGACGACGCCGAGCGGCGGCTCGCGAGCCTCGATCCCGCGCCGCTGCCGGCCGCGTCGCGCGCCGCCCATGAACTGATCGCGGCCGGCATCGCGATGCGCCGCATCCGCCCGCACGCGGCCCGCGCGGCGCTCCATCGAGCCCGCGCAGCCGCGCACGACGCCGGCATCGCCGCGCTGACGGCCGAAGTCGACACCGCCGCGCGCGTGCTCGATACGCCGGCCGCGCGACTCATCGCGCACGGCACATCGCGGCTCGTGCTGCTCGACGAGGTCGAGGCGCTGCTGGAATCGAACACGCTGATCGTCGATGCATGCCGTTACACGGTGCGCGACGCGCGCACGACCGTGTCGCTCGCCCGCCGCCCGGTGCTGTTCGTGCTCGCCCGTGCACTGGGCGAAGCGTGGCCTGCCGACGTATCGAGACACGCGCTCGTCGCCGCGGCGTTTCGTGCGAAGCACGCGGACGAATCGCATCGCGCACGGCTGCGTGTCGAGATCGGCCGGCTGCGCGCCATGCTGCGACCGTTCGCGAACATCACCGCGACACCTGACGGCTTCGCGCTCGAGCCGCTCGGCATACGCGAGACCGTCGTGCTCGCGCGCCCGGTCGACGACCGCCACGCAGCCGTGCTCGCGCTGCTCGCGGACGGCGAAGCGTGGTCGAGCTCGGCGCTGGCGCTCGCACTCGGCGCGAACCAGCGCACCGTGCAGCGCGCGCTCGATGCACTGGCCGGCGCGGGCAAGGTACAGGCACTCGGCCGCGGTCGCGCACGCCGCTGGATGACGCCGCCGCTGCCCGGATTCGCGACGACCTTGTTACTCCCTATGCCGCTGCCGGGAGACTAGGATGGGTGCACCGAACGACGAGGTGACAGGCATGAAACGCTCCACCGCAGACATCATTCGCGAATACGGCCCGTTCCCCGGCGGCGACGGCGTGCACGGCGTCACGTTCGACGGGCAGCACGTATGGTTCGCGTCCGGCGACAAGCTGAACGCGCTCGATCCGGAACGCGGCACGACCGTACGCACGCTCGACGTCGCCGCGCATGCCGGCACGGCGTTCGACGGCCGCTACCTGTTCCAGATCGTCGAGGACCGCATCGAGAAGATCGATCCGGACTCGGGCCGCGTGCTCGCGACGATTCCCGCGCCCGGCGGCGGCGCCGATTCCGGGCTCGCGTGGGCGGAAGGCACGCTGTGGGTCGGCCAGTACCGCGAGCGCAAGATTCATCAGGTGGATCCGCAATCGGGCGCCGTGCTGCGCACGATCGAATCGAACCGCTTCGTCACCGGCGTGACGTGGGTCGACGACGAGCTGTGGCACGGCACGTGGGAAGCCGACCAGAGCGAGCTGCGACGGATCGACCCGCACACGGGACAGGTACTCGAACAGGTCGACATGCCGCCCGGCATCGGCGTGTCGGGGCTGGAATCCGACGGCCGCGACACGTTCTTCTGCGGCGGCGGCAACAGCGGCAAGCTGCGCACCGTGCGGCGCCCCGCGCATGCACGCGCGGCCGGTGACGATGCGACGACGGCCGAACCGGTCGAGCGCTGATCCGCTGATCGCCGGCAGGCAACCCGACCCGCCGCGATCCGCCGGCAAACAGGACCGGATCGCGACAACCTCGGCATCCCGCTCCATCCCGAGTGCAGAAGTGCAGGAATGAACAAGACGCGGTCGCGCCTGCATCGTTAAGATGCGCGCTCGTCAGTCATTTTGTTCGGAGCAGTCGATGCAGCGCGGTGTAGTGTATGGCGTCCTCGCGGGCGCGTTGTGGGGCATGGTATTTCTCGTTCCGCGCCTGATGACCGATTTCTCGCCGCTGCTGCTGAGCGCCGGCCGCTATGCCATGTACGGCCTCGTGTCGCTGGCGGCCGCGCTGCCCGCGGCCCGTTCGCTGCTCGCGCGACTGACCCGCGAGGATCTCGTCGCGCTCGCGACGCTCGCGCTGATCGGCAATCTCGCGTACTACATGCTGCTGTCCACCGCCGTGCACCTGATCGGCATCGCCCCCACGTCGCTGATCATCGGCGTGCTGCCCGTGACCGTCACGCTCGTGGGCCTCGGCGACCACGGCGCGGTCCCGCTGCGGCGCCTCGCCGCCCCGCTCGCGCTGGTGATCGCCGGCATCGTCTGCATCAACATCGACCTCTTCACGTCGGAAGCCGCGCAGGCGACGACGCTCAGCCAGAAGCTCGCCGGCATCGCGTGCGCAAGCGGCGCGCTCGCGAGCTGGACCTGGTACGCCGTCGCGAACGCGCGCTACCTGCAGCGCCACCATCATTTCAGCGGCAACGAGTGGTCGGTGCTGTGGGGTGTCGTGACGGGGCTGATCGGCGGCCTCTGCTGGGTCGCGATCCTCGCGCTGCCGTCCGGCACGGTGCAGGCGGCCGTCCCGGCGTCGCGCTGGCAGCTGTTCTGGGGGCTGAACCTCGCGCTCGCGATCGGCGCGTCGTGGCTCGGCAACGGACTGTGGAACGCAGCGTCGAAGCGGTTGCCGCTCACGCTGTCGGGCCAGCTGATCGTGTTCGAAACCGTGTTCGCGATGCTCTACGCGTTCGTCTACGATCACCGGATGCCGCGCACGCTCGAGATCGCGGCGCTCGCGCTGCTGCTGGCGGGCGTCTACGGATCGGTGCGCCGGCACAGCGACACGCACGCCGGCGGCGCGGCCGCGAGCGCGAACAGCGCGGCCCACTGAGCGCGGCCGCGCGTCTTGTCTGATGAATCGGGGCGCAGAAGGCGGATGGATTGGCACGCGTCAGCGCGCGTCCTTGTGCATCCACTTGCGGCCCTCGATGGAGCCTTCGCGACGGGTCTTGTCGACGCGCCGCTGGCGCGCGAGCTTCGGATCGACGATCAGCGGGCGGTAGATCTCGACGCGGTCGTGGTCGGCGAGCGGCGCGTCGAGCGATGCGAGCTTGCCGAACACGCCGGTCTTCGCATGCGCGAGATCGATCTCCGGGTGCCGCGCGAGCACGCCGCTCGCGTCGATCGCCTCGCGCACGGTCGCGCCGTCGGGCAGCGACACAGGGATCAGCGTCTGGCGATCCGGCAGCGCGTAGCAGACTTCGATCGACAGCATCACGTCACCCCTTCCCGTAGCGCTGGTCGGCGCGCTTGACGAACGAATCGACGAACGTGTTCGCGATATGGCTGAACACGGGCCCGATGATCTTCTCGAGCAGGATGCTGGAGAACTCGTAGTGCAGCGCGAATTCGATCTTGCACGCATCGGCGCGCAGCGGGATGAAGCGCCACGAACCCGTGAACTTCTTGAACGGGCCGTCCGCGAACTCCATGTCGATCCGCGTCGGACGCTGCTGCGTGTTGCGCGTCGCGAAATGCTGCTTGATGCCCTTGAAGTTGATATCGATGCGCGCCTCCATCCCGCTGTCGTCCTGACGACGGACTTCGACGCCGCCGCACCACGGCAGGAAATTGGGGTAGTCGGCCACGTCGGTGACAAGGTCGAACATCTGTTCCGCCGAGTGGCGGATCAATACGGTTTTCTGGACATCTGCCATAAATCGCGCGGCATCGCCTTAAGTGAGAACGCAAGCCGGGCGATTGCCGCCCCGCTTTGCTAAAATCGTGATTTTAAACGAGTTGGCCCGATCCTTTCATGAGCATCATCGACAACAGGAAAGCGCACTTCGATTATCACATCGAGGAACGCTACGAGGCGGGGCTCGTGCTGGAGGGCTGGGAAGTCAAGGCGCTGCGCGCCGGCCGCGGCCAGATCAAGGAAGGTTACGTCGTCGTCAAGAACGCCGAGATCTTCCTGATCGGTACCCATATCAGCCCGCTGCCCGAAGCCTCGACGCACATCACCCCCGATCCGGTCCGCACGCGCAAGCTGCTGCTGCACCGTGAGGAAATCAAGAAACTGATCGGCAAGGTCGAGCAGCGCGGCTACACGCTCGTACCGCTGAACTTCCACTACAAGGGCGGTCGCGTAAAATGCGACATCGCGCTCGCGAAGGGCAAGAAATTGCACGACAAGCGTGAAACCGAGAAGAAACGCGACTGGGAACGCGAAAAGGCCCGCATCATGCGCGCCGGCACCTGATTCGCCCAGCCTGCATCGCAAACGACACGGCCCGCTCGACGCGGGCCGTGTTGCTTTCTACGGTATGAGGCGCCGGAGCCGATCGCCGTGCGTTCGGCGCACGCTCAGCCCTTGCCGCCCGCGGCCGGTGCCGCGCTCTTCACGATCGTCAGCGCCGATGCGATCGCCGTGCCCAGATCCGACAGGTTCGACGGCACGATCAGCGTATTGCCCTGCTTCGCGAGGTTCGAGAACGCGCCGACATACTGCTCGGCGACCTTCAGGTTCACGGCGTCCATCCCGCCTTGCGACTGGATCGCCAGCGCGATTTTCTGGATCGCCTGCGCGTTCGCCTCGGCAACCGCGAGAATCGCGGCCGCCTCGCCCTGCGCCTGGTTGATCGCGGCCTGCCGCTCGCCTTCCGACTTCTGGATCGCCGCCTCGCGCGCGCCCGACGCGAGGTTGATCTGCTCCTGCTTGCGGCCCTCGGAGGCGGCGATCAGCGCACGCTTTTCGCGCTCGGCGGTGATCTGCGCCTGCATCGCGTGCAGGATCTCCTTCGGCGGCGTCAGGTCCTTGATTTCGTAGCGCAGCACCTTCACGCCCCAGTTCGCCGCGGCCTGGTCGAGCGCCGACACGATGTTGTGGTTGATGAAGTCGCGCTCCTCGAAGGTCTTGTCGAGCTCGAGCTTGCCAACCACCGAGCGCAGCGTCGTCTGCGCGAGCTGCGTGATCGCCAGCACGAAGTTGCTCGACCCGTACGACGCCTTCATCGGATCGGTGACCTGGAAGTACAGCACGCCATCGACCTGAAGCTGCGTGTTGTCGCGCGTGATGCAGACCTGGCTCGGTACGTCGAGCGGAATTTCCTTCAGCATGTGCCGGTATGCGATCCGGTCGACGAACGGCAGCACGATATTGAGACCGGGCGACAGCGTCGCGTGATAGCGCCCGAAACGTTCGAGCACCCACGCATGCTGCTGCGGCACGATCTTCACCGTCTTCGACACGATCACGATGGCGATGACGAGCAGGACGACCCAGATGACCAGCGTATCCATGAAGCGTTCCCTCCTTGTTGTATCAGTGGACGATCAGCCCGCGGGTTTCGCTACGACGACGAGGCAGTTGCCGCGCACGGCACTCACCTGATACACGCGCGCATCGTCGCGCTCGCCGCGCGCGAGCTCGACGTCCCAGTCGGCGCCGCGATACTGCACGCGCGCGCGGCCGTCATGCCACGCGTCGACCGTGACGGTCGCGCCGATATCGAGATTGACGTCCGGATTCGTCGACGTATCGCGCTTCTGCTTGCGCCCGAGCCCCGAGCGGCGCAGCACGACCATCGCGATGATCGCGACCGCGGCGGCCGCGCCGAACTGCGCATGCGGCGCGAAGCCCGCGAGCTGCAGCAACGCGCCCGCGAGAAAGCCGAGCGCGATCATCAACAGATAGAACGTGCCGGTCAGCAATTCGGCCACGACCAGCACGCCGCCCCCGATCCACCAGAACAGATGCCCCGACATCATTGCGGTCTCCAGAAAAACATCCCCGACGCATACCGACAAACAAAAACACCCCGGTGCTTACCGGGGTGTTTATAGCATGAAGCTTGCATTTTGCCTTCAACGAAAGCGCGGCAGCACCGCCCTTTCGTCGAATCGGCATGACCGGGCGTTACTTCCGGTTCGCCAGCGCCTGCCACGTATCGATGATCGTGTCGGGGTTCAGCGAGATCGACACGATGCCTTCGTCGGTCAGCCATTCCGCGAAATCCGGGTGATCGGACGGGCCCTGGCCGCAGATCCCGACATACTTGCCCATCTTGCGGCAGGTGTCGATCGCACGCTTCAACAGGAACTTGACGGCCGGGTCGCGTTCGTCGAAGTCGGCGGCCAGCAATTCCATGCCCGAGTCGCGGTCGAGGCCGAGCGTAAGCTGCGTGAGGTCGTTCGAACCGATCGAGAAACCGTCGAAGTGTTCGAGGAACGCTTCGGCGAGGATCGCGTTGGTCGGGACTTCGCACATCATCACGAGGCGCAGGCCGTTCTCGCCGCGCTTCAGGCCGAACTTCTCGAGCAGGCCGACGACACGTTCCGCCTGCTTCACGGTGCGCACGAACGGCACCATGATCTCGACGTTGGTCAGGCCCATCTCGTCACGCACGCGCTTCAATGCGCGGCATTCCATCTCGAACGCCTGTGCGAAGTCTTCGGCGATGTAGCGCGACGCGCCGCGGAAGCCCAGCATCGGGTTTTCTTCGTCCGGCTCGTAACGCGAACCGCCGATCAGCTTCTTGTACTCGTTCGACTTGAAGTCGGACAGGCGCACGATCACGGGCTTCGGATAGAACGCCGCGGCGATCGTCGCAACGCCTTCCGTCAGCTTGTCGACGTAGAACTGGCGCGGCGACGCATGACCGCGCGCAACGCTCTCGACGGCCTTCTTCAGATCCTGGTCGATGTTCGGGTACTCGAGGATCGCCTTCGGGTGCACGCCGATGTTGTTGTTGATGATGAACTCGAGACGCGCGAGGCCAACACCGCCGTTCGGCAGTTGCGAGAAGTCGAACGCGAGCTGCGGGTTGCCGACGTTCATCATGATCTTGACCGGGATTTCCGGCAGTTCGCCGCGCTGCACTTCCGTGACTTCCGTCTCGAGCAGCCCGTCGTAGATCTTGCCTTCGTCGCCTTCCGCGCACGACACGGTAACGAGCGCGCCATCCTTCAGGATGTCGGTCGCGTCGCCGCAGCCGACGACTGCCGGCACGCCGAGCTCACGCGCGATGATCGCCGCGTGGCAGGTACGGCCGCCACGGTTCGTGACGATCGCCGACGCACGCTTCATCACCGGCTCCCAGTTCGGGTCGGTCATGTCGGCCACCAGCACGTCGCCCGGCTGCACGCGTTCCATTTCCGACGGATCCTGGATCACGCGCACGGGGCCCGCGCCGATCTTCTGGCCGATCGCGCGGCCCGTCGCCAGCACCTGCGACTGGCCCTTCAGCTTGAAGCGCTGCTCGGCCTTGCCGCTCGCCTGGCTCTTCACCGTTTCCGGACGTGCCTGAAGGATGAAGATCTTGCCGTCGCGGCCGTCCTTGCCCCACTCGATGTCCATCGGACGCTGGTAGTGCTTCTCGATGATGACCGCGTACTTCGCGAGCTCGATCACGTCTTCGTCGGTGATCGAGTAGCGGTTGCGCTGTTCGTGCGGCACGTCGACCGTCTTCACGCGGCCCGGCTCGCCCGGCTGCGTGAATTCCATCTTGATCAGCTTCGAGCCGATCGAGCGGCGGATGATCGGGTACTTGTCCTGCGCGAGCGTCGTCTTGAACACGTAGAACTCGTCCGGGTTCACCGCACCCTGCACGACGGTTTCGCCCAGGCCGTAGCTCGACGTGATGAACACGGCGTCCTTGAAGCCCGATTCGGTGTCGATCGTGAACATCACGCCGGCTGCGCCGACGTCCGAGCGGACCATGCGCTGCACGCCGGCCGACAGCGCGACTTCCGCGTGCGTGAAGCCCTTGTGCACGCGATACGAGATCGCGCGGTCGTTGTACAGCGACGCGAACACGTGCTTCATGCGGTCGAGCACGTCCTCGATGCCGACGACGTTCAGATACGACTCCTGCTGACCGGCGAACGATGCGTCGGGCAAGTCTTCCGCGGTCGCGGACGAACGCACGGCGAACGACAGCTCGCCCGGCGAGCCGCTCTTCAGGATTTCGAACTGTGCGCGGATTTCCTGCTCGAGACGTGCCTGCATCGGCGCGTCGACGATCCACTTGCGGATTTCGGCACCGGCTTCGGCGAGCGCCTTCACGTCGTCGATGTCGAGCGACTCGAGACGCTTGGCGATGCGATCGGTCAGATCGTTGTGCTTGAGGAAATCGCGGAAAGCGAGCGCGGTCGTGGCGAAACCGGTGGGGACGCGAACGCCTGCCTCGGACAGCTGGCTGATCATCTCGCCGAGCGACGCATTCTTGCCGCCCACGATCTCCACATCGGTCATCCGCAACTGCTCGAACGGGATTACATACGCCTGGTCCTTTGCGACGTTTGCTGCGTTAGTCATACAAGCCCCTAAGTGTGAAAAAAATGCTCGATTGCGCAAGTGGGCTCGGACGCGGGCGCTTGCAAAAAGGCGCGGCGCGTCTTGCGCAACCTGTTAGATAAACAATCGCAGGACGGAATCGCTTCCGACCCGATTTGCAAAAATCCCGGCAGAAAGGCGATATATTCATACCAATCGCCGAACTTGCCGGGAGTTTTGGATCAAACGGCAAGCCCTGGGTGCCGTTTGCACCCTGCCCCCGCAATTGCTTATCCAACAGGTTGCCGCTATTCTACCGTGCCGGCTGCCGGATGTGGCGCGACCTTGTCACTGCGTCTGGAGGCGAACCTCCAGCCGTCCGCGCAACTGCCCTTCACGCTCGACGCCCAGATTCATGCTGCCTACCGTTTTCATCGTCTCCGACGGCACCGGGATCACTGCCGAAACCTTCGCGCATTCGATCCTCTCCCAGTTCGACCAGAAATTCCGCCTCGTGCGCGTGCCGTTCGTCGACTCGCTCGAGAAAGCCTATGCGACCGTCGAAAAGATCAACGACGCCGCCGTGCACGACGGCCGTCGCGCGATCGTGTTCACGACGCTCGTCGACAGCGAGTCGAACGACATCGTCAAGCGCTCGAACGCGCTCGTGCTGGACATGTTCCAGCGCTTCGTCGAGCCGCTCGAACAGGAGCTGGAGCTCAAATCGAGCCATGCGATGGGCCGCGGCCACCAGAATGCCGATACCGACGAATACAAGACGCGGATCGAGGCGATCAACTTTTCGCTCGCGCACGACGACGGCCAGTCGAACCGCAACCTGTCGGAAGCCGACGTGATCCTGGTCGGCGTGTCGCGCAGCGGCAAGACGCCGACGAGCCTGTATCTCGCGATGCAGTACGGCGTCAAGGCGGCCAACTACCCATTGATTCCGGAAGACTTCGAGCGCGGCAAGCTGCCGTCGGCGCTGTCGCCGTACAGCGAGAAGCTGTTCGGGCTGTCGATCGATCCGCAGCGCCTGTCGGAGATCCGCAACGAGCGCCGCCCCGGCAGCAAGTACGCGGCGCCCGAGAATTGCCGCTACGAGATCAACGAGGCCGAAGCCATGATGCGCCGCGAAGGGATCAAGTGGCTGTCGTCGACGCACAAGTCGATCGAGGAGATCGCGACGACGATCCTGCAGGAGATCCGTCTCGACCGGCAGTCGTACTGATCGCCTGCCCGCTGACGGCCGTCAGGCCGCCGTGAAGAACAAAAAAGGCCGCGTCGGACGCGGCCTTTTCGTTTGTTGCGGCGTACCTGCAGGCACGCCGCGCGTCACGTCGTCATCCGTGCCGCTGCTGCCGCACCTGCTCGAACAGACACACCGCCGCTGCCGCCGCGACATTCAGCGACTCCATTCCGCCCGGCTGCGGAATCGTCACGCGATGCGTGGCCGCGTCGCGCCAGAACGCCGACACGCCCGCACCCTCGTTACCGAACACCCATGCCACCGGCCCGGCCAGGTTGCAGTCGTAGATCGCCTGCGCGCCGTGCGAATCGGTCAGCGCGACCGGCACGTCGAGCCGCCCGGCGAGCACGTCCGGCGCGACGTCCTCGTGGATCGACAGCAGAAAATGCGCGCCCATTCCCGAGCGCAGCACCTTCGACGACCATGCATACGCGGTGCCCGGCGCGCAGAACACGTGCCGCACGCCGGCCGCCGCCGCACTGCGCAGGATCGACCCGACGTTGCCGGCATCCTGCACGCCGTCGAGCACGACCGATGTGTGCGTCACGCGCTCGGGCAACGGCTGCGCGGGCCGGTCGACGAGCAACAGGAAACCGACGCCGCTGACCACGTTCGACAGTTGCCCGAACAGCGCATCGGGCAGCGTGACCACCCGCTGCGCGTCGATGCGCGCGATGATCGCCTGCGCCTCGGCGTGCTCGAGCGCGCCTTCGGTCGCGACGCACAGCTCGGGCGTGGCGCCCGTCTCGAGATACGCGCTCGCCAGGTGGAACCCTTCGAGCAGCGCCTGGCCGCCGCGGCGCTGCTGGGACGTCGAACCCGCGAGCGCCTTCAGGCGCTTGTACAGCGGGTTGTCGCGGGAAGTAATGCTTTTCATCAGAGGGTCTGTTCCCGCTAATAACGGGCTTGCGAACGTGCGTTGCCGGTCGCAGTGGAAGCAACGCGCGACGCCGCAATGCGGCCGGCAACGCACGTTCCCGAAACTAAAAATCCCTTTCCAGGGGCTGGCCCGCTATGAGCGGGAACCGGCCACCAGATCGAGCGCCGCCCGCACGGGCGCGAACGAGCGCCGATGCGCTTCGCACGGGCCGTGTTCGCGTAGCGCGGCCAGGTGTTTCGCGGTGCCGTACCCGGCGTGCACGTTGAAGCCGTACACCGGGAAGCGTTCATGCAGATCGACGAGCATCCGGTCGCGCGTGACCTTTGCGAGGATCGACGCGGCCGAGATGCTCGGCACGAGCGCGTCGCCGCTGACGATCGCCTCGGCACGCACCATCAGCGTCGGACAGCGATTGCCGTCGATCTGCGCGAGCGTCGGCAGCACCGACAGACCCTCGACGGCCCGCTTCATCGCGAGCATCGTCGCGTGCAGGATGTTGAGCGTGTCGATTTCGTCGACGCTCGCCGACGCGACGCAATACGCGCGAGAACGCGAGACGATCAGTTCATACAGCGCGTCGCGCTTCTTGGCGGACAACGCCTTCGAATCGTCGAGCCCGTCGATCGGCTGCGCGGGATCGAGAATCACCGCGGCGGCGACCACCGGCCCCGCGAGCGGGCCGCGGCCGGCTTCATCGACGCCGCAGACGATCTCGCCGGGGCGGCTGAAGTCGAACCCGCCCTGCTCGTCAAGCGACGCGCGGCGGCGTGATGCACGAACGGTCGTCATGCGCGCCCCTTGCGTTGCTCGAGTACGCGGACGACCGCTTCGGCGGCCTTCGCGGCCGTGTTCTGCCGCAGCGACACATGCATTTCGGTAAAGACTTCGGTCAGCGTGCGGCGGTTCGCATCGTCGCGCAGCTGCGTGAGCGTCGCGTCGGCAAGCGCCTCGGGCGTCGCGAAATGCTGCAGCAACTCCGGCACGACGAAGCGCCCCGCCAGGATGTTCGGCAAGCCGACATACGGCAGATAACCCTGCCGGCGCATGATCTGCCCGGTCAGCCAGGGCACCTTGTACGAGATCACCATCGGCTTCTTCAGCAACGCGGCTTCCAGCGTGACGGTGCCGCTCTTCACGAGGATCGCGTCGGCAGCCGTCATCGCGACCTGCGAGCGGCCGTCGGTGATCGTCAGCGCGAGTTGCGGATGCGCGTCGACGAGCGGCTGCAGCAGCTCGCGCAACGCGGGCGTCGCCGCCGGCATCACGAACCGCACGCCGGGCTCGCGCTGCTGCATCAGCGCCATCGCCGCGAAGAACGTCGGGCCGATCAGCCCGATCTCCGAGCGCCGGCTGCCCGGCAGCACCGCAATCACGGGGCCGTCGGGCGGCAGCCCGAGCGCGATGCGCGCGCCGTGCGTGTCGGGCTCGAGCGGAATCTCGTCGGCAAGCGGATGGCCGACGTACGTCGACGCGACGCCCGCCTTGTCGAGCAGCGCCGGTTCGAACGGGAACAGGCACAGCATGTGATCAACGGACTTCGCGATCTTCTTGATCCGGCCGCCGCGCCATGCCCAGATCGACGGGCACACGAAATGGATCGACGGGATGCCCGCGTCGCGCACCGCCTGTTCGACGTTGAAGTTGAAATCGGGTGCATCGACGCCGATGAACGCGTCCGGCCGCTCCGCGAGCAGCTGGCGCTTCAGCTCGCCGCGAATCCGCAGGATCTCGGGGATCTGGCCCAGTGCCTCGACGTAGCCGCGCACCGTCAGCTTGTCCATCTGCCAGTGCGAGTCGAAGCCATGCGCGAGCATCCGCTGCCCGCCGATCCCGTAATACTGGGTCGACGCGGGCAGACGCTCGTGAAGTCCGCCGAGCAGCGAGGCCGCGAGCAGGTCGCCCGACGGCTCGCCGGCCACCATCGCGAGCCGGATCTGATTGGTCGGGAGCGACATCGCTTAGCGGATGATGCCGCGCTGCGACGCGTCGACGAACTCGACGAGCGCGGTGACTGCCGCGTCGCCTTCGCCGCCCGCCGTCGCCAGTTCGCGCAACTGCACCTTCGCCTCCTCGAGCGACAGGCCGCTCTTGTACAGCACGCGGTATGCGCTGCGCAGCGCCGAAATCGCGTCGGGCGAGAAACCGCGCCGGCGCAGGCCTTCGACGTTGATGCCGTGCGGCTCGGCCTTGTTGCCGGCCGCGATCACGAACGGCGGCACGTCCTGCACGAGCGCCGATGCGCCACCCAGCATCGAGTGCGCGCCGATGCGCACGAACTGGTGAACGCCCGACATCCCGCCGACGATCGCCCAGTCGCCGATCTCGACGTGCCCGGCCATCTGCGCATTGCTCGACAGGATCACGTTGTTGCCGACGCGGCAGTCATGACCGATGTGCACATAGGCCATGATCCAGTTGTCGTCGCCGAGCGTCGTCACGCCGACATCCTGCACGGTGCCCGTGTGGATCGTCGTGAATTCGCGGATCGTGTTGCGGTTGCCGATCTCGAGCCGGGTCGGCTCGTCCTTGTACTTCATGTCCTGCGGACGGCCACCGACCGACGCGTAGTGGCCGATGCGGTTGTCCTCGCCGAGCGTCGTGTGACCTTCGATCACGCTGTGCGAGCCGATCGTCGTCCGCGCGCCGATCGTGACGTTCGGACCGACGATCGCGTACGGGCCGATCTCGACCGATTCGTCGATCTGCGCGCCCGGTTCGACGATCGCGGTGGGATGAATCCTGGTCATGCGCCGTTGCCTCTCGATATGATGTGTCGCGTTGCGTTGCCTGTCCGTGCCGCGTCGCTCAGGGCGCCACGTCGGTCGTCTTGACCGTGCACATCAGTTCGGCTTCCGCCGCCACCTTGCCGTCCACTTCCGCCACCGCCTTGAACTTCCAGATGCCGCGAATGTAGCGTTCGAACGTCACGTTCAGAATCAGTTGGTCACCCGGCTCGACCGGTCGCTTGAAGCGCGCGCCGTCGATCCCGACGAAGTAGTACAGAGTGTTCTCCGGATCCTTCGGCTGCTCTTCCGAGAAGGTCAGCAGCGCCGCGGCCTGCGCCAGCGCCTCGAGGATCAGCACGCCCGGCATCACGGGCCGCTTCGGGAAATGCCCCTGGAAGAACGGTTCGTTGATCGACACGTTCTTCAGCGCTTTGATCCCTTTGTGCGGTTCGAGTTCGAGCACGCGATCGACGAGCAGAATCGGATAGCGGTGCGGCAGCAGCGTGAGGATCTTGTGGATGTCGAGATTGATTTTTTCAGTGCTCATGATGGTTCGTCTCACGCAGGTGCTGCGCGGTGGTGATGCAAAGGCTGAAGCGGGCCGTCATGCGGCCCGGTCTGGCGAACCGGGCCGGATGCGCTGGCCGTGCCCGGTTCGTGGTCTCGCATGATGGGTCAGGCGTCCGTGCCGCCTTGGGCGGCAAGCGCGGTTTCAAGCGCCTTGATGCGGTCGCGCAGCTTGTCGAGGTTGCGCACGAGCGCGGCGCTCCGGTTCCATTCGCCGTGGTCGACGGCCGGGAACGCGCTCGTGTAGATGCCGGCCTTCGGCAGCGACTTCGACACGCCCGACTTCGCGGTGATGATGACATAGTCGCCGAGCGTCACGTGGCCGGCAATGCCCGCCGCGCCGCCGATCATGCAGTGGCGGCCGATCGTCGTGCTGCCCGCGATGCCCGCGCTGCCGGCGATCACCGTATAGGCGCCGATCCGGCAGTTGTGGCCGATCTGGACCTGGTTGTCGATCTTCACGCATTCCTCGATGACGGTGTCCGCCATCGCGCCGCGATCGATCGTCGTGTTCGCGCCGATCTCGACGTCCGGGCCGACCGACACGCCGCCGACCTGCGGGATCTTGACCCAGCTGCCGGTGCGCGCGTCGCCGTCGCCGACGAAATCCGGCGCGAAGCCGAACCCGTCGGAGCCGATCACGGCGCCCGAGTGGATGATCGCGCGCGGGCCGATCTTGCAGCCGTGGTACACCGACGCGTTCGGATACAGATGCGAATTCGCACCGATCGTCGTGCCGCGGCCGATGAACACGTTCGCGTCGAGCTGCACGCCGTCCTCGATCACCGCACCGGCTTCGACCGTCACGTGCGGGCCGATCACCGCGCTCGCGGCAACCTTTGCGGCCGGATCGATCGTTGCGCTCGGATGCACGCCGGCCGCGCGCTGCGGCGTGGCGAGATCGATGAACATCTGCGCGACGCGTGCGAAGTACGCGTACGGGTTCGGCGTCACGATGAAATTGCGAGGGCCGGCCTCCTGGGGACCGGCAGCCGCGCGCAGCTTTTCGAGATCCTTCGGCGCGATCAGCACCGCGCCGGCGCGGGTCGCTTCGACCTGCGACAGGTATTTCGGATTCGCGAGAAACGCGAGTTGCTGAGGGCCTGCCTGGTCGAGCGGCGCGAGGCCGCTCACCTTGCACTGGGCGTCGCCGGCGATCTCGCCGCCGAACCGCTTTACGAGTTCCTCAAGCGTCAATGCCATTCGTCGTCTGCTCCGTTCAGTTCGTCGAGCCGGACGCGAGCGCCTTGAGCACCTTGTCGGTGATGTCGATGCGCGGGCTGACGTACACGGCCTCCTGCACGATCAGGTCGTAATTCTGCTGCTCGGCGATCTGCTTGATGACCCTGTTCGCGCGCTCCAGCACGGCAGCGAGTTCCTCGTTGCGGCGCTGGTTCAGGTCTTCGCGAAATTCGCGCTGCTTGCGCTGGAAATCGGTATCGAGCTGCGCGAGATCGCGCTGCTTCTGCGCGCGATCGGCCGCCGACAGCGACGCGCCGTTCTTGTCCAGCGAATCGGACATCGTCTTCAGACGGGCCGCCATGTCCTGCAGATCCTTGTCGCGCTTCGCGAACTCGGCTTCGAGCTTCGTCTGCGCCGCCTTGGCGGGCGCGGACTCGCGCAGGATCCGATCCGAATTGACCGCCGCGATGCGGGCGACGTCCTGAGCATGTGCCGTCGCCGCGCCCAAGGCCAGCGCAACGGTCAGCGCACACATCACTCGTTTCGAAAACTTACCGGTTAGCAAAATTACCCTCTCGTTGCTGTTGTCATGCGTTCGATCAGAACGCCGTTCCGATCTGGAACTGGAATTTCTGGTACTGGTCGCCTTCGTGCTTCTGCAGCGGGAAACCGAGGCTCAGCTTGAGCGGGCCGATCGGCGAGATCCACGCCAGACCGACACCGTAGCCGTAACGCAGGCCGTTCGCACCCGTACTCGTGCCGCCCGGCGCGTTGCCCCACACGTTACCGCCGTCGAAGAACGTGAACACGCGCAGCGTGCGGTCGTAGCCGGTGCCCGGCAGCGGGAACGTCAGTTCGATGTTGCCCACGACCATCTTCGAACCGCCGATCGGGTCGTTGGTCGTCGTGTCGCGCGGGCCCAGCGAGCTCGGCTCGTAGCCACGCACGGAGCCGATACCGCCCGCGTAGTAGTTCTTGAAGATCGGGTACGAGTTGCCGATACCGTTACCGTAACCGCCTTGCAGGTTCATGCCCAGGATGAAGCCGCGCGAGAACGAATAGTAGTACTGCGCCTGCAGGTCGGCCTTGTAGTACTGGATCTTGCCGATCGGCGCACCGTACTCGACGTTCGCCTGCGTGAAGTAGCCGCGGCTCGGAATCAGCGCGCTGTCACGCGCGTCGCGCGACCACGCCACCGTCAGCGGCGCGGTGTTCGACACGCGGCCGAACTCGTTCACGTAATCCTTGTAGCTCTGCGGCGTCGCCGAATCGACGTCGAGACGGTTCTGCTCGAGACCGACGCCAAAATACACGGTGTCGACTTCCGAGAACGGGATGCCGAACTTCAGGTCGCCGCCCGCGCTGATGATCCGGAAGCTCGAGCTCGTCGAATAGTAGAGCGGCTGGTACGTGCGGTAGTAGACGTCCGTGATCCGCTTGATGCCGTCGACCGTGAAGTACGGATCGACCTGCGTGACGGTCAGCGTACGGTAGCTGCGTGCGGTGTTGACGTTCACCGACAGGCTCGTGCCCGAACCGAACACGTTGTCCTGCGACACGCCGGCCGACAGCACGACCTTGTCCGTCGACGAGAAGCCCGCGCCCAGCGTGATCGCGCCGGTCGGCTTTTCGTCGACCTTCACGTTCACGTCGACCTGGTCGTTCGTGCCTTCGACCGGCACCGTCGTCACGTCGACGTTGGTGAAGTAGCCGAGACGGTTCACGCGGTCCTTCGACAGCGCGAGGCGGTTCGAATCGAACCACGAGCTTTCGAGCTGACGCATTTCGCGACGCACCACTTCGTCGCGCGTACGCGTGTTGCCGACGACGTTGATGCGGCGCACATACACGCGGCGGCTCGGGTCGACGACGAGGTTCAGGTTCACCTTGTGGTTCGCCTGGTCGATTTCCGGCTGTGCGTTGACGGTCGCGAATGCGTAGCCGTATTCGCCCAGCTTGTCGACGATCGACTTGGTCGTCTGCTGCAGCTTTTCAGCGGAGAAGCGATCGCCCGGCTTGATCTTGATCAGCTTGTTCAGTTCGGCTTCGCGATCGAGCAGGTTGCCCGACAGCTTGATGCCCGACACGGTGTACGGCTCGCCTTCGTGCAGCGTGACCGTCAGGTACATGTCCTTCTTGTCGGGCGAGATCGACACCTGGGTCGACTCGATGTTGAACTCGAGATAGCCGCGGTTCAGGTAGTACGAGCGCACGGCCTCGAGGTCGCCCGTCAGCTTTTCCTTCGAGTACAGGTCGTTCTTCGTGTACCAGGAGAACCAGTTCGGCGTCGACAGCTGCATTTCATCGCGCAGCGTGCCGGTGCTGAATGCCTTGTTGCCGATGAAGTTGATCTGGCGGATCTTCGCGCTCGGGCCTTCGGCGACCGCGAACAGGATCGACACGCGATTCGCGTCGACCGGCGTGATCGTCGTCTTGACCTCGGCCGCGTAGAAGCCGCGCGTCAGATACTGACGCTTGAGTTCCTGTTCCGCCTTGTCGACGAGCGCCTTGTCGTAATAGCGACCGTCGGCCAGGCCGACCGCGCGCAGCGCCTTCGTCAGGTTGTCCTTGTCGAATTCCTTCGTGCCGGTGAAGTCGATCGACGCGATGGCCGGACGCTCCTGCACCTGCACGATCACGACGTTGCCTTGCGTGGCGATGCGCACGTCGTTGAAAAAGCCCGTCGCGTACAGCGCGCGAATTGCTTCGGATGCCTTGTCGTCGGTGAAGGTATCGCCCTGCTTGATCGGCAGGTAGGCGAACACCGAGCCCGCTTCGACGCGCTGCAACCCCTCGATCTTGATGTCTTGCACCACGAACGGTGCCGCTGCATGCGCCGCGAGGCCGTGAGCGGCGAGCGCGGCCGCTGCAACTGTCTTAGGTACAAAGCGATGAGGTTTGAACAACGTGCATCCCCAATATTTAGCTGCATCGAATCAGGCGACTGCCCAGCGGCGGCCGCCTGACGCTTCAGAAATGGATTAACCGAGCCAGGTCGTTGAACAGCGCGATCGCCGACAACGCGACGATGCAGATCAACCCGGCTCTTTGCAGAATCAGCTGCCAGCGCTCCGAGATGGCTTTCCCGGTCGCGGCTTCAACCAGATAATATAACAGATGCCCCCCGTCCAAAACGGGAATCGGCAGCAAGTTCAGTACGCCGAGGCTAATGCTGACAAGGGCGAGGAACGATAGAAAGGCCGACGGACCAAGTCGCGCGCTCTTGCCCGCGTAGTCGGCGATCGTCACCGGGCCGGACAGATTCTTCAGCGATGCGTTGCCCGTGATCATCCGCCCGAACATCTTCAGCGAATAGACGGAGATGTCCCACGTGCGGCGCGCGCCGAGTTGCAGGCTTTCGATCGGGCCGTAACGGACGTCGACCGACGGCGTGTGCATCGACAGCGCCGCGCCGATGCGGCCGATCTCCTGCCCCGTGTCGTCGTCGCGCTGCGTCTGCGGCACGACCGACACGGTCTGCGTGGCGCCGCCACGCTCGATCTGCAGCTCGACCGGCTTGCCCGCATGGTGCTTCACCGTGTCGATGAAGCGCGATGCGCCGCCGATGGGCGTACCGTCGAGCGCGAGCAGCTTGTCGCCGGTCTTCAGGCCCGCCTGCTCGGCCGCGCTGCCGGGCTGCACGGACGCCACCGACAACGTGCCGCCGCCGGTCTCGAAGCCCAGGTGCGTCATGAAATCGTCGTCGAGCTGGCTTTCGGGAACGTTGCGCAGATCGACGCGGAAGTCGAACGTCGAACCGCCGTCGCGCGCGCCGAGCACGATCTCGCGATGATCGAATGCGGCGGACAGCAGCTTCCAGCGCAGATCCGACCACGATCGCACGGGCTCGGACTCGCTGCCGCGCTCGTCGCGGATCGACACGATCGTCTCGCCGCCGTCGAAGCCCGCGCGCGCCGCGACCGTGCCGGTGGCCGGCGGTGCGAGCACCGCGACCGGCTCGGTCACGCCGGTTGCGAATACGGCGGAAAACAGGACGATTGCCAACAGGAAGTTCGCGATCGGGCCCGCGGCGACGATCGCGATGCGCTTGAATACCGATTGCCGGTTGAACGCCTGGTCGAGCTCTTCGGGCTTGACGTCCGGCCCCGGCTCGCGCTCGTCCAGCATCTTCACGTAACCGCCGAGCGGCAATGCGGAGAGCGTCCATTCGGTGCCGGTCTTGCGGCTGACCCAACGGGCAACGGGCTGGCCGAAACCGATCGAGAAACGCAGCACCTTCACGCCGCACCAGCGCGCGACGCGATAATGTCCGTACTCATGCACGACGACCAGCACCCCGATCGCCACCGCAAACGCGATCAGTTCGACCAGCACGTTCATGAGCACCTCATTCAGACAGTACGCTCCACGCGGGGCGCAGGCGCTTGGGCAATGATTCCGGCGGCGAGGCGGCGTGCCTCGGCATCCGCCGCAAGGACGTCGTCGAGCCCGTTCGGGTTGCGGTTCGGCAGCGCGTTGAGCACGGCATCGACCGTCGCCGCAATCGCCATGAAACCGATCCGGCGCTCGAGAAACGCTTCGACCGCGATTTCGTTCGCCGCGTTCAGTGCGGCGCTCGCGATGCCGCCCTCTTCAAGCGCCTTCAGCGCGAGCGCGAGGCACGGGAAACGCGTGTAGTCGGGCTTTTCGAACGACAGCTGTGCGATCTGCGCGAGGTCGAGCTGCTCGACGCCCGCGTCGACGCGCTCCGGGAACGCGAGCGCATGCGCGATCGGCGTACGCATGTCGGGGTTGCCGAGCTGCGCGAGCACCGAGCCGTCGCGGTACGACACCAGCGAATGGATCACGCTTTGCGGATGGATCAGCACCTCGATCCGGTCGCCGGCCAAGCCGAAGATCCAGTGCGCCTCGATCACTTCGAGGCCCTTGTTCATCATCGTCGCGGAATCGACCGAGATCTTGCGGCCCATCACCCAGTTCGGATGCTTGCAGGCTTCGTCCGGCGTCACGTCGACGAGCGTGGCCGGCTCGCGCGTGCGGAACGGGCCGCCCGACGCGGTCAGGATGATCTTCGAAATCCCGCCGTGCTCGTTCGCGTCGCGCGGCATGCACTGGAAGATCGCGTTGTGTTCGCTGTCGACCGGCAGCAGGATCGCGCCATGGTCGCGCACCGCGTCCATGAAGATCCCGCCCGACATCACGAGCGATTCCTTGTTCGCGAGCAGGATGCGCTTGCCGGCGCGCGCGGCCGCGAGGCTCGGCGCGAGGCCGGCCGCGCCGACGATCGCCGCGACGACCGTGTCGCAACCGTCGCTCTTCGACACGTCGACGAGCGCCTGCGGCCCGTACAGCACCGTGGTCTTGCTGCCCGCCGCGCGCAGTTTCGCCTCGACGTGCGCGGCCGTTGCCGCATCGCCGACCACCGCGACTTCGGGCGCGAAGCGCAGGCACTGCTCGACGAGCTTGTCGCCGTTGCGGTGCGCGGTCAACGCGTAGACCGAGAAACGCTCCGGATGGCGGGCGACCACGTCGAGCGTGCTGTCTCCGATCGAGCCCGTGGAACCGAGCAGTGTCAGACGTTTTTGCATAACAGAAATAGTGGTTTAACCAAGCAGCAGCATCGCGAGCGGCAGCACCGGCAGCAGCGCATCGACACGGTCGAGCACGCCGCCGTGACCGGGCAGCAGTCCGCTCGAATCCTTCACGCCCGCCTGACGCTTGAGCAGCGACTCGAACAGGTCGCCGATCACGCTGTAGACGACCAGCAGCGTCAGCGCGGCCCACGCACCGGGCATCCCGTAGCGCGCGGCAAATGCGGAAAACAGGGTCGGCTCGAACCAGTGCGCGGCCATCGCGACATCGGCTACGACCATCACGGCAAGCCAGCCGCCGATCGCGCCTTCCCAGCTCTTTCCGGGACTGATCGTGATCGCCAGTTTACGCTTTCCGAAGGCCTTGCCGGCGAAGTATGCGCCGATATCGGCCAGCCAGACGACCAGAAGCAGCGACAACACGAACGGAACGCCCTGCGCACGCGCCGCAACGAGCGCGTGCCAGCAGGCCGCGAAGACCAGCAACCCGGCTGCGAGCAGGAACGGCCGCCATATGCCGGCCGCGAGCGTCGGCTTGCGCCGCAGCGCAAACGGACCGACCAGCAGCCAGAACACGCCGGCCGCCATGAAAAGGGGGCGGGATGAAGCCGCGTCGACGCCGAGCGGCACGGTCGCCGCGAGTACCAGCGCCGCGACGACTGCATAGACGACGGAACCGGCGCCGCCCAGCTTCAGCAGGCGCGCCCATTCCCACGCGGCGAACACGAGCACGACGCCGATCAGCGCGCCGAACGCCGTGAGCGGCGCGAACAGCGTCACCGGCAGCAGCACTGCCAGCATGACGATCGCCGTGATCACACGGGTTTTCAGCATGAAAGGGAGTCGGCGTTCTGCGATTGCGGTTCGAGTTGCGCGCTGGTACGCCCGAAACGGCGCTCGCGCTCGGTATACGACGCGATCGCGTCGGCCAGCGCCGCGCCGTCGAAGTCCGGCCAGTATTTGTCGGTGAAATAGAATTCTGCGTACGCGAGCTGCCACAGCAGGAAATTGCTGACACGCTGTTCGCCGCCGGTACGGATGAAGAGATCGGGCTCCGGCGCGTAGGCCATCGCCAGATGCGGCGCGAACGCGTCTTCGGTCACGTCGACCTCGCGCCCCTCGCGCACGGACTGCTCGATGAGTTTCTTCGTCGCCTGCAGGATATCCCAGCGGCCGCCGTAGTTCGCGGCGATCGTCAGGGTCAGGCGGGTGTTGCGCGCCGTCTTGGTTTCGGCGCGGCGGATCAGTTCGCGGATGCGCGGCTCGAAGCGGTCGAGGTCGCCCACGACGCGCAGACGGATCCCGTTTGCGTGCAGCTTGCCGACTTCGCGCTCCAGCGCGGTGATGAACAGCCGCATCAGGAACGACACTTCTTCGTTCGGACGCCGCCAGTTTTCCGAACTGAACGCGAACAGCGTCAGGTATTCGACGCCGGCGCGCGCGCAGCCTTCGACCACCGCCCGCACGGCATCCACGCCGCGGGTGTGCCCCGCGACGCGCGGCAAGCGGCGTTCGGTCGCCCAACGGCCGTTGCCGTCCATGATGATCGCGATGTGACGCGGCACGGCGCCGACGTCAGGCACGCGAACGGTAGAGCTGGTATAAGTCATGGCCGTTGAGACAGTAATGCGGGAAGAAGGCGGCGCGCGAGGACGGTCGTCAGACCGTCATGATCTCGGCTTCCTTGCTCTGCACGAGCTTGTCGACTTCGGTGACGTGCTTGTCCGTCAGCTTCTGCACGTCGTCGCTCGCACGGCGCTCGTCGTCTTCCGAGATTTCCTTGTCCTTCACGAGCTTCTTGAGCGCTTCGTTCGCGTCGCGGCGCAGGTTGCGGATCGCGACCTTGGCCGTTTCGCCTTCGCCCTTGACCACCTTGGTCAGCTCGCGGCGGCGCTCTTCCGTCAGCGCGGGCATCGGCACGCGGATCAGGTCGCCGGACGTGGCCGGGTTCAGGCCGAGATCGGCTTCGCGGATCGCCTTCTCGACCTTCGCGACCATGTTCTTTTCCCACGGCTGCACGCCGATGGTACGCGCATCGACGAGCGTCAGGTTCGCGACCTGCGAGATCGGCACCATCGACCCGTAGTAGTCGACCTGCACGTGATCGAGCAGACCGGTGTGCGCACGGCCCGTGCGGATCTTCGCCAGATCGTTCTTGAACGCTTCGATCGAGCGCTGCATCTTCTGCTCTACGCCCTTCTTGACATCAGCGACACTCATTTCAACCTCCGAACCTTCAAACCTTCAAAGAACGCGGGCCCCGCCCGGCGCGCTTCGCACCACGGCCGACGACCCACGCCGCTTGCCCGCATCCGCGGGAGTTTACACGTGGACGAGCGTACCTTCGTCCTCGCCCAGCACGATGCGCTTGAGCGCGCCCGGCTTGTTGATCGAAAACACGCGAATCGGCAGCTTCTGGTCGCGGCACAGCGCGAAGGCCGTCGCGTCCATCACCTGCAGATTGCGGCTGATCGCCTCGTCGAAGCTGATCGTCGTGTAGCGCGTGGCCGACGGATCCTTCTTCGGATCGGCAGAATATACGCCATCGACCTTGGTCGCCTTCAGCACGACCTCGGCGCCCACTTCCGAACCGCGCAGCGCGGCGGCCGTGTCCGTCGTGAAGAACGGGTTGCCCGTGCCGGCCGCGAAGATCACGACCTTGCCTTCCTCGAGCTGGCGGATCGCGCGGGGCCGGATATACGGCTCGACGACCTGGTCCATGCGCAGCGCGGACTGCACGCGCGCGACGATACCGGCGTGGCGCATCGCGTCCTGCAGCGCCAGCGCGTTCATCATCGTCGCCAGCATCCCCATGTAGTCGGCCGTTGCGCGGTCCATGCCCGCCGCACCGCCCGCGACACCGCGGAAAATATTACCGCCGCCGATCACAACGGCGAGCTGCGTGCCGAGACCCACGACTTCGGCGATATCCGCCACCATCCGCTCGATCGTCGCGCGATTGATGCCGAAGGCATCGTCGCCCATCAGCGCTTCGCCGGAGAGTTTGAGGAGGACGCGTTTATAGGCATTGGACATAGGGGCTTCCGAGCGACGAGAGGATGACAACCACGAACTGTAGGGGCGAAATACTGATTCGGGCAAGCGCCGACGGCCGAACCGGGGTTCCCGGCCGGCCGGCGGCGGCGCCGGCCGCGGCGGAGCGGACGCCCGCCGCGGATACTGCCTGACTGCTTACTGCTGCTTTGCTGCTGCGACTTGCGCGGCCACTTCGGCGGCGAAGTCGTCCTGGCGCTTCTCGATGCCTTCGCCGACCACGAACAGCGCGAACTTCTGCACTGCCGCATTCGCTGCCTTCAGCATCTGCTCGATCGTCTGCTTGTCGTTCTTAACGAACGTCTGGTTCAGCAGCGACACTTCCTTCAGGTACTTCTGGATGCTGCCGTCGACCATCTTCGCGACGATTTCAGCCGGCTTGCCCGATTCGGCGGCCTTCTGTTCGGCGACGCGGCGTTCCGTGTCGATCAGTTCCGCCGGCACGTCGGCCGACGACAGCGCGACCGGCTTCATCGCGGCGATGTGCATCGCGACGTCCTTGCCGACCTGCTCTTCCGCGCCCGTGTACTCGACGATCACGCCGATACGCGCGCCGTGCAGGTACGTCGCGATCTTGTTCGCGGTTTCGAAACGCACGAAACGGCGGATCGAGACGTTTTCGCCGATCTTGCCGACCAGGGCCAGGCGCACTGCGTCGACCGTCGAGCCTTCCAGCGGCAGCGCCGACAGCGCAGCCACGTCGGCCGGGTTTTGCGTCGCGACGAGTTCTGCAACCGTCTTCGAGAATGCGAGGAAGTCGTCGTTCTTCGCGACGAAATCGGTTTCGCAGTTCAGCTCGACCAGCGAGCCCGCGTTGCCGCCGACGAACGATGCGACGACGCCTTCGGCCGTCACGCGCGATGCCGCCTTGCTCGCCTTGTTGCCGAGCTTGACGCGCAGCAGCTCTTCGGCCTTGGCCAGATCGCCGTCGGCTTCCGTCAGCGCCTTCTTGCACTCCATCATCGGTGCATCGGTCTTTGCGCGCAGTTCTGCCACCATGCTTGCGGTAATTGCCGCCATCATTCGCTCCTTGAGTCTGTATTCACAACGCCGCCCGCTTGGACGCGAACGGCCGAAAATCGTTTCCGGACCCGCGCCGATTCGACGCGATCAGGTCCGGCGCACAAGCTTAAAAAAAGGGGGCCTGTTGAGAGCCCCCTTTTTGCGCCGGCTCGGGGCCAGTTACGCGTTTTCCTCGACGTATTCGTCGTCGCCGCGTGCGGCCTGGACCACTTCGTTGACCGCGTTCGCACGGCCTTCGAGGATCGCGTCGGCCACGCCTTCGGCGTACAGCGCGACTGCCTTGCTCGAGTCGTCGTTACCCGGGATCACGTAATCCACACCTTCCGGCGAGTGGTTCGTATCGACCACGGCAATGACCGGCACGCCCAGCTTGTTCGCTTCCGTGACGGCAATCTTGTGGTAGCCGACGTCGACGACGAAGATCGCGTCCGGAATGCCGCCCATGTCCTTCACGCCGCCGATCGACTTCTGCAGCTTGGCGATTTCGCGTTCGAACAGCAGCGCTTCCTTCTTGCTCATCTTCTCGGTTTCGCCCGATTCGACAGCTGCTTCCATGTCCTTCAGGCGCTTGATCGAAACCTTCAGCGTCTTGAAGTTGGTCATCATGCCGCCGAGCCAGCGTGCGTTGACGTACGGCATGCCCGCGCGCTGCGCTTCCTGAGCGATCGTGTCGCGCGACTGGCGCTTCGTACCGACGAACAGGATCGTGCCGCGGTTAGCTGCCAGCTGGCGCACGTACTTCTGTGCGTCCGTGAACATCGGCAGCGTCTTTTCGAGGTTGATGATGTGAATCTTGTTGCGGTGACCGAAAATGAACGGAGCCATCTTCGGGTTCCAGAAGCGCGTCTGGTGACCGAAGTGGACACCCGCTTCCAGCATTTGGCGCATCGTAACTGCCATGTAAATTCTCCACGAGGGTTGGGTCTTAAGCCGGCTGCCGTACCGCCGCGCGAACGCGCCCCGAAGGACCTTCGTTCCGCGCGGCCGGCACCCTGGTTGCGCCGGCTTGCGATTCGGCACGTACGAAAATGCCCGTGCCGCAAGCCTTTCATCGCCACTGCCGCCCCGCCGGGGGCAGGCCCGAGGCAGGTTCGGCATTTGGATGTCGACTTAGCCAAAGAGTATAGCACGCCGATTTGTCGGCTCTCAAGTCGCCCGCTACTTTTGCTTGCCGCGCGGCAGCGGGCCGGACAATCCGCGAAAACCCGCATCCGCACCGCCGGCAGGGGCTGCGAGGCCCGCCATAAGGTGCGATAATCCGTCAATTCACCGCATTCCAGGCATACCTCGATGGCTATTACGCTCAAAAACGAACACGACATCGCCGAGATGCGCGTCGCCTGCCGTCTCGCGAGCGAAGTGCTCGACTTCATCACCCCGCACGTCGTTGCGGGCGTCACGACCGCCGAGCTCGACCGGCTCTGTCACGAATTCATGCTCAACGAGCAGGGCACGATCCCCGCGCCGCTGAACTATCAGCCGCCCGGCTATCCGCCGTACCCGAAGGCAACCTGCATTTCGGTCAACGACGTGATCTGCCACGGCATCCCGGGCGAGAAGGTGATCAAGAACGGCGATGCGCTGAACATCGACATCACCGTGATCAAGAACGGCTACTTCGGCGACACCAGCCGGATGTTCATCGTCGGCGAAGGCTCGATCCTCGCGAAGCGCCTCGTGCAGACCACCTACGAGTGCATGTGGCTCGGCATCGACCAGGTCAAGCCGGGCGCACACCTCGGCGACATCGGCTATGCGATCCAGAAGCACGCGGAAGCGCAGGGCTACAGCGTCGTGCGCGAATACTGCGGCCACGGCATCGGCACGGTGTTCCACGAAGATCCGCAGGTCGTCCACTACGGCCGGCCGGGCACCGGCATCGAGCTGAAGGCCGGGATGATCTTCACGATCGAGCCGATGATCAACGCGGGCAAGCGCGACATCCGCACGATGCCCGACCAGTGGACGGTCAAGACGCGCGACCGCAGCCTGTCCGCGCAGTGGGAACACACGGTACTCGTCACCGAGACGGGTTACGACGTGCTGACCGTGTCGGCCGGCACGCCCGCGCGGCCGGTGTTCGCGCAACCGGCCGCCGCGGTCTGAGCGCGGTCGCGCCAGCCCGCCCTGCCCGCACCTGAACGGCCGCCCATGAGCGCTCACGCCGCCCCCTCGCCCGAAGCGCTGTCGCGGCGCGCCGAATTCAAGGCCGCCAAGACCGACATGCTCGAGCGCTTTCGCAGCGCGACCAACGTCGCGTCGCTGATGCACGCGCTGTCGAAACTCACCGACGATGCGCTCAGGCGCGTGTGGGACGACTGCGGGCTGCCCGCGACGCTCGCGCTCGTCGCCGTCGGCGGCTACGGGCGCGCCGAGCTGGCACCGTACTCCGA
This sequence comes from Burkholderia anthina, assembly GCF_902498995.1. Taxonomy (GTDB): domain Bacteria; phylum Pseudomonadota; class Gammaproteobacteria; order Burkholderiales; family Burkholderiaceae; genus Burkholderia; species Burkholderia anthina. The sequence goes on from NZ_CABVLY010000009.1 coordinate 211,854, forward strand.
CGTCGACATCCTCGTGCTGCTGCCCGATGCGCACGACCCCGCGCTCGACACGCGGATCGAGCGCTTCATCGGCATGGCATGGGATCTCGGTCTCGAGATCGGCAGCAGCGTGCGTACCGTTGCCCAGTGCATCGAGGAGGCATCGCAGGACGTCACCGTGCAGACTTCGCTGCTGGAGGCGCGCCGCATCGTCGGCAGCACCGCGCTGTTCGAGCGCTTCACCGTGCGTTATCACGAAGCGCTCGACGCGCGCGCGTTCTTCACCGCGAAGGTGCTCGAGATGCGCCAGCGCCACGCGAAGTTCCAGGACACGCCGTACAGCCTCGAGCCGAATGTGAAGGAAAGCCCCGGCGGGCTGCGCGACCTGCAGACGATCCTGTGGATCGCGCGCGCGGCCGGCTTCGGCAGCAGCTGGCGCGAACTCGACACGCGCGGCCTCATCACCGAGCGCGAAGCGCGCGAGCTGCGCCGCAACGAAGGATTCCTGAAGACGCTGCGCGCGCGGCTGCATGTGATCGCCGGCCGGCGCCAGGACATGCTCGTGTTCGACCTGCAGACGCAGGCGGCCGAGAGCTTCGGCTACCGGCCGACGCCGGCCAAGCGCACGAGCGAGCAGTTGATGCGCCGCTACTACTGGGCAGCGAAGGCCGTCACGCAGCTCGCGACGATCCTGATCCAGAACATCGAGGCGCAGCTGTTCCCCGCGACGAGCGGCATCACGCGCGTGCTGTCGCCCGACCGCTTCGTCGAGAAGCAGGGCATGCTCGAGATCGTCGACGACAGCGTGTTCGAGCGCCATCCCGACGCAATCCTCGAAGCGTTCCTGCTGTACGAGACGACCCGCGGCGTGAAGGGCCTGTCCGCCCGCACGCTGCGCGCGCTGTACAACTCGCGCGAAATCATGAACAACGCGTGGCGGCGCGAACCGCAGAACCGCCGCATGTTCATGCAGATCCTGCAGCAGCCCGAAGGCATCACTCACGCGTTCCGCCTGATGAACCAGACGAGCGTGCTGGGCCGCTACCTGCTGAATTTCCGCCGCATCGTCGGCCAGATGCAGCACGACCTGTATCACGTGTACACGGTCGACCAGCACATCCTGATGGTGCTGCGCAACATCCGCCGCTTCGCGGTGGCGGAGCACGCGCACGAGTACCCGTTCTGCAGTCAGCTGATCGGCAATTTCGAGCGCCCGTGGGTGCTGTATGTGGCCGCGCTGTTCCACGACATCGCGAAGGGCCGCGGCGGCGACCACTCGACGCTCGGGATGGCCGACGCGCGGCGCTTCTGCCGCGAGCACGGGATCACCGGCGACGATGCGGCACTGATCGTGTGGCTCGTCCAGCATCACCTGACGATGAGCCAGGTCGCGCAGAAGCAGGACACGAGCGATCCGGAAGTGATCAAGCGCTTCGCCGAACTCGTCGGCACCGAGCGCCGGCTCACCGCGCTGTACCTGCTGACCGTCGCCGACATCCGCGGCACGAGCCCGAAGGTATGGAACGCGTGGAAGGGCAAGCTGCTCGAGGATCTGTACCGGATCACGCTCGCGGTGCTCGGCGGCGCGAACCCCGACGCGCATTCGGAGCTGAAGTCGCGGCAGGAGGAAGCACTCGCGCTGCTGCGCCTCGAGACCGTGCCCGACGACGCGCACCGCGCGCTGTGGGATCAGCTCGACATCGGCTTCTTCCTGCGCCACGACGCGGCCGACATCGCATGGCAGACGCGCGTGCTGTACCGGCACGTGAATGCCGAAACCGCGATCGTCCGCGCGCGGCCGTCGCCGATCGGCGACGCGCTGCAAGTGCTCGTGTACGTGAAGGACCGCCCCGACCTGTTCGCGGGCATCTGCGCGTATTTCGACCGCAACGGGCTGTCGGTGCTCGATGCACGCGTGAGCACGACACGGCACGGCTATGCGCTCGACAACTTCATCGTCACGCAGACCGAACGTGACGTGCGCTACCGCGACATCGCGAACCTCGTCGAACAGCAACTCGCGACGCGGCTCGCCGAAACCGCAGCGCTGCCGGAGCCGTCCAAGGGCCGCCTGTCGCGGCTGTCCCGGACGTTTCCGATCACGCCGCGCGTCGACCTCCGGGCCGACGAGCGCGGCCAGTACTACATCCTGTCCGTGTCCGCGAACGACCGGCCGGGCCTCCTTTATTCGATCGCGCGCGTCCTGGCCGAGCATCAGGTCGGCGTCCACGCGGCGCGGATCAATACGCTCGGCGAACGCGTCGAGGACATCTTCCTGCTCGACGGTGCCGGCCTGTCCGACAACCGCCTGCAGATCCAGCTCGAAACCGAATTGCTGCGCGCGATCGCAGTCTGAATGAATCCCAGCGTTTATGCGCACCAAATTAACCGTCAAGAATCCGAAGCCGGCGTCGCCGACCCGCGCCCCCGTCCGCTCCGGCAGCCTCGTCGCCCGCAAGGCCGTGCGCCCCGCCGCACCGTCCGCGGCCGACAAGCCGGCGCGCCCGAAGAAGGCGTCCGCGCCGGCAGCCGCCGGCGAACGTGCATTCAAGCCGCGTGCCACGGAACGTCCGGATGCGGAACGTGCTCCGGCGAAGCGGGCCCCGCGTGACGGCGGTGCGGAACGCGGCTATCGCAGCGATGCGAAGCCGGGCGGCCGCGGCGAGCGCGGCGATGCCCGTCCGTATCGCAGCGCCGAAGGCGGTGCACGCGCACCCTATCGAGACAAGGCAGCCGGTGAAGGCGCGAAGCGCAGCTTCGGCGAACGCGGCGCATCGTCCGATCGCCCCGCACGTCGCAGCGACGACGATGCGCGGCCGCGCCGCTCAGGTGCCGAAGGCGGCGCACGCGCGCCCTACCGCGACAAGGCAACCGGCTACGGCGAGAAGCGCAGCTTCGGCGAGCGCGGCGCGTCGTCCGATCGCCCCGCACGTCGCAGCGACGATGCGCGGCCGCGCCGCTCGGATGCCGAAGGCGGCGCACGCGCGCCCTATCGCGACAAGGCAACCGGCTACGGCGAAAAACGCAGCTTCGGCGAGCGCGGCGCGTCGTCCGATCGTCCGGCCCGCCGCAGCGACGACGATGCGCGGCCGCGCCGCGCCGGTGCCGAAGGCAGCACACGCGCACCCTATCGCGACAAGGCAGCCGGTGAAGGCACGAAGCGCAGCTTCGGCGAACGCCGCACGTCGTCCGATCGTCCGGCCCGCCGCAGCGATGACGATGCGCGACCGCGCCGCGCCGGCGCCGAAGGCGCCGCACGCGCGCCCTATCGCGACAAGGCGGCCGGTGAAGGCGCGAAGCGCAGCTTCGGCGAGCGCCGCACGTCGTCCGACCGTCCGGCCCGTCCCGCACGCGACGGCGAACGCAGCAGCACCGCGCGCCGCTCGAGCGGCGCGCCGCTGAAAACCGCGCAACCCGTCAAGCGCCGCGAGGCCGACATCGATCACGGCGACGAAACGGGCCTGATGCGCCTGTCGAAGCGCATGTCCGAGCTCGGCCTGTGCTCGCGCCGCGAAGCCGACGAATGGATCGAGAAAGGCTGGGTGCTCGTCGACGGTGAACGCATCGACACGCTCGGCACCAAGGTCCGCCCCGACCAGAAGATCGAGATCGACGAGCGCGCCAGCGCCGCGCAGGCCGCGCAAGTGACGATCCTGCTGCACAAGCCGGTCGGCTACGTGTCCGGTCAGGCGGAAGACGGCTATGAGCCCGCATCCGTGCTGATCACGCGCGCGAACCAGTGGAGCGGCGACCGTTCGCAGGTTCGATTCTCGCCGCAGCACCTGCACGCGCTCGCGCCGGCCGGTCGCCTCGACATCGATTCGACCGGCATGCTCGTGCTGACGCAGAACGGCCGGATCGCGAAGCAACTGATCGGCGAGCAGTCGGACATCGACAAGGAATATCTGGTGCGCGTGCGCTTCGGCGAGCGGCTCATCGACATCGATCAGCATTTCCCGGCTGAATCGCTCGCGAAGCTGCGCCACGGTCTCGAACTCGACGGCGTCGCGCTGAAGCCGGCGATGGTGAGCTGGCAGAACGGCGAGCAGTTGCGTTTCGTGCTGCGCGAAGGCAAGAAGCGTCAGATCCGCCGCATGTGCGAGCTGGTCGGCCTCGAAGTGATCGGCCTGAAGCGCGTGCGCATGGGCCGCGTGATGCTGGGCGCGCTGCCGCAAGGGCAATGGCGCTATCTGTCGGCCGACGAGTCGTTCTGACGTTCTGACGGCGAGCACGCTACGCGTACCACGCAAAGAAAAAGCCCGCTTGCGCGGGCTTTTTCTTTTCCGGTGCAGCGCCTGCACCTCATGCCGCGCAGGCGTCCGCGTGCCGGTCAGTCGTCGTCGGCCGGATCGAGCCCCGGGAACAGCACCTCGGTGAAACCGAAGCGCGTGAAGTCGGTGATCCGCATCGGATAGAGCTTGCCGATCAGGTGGTCGTATTCATGCTGGACCACGCGCGCGTGGAAGCCTTCGGCGACGCGGTCGATCTTCGCGCCGAACTGGTCGTAACCGCTATAGCGCACCTTCGCGTAGCGGCTGACGACGCCGCGCATGCCCGGCACCGACAGGCAGCCCTCCCAGCCCTCTTCCATGTCCGGCGGCATGTATTCGATCTTCGGGTTGATCAGCACGGTCTCGGGTACGGGCGGTGCGTCCGGATAACGGTTGTTGCTGCCGAAGCCGAAGATGATGATCTGCAGCCCGATGCCGAGCTGCGGCGCGGCAAGCCCCGCACCGTTCGCGTGATGCATCGTCTCGAACATGTCCGCGACGATCTCGTGCAACTCGGGTGTATCGAACCGCTCGACCGGTTTGGCGACTTCGAGCAGGCGCGGGTCGCCCATCTTCAGGATCTCGCGAATCATGGCGTGTTGCCCTCCAGGAGTTGGTGCAGTCCGTCTTCGTCCAGTACGGGAATGCCGAGTTCCTCGGCCTTCACGAGCTTGCTGCCCGCCTCGGCACCCGCAACCACGTAATCCGTCTTCTTCGATACCGAGCCCGCGACTTTCGCGCCCGCCGCTTCGAGCATCTCTTTCGCGGCGTCGCGCGTGAGCGTAGGCAGCGTGCCCGTCAGCACGACCGTCTTGCCGGCCAGCACACCCTGCGGCGCCTTCGGCGCAGGCGGGCCCTCCGGCCACGTGACCCTGCCGGGCGCGCGCAGTTGCTCGATCACGGTCCGGTTGTGCTCTTCCGCGAAGAACTGGTGAAGCGACTCGGCGACGATCGGCCCGACGTCGTTGACTTCGAGCAGTTCGTCGATCGACGCGTCCATGATCGGTGTCAGCGAACCGAAATGCTTCGCGAGATCCTTCGCGGTCGACTCGCCGACATGCCGGATGCCAAGCCCGTAAATGAAGCGCGCGAGCGTCGTGTGCTTCGCCTTCTCGAGCGAGTCGAGCAGGTTCTGCGCGGACTTGTCGGCAAACCGGTCGAGTTCCGCGAGCGTCGCGAAACCCAGATTGAACAGGTCGGCCGGCGTGCGCACGAGATTCAGTTCGACCAGCTGATCGATGATCTTCTCGCCGAGCCCGTCGATGTCGAGCGCGCGGCGCTGCGCGAAATGCCACAGCGCCTGCTTGCGCTGCGCCGGGCAGAACAGGCCGCCCGTGCAGCGCGCGATCGCCTCGTCGGGCAGCCGCTCGATCTTCGAGCCGCACACCGGGCATTCGGTCGGCATCACGAATTCGGCCGCATCGGCCGGCCGGCGATCGAGCAGCGCGCCGACGACCTCCGGAATCACGTCGCCCGCTCGTCGAACGATCACGGTATCGCCGATCCGGATGTCCTTGCGGCGTACTTCATCCTCGTTGTGCAGCGTCGCGTTGGTCACCGTCGCGCCACCGACGAACACGGGTTCGAGCCGTGCAACGGGCGTGATCGCGCCGGTACGGCCGACCTGCACGTCGATCGCGACGAGCTTCGTCAGCGCTTCCTGTGCGGGAAACTTGTGCGCGAGCGCAAAGCGTGGCGCACGCGACACGAAGCCGAGACGGTCCTGTTCGTCGCGCCGGTTCACCTTGTAGACGACGCCGTCGATGTCGTACGGCAGCGACTCGCGCTTCTCGCCGATCTTGCGGAAGAAGCCAAGCAGCCCGTCGGCGCCGTACACGACCGCGCGCTCACGGTTCACCGGCAACCCGAGCGACTCGTACCAGTCGAGCAGCGCGCTGTGCGTATCCGGCATCGGCATGCCGTCGAGCACACCGATCCCGTATGAGAAGAACGACAGCGGACGCTGCGCGGTGATCTTCGGGTCGAGCTGGCGCAGGCTGCCCGCCGCCGCATTGCGCGGGTTCGCGAATTCGCGCTGCTCGGCCGCGCGCTGACGTTCGTTCAGGCGTGCGAAATCGCGCTTGAACATCAGTACCTCGCCGCGTACGTCGAGCACGGCCGGCACGTGGGCGCCTTTCAGCTTCAGCGGAATCGAGCGGATCGTGCGGACGTTCTCCGTCACGTCCTCGCCCGTCGTGCCGTCGCCGCGCGTCGACGCCTGCACGAATACGCCGCGCTCATAGCGCAACGAGATCGCGAGCCCGTCGAACTTCAACTCGCACGCGTATTCGACGGGGTCGGTCACCGAACCGGCGAGGTCGGTCGTCTTGTCGAGCGCATCGGCGACGCGCTTGTCGAACGCGACGATGTCCTCGTCGGCGAAACCGTTGTTCAACGACAGCATCGGCGCGTCATGGACGACCGGCGTGAAGCCGTTTGCCACTTCGCCGCCGACGCGTTGCGTCGGCGAATCGGGCGTCACGAGTTCGGGATGATCGGTTTCGAGTTGCTGCAGCTCGCCAAACAGCCGGTCGTATTCGGCGTCGGGCAGATCCGGCTGGTCGAGCACGTAGTAGGCGTGGTTCGCCCGCTCGAGTTGGTCGCGCAGCCACGCGGCACGCGCGTCGGGCTGGCTGGCTGGCGGTTCGGCTTGGGTTCGGGCCATGCTGGCGGCAGATTCGTTCTGAAAAATCGGATGTTCGATTATCTCAGTTTGACGCCGCGACGGCGACACGCAATGCGTGCCACACGGCCCCTCGCAGCGCACGCGGGCGGCGTGTGTGCGGCACTGCAGCGACGGGCGGCGGCACCGGATGCCGCCGCCCGCAACACGCGTTACTGGCTGAAGAGGCGGCGCGTGACCGGCGAACCGGCCGGGATGCCGGCTTCCTCGAGCTTCGCGTACAGCTTCATCAACTGCTGATCGATCGCGACCAGCGTCGATTCCGGCAGCGGCCGGCGCGAATCGTCGACGACGCGCGCGCCGATCCGCTCGGACAGCGACTTCGCGTAATCGCACATCAGCCGGAACGGCAGGATGTCCTCTTCCGCGACCGGCACGTCGAGCACCAGCGTGATCATGTTGCCGCCCTTGTACGTGAGGTCGTCGCGCAGGAAGTTCGTGTCGCCGAACTGCAGCATGAACACGGGGTTCTGCTTCGCGTCGAGTTTCACGAAGCGCGTGCCGTCGCGCGACAGCAGCAGCCCGTCCTGCGAGGCAACAGCCTGCACGTAGTTCGCCGACCACGGCGCGCCGTCCGACATCACGTTGATCGACAGCTGCGCATCGCACTGCGCGGCAAAGCCGTCGAGCTCGCGCGCCATCGCGACCGTCTCCATCATGTCCGGGAATTCCGGCGCGCCGTCGATTGCATCGGCGAACTGCTGGACACCCGTCACGAATTCGGAGAATTCAAGCTCGTTGAGCGCGCCGCTGCGATTCGCGAGCTGTGCGGCCGCGCGCAGCTCTTCATAGCGCACGCCGTTCTGCAGCAGCTCCCACTGGCCGCCTTCCGGCTTGCCTTCGATATGCACGGGCTTGCTGCCCGCCCGGCGCAGCCGCTGGGCGGCCGGCAGGATCTTGTCGCCCGGCAGCGATCCGCCAAGGCGGATCGGCACGATGCAGTCGATCCGGCGGTCGACGATCGCGGGAGGCGCCGACGAGATCGTCGTCGCAGCCGGCAGCACGGGTTCGGCCGGCTCGTTCGATGCCGCGGGCGCCGGTGCTTCGGACGCGGCGGCTGCCGGTTCTGCGTGAACGGTCGGTTCGGTCGATGCAGCCGATTCGGTCGACTCCGGCGACGGGTCGGTGCCGGTCGCCTCGGCCTGCAGGTCGGCCGGCGTGTCCGCCGGCGCTACGCCGCCGAACGTCGGCTCGACGCGCGCGGCGTCGGTCGACGCACTCGCGGCCGCCGCCGGCGCCGGTGCGGCCGGTTCACGCCGCGTGGGCTGGCGCACCGGCTCGATGAACGGCCGCTCATCGTCGCGCTCGGGGCGATTCATCGCCTCGGCCGCTTCTTCCGGCATCGGGCGCGGCATCTTGCGCCGCACCTTCGCGCCCTGCCACGCGTTGTAGACCACGACGCCGCCCACCACGACGGCGCCCGCGCCGATCAAACCGAGTGTCAACTCGTCCATGCACGCTCCATCAGCAATTCTTTTTCGTCGGAACCGCGAACGGGCGCCCATGCGCCGCGCGAACGCGATCCGGTTTCGTCAAACGTCAATTCTGCGCAAAACCCGCGGCGGTTTCCATGTCCACCGCGACGATCCGCGACACACCCTGCTCCTGCATCGTCACGCCGATCAGCTGCTGCGCCATCTCCATCGCGATCTTGTTGTGCGAGATGAAAAGGAACTGCGTCTTGTCGGACATTGCGCGCACGAGATTCGCGAAACGCTCGGTGTTCGCGTCGTCGAGCGGCGCATCGACCTCGTCGAGCAGACAGAACGGCGCCGGGTTCAACTGGAACATCGCGAACACCAGCGCGGTGGCGGTCAGCGCCTTCTCGCCGCCCGACAGCAGGTGGATGGTCGCGTTCTTCTTGCCCGGCGGCTGCGCCATCACCTGCACGCCGGCATCCAGGATTTCGTCGCCCGTCATGATCAGCTTCGCCTGGCCGCCGCCGAACAGGCGCGGGAACAGGTCGCTGAAGTGACGGTTGACCTCGTCGAAGGTGCCCTGCAGCAACGTGCGGGTTTCCTGGTCGATCTTGTGGATCGCGTCCTCGAGCGTCGTGATCGCGTCGGTCAGGTCGGCCGACTGCGCGTCGAGGAACACCTTGCGCTCGCTGGCGGCCTTCAGCTCGTCGAGCGCGGCCATGTTCACCGGGCCGAGCGCGTTGATCGCGTTGTTCAGGCGCGTGACTTCGCCCTGCAGGTACGACGGCTTGAGATCCGGCGTCAGCTTGTCGCGCAGCGCTTCCTCGTCGACCTCGGCCGCCGTGAGCTGCTCGGCGAACTGCTCGACGGACAGGCGCGCGGCCTGCTCCTTCAGTTGCAGCTCGGTGATGCGATCGCGCAGCGGCTGCAGCGAACGTTCGGCCACGAGACGCTGCTCGTCCGATGCGCGCAGCTTCGCGGTCAGATCGTCGAGTTCGATCCGCGCGGCCTGCAGCGCTTCTTCCTTGACCGCGCGAATTTCGAGCGCGTCCTGCAGGCCCGTGTGCGCGGTCTGCTCGTTGATCGTTTCCAGTTCGGCACGCGCGTCTTCCAGCGAGGCGGCGACGCGTTCGCTCTGCTCGTGCGCGACCTGGATGCTGCGCTTGAGCTCGTCGATCCGCGTGACGGCGTTGCGCGCGGCGAAGCGCGCGTCGTTCGCGCCGCGCTCGAGGTCGCGGGCTTCCTGGCGTGCCTGCGTCAGCGATTCGTCGAGTGTTTCGAACGCGAGCTGGTTGTCTTCGAAACGCGCCTGCAACTCGGCAAGCTCGCCGTCGAAGCGCTCGAAGTTCGCTTCCGACTCCGCGCGCAGCGCACGCTGCTCGTCGACCTGCGCGCCGATTTCCTCGAGTTCCTCGCGGATCTGCGTGCTGCGCTGCGTGTAGCGTTCATGTGCCTGCGCGAGCTTCAGCACGTCCATCTGCAGCGCGTGCACGCGCTGCGTCGCGCGTTCGGCCTGGGCGCGCACGTCGCCCAGCGCCTGCGTGGCCTGCGTGTGCGCGGCTTCCGCCCGCACGGCGGCCGTGCGCGCCTCGTCGGCGAGCAGCGCCTGTGCGCGCACCTGGCGCGTCAGGTTTTCGATTTCCTGCTGGCGGGCCAGCATCCCGGCCTGCTCCGAATCGGCTGCGTACAGTTGCACGCCGACCCGCGTGACGATGTGGCCGGCCTTGACGACGAATGCGCCGCCCGCCGGCAGTTGCGCGCGCGCCGCGAGCGCCTGCGCGACGTCGTCGGCGACGTACACGTTGCCGAGCCAGTCGTTCAGCACCGCGCGGATGCCCGCGTCGTCGATGCGCAGCAGCGACAGCACCGGGCGCAGCCCGGCTGCCGCGGCAGGCGGTTCGCCGGCCGCGGGCGGCGCATAGAACGCGAGCTTCGCGGGCGGCGCGTCGGTCGCGAACGCCTTCACCCAGTCGAGATTCGACACTTCGAGCGCGGCGAGACGCTCGCGCAATACCGCCTCGAGCGCCGCTTCCCAGCCCGGTTCGACGTGCAGCTTCTTCCACAGGCGCGGCAGCGCGCCGAGTTCGTGCTTGTCGAGCCACGGCTGGATCTTGCCTTCGGTCTGCACGTTCTCCTGCAGCTGCTTCAGCGCGGCGAGCCGCGCCTCGAGCTGGTGGATCTGCGCGCTTTCGGCCTGCACGCGCTCTTGCGCGGCGCGGCGTTCGCCGTCGAGGCGCGGCACCGTTTCCTGCGCGTCGGCAAGCCGCGCCTGCGCTTCGGCGAGAATCTCTTCCTGTTCGGCGAGCTGCATGCGCAACTCTTCGAGCTGCGCTTCGTCCGGCGCGTCGAGCCCGCCCGCCTCGGACTTCAGGCGCTCGTGGCGCTGCTGAAGCTGCTGGAGCTGCTGGTCGGCGTTGCGCTGGTGCGCGGCTTCGAGCTTCAGCGACTGTTCGGTCTGCGCGATCCGCGCGCGCTCATCGTTGAGCTGTGCCTGCGCGTCGCGCCACTTCGCTTCGAGGGCCGGCAGCGCGTCGTGCTTCGCCGCCGCGTTGTCTTCGGCGAGCGCGGCCTTCTCGTCGGCCATCGCGCGCGCCTCTTCGGCTTCCTCGAGTTCGTCCTGCGCCTTCCCGGCCTGCGCGCGCCATTGCTCGCGCTGCGCGTTCAGTGCGGCGATCTGCGCCTGCACGCGGTTGCGCGATTCGACGATGAACTTGATCTCGGCCTCGAGGCGGCTCACTTCGGCGTTCGCCTCGTAGAGCGCGCCCTGCGCGCCCTGCATCGCGTCGCTCGCCGAGTAATGCGCGACCCGCAGCGTCTCGAGCTGCGACTCGACCTCGCGCAGCCTGGCCGTCTGCGCCTCGAGGTCGATCTGCGCCTGCTCGATCGCCCGCTGCTGCTTCTGCTGCTCGCCCGCGGCCTCGTTCTTGCGCAGCAGCCACAACAGGCGCTGCTTCTCTTCGCCGTCGGCGACGAGTTCCTTGTACCTGGTCGCGACGACGGCCTGCCCCTCGAGCTTCTCGAGGTTCGCGCCGAGCTCGCGGACGATGTCCTCGACGCGCGTCAGGTTCTCGCGCGTGTCGTGCAGACGGTTCTCGGTCTCGCGGCGGCGCTCCTTGTACTTCGACACGCCCGCGGCTTCCTCGAGGAACACGCGCAGCTCTTCCGGCTTCGCCTCGATGATCCGCGCGATCATCCCCTGCCCGATGATCGCGTATGCGCGCGGGCCGAGACCGGTGCCGAGGAAGATGTCCTGGATGTCGCGGCGGCGCGCCGGCAGGTTGTTGATGTAGTAGCTCGACGTGCCGTCGCGCGTCAGCACGCGCTTCACGGCGATCTCGCCGTACTGGCCCCACTGTCCGGCCGCGCGGCCGTCGGAGTTGTCGAAGATCAGTTCGACGCTTGCCCGGCTGCCGGGCTTGCGGGCGGTCGAGCCGTTGAAGATCACGTCCTGCATCGACTCGCCGCGCAGCTCGGACGCGCGCGACTCGCCGAGCACCCAGCGCACGGCATCGATGATGTTGGACTTGCCGCACCCGTTCGGGCCCACCACGCCGACAAGCTGGCCCGGAACCTGGAAATGCGTGGGATCGACAAAGGATTTGAAGCCAGCGAGTTTGATCGAGCTCAGACGCACGGCGGTATCGGATGTGAAGAAGGTGTGAAACGGACGGGGCCGCGATGCGCGGGGCCGAACGGCCCGTGTGCGCGACGCGCCCCGGAATTCAAAAGCGGGGCCGCGCGCATCCAGCGTTGGGCCCCGCAAACGGCTTCCATCATACCATCGCGCGTGCGCCGTCCCGCCCGTCGCCGGGTTTGCCCGGTGCCGGCGTGGCACGATGGACCCGGCTCGACAGCAGCGTCGCGAGCACGATGCACGCGCCGCCCGCCCACTCGCGCGCGGTCGGCAGTTCGTTCGCGAACACCCACGCCGACAGCGCGGTGATCACGATCTCGAACAGCATGATGATCGACGCGCGGTTCGCCGGCACGCGCGCGAGCCCGTATTGCACGAGCAGGTTGTTCACCGCGATCGTCACGCCGATCGCGACGATGATCAGCGCCGCGGTGCCGAACTGGCCGCCCGCCGGCGCGGCCGGCAAGCCCTCGAACAGCGACGCGATCGCGCCGAACACCGCCGCGCCGCCGAACAGCGTCGCCGTGCGCATTTCCGCGCGCATCTCCGGCAGCTCGCGGCTCGCCTTGATCACGAGCACGTTGCTCATCGCGAAACTCAGTCCGGCCGCGAGCCCCGCCCACTCGGCCGGGTTGGCCGGCAGCGGCACGCCGAGCTTCGGCGACCACAGCATCAGCATCGCGCCGCCGATCGACAGCGCCGCCAGCCCCGCGCCGGCCCAGGTCAGCCGCTCGCGCAACAGGAAATGCGCGTAGATCGCGGTCCACGCCGGGGTCAGGTAGAACAGCAGCATCACGCGCAGCACTTCGCCGTGGATCGTGCCCCACACGAAGCCGAGGTTCGTCACGCCGGCCGTGATCGCGATGCCCGGCAGCACCCAGTGCCAGCGCAGCGTCGAAATCGTGCCGTGGCGCACCACGACCACGAACAGGAACGCGACGGCGCTCGTCAGCGCGCTCGCGAGCGTGCCGGTGAGGCCGAGCGACGCGAGGATCCGCAGCGGATACCAGATCAGACCCCATACCGAGGCGCCGATCAGGATGGCCAGCGTCGGCAGGCTGCCGCGTACCGGGTTGTTCATTTGGTTCGATACCCTTTATTCGACCGGCCCGGCCGCCGTTCCGGCGGGCCGTGACCGCATTGCGTCACGCTATAATCGTCCGTTGCGAACCGCGCGCCCGGCGCCCGTTCGCAGCCGCGCGGCCCCTGAGCCGCCCCCTTTCGCCCCAACCAGGCCGCGATGGCCGCTTCGCCCGTGAACCCTCGACTCGACTCGCTCCAGCCCTATCCCTTCGAAAAGCTGCGCGCCCTGTTCAAGGACGTGACGCCCGGTGCCGGTACGCCGTCCGCCAGCCTGAAACCGATCAGCTTCGGCATCGGCGAGCCCAAGCACCCGACCCCGGCGCTGATCCGCGACGCCGTGGTCGCGGCCCTCGACGGCCTCGCGTCGTACCCGGCCACCGCCGGCTCGGACGCGCTGCGCACGTCGATCGCGCACTGGCTCGAACACCGCTACGGGCTGCCGGCGATCGATCCGGCGACGCAGGTGCTGCCGGTGTCCGGGTCGCGCGAGGCGCTGTTCTCGCTCGCGCAGACGGTCATCGACGCACGCCCGACCGAGGACGGCAAGAAGGCGATCGTACTCTGTCCGAATCCTTTCTATCAAATTTACGAAGGCGCGGCGCTGCTGGCCGGTGCCGAACCCTATTTCGCGAACAGCGACCCGGCTCGCAACTTCGCGTGCGACTACGCGGCCGTCCCCGACGAAGTCTGGGCGCGCACGCAACTGCTGTACGTGTGCTCGCCGGGCAACCCGACGGGCGCCGTGCTCACGCTCGACGACTGGCGCGAGCTGTTCGCGCTGTCCGACCGTCACGGCTTCGTGATCGCATCCGACGAGTGCTACTCGGAAATCTATTTCGACGAAGCGGCGCCGCCGCTCGGCGGCCTCGAGGCCGCGCACCGCCTCGGCCGCGGCTTCGAACGCCTCGTGATGCTGTCGAGCCTGTCGAAGCGCTCGAACGTGCCGGGCATGCGCTCGGGCTTCGTCGCCGGCGACGCCGCGCTGCTGAAGAAATTCCTGCTGTACCGCACGTACCACGGCGCCGCGCTGTCGCCGGTCTGGCAGCATGCGAGCATCGCCGCGTGGAACGACGAGGCGCACGTGCGCGAGAACCGCGCACTGTACGTGCAGAAGTTCAATACCGTCACGCCGATGCTGGCCGACGTGATCGACGTGAAACTGCCCGACGCCGCGTTCTACCTGTGGGCCAACGTCGCGCGCACCGGCCTGTCGGACACCGAGTTCGCCCGCCGCCTGTACGCCGACTATAATGTGACGGTTCTGCCCGGCTCGTACCTGGCGCGCGATGCGCACGGCACGAATCCGGGCCGCGATTTCATCCGGATCGCGCTCGTCGCGGGCACCCCCGAATGCGTCGAGGGCGCGCAACGCATCGTCGATTTCTGCCGGGCTCTCGCGCAGTAAGACGTCCATACCGATCAATTCCATTCCTCTCCTGCGAAAACGAACATGTCGCAACAACTTCAGCAAATCATCGATACCGCCTGGGAAAACCGCGCCGAGCTGTCGCCGAAGGCCGCGCCCGCCGAAGTCCGCGAAGCCGTCGCTCACGCGATCGAGCAGCTCGACAAGGGCGCGCTGCGCGTCGCCGAGAAAATCGACGGCAACTGGACCGTGCACCAGTGGCTGAAGAAGGCCGTGCTGCTGTCGTTCCGCCTGGAGGACAACGCACCGATGCCCGCCGGCGGCTACTCGCAGTTCTACGACAAGGTGCCGTCGAAGTTCGCGAACTACACGGCCGAAGACTTCGCCGCGGGCGGCTTCCGCGTCGTGCCGCCGGCCATCGCGCGCCGCGGCTCGTTCATCGCGAAGAACGTCGTGCTGATGCCGTCGTACACGAACATCGGCGCATACGTCGACGAAGGCACGATGGTCGATACGTGGGCAACGGTCGGTTCGTGCGCACAGATCGGCAAGAACGTGCACCTGTCGGGCGGCGTCGGCATCGGCGGCGTGCTCGAGCCGCTGCAGGCGAACCCCGTCATCATCGAAGACAACTGCTTCATCGGCGCGCGCTCGGAAGTCGTCGAAGGCGTGATCGTCGAAGAAAACTCGGTGATCTCGATGGGCGTGTACCTCGGCCAGAGCACGAAGATCTACGATCGCGAAACGGGCGAAGTCAGCTACGGCCGCATCCCGGCCGGCTCGGTCGTCGTCGCCGGCAACCTGCCGTCGAAGGACGGCTCGCACAGCCTGTACTGCGCGGTGATCGTGAAGAAGGTCGACGCGAAGACCCGCGCGAAGGTCGGCCTGAACGAGCTGCTGCGAGGCGACTGATGGCCAAGCCGCGTACCGTGGTCGTCTACGGCATTCCGAACTGCGACACCGTGAAGAAGGCCCGCGTGTGGCTCGACGATCACGGCGTCGAATTCGAGTTCCACGACTTCAAGAAGCTCGGCGTCAGCGCACCGCTCGTCGAGGACTGGCTGAAGGACGTGTCGCTCGACGCGCTCGTGAACAAGCGCGGCACCACGTGGCGCGGCCTGGACGACGCCATGAAGGCCGCCGCGGAAACGAAGTCCGGCGCGGTCGCGCTGATGATCCACAAGCCGTCGGTCATCAAGCGCCCGGTGCTCGTCGTCAACGGCCGCGTGAAATCGCTCGGCTTCGTGGCCGATCAGTACGCAGCGCTGTTCGCCGCCTAGGGCCGCGCGCTGCGCCCGCGGGCGCAGCCCGACGTCTCATCGCTGCCGGCCACCGCGCCGGCATTTTTTATCCAAAGTGGTCCGAACCATGTCCGCCACCCTAGCCCTTACCGAACAGCTGATCGCCCGCGCATCCGTCACGCCCGACGACCAGCATTGCCAGCAGATCATGACCGAGCGCCTCGCCGCGCTCGGCTTCGAATGCGAGACCATCGCGTCGCACGGCGTGACCAACCTGTGGGCCGTCAAGCGCGGCGCCGACGGTCGCGACGGCAAGCTGCTCGCGTTCGCGGGCCACACCGACGTCGTGCCGACCGGCCCGCTCGAACAGTGGACCTCGCCGCCGTTCATCCCGGCCCATCGCGACGGCAAGCTGTACGGCCGCGGCGCGGCCGACATGAAGACGTCGCTCGCCGCATTCGTCGTCGCGTCGGAGGAATTCGTCGCGGCCCACCCCGGCCACCGCGGCGCGATCGCCTTCCTGATCACGAGCGACGAGGAAGGCCCGGCCACCGACGGCACCGTGAAGGTCGTCGAGCTGCTGGAAGCGCGCGGCGAACGGCTCGACTACTGCATCGTCGGCGAGCCGACGTCGACCACCGAACTCGGCGACGTCGTCAAGAACGGCCGCCGCGGCTCGATGTCGGGCGAACTGATCGTCAAGGGCGTGCAAGGCCACATCGCATACCCGCATCTCGCGAAGAACCCGATCCACCTGCTCGCGCCGGCGCTCGCCGAGCTCGCCGCCGAACAGTGGGACGAAGGCAACGAATACTTCCCGCCGACCACGTGGCAGGTGTCGAACCTGCACGCCGGCACCGGCGCGACCAACGTGATCCCCGGCCACGCGGACCTGATGTTCAACTTCCGCTTTTCGACGGCGAGCACCGTCGAGGGCCTGCAGGCACGCGTGCACGCGATCCTGGACAAGCACGGCCTCGAATACACGCTGAAGTGGTCGGTGAGCGGCCTGCCGTTCCTCACGCCGCGCGGCGACCTGTCGAACGCGCTGGAGAACGCGATTCGCGCCGAGACCGGCATCACGACCGAACTGTCGACGACGGGCGGCACGTCCGACGGACGCTTCATCGCGCGCATCTGCCCGCAGGTGATCGAGTTCGGGCCGCCGAACGGCAGCATCCACAAGATCGACGAGCACATCGACCTGCGCTTCGTCGACCCGCTGAAGAACGTGTACCGCCGCGTGCTCGAACAACTGATCGCCTGATGGAGCCTCGCATGACGACACCTTTTGCAACCGTTCGCGACCTGCTGCGCTATGCAGTCACGCGCTTCTCGAAGGCGAAGCTCTCGTTCGGCCATGGCTCGGACAACGCGTACGACGAAGCCGCCTACCTCGTGCTGCATACGCTCGACCTGCCGCTCGACACGCTCGAACCGTTCCTCGATGCGCGCCTGCTGCCCGACGAGATCGCCGCGGTGCTCGCGGTGATCGAGCGGCGCGCGACGGAACGCGTGCCGGCCGCGTATCTCACGCATGAAGCGTGGATGCACGGCCATCGCTTCTACGTCGACGAGCGCGTGATCGTGCCGCGCTCGTTCATCGGCGAACTGCTCGACGACGGGCTGCAGCCGTACGTCGCCGACCCCGAGCAGGTCGGCGCGGTGCTCGAGCTGTGCACCGGCTCGGGCTGCCTCGCGATCCTCGCGGCCAGCGCGTTCCCGAACGCCGAGATCGACGCGGTCGACCTGTCCGACAAGGCCCTCGAAGTCGCCGAAATCAACGTGCGCGACTATGGCCTCGACGACCGCATCGCGCTGCATCGCGGCGACCTGTACGCGCCGCTGCCCGCGTTTCGCGCCGAACCCGATACGCGCTACGACGTGATCCTGACGAATCCGCCGTACGTGAACGCAACGTCGATGGCGGCACTGCCGCCCGAGTACCGGCACGAGCCGGAGATGGCGCTCGCCGGCGGCGACGACGGAATGGACATCGTGCGCCGGATCATCGCCGAAGCGCACAAGTGGCTGCACGACGACGGCGTGCTCGTCGTCGAGATCGGCAACGAGCGCGAGAATGTCGAAGCCGCGTTCGGCGGCCTCGATCTCACGTGGCTGCCCACCAGCGCCGGCGACGACAGCGTATTCCTGATCCAGGCGTCGGACCTGCCGCGCAAGGCCTGACGGCCCCCCGGGACCGAACCGTGCGGTACGGCATACCGCTGCATCGCACGGTTCGGTAAGATGCGCGTAAGCGGCCGCCGCGCCGCACGACTTCAGGAGTCCGTCACGCGCTTATGACCCTCGACTGGCTACACCTCGGCACCCTGATCCTGGCCATCCATGCGCTGGGGATCATCGCGGCATGTCACGCGATCATGAACACCCGCACGTCGCAAGGCGCGATCGCGTGGGCCGTGTCGCTCGCGGCGATGCCGTACCTGACACTCATCCCCTACCTGTTCCTCGGCCGCAGCAAGTTCTCCGGCTACGTCGACGCACGACGCCACGAGATGGAAGCGTTGCGCACGCACACACCGCGCACGCCGTGGCTCGAGGCCGACGCGGCCGACGAGCCGGCCGCCGATGCGATCGGCCGGGCCGCCGTGCTCGCGCTCACGCGGCTCGGCGGCATGCCGTTCGTCGGCGGCAATACGGTGCGCACACTCGTCAACGGCGATGCCACGTTCTCCGCGATCCTGTCGGCGATCGACGAGGCGCGCGACTACGTCGTGGTCCAGTTCTTCATCGTGCGCGACGACGCGCTCGGCCAGATGCTGCGCGACGCGCTGCTCGCCCGCGCCGCGGCCGGCGTGCGCTGCTACCTGCTGTACGACAGCATCGGCAGCTTCGACCTGCCGCACAGCTACGTCGACACACTGCGCCGCGGCGGCGTCGAGGTCCACCCGTTCGCCACCCACCGCAAGTTCGTCAACCGCTTCCAGCTCAACTTCCGCAACCATCGCAAGATCGTCGTCGTCGACGGCAACCGCGCGTTCGTCGGCGGGCACAACGTCGGCGTCGAATATCTCGGCGCGAACCGGCGCCTGTCGCCATGGCGCGACACTCACATCGAGATACGCGGCCCGGTCGTCGCCAGCATTCAGTACGTGTTCGCCGAAGACTGGCACTGGGCGACACAGACGCTGCCGCCGCTCGCCGCACCGCCGGCGGCACTGCCCGACGACGCGATGCACTGCCTCGCGGTGCCGATGGGGCCCGCCGACAAGCAGGAAACCGGATCGCTGTTCTTCGTCGAGGCGATCAACGCGGCACGCGAACGGGTCTGGATCACGACGCCGTACCTCGTGCCCGACGAAGCGGTGATCGCCGCGCTGAAGCTCGCGGTGATGCGCGGCGTCGACGTACGCATCCTGATCCCGAGCCGGCGCGACCACTACGTCGTGTTCGAGGCGTCGAAGCTCTACGCGCGCGATCTCGTCGATGCCGGCGTGAAGGTGTTCCGCTACCGGCCGGGCTTCCTGCACCAGAAAGTGGTGCTGATCGATCGCGTGGCGGCCGCAATCGGCAGCGCGAACCTCGACAATCGCTCGTTCCGGCTCAATTTCGAGATCATGGTGCTGACCGTGGATCGCACCTTCGCCGGCGAGGTCGAGGCAATGCTCGATACCGACTTCGCGCAGGCCTACGAGGTCGATGCGAGCGAGTATCGGACATCGCCGGCGTGGCGGCGCATCGCGATGCACGTCGCGCGCCTGTTCGCGCCGATCCTGTAGCGAGTAGCGAGTGCACGAACGCCGCCGCCGGCGACAAGCACGACGGTACGGCGACGCGCTCCCGGCGTTCCCTGCCCTGCTCGCCCCGCGGCAACGCGCAGCCCGGCCGGCCCGCCCGCCGCCTCATGCGGTTACAGCAGCTTGTCGATATCCGCGGCGATTTCTTCGGGCTTCGTCGACGGCGCGTAGCGTTTGACGATGCGCCCGTCGCGGTCGACCAGGAATTTCGTGAAATTCCACTTGATCGCCTTCAGGCCCAGGATGCCCGGCGCTTCGCCGGTCAGATAGCGGTACAGCGGATGCGCGTGATCGCCCTTCACGTCGATCTTCGCGAACATCGGAAACGTGACGCCGTAGTTGCGCTCGCAGAACGCGCCGATCTGCGTGGCGTCGCCCGGCTCCTGCTTGCCGAACTGGTTGCACGGAAAGCCGAGCACGAAGAAGCCGCGGGCTGCGTACTGGTCGTACAGCTTCTGCAGCCCCGCGTACTGCGGCGTGAAACCGCACTCGCTCGCGGTGTTGACGATCAGCAGCACCTTGCCGCGGTACGCATCGAGCGAGGCCGGCTGGCCGGCAAGCGTCTCTGCGCTGAACGAATACAGGGTGGACATCGGGCACTCCTTTTACGAAACCGGATCGACGTGGAGTCTAGGCGAAATCGCGCCGTTGCGGCATCCGCCGAGTAGCCGATGCCCGGGGCGAGTCGCGCGCAGTCTAGAATAGCGGTTTTGGCCAGTCATTCACGCCGTGATCCGTTTCAATCAGTTCAGCCTTGCGCGCGGCACCAAGCCGCTGTTCGAGTCGGCCTCGTTCGTCCTCAATCCCGGCGAGAAAGCCGGCCTGATCGGTGCGAACGGCGCCGGCAAATCGACGCTGTTCTCGGTCCTGCGCGGCGAGCTGCATTCCGACGCCGGCGATTTCTCGATGCCGCCGTCGTGGCGGATCGCCCATGTGTCGCAGGAAACGCCCGCCGTCGACCGCTCCGCGCTCGACTACACGCTCGACGGCGACACCGCGCTGCGCGAGATCGAAGCGCGCATCGCCGCCGCATCGGCCGCGCATGACGGCGCAGCCGAAGCCGACGCGCACGCGGCTTTCGCCGACGCCGACGGTTATACCGCGCCCGCGCGCGCCGAGGCGCTGCTGCTCGGCCTCGGCTTCACCCTCGCGCAGACGCGCGAATCCGTGGCCAGCTTCTCCGGCGGCTGGCGCATGCGCCTGAACCTCGCGCAGGCGCTGATGTGCCGCTCCGACCTGCTGCTGCTCGACGAACCGACCAACCACCTCGACCTCGACGCAATCGTCTGGCTCGAAGACTGGCTGCACCGTTACGCCGGCACGCTCGTCGTGATTTCGCACGACCGCGAATTCCTCGATTCGATCTGCAACGTCACGCTGCACCTGGAAAATCGTCAGGTGAAGCGCTACGGCGGCAATTACTCGCAGTTCGAAGTGCTGCGCGCGCAGCAGCTGGCGCTGCAGCAAAGCGCATACGAAAAGCAGCAAAAGACGATCGAGCATCTGCAAAGCTTCGTCGACCGCTTCAAGGCCAAGGCGACCAAGGCCAAGCAGGCGCAAAGCCGGATGAAGGCGCTCGAAAAAATGGAGCTGATCGCGCCCGCGCACATCGCGTCGCCGTTCACGTTCGAATTCCGCACGCCCGATGCCGCGCCGAACCCGATGATGGTGATGGAGGATGTCCGCTGCGGCTACCATGCCGACGACGGCGCGGACATCCCGATCGTCGAACGCGTGGCGCTGTCGATCCAGAACGGCCAGCGCATCGGGCTGCTCGGCGCGAACGGCCAGGGCAAGTCGACGCTGATCAAGACGCTGGCCGGCACGCTCGCGCCGCTGTCGGGCCACGTGCGCGACGGCAAGGGGCTGACGATCGGCTATTTCGCGCAGCACCAGCTCGAAACGCTGCGCGAGGACGATTCGCCGCTCGCGCATCTGGCGCGGCTTGCGCCGGACACGCGCGAGCAGGAACTGCGCGACTTCCTCGGCGGCTTCAATTTCTCGGGCGACATGGCGACGAGCCCCGTCGGCCCGTTCTCCGGCGGCGAGAAGGCACGGCTCGCGCTGGCGCTGATCATCTGGCAGAAGCCGAACCTGCTGCTGCTCGACGAACCGACGAACCACCTCGATCTCGAAACGCGTCACGCGCTGACGATGGCGCTCGCGCAGTTCGAAGGCACGCTGATCCTGGTATCGCACGACCGCCACCTGCTGCGCGCGACGACCGACCAGTTCATGCTCGTCGCGAAACACCGGTTGCAACCGTTCGACGGCGACCTCGACGACTACCGCGACTGGCTGCTGCAGCACGCGGCCGAACAGCGCGCGGCCGCCAAGGCCGACAGCGCGGCGGCGGCGGGCGCGGATCCGGGCGTCAACCGCAAGGATCAGAAACGTCAGGCGGCCGAAGAGCGCCAGCGGCTGTCGCAACTGAAGAGGCCGCTGCAGAACCGCATCACGAAGCTCGAGAAGGAAATGGAAACGCTGCACGCGGAGAAGGCGCGCCTCGACGCGTTCGTCGCCGATCCGGCGAGCTACGAGGCCGCGCGCAAGACCGAACTGACCGAAGCGATCCGCAAGCTCGGGGAAGTCAACGCACGGCTCGAAACCGTCGAGGCGGACTGGCTCGCGTTGCAGGAAGAACTCGAGCAGATCGGCTGAGGCCGGACACGGCCCGGCGGCCACTCGCCGGGGCCGCCGCCAGCAGCACCGCGCAAGCGGCATTTCAGCGAGCGACGAGCCGGCTCCGGGCCCGTAAACGACAAAGCCGGGCACCCTGGCCCGGCCGCTTGGTCGGCATTTCGCCGTGCTCTGCCCGCTCAACGCCGCGGCAACGTATCGCGCGGCATCTGCTCGTCGTCGCCCATCAGGTGACGCCGCCCTTCGGTCGGCCGGCGAATCGCCGCGGCGACTTCCGCTTCCGTCACGTCCTCGGAGACGACGCGGCGCGCGAGGCGCCCTTCGTCATCGATCCATTCGACGATCCGGCATCCTCCGCCCCACGGGTGGACGATCGGCTCCGACACGCGGCAGCCGCGCAGGTTGTAAAGGCGTCCGCTCGGCGCTTCCCCATACTGTTTCAACATAGGTTCCCTTCGCATTGCGCGGTTCGACAATCCGGCAAAGGATAGGGAAAAGCAATGTCCGGCGGGTTACAGAAGCCTACATATTCTTTACACAGAATTACGCGACAGATCACCGCGGGCCGGTGTGCGATGGCGCCGGCCACGTGCGCTCATTCGAGATCGCGCACGCTGTCGATCGCCTGTTCGAGCCGCTCGACGGCCATCACCTTCAGCCCTTCGATCGCCTGCTTCGGCGCATTCGCCTTCGGAATCAGTGCAATCGTGAAGCCGAGCTTCGCGGCCTCGCGCAAGCGCTCCTGCCCGCGCGGGGATGGCCGGATTTCACCGGCCAGCCCGACTTCGCCGAACACGATCAACCCCTTCGGCAGCGCCTTGTTGCGCATCGACGAGTGGATCGCGAGCAGCACCGCGAGGTCGGCGGCCGGCTCCGTGATCTTCACGCCGCCGACCGCGTTGAGAAACACGTCCTGGTCGAAGCACGCGATGCCCGCATGACGGTGCAGCACCGCGAGCAGCATCGCGAGCCGGTTCTGCTCGAGGCCGACCGCGAGCCGGCGCGGATTCGGCACGTGGGCCGTGTCGACGAGCGCCTGGACCTCGACCAGCAGCGGCCGCGTGCCTTCCTGCGTGACAAGCACGCACGAGCCCGGCACGACTTGCTCATGCTGCGACAGGAAAAGCGCGGAAGGATTCGCGACGCCGCGCAGCCCACGCTCGGTCATCGCGAACACGCCGAGTTCGTTGACCGCGCCGAAGCGGTTCTTGAACGCGCGCACGAGCCGGAACGACGAATGGGTGTCGCCCTCGAAGTACAGCACCGTGTCGACGATGTGCTCGAGCACGCGCGGACCGGCAAGGTTGCCCTCCTTCGTCACGTGCCCGACCATGATGATCGCGGTGCCGGACTGCTTCGCGATGCGCGTGAGCTGCGCCGCGCATTCGCGCACCTGCGCGACCGAACCGGGCGCCGACGTCAGCGCCTCCGAATAGACGGTCTGGATCGAGTCGATGACGGCGACGTCCGGCCGTTCGGCATCGATCGCCGCCTGGATCTTCTCGAGCTGGATCTCGGCGAGCAGCTTCAGCTCGGCCGCCGGCGCGCCGCCGTCGAGCAGCGCGAGCCGTTGCGCGCGCAACGCGATCTGCGCGGCCGATTCCTCGCCACTGATATAGAGGGCGCGCCGCTCGCTCGCGATGTCCGCGAGCGACTGCAGCAGCAGCGTCGACTTGCCGATGCCGGGATCGCCGCCGATCAGCACGACGCCGCCCGGCACCAGCCCGCCGCCGAGCACGCGGTCGAATTCGCCGATCCCCGTCGTGAAACGCGGCACGTCGGCCGCCTCGATGTCGACCAGACGCTGCACGGGCGCGCGCTTCGCGAGCGACTGGAAGCGATGGGCCGCCGGCGACTCGGCAACCGATTCGACGAGCGTGTTCCAGGCCTGGCACGACGGGCATTGCCCCTGCCACTTCGGTGTTTGTCCGCCGCACTCGCTGCAGACGTAGACGGTTTTCTGTTTGGCCACGCGCGACGCCCTTATTCCGCGCGCACCGGTACGCGGGCGGCGACCGCGCACATCAGTTCATAGCCGATGGTCCCGCAATGGCGCGCGACGTCGTCGATCGGCAGCGCGTTGCCCCACAGTTCGACCCGCGCACCGACGCCGGCCTGCGGGCACGGCGTCAGGTCGACGGTAATCATGTCCATCGACACGCGACCGACGATCCGCGTACGAATGCCGTCGACGATCACGGGCGTGCCTTCGGGCGCGACGCGCGGATAGCCGTCCGCATAGCCGCACGCGACGACGCCGATGCGCATTTGCGCTTGCGCGGAGAACGTCGAGCCATAGCCGATCGCCTGGCCCTTCGCGATCGTCTGCACCGCGATCAGCTCGGACGTCAGCGTCATCGTGGGCTTCAGCCCGGTATCGGCGATATCGGCCGACAGCCCCGACGGCGATGCGCCGTACAGCATGATCCCCGGGCGCACCCAGTCGAAGTGCGTATCCGGGTGCCACAGCACGGCCGCCGAATTCGCAAGGCTGCGCGCACCGGCAATGCTTTGCGCGCCGCGCTCGAACGTCGCGAGCTGCGCGGCGACGCCGCGCTCGGTATCGGCATCCGAAAAATGGGTCATCAACGTGATCTGGCCGATGCCGGGACACGCGCGCGCGCGTTCCCACGCGGCACGGTATTTTTCCGGCACGTAGCCGAGCCGGTTCATCCCGCTGTTCATCTTGAGCTGCACGTTGACGGGCTTCGACAGCCGCGCCGTCTCCAGCATCCGCATCTGCTCGTCGTTGTGAACGGTCGTCGTCAGGCTGTAGCGGTCGATCACGTCGATGTCGGTCGAACGGAAGAACCCTTCGAGCAGCAAAACCGGACCGGCCCAGCCGAGCTCGCGCAGCTTCACGGCCTCGTCGAGGTCGAGCAGGCCGAAGCCGTCGGTGCCGCGCAGGCCGGGAAACGCGCGTGCGAGACCGTGGCCGTACGCATTGGCCTTGACGACCGCCCAGACCTTGGACGGGCCGGCAAATCGGCGGACGACGGAGAGATTGTTCGCGAGAGCGGCGGTATGGATGGTGGCGGAGATCGGGCGCGGCATGGGAAATTTACGTAAAGACGCTTGCGAATCATCAGCTTACCGCGCCTTTTGAGCACCGAAGCCGACAATTTGCGGAACGATCGGGGAATCTTGCTAGTCCGAATTGCCGTATTTTCGTGTTATAAAGCCGTGCGCACAACCCATTTCGAACGGAATAAGCCGATCGCATACCAGGCGGCCTACGCGGCCCTGCCGCAGCGACGAAAGCATCGCATCAGATGAAAAAAGGTTTTTACACCATCATGGCCGCGCAGTTTTTCTCGTCGTTGGCCGACAATGCGCTCCTCATCGCCGCCATCGCCCTGCTGAAAGACTTACACGCCCCCAACTGGATGACACCGCTGCTCAAGCTGTTCTTCGTGTTGTCCTATGTGGTGCTGGCGGCGTATGTCGGTGCGTTCGCCGATTCCCGCCCGAAGGGCCGCGTGATGTTCATCACCAACACGATCAAGGTGGTCGGCTGCATGATCATGCTGTTCGGCGCCCACCCGCTGATCGCGTACGGCATCGTCGGGTTCGGCGCCGCGGCCTACTCGCCCGCGAAATACGGCATTCTGACCGAACTGCTGCCGGCCGACCGGCTCGTCGCCGCGAACGGCTGGATCGAAGGTACGACCGTCAGCTCGATCATTCTCGGCACCGTGCTCGGCGGCGCGCTGATCAGCCCGCACATCGCGTCGCACGTGATCGCGCACACTCCCGCCTGGATCGGCACGCCCGCCGAAGCGGCGATGGCGATCATCATGGCGATCTACGTGATCGCCGCGATCTTCAACCTGCGGATTCCCGACACCGGCGCGCGCTACCCGAAACAGGAGCGCGGCCCGGTCAAGCTCCTCACCGATTTCGCCGACTGTTTCATGGTGCTCTGGCGCGACAAGCTCGGCCAGATCTCGCTCGCCGTCACCACGCTGTTCTGGGGCGCGGGCGCGACGCTGCAGTTCATCGTGCTGAAGTGGGCCGAAGTGTCGCTCAACATGTCGCTGTCCGAAGGCGCGATCCTGCAGGCCGTGGTGGCGGTCGGCGTCGCGGGCGGCGCGATCGCGGCCGCCGCGCGCATCCCGCTGAAGAAGTCGCTCACCGTGCTGCCCGTCGGCATCATCATGGGCATCGCCGTCATGCTGATGGCGTTCTATACGCGCAACCTGTTCCCGTCGCACTGGGCGCTGCACTTCGGCCACCTGCGGCTGCCGGTGTACCTGATGGTCGCGTACCTGTTCCTGATCGCCGTCGGCGCGCTGTCCGGCTATTTCGTGGTTCCGATGAATGCGCTGCTGCAGCATCGCGGCCACGTGCTGCTGTCGGCCGGCCACTCGATCGCGGTTCAAAACTTCAACGAGAACCTGTCGGTGCTCGTGATGCTGTGCCTGTACGCGGTGCTGGTCTGGCTCGACGTGCCGGTCGGCGTCGTGATCGTGCTGTTCGGCACGTTCGTGTGCCTGACGATGTGGCTCGTGATGCGCCGCCACCAGGCGAACCAGCGTCAGTTCGATTCGGTCGCGCTGATCGGCGAATCGCGGCACTGACGCTACACTTCCCGTTTCCGTCCGTCGGCGCCGGTCTTCGAACCGGCGCCTTGCCATCATGACGCACCCGATACCCAACGTCCTGACGATCGCCGGCTCCGACTCGGGCGGCGGCGCAGGCATCCAGGCCGATCTGAAGACGTTTTCCGCGCTCGGCGCGTACGGCGCGAGCGTGATCACCGCGCTGACCGCGCAGAACACGCGCGGCGTGACCGGCGTCCACGCGCCGGACGCGTCGTTCGTCACCGCGCAGCTCGACGCCGTGTTCGACGACATCCGCATCGACGCGGTCAAGATCGGCATGCTCGCGAACGCGGCGATCGTGCACGCGGTCGCCGACGCGCTGCGGCGTCATGCACCGCGCTTCGTCGTGCTCGATACGGTGATGATCTCGAAGAGTTCGCATGCGCTGCTCGCGCCCGACGCGGTCGACGCGCTGCGCGACGTCCTGCTGCCGCTCGCAACCGTCGTCACGCCGAACCTGCCCGAAGCGGCCGCGCTGCTCGGCGACGCACCCGCGACGACCGAAGACGACATGGTGCGGCAAGGCCGCGCGCTGCTGAAGACCGGTGCACGCGCCGTGCTGATGAAAGGCGGCCACCTGCCCGATGCGGCCGCGAGCCCCGACTGGCTCGTCGATGCGGCGCATGACGTCCGGCTCGACGGCACACGCGTGCCCGTCAGCAATACGCACGGCACGGGCTGCACGCTGTCGTCGGCAATCGCGGCGCTGCTGCCGCAACAACCCGATCTCGTCAGCGCGGTACGCGAAGCGAAGGCCTATCTGACCGGCGCGATCGCCGCGAGCGGCCGGCTCGACGTCGGCCACGGCGTCGGCCCCGTCCATCACTTTCATCGCTGGTGGTAAGCGCCGCGCGACGCGGCATCAGTCGCCTTCTGCGGCAAACGCCTGCGCGCGTGCGGGCCAGTCGTCCGGCACGATGAAGCCGCGCGACATCTCGCGCCATGCGCCGTCGCCGTCCTGTCGATGAACGCCGATCAGCGCGGGGGCCTGGCGCGCCGTCAATACCGACGGCAGCGCGAGCGCGTTCGCCAGCGGCTCGGGCGCGGCATCGGCCGCACCATACCGCGGCGCAAGCCATGCGAGTCGCGCCAATACGTTCCAGGCCGCGCCGCCCGGTTGCGAGGCTGCCCAGTCCGGCCACTGCGCATGCGTGAGCCAGAAGCCGCGAGAATGATTCGCCGCGATTTCCGCGGACACCGGCGGCAGCGGCTCTCCATGCGGATAGAACAACCACCCCTTGACGAACATCTGTGCATCGGACGGCGCGCCGTAGCCGAGCAGCGCAAATCCGTGGCGATCGCTCAATCTCAGCTGATGGTCGAGCAGCCGGCTACGTTTGCGGTCGAGGCGGTCGACGAGATTCGGCCCGACGAAATCCGCGAGCGATGCGTCGCCACGCACCGGCGCGCACAGATAGCACTTCACCGCGAGTTCCCAGTGCAGGCGCTGCCCGCCCGGCGCATCGACGAGGAAGTCGACTTCGCCGAGCGTCTTGCCGTTGCTGCGTAGCGGCAGATTGGCGGCGACGAGCCGCAGCGATGGCCCGTGCGTGAGGAAATATTCGAGCAGGCATTCGGCATAACGGCCGAGCCGTACGGGCCGCAACCCGTCGAGCGCCCGGTGCAACGGCTCGGGCGCGGCGTCGAGCGCGACGAGCCACGCTTCGACGGCCACCCGTTCGACCGCATCCGACCACGGATGCGCGAGCGGCGCGCCGGGCGCCGCGGTGAGCAGGCTCGGGCTCGCGAGGAGCCAGCCCAGGTCGCGAACCGCGACATCGCGCAGCGTATCGACGAACGCGAACGCCGCGCCGCTCGTCATTGTCCGGACGGCTCGTTCGCGTCGGCGCTGCCTGCGCGCAGGAACGTGTCGCGGGCGAGACACAGATCGGCCCAGGCCTTCGACTTGTCCTGCAGGCTGCGCAGCAGATACGCAGGGTGGTAGGTGACGATCACCGGCACGCCCTCGTACTGGTGCACGCGCCCGCGCAGCGACGCGATGCTCGCGTCGGTCTTCAGCAGCGTCTGTGCGGCGAAACGACCGAGCGCGACGATCAGCTTCGGCTTCACGAGCGCGACCTGACGCTGCAGGTACGGCTCGCAACGCGCGACCTCGTCGGGTTCCGGATTGCGGTTGCCGGGCGGCCGGCACTTGATCACGTTCGCGATGTAGACGTTCTCGCCGCGCTTGAGCGACAGCGACTGCAGCATGTTGTCGAGCAGCTTGCCGGCCTGGCCGACGAACGGCTCGCCCTGCTTGTCCTCGTTCTCGCCCGGCGCTTCGCCGACCAGCATCCAGTCCGCGTCGCGATCGCCGACACCGAACACGGTGTTGGTGCGTTTTTCGCACAGACGGCAGCTCGTGCAACCGGCCACGCGCGCGGCGAGCGCATCCCAGTCGAGCGCCGCAACCGGTGTTGCGGCAGGACGCGGCTCGACGGCCGGCAGCGGATCGCCCGGCGGCGCGGCGTCGAACCACGCGAAATCGTCTTCGGTGACCGGCGGCATGTCGTCCGCGGCAGCCGCCGGCATGCGCTGCACGGGAGCACGACTTTCGGCGATCGCCGCACGGTCAGCGTTGCCCGCGCCATCGGCCGGCACCGCACCGCGCGCGGGCCCGCCAGCCGGCGGCGCATCGTCACGTGCGCGTTCACGGGCTGCCGGAACCTGTGTGTCGCGCGCCGGCTCGACCGCCGGCTGCAACGCTTGCGCGACGGTTGCAGCCGCAACGACAGACGGCTCGTCCACCGCAGCGGGCGCGTCGGTCGCCGCGGCGCTTTCCACGCGCTGCCCGCGCCGCACCCAGCGCTGCGCGAGCCCCATTTCCTCGAGCGCTGCTTCAGCCCACGTCATGCGCGTCCCCTCCATCCTTGTTCAGCGTCAGACGCATCACGATCGCGTCCTCCCGGCTGCGATGCCGCGCCGGATAGTAGTTCTTGCGCCGGCCGATCGTGACGAAACCGAAACGCTCGTACAGATGGACCGCGCGCAGATTGGACGGTCGCACCTCGAGCAGCACGCCGTCGAGCCCTTCCGCGCGAGAAACGCGCACGGCTTCACGCAGCAGCGCGAGGCCCGCGCCCGATTGCTGGGCGGCCGGCGCGACGCACAGGTTCAGCAGGTGCATCTCGTCGATCACCGGCATCAGCACGCAGTAGCCGACGAGCGCGCCCGTCACGTGCCGCAGGCACACGCCGAAATAGCCGTTGCGCAGCGAATCCTCGAAGTTGCCGCGGCTCCACGGGAATTCGTACGCGACCTGCTCGATCGCGACGACCTCGTCGAGATCCGTATCGGTCATCGGCGACAGATAGCGGTCGCTCAGCAGTACGCCGGTCATCCTTTCGCTCCGCCCGCCTGCGCGGCACGCGCCGCGACCCGCTCCGCGGTGGTCTGCGCGACCTTGTCGCGCACGTATTCTGGCGCGGCCTGATCGGCCGGCACCGCACGGCCGGCGCGAAACGCCCGCAGCGCGGCATGCGCGACCGCCAGCGCATGCGGCAGCGCGTCACCGTCGATCGCGGCCGCGCGCGCCGCGGCCGGCAACTGCGCGCCGAATGCAGCCGCCGCGTTGCCCGCCAGCGTAAACGGCGCGTCGGGTACGCCGACGGCGCCCGGCGCATCGAGCGAAGCCGGATGCAGCGTGCGCCAGTCGCCCGTACTGTCGTCCCACGCGAAGTCGGCCCAGTACGCTTCGTCCATTCGCGCGTCGAGCGCAGCCAGCACTCGCGTCGTGCCGGGCGCACGCAACCGCGCGTGCTCGGCGCATGCGAGCAGCGTGCCGATCGGCACGACCGGCAGCCCGCGCCCGAACGCGAGGCCCTGGGTAATGCCGGTCGCGGTGCGCAGTCCGGTAAACGAGCCGGGGCCCGCGCCGAACGCGATCGCGTCGCAGTCGGCGAGCGTCAGGCCCGATTCGGCAAAAATCTCCTGGATCGCCGGCAGCACGCGCGTGCTCGACACGGCGCCCGTCAGTTCGTGGCGGACCCAGGTTTGCGGGGTGGAAACGGCGTCATCGGCCTGAGCCGAGCGCAGCAGCGCGACCGAGCAGTATTCGGTCGACGTATCGATGGCGAGGAGCACTGTTTGCGTCATGGCCGACATTGTAATGCGGCGCCCCGCTCCCACGGGCGATCGGGCCCGATTCCGCCCCTGCGCCCGCGCCGCCGTCGGTTTGGAAGGATCGCTCGACCCCGCGC
This sequence comes from Burkholderia anthina, assembly GCF_902498995.1. Lineage (GTDB taxonomy): Bacteria > Pseudomonadota > Gammaproteobacteria > Burkholderiales > Burkholderiaceae > Burkholderia > Burkholderia anthina. The sequence continues at coordinate 242,730 of NZ_CABVLY010000009.1, forward strand.
GGCGCTTCGCTTGCTAAGATCGCCCCAACTTGAAACCCTTACGGAGACACACGATGAGCGAACTCACCGCCCAATTCGACCAGGCCCAGGTCGACGTCAAACAACTGACCGAGCGTCCGGGCAACCTGACCCTGCTGCGCCTGTACGCGCTCTTCAAGCAGGCCACCGACGGCGATGCGCACGGCGACAAGCCGGGCTTCACCGACATCGTCGGCAAGTACAAGTACGATGCGTGGGACGCGCTGAAAGGCACGTCGCAGGATGCGGCGAAGCAGCAGTACATCGAGCTCGTCGAATCGCTGAAGAACGGCACGGCGTCCTGATCGCTCCGTCCCCGCCTGCGGTAGGCAACGCAATAGGCAATCAAATCAGTGGCGCAGCGCAGCAAAAGTCTTTATAATGCGGCCTGCGTCACCTCCCGCGCTCGGCTCGTAAGCCGTTCCGGCCTGACGCCTCGTAGCGTTAAGCTCCAATCCGGTTTAGAACCTGTCCCCTCCTGCTTCGACCCTCGCGGTCGTCAACTAGGCTGGCGGCCTCGCTCCAGAAGCGCGCCGCACCCAAAACAGCTTCTAATGCCTCATCCGCCGAAGGTTCGGTGGATTGCACCCGTTTCCCGATTTGCTCGCTGAATCCGACGACTTGGGTATGCGCGATTGGCGCCGACGTTTCACCCACTGTGTTTCAAGGATTGTTATGACTTCGAGCATCAACACCAGCCCGCTCAACGCGATCGCCGACCAGGCGCTCGGTCTCGACGACGCCGCCGCACCGGCCGCGGTCGAACCGGCGTCGGACGAGCCGACTTTCGCGTCGCTCGGGCTGTCGCCGGAGATCGTCTCCGCGCTGCAGGCCGCCGGCTACGCCAAGCCGACGCCGGTCCAGCAGCGCGCGATCCCGGCCGGCATCGCCGGTCGGGATCTGCTGGTATCGAGCCCGACCGGTTCGGGCAAGACCGCTGCCTTCATGCTGCCCGCGATCGAACGCTTCGCGCAACTCCAGAAGACGCTGGCGCAGCAACCGCGCGCGCCGCGTGAACCGAACCAGGGCGACCGCCGCGTGCGCCGCCCGCAGCCCGTCGCCCGCCCGGGCCTGCTCGTGCTGACGCCGACCCGTGAACTCGCAATGCAGGTCACCACGGCCGCGTCGACCTACGGCAAGCACCTGAAGCGCCTGCGCACCGTCAGCATCCTCGGCGGTGTCGCTTACGGCCAGCAGCTGATGCTGCTCGCGAAGAACCCGGAAATCCTGGTTGCAACGCCGGGCCGTCTGCTCGACCACCTCGAGCGTGGCCGCATCGACCTGTCCGAGCTGAAGATGCTCGTGCTCGACGAAGCCGACCGCATGCTCGACATGGGCTTCATCGACGACATCGAAACGATCGTCGCCGCCACGCCCGAGTCGCGTCAGACGATGCTGTTCTCGGCCACGCTCGACGGCAAGATCGGTTCGCTGACGAGCCGCCTGCTGAAGGATCCGGAGCGCATCGAAATCCAGCAGCGCCTCGAATCGCGCGCGAACATCGCGCAGACCGTGCATTACGTCGACGACCGCGACCACAAGGATCGCCTGCTCGATCACCTGCTGCGCGACGACGCGCTCGACCAGGCGATCATCTTCACGGCGACCAAGATCGACGCCGACCAGCTCGCCGGCCGTCTCGCCGACGCAGGCTTCGAATCGGCCGCACTGCACGGCGACCTGCCGCAGGGCGCGCGTAACCGCACGATCCGTGCGCTGCGCGAGCGTCGCGTGCGCGTGCTGGTCGCGACCGACGTCGCGGCACGCGGTATCGACATCCCGGGCATCACGCACGTGTTCAACTACGACCTGCCGAAGTTCGCGGAAGACTACGTGCACCGTATCGGCCGTACGGGCCGTGCCGGCCGTTCGGGCACCGCGGTGAGCCTCGTGCACCACGCCGAGCAAGGCGCGCTCAAGCGCATCGAGCGCTTCGTGCGCGCGCCGCTGCCGGTCAACGTGATCGAAGGCTTCGAACCGCGCAAGGCGCCCCCGCGCAACGATCGCGGCACCGGCGGCCGCGGCCGTCCGGGCGGCGGTAACGGCGGTCGCCGTTTCGGCGGCAAGCCGGGCGGCGGTTACGGCGGCAACGGTGGTGGCAACGGCGGCCGCAGCTACGGCGGCGGCAATGGCGGCGGCTGGAGCGGCAAGCCGAGCGGCAGCCGTGACGGCGGCCCGCGTCGCGACGGCCAGCGCAGCAGCGGCCCGCGTCGCAGCAATTCCGCGTCGTAAGCACGCACGGGCGGCCGCTCGGCCGCCCCGCCCTACCCATCGGGCAGACCGGCGCATCCGCGCCGGTTTTTTTTCGTCCCGCGCCGCATTTCACGATGCGGAAAAATTTTTTGCGTCGTAAAAAATCATGCTGCGTGGCACAACCTTACAATTGCAGGATGGGAAAATACGTTCCTCATTACGAAATTCACATCGCAATTCATTGATTTATAAAAATAAAAATTTCACACCCATCCTGAAAAAGTCCCTGTCCCGCTCCGGTCGATTTGCCTAGACTCTTATACAAGACTTCACGAACCGGCATGCAACACCCGCCCGCTTCGAGAACAGCATCGCCACCGTCCGTTTTGACCCATTAGGCAACACGCACATCAAGGAGCGCATCATGTCGCGTCAGCAACAGGCACAGGAACTGCAAAAACAATGGGAATCCGATTCGCGCTGGAAGGGCATCAAGCGCGGCTACACGGCTGAGGACGTGGTCCGCCTGCGCGGCTCGATTGTGGTCGAGCACACGCTGGCCAAGCGCGGCGCCGAAAAGCTGTGGAGCCTCATCAATGAAGCGCCGTTCGTCAACGCCCTCGGCGCGCTGACCGGCAACCAGGCCATGCAGCAGGTGAAAGCCGGCCTGAAGGCGATCTACCTGTCCGGCTGGCAAGTGGCGGGCGACGCGAACGTCGCCGGCGAAATGTACCCGGACCAGTCGCTGTACCCGGCCAATTCGGTGCCGCTCGTCGTCAAGCGCATCAACAACACGCTGACGCGTGCCGACCAGATCCAGTGGTCGGAAGGCAAGAACCCGGGCGACGACGGCTATGTCGACTTCTTCGCACCGATCGTCGCGGACGCGGAAGCCGGCTTCGGCGGCGTGCTGAACGCGTTCGAGCTGATGAAGGCGATGATCGAGGCCGGCGCATCGGGCGTCCACTTCGAAGACCAGCTCGCTTCCGTGAAGAAGTGCGGCCACATGGGCGGCAAGGTGCTCGTGCCGACACGCGAGGCGGTCGCGAAGCTGTCGGCGGCGCGTCTCGCGGCCGACGTGATGGGCACGCCGACGGTGCTGGTGGCACGTACCGACGCGGAAGCAGCGGATCTGATCACGTCCGACGTCGACGACAACGACAAGCCGTTCCTGACGGGCGAGCGCACGGTCGAAGGCTTCTTCCGCACGAAGCCGGGCATCGAGCAGGCGATCTCGCGCGGCCTCGCCTATGCGCCGTACGCCGACCTCGTCTGGTGCGAAACCGGCAAGCCGGATCTCGAGTACGCGAAGAAGTTCGCGGAAGCGATCCACAAGCAGTTCCCGGGCAAGATGCTGTCGTACAACTGCTCGCCGTCGTTCAACTGGAAGAAGAACCTCGACGACGCGACGATCGCGAAGTTCCAGAAGGAACTCGGCGCGATGGGCTACAAGTTCCAGTTCATCACGCTGGCCGGCTTCCATGCGCTGAACTACTCGATGTTCAACCTCGCGCACGGCTATGCCCGCACGCAAATGAGCGCGTTCGTCGAGTTGCAGCAAGCCGAGTTCGCGGCGGCCGACAAGGGCTTCACGGCGGTCAAGCATCAACGCGAAGTCGGCACCGGCTACTTCGACGCAGTGACGCAGACGGTCGAGCGCGAAGCATCGACGACCGCGCTGCACGGCTCGACCGAAGACGAACAGTTCTTCGACGGCAAGAAGGTCGCCTGACGCGCGCCAGTGTCGCACCGATGCCCGTCCGTCACGCGACGGCGCGGCATCGGGCAGTACCGAATAAAAATCAGGGAGGAGACGGCAGGCGCGCGATGACTCGCGCGACCGGCCGCGCGGCCTCGTGCCGCCAGTCGTAACGCGCGCCGGCGTCGTCCGGCGCGCCCTTTTTCTGCGGCGCTACAGCGCTGCCGTGCGGCCGCCCGCGCGGCGAAAACCGCCGCCAGTTCTACCGATAGACGATCACCGGAATTTTCGTATGGGTCAGCACGCGCTGCGTTTCGCTGCCGATCAACAGGCTGCCGAGCCCGCGACGTCCGTGGGACGCCATGAAAATCACGTCGCAGCCGCCGCGTTCGGCCGCCTCGATGATGCCGAGGTAAGGCGACGGATGCACGCTCGTCCAGCTGTCGCAAACGACGCCGGCCTCCCGCGCGGCCGCCTGCACCTCGTCGAGATGCGCACGCGCTTCACGCTCGCTACGCGCCCGGAAATCGGCGGGCGGCTCGATGATCACTTCGGAAAACGGCGAGTACGGATATTGCGGCAGGCACGCATAGGCCGTGACCTGCGCGCCGACCGCGCGCGCCAGATCGATCGCGCCGTCGATCGCCTTTTGCGACAGTTCGGAACCGTCGGTTGGAACGAGGATGTGCCGGAACATCGCGCCCTCCTGCGTCAGTCGCACCGCGTGCGCCGCGAACCCGTGCGATCCGGCCGCGACGCGTCGCGCATGCCAGTTTCGATTGTAGTGCGCGAAACGGCGCGGCCGGCGCCGGCAGCGGGTTCGCCCTCATATCGGAAACACGCGGGCCGGCACGGCTCGCCACCTGCATCGGCTCGAGCGGCCGGCACCCTACTCGCCCCAATACCCGGGCCTTTCGTACGTATGTTTCAGGTAATCGAGAAAAAGGCGCACGCGCAACGGCAGGTGGCGACGCTGCGGGAATACCGCGTGAATGCCGATCGGCGGCGCCGCGAACGCGTCGAGCACGCTGACGAGGTGGCCGGCCGCGATGTCCTCGCCCACCTCCCACCACGATCGCCATGCGAGGCCGTAACCGGCGAGGCACCACTCGTGCAGCACCGCGCCGTCCGAGCACTCCATCGTGCCGTTCACGCGAATCGACACGACCTTGTCGTCCTCCTGGAACGCCCAGCCGCGCTGCTGGTTCGCGTTCGCGGCAAGCGCGAGACAGTTGTGACGTGCCAGTTCCGCGAGCGTGACCGGCGTGCCGCGCCGCGCGAGATACGCGGGCGACGCCACGCACACGCGGCGGTTCTCGCCGAGCTTGAGCGACACGAGGGACGAGTCGGGCAGTTCGCCGAGCCGCACCGCGCAATCGAACCCCTCGTTGACGAGGTCGACCATCCGGTCGGACAGATCCAGCGTGACCGACACGTCCGGATGCGCGCCGCTGAATTCGGGTACGAGCGGCGCGACGTGGCGCCGTCCGAACCCGGCCGGCGCCGAAATCCGCAGGTGGCCGCTCGCCTTCACGCCGCCGGCGGACACGCTCGCCTCGGCGTTCTGCATGTCGTTGATGATCCGCTGGCAATCCTCGAGGAATGCCGAGCCCTCGAAGGTCAGCGTGAGCTTGCGCGTCGTGCGCACCAGCAGCTTGACGCCGAGCCGCTCCTCGAGCGCGTCGAGGCGACGGCCGATGATGGCCGGCGCGACGCCTTCCGCGTGCGCGGCCGCCGACAGGCTGCCCTTCGCCGCGACCGCGGCGAACGTTTCGATCTGTTTGAACCGGTCCATGACTCGAAAGGATGGCGTTTCCGCCCTTCACATGACTGAAGCCGCTCAAGATTAGGTATATGAAAGTAAAAGATCAAGTGATGATTAGCGTCTTTTTTAGCACCTGCGATCACGAATAGAATCGATCCGACCTCTGAAACTGGAGCGCAAGGCTATGTCGGCCACAACGACACTCTCCTCTCCCGACGCAATCATCTTCGACGCATTCGGCACGTTGTTCGACGTGCGCGCGGTGCTGGCCGCTGCGGAGCAGATGTTTCCCGGACACGGGGAACGGTTGTCGCAGCTGTGGCGACGCAAGCAAATCGAATACTCGCAGTTGCGCACGCTGGCCGATCCGGCCGGCGCGCGCTATCGCCCGTTCCGCGACATCACGCTCGACGCGCTGCGGTTCGCCGCACGCCGGCTCGGGCTCGCGCTGAACAGCGCGGCCGAAAAGCGGTTGATGGACGAATACGCGTGCCTGTCCACCTATCCCGACACGGTGCCCGCGCTGCGCAAGCTGCGCGCGCTCGAACCGCGCCCGCCGCTCGCGATCCTGTCGAACGGCACCCCGCAGATGCTCGACATCGCGATCAAGAGCGCCGGCATGAGCGGCCTGTTCGATCGCGTGCTGTCGGCCGATGCCGTCCGCGCGTACAAGCCGAGCCCCGTCGCGTACGCACTCGGCACGGCCGCGTTCGGCGCGAACCCGCGCGACATCGTGTTCGTGTCGTCGAACGCCTGGGACGTCGCGGGGGCCGCATGGTTCGGCTACACGACGTTCTGGCTCAACCGCACGGGCGCACCCGCCGAGGAACTCGGCACGCCGCCCGACGGCACGGGCACCGGCATGGCCGACCTGCTCGCATTCCTCGCCACCCCGGCTCCGTCCGGCAAACCCGCAAACCGCGCGCGCCCCAGCCCGGGCGCATGACGTTCGCAGCGCTGCCGCCTTCCCCCTTCACCGAAACCGCAACTGACCGACCAAGGAGATGAGACTCATGAGCACCCCGATCACGCTGCCGCAAGGCATGGCGATCACCGGCGAAATCAAGCCGGGTTACGAAGCGATCCTGACGCCCGAAGCGCTCGCACTCGTCGCAGCGCTGCACCGCACGTTCGAACCGCGCCGCCAGGCGCTGCTGCAGGCCCGCGTCGAGCGCACCCAGCGCCTCGATGCCGGCGAACGCCCCGACTTCCTGGCCGACACGAAGGCGATCCGCGAAGGCGACTGGAAAGTCGCGCCGCTGCCGGCCGACCTGCAATGCCGCCGTGTCGAGATCACGGGCCCCGTCGAGCGCAAGATGATCATCAACGCGCTGAACTCGGGCGCCGATTCGTACATGACGGACTTCGAGGATTCGAACGCGCCGAACTGGACGAACCAGATCGACGGCCAGATCAACCTGAAGGACGCGGTGCGCCGCACGATCTCGCTCGAGCAGAACGGCAAGTCGTACCAGTTGAACGACAAGGTCGCGACGCTGATCGTGCGTCCGCGCGGCTGGCACCTCGACGAGAAGCACGTGACGGTCGACGGCCAGCGCGTGTCCGGCGGCATCTTCGATTTCGCGCTGTTCCTGTTCCACAACGCGAAGGAGCTGATCGCGCGCGGCTCGGGCCCGTACTTCTATCTGCCGAAGATGGAAAGCCATCTCGAGGCGCGCCTGTGGAACGACATCTTCGTCGCCGCACAGGAAGGGGTCGGCGTGCCGCGCGGCACGATCCGCGCGACCGTGCTGATCGAAACGATCCTCGCCGCGTTCGAGATGGACGAGATCCTGTACGAATTGCGCGAACACAGCTCGGGCCTGAACGCCGGCCGCTGGGACTACATCTTCTCGGCGATCAAGAAGTTCAAGAACGACCGCGATTTCTGCCTGGCCGACCGTTCGAAGATCACGATGACGGTGCCGTTCATGCGCGCGTACGCGCTGCTGCTGCTGAAGACCTGCCACAAGCGCAACGCGCCGGCGATCGGCGGGATGAGCGCACTGATTCCGATCAAGAACGATCCGGAAGCGAACGAGAAGGCGATGGGCGGCGTGCGCTCGGACAAGCAGCGCGACGCGACCGACGGCTACGACGGCGGCTGGGTCGCACACCCGGGCCTCGTGCCGATCGCGATGGAAGAATTCGTCAAGGTGCTCGGCGACAAGCCGAACCAGATCGCGAAGCAGCGCGACGACGTGCAGATCGAAGGCAAGAACCTGCTCGACTTCCAGCCTGAAGCGCCGATCACCGAAACCGGCCTGCGCAACAACATCAACGTCGGTATCCACTATCTCGGTGCATGGCTCGACGGCAACGGCTGCGTGCCGATCCACAACCTGATGGAAGATGCGGCCACGGCCGAGATCTCCCGCTCGCAGGTGTGGCAGTGGATCCGTTCGCCGAAGGGCGTGCTCGACGACGGCCGCAAGGTCACGGCGGAACTCGTGCGCGAATACGCGAAGGCCGAGCTCGACAACGTGAAGCGCTCGGTCGGCGGCAACACGCAGCCGTACGAGCGTGCCGCGGCGATCTTCGAACAGATGTCGACGTCGGAAGGCTTCACCGAATTCCTGACGCTGCCGCTGTACGAGGAAATCTGACGGCCGGACCGGGCCCTGCCGGGCCTGGTCTTTGTCGTTCTGCCCGCCTGCCCTACGGCACGGCGGCATGAAAAAAGCGCTCCGCGGAGCGCTTTTTTCTTTTTGCGGCGCGGCTGTCGGCCGCACGAAGGCTCAGGCGGCTTCCCGCTCGCGCCGATGCTGGACCCAGTCGCCCGACGCGATGCGCGGACGGTCGGCCACCGCATGCGCGGCAACCGGATAGTAGACGCACGCATACTCACGGCCGCCGAGTTCGACGCTCACCGGTTCCTGACGGAACAGCGTGTCGACGCCCGGATAGACGCGCTCGATCTCGTCGAGCACGGGCATCAACTGCTCGTCGACTTCATAGACGTCGCCCCATACCAGCGACCGGCCGGCCGGGCCGGCGATCATCCCCGGATACGTGCCGAAATCGTACAGTTCGCCCGGCAGCGCGACCGCACCGAGCAGCGTCGGCGCGGTAATCCCGTGCCGCGTGGCCGCATGGCCGATGTCGTTGGCTTCTCCCGCTCTCAACGTGCCGTAGACGAATACGTAGCGCATCTGGTTCTCCTCTTCGATTCAGGTGTTGCCGGACCGGACGCCGCGTGCGCGTCGCTCGCCCGCAGAACGCACAAAACACGTCCGCATCGATAGACCGTGATGGCGGCCCGAAGGTTCTTTTCGACGGGCGACACTGCCCGGCACCGGCTCGTGCCGCACGCCGGAATTCGCACGGCCCCATACAAAGTTCATTTGAACGGTGCATTATCGGCCGAAAAACCGCCGCATGCGCCTGCGCGGCGCCTTCTAAAATAACGGCATCGCCGCCGCGCAGCCCGAGTCGTCCATGAATCCGCCTGTCCAAGCCGACGCATCGAATCCCTACGACGTGATCGACATCCCGCCCGAGTTCGCGCCCACGCGCGTTCACCCGATGCGCGTTCGCGCGCGGCAGGTGGATGCCGGCCGCCGGATCCCGCTGCACACGCACGCGTGGGCGCAGCTCGCGTACGCGTCGCGCGGCGTGCTGCGCGTCGCAACGACCGGGACGACGTGGATGGTGCCGCCGTCCCGCGCGATCTGGGTGCCGCCGCACATTACGCACGAGGTCGTGATCGTCGAAGAGGCGTATTTGCGCACGCTGTATATCGACGAGTCGATCGTGCCGGACGGGCTCGACGCGTGCCGGGTCGTCGAAGTGACGGGCTTGCTGCGCGAACTGATCGTCGCGCTCGACGCGCGCGACCTGAGCAGCACCCGCGAGCGGCTGCTGTGCGGGCTCGTGCTCGACGAACTGAGCCACGCCGAACCGCTGCCGCTCGCGGTGCCGATGCCCGACGAAAAACGGTTGCGCACGCTGTGCGAATCGGTGCTCGCACAACCCGCGCACGCGGAGTCGCTCGAACACTGGGCGAGCGAGGTCGGCGCGAGCACACGCACGATCTCGCGACTTTTCAAGCAGGAACTCGGTGTGAGCTTCTCGCAATGGCGGCAGCAGGCGCTGCTCGCGCGCGCCATCCCGCTGTTGAACCAGGGTCGGCCGCTGTCGCATATCGCGCGCGAGCTCGGCTATCAAAGCCAGAGTGCGTTTTCGGCGATGTTCCGGCGCGCATTCGGCGAAAGCCCGCGCGCGTTCATGCTGCGCGGCTACGAACACCGCGGCCCGGAAGGCAGCATCGCGGCGGACGACGAAGTGTCCGACGACGATGCGATCGACGCCGGACGCTGAGCAGCGCGTCGCATCCTTGCGCGTTCAGACGGGGCGCACCATATGACGGATCGATCCGAGCTGCGCAAGCCTCGGCCCGGTGACGCGGTAGCCCATGCGCTGGTAGAGCCGCGCGGCGGGATTGTCGACGAACACGCGCAACTGCAGTTCGTGCAGCCCGCGGGCGCGCGCCCAGCGATGCGACATGTCGAGCATGTAGGTGCCGGCGCCCTGCCCGCGATGGCCGGCCGCGATCTGCACGTCGCGGATATGCAGCGAATCGCCTTCCTCGGTCACGCGCAGCACGCCGATGCGCTCGCCGTCGGCCTCCAGGATGAAGTTCTCGGATTCGCGCCAGCTCGCATAGAACAGGTCGCTGCGCCAGACAAGCCCGTGGCGCTTGTAATAGCCGCCCATGTTGCCGTGCGTCAGCGCTTCGGCAAACGGGAAATCGCCAGGCTCCGCGGGCCGGAGCTGGTACAGCAATCGCAGGTCGGTCGGATCGAGCATCGCGCAGGGGTCAAGAACGCATCCCGCCACGATAGCGCAGTCGCGGGCGGATGCAATCGCGAATTTCTCGTAGCGGCGCCAACGGTGGCGCACACGCTGAAGCACGAATGAAAAAGCCCGCACGAGGCGGGCTTCTTCATTTTCTGGCGGAGCGGACGGGACTCGCCTACGTCTCGCAGGCCGCGGCTGCGCATGCATGCGCAGCCCTTCGAGTCCCGCCGGAAGCCGCGCAGGCGGCTTCCTCCGCGCCGCAGTCACGCGCCCGCCAACGGGCGCAACCAACGATACAAATGAAAAAGCCCGCACAAGGCGGGCTTCTTCATTTTTTGGCGGAGCGGACGGGACTCGAACCCGCGACCCCCGGCGTGACAGGCCGGTATTCTAACCGACTGAACTACCGCTCC
>NZ_CABVLY010000010.1 GCF_902498995.1 Burkholderia anthina
ACAGGTTGGATGCTCGTGTGTGATACACACAACCAAGATTACTGCTTCTTCCCGGATTGGTCGCGTTGCGAAGCAGCGCGGCAACCCTCTTTGCCTGATGACCATAGCGAGTCGGTCCCACCCCTTCCCATCCCGAACAGGACCGTGAAACGACTCTACGCCGATGATAGTGCGGATACCCGTGTGAAAGTAGGTAATCGTCAGGCTCCCTAAGCCGAGAACCCCCGCCCGAACAGGCGGGGGTTTTTGCATTGGTGCGACCGGAAATGCATGCCGACGGTGCGGAGGCGATTCGGCCTTCAAATGCCGCCCAAGCGCGTGAATCGGCCAGACGCGACAGACGCTCCCTGGCGACACATCGATCTCCAGCATCACGATCGCGCGGGGCAAGCAACAATCCCGACTCCATTGGAACTGGGCCGTGGCACGGCCATGACGATGCGCTTCGCGCTGCTCAAGCCATCAAGGCGAGCACCCGAATCAACAGTTCATCGGTTATCTTTGGGTATTCGTGCCCATATCGGTGCGATCTCCTGTCAAACGATGAGATCGAATGCTGGTCCTCGCCAATGCATGCCGCTACATCTCCCTGCTCATAGCTGAAGCCAGCCATGTCGTTCTGGGTGCATCCCGCTCGGCGCTGCCCGAGCCGCTGTTTGCAACTGCCAATGGATCTCGATCCGCCTCATCGGCGATAGCTCCAACCCTGCGCGGCAGACTCCGCCGCTACCACTAGCGCCATGCAATTTCCGTCCTCTCGGACGAGTCGCCCTGCGGATTTGCACGGTCGACAGACCGCGAAGCGTTTCGCCGTTCGCCTCACGTCTCTCCGTAGCCGATGCGCGCCCCCTGGATGAGCTCGTCCCTCACGCTTATCCCTTCGCGTGCGTTGCAAGTTGGAGCAAGGAAGTCGCTACATCGCCGATTCGCGATCTTTTCCTATTTACGTGAGTATTTTTATCATCTTCGCCTAACGCCGCCAATTTTGCTTAGTGCGTCGCGACTGAGAATGGCCCATGTCGAGATGGCCTGCGAACTCCCGCAGCGGCAGAGCGGACTTGCAAGTCCATGGGGCGGCTGCTCGAACGGTGCTTGGGGCATGTGAGGCGTGCTGCCGGCGTTGTGGCGGCAAGTCGCAGAACACGCTTGCGCCAGATTCCGTTAGAAGTCCTCACTGTTGTTTTTGACCAGCACGGGTTGGCCCCGTCGGAGAAGGTAGATTTCTTCGATGAACGAATAGGCGGTGCCGCCGAAACAGTCTCGCCCTTCGCCCAGCAACGCGAAGCGCGTGCCGTCCGTGTCGACGCCGGTTGACCGAATCGCGCATGCGGTACTCGGATCGCTCAGCGCAGAGTGTTCAGCTGGCGGGAATCGGCGAATCGTACTTTTGCCCTGATCCCGGGTCAGCACGAGAATCGCCGGGCAGCGGGTTGCGGATGTCGACGAGCGGGCGTCGCATGTCAGCTTGCCAGCATCCTCGTCCGTATGGGCCGTGCCATATGCGCCTCCATCGAAGCCGACGCAGGTATCCGCGTTCAGTTGAACGAGGTGTGCATCGTACGCACATGCCGGGTGTCGTGCGTACCGCTCGGCCTCGCTGCGATAGGCAGACCAGACATTCATGTTCGTGGGCCTGCACGACGGCTCGACGCAATGTGAGCTGCACTGCTGAACGTTGGCGGCGACCGCGGCGCCCAGGCGGCTCGGCAGCCACGCATGCGGGCGCATATCGTCGCCGATCAGCGGGTGCAGGATATCGAGACAGGTCTCGCTGCCTGTATCGCTCAGGAGGTCGCTATCGCTGCTGCCTGCGGCTGTCAGGTAAACGGATGCATCGTTGAGCAGCCATGCGTATGCAATCGCATCCGAGGTCATCGCGTGCGTCGACGCCCCGCTGCTGGCTGAAGAAGGGAGGCAGTTGGCATCGATGGCCGGTTTCAGCGTGTCGTATGCTGCGCGCGCCGCCGCGCTTTTCGTGCGATCTGCCGTGCGACTCTCGGAAAGAGCCTGCTGCCGAACCATCGAGATCCTCTCCGTACGACACCAGGTATTTGTGGCGTCGTGTGCTTGCGCCCCGGCAGCGACGAAGGTCAATGCAAAGGCCGACAGGCGGAAGAGATTCTGCATGGATTGATAGCGAAGCATTGGAGGAGGCCACTCGAGCGAGCGAATCGAGATGGTATCGCGCCGTCTTTGGGTTCGTGGGCAATGGCGGGGCACTCGACTGGCTTTAGAGTCACTCCGGGGCGTTCGACGATGGGTGGGGCGGCGAAACGGACCGAGGGCTGCGCTCCCGTCGGATCCGGCTTCGGTATCGGGTGTGCTGGCGAAGTCGGCGGAACGATGTCCCCTGCCGGGCGCCGCTTCGATGCGACACCACCCCCGACTTCGGCCGAGTGCATACCGGATCCAGGCGCTACAAACGCTTCCGGCATGGAAATTGCAATTTTTTTGCTTCTACCCGCTTGGCATTCTGCTCTGGAGGCCGTATGATGGCGGTCTTTCGTTTTCAGCAAAGATGAAAATCAGTGCTGAAAACGGGATCTGACGAGGATGTGGACGCCAGTCGGCGATCCTCTCGTGCTTGCCTTAGCCGGGCGAGTGCGGGTGTCGGGTGAGTCGAGTCGGTGCGGTGGAAGAGAATGAAAATAATCTTCCGGATGTGCTTGACAGAAGTTCGATGCACCCCCATAATCGTCAGTTCTCTACGGAGGGGTGCCCGAGTGGCTAAAGGGGGCAGACTGTAAATCTGTTGGCTTACGCCTACGTTGGTTCGAATCCAACCTCCTCCACCAAGAACATCAGCGCAGAGAGCAGTAGGGAATCGTTAGTGGCCCGTGCGGGTGTAGCTCAATGGTAGAGCAGAAGCCTTCCAAGCTTACGACGAGGGTTCGATTCCCTTCACCCGCTCCAGTCCGTGTAGTTGAAGCGTAATACCGCCCATGTGGCTCAGTGGTAGAGCACTCCCTTGGTAAGGGAGAGGTCGGCAGTTCGATCCTGCCCATGGGCACCAGCAGTACAAAGTCAGTGTCTGTTTGCGCGCGGCGCAACCTGTGAATTCCTTTTGGGAGTCGAAAATGGCCAAGGGTAAATTTGAGCGGACCAAGCCGCACGTCAACGTTGGTACGATTGGTCACGTTGACCACGGCAAGACGACGCTGACGGCAGCGATCACGACGGTTCTGACGAAGAAGTTCGGCGGCGAAGCGAAGGCTTACGACCAGATCGACGCGGCACCGGAAGAAAAGGCGCGCGGTATCACGATCAACACGGCACACGTCGAGTACGAGACGGCTAACCGCCACTACGCACACGTCGACTGCCCGGGCCACGCTGACTATGTGAAGAACATGATCACGGGCGCAGCGCAGATGGACGGCGCGATCCTGGTTTGCTCGGCAGCAGACGGCCCGATGCCGCAAACGCGTGAGCACATCCTGCTGGCGCGTCAGGTTGGCGTTCCGTACATCATCGTGTTCCTGAACAAGTGCGACATGGTGGACGACGCTGAACTGCTCGAGCTGGTCGAGATGGAAGTTCGCGAACTCCTGTCGAAGTACGACTTCCCGGGCGACGACACGCCGATCGTGAAGGGTTCGGCCAAGCTGGCGCTGGAAGGCGACACGGGCGAGCTGGGCGAAGTGGCGATCATGAGCCTGGCAGACGCACTGGACACGTACATCCCGACGCCGGAGCGTGCGGTTGACGGCGCGTTCCTGATGCCGGTGGAAGACGTGTTCTCGATCTCGGGCCGTGGTACGGTTGTGACGGGTCGTGTCGAGCGCGGTATCGTGAAGGTCGGCGAAGAAATCGAAATCGTCGGTATCAAGCCGACGGTGAAGACGACCTGCACGGGCGTTGAAATGTTCCGCAAGCTGCTGGACCAAGGTCAAGCGGGCGACAACGTTGGTATCCTGCTGCGCGGCACGAAGCGTGAAGACGTGGAGCGTGGCCAGGTTCTGGCGAAGCCGGGTTCGATCACGCCGCACACGCACTTCACGGCTGAAGTGTACGTGCTGAGCAAGGACGAAGGCGGCCGCCACACGCCGTTCTTCAACAACTACCGTCCGCAGTTCTACTTCCGTACGACGGACGTGACGGGCTCGATCGAGCTGCCGAAGGACAAGGAAATGGTGATGCCGGGCGACAACGTGTCGATCACGGTGAAGCTGATCGCTCCGATCGCGATGGAAGAAGGTCTGCGCTTCGCAATCCGCGAAGGTGGCCGTACCGTCGGCGCCGGCGTCGTCGCCAAGATCATCGAGTAAGCCAGTTATTCGTTGATCGACAGTTTTGGGGCTGGCAACAGCCAGTCCCAACATGGTTTAGGGGTATAGCTCAACTGGCAGAGCGTCGGTCTCCAAAACCGAAGGTTGGGGGTTCGATTCCCTCTGCCCCTGCCAAAAATCGCCACGTGCTACACGTGGCATTTGTTTTAAGGTGTTATGGCGAATCCATCCGTCGAAACTGTAAATACCTCCGGCGATAAGCTGATGCTGGCCCTGGGCGTATTGCTGGTCTTGGCCGGATTCGTGGGCTTCTTCTGGCTGGCCAACCAGCAGTGGTATGTCCGCGGTGCCGCGTTGGCGGTAGGTATCATCGCTGGCGTGGCCGTCGGACTGATGTCCGCACCTGGCAAGAGCCTCATCGCGTTTGCCAAGGATTCGTACAAGGAAGTCCGCAAGGTCGTTTGGCCCACCCGCAAGGAAGCAACGCAAACCACACTCGTCGTGTTCGGTTTCGTGCTCGTGATGGCGATTTTCCTCTGGTTGAGTGACAAATCGATCGAATGGGTGATTTTCTCGGCGATTCTGGGTTGGAAATGATATGAGCGATACTCCGGCATCCCCGAGCGGAAAGCGTTGGTACGTCGTGCACGCCTACTCCGGTATGGAGAAGAGCGTGCAACGTGCGCTTCAGGAGCGCATCGAACGTGCTGGCATGCAGGACAAATTCGGCCAGATCCTGGTTCCGACCGAAGAAGTGGTCGAAGTAAAGGGCGGTCACAAGGCTGTGACCGAGCGTCGTTTCTTCCCCGGCTACGTGCTGGTGGAAATGGAAATGACGGACGAAACGTGGCACCTCGTGAAGAACACGGCAAAGGTCACCGGTTTCGTCGGCGGTGCGCGTAACCGCCCGACCCCGATTTCCCCGAAGGAAGTCGAAAAGATCATGTCGCAGATGCAGGAAGGCGTTGAGAAGCCGCGCCCGAAGACCCTGTTCGAAGTTGGCGAGATGGTGCGTGTCAAGGAAGGTCCTTTCACGGACTTCAATGGCACGGTCGAAGAAGTCAACTACGAAAAATCGCGCGTGCGTGTGTCGGTCACCATCTTTGGCCGCTCCACCCCGGTCGAACTCGAGTTCGGCCAGGTCGAAAAAGTTTGATCCCGATTCGGTGGGCAGCCTCGGCTGCCCACCTTCGCGCTTACGGTCCGCGTTATGGCCGTTGAGGAGCGTCAGTAGCCAGCGGCGAAAGCGCGTTATCACTCACCAGAACGCCGTCTGGCGTTCCAACGAGGTTTTCAAATGGCAAAGAAGATTGTCGGCTTTGTTAAGCTGCAGATCCCTGCAGGTAAAGCCAACCCGTCGCCGCCGGTCGGTCCGGCACTGGGCCAGCGCGGCCTGAACATCATGGAGTTCTGCAAGGCGTTCAACGCGCAGACTCAAGGCATGGAGCCGGGTCTGCCGGTGCCGGTGGTCATTACGGCATACGCTGACAAGAGCTTCACGTTCGTGATGAAGACGCCGCCGGCAACCGTCCTGATCAAGAAGGCGGCGAAGGTGGACAAGGGCTCGAGCAAGCCGCACACCGACAAGGTCGGTTCGATCACGCGCGCTCAAGCCGAAGAAATCGCGAAGACCAAGATGCCGGACCTTACGGCAGCTGATCTGGACGCAGCCGTTCGCACCATCGCTGGTAGCGCACGCTCGATGGGCATCACTGTGGAGGGCGTGTAAATGGCTAAGATCTCCAAGCGCCGTCAGGCATTTGCCGCCAAGGTCGACCGTCAGAAGCTGTACGCGATCGAAGACGCACTGGCACTCGTGAAGGAATGCGCGAGCGCGAAGTTCAACGAATCGATCGACGTCGCAGTTCAGCTCGGCATCGATGCAAAGAAGTCGGACCAGGTCGTTCGCGGTTCGGTCGTTCTGCCGGCAGGTACGGGCAAGTCGGTTCGCGTTGCTGTGTTCGCGCAAGGCGAGAAGGCCGAGCAGGCTCGTGCAGCAGGCGCGGAAATCGTCGGTATGGAAGACCTGGCTGAGCAGATCAAGGCTGGCCAGATGGACTTCGACATCGTGATCGCTTCGCCGGACACGATGCGTATCGTCGGTACGCTCGGTCAGATCCTCGGCCCGCGCGGCCTGATGCCGAACCCGAAGGTCGGTACGGTCACGCCGGACGTCGCGACTGCAGTCAAGAACGCGAAGGCTGGTCAGGTGCAATTCCGTGTCGACAAGGCCGGTATCATCCATGCGACCATCGGCCGTGCATCGTTCGAATCGACCGCACTGCGTTCGAACCTGTCGGCGCTGATCGAAGCGCTGCAGAAGGCGAAGCCGGCAACGAGCAAGGGCGTCTACCTGCGCAAGATCGCACTGTCGAGCACGATGGGCGTCGGCGTGCGTGTCGACCACGCTACGCTGGCAGCACAGTAAGCAAGTATTCGGGCCGCTTCGTTCGCGAAGCGGCCTACATGGGCTTTGGGCGGTTGTTCGTGCAGTAGGGCGGGCAACCGGTTATCAAAGACCGTTGGTGGGACGCAGCAGGCAGGCGATCCCTTAATTCAAGCCAACGCAGATGGCGAACCCGAAAAAGTTTTGCAGTGGTGAAGCCGCAGGTCGTGAAGCGATTCACGGCGTGAGGTGGAAATACTCCTAACGAGGTCGGACGCCGTTGTTGAACGAGGTACGTAAGGTTGTGCCATACCGGCAAGCCGAACGTATCGTTTCTGGAGGCTAACCGTGCCGCTTAATAGAGAAGACAAGCAAGCCGTCGTCGCTGAGGTTTCCGCGCAAGTCGCGAAGGCTCAGACCGTTGTGCTGGCTGAGTATCGTGGAATTGCGGTTGGCGATCTGACCAAGCTGCGCGCGAAAGCGCGTGAGCAACAGGTTTACCTGCGCGTGTTGAAGAACACGCTGGCGCGTCGCGCCGTTGAAGGTACGCCGTTTGCTCCGCTGGCAGAGCAGATGACTGGTCCGCTGATCTACGGCATCTCGGAAGATGCAATTGCTGCTGCTAAGGTCGTCAACGACTTCAGCAAGAGCAATGACAAGTTGGTCATCAAGGCTGGTTCGTTCGATGGCAAGGTGATGGACAAGGCTGGCGTGCAAGCGCTGGCAAGCATCCCGAGCCGCGAAGAACTGCTCTCGAAGCTGCTGTTCGTTATGCAATCGCCTGTTTCGGGCTTCGCGCGTGCTCTGGCCGCGCTCGCCGAGAAGAAGCAAGCGGAAGCTGCGTAAGCGAACGTGCATCAGCGTTACTGATCGCTGGCTGTATCCGAATTCAATTTAGGAGTATTTCAAATGGCAATCGCAAAAGAAGATATCCTGGCAGCAGTCGAAGGGATGACCGTTCTGGAACTGAACGAACTGGTCAAGGCGTTCGAAGAGAAGTTTGGCGTGTCGGCAGCTGCAGTTGCAGTCGCTGGCCCGGCAGGCGGCGGCGCAGCTGCAGCAGCAGAAGAGAAGACCGAATTCACGGTCGTCCTGACTGAAGCAGGCAGCAACAAGGTTGCAGTCATCAAGGCAGTTCGCGAACTGACGGGCCTGGGCCTGAAGGAAGCGAAGGACGTCGTTGACGGCGCACCGAAGGCTGTCAAGGAAGGCGTCGACAAGGCTGCTGCTGAAGAAGCCAAGAAGAAGCTGGAAGAAGCAGGCGCGAAGGTCGAAGTCAAGTAAGTTTCGACGCGCTGTGCGAAGGCTGGCGGTATTTTCACCGCCAGCCTTTTTGTGCTTTGTGGGGACGTTATTCTGGCACTCTTTTGGGAGCCCGAATAATTGGCCCCAGAGGCCAAAGAAAACCGCCAAATCGTTGTCAATGATCTCGATTGGCGTTTCTCTTTGTCTTCTGAAGCGACTGCAGAAGGCAAGTTTGGTCGGGTAGCGGGCAACACAGGCATCCGCTGCCGTCAGCCAGCGGTTGGTAGCGGCCAACCACCAAGCTTCTCGGCTCGTTCAAGCCATCGGGCGGCCATCGGGTCTCAGTCGGTGAACACTCGGGTTTGAAACGTCCAGGTATCCCGCCTCGACAGCACCCGCCGTGATTCGGAGATCGTATGCAATATTCCTTCACCGAGAAGAAGCGCATTCGCAAGAGTTTCGCGAAGCGCCCCATCGTTCACCAAGTTCCGTTCTTGCTGGCTACCCAGCTTGAATCATTCAGCACGTTTCTGCAAGCTGATGTGCCGGCCACGCAACGCAAGCCTGAAGGTTTGCAGGCCGCATTCACATCGGTATTTCCCATTGTTTCGCACAACGGTTTCGCGCGCCTCGAGTTCGTGAGCTATGCGTTGTCCGCGCCGGCATTCAACATCAAGGAATGCCAGCAGCGCGGCCTGACGTACTGCTCCGCACTGCGCGCGAAGGTCCGCCTCGTCATTCTCGACAAGGAATCGCCGAACAAGCCGGTCGTCAAGGAAGTGAAAGAGCAGGAAGTGTACATGGGCGAAATGCCGCTCATGACGCCGACGGGCTCGTTCGTCATCAACGGCACCGAGCGTGTCATCGTCTCGCAGCTGCACCGTTCGCCGGGCGTGTTCTTCGAACACGACAAGGGCAAGACGCACAGCTCGGGCAAGCTGCTGTTCTCGGCACGGATCATTCCGTACCGCGGCTCGTGGCTCGACTTCGAATTCGATCCGAAGGACATCCTGTACTTCCGCGTCGACCGTCGCCGGAAGATGCCGGTCACGATCCTGCTGAAGGCCATCGGCCTCACGCCGGAACAGATCCTCGCGAACTTCTTCGTGTTCGACAACTTCACGCTGATGAACGAAGGCGCGCAACTCGAGTTCGTGCCCGAGCGCCTGCGTGGTGAAGTCGCGCGTTTCGACATCACGGATCGTGATGGCAAGGTCATTGTCCAGAAGGACAAGCGGATCAACGCGAAGCACATTCGCGACCTCGAAGCCGCGAAGACCAAGTTCATCTCGGTGCCGGAAGACTATCTGCTCGGCCGCGTGCTGGCGAAGAACGTCGTCGACGGCGATACTGGCGAAGTGATCGCGAGCGCGAACGACGAAGTCACGGAAAGCGTGCTCGAGAAGCTGCGCGAAGCGGGCATCAAGGATATCCAGACGCTCTACACGAACGATCTGGACCAGGGTCCGTACATCTCGTCGACGCTGCGTGTCGACGAAACGACCGACAAGACCGCCGCGCGTATCGCGATCTACCGCATGATGCGCCCGGGCGAGCCGCCGACCGAAGAAGCGGTCGAGGCGCTGTTCAACCGTCTGTTCTACAGCGAAGAAGCGTACGACCTGTCGAAGGTCGGCCGTATGAAGTTCAACCGTCGCGTCAGCCGTGACGAGATCATCGGCCCGATGACGCTGCAGGACGACGACATCCTCGCGACGATCAAGATCCTGGTCGAACTGCGCAACGGCAAGGGCGAAGTGGACGATATCGACCACCTCGGCAACCGTCGTGTGCGTTGCGTCGGCGAACTGGCGGAAAACCAGTTCCGCGCGGGTCTCGTGCGTGTCGAGCGCGCGGTCAAGGAACGCCTCGGCCAGGCCGAAAGCGAAAACCTGATGCCGCACGACCTGATCAACTCGAAGCCGATTTCGTCGGCCATCCGCGAGTTCTTCGGTTCGTCGCAGCTGTCGCAGTTCATGGACCAGACCAACCCGCTGTCGGAAATCACGCACAAGCGTCGCGTTTCCGCACTGGGCCCGGGCGGTCTGACGCGCGAACGCGCAGGCTTCGAAGTTCGTGACGTGCACCCGACCCACTACGGCCGCGTGTGCCCGATCGAAACGCCGGAAGGTCCGAACATCGGCCTGATCAACTCGCTCGCACTGTACGCGCACCTGAACGAGTACGGCTTCCTCGAGACGCCGTACCGCAAGGTCGTGGACAGCAAGGTGACCGACCAGATCGACTACCTGTCGGCGATCGAAGAAGGCCGCTACATGATCGCGCAGGCGAACGCCGCGATCGACGAGAACGGCCAGCTGATCGACGAACTCGTGTCGTCGCGTGAAGCCGGCGAAACGATGATGGTCACGCCGGACCGTATCCAGTACATGGACGTCGCGCCGTCGCAGATCGTGTCGGTTGCAGCTTCGCTGATTCCGTTCCTCGAGCACGACGACGCGAACCGTGCACTGATGGGTTCGAACATGCAGCGTCAGGCCGTGCCGTGTCTGCGTCCGGAAAAGCCGGTCGTCGGTACGGGCATCGAGCGTACCTGCGCGGTCGACTCGGGCACGACGGTTCAGGCGTTCCGCGGCGGTGTCGTCGACTACGTCGACGCAGGCCGTATCGTGATTCGCGTGAACGACGACGAAGCAGTCGCAGGTGAAGTCGGTGTCGACATCTACAACCTGATCAAGTACACGCGTTCGAACCAGAACACGAACATCAACCAGCGTCCGATCGTGAAGATGGGCGACAAGGTCTCGCGCGGCGACGTGCTGGCCGACGGCGCCTCGACGGACCTGGGCGAGCTCGCGCTCGGCCAGAACATGCTGATCGCGTTCATGCCGTGGAACGGCTACAACTTCGAGGATTCGATCCTGATCTCGGAGAAGGTCGTGGCCGACGATCGTTACACGTCGATCCACATCGAAGAGCTGAACGTCGTTGCACGCGACACGAAGCTCGGGCCGGAAGAAATCACGCGCGACATCTCGAACCTGGCGGAAGTCCAGCTCGGCCGTCTCGACGAATCGGGCATCGTGTACATCGGTGCTGAAGTCGAAGCGGGCGATGTGCTGGTCGGCAAGGTCACGCCGAAGGGCGAAACCCAGCTGACGCCGGAAGAGAAGCTGCTGCGCGCGATCTTCGGCGAGAAGGCTTCGGACGTGAAGGACACGTCGCTGCGCGTGCCGTCGGGCATGAACGGCACCGTGATCGACGTCCAGGTGTTCACGCGTGAAGGCATCCAGCGCGACAAGCGTGCGCAACAGATCATCGACGACGAACTGAAGCGCTACCGTCTCGACCTGAACGACCAGTTGCGCATCGTGGAAGGCGACGCGTTCCAGCGTCTCGCACGCATGCTGGTGGGCAAGGTCGCGAACGGCGGTCCGAAGAAGCTCGCGAAGGGCACGAAGATCGACCAGGCTTACCTGGAAGACCTCGACCACTACCACTGGTTCGACATCCGCCTGGCGGAAGACGAAGCAGCGGCACAGCTCGAAGCGATCAAGAACTCGATCGAAGAGAAGCGTCACCAGTTCGACCTCGCGTTCGAAGAGAAGCGCAAGAAGCTCACGCAAGGCGACGAACTGCCGCCGGGCGTGCTGAAGATGGTCAAGGTGTACCTCGCGGTGAAGCGTCGTCTGCAGCCTGGCGACAAGATGGCAGGCCGTCACGGTAACAAGGGCGTCGTGTCGAAGATCGTTCCGATCGAAGACATGCCGTACATGGCCGATGGCCGTCCGGCAGACGTCGTGCTGAACCCGCTCGGCGTTCCGTCGCGGATGAACGTGGGTCAGGTTCTGGAAGTGCACCTCGGCTGGGCCGCGAAGGGCCTCGGCTGGCGTATCGGCGAAATGCTGCAGCGTCAGGCGAAGATCGAGGAACTGCGCGTGTTCCTGACGAAGATCTACAACGATTCGGGCCGCCAGGAAGATCTGGAAAGCTTCACCGACGACGAGATCCTCGAACTCGCGAAGAACCTGCGCGAAGGCGTGCCGTTCGCGACGCCGGTGTTCGACGGTGCGACCGAGGAAGAAATGGGCAAGATGCTCGACCTCGCGTTCCCGGACGAGATCGCCGAACAGCTCGGCATGAACCCGTCGAAGAACCAGGTCCGCCTGTACGACGGCCGCACGGGTGAAATGTTCGAACGTCGCGTGACGCTTGGCTACATGCACTACCTGAAGCTGCACCACTTGGTCGACGACAAGATGCACGCGCGTTCGACCGGCCCGTACTCGCTCGTCACGCAGCAGCCGCTGGGTGGTAAGGCGCAGTTCGGTGGCCAGCGTTTCGGTGAAATGGAAGTGTGGGCACTCGAAGCGTATGGCGCGTCCTACGTGCTGCAGGAAATGCTGACGGTGAAGTCGGACGACGTGAATGGCCGGACCAAGGTTTATGAAAACCTCGTCAAGGGCGATCACGTGATCGATGCAGGCATGCCGGAATCCTTCAACGTGCTCGTGAAGGAAATCCGCTCGCTCGGTATCGACATCGATCTCGACCGCAATTAATCGGACTACGGAGAGAAGGCAATGAAAGCTCTGCTCGATCTATTCAAGCAAGTCCAACAGGAAGAAGTTTTCGACGCGATCAAGATCGGTCTGGCCTCGCCGGACAAGATCCGTTCGTGGTCGTTCGGTGAAGTGAAGAAGCCGGAGACCATCAACTACCGTACGTTCAAACCGGAACGCGATGGTCTGTTCTGCGCGAAGATCTTCGGGCCGATCAAGGACTACGAGTGCCTGTGCGGCAAGTACAAGCGCCTGAAGCACCGCGGCGTGATCTGCGAGAAGTGCGGCGTCGAAGTGACGCTGGCGAAGGTGCGTCGCGAACGCATGGGCCACATCGAACTGGCCTCGCCGGTCGCGCACATCTGGTTCCTGAAGTCGCTGCCGTCGCGTCTGGGCATGGTGCTCGACATGACGCTGCGCGACATCGAACGCGTGCTGTACTTCGAAGCATACGTGGTGATCGAACCGGGCATGACGCCGCTGAAGGCGCGGCAGATCATGACCGAAGAGGATTACTACAACAAGGTCGAGGAATACGGCGACGAATTCCGTGCCGAGATGGGCGCGGAAGGCGTGCGTGAACTGCTGCGCGCGATCAACATCGACGAGCAGGTCGAGACGCTGCGCACCGAGCTGAAGAACACCGGCTCGGAAGCGAAGATCAAGAAGTACGCGAAGCGCCTGAAGGTCCTCGAGGCATTCCAGCGCTCGGGCATCAAGCCCGAGTGGATGATCCTCGAAGTGCTGCCGGTGCTGCCGCCGGAACTGCGTCCGCTCGTGCCGCTGGACGGCGGCCGTTTCGCGACGTCGGACCTGAACGACCTGTATCGCCGCGTGATCAACCGTAACAACCGGTTGAAGCGTCTGCTCGAGCTGAAGGCGCCTGAAATCATCGTCCGCAACGAAAAGCGGATGCTGCAGGAAGCCGTCGACTCGCTGCTCGACAACGGTCGTCGCGGCAAGGCGATGACGGGCGCGAACAAGCGTCCGCTGAAGTCGCTCGCCGACATGATCAAGGGCAAGGGCGGTCGTTTCCGTCAGAACCTGCTGGGCAAGCGCGTCGACTACTCGGGCCGTTCGGTCATCGTGGTCGGCCCGACGCTGAAGCTGCACCAGTGCGGTCTGCCGAAGCTGATGGCACTCGAACTGTTCAAGCCGTTCATCTTCAACAAGCTGGAAGTGATGGGCGTCGCGACGACCATCAAGGCTGCGAAGAAGGAAGTCGAGAACCAGACGCCGGTGGTGTGGGACATCCTCGAAGAGGTGATCCGCGAGCACCCGGTGATGCTGAACCGTGCGCCGACGCTGCACCGTCTCGGTATCCAGGCGTTCGAGCCGGTGCTGATCGAAGGCAAGGCGATTCAGCTGCACCCGCTCGTCTGCGCGGCGTTCAACGCCGACTTCGACGGTGACCAGATGGCCGTTCACGTGCCGCTGTCGCTCGAAGCGCAGATGGAAGCGCGCACGCTGATGCTCGCGTCGAACAACGTGCTGTTCCCGGCCAACGGCGATCCGTCGATCGTGCCGTCGCAGGATATCGTGCTGGGTCTGTACTACGCGACCCGCGAAGCGATCAACGGCAAGGGCGAAGGCCTGTCGTTCACCGGCGTGTCGGAAGCGATCCGCGCGTACGAGAACAAGGAAGTCGAGCTGGCATCGCGCGTCAACGTGCGGATCACCGAAATGGTCCGCAACGAAGACACGTCGGAAGGCGCGCCGGAATTCGTGCCGAAGATCTCGCTGTACGCGACGACCGTCGGTCGCGCGATCCTGTCGGAGATCCTGCCGCACGGCCTGCCGTTCTCGGTGCTGAACAAGCCGCTGAAGAAGAAGGAAATCTCGCGCCTGATCAACACCGCATTCCGCAAGTGC
Source organism: Burkholderia anthina (assembly GCF_902498995.1). Taxonomy (GTDB): domain Bacteria; phylum Pseudomonadota; class Gammaproteobacteria; order Burkholderiales; family Burkholderiaceae; genus Burkholderia; species Burkholderia anthina. The sequence goes on from NZ_CABVLY010000010.1 coordinate 14,256, forward strand.
GGTCTGCGTGCGACGGTCGTGTTCGCCGACCAGCTGATGCAGTCGGGTTTCCGTCTCGCGACGCGTGCCGGTATTTCGATCTGCGTGGACGACATGCTCGTGCCGCCGCAGAAGGAAACGATCGTCGGCGACGCCGCGAAGAAGGTGAAGGAGTACGACCGCCAGTACATGTCGGGTCTCGTCACCGCGCAGGAACGCTACAACAACGTGGTCGACATCTGGTCGGCAACGTCGGAAGCGGTCGGCAAGGCGATGATGGAGCAGCTGTCGACGGAGCCGGTAACGGACCGCGACGGCAACGAGACGCGCCAGGAGTCGTTCAACTCGATCTACATGATGGCCGACTCGGGCGCCCGGGGTTCGGCGGTGCAGATTCGTCAGCTGGCCGGTATGCGAGGTCTGATGGCGAAGCCGGACGGCTCGATTATCGAGACGCCGATTACCGCGAACTTCCGCGAAGGCCTGAACGTGTTGCAGTACTTCATCTCGACCCACGGTGCACGTAAGGGTCTGGCTGATACGGCACTGAAGACCGCGAACTCGGGTTACCTGACGCGTCGTCTCGTCGACGTCACGCAAGATCTGGTGGTGGTCGAGGACGATTGCGGCACGTCGAACGGCGTCGCGATGAAGGCGCTGGTCGAAGGCGGTGAAGTCGTCGAAGCGCTGCGCGACCGTATCCTCGGCCGCGTTGCGGTCGCGGACGTCGTGAACCCGGAAACGCAGGAAACGCTGTACGAATCGGGCACGCTGCTCGACGAAACGGCGGTCGAGGAAATCGAACGCCTCGGCATCGACGAAGTGCGCGTGCGCACGCCGCTGACCTGCGAAACGCGTTACGGTCTGTGCGCGGCCTGCTACGGCCGTGACCTCGGCCGCGGCTCGCTCGTGAACGTCGGCGAAGCAGTCGGCGTGATCGCGGCACAGTCGATCGGTGAACCGGGCACGCAGCTGACGATGCGTACGTTCCACATCGGTGGTGCGGCATCGCGTGCGGCAGTGGCGTCGTCGGTCGAAGCGAAGAGCAACGGTATCGTGCGTTTCACGGCGACGATGCGTTACGTCACCAACGCGAAGGGCGAGCAGATCGTCATTTCGCGTTCGGGCGAGGCGCTGATCACCGACGATATCGGCCGCGAGCGCGAACGTCACAAAATCCCGTACGGCGCGACGCTGCTGCAGCTTGACGGCGCAACGATCAAGGCCGGTACGCAGCTGGCGACGTGGGATCCGATGACGCGTCCGATCATCACCGAGTACGGTGGTACGGTGAAGTTCGAGAACGTCGAGGAAGGCGTGACCGTCGCGAAGCAGATCGACGACGTGACCGGCCTGTCGACGCTGGTCGTGATCGACGTGAAGCGTCGTGGTTCGCAAGCTTCGAAGAGCGTGCGTCCGCAGGTGAAACTGCTCGACGCGAACGGCGACGAAGTGAAGATCCCGGGCACCGAGCACGCAGTGCAGATCGGCTTCCAGGTCGGCGCACTGATCACCGTGAAGGACGGCCAGCAGGTGCAGGTGGGTGAAGTGCTTGCACGTATCCCGACCGAAGCGCAGAAGACGCGTGACATTACCGGCGGTCTGCCGCGGGTGGCGGAGCTGTTCGAAGCGCGTTCGCCGAAGGATGCCGGCATTCTCGCGGAAGTCACCGGTACGACGTCGTTCGGCAAGGATACGAAGGGCAAGCAGCGTCTCGTCATCACGGACCTCGAAGGCAATCAGCACGAGTTCCTGATCGCGAAGGAAAAGCAGGTTCTGGTCCACGATGCCCAGGTCGTCAACAAGGGCGAAATGATCGTGGACGGTCCGGCGGATCCGCACGACATCCTGCGTCTGCAGGGTATCGAGGCGCTGTCGCGCTACATCGTCGACGAAGTGCAGGACGTGTACCGTCTGCAGGGCGTGAAGATCAACGACAAGCACATCGAGGTGATCGTTCGCCAGATGCTGCGTCGTGTGCAGATCACCGACAACGGTGATACGCGCTTCATCCCGGGCGAACAGGTCGAGCGTTCCGACATGCTGGACGAGAACGATCGCATGATCGCCGACGGCAAGCGCCCGGCTTCGTACGACAACGTGCTGCTCGGTATCACGAAGGCGTCGCTGTCGACCGACTCGTTCATCTCCGCGGCATCGTTCCAGGAAACGACCCGCGTGCTGACCGAAGCGGCGATCATGGGCAAGCGCGACGATCTGCGTGGCCTGAAGGAAAACGTGATCGTCGGCCGTCTGATTCCGGCCGGTACGGGTCTCGCGTTCCACAAGGCACGCAAGGCGAAGGAAATGTCCGACCGCGAGCGTTTCGACCAGATCGCAGCGGAAGAAGCATTCGACTTCGGTACGCCGAGCGCGCCGGCAGAAGAGCCGCAACACCCGGCAGCCGAGTAAGCACGGGCGGCGCGAGCCGCCTTGCTATCTCGCTGTCACCGAAACCGCCCGGTTCCGCCGGGCGGTTTTTTTTATCCGTCGTTCACGCGCATGACGGGCTTGTCGCACGGTTGCTGCAGGACCGTCATGCGCGCGCACGAACCCTGTCCGATCGGCCAACATCGCACGATTCGCCGCGCGCCGCGCGAGCGGGTTGTTAAAATTGCGGTCATCGTTCCGCCGTCCTCGTTCTCATTCATGTCCCGCGCCCTCGAAATTCTCGACGAAGTCTTTGGTTATTCCGCATTTCGCGGCCAGCAGGGGGAGATCGTCGAGCACGTCGCCGGCGGCGGCGATTGCCTCGTGCTGATGCCGACGGGCGGCGGCAAGTCGCTGTGCTATCAGATTCCGGCGCTGCTGCGCCGCGAGGCCGGGCAGGGCGCCGGCATCGTCGTGTCGCCGCTGATCGCGCTGATGCAGGACCAGGTCGCCGCGCTCAGCGAAGTCGGCGTGCGCGCGGCTTACCTGAATTCGACGCTGTCGGGCGCCGAGGCCGCGGCAACCGAGCGGGCGCTGCGCGAAGGCGAGATCGACCTGCTGTACGTCGCGCCCGAGCGACTGATGACCGGGCGCTTTCTCGAGCTGCTCGAGCGCGCGAAGATCGGCCTGTTCGCGATCGACGAGGCGCACTGCGTGTCGCAGTGGGGGCATGACTTCCGTCCCGAATACATCCAGCTGTCGGTGCTGCACGAGCGCTTCCCGTCGGTGCCGCGGATCGCGTTGACCGCCACCGCGGACGCGATCACGCGCGACGAGATCATCCATCGTCTCGCGCTCGACGACGCGCGCGTGTTCGTATCGAGTTTCGACCGGCCGAACATCCGTTACCGGATCGTCGAAAAGGACAACGCGCGGTCGCAACTGCTCGATTTCATCCGGGCGGAGCACACGAACGCGGACGGCACCACCGACGCGGGCGTCGTGTACTGCCTATCGCGCCGCAAGGTCGAGGAAACGGCCGAATGGCTGAAGGCGCAGGGCGTGCGCGCGCTGCCGTATCACGCGGGAATGGAGTTCGAGGTGCGGCAGAAGCACCAGGAAATGTTCCAGCGCGAGGAGGGCATCGTGATGTGCGCGACGATTGCGTTCGGCATGGGCATCGACAAGCCCGACGTGCGTTTCGTTGCACACCTCGATTTGCCGAAGAGCGTCGAGGGCTATTACCAGGAAACCGGACGTGCGGGCCGCGACGGGATGCCGGCGAACGCGTGGATGGCATATGGCCTCGGCGACGTCGTCCAGCAGCGCAAGATGATCGACGAGTCCGATGCGGACGACGCGCACAAGCGCGTGCAGACGTCGAAGCTCGATGCGCTGCTCGGGCTGTGCGAGACGATTTCGTGCCGGCGTGTGCGGCTGCTGAACTATTTCGGCGAGGCGAGCCAGCCGTGCGGCAACTGCGACACGTGCATCGAGCCGCCCGATTCCTGGGACGCGACGCGCGAGGCGCAGATGGCGCTGTCGTGCGTGTTCCGCGCGCAGCGCGCGAGCGGCTTCAATTTCGGCTCGAGCCATCTGATCGAGATCCTGCGCGGCGGCCGCACCGAGAAGGTGCTGCAGCGCGGCCACGACCAGCTCAGCACGTTCGGGATCGGCGCGTCGCTGTCCGAGCCCGAATGGCGCGCGATTTTCCGGCAGCTCGTCGCGTACGGCTATCTGGCGGTCGACCACGGCGGTTTCGGCGCGCTGATGCTGACCGAGGCCGCGAAGCCGGTGCTGAAGAACGAGGAAAAGGTGACGCTGCGCCGCTACGTGAAGCCGCAGCGCACGCGCCAGTCGTCGAGCCGCAGCGGCACGCGCGTCGACCCGACGGCCGGCATGGGCACGCGCGAGCGCGCCCGCTGGGACGCGCTGCGCGCGTGGCGTGCGGAAACCGCGAAGTCCGACGGCGTGCCGGCCTACGTGATCTTCCACGACGCGACGCTCGCCGAAATCGCGCGCAACGCGCCCGAGACCATCGACGACCTGCGGCATATCCCCGGCATGGGCGTCCGCAAGCTCGAACGCTTCGGCGACGAGATCATCGACGTCGTCGAATCGGCATGACACAGGTGTTCCGACCCTTCCGGTAAACCGCCCGTGCGGCCGGAGAATCACGCAAGCCGTTGACTTAGTTGGCATTTCCGGAATATGATGCTGGGTTCCGGTATTCGGCGGGCCGAGTCGCGTTCGAAGGTTCGTGTCCGTGTCGCCGGTTCGGAAGTCAACTGTGCGCCGATTCTCGCTTTGCCCGAAATCGATGTGCAGATTTTGTTCAATTTCAGGAATAAACAATGCCAACCATCAACCAACTGGTTCGCAAAGGCCGTCAGTCGGAAACGACGAAGAGCAAGAGCCCGGCCCTGCAGGACTGCCCCCAGCGTCGCGGCGTGTGCACCCGTGTGTACACGACGACGCCGAAGAAGCCTAACTCGGCACTCCGTAAGGTTGCCAAGGTTCGTCTGACGAACGGCTTCGAAGTGATTTCGTACATCGGCGGTGAAGGCCACAACCTGCAGGAACACTCGGTTGTGCTGATCCGCGGCGGCCGTGTGAAGGACTTGCCGGGTGTGCGTTACCACATGGTTCGCGGCTCGCTGGATACCCAGGGCGTCAAGGATCGTAAGCAAGCGCGCTCGAAGTACGGCGCGAAGCGTGCAAAGGCTGCCAAGTAAGCAGTTTTTGATCAGGGATCGCCGTAGGGCGGTCAAGGCGGGAGTGCCGGATTGCCGGTGCTGTCGAGTAAGTGGTCACCCGGCCAAGCTGGTTAGTCGTGAAGATGTGATCGGGTTTGTTGGTGGCCGCGGAGCTGGATTCAGCTCCAACTGAACAAGTAAAGGAAGAATCATGCCGCGTCGTCGCGAAGTCCCCAAGCGGGAAGTGTTGCCGGATCCGAAGTTCGGTAACGTTGATGTTGCCAAGTTCATGAACATGCTGATGCTGTCCGGCAAGAAGTCGGTCGCAGAGCGCATCGTTTATGGCGCATTCGAACAAATCCAGACCAAGGGTGGCAAGGACCCGCTGGAAGTGTTCACCGTTGCGCTCAACAACGTGAAGCCGGTGGTCGAAGTGAAGAGCCGCCGCGTTGGTGGTGCCAACTATCAAGTTCCGGTCGAAGTGCGCCCGTCGCGTCGTATGGCATTGGCGATGCGCTGGCTGCGTGAGGCTGCGAAGAAGCGCAGCGAGAAGTCGATGGCTCTGCGTCTGGCAGGCGAACTCTCCGAAGCGGCCGAAGGCCGTGGCGGCGCAATGAAGAAGCGCGACGAAGTTCACCGCATGGCAGAAGCCAACCGCGCGTTCTCGCATTTCCGTTTCTAAGCGCCTGGCTGGGCTGTTTGCGGAAATAAATTCCGGGCGGGTGCGCTTTTCAGGCGCCTCGCCCGTTTGTGTTGAAGCACGATGCAGCCGCGCTGCATCGTGCCATCCCAGTAGAGGATCAAAGTGGCTCGCAAGACTCCTATCGAGCGCTACCGCAATATCGGTATTAGCGCTCACATCGACGCCGGCAAAACGACGACGACCGAGCGTATTCTGTTTTACACCGGTGTGAACCACAAGATCGGTGAAGTCCACGACGGCGCAGCAACGATGGACTGGATGGAGCAGGAGCAGGAGCGTGGCATCACGATCACGTCCGCTGCTACCACGGCCTTCTGGAAGGGCATGGGCGGCAACTATCCGGAACACCGCATCAACATCATCGACACCCCGGGTCACGTCGACTTCACGATCGAAGTGGAGCGTTCGATGCGCGTGCTCGACGGCGCGTGCATGGTGTACTGCGCAGTGGGCGGCGTGCAGCCGCAGTCGGAAACGGTGTGGCGCCAGGCTAACAAGTACAAGGTGCCCCGTCTCGCGTTCGTCAACAAGATGGACCGTACCGGCGCGAACTTCTTCAAGGTCTACGATCAGCTCCGTCTGCGCCTGAAGGCGAACCCGGTTCCGGTCGTGGTGCCGATCGGCGCGGAAGAAAACTTCAAGGGCGTCGTCGACCTGATCAAGATGAAGGCGATCATTTGGGACGAAGCGTCGCAAGGCACGAAGTTCGACTACGTCGACATCCCGGCCGAGCTCGCGGAGACCTGCAAGGAATGGCGCGAAAAGATGGTCGAAGTGGCTGCTGAAGCCAGCGAAGACCTGATGAACAAGTACCTGGAAGAAGGCGATCTGCCGGAAGCCGACATCGTCAAGGCGTTGCGCGACCGTACGATCGCGTGCGAAATTCAGCCGATGCTGTGCGGTACCGCGTTCAAGAACAAGGGCGTGCAGCGTATGCTCGACGCCGTGATCGACTTCCTGCCGTCGCCGGTCGACATCCCGCCGGTCAAGGGCGAACTCGAAAACGGTGAAGCAGCGGAGCGCAAGGCATCGGACGAAGAGAAGTTCTCGTCGCTCGCGTTCAAGATCATGACCGACCCGTTCGTCGGCCAGCTGATCTTCTTCCGTGTGTACTCGGGCGTCGTCAACTCGGGCGACACGCTGCTGAACTCGACCAAGGGCAAGAAGGAACGCCTCGGCCGTATTCTGCAGATGCACGCGAACCAGCGTGAAGAAATCAAGGAAGTCCGTGCGGGCGACATCGCTGCTGCGGTCGGCCTGAAGGAAGCAACCACGGGCGACACGCTGTGCGACCCGGCGAACCCGATCGTTCTCGAACGCATGGTGTTCCCGGAGCCGGTGATTTCGCAGGCTGTCGAGCCGAAGACCAAGGCCGACCAGGAAAAGATGGGCCTCGCGCTGAACCGTCTGGCGCAAGAAGACCCGTCGTTCCGCGTGCAGACCGACGAAGAGTCGGGCCAGACCATCATTTCGGGCATGGGCGAGCTCCACCTCGAAATTCTGGTCGACCGGATGAAGCGTGAATTCGGCGTGGAAGCGACCGTCGGCAAGCCGCAGGTTGCATACCGCGAAACGATCCGTTCGACGGCGAAGGACGTCGACGGCAAGTTCGTCAAGCAGTCGGGTGGTCGCGGCCAGTACGGTCACGCGGTCATCACGCTCGAGCCGAACGAACAAGGCAAGGGCTACGAGTTCTTCGACGAGATCAAGGGTGGTGTGATTCCGCGTGAATACATCCCGGCGGTCGACAAGGGTATCCAGGACACGCTGAAGTCGGGCGTGCTGGCCGGCTTCCCGGTCGTCGACGTGAAGGTTCACCTGACGTTCGGTTCGTACCACGACGTTGACTCGAACGAAAACGCGTTCCGCATGGCCGGTTCGATGGCGTTCAAGGAAGCGATGCGCAAGGCGAACCCGGTCGTCCTCGAGCCGATGATGGCTGTCGAAGTCGAGACGCCGGAAGACTACATGGGCAACGTGATGGGCGACCTGTCGGGCCGTCGCGGCATCGTCCAGGGCATGGAAGACATGGTTGGCGGCGGCAAGATCGTTCGCGCCGAAGTGCCGCTGTCGGAAATGTTCGGTTACTCGACGTCGCTGCGTTCGCTGACGCAAGGTCGTGCAACGTACACGATGGAGTTCAAGCACTACGCTGAAGCTCCGCGCAACGTTGCAGAAGCGATCATCAGCGCGAAGTCGAAGTAAATCTGTAGCTACCAACCGATATTTTTTGAAAGAAGAGAATCATGGCAAAAGGTAAATTTGAGCGGACCAAGCCGCACGTCAACGTTGGTACGATTGGTCACGTTGACCACGGCAAGACGACGCTGACGGCAGCGATCACGACGGTTCTGACGAAGAAGTTCGGCGGCGAAGCGAAGGCTTACGACCAGATCGACGCGGCACCGGAAGAAAAGGCGCGCGGTATCACGATCAACACGGCACACGTCGAGTACGAGACGGCTAACCGCCACTACGCACACGTCGACTGCCCGGGCCACGCTGACTATGTGAAGAACATGATCACGGGCGCAGCGCAGATGGACGGCGCGATCCTGGTTTGCTCGGCAGCAGACGGCCCGATGCCGCAAACGCGTGAGCACATCCTGCTGGCGCGTCAGGTTGGCGTTCCGTACATCATCGTGTTCCTGAACAAGTGCGACATGGTGGACGACGCTGAACTGCTCGAGCTGGTCGAGATGGAAGTTCGCGAACTCCTGTCGAAGTACGACTTCCCGGGCGACGACACGCCGATCGTGAAGGGTTCGGCCAAGCTGGCGCTGGAAGGCGACACGGGCGAGCTGGGCGAAGTGGCGATCATGAGCCTGGCAGACGCACTGGACACGTACATCCCGACGCCGGAGCGTGCGGTTGACGGCGCGTTCCTGATGCCGGTGGAAGACGTGTTCTCGATCTCGGGCCGTGGTACGGTTGTGACGGGTCGTGTCGAGCGCGGTATCGTGAAGGTCGGCGAAGAAATCGAAATCGTCGGTATCAAGCCGACGGTGAAGACGACCTGCACGGGCGTTGAAATGTTCCGCAAGCTGCTGGACCAAGGTCAAGCGGGCGACAACGTTGGTATCCTGCTGCGCGGCACGAAGCGTGAAGACGTGGAGCGTGGCCAGGTTCTGGCGAAGCCGGGTTCGATCACGCCGCACACGCACTTCACGGCTGAAGTGTACGTGCTGAGCAAGGACGAAGGCGGCCGCCACACGCCGTTCTTCAACAACTACCGTCCGCAGTTCTACTTCCGTACGACGGACGTGACGGGCTCGATCGAGCTGCCGAAGGACAAGGAAATGGTGATGCCGGGCGACAACGTGTCGATCACGGTGAAGCTGATCGCTCCGATCGCGATGGAAGAAGGTCTGCGCTTCGCAATCCGCGAAGGTGGCCGTACCGTCGGCGCCGGCGTCGTCGCCAAGATCATCGAGTAAGATCGACGATCCGCGGTCCCTCCGGGGGCAGCGATTCCACGGTAGGCAGTTGTACCGTCGAAACCGGGTGTCCAGTTTGATCTGGCACCCGGTTTTGTCTTTGTGGCGTGCCGTGTTCACCTCGAGAAACCTGCACCACCAATCCGGATTTTCGTGTAGAATCGCGGGCTTAGCAGTGGAAGTGCCGTTCGGAACCTGATGCCTCGCTCCCCGCAGGCAACCTGTTTCGCGTTCTTTTAGTGTCCGGCGATGCAACATCGCCTCGCTCTTTTCAAGGAATCGTCATGCAGCAACAGAAAATCCGCATTCGCCTGAAGGCTTTCGACTATCGTCTGATCGATCAATCGGCTGCCGAGATCGTCGATACCGCGAAGCGGACTGGTGCAATCGTCCGTGGCCCGGTGCCGCTGCCGACGCGCATTCAGCGTTTTGACATCCTGCGTTCGCCGCACGTCAACAAGACGTCGCGCGATCAGCTCGAGATCCGTACCCACCAGCGCCTGATGGACATCGTCGATCCGACCGACAAGACGGTTGACGCGCTGATGAAGCTCGATCTGCCGGCTGGCGTCGACGTGGAAATCAAGCTGCAGTAAGGCTTTCGGCGCCAGCCGGCTTGCCGGGTGGTGCTAAGTCTTTGTATTGCTTGCGGAAATCGAGAAGTCGGGCTATACTGCTTGGCTTTTCGTGTATTCGCGAAAAAAAGTTGGGCCTTGCGTGCCCGGCATTTTGTAAATCAGCCCCGACCAATCGCAGTCGGGAATGGAGAAAATGATGAGCCTTGGACTCGTAGGTCGCAAGGTTGGCATGACCCGTATCTTCACGGCTGAAGGGGATTCGATTCCCGTCACCGTGCTGGACGTGTCGGACAACCGCGTGACGCAGATCAAGACTGTTGAAACCGACGGCTACACGGCCGTGCAGGTTGCATTCGGCTCCCGCCGCGCATCGCGCGTGACGAAGCCGCTGGCAGGTCATCTCGCCAAAGCCGGTGTCGAAGCCGGTGAAATCCTCAAGGAATTCCGCATTGACGCGGCCAAGGCAGCTGAGCTGTCGAATGGCGCCGTGGTCGGTGCTGATCTTTTCGAAGTGGGCCAGAAGGTCGACGTGCAAGGCGTGTCGATCGGTAAGGGCTACGCCGGTACGATCAAGCGTTACAACTTCTCCTCCGGCCGTGCTACCCACGGTAACTCGCGCTCGCACAACGTGCCGGGCTCGATCGGTATGGCGCAGGATCCGGGTCGCGTTTTCCCGGGTAAGCGCATGACGGGTCACCTCGGTGACGTTACGGTGACGGTGCAGAACCTCGAAATCGCTCGTATCGACGCAGAGCGCAAGCTGCTGCTCGTCAAGGGCGCGATTCCGGGCGCGAAGGGCGGCAAGGTTTTCGTGACGCCGGCCGTCAAGACCAAGGGGGCGAAATAATGGAACTCAAGCTCCTGAACGAAAATGGTCAGGAAGGTGCAGTGGTCAACGCGTCGGACGTCGTGTTCGGTCGTGACTACAACGAAGCGCTGATCCACCAGGTCGTCGTCGCGTACCAGGCGAATGCTCGCCAGGGTAACCGCGCACAGAAGGACCGTGAGCAAGTCAAGCACACCACCAAGAAGCCGTGGCGTCAGAAGGGTACGGGCCGCGCTCGTGCCGGTATGTCGTCGAGCCCGTTGTGGCGTGGCGGTGGTCGCATCTTCCCGAACTCGCCGGAAGAAAACTTCTCGCACAAGGTCAACAAGAAGATGCATCGCGCAGGTCTCTGCTCGATCTTCTCGCAGCTGGCCCGTGAAGGCCGTCTGTCGGTCGTCGAGGACATCATCCTCGAAGCGCCGAAGACCAAGCTGCTGGCCGACAAATTCAAGACCATGGGTCTCGACTCCGTTCTGATCATCACGGATACGGTCGACGAGAACCTGTACCTGGCTTCGCGCAACCTGCCGCACGTGGCGATTGTCGAGCCGCGCTACGCTGACCCGCTGTCGCTGATCTACTTCAAGAAAGTGCTGGTCACGAAGGCTGCGGTCGCCCAGATCGAGGAGTTGCTGTCATGAGCGAGATTCGCAAGAACGATCATCGTTTGATGCAGGTCCTGCTCGCGCCGGTGATCTCGGAAAAGGCGACGCTGGTTGCCGACAAGAACGAGCAAGTCGTGTTCGAAGTCGCACCGGATGCCACGAAGCAGGAAGTGAAGGCGGCTGTCGAGCTGCTGTTCAAGGTTGAAGTTGATTCGGTCAACGTGCTGGTTCAGAAGGGCAAGCAAAAGCGCTTCGGCCGTTCGATGGGCCGCCGTAAGGACGTGAAGAAGGCGTACGTTTGCCTGAAGCCCGGCCAGGAAATCAACTTTGAAGCGGAGGCCAAGTAATCATGGCAATCGTTAAAGTTAAGCCGACATCGCCGGGTCGCCGCGCGATGGTCAAGGTGGTCAACAAGAACCTGCACCAGGGCAAGCCGTTCGCGGCACTGCTCGACTCGCAGAGCTCGACCGCCGGCCGTAACAACAACGGCCGTATCACCACGCGTCACAAGGGTGGTGGTCACAAGCAGCACTATCGTATCGTCGATTTCCGTCGCACGAAGGATGGCATCCCGGCAAAGGTCGAACGTCTCGAGTACGACCCGAACCGTAGCGCGAACATCGCGCTGGTGCTCTACGCAGACGGCGAGCGTCGCTACATCATCGCCCCGAAGGGTCTGACGGTCGGCCAACAGCTGATGTCGGGTTCGGAAGCGCCGATCCGTGCAGGCAACACGCTGCCGATCCGCAACATTCCGGTCGGTACGACGATCCACTGCATCGAGATGCTGCCGGGCAAGGGCGCGCAAATGGCGCGTTCGGCTGGCACGTCGGCCATGCTGCTGGCACGTGAAGGCGTCTACGCGCAGGTTCGTCTGCGTTCGGGCGAAATCCGCCGCGTGCACATCGAGTGCCGTGCAACGATCGGTGAAGTTGGCAACGAAGAGCATAGCCTGCGCCAAATCGGCAAGGCTGGCGCGAACCGCTGGCGCGGTATCCGCCCGACGGTGCGTGGCGTTGCGATGAACCCGGTTGATCACCCGCACGGTGGTGGTGAGGGCAAGACGGCTGCAGGTCGCGACCCGGTGAGCCCGTGGGGTACGCCGGCTAAGGGTTACCGCACCCGCAGCAACAAGCGCACGACGACGATGATCGTCCAGCGCCGTCACAAGCGTTAAGGAGTAGGCAATGGCACGTTCTGTTAAAAAAGGTCCGTTCTGCGACGCCCATTTGCTGAAGAAAGTTGAGGCGGCTGCAGCTTCGCGCGACAAAAAGCCGATCAAGACCTGGTCGCGTCGCTCGACGATTCTGCCGGATTTCATCGGCCTGACGATCGCTGTTCACAACGGCCGTCAACACGTTCCGGTGTACATCTCGGAAAACATGGTCGGCCACAAGCTTGGCGAGTTCGCACTGACCCGTACGTTCAAGGGTCACGCAGCCGACAAGAAGGCCAAGAAATAAGGGGCAATCAAGATGGAAGTGAAAGCAATTCATCGCGGTGCCCGCATCTCGGCGCAAAAAACGCGCCTTGTGGCTGACCAGATCCGCGGTTTGCCGGTCGACAAGGCGCTGAACGTTCTGACGTTCTCGCCGAAGAAGGCGGCTGGCATCGTGAAGAAGGTTGTGCTGTCGGCAATCGCGAATGCGGAGCACAACGAAGGCGCTGATATCGACGAGCTCAAGATCAAGAGCATCTACGTCGACAAGGCGGCATCGCTCAAGCGTTTCACCGCGCGCGCCAAGGGCCGCGGTAACCGCATCGAGAAGCAATCCTGTCACATCACTGTGACGGTCGGGAATTAAGGAGCCATACGATGGGACAGAAAATTCATCCGACTGGCTTCCGCCTGGCTGTCAGCCGCAATTGGGCTTCGCGTTGGTACGCGAACAACAACAATTTCGCGGCGATGCTGCAGGAAGACATCGGTGTTCGTGAATACCTGAAGAAGAAGCTGAAGAACGCTTCGGTCGGTCGGGTCGTCATCGAGCGTCCGGCGAAGAACGCGCGCATCACGATTTACAGCTCGCGTCCGGGCGTGGTCATCGGCAAGAAGGGTGAGGATATCGAACAGCTGAAGACGGAACTGCAACGCCGCATGGGCGTGCCGGTTCACGTCAACATCGAAGAAATCCGCAAGCCGGAAACCGATGCTCAACTGATCGCCGACTCGATCACGCAACAGCTCGAGCGCCGGATCATGTTCCGTCGCGCGATGAAGCGTGCGATGCAGAACGCGATGCGTCTGGGTGCCCAGGGCATCAAGATCATGAGCGCAGGCCGTCTGAACGGTATCGAAATCGCTCGTACGGAGTGGTATCGCGAAGGTCGCGTGCCCCTTCATACGCTGCGTGCCGACATCGACTACGCAACTTCGGAAGCGAAGACGACCTACGGCATCATCGGCGTCAAGGTGTGGGTATACAAGGGCGACACGCTCGGCCGCAATGACGCGCCGGTGGTCGAAGAAGTAGCCGAAGACAAGCGTCCGCGTCGCAATGCGCGTCCGGGCGACCGTCGTCCGCGCCGTGATGGCGAAGGCGGCGCTCCGGGTGCTCGTCGTGGCGCACCGCGCCGCGGCGCCGGCAAGCCGGAAGACGGCAAGACTGGAGAATAACGATGCTGCAACCGAAACGCAGGAAGTATCGCAAAGAGCAGAAGGGTCGTAACACCGGCAAGGCGACGCGCGGCAACGCAGTGTCGTTCGGTGAATTCGGCCTGAAGGCGATCGGTCGCGGCCGTTTGACCGCGCGTCAAATTGAAGCTGCGCGTCGTGCAATGACGCGTCACATCAAGCGTGGCGGCCGCATCTGGATCCGGATCTTCCCGGACAAGCCGATTTCGCAAAAGCCGGCAGAAGTGCGTATGGGTAACGGTAAGGGTAACCCGGAGTACTACGTCGCTGAGATCCAGCCGGGCAAGATGCTCTATGAAATGGACGGCGTAACCGAAGAACTGGCACGCGAAGCGTTCCGTCTGGCTGCAGCCAAGCTGCCGCTGAAGACGGCATTCATCGTGCGCCAGCTCGGCGCCTAAGGAGAAAACATGAAGGCTTCCGAACTTCTCCAGAAAGACCAGGCCGCGCTCAACAAGGAGCTGGCGGACCTGCTGAAGGCGCAATTCGGCCTGCGCATGCAACTCGCGACCCAGCAACTCACGAACACGAGCCAGCTGAAGAAGGTTCGTCGCGACATCGCACGTGTGCGGACCGTCATGACTCAGAAGGCGAACCAGAAATGAACGATAGCGTGAAAACCTCGCTGAAGCGGACGCTGGTCGGTCGGGTCGTCAGCAACAAGATGGACAAGACCGTCACCGTGCTGATCGAGCACCGCGTCAAGCACCCGATCTACGGCAAGTATGTCGTGCGCTCGAAGAAGTACCACGCGCATGATGAAGCGAACACCTACAACGAGGGTGACCTCGTTGAAATCCAGGAAACTCGTCCTCTGTCGAAGACGAAGGCCTGGACGGTGTCGCGCCTCGTCGAAGCAGCTCGCGTCATCTAAGCGGGCAGCGCAGTAGGCAGTAACAGGCACTTCGCCATGAAGTGCTTGAAATCGCAAAGTTTTTGCTTGCGTGACCAGGGTTATTTGTTATAATCCTGGTCTTCCCTCTTTATGGGAGCCCCGTCGCGGGCGAAGTTGGTGGGGGAAGCGGACTGGCGCCAGCCTGTCTGAAAGATTCACCGAATTGCGATGGCGGGTTTCGTTTGCCGTCGCTGCTGTTCCAACCCAAGCAGCCGATTGGCTGACGGGACCAAGACTGACCGAATGCATCATGGTGGTGCATCCGGATTAAGTTGGGAAAGACAAACCATGATCCAGACCGAATCTCGGCTCGAAGTAGCCGACAACACGGGTGCACGTGAAGTCATGTGCATCAAGGTGCTCGGCGGCTCGAAGCGTCGTTATGCCGGCATTGGCGACATCATCAAGGTGACCGTCAAAGAAGCAACGCCGCGCGGGCGCGTGAAGAAAGGCGAAATTTACAACGCCGTGGTGGTCCGCACCGCCAAGGGCGTTCGCCGTCAAGACGGCTCGCTGATCAAGTTCGACGGCAACGCCGCTGTGCTTTTGAATAACAAGCTCGAGCCGATCGGCACCCGTATCTTCGGGCCGGTGACGCGTGAGCTGCGTAGCGAACGATTCATGAAGATCGTTTCGCTGGCGCCGGAAGTGCTGTAAGGAGTCGCGATGAACAAGATTCGCAAGGGTGACGAAGTCATCGTCGTCACTGGCAAAGACAAGGGCAAGCGCGGCGTCGTGCTGGCTGTCGGTGCAGAACATGTGACGGTTGAAGGTATCAACCTCGTCAAGAAGCATGTGAAGCCGAACCCGATGAAGGGTACGACGGGCGGCGTGGAAGCGAAGACGATGCCCCTGCATATTTCGAACGTCGCACTGGTCGACGCGAATGGCAAGGCGTCGCGTGTTGGCATCAAGGTCGAGGAAGGCAAGAAGGTTCGCTTCCTGAAGACGACCGGTGCCGTACTGAGCGCCTGACGCAGCGGAGTAAAAAATGGCTCGTTTTCAAGAGTTTTACAAAGAAAAGGTTGTGCCCGGCCTGATCGAGAAGTTCGGTTACAAGTCGGTCATGGAAGTGCCGCGCATCACCAAGATCACGCTGAACATGGGTCTTGGCGAAGCGATCGCTGACAAGAAGATCATCGAGAACGCCGTTGGCGACCTCACGAAGATCGCTGGTCAGAAGCCGGTCGTCACGAAGGCGCGCAAGGCAATTGCAGGCTTCAAGATCCGCCAGGGTTACCCCATCGGCGCGATGGTGACGCTGCGCGGTCAAGCGATGTACGAATTCCTCGACCGTTTCGTGACCGTTGCCCTGCCCCGCGTGCGTGACTTCCGCGGCGTGTCGGGTCGTGCCTTCGATGGCCGTGGCAACTACAACATCGGTGTGAAAGAGCAGATCATTTTCCCCGAAATCGACTACGACAAGATCGACGCACTGCGTGGGCTGAACATCAGCATCACGACGACTGCGAAGACCGACGACGAAGCAAAGGCTCTGCTCGCCAGCTTCAAGTTCCCGTTCAGAAACTGAGGTTACCGTGGCTAAACTGGCACTGATCGAACGTGAAAAGAAGCGCGCCCGCCTGGTCGCGAAGTTCGCAGCAAAGCGCGAAGCGCTGAAGGCGATCGTCGAAGACCAAAGCAAGTCGGAAGAAGAGCGCTACGAAGCACGCCTGGAGCTGCAGCAACTGCCCCGCAACGCAAACCCGACCCGCCAGCGTAACCGCTGCGCGATCACGGGCCGTCCGCGTGGCACGTTCCGTAAATTCGGCCTCGCGCGTAACAAGATTCGTGAAATCGCATTCCGTGGCGAGATTCCTGGCCTGACCAAGGCGAGCTGGTAATAGGAGAAACGTAAATGAGCATGAGTGATCCTATCGCCGATATGCTGACTCGCATCCGCAACGCGCAGATGGTCGAGAAGGTATCGGTTGCGATGCCCTCGTCGAAGGTCAAGGTTGCAATCGCGCAAGTCCTGAAGGACGAAGGTTATATCGACGATTTCGCCGTCAAGGCGGAAGGTGCGAAGTCCGAACTGAATATCGCGCTGAAGTACTACGCAGGCCGCCCGGTCATCGAACGCCTCGAGCGCGTGTCGAAGCCTGGTCTGCGCGTGTACCGCGGCCGTAACGACATTCCGCAGGTCATGAATGGCCTGGGTGTGGCAATCGTGTCGACGCCGAAGGGCGTGATGACCGACCGCAAGGCGCGCGCTACCGGCGTCGGCGGCGAAGTCATCTGCTACGTTGCTTAAAGCCGAGGAGAGAGAAACATGTCTCGAGTAGGTAAAAGCCCGATCGCGCTGCAAGGCGCGGAAGTCAAGCTGGCCGACGGTGCGATCACCGTCAAGGGCCCGCTGGGCACCATCACGCAAGCGATCAATCCGCTCGTGAACGTGGCGAACAACGACGGCACGCTGAATCTGTCGCCGGTCGACGAAAGCCGCGAAGCAAATGCACTGTCGGGCACGATGCGCGCGATCATCGCGAATGCCGTGCACGGCGTGACCAAGGGTTTCGAGCGCAAGCTGACGCTGGTTGGCGTCGGTTATCGTGCGCAAGCGCAAGGCGACAAGCTGAACCTGTCGCTGGGTTTCTCGCACCCGGTGGTGCACCAGATGCCGGAAGGCGTCAAGGCTGAAACCCCGACGCAAACCGAAATCGTGATCAAGGGGATCAACAAGCAACAAGTCGGTCAAGTAGCTGCGGAAGTTCGCGGTTACCGTCCGCCGGAGCCGTACAAGGGCAAGGGCGTGCGCTATTCCGACGAGGTTGTGATCCTCAAAGAAACGAAGAAGAAGTAAGGGTGCGCAATCATGGATAAGACTCAATCTCGCCTGCGCCGCGCTCGCCAGACGCGTATCAAGATCGCTGAGCTGCAGGTCGCGCGTCTCGCCGTGCATCGCACGAACACGCACATCTACGCTCAAGTGTTCTCGCCCTGCGGCACCAAGGTGCTCGCCAGCGCGTCGACGCTCGAAGCAGAAGTGCGCGCCGAACTGGCCGACAAGTCGGGCAAGGGCGGCAACGTTAATGCCGCGACGCTGATCGGCAAGCGTATTGCCGAGAAGGCAAAGGCTGCCGGCATCGAATCCGTCGCCTTCGACCGCTCGGGCTTCCGCTACCATGGCCGCGTCAAGGCGCTGGCTGAGGCAGCTCGCGAAGCTGGGCTCAAGTTCTAAGGAAGGAATTCGTCATGGCAAAGATGCAAGCGAAAGTTCAGGCTGACGAGCGCGACGACGGCCTTCGCGAAAAGATGATTTCGGTCAATCGCGTGACCAAGGTCGTGAAGGGTGGCCGTATTCTCGGCTTCGCCGCACTGACCGTGGTTGGCGATGGTGATGGCCGCATCGGTATGGGCAAGGGCAAGGCGAAGGAAGTGCCGGTCGCTGTCCAGAAGGCAATGGAACAAGCTCGCCGCAACATGTTCAAGGTGCCGCTCAAGAACGGCACGCTGCAGCACGAAGTGCACGGCAAGCATGGCGCATCCGCTGTCCTCCTCGCTCCGGCGAAGGCAGGTACGGGCGTGATCGCCGGCGGCCCGATGCGCGCAGTGTTCGACGTGATGGGCGTTCAGAACGTCGTGGCGAAGAGCCACGGTTCGACGAACCCGTACAACCTCGTTCGCGCCACGCTGGACGGTCTGCGCAAGCAGTCCACCCCGGCAGACATCGCGGCGAAGCGCGGCAAGTCCGTCGAAGATATTTTGGGCTAAGCCCGGGTGGTCACCATGTCTGAAAAAACTGTCAAGGTTCAGCTCGTGAAGAGCCTGATCGGGACCCGCGAATCGCACCGCGCTACCGTGCGTGGCCTGGGCCTGCGCCGACTCAATTCGGTTAGCGAGCTGCAGGACACGCCGGCGGTCCGCGGCATGATCAACAAGGTCTCGTACCTCGTTAAGGTCATCGCGTAAGCGGCCCTACGGATCAAGGAGTTGATATGGAATTGAATAACCTGAAGCCGGCCGCTGGTGCAAAGCACGCCAAGCGTCGCGTCGGCCGCGGCATCGGTTCGGGCCTCGGCAAGACGGCTGGCCGTGGTCACAAGGGTCAGAAATCGCGTTCGGGCGGCTTCCACAAAGTCGGTTTCGAAGGCGGTCAGATGCCGCTGCAACGTCGTCTGCCGAAGCGCGGCTTCACGTCGCTGACGAAGGAATTCGTCGGTGAAGTGCGCCTCTCCGACCTCGAGAAGCTGCCGGTCGACGAGATCGATCTGCTCGCACTGAAGCAAGCCGGCCTGGTCGGCGAGCTGACGAAGAGCGCAAAGATCATCGCGACGGGCGAACTGAAGCGCAAGATCGTCGTGAAGGGTCTCGGCGCCACCAAGGGTGCGCGCGCTGCGATCGAAGCGGCTGGCGGTTCGTTCGCCGAGTGACACGCGTAGCGCGTCGTTACTTGCATTCATCGGAGAAGGTACTTGGCTAACAGCCCGAGTCTTGCAAAACCCGGTCGAAGCACGGCGAAATTCGGCGATCTGCGCCGGCGAGCGATGTTCCTGCTCCTGGCGCTGATCGTCTATCGCATCGGCGCGCACATCCCCGTGCCGGGCATCGATCCGGATCAACTGGCGAAGCTGTTCCAGAGCCAGGCGGGCGGCATCCTGGGCATGTTCAACATGTTCTCGGGTGGCGCGCTTTCCCGCTTCACGATCTTTGCGCTGGGGATCATGCCGTACATCTCGGCGTCGATCATCATGCAGCTGTTGGCGATCGTCTCGCCGCAGCTCGAGGCGCTGAAGAAGGAAGGGCAGGCAGGGCAACGGAAGATCACGCAGTACACGCGGTATTTCACCGTGGTGCTCGCGACCTTCCAGGCGTTCGGTATCGCGGCTGCGCTGGAAAACCAGCCGGGCCTCGTCATCGACCCCGGCATGCTGTTCCGTCTGACGACGGTCGTGACGCTGGTGACCGGTACGATGTTCCTGATGTGGCTGGGTGAGCAGATCACCGAGCGCGGTCTGGGCAACGGTATCTCGATCATCATCTTCGGCGGGATCGCAGCAGGGTTCCCGAATGCCGTGGGTGGGTTGCTCGAACTGGTGAAAACGGGTTCGATGGGGCCGTTCTCGGCGATCATCATCGTCGTTCTGATTGCCGCGGTGACTTACCTGGTCGTGTTCATCGAACGCGGTCAGCGCAAGATCCTCGTGAACTACGCGAAGCGTCAGGTTGGCAACAAGATCTACGGTGGGCAGTCGTCGCACTTGCCGCTGAAGCTGAACATGTCGGGCGTGATTCCGCCGATCTTCGCGTCGTCGATCATCCTGTTTCCGGCCACGATTCTTGGCTGGTTCAGCACGGGTCAGCCGACGGGAGGCTGGCTCTCCAACACGTTGCATGACGTCGCGGAGGCACTGAAGCCGGGGCAGCCGGTCTATGTGCTGCTGTACACGCTGGCAATCGTGTTTTTCTGCTTCTTCTACACCGCGCTGGTGTTCAACAGCAGAGAAACCGCAGACAACCTGAAGAAGAGCGGCGCGTTTGTTCCGGGCATCCGTCCGGGCGACCAGACCGCACGATATATCGACCGCATCCTCACGCGTCTGACGCTGGCCGGTGCGATCTACATCGTCTTCGTGTGTCTGCTGCCGGAATTCCTGGTGCTGCGCTGGAACGTGCCGTTTTATTTTGGTGGAACGTCGCTGCTGATCATTGTCGTCGTCACGATGGACTTCATGGCGCAGGTGCAGTCGTACGTTATGTCGCAACAGTATGAGTCGCTGCTCAAGAAGGCAAACTTCAAGGGTGGCAACATCCCAATGCGTTAATTCAGGACTATGGCCAAAGACGATGTAATCCAGATGCAGGGTGAGGTGATCGAAAACCTCCCGAATGCGACCTTCCGCGTGAAGCTGGAAAACGGCCATGTCGTGTTGGGGCATATCTCCGGGAAGATGCGGATGCACTACATCCGCATCCTGCCGGGCGACAAGGTGACGGTTGAATTGACGCCTTACGATCTGTCTCGTGCGCGGATCGTGTTCCGGGCGAAGTGATTTGAAAAAAGGGTATTATCATGAAAGTGATGGCATCGGTTAAGCGCATTTGCCGCAATTGCAAGATCATCAAGCGCAAAGGCGTCGTTCGCGTGATCTGCAGCTCGGATCCGCGCCACAAGCAGCGCCAAGGCTGACCGCGCGTTTGTTTGCGCTTTTTGTTTGAGGAAAAACAATGGCTCGTATCGCAGGGGTTAACATCCCGAATCACCAGCATACCGAGATCGGCCTGACGGCAATCTTCGGTATCGGCCGCACGCGCTCGCGCAGCATCTGCGTGGCGTCTGGCGTGGAATTCTCGAAGAAGGTCAAGGACCTGACCGACGCAGACCTCGAAAAGCTGCGTGAGGAAGTGGGCAAGTTCATCGTCGAAGGCGATCTGCGCCGTGAAGTGACGATGAACATCAAGCGCCTGATGGACCTCGGTTGCTACCGTGGCGTTCGTCATCGCAAGGGCCTGCCGATGCGCGGTCAGCGTACGCGTACGAACGCACGTACCCGCAAGGGTCCGCGTCGTGCAGCGCAAGCGCTGAAGAAGTAAGCGGAACTGACAGTTACAGGAAAACGTAATGGCTAAGGCTTCGAACACCGCGGCGCAACGCGTTCGCAAGAAGGTTAAGAAGAACGTCGCTGAAGGCGTGGTTCACGTTCACGCGTCGTTCAACAACACGATCATCACGATCACCGATCGCCAGGGCAATGCGCTGGCATGGGCGACGTCGGGCGGCCAGGGCTTCAAGGGCTCGCGCAAGTCGACGCCGTTCGCTGCTCAGGTTGCTGCTGAGTCGGCCGGTCGCGTCGCGATGGAATATGGCGTGAAGAATCTGGAAGTGCGGATCAAGGGCCCGGGCCCGGGTCGTGAGTCGGCGGTGCGTGCACTGCATGGCCTCGGCATCAAGATCACCGCGATTTCGGACGTCACCCCGATTCCGCACAACGGCTGCCGTCCGCCGAAGCGTCGTCGTATCTAAGAATGCTGCTGGCACGTTCGTGCTGGCACATTTGCCTGTCGCCGCGTAGCGTCGACGGGCGTTGCTTTTTTGATTGACTAAGCCCACCGTTCGCCCCAAAGGGCGCGAACTAGCGCGGATTTTGCTCCGCGTGACTGATTGATAAAGGAATGCAAAGTGGCACGTTATATCGGCCCCAAGGCCAAGCTGTCCCGCCGTGAAGGCACCGACCTGTTCCTGAAGAGCGCGCGCCGCTCGCTCGCCGACAAGTGCAAGCTCGACAGCAAGCCGGGCCAGCACGGCCGTACCTCGGGCGCACGTACGTCCGACTATGGTACGCAGCTGCGCGAAAAGCAGAAGGTCAAGCGTATTTACGGCGTTCTGGAACGTCAGTTCCGCCGTTACTTCGCTGAAGCCGACCGCCGCAAGGGCAACACGGGTGAAAACCTGCTGCAACTGCTCGAGTCGCGTCTCGACAACGTCGTGTATCGCATGGGCTTCGGCTCGACCCGCGCTGAAGCGCGTCAGCTCGTGAGCCACAAGTCGATCACCGTGAACGGCGTCGTCGCGAACGTGCCGTCGCAGCAAGTGAAGGCTGGTGACGTCGTCGCGATCCGCGAAAAGGCGAAGAAGCAGGCGCGTATCGTCGAAGCGCTGTCGCTGGCCGAGCAAGGCGGCATGCCGAGCTGGGTTGCAGTCGATGCGAAGAAGTTCGAAGGCACGTTCAAGCAAATGCCGGAACGCGCTGACATCGCAGGCGACATCAACGAAAGCCTGATCGTCGAATTGTATTCGCGTTAATCCGATTGACGGCCGAGGTACCCCGATTGCGTTGCGCAAGGAGGGGCCTCGGCTGTTTATTTTCTGGTTGTTACCGGTCAGCCTTATCGGTGTAACGAGCCGAGGGTATTGAAAAGGAAAGCCCATGCAAACCAGTTTGCTGAAACCCAAGATCATCGCCGTGGAATCGCTTGGCGAGAACCACGCGAGGGTGGTCATGGAACCGTTTGAACGCGGTTACGGCCACACCTTGGGCAACGCGCTTCGCCGCGTGCTGCTGTCGTCGATGGTTGGCTACGCGCCGACCGAAGTGACGATCGCAGGCGTGGTGCACGAGTACTCGACGCTTGATGGCGTGCAAGAGGACGTCGTCAACCTGCTGCTGAACCTGAAGGGTGTGGTATTCAAGCTGCACAACCGTGACGAAGTGACGGTGACCCTGCGCAAGGAAGGCGAAGGTGTCGTCACCGCCGGCGATATCGAGCTGGCTCACGATTGCGAAGTCATCAACCCGAATCACGTGATCGCACACCTGTCGAAGGGCGGCAAGCTCGACGTTCAGATCAAGATCGAAAAGGGTCGCGGCTATGTGCCCGGCAACGTCCGTCGCTACGGCGAAGACACGGCCAAGATCATCGGCCGCATCGTCCTCGACGCATCGTTCTCGCCGGTTCGCCGCGTGAGCTATGCCGTTGAAAGCGCGCGTGTCGAGCAGCGTACCGACCTCGACAAACTCGTGATGAACATCGAGACGAGCGGCGTGATCACCCCGGAAGAGGCGATCCGTCAATCGGCGCGCATCCTGGTCGACCAACTGTCCGTGTTCGCGGCGCTGGAAGGCACGGAAACGGCCGCCGAAGCACCGTCGCGCGCACCGCAGATCGATCCGATCCTGCTGCGTCCGGTGGACGATCTCGAGCTGACGGTTCGTTCGGCGAACTGCCTGAAGGCCGAGAACATCTACTACATCGGCGACCTGATCCAGCGCACGGAAAACGAGCTGCTGAAGACGCCGAACCTCGGTCGCAAGTCGCTGAACGAGATCAAGGAAGTGCTCGCTTCGCGCGGTCTCACGCTGGGCATGAAGCTCGAAAACTGGCCGCCGGCTGGTCTCGACAAGTAAGCCCGCTTGTAGCCTGGCTATCGCTGTAGTTGGCAAAGATGCGGATTTTCCTTTAAAATCCGCATCTTGCTTTTTTCGCTACCGGCCCGTGCACCCATCGAGGTGCGATAGAAGAGCTGGATCAAAACTTTGAATCAAGGAAACTGAAATGCGCCATCGTCATGGTCTGCGGAAACTGAACCGCACGAGCAGCCACCGTCTGGCTATGCTCCGTAACATGTCCAACTCGCTGATCGAGCACGAAGTCATCAAGACGACGCTGCCGAAGGCGAAGGAACTCCGTAAAGTCGTCGAGCCGCTGATCACGCTCGGCAAGAAGCCGTCGCTGGCAAACCGTCGTCTGGCATTCAACCGCCTGCGCGATCGTGACTCGGTGGCGAAGCTGTTCGACGTGCTCGGTCCGCGTTTCGCGAACCGTCCGGGCGGCTACCTGCGCGTGCTGAAGTTCGGCTTCCGCGTCGGCGACAACGCACCGATGGCACTGGTCGAGCTGCTCGATCGTCCGGAAGTCGACGAAACGGAAAACGTGCAAGAAGCTGAGTAAGCTTCCGGTACGCAGCAGTATCTGAAAGGGGCCGAGCGATTGCTTGGCCCTTTTTGTTTTTGACGCGCGCCTGCGATCGATTGTCGCAGGCCGGTGCCGGCAGCGTTGCGCGGGCTGCGCTACGATACGGGACTGCCGATGCGGGCCCCGGACGGAAGATCCGTCCCGCAGGCCGGTCAACCAGCCTGGAGGGCGCGTATGGTGGTGGTGTTGATGCTGACGACGGTGCCCGATGCGGCGACGGCTGCAGCGCTTGCCGACGGCGCACTCGGCGCGCGGCTGGCCGCGTGCGTGTCCGAGCTCGGCACGATCAAGTCACGCTATCACTGGCAGGGCAAGGTCGAAACGGCCGACGAGATCCAGTTGCTGTTCAAGACGAGCCCGGTGCGCTCGCTCGAACTGGAGCGGTTTATTCTCGCGCATCATCCATACGAGACGCCCGAAATCGTTTCGTGGCAGGCGACGGCTTCGGCCGGGTACGGCCAGTGGGTGACCAGCGAAACTCAACGTCTATTTCATGTTTAACGGTATGGCGCTTTCCGTGCGCGTGCGCGCGCTGCGGTTCCTTGCAGTCCTGTTGTCGCTCGTATTCGTGTTGGGCGGCCTGTCGGTCGCGCGCGCGGCCGACGATTTCCTCGATCCGTCGGTCGCGTTCAAGTTCAGTGCGAGCGAATCGCCGGGGCAGGTGGACGTCAGCTTCAAGGTCGCCAAAGGCTATTACCTGTACCGGGAGCGGTTCGCGTTCGCCGTGAAGAGCGGGCAGGCGACGCTCGGCGAGCCGCAATTCCCGGCCGGTCACGTGAAGTTCGACCAGACGTTCCAGAAGGAAGTCGAGACGTATCGCGACGAGGTCGTGATTCACGTGCCCGTCAAGCAGGCGACGGGGCCGTTCGAGCTCGCGGTGACGTCCCAGGGGTGCGCCGACGAGGGCATCTGCTACCCGCCCGCCGAGCACGTCGTGAAAGTCGATGGAGCCGCGCTGGGCGCGGCGGCGCCGGCCGACGGCGCAACGGCTTCGGGCAGCTGGTTCGACAAGGTGACGAGCGCCGATTTCGCGCAGTCGCTGCTCGAGGGGCACGGCTTCTTCACGATCGTCGCACTGTATTTCGTCGCGGGCGTCGTGCTGAGCCTGCTGCCGTGTTCGTACCCGATGATTCCGATCGTGTCCGCGATCATCATCGGGCAGGGCACGCGCGCGACGCACGCACGCGGTTTTGCGCTGTCGCTGACCTACGTGGTCGGCATGGCGCTCGTCTATACCGTGCTCGGCATTGCAGCGGCGCTGGTCGGCCAGAGCCTTGGCGCGTGGTTGCAGAACCCGTGGGTGCTCGGCACGTTCGGTCTCTTGCTCACCGCGTTTGCCGTGTCGCTGATTTCAGGCAAGGACATCGCGCTGCCCGCGCGTTGGCAGAATGGCGCGGCGGAGGCATCGAGCGCGCGCCGGGGTGGTCATTTTGCCGCGGTGGCTGCGATGGGCGCGTTGTCGGCGCTGGTCGTCGGCGCCTGCATGACGGCACCGCTGTTTGCGGTGCTCGCCTTCATCGCGCATACCGGCAACGCGCTGCTCGGCGGCGCCGCGCTTTTCGCGATGGGGCTGGGGCTCGGCGTGCCGCTGCTCATCGTCGGCATCGGCGCCGGGACGGTGCTGCCGCGCGCCGGTGCATGGATGGACGGCGTGAAGGTGTTCTTCGGCATCGTCCTGCTCGCAGCCGCGCTGTGGATCGTGTGGCCCGTGCTGGCAGGCGGCCTGAAGATGGTGCTCTCGGCATTGTGGCTGCTTGTCGCTGCCGCGGCGCTTGGCCTGTTCACGCCGAATCTGGGGGCGGCATCGATCTGGCGCCGTCTCGGCCGCGGGCTCGGCGCGGCGCTCGCGATCTGGGCGGCGACGCTGCTCGTCGGTCTTGCTGCCGGGTCGAACGATCCCGTGAAGCCGCTGGCCGTGCTGGCGTCGCGCACCGTCGCATCGGGCGACGCGTCGGCGGCCGGTGCGGCCTCCGGACAGGCTGGCCCGGCATTCGCATCGGTGCGCTCCAGCGCGGAGCTCGACACGCTGCTGAAGACGTCGAACCGGCCCGTGATGCTCGATTTTTACGCCGACTGGTGCGTGAGCTGCAAGGAGATGGAGCATCTGACGTTCACCGATGCGCGTGTGCAGGCGCGACTCGGACAGCTGCACCTGGTGCGCGCCGACGTCACGGCGAACAATCCGGACGACCAGGCGCTGCTCAAGCGCTTCAACCTGTTCGGGCCGCCGGGGATCATCTTCTTCGATCGCAGCGGCAATGAAATCGGTCGCGTGGTCGGCTATCAGGCTGCCGAGACATTCCTGCGCAGCCTCGATCGGGCGGCGGTGCCGACGGCGTGACGCGCGCTCGCCGGCACGCACCGGCGGCCTGTGTTCCGTCGATTGATCGATACGAATAAAAAACGGCGGAACACCGAAGTGTTCCGCCGTTTTTCTTTGCGCTGGTACGACGTGCGGCTTAGCGCTGCGCTTTCAGCAGACGCGCGGCGTCGAGCGCGAAGTACGTGAGCACGCCGTCGGCGCCCGCGCGCTTGAATGCGAGCAGCGATTCGAGCACGACCTTGTCGTGGTCGAGCCAGCCGTTCATCGCGGCGGCCTTCAGCATCGCGTATTCGCCGCTTACCTGGTACACGTACGTCGGGAAGCGGAACTCGTCCTTCACGCGACGCACGATGTCGAGATACGGCATGCCGGGCTTGACCATCACCATGTCGGCGCCTTCGTCGATGTCGAGGCGCACTTCGCGCAGCGCTTCGTCGCTGTTCGCCGGATCCATCTGGTAGGTCATCTTGTTGCCCTTGCCCAGATTGGATGCCGAGCCGACCGCATCGCGGAACGGGCCGTAGAACGCCGACGCGAACTTGGCCGAATAGGCCATGATCCGCGTATGGATATGGCCGTCGCTTTCCAGCATTTCGCGCACCGCGCCGATCCGGCCGTCCATCATGTCCGACGGCGCGACGATGTCGACGCCGGCCTCGGCCTGCGCACGCGCCTGGTCGACCAGGATCTCGATCGTCTCGTCGTTGATCACGTAGCCGTTTTCGTCGAGCACGCCGTCCTGGCCGTGGCTCGTGTACGGGTCGAGCGCAACGTCGGTCAGCACGCCGAGCTCGGGGAAGCGCTTTTTCAGCTCGCGCACGGCGCGCGGGATCAGGCCTTCCGGATTGGCTGCCTCGCGGCCGTCAGGCGTCTTCAGCGACGCCTCGATGGCCGGGAACAACGACAGCACGGGCACGCCGAGTTCGACGCACTGCTCGGCGACGTGCATCAGCAGATCGACCGACACGCGCTCGACGCCGGGCATCGACGGCACGGGCTGCCGTTCGTTGGTGCCTTCGACGACGAACACCGGGTAGATCAGGTCGTCGGTGGTCAGGCGGTTTTCGCGCATCAGGCGCCGGGAGAAGTCGTCGCGGCGCATCCGGCGCGGACGATGAAGCGGATGGAAGCTCATGGCGATTTGGCAGAAATCAGGGCAAGAAGAACCTTACGGAACCCTTAGGTCATTTTCGAGACCGTTGGTATATGATAGCGATCGAGCGGCACGCGTCGCGCGCTGCTCCCCGCTTCTCCTCCCTGAGCGGGTGCCTGTCGTTATTCGATTAGGCTGTTTGACCCGCCGTTCAACGGCGGGTTTTTTTATGGGCCGACCGAATTCGCAGGCACCGTCAGGTGCGCACGGCCGAACCCGGCCGCGCGTTGTCCGATCATTGTGCTACAGGCTCGCTTTTTTCGTCGGCGACGGACGGCCGCACCCAGCTTTCGATCAGTTCGTGCGCCTCGTCGAGCCCGACGCGCTTCATCGCCGAGAACAGCTGGACGGTCAGCTTGCCCTTCACGCCCTGGTCGCGATACGCGTCGAGCCCCTTCTGCGTGGTTCGCAGCGCGTTGATGCTCTCTTGCCGCGTCAATTTGTCGCACTTCGTCAGCAGCGTGTGGATCGGCTTGCCGGTCGGCGTGAACCACTCGATCATCCGGCGATCG
This sequence comes from Burkholderia anthina, assembly GCF_902498995.1. Classification (GTDB taxonomy): domain Bacteria; phylum Pseudomonadota; class Gammaproteobacteria; order Burkholderiales; family Burkholderiaceae; genus Burkholderia; species Burkholderia anthina. The sequence continues at coordinate 42,382 of NZ_CABVLY010000010.1, forward strand.
AGATCGGTCAGCGGACGGCGCGAATCCATCATCAGGATCAGGCCGCAGAGTTGCGAACGGGTCGCGAGATAAGACGACAGCAGCATTTCCCAGTGGGCCTTCGCGGCCCCCGGTACTTCCGCGTAGCCGTAGCCGGGCAGGTCGACGAGGTTTGCGACGGGTTCGTCGGCCGGGCCGACGGAGAAGTAGTTGATGTGCTGCGTACGGCCGGGCGTCTTCGACGCGAACGCGAGCCGCTTCTGGTTGCACAGCACGTTGATCGCCGTCGATTTGCCGGCATTCGAGCGGCCGGCGAATGCGATTTCCGGTTGCACCGTCGGCGGCAGATCGCGCAGATGGTTGACGGTCGTGTAGAAGCGGGCTTGATGGAGCAAAAAGGCCATGGGGAACCGGTGGGACGGGCGGCGCGAGCCGCTTGGTGGAGGCGGGGTAGCCCCGATAGGCGCGGGAGCTTTCAGCGCGATATTGTACAATACGCCGGTTTTGCCGAAGGGCTGCGGGCGCCTGCCTCGCGCTTTTATGCAGCTTCTGCGGTAGACTGGTCGACGTCGTTTTTTGCAGAACCTCTAATTCCCACAAGACGAAACAGGGTGTGCGAATGAATCGACTGTGCAAGTCTCTGATGGTGCTTCAGGTTGCAGCAGGGTTCGTAGGTTTCGTGGCGGAGGCAAAAGCGGCGGATGCGGCAAAGCCGGATCTGGACCGCGGCAAGGCGATTGCCGGGCAGGTCTGTGCGTCGTGTCACGGCGCCGACGGCAATAGCGCGTCGGGCAGTTTCCCGAAGCTCGCCGGCCAGCATCCCGAATATCTGGTCAAGCAGCTGAACGACTTCAAGACCCAGCCGGGCGCGAAGGGGCCGGCGCGGACCAACGCGGTGATGGTCGGGTTCGCGAGCGCATTGAGCGCGGCCGACATGCGCAACGTTGCCGCGTATTACGGGTCGCAGACGATGAAGGTCGGTGCCGCACGCGATGCGGCGACCGTGCCGATCGGCCAGAAGATTTACCGCGGCGGCATCGCGGAAAAGGGCGTGCCCGCCTGCGCGAGCTGCCACGGGCCGACGGGGCAGGGGATTCCGGTCCAGTACCCGCGTCTGTCGGGGCAATGGGCGGATTACACCGTTGCCCAGTTGACCGCGTTCCAGCAGGGTGCCGGCGCGCGCAACAACAACGAAGCGATGCACCAGATCACGTCGCGTCTGTCGGACACCGAGATCAAGGCCGTTGCGGATTACATCGCCGGCCTGCATTGAACGGACCGTCGCGAATGGAATGACCGGGTGCCCGTAGGGCGGCCGGAGTCAGAACAAGAAAAGGGTGGGGCGCCGCGGGCTTGCGGCTGCCTTGCCCTTTTTTGTTGTCGGCACTCGCCGGGCCGCCCCAAGAGTGCTGACCGCCCCCTCGGGGGCAGCGAACATAGTGAGCGTTGGGGGCTGTTTCCCCTTAGTCGGAGTTTGAATGAGCGTTACCACGTCGGGGTTGCAGTCGAAGTCGGGTCAGGGTGCGTCCAAGCGCGCGGTCGAGCTGGTGAGCTCGATGCGTTTCGCGATCGCGCTGCTGGTGGTGTTGTCGATTGCCAGCATCATCGGCACGGTCCTGACCCAGGACGACCCGTATCCGAACTACGTGAACCAGTTCGGGCCATTCTGGGCGGACATCTTCCGCTCGCTGGGCCTGTACAACGTGTACAGCGCGTGGTGGTTCATGCTGATCCTGATCTTCCTCGTCACGTCGATCTCGCTGTGCGTGATCCGCAACGCGCCGAAGATGCTCGCCGACGCGAAGAGCTGGAAGGACAAGGTCCGTGAAGGCAGCCTGCGCGCGTTCCATCACAAGGCCGAATACACCACGTCCGGCACGCGTGCGACCGTGGCGGCCACGCTCGCCGCGTTCGTCACCAAGGCCGGCTACAAGCACGTCGTGCGCGAAACCGACGGCGCGACGCTGATCTCCGCGAAGCGCGGCGCGCTGACGAAATGGGGCTATATCTCCGCGCACCTGGCAATCATCGTGATCTGTATCGGCGGCCTGCTCGACAGCAACCTGCCGATCAAATTCCAGATGTGGATGTTCGGCAAGAGCCCCGTCAACACCAGCGCGACGATCAGCGATATCTCGGCCGACCATCGTCTGTCCACGTCGAACCCGACGTTCCGCGGTTACGCGTGGGTGCCCGAAGGGCAGTTCGTGTCGACCGCGATCCTGAACCAGCCGAACGGATCGCTGATCCAGGACCTGCCGTTCTCGATCCAGCTCAACAAGTTCATCGTCGACTACTACACGACCGGGATGCCGAAGCTCTTCGCGAGCGATATCGTCGTGATCGATCGCGAGACGGGCAAGAAGATCCCGGCGCGCGTGGAGGTCAACAAGCCGTTCACATACAAGGGCGTGTCGATCTACCAGTCGAGCTTCCAGGACGGCGGCTCGCAGATGCAGATGACGGCCTACCCGATGACGGGCGACAACGCGAAGACGTTCGCGGTGAAGGGCACGATCGGTAGTTCGGCCCCGCTGCAGATGCCGGGCAACGACGGCGACACGATCGAGTTCTCCGACTTCCGCGCGATCAACGTCGAGAACATGGCCGACGCGAGCGGCAAGCCGGACGTGCGCGGCGTCGCGAAGACGGAGACGCTGAAGGAAGTGTTCGACGACCGGCTCGGCTCGGGCGCGAAGACGTCGAAACCGATGCAGCTCCACAACATCGGCCCGTCGGTGCAGTACAAGATTCGCGGCAAGGACGGCCAGGCGCGCGAGTTCAACAACTACATGCTGCCCGTCGACATGGGCGGTGCGCGCGTGTTCCTCGCCGGTGTGCGCGCGAGCCCGAACGATCCGTTCCGTTACATGCGCATTCCGGCCGACAGCAAGGATTCGATCGGCGAGTGGATGCGCCTGCGCGCCGCGCTCGAGGATCCGGCCGTGCGCGCCGAAGCCGCCGCGCGCTTCGCGCAGCGTTCGCTGCCGGGCACCGACGCATCGCTGCGCACCCGCCTGCAGGACAGCGCATCGAAGGTGCTGACCCTTTTTGCTGCAAGCGACGACAGCGTCGGCCGCGGCGCCGACGGCCAGCCGATCGGCGGCTTCCAGGCGGTCGCCACGTTCATCGACCGTTCGGTGCCGAAGGCCGAGCAGGAAAAGGCCGCGAGCCTGCTGTTGCGCATGCTCGAGGGCTCGATGTGGGAAGTCTGGCAGATCGCCCGCGAGCGTGCCGGCGAGCCGCCCGCGCAGCAGGGCAACGACACGGTGCGCTTCGTGCAGAACGCGATCAATGCACTATCCGACAGCTTTTTGTATGGATCGCCGGTCTATTTGCAGCTTGACTCATTCAAGCAGGTGCAAGCTTCGGTATTTCAGTTGACGCGCGCACCGGGCAAGAATCTGGTGTATCTTGGCAGCCTGCTGTTGGTCGCCGGCATCTTCTCGATGTTCTACGTGCGCGAGCGGCGCCTCTGGTTCTGGCTCAAGGATGGCGGCTCCGGCGTCGATGTGGTGATGGCGATGTCGACGGCCCGCAAGACCTTCGATTTCGAGAAAGAATTCGTGCAGACGCGCGACGCGGCCGGTGTCGCCTTGCGCGCCGCACCCCGCGACGCCGCGCCCGCCGGTGCGGCCGCGACTGCCCGTCCGCCCGCCGGCGACGGTTCCGCTTCCGAGAATTCCACCCGGTAACATCATGGATCTCACTCAAGTCTCCGCTTCCCGTTCGGGGCCCGCCCAGGCCCCGATTTCGGCGCCGTTGTTCGACGACCGCCCGTTTCTCGCCCGCCTGTCGCTGGTCGACTGGCTGTTCGCTCTGGCACTCGTGGTGGGCGCGGGCTATGCGTTCGTGCACTACAACGAGCACATGAATTACTACGACAAGGCGGTGATGATCGGCACCGTGCCGGCGCTTGTCGTGCTCGGCTGGCGCTGGAAGCCCGCGCGGCTGCTGATGGCGTCGATCGCCGTGCTGTCGCTGCTGTCGATCCAGATCTACCAGGGCGACCTCACGCGCGCCGATTCGGCGTTCTTCCTCAAGTACTTCCTGTCGAGCCAGTCGGCGATCCTGTGGATGAGCGCGCTGTTCGTGCTCGCGACGATCTTCTACTGGATCGGCTTGCTCGCGCGCTCGGAGTCGGGTTCGGCAATCGGCCAGAAGCTCACGTGGGTCGCGGTGCTGATGGGCTTCACCGGGCTGATGGTGCGCTGGTACGAGTCCTACCTGATCGGCGCCGACGTCGGGCACATCCCGGTGTCGAACCTGTATGAAGTGTTCGTGCTGTTCAGCCTGATCACCGCGCTGCTGTATCTGTACTACGAAGGCCACTACGGCACGCGTGCGCTGGGTGCGTTCGTGCTGCTGGTCATCAGCGCCGCCGTCGGCTTCCTGATGTGGTACTCGGTCGCGCGCGACGCGCAGCAGATCCAGCCGCTCGTGCCGGCGCTGCAGAGCTGGTGGATGAAGATCCACGTGCCGGCGAACTTCATCGGCTACGGCAGCTTCGCGCTGTCGGCGATGGTGTCGGTCGCGTACCTGATGAAGGAGCGTGGCGTGCTCGCCGATCGTCTGCCGACGCTCGAGGTGCTCGACGACGTGATGTACAAGTCGATCGCGGTCGGTTTCGCGTTCTTCACGATCGCGACGATCCTCGGCGCGCTGTGGGCCGCCGAAGCATGGGGCGGCTACTGGAGCTGGGATCCGAAGGAAACCTGGGCGCTGATCGTGTGGCTCAATTACGCGGCATGGCTGCACATGCGCCTGATGAAGGGCCTGCGTGGCACGGTCGCCGCATGGTGGGCGCTCACGGGCCTGCTCGTGACGACGTTCGCGTTCCTCGGCGTCAACATGTTCCTGTCCGGGCTGCACAGCTACGGCAAGCTGTAAGATTTCCGACGCTGGTCCGACAAAAGACCGCCGGCGCACTGCGTGCCCGGCGGTTTTCTTTTGTAACGGGTGGGCGGCCCACGCGTCGAACGGCGCAGGATGGGTCGGGTCGAACGCTCATGAAGCATGCGCGCCGCGCATGCACGAGGAGCCGTACGATGTGGATCAAACACCCTTTGCGCACCCTGCTGACCGGCAGCGATATCGCGCAAAGCGACATTACGCCGCGCGCGATATTCGAGAACCGGCGGCGCGTCCTGCAGGCCGCTGGCGTGGCAGCCGCGGGCGGATTGCTCGGCGGCAGCGGTGCGGCGTTCGCCGCCTATGCGTCGCCCGATGCCCGGGCGACGAAGCTCGCGGCGAAAACCAACGCGAAGTTCGTCGCGGCGGACAAGGTAACGCCGTTCAAGGACATCACGTCCTACAACAACTTCTATGAATTCGGCACCGACAAGGGCGACCCGGCGCAGAACGCGGGCACGCTCAGGCCGCGTCCGTGGCGCGTGAGCGTCGAGGGCGAGGTGCTGCACCCGAAGGTGTTCGATCTCGACGAACTGCTGAAGCTCGCGCCGCTCGAGGAGCGGGTGTACCGGCTGCGCTGTGTCGAGGGCTGGTCGATGGTGATTCCGTGGATCGGCGTGCCGCTGTCCGAGCTGATCAAGCGCGTGCAGCCGACCGGCAGCGCGAAATACGTACAGTTCGTCACGCTGGCCGACCCGTCGCAGATGCCGGGCCTGTCGACGCCGGTGCTCGACTGGCCGTACTCGGAAGGGCTGCGGATGGACGAGGCGATGAATCCGCTGACGCTGCTGACGATGGGCGTCTATGGCCAGGTGTTGCCGAACCAGAACGGTGCGCCGGTGCGGATCGTCGTGCCGTGGAAGTACGGCTTCAAGAGCGCGAAGTCGCTCGTGAAGATCCGCTTCGTCGACAAGCAGCCGAAGACGAGCTGGAACACGTATGCGTCGAACGAATACGGCTTTTATTCGAACGTGAATCCGAACGTCGATCACCCGCGCTGGAGCCAGGCGACCGAGCGGCGGATCGGCGAGGACGGCTTCTTCACGCCGAAGCGCAAGACGCTGATGTTCAATGGCTACGGCGACCTCGTCGCGTCGATGTATCAGGGCATGGACCTGAAGAAGAACTTCTGAGCGCGATGGCGAGAAACGACATGCCTCCTTCGACGCTGACGCCGGCGCGCGCAGCCGGTACGCGCGCGGCCGCCGCAGGCACTTCCCGGGCGGGCGCGGCGGGTCCGGCGCGCACGACCGTGCCGCGCTGGCTCGTGCCGGCCAAGGTGCTGGTATTCGCCGCCGGCCTCTATCCGCTCGCGCGTCTCGTGCTGTTCGGGCTGACCGACCGGCTCGGCGCGAACCCGATCGAATTCATCACGCGCTCGACGGGCCTGTGGACGCTGGTCATGCTGTGCATCACGCTCGCCGTCACACCGCTTCGCCGCGTGACGGGCGTTCCCGCGTTGCTGCGCTTTCGCCGGATGATCGGCCTGTTCGCGTTCTTCTACGCGGTGCTGCATTTCACGACGTATCTGTGGTTCGACAAGTGGTTCGACGTCGTCGCGATCCTGAAGGACGTCGGCAAGCGCCCGTTCATCACGGTCGGCTTTGCCGCGTTCGTGCTGCTGATTCCGCTCGCGGCGACGTCGCCGCGCGCGATGGTGCGTCGGCTCGGCCGCCACTGGGCGACGCTGCATCGCGCGATCTATGCGATCGCGCTGTTCGGCGTGCTGCACTTCTGGTGGATGAGGGCCGGCAAGCACGATCTCGCGCAGCCGAAGCTCTATGCAGCGATCGTCGCGGCGCTGCTCGGCTGGCGGTTGCTCGCGTGGGGATGGCGGCGCATCCGCGTGTGACGATGCCGGCCTGAAAAAACGAAAGGCGATGACCGGGAAGTCATCGCCTTCGCGTCGCGAAGCCGCGTGAGCGGCGGCGCGGGATTATTGCGTGGCGGCCGGGCCGGATGCCGGCGCGGCGGCTTTCGATGCGCCGCTCGACAGCTCGGGCGACAGCGTGAGCGGCGTGCCCGAAGAATCGGGAATACTGTCGGACGACGCGTTTTCATCGGTCGGGGTGACATCCGACGGCGGCGTATCCTGCTGCTGGATGGGCTTTGCCGGCAACGGAGGCACGGTGGGCAGATAGAGCGCGCCGCTTTGACCGCAGCCGGCAAGAATCGCCAAAGCCGCTACAATCGCGCTCATCCGGAAAACGACTCGCATGATCGTCCCTGAACAATTGAACCGATAGAGTTTAGCATGTCCGATACTGATTACCTGACCCGTGCCGAGGCCGTGCTGGCGGCCGTCGAGCGTACCGTCGACGCCGCGAACGACGGCGACCACGACATCGATCTCGAGCGCAACGGCAGCGTCCTGACGCTGACGTTCGAGAACGGCTCGAAGATCATCATCAACCTGCAGCCGCCGATGAAGGAAGTGTGGATCGCCGCGAAGGCGGGCGGTTTCCATTACCGCTTCCTGGACGGCGAATGGCGCGATACGCGCACCAGCACCGAGTTCTTCTCGGCGCTCACCGAATACGCGACGCAGCAGGCCGGCCTGCCGATCACGTTCAGCGCGTAACGATCGACGGCCATCGGTGTCCGCAAGTCGGGCCCGAAACGTCGTACCAAAGAAAAAGCGCCCCTCGGGGCGCTTTTTTCATGCGCGGGCCGCTGCGTCAGTGGCCGCGGAACAGGTTCATGATGTCCTGCTTTTCCTGTTCGTCGACGTGCGGCACCGAATCGTCGGTGTTCTGCGCCGCCGGCGCTTGCGGCACGCCGACCGTCGATACGAAGCCGTGCCCCGGCGTGAACTCGGTGAAGTACAACTCGCCGCCGAGCGACTGGACGTCGTCCGGCATCGTCGGCTTGAACTCCGGCACGCCCTTGAGCGCGGCGCCCATGTAGTCGATCCAGACCGGCAGCGACAGGCCGCCGCCGGTTTCGCGATCGCCGAGGCTGCGCGGATTGTCGTAGCCGATCCACGCGATCGCGGCGAGCGTGTGCTGGTAGCCGGCGAACCACGCGTCGTGCGAGTCGTTCGTCGTGCCGGTTTTGCCCGCGAGGTCGCCGCGCTTCAGCACGTTGGTCCGCGCGCCCGTGCCGCGCTGCGCGACGCTCTGCAGCAGGCTGTTCATCACGTACGCGTTGCGCGCGTCGATCGCGCGCGGCGCGTTTTCCTCGGCGACGAGCGGCTGCGCGCGCACGACGATCGCGCCGTTCGGATCGGTGACTTCGGCGATCAGGTACGGATTGACGCGATAGCCGCCGTTCGCGAACACCGAGTACGCGCCGGCCATCTGCAGCGGCGTGACCTGGCCCGCGCCGAGCGCCATCGGCAGGTAGGCCGGATGGCGATCGGCATCGAAGCCGAAGCGCGTGATGTACTGCTGCGCGTACTTCGTGCCGATGTGGTTCAGGATCCGGATCGACACGAGGTTGCGCGAGCGCTGCAGCGCGGTGCGCATCGACATCGGGCCCTCGAAGCCGCCGCCGTAGTTCTTCGGTTCCCACGGCTGGCCGCCGGTTTCCGCGGCACTGAAGTACAGCGGGCCGTCGTTGATGATCGTTGCCGGCCCGAGGCCCTTGTCGAGCGACGCCGAGTAGATGAACGGCTTGAACGACGAACCCGGCTGCCGCCACGCCTGCGTGACGTGGTTGAACTTGTTCTTGTTGTAGTCGAAGCCGCCGACGAGCGAGCGGATCGCGCCGTCCTGCGGCACGATCGAGATGAATGCGCCTTCGACCTGCGGCAACTGCGTGATCGACCACTTGCCGGCATCGTTCTTCACGACACGGACGATCGCGCCCGGGCGGATGCGGCGGTTCGGCTGCGCATTGGCCGACAGCGCGCTCGATGCGAAGCGCAGGTTGTCGCCTTCGACCGTCGCGCTGCTGCCGTCGATGAAGGCGACCGTGATCTGGCGCGGGGTTGCCGCGGTCACGACCGCCGCGATCAGTTCGCCGTTGTCGGGGTGTTCGAGCAGCGCATCGTCGATCGCCTGCTCGCGGTCGTCCGCGTCGGCCGGGAGCTGGATGAAGCCTTCCGGCCCGCGATAGCCGTGGCGGCGCTCGTAATCCATGATGCCCTTGCGCAGCGCGGTGTACGCCACCTGCTGGTCGGCCGAATCGATCGTCGTGACGACGTTGAAGCCGCGCGTGTAGGTTTCCTCGCGGTACTGCGCGTACATCATCTGCCGGACCATTTCCGCGACGTACTCCGCGTGCACGCTGAATTCGCGGCCCGCGCCCTTGACGACCAGCGGCTGCGCGACGGCTTCGTCGTACTGCTCGCGCGTGATGAAGTTCAGCTCGAGCATGCGCTGCAGGATGTACTCCTGGCGCACCTTCGCACGCTTCGGATTGACGACCGGGTTATACGCGGACGGCGCCTTCGGCAGCCCGGCGAGCATGGCGGCTTCCGCGAGCGTGATGTCCTTCAGGTCCTTGCCGAAGTAGACCCGCGCGGCGCTCGCGAAGCCGTACGCGCGCTGGCCGAGATAGATCTGATTCATGTAGACCTCGAGAATCTGATCCTTCGTCAGCGCACGCTCGATCCGGTACGCGAGCAGCATCTCGTAGATCTTGCGCGTGTAGGTCTTTTCGCTCGACAGGAAGAAGTTGCGCGCGACCTGCATCGTGATCGTGCTCGCGCCCTGCGACGCGTGGCCGTTCGTCAGCGCGACGACGCCGGCGCGGACGATCCCGGTGAGGTCGACGCCGCCGTGATCGTAGAAGCGCGCGTCCTCGATCGCGAGGATCGCCTTCTTGAGCGAGTCGGGCACGTCCTTGAAATGGACGATGTCGCGGCGTTCTTCGCCGAATTCGCCGATTAGCACGTGATCGGACGTATAGATGCGTAGCGGAACCTTCGGACGATAGTCGGTCAGCGCGTCGAGCGACGGCATGTTCGGCCATGCGACGACGAGCGCATAGCCGAGCACGAGGCCGCCGGCCACGACGAGCGCCACGCACATTGCGACGAGGCCGAGCAGAGCCTTCTGCCACCAGGGCCGTTTCTTCGGCTCCGGGGCGGGAGGCGGGGACGTAGGAGACGTGGATTGCATAGGCATACCGGAAAACAGTCCCGCGATTATAGCTGCCCGGTATGACCGGCCCTGACGCGGGGGGCTCCCGACGGAAAGCCGCGGGTCGCCGTGCGGACAGTATGGCGTCTGCGCGGCCGCTCCGAGCCGGGGCTGGCCATCCGGCCGACTGTCCGGGCAGCGCGCCGCTTTGCAGAATCAGGCCTCGGAAACGCGGCATGGGCCGCAACGATCGCGGGAGGCTGGGATGGCGGGACGATGGGTGGCGCGTTACGCGCCGGGCAGACACCGTTCGACGGGAATCGACGTCGGGGCGGACGAGGTGAGGGTGGCCGTGCTGAGCCGGCTCGGCCGGGTCGCGAATGTGCGTGTCGAAGGGCTCGAACGGGAGCCGGTGGGGTTGGCGGGCGGGCCGGACGATGCGCGCTGGGCCGCGGTGTCGCGCGCGTTGGCCGCGGCCGTGGCGCGGCTGTCGGCGGCCGGTGTGCGCTGCGATACGCGCGGCGTGATGGCGCTGCGCGACGACGAGATGCGGACCGTGACGCTCGACCTGGCCGGGCGCGACGACGTCGCGGACGCCGCGCGGCAGGCGGCCGAACGCATCTCGGGGCTGGCACCGGACAGCTTCGCATTCGACTGGCGGCAGGACGGCGGCGCGCACGCCGGCGAGATCGCGGTCGCCGTCGCTCCGCAGGCGTTGCTGGAGCGGCGCATCGACGTGGCCGCGCAGGCTGGCGTCGACCTGACGGCCGTCGACGCCGAGTCGGCCGCGGCATTGCGCGGGTTGCGCTATGCCGCGCAGTTCGAGCTCGATGCGCACGGCCCTTATGCGGCGTTCTGGTTCTGCGACGCGGGTGTGCATGGCTGGCGGGTCGACGGCGAGCTCGCCGCGCCGGTGCTCGCGGTGTCCGGCGAAGGGCGCAGGGCGTTCTTCAATGCATTGCGCCAATGCGCGCTCGAGCCGGTGCGCGGCGTGCTCGTGGCCGGCGACGAGCGGTGTATCGCCCGTTTTCAGACGTCCGTGGCGGACATCGGCGATGCGCTCGGCGCGGCCGCCGTGCCGTTCGATTGCACCGGCTGGGGCGGGCTGCCGGCCGAACCCGCCGGCGCGTCGGGCGGTCCGGCGTTTGCCGTTGCGGTGGGGCTGGCGCTGCGCGGGGTGTGGGAATGATCGCCGATCCGGTATTCGGGCGGCCCGCGGCTGGCCCTGCCGCGCTCGGCGGCTTCAATCTGCTGCCGTACCGTGAGCGGCTGGCGCAGGCGCTGCGCCGTCGCCGGGCCGCGCAGTGCGGGGCGGCGATCGTGCTCGGCATACTCGGGGCCGTGCTGTGGACGGGGGCGGCAGCAGCGTGGCGATCGCGCGTCGATGCCGAGCGCGCGAGCGTGGACGCGCGCGCGCGGCAATGGCAGCCGCAGGTGGATGCCGCAAAGCGCGCCGCCGGGGCGGCCGCAGAACTCGCGCAACGCGATGCGCGGGCGGCCGTGCTCGCGGCGCCTTACCGGCGTGTTGCCGGGCTGCTCGCGACGCTCGCGCAGGTTCGCGACGATACCGTCCGGCTCGACGCGGTGCGCACGACCTCGTCCGGCGCCGTGCTCGATGCGCGCGCCGTAAGTTACCGGGCGGCCGCGCGATGGCTCGCCCGGATCGCAACCGACGAGCGCAACGGGCGAATCGACATCGGCGAACTGACCTCGGCTTCGGCCTTGCCGGCCGCGGCTGCCGGCATGCCGTTCCGGTTCTCCGTGCAGGTGCGCTGGCAGGACGGCGAGCCTCGGCGGAAAGCAGCGGGAGGCGGCGCATGACGGCGATCGCGCATCGGTCCAGGCCGGGAGGCGCCGGCTGGTTCGGGCATACGCGGCGCGTGCGGCCGGGCACGGCGCACGCCGTGGGCTGCGTGCTTGCTTGCGCGGCTGTGATGGCGGGCGGCATTCGTCTTGCCGATACCGCCGACTGGAGCGGGCTCGCGCACAGTCGCGCGTTGCTGGCAGCCGCGCAGACGCGCGCCGCCGATGCGCAGCGCGTGCTCGCGGCCGCGGCGCAGCCGGGCGATACCCGTCCGGCGGCCGGGCGGAGCGCTCGCGTCGCGCGCACGCCTGCGTGGCCCGTACTGATGCTGGAACTTGCCGATCTCGCCGGCGCGAGCGGGTTACGGGTCGTGTCGATCGAGCCGCGGCGCACGGACGGCGCGGCGCCGGATGGGCGGCGCGCGGTGCGCATCGTCGCGGACGGCGGTTTCCCGGCGCTGCTGCGCATGGTTGGCGGGCTGGCGAGCTTCTCTGCGCTGGCAGTGCCGTCGGTGCTGCAGATCGAGCGAAAACCGCCGGGCCTGAGGATCGACATGTCCGTCGACGTGTTTCCGGCGCTGGCCGGGGGCGGTGCCGGGGACGAGGCGGCGCGCGTGCTTGCCGCCGGTGGGCCGGGCGACGATCCGTTCGGCGGCGCCGGCCAGTCCACGGCGGTTGACGATCAAGAGCCGCGCCTGGCCGGCACGATTCGCGACATGCGGGCCGGCCTCGCGCTGTTCGACGCCGGCGACGGCGCGTTCGTGGCCGTCGCGCCGGGTGAAGCGCTCGGGGCGTCCCGTGTGATGCATGTCGATGCCGGTGCCGTGACGCTTGCGACGGCCGATGGCGCGCGCCGGTTCGTCGTCGGCGACGGAGGCCGCCCATGACGAAATACCGATGGTGGTCGATCGTATTCTGGATCGGGGCGAGCGCGACGGCGGCGCGTGCGGCGTTGCCGCCTCTGCCGCCGCCCGGGTGGCCGCTTGCATCGATGCATGCGCAGGCCGAGGGCGCGCCGCTGCCGGCAGGCGGTGTGCCCGGCGGCGAGGCCGACGCCGCTTCCGTGCAGGCTGACCGGCCGCCGTTCAGCGACGCGGTGCGCGCGGCGGCTCAGGCAGAACCCGTCGTGCCGGCACCGCTGCTGGAGGGGCCGCCGATTCCATTGCCGCCGCCGGTGCGCATGAGCGATGCCGCGGCACGGCATCCCGGCGATGCCGACGATGCGCGCCGGATCTCGCTGAACCTGCAGGGTGCCGGGCTCGCGGCCGCATTCGATGCGCTCGCGCGGTTCACCGGACTGAACATCATCGTCGGCGAGCAGGTGCGCGGTAGCGTGACGTTACGTCTGAACAATGTCCGCTGGCGCGATGCATTCGATACGTTGCTCGACACGCACGGCCTCGCGATGTCCCGGCGCGGCAACGTGATCTGGGTTACGCCGGCGGCCGAGCTGGCCGCGCGGGAGCGCGAGCGCTTCGAAATGCACGCGCGGGCGGCCGAACTGGAGCCGCTCGCGAGCCGGACCTTCGCGTTGCACTATCCGCGTGCGCAGGACGTACAGCGGCTGCTCGCCGGTGCGACCGGCCAGCGCCTGCTGTCGAAACGCGGCGCGGCGGCGGCCGATCCGCGCACGAACCTGCTGTTCGTCACCGATCTCGCGCCGCGCATCGCGCAGATCGCGGGCCTGATCGACGCGATCGACCGGCCGTCGCGGCAGGTCCGGATCGAGGCGCGTATCGTCGAGGGCGAGCAGGGTTTCTCGCGCAACCTCGGCGCACGCGTCGCATTGCGCGCGCAGGGGCGGTCGCCCGCGGCCGACGGTGCAGCGTTCGCGGCGGATGCGCGCAATGCATTCGATCTTGCCGCGCGGCCGCTGGGCGGCTTCGAGGCGGCGACGGCCGGTTTCACGCTGTTCGCCGCGCCGCTCAGCCGTGTACTCGACGTCGAGCTGAGCGCGCTCGAGGCGCAAGGGCGGGGCCAGATCGTCTCCGGGCCGCGCGTGGTCACGGCCGACCGCGTGAAGGCGATCGTCGAGCAGGGCTCGGAGCTGCCGTATCAGGCTAAGGTGGGCAACGGCGTGAGCGGCGTGCAGTTCCGCCGCGCGACGCTGAAGCTCGAGGTCGAGCCGCAGATCACGCCGGACGGGCGCGTCGTGCTTGATCTGGACGTGACGAAGGACAGCATCGGCGAGCCGACGGCGGCCGGGCCGGCCATTCATACCAAGCACGTGCAGACGCGCGTCGAGGTCGAGGACGGCGGGACGGTCGCGATCGGCGGGATTTACGAGCAGTTGAACCGGGACGATGTGACGCGCGTGCCGCTCTTGGGCAAAATACCGGTACTGGGCGCGCTTTTCCGGCATCGCGCACGGCGCGACCAGCGCAACGAACTGGTCGTCTTCATCACGCCGACGGTCGTGGGCGCGCGTTGCGAGACGGCCGGCGCAGGTGGCGCGGATGCGGAAAAATCGGGGCCGGAAGGCGGCGGAGCAGGCTCGACAAGGCAGCCGCTTTGCCAGTAAGCTGCGCCACACACCAGCAAGATTCAAGCAGAGGAAGCCGTTGCAAGCGCGGGACCCACATGCAAACGTATTTTTCGTCGGCCTTATGGGAGCGGGTAAGACCACCGTGGGCCGTGCGGTCGCGCGCCGGCTCGACAGGACGTTCTTCGACTCCGACCACGAAATCGAAGCCCGCACGGGTGCGCGCATTCCGGTGATTTTCGAGATGGAGGGCGAGGCCGGGTTTCGCGACCGCGAATCGCAGGTGATCGCCGATCTCACGCAGCGCGAGAACATCGTGCTCGCGACGGGCGGCGGCGCGGTGCTGCGGCCCGAAAATCGCGATTGCCTGAAAAGCAGCGGCATCGTCATCTATCTGCGCGCCAATCCGCACGATCTCTGGCTGCGCACGCGCAAGGACAAGAACCGCCCGCTGTTGCAGACCGAAGATCCGAAGGCGCGTCTCGAGGCACTCTACGAAGTGCGCGACCCGTTGTACCGCGAATGCGCGGACTTCGTCATCGAGACCGGCCGTCCGTCGGTCAACGGTCTCGTCAACATGGTGCTGATGCAACTCGAACTGGCAGGCGTCATCGCCAAGCCGCTACAAGCATGATTACCGTCAACGTCGATCTGGGCGAGCGCGCCTACCCGATTCACATTGGTGCCGGCCTGATCGGCCGCACCGAGCTGTTCGCCCCTCACATCACCGGTTCGTCGGTCACGATCGTCACGAACACGACTGTCGATCCGCTGTACGGCGACGCGCTGCGCGCGGCGCTCGCGCCGCTCGGCAAGCGTGTGTCGACGGTCGTGCTGCCGGACGGCGAGGCATACAAGAACTGGGAAACGCTGAACCTGATCTTCGACGGCCTGCTGACCGACCGCGCGGATCGCAAGACGACGCTCGTCGCGCTCGGCGGCGGCGTGATCGGCGACATGACGGGCTTTGCCGCCGCATGCTACATGCGCGGCGTGCCGTTCATCCAGGTGCCGACGACGCTGCTGTCGCAAGTCGATTCATCGGTCGGCGGCAAGACGGGCATCAACCACCCGCTCGGCAAGAACATGATCGGCGCGTTCTACCAGCCGCAGGCCGTGATCGCCGATATCGGCGCGTTGACGACGCTGCCCGATCGCGAACTGGCGGCGGGCGTCGCCGAAGTCATCAAGACGGGCGCGATCGCCGATGCCGAATTCTTCGACTGGATCGAGGCGAACGTCGACGCGCTGAACCGACGCGAGCCGGCCGCGCTCGCGCATGCAGTGAAGCGCTCGTGCGAAATCAAGGCGAGCGTGGTCGCGGCCGACGAACGCGAAGGCGGCTTGCGCGCGATCCTGAACTTCGGCCATACGTTCGGCCATGCGATCGAGGCCGGGCTCGGCTACGGCGAATGGCTGCACGGCGAAGCGGTCGGCTGCGGGATGGTGATGGCAGGCGACCTGTCGGTGCGGCTCGGCCTCTTCGACGAAGCGTCGCGGCAGCGGCTCGATGCGGTGATTGCCGCCGCGCACCTGCCGACTCGCGGGCCCGCGCTCGGCGACGCGCGCTACATGGATCTCATGCGCGTCGACAAGAAAGCCGAAGCCGGTGCGATCAAGTTCATCCTGCTGAAGCGATTCGGCGATACGCTGATCACGCAGGCGCCCGACGAAGCCGTGTTCGCCACACTGGCGCAGACGACCCGGTAACGGCGGCCCGGATGCCCCGGCGCCCCTGACATGGAGGAGACGTGAGCGAGACATCCAGCAGCACACTGCCCGAGTCCGGCCGCGCATCCGTCGCGGTGCTGGCCGAGCCGCCGACGCTGGCGGCGCTGGAAGCCCATCTCGCTCCGTATGCCGCGCACGCGTCGCAGTCGCGCGGCCGCCGCCATCCGGAAACGCCGCCGGCCGCGCGCACCGAATTCCAGCGCGACCGCGACCGCATCGTTCATTCGACCGCGTTCCGCCGGCTCGAATACAAGACGCAGGTCTTCGTCAATCACGAAGGCGACCTGTTCCGCACCCGCCTCACGCACAGCCTCGAAGTCGCGCAGATCGCGCGTTCGATCGCACGCAACCTGCGGCTCAACGAGGATCTCGTCGAGGCGATTTCGCTCGCGCACGATCTCGGCCATACGCCGTTCGGCCATGCCGGGCAGGATGCGCTGAACGCATGCATGCGCGAGCACGGCGGCTTCGAGCACAACCTGCAGAGCCTGGCCGTCGTCGACGAACTCGAGGAGCACTACGGCGCGTTCAACGGCCTGAACCTGTGCTTCGAGACGCGAGAAGGGATCCTCAAGCACTGCTCGCGCGAGAACGCGCGCAAGCTCGGCGCGCTCGGCGAGCGCTTCCTGCAGGGCCGCCAGCCGTCGCTCGAAGCGCAGCTCGCGAACATCGCGGACGAAATCGCGTACAACAACCATGACGTCGACGACGGGCTGCGCTCCGGCCTGATCACGATCGAGCAGCTCGCCGAAGTCGAGCTGTGGCAACGCCACTACGACGCGGCGCTCGCCGAGTTTCCGCATCTCGAAGGCCGCCGCCTCGTGCACGAGACGGTGCGCCGCATCATCAACACGCTGATCGTCGACCTGATCGACGAGACCACGCGCAATCTCGTGCGCGTCGCACCCGCGTCGCTCGACGACGTGCGTGCCGCGCCGCCGCTCGTGGCACACAGCGCGACGGTCGCCGCGCAGGCGGCCGCGCTCAAGCGCTTCCTGTTCAAGAACCTGTACCGCCACTACAAGGTGATGCGCATGGCGAACAAGGCGCAGCGCGTCGTCACGGGGCTGTTCGACGCGTTCATCGACGATCCGCGCCTCTTGCCGCCGCCATACCAGTCGGACGACGCAGCGCAGCAGCCGCGCCTCGTCGCGCACTACATCGCCGGCATGACCGACCGCTTCGCGCTGAAGGAATACCAGCGCCTGTTCGTCATCAACGACAACTGACTGTCACAAACGATCACTAGACTTCGCCGGTTCAATGGCGACGGGAATGTTGCACACGCTGTTGGTAACGTTTTCATAGGAGAAAGGTCGATGAAGAAGAAGCCTGCGGGGACCCTGGTTCGTTCGATCGCGCTCGGCGGCGCGCTGATGTTCGGTGTGCAGCACGCGGCGTTCGCCGTGACGGAGATCCAGTTCTGGCATGCGATGGAGTCGGCGCTTGGCGACCGCGTCAACGAGATCGCCGCGCAGTTCAACGCATCGCAGAGCGACTACAAGATCGTGCCGGTCTTCAAGGGCACTTACGACCAGGCGCTCGCGGCGGGCATCGCCGCGTATCGCAGCGGCAACGCGCCGGCGATCCTGCAGGTCTATGAAGTCGGCACCGCGACGATGATGCAGGCGAAGAAGGCCGTCGTGCCCGTCTACGACGTGTTCAAGCAGGCCGGCGTGCCGCTCGACGAAAAGGCGTTCGTGCCGACCATCGCGAGCTACTACAGCGATGCGAAGACGGGCCATCTGGTATCGATGCCGTTCAACAGCTCGACGCCGGTGCTGTACTACAACAAGGATGCCTTCAAGAAGGCCGGGCTCGACCCGAACCAGCCGCCGAAGACGTGGGCCGACGTGAAGGCCGACGCGGAGAAGCTGCGCAAGTCCGGGATGGCCTGCGGCTTCACGACCGGCTGGCAGGGCTGGATCCAGCTCGAGAACTACAGCGCGTGGCATGCGCTGCCGTTCGCGAGCCGTAACAACGGCTTCGACGGCACCGACGCGGTGCTCGAATTCAACAAGCCGCAGCAGATCGCGCACATCGCGTTCCTGCAGCAGATGGTGAAGGACGGCACGTTCACGTACGCGGGCCGCAAGGATGAGGCGTCGGCGAAGTTCTACAGCGGCGATTGCGGGATCCTGACGACGTCGTCGGGCGCGCTCGCCAACGTGCAGAAGTTCGCGAAGTTCAGCTACGGCACCGGGATGATGCCGTACGACGCGAACGTGAAGGGCGCACCGCAGAACGCGATCATCGGCGGCGCGAGCCTGTGGGTGCTGGCGGGCAAGGATCCGGCCACCTACAAGGGCGTCGCGAAATTCCTCGCGTTCCTGGCCTCGCCGGCCGTGGCCGCGAAGTGGCACCAGGACACGGGCTACCTGCCGGTCACGACGGCCGCGTATGACCTCACGCGCCAGCAGGGCTTCTACGCGAAGAACCCGAGCGCGGAAACCGCGATCAAGCAGATGATGAACAAGCCGCCGCTGCCTTATACGAAGGGGCTGCGTCTGGGCAACATGCCGCAGATCCGCACGGTGGTCGACGAAGAGCTGGAGCAGGTCTGGGCGCAGAAGAAGTCGCCGAAGGACGCGCTCGATTCGGCCGCGTCGCGCGGCAACGAACTGCTGCGCCGCTTCGAGAAGTCGGGTAGCTGAGCGCACATCGCGTTCGTGCCGCCGGCCGCCGCGTCGCACATGCGGGCGGGCCGGCGGCGCGGTTCCCTTTCCGTTTCGCCTGACCGGATGCCCGCGATGCAATCCCGTTCCCGTTTCGGCGCGAGCCTGCTGCCGTACCTGCTGATCGCGCCGCAGCTCGCGATCACCGCCGTGTTCTTCCTGTGGCCGGCCGGCGTCGCGCTGTGGCAGTCGACGCAGATGCAGGACGCGTTCGGCACGTCGAGCGAATTCGTCGGCCTCGCGAACTTCACGCACCTGTTCGCCGATCCGCTGTATCTCGACTCGTTCCGCACGACGCTGGTGTTCAGTTCGCTCGTCACGGTGAGCGGGCTCGTCGTGTCGCTGCTGCTCGCCGCGTGCGCCGATCGCGTGATCCGCGGGGCGCGCGCGTATCGCACGCTGCTGATCTGGCCGTACGCGGTCGCGCCGACGATCGCGGCCGTGCTGTGGGCGTTCCTGTTCAACCCGAGCATTGGTCTGGTCACCTATGCGCTCGCGAAGAGCGGCATCGTGTGGAACCACGCGCTGAACGGCGGCCAGGCGATGTTCCTCGTCGTGCTCGCGTCGGTGTGGAAGCAGGTGAGCTACAACTTCCTGTTCTTCTACGCGGGCCTGCAGGCGATTCCGCGCTCGCTGATCGAAGCGGCGGCGATCGACGGTGCGGGCCCGGTGCGGCGCTTCTTCAACATCGTGCTGCCGCTGCTGTCGCCGACGAGCTTCTTCCTGCTGGTCGTGAACCTCGTGTACGCGTTCTTCGACACGTTCCCGGTGATCGACGCGGCCACCGCGGGCGGCCCCGCGCAAAGCACCAAGACGCTGATCTACAAGATCTTCACGGAAGGCTTCCAGGGGCTCGACATCGGCAGTTCGGGCGCACAGTCGGTCGTCCTGATGATCATCGTCGTCGGGCTCACGGTGATCCAGTTCCGCTTCGTCGAACGCAGGGTGCAATACGCATGATCGAAAATCGCAAGGGCTTCGACCTGTTCTGCCACGCGGTGCTGATCGCGGGCGTCGTGGTGATCGTGTTCCCGGTCTACGTCGCGTTCTGCGCGGCGACGATGAACGCGCAGGAAGTGTTCACGATCCCGCTGTCGCTGGTGCCGAGCACGCACCTGCTGGAGAACATCGCGTACATCTGGGGGCACGGCAGCGGCGGCACGACGGCGCCGTTCGGCCGGCTGCTCGTCAACAGCTTCGTGATGGCGCTCGGCATCGCGGTCGGCAAGATCGCGATGTCGATCCTGTCCGCGTACGCGATCGTCTACTTCCGCTTCCCGTTCCGCAACACGGCGTTCTGGCTGATCTTCATCACGCTGATGCTGCCGGTCGAGGTGCGGATCTTCCCGACGGTGCAGGTCGTGTCGACGCTGCATCTGACGAACACCTACGCAGGGCTCACGCTGCCGCTGATCGCGTCGGCGACCGCGACGTTCCTGTTCCGCCAGTTCTTCATGACGCTGCCCGACGAGCTGATGGATGCCGCGCGCATCGACGGCGCGGGGCCGCTGCGCTTCTTCTGGGACGTCGTGCTGCCGCTGTCGAAGACGAGCATCGCGGCGCTGTTCGTGATCACGTTCATCTATGGCTGGAACCAGTATCTGTGGCCGATCCTGATCACGACGGAAGCGTCGCTGTCGACGGCGGTGGTGGGCATCAAGACGATGATCGCGAGCGGCGACGCCGCGACCGAATGGCAATACGTGATGGCGGCGACGCTGCTGGCGATGATTCCGCCGCTCGTCGTCGTGCTGGCGATGCAGCGCTGGTTCGTGCGCGGCCTCGTCGATTCCGAGAAATAGGCAACGGACGGCAACCGGGAGAAGGGACCAAGTATGGCTGCGCTGAGCTTGAAGGGCGTCAGGAAATCCTACGACGGCAAGCAGCACGTGCTGCACGGCATCGACGTGGAGATCGCCGACGGTGAATTCATCGTGCTGGTCGGCCCGTCGGGCTGCGGCAAGTCGACGTTGCTGCGGATGATCGCGGGGCTGGAGACGGTGACGGACGGCGAGATCGCGATCGGCGATCGCGTGGTCAACGCGCTGGAGCCGAAGGATCGCGACATCGCGATGGTGTTCCAGAACTACGCGCTGTATCCGCACATGACGGTCGCGCAGAACATGGGCTACGGCCTGAAGATCCGGGGCCTCGAGCGCGCGACGATCGACGCGCGGGTGGCCGCGGCCGCGAAGATCCTCGAGCTGGAGCCGCTGCTCGCGCGGCGGCCGCGCGAGCTGTCGGGCGGTCAGCGGCAGCGCGTCGCGATGGGGCGCGCGATCGTGCGCGAGCCGTCGGTGTTCCTGTTCGACGAACCGCTGTCGAACCTCGACGCGAAGTTGCGCGTGCAGATGCGGCTCGAGATCCAGCGGCTGCATGCGCGGCTCGCGACGACGAGCGTGTACGTGACGCACGACCAGATCGAGGCGATGACGCTCGCGCAGCGCGTGATCGTGATGAACCGCGGCTACGCCGAGCAGATCGGCGCGCCGGTGGACGTGTACGAGAAGCCGGCGACGGTGTTCGTCGCGGGCTTCATCGGATCGCCGGCGATGAACCTGATGCACGGCCGGCTGTCCGAGGATGGCGCGACGTTCACGGTCGCGGGCGGCGGCCCGGCGCTGCCGGTCGCCGGCGCGCCCGGCATCGGCGCCGAGATCGCCACCGGGCGCGACTGGGTGCTCGGCGTGCGGCCCGAGCACATGACGCCGCAGCCAGGCGTTGCGCAGGCGGCGCTGCCGGTCGATTCCTGCGAACTGCTCGGCGCGGACAATCTCGCGCACGGCCGCTGGGGCAATCACGATATCGCGGTGCGGCTGCCGCATGCGGATCGTCCCGCGCGCGGCACGGCGCTGGCTGCCGCGCTGCCGGCGCACCGGCTGCATTTCTTCGATCCCGAGACCGGCCGGCGTGCCGGCTGACCCGACGAACCTGTTGCGAGGCTGACGATGACTTCCCGTACCGACTGGCCCTATCCGCGCGTCGTCGCCCATCGCGGCGGCGGCACGCTCGCGCCGGAGAACACGCTCGCCGCGTTCGACGAGGGCGCGCGGCGCGGTCACCGGATGGTCGAGTTCGACGCGAAACTGTCGGCCGACGGCGTGACGTTCCTGCTGCACGACGACACGGTCGACCGCACGTCGAACGGTAGCGGAGCCGCGGCGGGCATGCGTTATGCGGCGCTCGCCGCGCTCGATGCGGGCGCGTGGCGGGATGCGCGCTTTGCCGGCGAGCGGATGCCGACGCTCGAGGCGGCGGCGGCGCGCTGCCTCGCGCACGGGCTGGCCGCGAACGTCGAGATCAAGCCGTGCCCGGGACGCGAGCGCGAGACGGGGCAGCGGGTGGCCGCCGATGCGGCCGCGTACTGGCGCGACGCGGCGGTGCCGCCGCTGCTGTCGTCGTTCTCGTTCGATGCGCTGCAGCAGGCGCGCGCGAGCGCGCCGCAGCTGCCGCGCGGAATGTTGTACGAGGCGGTGCCGGACGACTGGCACGCGCAGGTCGTCGGCGCGCTCGGTTGCGTATCGTTGCATGCAGACCACAATCGGCTGAACGAATCGCTCGTGCACGCGATCAAGGCGGCCGGGCTGCGCATCCTCGTCTACACGGTCAACGACCTCGAACGGGCGCGCGAACTGGTGCGCTGGGGCGTGGATGCGGTCTGCACCGACCGGATCGACCTGATCGGCCCCACGGCGCTCGACGACATCGTGTAACGCCGCCGGCTCGCCAAAACCCGGCACGGGAACGTGCCTGACGCGAAAAAACGACGCCCCGGCGGGATTCCGACCGGGGCGTTTCGCATGGCGGGGCCGTTACGCAAGGAAAATTCCGCTACAAATTGCAGCAGGATTAACCATTCCCCAAATATTCGACTACGCTTAGAAGCGGTAACCGACGTTCAGGTACGTGACGATCGGGTTGAGCGAGATGTGCGCCTTCGACGTCTCGGTCAGCGTGCCGACCTGGGTGCGCTTGGCCGTCGTGAAGGTCGCGGTGACGCTGACCGGGATGTACGACAGCGACAGGCCGGCGAACCAGTGCTTGTCGAAGTTGTACGTGAAGCCGGCGTTGAAGACAGGCGCCCACTGGTTGCTGGTGGTCGCGCTGGTCGGCCCGCCGAGCACGCCGTTCTCGAACGCGCTGTTGGTGATCTTCGCGCCGGTAAACCAGACATACGTCGCGCCGACGCCCAGGTACGGACGGAATTTCGCGTTCGCGTCGTTGAAGTAATACTTGAGGAGCAGCGCAGGGCTCCACTGGTATGCACGACCGAGCGTGCCGAAACTTGAGAACTGGCCTTTGCCTGTGATGTCGAACTTCGGCGGAATGCCTGCGATGAACTCGGTGGCGATATGGTCGGTCACGAAGTAACCGGTCGCCAGTGCGAGCGTGTCGGCATCGCTGATGCCGGCGCCCGTGTTGGGAACCGACTGGTTGATGGGCGTGCCGCCGACGCCGTACAGAAACAACGGGTCGCTGCTGTCTTGCGGCGAAAGGTGCAGCCAGCCGGTGCTGACGTAAAAGCTACCTGCGGATTGTGCGTGTGCCGTACCGCCCGCGAATGCGAATGCGAGCGCTGCGGCCCCCGTAATGGCCAGTTTTCGTTTCATTGTGTCTCCTCCGATCAAAGGCGTGCTCATTATGACGACTGCGTTTAAAACCAAACAAGCTCGCAAGTTAGAGCTTTTTCACTAGGATTCGCACGACCGTACGCTTCCGCGCCCCGTAGGGACAGGCATTCTACGCAGGTGCGCACTTTCGGACCTCCGGGTATTTCCTAACGCGTTCAAACGGACATTCAGCATGGCACGGTTAGCACGACTCTACGTTCCCGACCAGCCGCAGCACGTGATACTGCGCGGCCTGGATCAGCAACCCGCGTTCGTCGACGACCAGGACTACGAACTCTTCATCGATTGTCTGAAGGCCGCGGCACGCGATCACCATCTTTCGGTGCATGCCTATGTGCTGCTCCCGCGTCAGGTGCAGCTCCTGGTGACGCCGAGCGACGAGGCGAGCCTGCCGAAGGCGATGCAGGCGGTCGGCCGCCGCTACGTCGCGCATTTCAACCGGCGTTATTCCCGGCGCGGCACCCTGTGGGAAGGCCGCTATCGCGCGACGGTGATCGAAGGCGAGCGCTATTTCCTGCTCGCGAGCCGGGTGGTCGAGATGAGCCCGGTGCGCTCGCAGCTCGTCGCGACGCCCGAGGCGTATCGCTGGTCGAGCTACCGGCATCACGTCGGGCTCACCGTCGACAGCCTGATCACCGACCATCCGCTCTACTGGGCGCTCGGCAACACGCCGTTCGACCGGCAGCGCGCGTACAAGGAGCTCTGCGAGCAGCCGCTCGACGAACGGCAGGCCGATCAGCTCCAGCAGGCGACGTTGAAGGGCTGGGTGCTCGGCGGCGAGCACTACCGCGAGTGGGCGGCGCGCACGGCGAACCGGCGCGTGTCGCCGCTGCCGCGCGGACGCCCCAGAAAGGTGCGTGAAAACACGCCGCCGATCCAGCAGTAGCACGGGAAAGGCGGGCCACGAGGCGGCGCTGCGGGTGCCGCCTCTTTTTGCACCAAAATGATACGACCCCAGTAAATCAGCACCACATCGGGGCGCGCCTTTAATTGGGGTTCGATCAAGCGGTTTTTGTTGCTATTCCTTTGATTCGTCGCGTATATTCCGAATTCCGGTGGCCCGGGCAGAGCTTGCCCAACCACTGTCGGCCGTGCCGTCTCCCGTCGGGAGCGGGAGCGACGGCAACAAAAAAATGGTTCAACGGCCCTCGAGGCCCCCTTTACGACGGTGTCCCCATGAACGACCACCAGCAGCCGCTCGCCGCGGTGCCCGCCGCACAAGGTCTGTACGACCCGCAAAACGAACACGACGCCTGTGGCGTCGGCTTCGTCGCTCACATCAAGGGCAAGAAGAGCCACGAGATCATCCAGCAGGGTCTGAAGATCCTCGAAAACCTCGATCACCGCGGCGCGGTCGGCGCCGATCCGCTGATGGGCGACGGCGCGGGCATCCTGATCCAGATTCCGGACGCGTTCTATCGCGAGGAAATGGCGAAGCAGGGCGTGAATCTGCCGCCCGCCGGCGAATACGGGGTCGGGATGATCTTCCTGCCGAAGGAAAACGCGTCGCGTCTCGCGTGCGAGCAGGAGCTCGAGCGCACGGTGAAGGCCGAGGGGCAGGTCGTGCTCGGCTGGCGCGACGTGCCGGTCGATCATGCAATGCCGATTTCGCCGACCGTGAAGGCGAGCGAGCCGCTGATCCGCCAGATCTTCATCGGCCGCGGCAAGGACATCATGGTGACGGACGCGCTCGAGCGGAAGCTGTACGTGATCCGCAAGACGGCGAGCCACCGCATCCAGGCGCTCAAGCTCAAGCACGGCAAGGAATACTTCGTGCCGTCGATGTCGGCGCGCACGGTCGTCTACAAGGGGCTGCTGCTGGCGGGCCAGGTCGGCGTGTACTACCGCGACCTGCAGGACTCGCGCGTCGTGTCGGCGCTCGCGCTCGTGCACCAGCGCTTCTCGACCAACACGTTCCCGGCCTGGGAACTGGCTCACCCGTACCGGATGATCGCGCACAACGGCGAGATCAACACCGTGAAGGGCAACGTGAACTGGCTGAACGCGCGTACCGGCGCGATCGCGTCGCACGTGCTCGCCGACGACCTGCCGAAGCTGTGGCCGCTGATCTACCCGGGCCAGTCCGACACCGCATCGTTCGACAACTGTCTCGAACTGCTGGTGATGGCCGGCTATCCGCTCGTGCACGCGGTGATGATGATGATCCCGGAAGCGTGGGAACAGCACACGCTGATGGACGAGAACCGCCGCGCGTTCTACGAATACCACGCTGCCATGATGGAGCCGTGGGACGGCCCGGCCGCGATCGCGTTCACCGACGGCCGCCAGATCGGCGCGACGCTCGACCGTAACGGCCTGCGTCCGGCGCGCTACCTCGTGACCGACGACGACCTCGTCATCATGGCGTCGGAAGCCGGCACGCTGCCGATCCCCGAATCGAAGATCGTCAAGAAGTGGCGCCTGCAGCCGGGCAAGATGTTCCTGATCGACATGGAACACGGCCGCATCATCGACGACAAGGAACTCAAGGACAACCTCGCGAACGCGAAGCCGTACAAGAGCTGGATCGACGCCGTGCGCATCAAGCTCGACGAGATCGAGCCGAAGGCCGAGCAAGTCGCGGCCGGCCGCACGGCGGGCGCCGCGCTGCTCGACCGCCAGCAGGCGTTCGGCTATACGCAGGAAGACCTGAAGTTCCTGATGGCGCCGATGGCGCAGCAGGGCGAAGAGGCCGTCGGTTCGATGGGCAACGACTCGCCGCTCGCGGTGATGTCGAACAAGAACAAGACGCTCTATCACTACTTCAAGCAGCTGTTCGCGCAGGTCACGAACCCGCCGATCGACCCGATCCGCGAGAACATGGTGATGTCGCTCGTGTCGTTCATCGGCCCGAAGCCGAACCTGCTCGACACGAACAACATCAACCCGCCGATGCGGCTCGAAGTGTCGCAGCCGGTGCTCGACTTCAAGGACATCGCGAAGATCCGCGCGATCGACCAGTACACAGGCGGCAAGTTCAGCGCATACGAGCTGAACATCTGCTATCCGGTCGCATGGGGCAAGGAGGGCATCGAGGCACGCCTCGCGTCGCTGTGCGCGGAAGCCGTTGACGCGGTGAAGTCCGGCTACAACATGCTGATCGTGTCGGACCGCAAGACGGACGCCGAGCACGTCGCGATTCCGGCGCTGCTCGCCACGTCGGCGATCCACACGCACCTCGTCCAGCAAGGGCTGCGCACGAGCACGGGCCTCGTCGTCGAGACGGGCTCCGCGCGTGAGACGCACCACTTCGCGCTGCTCGCGGGCTACGGCGCGGAAGCCGTGCACCCGTACCTCGCGATGGAAACGCTCGCGAAGATGGCCGAAGGCCTGTCGGGCGACCTGTCGCCGGAGAAGGCCGTCTACAACTTCACGAAGGCGGTCGGCAAGGGCCTGCAGAAGGTGATGTCGAAGATGGGCATCTCGACGTACATGTCGTACACGGGCGCGCAGATCTTCGAAGCGCTCGGCCTGTCGAGCGATCTCGTCGAGAAGTATTTCAAGGGCACGGCATCGAAGGTCGGCGGCATCGGCCTGTTCGAAGTCGCTGAAGAAGCGATCCGCCTGCACCGCGACGCATTCGGCGACAACCCGGTCCTGCGCGACATGCTCGACGCGGGCGGCGAGTACGCGTACCGCGTGCGTGGCGAAGACCACATGTGGACGCCGGATTCGATCGCGAAGCTCCAGCACGCGACGCGCAGCAACTCGTACCAGACGTACAAGGAATACGCGCACCTGATCAACGACCAGACCAAGCGTCACATGACGTTCCGCGGCCTGTTCGAGTTCAAGGTCGAGCCGACCAAGGCGATCCCGATCGACGACGTCGAATCGGCGAAGGACATCGTGAAGCGCTTTGCGACGGGCGCGATGTCGCTCGGCTCGATCAGCACCGAAGCGCACGCGACGCTCGCGGTCGCGATGAACCGGATCGGCGGCAAGTCGAACACCGGCGAAGGCGGCGAGGACCAGAAGCGTTATCGCAACGAGCTGCGCGGCATTCCGATCAAGGCGGGCGAGACGCTGAAGTCGGTGATCGGCGACGAGATCGTCACCGACATTCCGCTGAAGGACGGCGATTCGCTGCGCTCGAAGATCAAGCAGGTCGCGTCGGGCCGCTTCGGCGTCACCGCCGAGTACCTGGCATCGGCCGACCAGATCCAGATCAAGATGGCGCAGGGCGCGAAGCCGGGCGAAGGCGGCCAGCTGCCGGGCCACAAGGTGTCCGAATACATCGGCAAGCTGCGTTACTCGGTGCCGGGCGTCGGCCTGATCTCGCCGCCGCCGCACCACGACATCTACTCGATCGAGGATCTGGCGCAGCTGATCCACGACCTGAAGAACGTGAACCCGAGCTCGAGCATCTCGGTGAAGCTGGTGTCGGAAGTGGGCGTCGGCACGGTCGCGGCCGGTGTCGCGAAGGCGAAGGCCGATCACGTCGTGATCGCGGGCCACGATGGCGGCACGGGCGCTTCACCGCTGTCGTCGGTCAAGCATGCGGGCACGCCGTGGGAGCTCGGCCTTGCCGAAACGCAGCAGACGCTGGTGCTGAACCGCCTGCGCGGCCGGATCCGCGTGCAGGCCGACGGCCAGATGAAGACGGGCCGCGACGTCGTGATCGGCGCGCTGCTCGGCGCGGACGAATTCGGCTTTGCGACGGCGCCGCTCGTCGTCGAGGGCTGCATCATGATGCGCAAGTGCCATCTGAACACGTGCCCGGTCGGCGTCGCGACGCAGGATCCGGTGCTGCGTGCGAAGTTCAAGGGCCAGCCCGAGCACGTCGTGAACTACTTCTTCTTCGTCGCCGAGGAAGTGCGTGAAATCATGGCGCAGCTCGGCATCGCGAAGTTCGACGACCTGATCGGCCGCGCCGACCTGCTCGACACGCGCAAGGGCGTCGAGCACTGGAAGGCGAAGGGCCTCGACTTCTCGCGCGTGTTCTACCAGCCGGAAGAGTGTGAGGACGTCGCGCCGCGTCACGTCGACGTGCAGGATCACGGCCTCGAGCGTGCGCTCGACCACGTGCTGATCGAGAAGGCGAAGGCCGCGATCGAGAGCGGCGAGCATGTGTCGTTCATCCAGCCGGTGCGCAACGTGAACCGTACCGTCGGCGCGATGCTGTCGGGCGTGATCGCGAAGAAGCACGGCCATGACGGCCTGGCCGACGACGCGGTGCACATCCAGCTGAAGGGCACGGCCGGCCAGAGCTTCGGCGCGTTCCTCGCGAAGGGCGTGACGCTCGACCTCGTCGGCGACGGCAACGACTACGTCGGCAAGGGCCTGTCGGGCGGCCGGATCATCATCCGTCCGACCAACGACTTCCGCGGCAAGTCCGAGGAAAACATCATCTGCGGCAACACGGTGATGTACGGCGCGATCGAAGGCGAAGCCTTCTTCCGCGGCGTGGCGGGCGAGCGCTTCTGCGTGCGCAACTCGGGTGCGACGGCGGTCGTCGAAGGCACGGGCGACCACGGTTGCGAATACATGACGGGCGGCACGGTCGTCGTGCTCGGCGAAACCGGGCGCAACTTCGCGGCCGGCATGTCGGGCGGTCTCGCGTACATCTACGATCCGGAAGGCATGTTCGCGGCGAAGTGCAACAAGTCGATGGTCGCGCTGGATCCGGTGCTGCAGCAGGCCGAACAGGAGCGCACGGTCGATCGCGCACTCTGGCACGCGGGCACGACGGACGAAGCGCTGCTCAAGGGGCTCGTCGAGCGTCATTTCCAGTTCACGGGTTCGCCGCGCGCGAAGTCGCTGCTGGAAAACTGGGACGCGGCGCGCCGCCAGTTCGTGAAGGTGTTCCCGAACGAATACAAGCGCGCGCTGGGCGAGATCGGTGCGAAGAAGGCGGCGAAGGAAGTGCTGGCCGCCTGAGCGACGAACGACATAGCGAATGCCGCGCGCGCATGATTGCCGCGCGCGGCTCCCCCACCCGATACACCGAACAGAAGAGCACCTTATGGGCAAGGCAACCGGTTTTCTGGAGTTCGAACGCCGCCACGAGGCGTACGAAGCACCGCTCACGCGCGTGAAGCATTACAAGGAATTCGTCGCGGCACTGGCCGACGCGGACGCGAAGGTCCAGGGCGCCCGCTGCATGGATTGCGGCATCCCGTTCTGCAACAACGGCTGCCCGGTCAACAACGTCATTCCGGACTTCAACGATCTCGTCTACCGCCAGGACTGGCAGCAGGCGATCGAAGTCCTGCATTCGACCAACAACTTCCCCGAGTTCACGGGCCGCATCTGCCCGGCGCCGTGCGAGGCGGCGTGCACGCTCGGGATCAACGACGATCCGGTCGGCATCAAGTCGATCGAGCACGCGATCATCGACAAGGCGTGGGCGGAAGGCTGGGTGAAGCCGCTGCCGGCCGAGCACAAGACCGGCAAGAAGGTCGCCGTGGTCGGTTCGGGCCCCGCGGGGCTCGCCGTCGCGCAGCAACTCGCGCGCGCCGGTCACGACGTGACGGTGTTCGAGAAGAACGATCGCGTCGGCGGCCTGCTGCGCTACGGGATCCCCGACTTCAAGCTCGAGAAGTGGCTGATCGATCGCCGCATGCGCCAGATGGAAGCGGAAGGCGTGACGTTCCGTACCAGCGTGTTCATCGGCAAGGATCCGCTGCCCGAGTCGATCGGCAACCTCGCGAAGGAAACCATTTCGCCGGAGACGCTGAAGGAAGCGTTCGACGCGGTCGTGATCGCGGGCGGCTCGGAAACGCCGCGCGATCTGCCGGTGCCGGGCCGCGAGCTCGCCGGCGTGCATTTCGCGATGGACTTCCTGCCGCAGCAGAACCGCGTGAACGCGGGCGACAAGCTGGTCGACCAGCTCGTCGCGAAGGGCAAGCACGTGATCGTGATCGGCGGCGGCGATACGGGTTCGGACTGCGTCGGCACGTCCAATCGCCACGGCGCGAAGCACGTCACGCAGTTCGAGCTGCTGCCGCAGCCGCCGGAAGAGGAAAACAAGGCGCTCGTGTGGCCGTACTGGCCGATCAAGCTGCGCACGTCGTCGTCGCACGAAGAAGGCTGCGAGCGCGACTGGGCGGTCGCGACGAAGCGTCTCGAAGGCAAGAACGGCAAGGTCGAGAAGCTGATCGCCGTGCGCGTCGAGTGGAAGGACGGCAAGATGCAGGAAGTGCCGGGCTCCGAATTCGAGCTGAAGGCCGACCTCGTGCTGCTCGCGATGGGCTTCACGCAACCGGCCGCCACCGTGCTCGAGGCATTCGGCGTCGCGAAGGATGCGCGCGGCAATGCGCGTGCGGCGACCGAAGGCGATCGCTCGTACTACACGTCGGTGGACAAGGTGTTCGCCGCAGGCGACATGCGTCGCGGCCAGTCGCTCGTCGTCTGGGCGATCCGCGAAGGCCGCCAGTGCGCGCGTTCGGTCGATGCATACCTGATGGGGCATTCGGAACTGCCGCGCTAAGCTGCATCGCGCGAGCGGGTTTCGACGAAAGCCGGGCGTCCGAAAGGGCGCCCGGTTTTTTTATGCCAGGGGCTGCCGCCTGCTGCCGCAGACCCTCGTCATTTCCGCCGAGCGTCGCCTAACCTGATCACATCAGGTGTTGATTTTCCGTGATCCCGTTTCCTTTCGTTTTGTAATGATCCTTGGAAACTGTCATATCATGTCACCCCTCCGGCCGCGTTCGCGCGGCGGCTGCATATGACTGACCCCACTACAAGGACTCTGGATGGAAGCATTCGTGCATGGGCTGATCGACGCCGTCAACGGCGTGCTGTGGAACTACGTGCTGATCGCGCTGCTGCTCGGCGCCGGCGCGTGGTTCACGTTGCGGTTCCGGATGATCCAGCTGAAGGCGCTGTTCCTCAGCATGAAACTGGTCGGCAGCAAGGGCGAGCCGGGTAGCATCTCGTCGTTCCAGGCGTTCGCGACGGGTCTCGCGAGCCGCGTCGGCACCGGCAACATCGCCGGCGTCGCGGTCGCGCTGACGGTCGGCGGCCCGGGCGCGATCTTCTGGATGTGGATGACGGCGCTCGTCGGAATGTCGTCCGCATTCGTCGAGGCGACGCTCGCGCAGATCTTCAAGGTGTCGCACCCGGACGGCAGCTATCGCGGCGGCCCCGCGTACTACATCCAGACGGGCCTGCGTTCGCGCGCGTTCGGCGTGCTGTTCTCGCTGTCGCTGATCCTCGCGTTCGGCTTCGTGTTCAACGCGGTGCAGGCCAATGCGATCGCCGACGCGTTCCACACGTCGTTCGGCTGGCGCCGCGAGACGGTCGGCCTCGGGCTCGTGCTGCTGAGCGCGCCGATCATCTTCGGCGGCATCCGCCGGATCGCGACGGTCGCGCAGGTGATCGTGCCGCTGATGGCGATCGGCTATCTCGCGCTTGCGGTCTATGCGGTCGCGACGCACATCGCCCTGGTGCCGGACGTGATCGCGCTGATCGTGAAGAGCGCGTTCGGCGTCGAGCAGGCGGCCGGCGGCCTGACCGGCTATGCGGTCAGCCAGGCGATCGCGATCGGCGTGAAGCGCGGGCTGTTCTCGAACGAAGCGGGGATGGGCAGCGCGCCGAACGCGGCCGCGACCGCGAGCACGCGGCACCCGGTTACGCAGGGGCTGATCCAGATGCTCGGCGTGTTCGTCGACACGATCGTGATCTGCAGCGCGACCGCGTTCGTGATCCTGCTGTCGGGCCAGTACGAACTCGGCACCGGCATGGAAGGCGCGGCGCTCACGCAGCGCGCGATCTCGAGCCACGTCGGCGACTGGGGCGGCATCTACATGGCCGTCGCGATCTTCTTCCTCGCGTTTTCGTCGGTGATCGGCAACTACGCGTATGCGGAAGGCAACGTCGAGTTCATCACGAAGCGGCGCGGCGTGCTGCCGCTGTTCCGTATCGCGGTGCTCGGCATGGTGATGTTCGGCAGCGTCGGGCAACTGCCGCTCGTGTGGGCGATGGCCGATACGAGCATGGGGCTGATGGCGATCATCAACCTGATCGCGATCCTCGCGCTCGGCAAGTATGCGCATGCGGCATGGTGCGACTATCGTCGCCAGCGTGCGGAAGGTGTTGCCGATCCGGTGTTTACGCGCAACACGATTCCCGAGCTTGCCCGCGTGCTGCCTGCCGACGTGTGGGGCGAGCACGGTCCGCTGCCGCGGCGTCCGGTGCCTGCCGAGGCCGTGCGCGCAACACCCGTGGCGGTGCGCGGGTCATGAACGGCGACCGGCTCCGTGCGTTCGTCGCGCTGATGCCCGACACGGCATCGCGCGACGCGCTGCACGCGTTGCCGGTCACCCGCGGCGCGCGGCGCACGCAGCCCGCCCAGTTGCACGTGACGCTCGCGTTCATCGGCGCGATCGAACGCGCACGGTGCGATGCGCTGGCCGGGCGGCTGCCGGCGCTCGCGGCCGGGCACGCGCTGCCGTTGCAGCCGGTCGAGCGGATCGCGTGGTGGCCGAGCCTGCCGCGCGCGAGGCTGATCGTCGCGGAGCTCGCGGCCGATCCGGCCTGTGCGGCGTTGAATGCCGATATGTGCGCGCTGCTGCGCGAACTGGGCGTGCCGGCCGACCGCCGGCCGTTCCGGCCGCACGTGACGCTCGCGCGGTTGCCGCGCGATGCGCACGGGCAGCCCGCGCACGGCGGCGCGACGGGCCGGCCCGTCGCGTTGCGTTTCGTCGCGCTGACGCTGTTCGAAAGCCGGTTGTCGCGCGAAGGCGTGTCGCACCTGCCGATCGTATCGGTGCCGGTCGTGCCGGCGCCGGGCGACGTCGGCGCCTAGCGGCCGTAGCGCGCGAGCGTCAGGCCCGACAGGTCGATCTCCGGCGCGCGCCCCGTGACGAGATCGGCCAGCACCTTTCCCGAACCCATCGACATCGCCCATCCCGTCGAGCCGTGCCCGACGTTCAGCCACAAGCCGTCGATCCCGCTCGCGCCGAGGAGCGGCGGCCCGTCGGGCGTCATCGGCCGGCGGCCGACCCAGAAGCGCGCGGATGCGCGATCGGCCGCGTGCGGGAACCAGTCGTCGAGCACCTTCATCAGCGTATCGAGCGCCTGCTGGCGCAGCGCCGCATGCCGGTTGCCGAG
The DNA here is from genome assembly GCF_902498995.1 of Burkholderia anthina. Taxonomy (GTDB): domain Bacteria; phylum Pseudomonadota; class Gammaproteobacteria; order Burkholderiales; family Burkholderiaceae; genus Burkholderia; species Burkholderia anthina. The sequence goes on from NZ_CABVLY010000010.1 coordinate 75,677, forward strand.
CTCGGCGGTGCCCGCGACGCGCAGCGTCGGGCCGAAGCGCGTGATCGCCGTCTTTAGCGATTCGTCCATCAGCGCCGCGCGGGGCGCCTTTTCATCGTCGACGACGGCGAGCGTCGCCGAATAGCCCTTCACCGGATACAGCGGCACGCCGATGCCGTGCGGCTGAAGCAGGCCGGCACTGTCGACGCCGAGTGCGACGACGATCGCGTCGGCGGCGAGCGCCGTATCGCGTGCGGTGCCGTCGCTTCCGGCTCGCTCGTTCGTCGCGGCAATCCGCACGCCATGTACCTTGCCGCCCGCGACTTCGAGTGCGCGAATCTCGGTGCGAAAGCGGAACGTCACGCCGTTCGCTTCGCACAGTGCCCGCAATTCGCGCGCGAAGCGTGCGCAGTCGCCGGCTTCGTCGTCGGGCAGGTAGATGCCGCCGACGGGCGCCTGCCGTGCCCAGCGCAGGCCCGGTTCGATCGCGGTGCAGCCGGCCGCGTCGAGTTCGCGGAACGCGATGCCGGCATCGCGCAGCACCTTCAGCGCGGGCTGCACCATCTCGACGTCGAACGCGCCGCGCAGCAACTGCAGATAGCCGCGGCTCGCGCCATAGTCGAACGGATGGCGCTCGCGAAACGCATGCAGGCACGCGCGGCTGTAGTACGCGATGCGCTGCATCCGCTGCTTGTTCACGCGGAACCGTTCGAACTCGCATTCGCGCAGCCAGCGCGCGATCCAGCGCCACTGCGCGGCATCGAGCGTCGGCCGGAAAATCAGCGGCGACGCGGGCTTGAACAGATACTTGAGGATCTTGCCGGGCATCCCGGGCGCGGCCCACGGCGTCACGTAGCCGGGCGCGATCACGCCGGCGTTGCCGAGGCTCGTCGCCTGCGCGACATCGGCCTCGCGTTCGATCACGGTGACGTCGCAGCCTGCTTCGCGCAGGTGCCAGGCAGTGGCGACGCCGATCACGCCGGCGCCGAGAACGATCGCATGCATGCGGTTTCCGGTGCGAGTGCGTTTACGACGCGACGGCCGGATCGTCGGCGAGCGACTTGCCGCGCGTTTCCGGCAGCACGAGCGCGGCGACGATCACGAGCAGATAGCCGGCGCCCGCGACGAGGCCGATCGCCTTCACGAGCGACATCGTCTGCGACAGCGAGCCGACGAGGATCGGGAAGAACGACCCGAGCCCGCGGCCGAGGTTGTAGCAGAAGCCCTGGCCCGAGCCGCGGATCGCGCCCGGATACAGCTCGGACAGGTACGCGCCGACGCCCGCGAAGATGCCTTGCACGACGATGCCGAGCGGGAAGCCGAGGATCAGCATCGCGGTGTCGGTGATCGGCAGCATCGTGTACGCCATGCCGAGCGCGAACGAGCCGACCGCGAACAGGACGAACGACGCGCGGCGGCCGAGCCGGTCGGACAGGATCGCACCGACCACGTAGCCGACGAACGAGCCGACGATCAGCACGACCAGATAGCCGCTCGTATTGAACACGGACAGGTGGCGGACGGTTTTCAGGTAGGTGGGCAGCCACGTCGTGATCGCGTAGTAGCCGCCGAGCATGCCGGTGCACAGCACGCTGCCGAACAGCGTCGCGCGCAGGTGGGGCGGCGAGAAGATCTCGAGGAAGTGGCCCGTTACGCGGCCTTCGTCGCGGGCGCGGCGCGTGGCCGTATAGATGTCGGGATCGCTCACGTTGCGGCGGATGTAGAGGATCCACAGCGCGGGCACGATGCCGATCCAGAAGCACGCGCGCCACGCGAGCGGCTCGGGCAGCAGCGCGAAGAACGCCCAGTAGAGGATGGCGGCCGCGGCCCAGCCGAACGACCAGCTGCTCTGCACGGTGCCGACCGCCTTCGCGCGGTGCTCGGGCGAGCGGATCGTCTCGGCCATCATGATCGTCACGACCGACCACTCGCCGCCGAAGCCGAAGCCTTGCAAGGTGCGCGTCGCGAGCAACTGCCAGAACGAATGCGTGAAGCCGGACAGGCACGTGAACAGCGCGAACGTCGCGATCGTCCACTGCAGCACGCGCACGCGGCCGTAGCGATCGGCCAAGATGCCGGCGACCCAGCCGCCGATCGCCGACGAGATCAGCGAGCTCGTCGCGATCATCCCGGCCTCGCTCTTCGTCATCCCCCACGACGCGATCAGTGTGGGGATCAGGAACGAGTAGATCATGAAGTCGAACGCATCGACCGCATAGCCGCCGAAGCCCGCATACAGCGTCCTGCGCTCGCGCGTCGACAGTTCGTGAAACCACTGGATTGCCTGCATCTCGCCGTCTCCGTGTCGATTCGTGGCGTGCTGCCTGTCGTGCCGCCCGTTGTGCGGCAGTGTGGCGGCTATTTTACGGGCGCGATACGGGATGCCAAAAAGGTCGACGCGGGCTCGGGCGGCGGAGGGCGGTGCTCGACGACGGCGGTGCGTCGCGATGTGGACGGCGGCGCCGCCGCGGGAAGGGCGTGTTGCCGCGTCAGAGCATCAGGCCGCCGTCGACATGCACGACCTGGCCGGTGATCTGCCGCGCCGCGTCCGACAGCAGGAACGCGATCAGCGCGGCGACGTCGTCGGGTTCGGCGATCCGTCCGAGCGGCGTCGCCTGTTCGGCCCGCGCCCACGCGGCGGCATTGCCCGCGCTCGGGCCGTGGTCCTTGCGCGTGAAGCCCGGCGCGACCGCGTTGACGGTGATGCCGTGCGCGGCGAATTCGGCCGCGGCGGTGCGCACGAGCGATTCGAGCGCGGCCTTCGCGGCGGCGGTTGCCGCGAACGGCGCATCGGCGCGGTAACGGTGCGCGACGAACGAGCTGACTGCGACGATGCGCGGTGCGGCCGACGCCTCGAGCAGCGGCCGCGCGCGACCCACGAGCGCGGAGAACGCGCCGGGCATCGCCGCGAAGGCGGCCGCGAGCGCGTCCGGCGAGAGATCGGAAAATGCCTGCCGCGCGGCGAAACCGGCGTTCGCGACCAGCTGATCGAGCCCGCCGAAACGCGCGACGGTCGCATCGACGAGCGCCGTTGCGACGCCCGGCTCGGCGAGATCGCCGGTGAGCGTCGCGCATTCGGCGCCCGCCGCGGTGCAGCCTGCAGCGACTTCGGCAAGCCGTGCACGCGCTGCTTCGTCGGCGCCGCACGCATGCAGCGCGAGCGCGATGCCCGGCGCCGCGAGCCGCCGCGCCAGTGCCGCGCCGATCCCCGAACCGGCGCCGGTGATCAGCGCGATCCGGGCGAGGTGCGCGGCGCGTGCGCTCATGCAGCGACCTTGTCGTCGTCGTTCAGGCGCTCGACGTTGATCGTGCCGGCGTGGAACGCGGCCAGCGACTCGCGGTGCGCGATGCTGACGATCGCGGCCTTCGGCAACTGCTCGGCGAACAGGTGATAGAGCCGCGCTTCGTTGTCGGCGTCGAGCGCGCTCGTGGCTTCGTCGAGGAACAGGAAGTCCGGCTTGTGCAGCAGCACGCGCGCGCCGGCCAGACGCTGCTGTTCGCCCGGCGACAGCACGCGCGTCCAGTGCCCGCTTTCGTCGAGGCGCTCGGCGTAGTCTTCCAGGCGGCACGCGCGCAGCGCGTCGCGGCATGCGTCGTCGGTGAACGCGTCGGGCGCGGACGGATACGTGAGCGCGGCCTTCAGCGTGCCGATCGGCAGGTAGCTGGTTTGCGGCACGAACATCATTCGCGCGCCGACCGGCGCGTCGATCGCGCCGTCGCCGAACGGCCACAGGCCCGCGATCGCGCGCATGAACGTGCTCTTGCCGGAACCCGACTTGCCGATCACGAGCCAGCGCGAGCCGGGCTCGATCGTCACGTTGCCGATGTTCGCGAGCGCGTTGCCGTTCGGCAGCGCGAGCTTCAGCGACGACGTCGACAGCTTCGCGGCATCGACGTAGTGCAGGTTGATGCCGCCGTGTTCGGTCGCGGGCGACAGGCTTTCCTTCAGGTGCGACGTGCCCATCACGCGCTTGAATTCACGCAGACGGTTGACGGTGGCACGCCATTCGACGAGGGTCGAGTAACTGTTGATGAACCACGAGAACGAATCGCTGACGGTGCCGAACGCGGACGAGATCTGCATCAGCACGCCGAACGAGAACGCGCCCGCGAAATAGCGCGGCGCGGCGACGACGAGCGGGAAGATGATCGCGATCTGCCCGTAGAAGCTCAGCACGAACGTGAGGCGCTTCGTGTACTTCATCACGCGCCACCAGTTGTCTCGGATGCGCATGAAGAGGCTTTGCGCATTGCTCGTCTCGGTTTTCTCGCCGTCGTAGAACGCGATCTGCTCGGCGTTTTCGCGCACGCGAATCAGCCCGAAGCGGAAGTCGGCTTCGACGCGCTGCTGCTGGTAGTTGATCGACACGAGCGGATGGCCGACCTTCTGGATGATCAGCGAACCGATCACCGCGTACAGCGCGGCCGCCCACACCATGTAGCCGGGAATCGTGATCGGCGTCGCGCCGAGCGAGAGCGTCAGCGCGCCGGCGAGCGACCACAGGATCGTGATGAACGACACCAGCGTGACGACAGTCGACAGCAGGTCGAGCGACAGCGCGAGCGTCGTCGTCGCGAACGACTGGAGGTCGTCGGTGATCCGCTGGTCGGGGTTGTCGGCGAGGCGGTCGCGTTCGATCCGGTAGAACGCGCGATCGCCGAGCCACTGGCCGAGGAAGCGATCGGTGAGCCACTGGCGCCAGCGGAAGCCCAGCATCTGCCGCAGGTAGCGGCCGTACACCGCGAGGATGATGAAGCCGAACGCGAGCGCCGAGAACTGCATCAGCAGGTTCGGGAAGTCGTGGACGTCCTTCGACTGCAGCGCGTTGTAGAACTGCGCGTTCCACTTGTTCAGCTTGACGTTGATCCAGACCACGCAGAGGTTGATCGCGATGATCGTGATCAGCAAGCCCCACGCGATTTTCCATTCGGATGACACCCAGTAGGGCTTGATGAGGCTCCACGCGGATATCGGGCGCTCGTCCTGCGGCGCGTCGGAGGCGGAGCGGACGGGATCGATCGATTGGGTCATGTGCTTCCTGATGAGTAGCCGGCGCGCGGGCCGGGCGAAGCCGGGCGCGCGCCGCGATACGGCATGCCGGACGAGATGCCGACTGACGGCGGGCGCCCGGATGTTCGCCCGCGCGTCTTAAACGGCACTTAAGGCCGGCGGTGACGCGGCAACCGGCCGCTTGCGCGGCCGGCCTGCAGGCATTGTGCCAGAGCGGCCCGGCACGACGGCGAATTTGCCGCAAGGGGGACAGTTTGCGGCGCTTTCCGCTTTTATGGTCTAATGACCGACGACGAAACAGGGGTGCTTCGAGCGCGGCCGACGGGTAGTTCCGGGCAACGCGGCGAGGCTGAGAAAGACCCTTCGCACCCGATCCGGGTAATACCGGCGAGGGAAGTTTCTGATCCCGCCGGGCCGCGCTGGCCGCCATCCCACATGGTCAGCGCCCGAGTCCCGCCCGGCCGGCCTTTGCTGCCGGTTTCGTCCTTTTGGGTAGCGCATCGCGCGTTACGGAAGGAATGATGACCGCTCAATCTTCAGTCTTTTGCGCTGTTCCTGATTCACCGTCGTGTGCGTTGGCACGGGACGGTGCGTGTGCATTGGCGCTCGTTTCGCGCACCCGCGCGGAGGGCGCACGATGAACACCGGCGCTTCGAACGTTCACGATCGCCGGCCGGATTTCGCCGTGCTCGGCGGCGGCCTGGTCGGCCGCCTGATCGCATGGCGGCTCGCGGGCGACGGGCATCGCGTCGCGCTGTACGAGCGCGGCGGCCCGGACGGCGAGCAGTCGGCCGCGTGGATCGCGGCCGCGATGCTTGCGCCACTCGCCGAGGCGGCGAGCGCCGAACTGCTGATCACCGAGCTCGGCGCCGCGTCGCTCGCCCGCTGGCCGCGGTGGCTCGCGGAACTGCCCGAACCCGTGTTCTTCCAGCATCACGGCACGCTCGTCGTCTGGCACCACGCGGATCGCGCGGAGGCGCCGCTGTTCGAACGGCGCGTGCGCGCGAATGCGCCGGCCGAACTGTTCGACGGCGGCTTCGTCGCGCTGGCGGGGGCGCAGGTGGACGCGGCCGAACCCGCGCTGGCGGGCCGCTTCGCGCGCGGGCTGATGCTGCCGCGCGAAGGGCAGCTCGACAACCGGCAGGCGCTGCGCGCGCTGGCGGGGGGCCTCGCGCAGCGCGGCGTCGAGCTGCACTGGTACGCCGCGATTGACGACGCGAACCGGCCCGACGCGCATTTCACGATCGATTGCCGCGGGCTCGGCGCGAAGCCGGTGCTGCCCGCGCTGCGCGGCATCCGCGGCGAAGTCGCGCGCGTGCGTGCGCCCGGCATCGGGCTCACGCGGCCGGTGCGGCTGCTGCATCCGCGCTATCCGCTGTACATCGCGCCGAAGCAGGACGACCTGTACGTGATCGGCGCGACCGAAGTGGAGGGCGAGGACATGTCGCCCGTCAGCGTGCGCTCCGCGCTCGAACTGCTGAGCGCGGCATTCTCCGTGCACCCGGCGTTCGGCGAGGCGCGCATCCTCGAACTGAATGCGCAATGCCGTCCGACGCTGCCCGATCACCGCCCGGCGGTGATCTGGGACGGCGCGACGACGCTCGCCGTCAACGGCCTGTACCGGCACGGCTTCATGATCGCGCCGGAAGTCGCGCACGCGGCCGCCGGGTTCGCGCAAGCCGCGCTGGGCGGCGCGTTCGGCGGTGCCGACGCGTTTGCCGCGTGGCGCGACGCCGCGCGCTGGCCGACGCTCCTTCATCACCGCGACGACGTGCGCCAGCCGGCCTGACGCGCATCGTTCACCGAATTCGACCCGAGTCTCATGGATATCCAGATCAACCAACAGACGCTGACGCTGCCCGACGGCGCGACGGTGGCCGACGCGCTCGCCGCATTCGGCGCACGTCCGCCGTACGCGGTCGCGCTGAACGGCAATTTCGTCGCGCGCACGCAGCATGCGGCGCGTGCGCTCGCGGCGGGCGACAAGCTCGACGTGGTGCATCCCGTCGCGGGCGGCTGAGCGCCGCCGGTCCGTTCCCGCTCTTCCAGGAAAACGACATGACGTCCCACACTTCCGCCGACGCGCTGACGCTGTACGGCGAAACTTTCGCAAGCCGCGTGCTGCTCGGCACGTCGCGCTATCCGTCGCTGCAGTCGCTGTCCGATTCGATCGCCGCGTCGCGGCCCGGGATGGTGACGGTCGCGCTGCGCCGCCAGATGACGGGCGGTACGGCCGAGGCCGGCTTCTTCGACCTGCTCAAGCGCCACGCGGTGCCGCTGCTGCCGAACACGGCCGGCTGCCAGACCGTTGCCGAGGCGGTGACGACCGCGCACATGGCGCGCGAGGTGTTCGACACCGACTGGATCAAGCTCGAGCTGATCGGCGACGACTACACGCTGCAGCCCGACCCGGTCGGGCTGATCGAGGCGGCCGCGCAACTGGTCAAGGACGGTTTCAAGGTGCTGCCGTACTGTACCGAGGATCTCGTGATCGGCCGGCGCCTGCTCGACGTCGGCTGCGAGGCGCTGATGCCGTGGGGCGCGCCGATCGGCACGGGCAAGGGCGTCGTGAACCCGTACGGGCTGCGCGTGCTGCGCGAGCGGCTGCCTGACGTGCCGCTGATCGTCGACGCCGGGCTCGGCGTGCCGTCGCACGCGTGCCAGGTGATGGAGTGGGGCTTCGACGGCGTACTGCTGAACACGGCCGTGTCGCAGGCCACGCACCCGGAAATCATGGCGCGCGCGTTCGCGCAGGGCGTCGAGGCCGGCCGTGCCGCTTACCTTGCCGGCCCGATGGATGCGCGCGAGACCGCGCACGCGAGCACGCCGGTCGTCGGGATGCCGTTCTGGCACCAGGACGGAGGCGGCGCATGAGCGCGCGATTCGCCGATGCGTTCTGGCCGCCGGCCGACGAGCTGGCCGAAGCGGCCGAACGGATTCGCGCCCGGCTCGGCGAGTGGCCGGGCGCCGCAGCGCCGTGGCGGCTTTGCGTGGCGATGCCCGACGTGCCGGCCGACGGCGACGTGCTGATCGTGTCGGCCGGCGATCGTACCGCGCAGTCGCGCGCGTCGGCCGCGTCGCGCCCGGCGTCGCCGGACGCGGTCGCGATCGAATTCGACGAACGCGGCGCGGCGCTGCACGCCGCGGGCGTGCGCCACGCGCTCGACGCCGCGCATCCGCTCGCGGACGACTGGATCGCGGCGCTCGCCGCCTTCCTCGATTGCGGTTTCGCGCCGATCGACGCGCTGGTGCTCGCGCTGGCGTGGCGCGACGGCGACGAGGCGCGCGACGCGGACGCGTGGCCGGTCGACACCGCGCGGTTCCCGCGCGTCGCCGGTCTGGCCGCCGCGCCGGAGCCGGCGTTCCCGCCATGCCCGCCGCAACTCGGCCTCTATCCGGTCGTACCGGATGCAGAATGGGTCGAGCGCGTGCTCGATTGCGGCGCGCGGACCGTGCAACTGCGCGTGAAAGACGCGAACCTCGATGCGTTGCGCCGGGAGATCGCGCGGGCGGTCGCCGCGGGGCGCCGTTACCCCGATGCGCGCGTGTTCATCAACGATCACTGGCAGATCGCGGTAGAAGAGGGGGCGTACGGCGTACATCTGGGTCAGGAAGACCTCGAGACGGCCGATCTCGCCGCGATCGCGCGCGCCGGCCTGCGGCTCGGGCTGTCGAGCCACGGGTACTACGAAATGTTGCGGGCATTGCACGAGCGCCCGAGCTATCTCGCGCTCGGCCCGGTGTACGCGACCGCGACCAAGGCGGTCGCCGCACCGCCGCAGGGCCTGGCGCGGATTGCCCGCTACGCGCGCTTCGCGGGCGCGCGGGCGCCGCTCGTCGCGATCGGCGGCGTGGGGCTCGACGCGTTGCCGGACGTACTCGCGACGGGCGTCGGCAGCGTGGCGGTGGTCAGTGCGGTGACGGGCGCGATCGATTATCGGGCGGCGATTGTTGCGTTGCAGCAATGTTTTGCCCGACAATTTGACAATCATTGACCGCGGGGCTTGGAGCGGCTTCACGACATCATTCCGAGGCAGGCCCTATAATTCGGCGTTCTGCGTAAAAGGACTGTCAGCTCCGTGAGCCCCACTCCTACCGAGACACTGCTGGAACTTCGCGACGTCGACTTTGGCTACGGCGACCGCCTCGTCCTGTCGAACCTGAACATGCGCTTCGGGCGCGGCCGGGTCGTCGCTGTCATGGGCGGGTCGGGTTGCGGCAAGACGACCGTGCTGCGCCTGATCGGCGGCCTGGTGCGCGCGCGCCGCGGCCAGGTGCTGTTCGGCGGCGCCGACGTCGGCGCGCAGACCCGCGAGGGCCTGTATGCGCTGCGCCGCAAGATGGGCATGCTGTTCCAGTTCGGTGCACTGTTTACCGACATGTCGGTGTTCGAGAACGTCGCGTTCGCGCTGCGCGAACACACCGATCTTCCCGAAGACCTGATCCGCGACCTCGTGCTGATGAAGCTGAACGCGGTCGGCCTGCGCGGCGCGCGCGACCTGATGCCGTCCGAGGTATCGGGCGGGATGGCGCGCCGCATCGCGCTCGCCCGCGCGATCGCGCTGGACCCGCAGCTCATCATGTACGACGAGCCGTTCGCCGGCCTCGACCCGATTTCGCTCGGCATCACCGCGAACCTGATCCGCACGCTGAACCAGGCGCTCGGCGCGACGTCGATCCTCGTCACGCACGACGTGCCGGAGTCGTTCGCGATCGCCGATTACGTGTACTTTCTCGCCAACGGCGGCGTGCTCGCGCAGGGCACGCCTGACGAGCTGCGCGCATCGACCGATCCGAGCGTGCGCCAGTTCATCGACGGCGCGCCGGACGGCCCGTACAAATTTCACTACACGAGCCCGCCGCTGGCAGCGGATTTCGGGCTCGGCGGAGGGCGCGCATGATCAGCGCGATCGGACGTTACGTCATCGGCGGCCTCGAGCGCGCGGGCTACGGCACGCGCCTGTTCGTGCGCCTCGTGCTGGAATTCTTCCCGCTGCTGCGCCGGCCGCGGCTCGTCACGAAGCAGATCCACTTTCTCGGCAACTATTCGTTCGTGATCATCGCCGTGTCGGGCCTGTTCGTCGGCTTCGTGCTCGGCCTGCAGGGCTACTACACGCTGAACCGCTACGGATCCGAGCAGGCGCTCGGCCTGCTGGTCGCGCTGTCGCTCGTGCGCGAGCTCGGCCCGGTCGTCACGGCGCTGCTGTTCGCCGGGCGCGCGGGCACGTCGCTCACCGCCGAGATCGGCCTGATGAAGGCCGGCGAGCAACTCACCGCGCTCGAGATGATGGCGGTGGACCCGATCAAGACGGTGATCGCGCCGCGCATGTGGGCCGGGATCATCGCGATGCCGCTGCTCGCGGCGATCTTCAACGCGGTCGGCGTGCTCGGCGGCTATTTCGTCGGGGTCGTGCTGATCGGCGTCGATCCGGGCGCGTTCTGGTCGCAGATGCAGGGCGGGGTCCAGGTCTGGGCCGACGTCGGCAACGGCGTGCTCAAGAGCATCGTGTTCGGGTTCGCCGTGACCTTCGTTGCGCTGTATCAAGGGTATGAAGCGAAGCCCACGCCCGAAGGCGTGTCGCGCGCGACGACCAAGACGGTCGTGTTCGCGTCGCTCGCCGTACTCGGCCTCGATTTCCTGCTGACCGCGCTGATGTTCAGCTAAGCCTCAGCCAAGCCAAATTTTGGGATGACGATGAAAAAGACTGCTCTCGACTTCTGGGTCGGCCTGTTCGTGGTGGTGGGCTTCCTTGCGGTGCTGTTCCTGGCGCTGAAGGTCGGCAACATGAGCTCGCTGTCGTTTCAGCCGACCTATTCGGTGAAGATGAAATTCGACAATATCGGCGGGCTGAAGCCGCGCGCGGCCGTGAAGAGCGCGGGCGTCGTGGTCGGCCGCGTGAAGACGATCGGCTTCGACACCAATACCTATCAGGCGCTGGTGACGATCGATATCGACGGCCAGTATCCGTTCCCGAAGGATTCGTCGGCGAAGATCCTGACGTCGGGCCTGCTCGGCGAGCAGTACATCGGCCTCGAGCCGGGCGGCGACACCGAAATGCTGAAGGCGGGCGATACGATCACGATGACGCAGTCGGCGATCGTGCTCGAGAACCTGATCGGCCAGTTCCTGTACAGCAAGGCAGCCGACGCGGGCGGCGCGAAGCCGGCGGCCGGCGCATCGGCCGCTCCGGCCGAGCCCGCACCGGTGGCGGTGCCGGCGTCCGCGGTGTCCGCTTCGGGCGCTCAATAACCACACGAGAGAAAGACAAGAGGGTAATGACCATGCAGACGATCCGCATCAGGCACGCCGCGCTTGCGGTTGCGGCAGTCGCCGCGTTGAGCGGCTGCGCGACCGTGCAGACGCCGACCAAGGGCGATCCGCTCGAAGGCTTCAACCGGACGATGTACAAGTTCAACGATACGGTCGACACGTACGCGTTGAAGCCGGTCGCGAAGGGCTATCAATACGTGGTGCCGCAGCCGGTGCGCGAGAGCGTGACGAACTTCTTCTCGAACATCGGCGACGTCTACATCGCGGCGAACAACATCGTGCAGCTGCGGATCGCGGACGGCGTCGGCGACATCATGCGCGTCGTGATCAATACGGTGTTCGGCGTCGGCGGCCTGTTCGACGTCGCGACGATCGCGAAGCTGCCGAAGCACACGGCCGACTTCGGGATCACGATGGGCCGCTACGGCATGCCGTCGGGTCCGTATCTCGTGCTGCCGCTGCTCGGCCCGAGCACGCTGCGCGACACGGCGGGCCTCGGCGTCGACTACGTCGGCAACCCGCTGACCTACGTGAAGCCGGACGGCCTGAGCTGGGGCCTGTTCGGCGTGAACCTCGTCAACGCGCGCGCGAACCTGCTCGGTGCGGGCGATGTGCTGGATGCCGCGGCGCTCGACAAGTATTCGTTCGTGCGCAACGCGTACCTGCAGCGCCGCCAGATGCTGATCGACAACGCACGCGGCGAGGCCGCCACGACGTCGGGCAACGATGCGCTGCCGAAGTACGACCTGCCGGACGACGGCGCGACACCGGCGGCCGGTACCGCGGGCGCGGCGGCAGTGAGCGGCGCGACCGCGCCGGCCGGCGCATCGGGCGCGGCGGTTGCGGCACCGGCTTCGGGTCCGGCCGTGGCGCCGAACCCGGCCAGCGCGACGACCGTGCCGCCGATGCAGGTGGCGCCGCCGTCGCCGGGCGGCCTGCATCTGCCGAACATCCGGTTCTGAGCGGATACATTCGTTACAGCCGGAAACGATTCAGTCGGTGGCGCGCGCGAACTTGCGCGTAAGCTACCGGCTCCAACCTCCGCATCGACTCATTCATGCAGGTCACTATGATGAAAAAACTGTTCCTGATCCCCGTTTTCGCGGCGCTGTTCTCGTTCGGCAGCGCAGCTCACGCGCAAGTCGACCAGTCGAACCCGCAGGCGCTGATCAAGACGGCGACGCAGCAAGTGCTCGACGAAGTCAAGCAGCAGACGATCAAGCAGGGCGATACGAACCGCATCATCACGATCGTCAACAAGGACATCCTGCCGTACACCGATTTCCGCCGCACCACGCAGCTTGCGATGGGCCGCAACTGGCGCACGGCGTCGGCCGAACAGCAGCAGCAGATTCAGGAGCAGTTCAAGCTGCTGCTGATCCGCACGTATTCGGGCGCGCTCGCGCAGCTGAAGCCGGACCAGCAGATCCAGTACCCGCCGTTCCGTGCCGATCCGGCCGATACCGACGTCGTGGTGAAGACGGTCGCGATGAACAACGGTCAGCCGGTGCAGATCGACTACCGCCTGTACAAGTCGACCAGCGGCTGGAAGGTCTATGACCTGAACGTGCTCGGCGCGTGGCTGATCCAGACGTACCAGCAGCAGTTCAACGAGAAGATCCAGCAAAGCGGCGTGGATGGCCTGATCAAGTTCCTGACGCAGCGCAACCAGGAGCTTGCCGCCGGCAAGCAGGCGTCGTGAGCGGCTTCGCAGCCGGCTCCTCGCTGACCGTCGCGAGCGCGAAGTCCGCGCTCGCGGACGGTCTCGCGCGCATCGGCGCGGGCGCAACCGCCGTCGATTGCGCGGCGCTGACGCAGTTCGATTCGTCCGCGCTCGCCGTGCTGCTCGCATGGCAACGCGCCGCCAAAGCGCGCGGCGCGACCCTCGACATCCTCAATCTCCCCCCGACGCTCGCCAGCCTCGCGCGCGCCTACGGCGTCGACGCGCTCATCGAAGGCACCGGGCGACATTGACCCTGTCCGACCGAAGCCTGCCGCGCCGCCCGGCGCGCAAGCTTCAGGCCGCGTGCCGCCGGCACCGGCTCCGCTAGCCGGTTTGCCCTATAATCAAGCGTTTTGCGGGGCAGCCAATCGGCGTCCGGCCCCCATTTTCTTTCGCAGCAAGCACCAGAATAGGCGTCGCGGCCATTGCGCCGCGCACAGTCATGTCAGCCATAGAAATCCGTCACGTCAAGAAGCGCTACAAATCGCTTCAGGCGCTCAAGGGCGTCAGTCTGTCGGTCGAGGAAGGCGAGTTTTTCGGCCTGCTCGGCCCGAACGGCGCAGGCAAGACCACGCTCATCAGTATCCTCGCCGGGCTCGCCCGGGCCGATGAAGGCAGCATCTCGGTGCGCGGCCACGATGTCGTCAAGGACTTCCGCGGCGCGCGCCGCGCGCTCGGCGTCGTGCCGCAGGAACTCGTTTTCGATCCGTTCTTCACCGTCCGCGAGACGCTGCGGCTCCAGTCCGGCTATTTCGGGCTGCACCGCAACGACGACTGGATCGACGAAGTGATGGCCAATCTCGATCTCACCGAGAAGGCCGACGCGAACATGCGCGCGCTGTCGGGCGGGATGAAGCGCCGCGTGCTGGTCGCGCAGGCGCTCGTGCACCGGCCGCCCGTGATCGTGCTCGACGAGCCGACCGCCGGTGTCGACGTCGAACTGCGCCAGACGCTGTGGAAATTCATCTCGCGACTGAACCGCGAGGGCCACACGATCGTCCTGACCACCCATTACCTCGAGGAAGCCGAGGCGCTGTGCGACCGCATCGCGATGCTGCGTCGCGGTGAAGTCGTCGCGCTCGACCGCACCGACGCGCTGCTGCGTCGTTTCGCGGGGCTGCAGCTGTATCTGCGCCTGGCGACGGGCGCGCTGCCCGCCGAGTTGCGCGGGCTGGAGACCGATCCGGCCGCACGCGCGCCGGGCGAGCACCTGCTGCGTCTCACGAGCTACGACGATGTCGAACGCATCCTCGCGCAGTGCCGCGCGGCGGGCTGCACGTTCGACGAGATCGAGGTCCGCAAGGCGGACCTCGAAGATGTGTTCGTCCAGGTGATGAACGGGGCCGAGGTGATCGAGGGACTGGCATGAATCAACAACCCCCACGCGAACTTCGTTCGCTCGGGGGGGCGCAGCCCCCCCGTTCCCGCCAAACGCCAGAGCCCGGCGCTGTCGGGCGAGTAGCGGGAAGCGGTTTTCGTACGCTGTTCTACAAGGAACTCCTGCGTTTCTGGAAGGTGTCGTTCCAGACGGTGTGTGCGCCGATCGTGACGGCGCTGCTGTATCTGACGATCTTCGGCCACGCGCTGTCGGGCCGCGTCGAGGTGTATCCGGGCGTCGAGTACGTGAGCTTTCTCGTTCCCGGCCTCGTGATGATGAGCGTGCTGCAGAACGCGTTCGCGAACAGCTCGTCGTCGCTGATCCAGTCGAAGATCACCGGCAACCTCGTGTTCGTGCTGCTGCCGCCGCTGTCCTACAAGGACATCTTCGGCGCGTACGTGCTCGCGTCCGTGGTGCGCGGGCTCGCGGTCGGCACGGGCGTGTTCGTCGTGACGATCTGGTTTATCCCGATGCATTTCGCGGCGCCGTTGTTCATCATCGCGTTCGCGCTGCTCGGCTCGGCGATCCTCGGCACGCTCGGGCTGATCGCCGGGATCTGGGCCGAGAAGTTCGACCAGCTCGCCGCATTCCAGAACTTCCTGATCATGCCGCTGACGTTCCTGTCCGGCGTGTTCTATTCGACGCACTCGCTGCCGCCCGTGTGGCGCGAGATTTCGCGTCTCAACCCGTTTTTCTACATGATCGACGGTTTCCGCTACGGGTTCTTCGGCGCGTCCGATATCAACCCGCTCGCGAGCCTCGCCATCGTCACCGGTTTCTTCGTGCTGCTCGCGATATTCGCGATGCGGCTGCTTGCGACCGGCTACAAACTGCGTCATTGATATCGACGGCAGCGGCCGCCACAGGCGGCGCGCGCCGACAGGAGCCCCTCATGTTGCCGACGCCCGAACAGGTCAAGCAATACATCGCCGGCGGTCTCGCCTGCACTCATCTGGAAGTCGAAGGCGACGGCCAGCATTTCTTCGCGACGATCGTGTCGGCGGCCTTCGAAGGCAAGCGGCCGATCCAGCGGCACCAGCTCGTCTATGCGGCGCTCGGCGATCGCATGAAGCAGGAAATCCACGCGCTCAGCATGAAGACGCTGACGCCCGCCGAATGGCAGAACGCATAACCGGAACCACTGAGTGCAAGTCACCGTCAACGAGCGCGACGCCGTCCAGAGCGTCGCCACGGCACACCCGGCCGCCAACGGGGAATCGCAGGGACAGGGGATGGACAAGCTCGTGATCGAAGGCGGTCGCCGGCTGTCCGGCGAGATCGTCGTGTCCGGCGCGAAGAACGCCGCGCTGCCGATCCTGTGCGCGGGGCTGCTGAGCGCCGATCCGGTCGAGCTCGACAACGTGCCGAACCTGAAGGACGTGCGTACCACGCTGAAGGTGCTGAACCAGATGGGCGTGAAGAGCGAAACGGACGGCTGCCGCGTGCAGCTCGACGCGTCGCGCGTCGACAACCTCGTCGCGCCGTACGAGCTCGTGAAGACGATGCGCGCATCGATCCTCGTGCTCGGGCCGCTGCTCGCGCGCTTCGGCGAAGCGAAAGTGTCGCTGCCGGGCGGCTGCGCGATCGGCGCGCGTCCGGTGGATCAGCACATCAAGGGCCTGCAGGCGATGGGCGCCGAGATCAGCATCGAGCACGGCTTCATCGAAGCCCGCGCGAAGCGCCTGAAGGGCGCGCGCATCGTGACCGACATGATCACGGTGACGGGCACCGAAAACCTGCTGATGGCCGCGACGCTGGCCGACGGCGAGACGGTGATCGAAAACGCGGCGCGCGAGCCGGAAGTGAGCGATCTCGCACACTTGCTGGTCGCGATGGGCGCGAAAATCGACGGCATCGGCACCGACCGCCTCGTGATCCAGGGCGTCGAGCGCCTGCATGGCGCGCGCCATTCGGTGATTCCCGACCGTATCGAGGCCGGCACGTTCCTGTGCGCGGTCGCGGCGGCCGGCGGCGACGTGATGCTGACGGGCATGCGCCCGCAGATCCTCGACGCGGTGGTCGACAAGCTGCGCGAAGCCGGCGTGTCGATCGAGGAAGGCGACAACTGGCTGCGCGTGAAGATGGACCGCCGCCCGTCGGCGGTGACGATCCGCACGTCGGAATACCCGGCGTTCCCGACCGACATGCAGGCGCAGTTCATGGCCCTGAATTCGATCGCGACGGGCACCGCGCAGGTCGTCGAGACCATTTTCGAGAATCGCTTCATGCATGTGCAGGAGCTGAACCGGCTCGGCGCGAACATCACGGTCGACGGCAACACGGCGCTCGTGACCGGCGTCGACAAGCTGTCCGGCGCAACCGTGATGGCGACCGACCTGCGCGCGTCGGCGAGCCTCGTGATCGCCGGGCTGCGTGCCGAAGGCGAAACGCTCGTCGACCGCATCTACCATCTGGACCGCGGCTACGACCGCATGGAAGCCAAACTGACCGCTGTCGGCGCGAACGTGCGCCGTCTTTCCGGGAGCCAAGCATGACCGCGCCGCTGACCCTCGCCCTGTCGAAGGGCCGGATTTTCGAGGAAACCCTGCCGCTGCTGGCGGCTGCCGGCGTGCAGGTGGCGGAGGATCCGGAAACGTCGCGCAAGCTGATCCTGCCGACGACCGATCCGAACCTGCGCGTGATCATCGTGCGCGCGAGCGACGTGCCGACCTATGTCGAATACGGCGCGGCCGATTTCGGCGTGGCCGGCAAGGACGTGCTGGTCGAGCACGGCGGCTCGGGCCTGTACCAGCCGATCGATCTGAACATTGCACGCTGCCGGATGTCGGTGGCCGTGCCGGCCGGTTTCGACTACGCGAACGCGGTGCGCCAGGGCGCGCGCCTGCGGGTCGCGACCAAGTACGTCGAAACGGCGCGCGAACACTTTGCCGCGAAGGGCGTGCACGTCGACCTGATCAAGCTGTACGGTTCGATGGAACTGGCGCCGCTGGTCGGGCTGGCCGACGCGATCGTCGACCTCGTCAGCTCGGGCGGCACGCTGAAGGCGAACAATCTGGTCGAGGTCGAGGAGATCATGGCGATCTCGTCGCGCCTCGTCGTGAACCAGGCTGCGCTGAAGTTGAAGCGCGCGGCGCTCAAGCCGATTCTCGACGCGTTCGAACGCGCGTCGCAGAATGGCAATTGAGCGCATCACCGTAACGGAACTCCCATGGCCATCACCATCCGCAAACTCGATTCGACGAGCGAAGGCTTCGATGCCGCGCTGCGTGCGGTGCTCGCATTCGAGGCGAGCGAGGACGAGGCGATCGAGCAATCGGTCGCGCAGATTCTCGCCGACGTGAAGTCGCGCGGCGACGCCGCGGTGCTCGAGTACACGAACCGCTTCGACCGGCTGAACGCGCACAGCGTCGCCGCGCTCGAACTGCCGCAGGATGCGTTGCAGACGGCGCTCGACGGCCTCGCGCCGAAGGCGCGCGCGGCACTGGAAGCCGCGGCTGCGCGCGTGCGTGCGTACCACGAGAAGCAGAAGATCGAGTGCGGCACGCATAGCTGGCAGTACACGGAAAGCGACGGCACGGTGCTCGGCCAGAAGGTCACGCCGCTCGACCGCGTCGGCCTGTACGTGCCGGGCGGCAAGGCGGCCTATCCGTCGTCGGTGCTGATGAACGCGATTCCCGCGCGGGTCGCGGGCGTCGGCGAGATCGTGATGGTCGTGCCGACCCCGGACGGCGTGAAGAACGACCTCGTGCTCGCCGCGGCGCTGCTCGGCGGCGTCGATCGCGTGTTCACGATCGGCGGCGCGCAGGCGGTCGGCGCGCTGGCATACGGCACGGCCACGGTGCCGGCGGTCGACAAGATCTGCGGGCCGGGCAACGCGTACGTCGCGTCCGCAAAGCGCCGCGTGTTCGGCACGGTCGGCATCGACATGATCGCCGGCCCGTCGGAAATCCTCGTGCTGTGCGACGGCACGACCGATCCGAGCTGGGTCGCGATGGACCTGTTCTCGCAGGCCGAACACGACGAGCTCGCGCAGTCGATCCTGCTGTGCCCGGACGCCGCGTTCCTCGAGCGCGTCGGGAAGGCGATCGACGAGCTGCTGCCGACGATGCCGCGCCAGGACGTGATCCGCGCATCGCTCGAAGGCCGCGGCGCGCTGATCAAGGTGCGCGACATGGCCGAAGCGTGCCGGATCGCGAACGAGATCGCGCCCGAGCACCTCGAGATTTCCGCGCTGGAGCCGCAGCAATGGGGCCAGCAGATCCGCCACGCGGGCGCGATCTTCCTCGGCCGCTACACGAGCGAAAGCCTCGGCGACTACTGCGCCGGCCCGAACCACGTGCTGCCGACGTCGCGCACGGCGCGCTTCTCGTCGCCGCTCGGCGTGTACGACTTCATCAAGCGCTCGAGCCTGATCGAAGTCAGCGCCGAAGGTGCGCAGACGCTGGGTGAAATCGCCTCCGAGCTCGCGTACGGCGAGGGCCTGCAGGCGCACGCGCGCAGCGCCGAACTCCGGATGAAGGGGTGACACGCGCGCCGGAGCCGATGCCGAAGCATCGGTTCCGGTCGGCCAGGAGACCCGTGCAAGGCGGCAGCCGCCGCCTTGCCGACCATTTGACGCCGGCGCGACGCACGCCGGCTTGAGACCATGACGACGCCACAAGACATCATCCGCCGCGACGTGCTCGCAATGACGAGCTACCCGGTGCCGGACGCGAGCGGGTTCGTGAAGCTCGACGCGATGGAGAACCCGTATTCGCTGCCCGCACCGCTCGCCGCGGCGCTCGGCGAGCGCCTCGCGCAGGTCGCGCTGAACCGCTACCCGGCGCCGCGCCCGGGCGCGCTGCTCGACAAGCTGCGCCACGCGATGGGCGTGCCGGCCGCATGCGACGTGCTGCTCGGCAACGGGTCGGACGAAATCATCAGCATGATGTCGGTGGCGTGCGCGAAGCCGGGCGCGAAGGTGCTCGCGCCGGTGCCGGGCTTCGTGATGTACGAACTGTCCGCGAAGTTCGCGCAGCTCGAATTCGTCGGCGTGCCGCTGAAGGCCGACCTGACGCTCGACGCCGACGCGATGATCGCGGCAATCGACGCGCACCGGCCCGCGCTCGTCTATCTCGCGTACCCGAACAACCCGACCGGCACGCTGTACGACGAAGCCGACGTCGAGCGCATCATCGCGGCCGCGCGCCACAGCCTGATCGTGATCGACGAGGCGTACCAGCCGTTCGCGGAGCGTTCGTGGCTGCCGCGCGCCGCCGAATTCGACAACGTCGTCGTGATGCGCACGGTGTCGAAGCTCGGCCTCGCGGGCATCCGCCTCGGCTATCTCGCCGGGCTGCCGGCCTGGCTGACCGAGTTCGACAAGGTGCGTCCGCCGTACAACATCAACGTGCTGACCCAGGCGACCGCCGATTTCCTGCTCGATCACCTCGACGTGCTCGATGCGCAGGCGGCCGAACTGCGCGCGGAACGCGCGCGCCTCGCGCAGGCCGTGGCCGCGCTGCCGGGCACGACGGTGTATCCGAGCGCCGGCAACTTCCTGCTGGTGCGCGTGCCGGACGCGGCGACCGTGTTCGATGCGCTGCTCACCGAGCGGGTGTTGATCAAAAACGTGAGTAAAATGCATCCGTTGCTGGCCGAATGCGTGCGGCTGACCGTCGGTTCTCCCGACGAAAATGCACGCTTGCTGGCGGCTTTGAAACTCGCGCTGCCCGGTTGAGCCCAGGGCGCGGCGGCGCGCGATGATCAATCCCCATTTACATCAGACTCATTCAAGGAATTGCCATGCGTGTGGCGGAAGTCGTTCGCAATACCAGCGAAACGCAGATCCGTGTGAAGCTCGATCTCGACGGCACGGGCCAGCAGAAGCTGGCTACCGGCGTGCCGTTTCTCGACCATATGCTCGACCAGATCGCGCGACACGGTCTGGTCGATCTCGAGGTTGAAGCGCATGGCGACACGCACATCGACGATCACCATACGGTCGAGGACGTCGGCATCACGCTCGGTCAGGCCGTCGCGAAGGCGATCGGCGACCGGAAGGGCATCCGCCGTTACGGCCATTCGTACGTGCCGCTCGACGAGGCGCTGTCGCGCGTCGTGATCGACTTCTCGGGTCGCCCGGGTCTCGAATTCCACGTGCCGTTCACGCGCGCGCGGATCGGCACGTTCGACGTCGACCTGTCGATCGAGTTCTTCCGCGGGTTCGTGAACCACGCGGGCGTCACGCTGCACATCGACAACCTGCGCGGGATCAACGCGCACCATCAGCTCGAAACGGTGTTCAAGGCCTTCGGCCGGGCGCTGCGCGCGGCGGTGGAGCTCGACGAGCGTGCGGCGGGGCAGATTCCGTCGACGAAGGGCAGCCTCTGATTTCGTGACGGGCCGCGCCCGGGACAACCTCACGGCTTCGGCGCGCCGCGCCGGCTTGCGATGGATCTGCTCAAATCGTTCATTTCGCTGCTTGCGCTGATCAACCCGGTCGGCGCGGTGCCGTTCTTCCTGAGCCTGACGGCGCAGCAGACGGACGACGAGCGGCGCCGCACGATCCGGATCGCATCGGTGTCGGTGTTCTGCGTGATGACGGTGACGGCGCTGCTCGGGCAGCAGATCATCAACTTCTTCGGCATTTCGGTCGGCTCGCTCGAAGTGGGCGGCGGGATCATCATGTTGCTGATGGCGATCAACATGCTGAACGCGCAGATCGGCAACACGCGATCGACGCCGGAGGAGCGCCACGAAGCCGAGATGAAGGACAACATCGCGGTCGTGCCGCTGGCGATTCCGCTGCTCACGGGCCCCGGCTCGATCAGCACGGTGATCATCTACGCGGCGAACTCGCATCACTGGTATGAGCGAGCCGGGCTCGTCGCGATTGGCGCGATCCTGGCTTTGCTGTGTTTCATCGCGATGCGGCTCGCCGAGCCGATCGCGAACTGGATCGGCCGCACCGGCATCAACATCGCCACGCGGCTGATGGGTCTGATGCTGTCGGCGCTGGCGGTGGAATTCATCGTCAATGGACTGAGGGCGCTACTGCCTGCACTGAGATGAAAACTTCGATTGCGATTGTGGATTATGGGATGGGCAACCTGCGCTCGGTCGCGCAGGCGCTCAAGAAGGCCGAACCGGCCGCCGACGTGGCGATCGTCGACACGCCGGCCGCGATTCGCGCGGCCGACCGCGTCGTGCTGCCCGGCCAGGGCGCGATGCCGGACTGCATGCGCTGCCTCGGCGAATCGGGGCTGCAGGAAGCGGTGATCGAGGCGTCGCGCACGAAGCCGCTGCTCGGCGTGTGCGTCGGCGAGCAGATGCTGTTCGACTGGAGTGCCGAAGGCGACACGAAGGGCCTCGGCCTGTTGCCCGGCAAGGTCGTGCGGTTCGAGCTCGACGGCCGGCTGCAGGACGACGGCTCGCGCTTCAAGGTGCCGCAGATGGGCTGGAACCGCGTGCATCAATCGCAGCCGCACCCGCTGTGGGACGGCGTGCCCGACGACGCCTATTTCTACTTCGTACACAGCTACTACGTGAGCCCGGAGAACCCGGCGCACACGGTCGGCGAAACGGCGTACGGTGCGCCGTTTACGTCCGCGGTCGCGCGGGACAACCTCTTCGCGACCCAATTCCACCCCGAGAAAAGCGCGGAGGTCGGGTTGCGTCTGTATCGCAACTTCGTACACTGGAAACCGTAAGCGTCGCATGCGTGCCACAATTCGCGGGCCTGGAAGGCCCGTGTTGCGGCCGTCACGCGCATGATTTGTTAGCTTGGGGGGGCGTGTCTTTCCCGCCGTGTTACGGCGTCGAGCGTTGCTGGCCAGGTTCGGCCAAACGGCGCTCCTCGCGCCTGGCAGGGGGACCGGAAAGGCACGTTCGCGAGCCCGTTATTGGCGGGAACAGGCCCTAAGCGCTGAAAGAGTTGTACTAAACTAGCGAGACGGCGCGGCACCGGTTTGGCCGGTGCGCGCCGGATTCTTTTCTTTTTCCACGACGACACCCGATTGCTATGTTGCTGATTCCGGCCATCGATCTCAAAGACGGTCAGTGTGTGCGCCTCAAACAGGGCGATATGGACCAGGCCACGATTTTCTCCGAGGACCCGGCGGCGATGGCCCGCAAGTGGGTCGATCTCGGCGCCCGGCGGCTGCATCTGGTCGACCTGAACGGCGCTTTTGCCGGCAAGCCGAAGAATCTCGAAGCGATCGAAGCGATCCTCGACGAAGTCGGCGACGAAATCCCCGTGCAGCTCGGCGGCGGCATTCGCAGCCTCGAGACGATCGAGAAGTATCTCGACGCAGGCCTTTCCTACGTGATCATCGGCACCGCGGCCGTGAAGGATCCGGGCTTCCTGCAGGACGCATGCACCGCGTTCGCGGGCAGCATCATCGTCGGTCTCGACGCGAAGGACGGCAAGGTCGCGACCGACGGCTGGAGCAAGCTGACCGGCCACGAAGTGATCGATCTCGCGCGCAAGTTCGAGGACTACGGCGTCGAATCGATCGTCTACACGGACATCGGCCGCGACGGGATGCTGCAGGGTATCAACATCGAGGCGACGGTGAAGCTCGCACAGGCGGTCGGCATTCCGGTCATCGCAAGCGGCGGCCTGTCGAACCTCACCGACATCGAGAACCTCTGCGAAGTGGAAGAACACGGCGTCGAAGGCGTGATCTGCGGCCGTGCGATCTACTCCGGCGACCTCGATTTCTCGGCCGCGCAAAAGCGCGCGGACGAACTGAACGGCGAACTCGACGACGCGTAAGCGCGGTCGTTCCGTTCGCCGGGGGCTGCCTGCCGCAGCCCCGACCGGGCGCCTCGCGCGAGGCGTCCGAAACCGGCCGCCCGCAACCGGCCATCCCATCGCGGCATTTGGCGCAACATCATGGCTCTAGCTAAACGCATCATCCCCTGCCTGGACGTGACTGCCGGGCGTGTCGTCAAGGGCGTCAACTTCGTCGAACTGCGCGATGCCGGCGACCCCGTCGAAATCGCTCGCCGCTATGACGATCAGGGTGCCGACGAACTCACGTTCCTCGACATCACCGCGACCTCCGACCAGCGCGACCTGATCCTGCCGATCATCGAGGCCGTCGCATCGCAGGTCTTCATTCCGCTGACCGTCGGCGGCGGCGTGCGCGCCGTCGAAGACGTGCGGCGCCTCCTGAACGCGGGCGCGGACAAGGTCAGCATGAACTCGTCGGCGGTCGCGAACCCGCAACTCGTGCGCGACGCGGCCGACAAGTACGGCTCGCAGTGCATCGTCGTCGCGATCGACGCGAAGCGCGTGTCGGCCGACGGCGAGACGCCGCGCTGGGAAGTGTTCACGCACGGCGGCCGCAAGGGCACGGGCCTCGACGCGATCGAATGGGCGCGCAAGATGGCCGAGCTCGGCGCGGGCGAGATCCTGCTCACGAGCATGGACCGCGACGGCACGAAGTCGGGCTTCGACCTCGCGCTCACGCGCGGCGTGTCGGACGCGGTGCCGGTGCCGGTGATCGCATCGGGCGGCGTCGGTTCGCTGCAGCATCTGGCGGACGGCATCAAGGACGGCCGCGCCGACGCGGTGCTGGCCGCAAGCATCTTCCACTACGGCGAGCACACGGTCGGCGAGGCGAAACGCTTCATGTCCGACCAGGGCATCCCGGTGAGGCTGTGATGAATACGGAAACGAAATCCCTGCCCGCGTGGCTCGACAAGGTCCGCTGGGACGACAACGGCCTCGTGCCGGTGATCGCGCAGGAAGCGTCGACGAACGACGTGCTGATGTTCGCGTGGATGAACCGCGAGGCGTTGGCGAAGACGATCGAGACGCAGCGCGCGGTCTACTATTCGCGCTCGCGCAAGCGCCTGTGGTTCAAGGGCGAGGAGTCGGGCCACGTGCAGCACGTGCACGAGGTGCGGCTCGACTGCGACGAGGACGTCGTGCTGCTGAAGGTCGAGCAGGTGTCGGGCATCGCATGCCACACCGGCCGGCATTCGTGCTTCTTCCAGAAATTCGAAGGCAACGTGGACAGCGGCGACTGGGTCGCGGTCGATCCGGTGCTGAAAGATCCCGAACACATCTACAAATGACGCAATCGACCGAAGACACGCTGCTGCGCCTCGCCGCCGTGATCGATAGCCGCAAGGGCGGTGACCCCGAGCAATCGTACGTATCGCGCCTGTTCCACAAGGGCGACGACGCGGTGCTGAAGAAGATCGGCGAAGAGGCGACCGAAGTCGTGCTGGCCGCGAAGGACGTGCGCCAGGGCGGCGCGCCGACGGCGCTGGTCGGCGAAGTGGCCGATCTGTGGTTCCACTGCCTCGTGATGCTGTCGCATTTCGACCTGAGCCCGGCCGACGTGATCGCCGAGCTCGAGCGCCGCGAAGGGTTGTCGGGCATCGAGGAAAAGGCGCTGCGCAAGCGCCGCGAGCGCGAGGAAAACGGCGGGTGACAGCCGACGGCCTGCCGCACCGGCAACAGTGCGGTAAGCTGTAAGAATTGTCATCTTACGAGGGTAGCATCATGACCGATACGCCGAGCCAGTTTCCGACGCCGTCGGTGCAGGGCGCCGCGGAGGCCGAGCGGCTGAACGGATTGCGCACGCTGACGCACGTGTTGTACGGCCTCTACGCGATTCATTGGCTGACGGGCGGCGTCACCGGCATCATCGCGATCATCATCAACTACGTGAAGCGCGGCGATGTGGCCGGCACGCCGTACGCCGACCATTTCGAGTGGCAGATCCGCACGTTCTGGCGCGCGCTGATCGCGTACGTGATCGGCTTCGCGCTGATGTTCGTGGTGGTCGGGTTCGTCATCATGTTTGTCACATGGATCTGGACGCTGTACCGTATCATCAAAGGTTGGCTGTACCTGAACGACAACAAGACGCTCGATCCGCAGGCCTGGTTCTGACCGGCGAGCGGGCGTTTCGCAGGAGCAACATGAGTCACGATCCGAATTGCCTGTTCTGCAAGATCGCGGCGGGCGAGATCCCGAGCACGAAGGTGCACGAGGACGACGAATTCGTCGCGTTCCGCGACATCCGCCCGGCGGCCGAGACACACGTGCTCGTGATTCCGCGCCGGCACCTGCCGACGCTGTCGGCGGCGACCGACGCCGATGCGCCGATGCTCGGCCGGCTGATGCTGCTCGTCGCGCGTCTGGCCGACCAGCTCGGCGTCGCGTATACGGGCGGCGAAACCGGGTTTCGCACGGTGATCAACACGGGCCCCGGCGGCGGGCAGGAGGTCTACCACCTGCACGCGCACATCCTGGCCGGCCCGCGCCCGTGGCAGCGGATGGGTTGACGCAGCGGGGCGTTTTCCCCGCATCGATAGTCGAAGCCGGCGTGCCGCCGGCGATTTACGCCGCGACGCGGCGTGGTTGAGGAGAGGTTTCATCATGGGTGGATTGAGCATTTGGCACTGGCTGATCGTGCTGCTGATCGTCGCGCTGGTTTTCGGTACGAAGAAGCTGCGCAATATCGGCAACGATCTCGGCAGCGCCGTGAAGGGTTTCAAGGACGGCATGAAGGAAGGCGAAACGCCGGCGGACGCGCAGCAACTGCCGCGCTCGGGCTCGGTCGACGTCAACGCGAAGGAAACGACGCGTTCCGACTCGAACAAGGCTTGACGCCGGCACGCTGACAGGCATTCGCGATGCTGGATCTCGGTCTTTCGAAGATGGCGCTGATCGGCGTCGTCGCGCTCGTGGTGCTCGGCCCCGAGCGCCTGCCGCGCGTCGCGCGTACGGCGGGCGCATTGTTCGGCCGCGCGCAGCGGTACATCAACGACGTGAAGGCCGAGGTCTCGCGCGAAATCGAGCTCGACGCGTTGCGCACGATGAAGACCGATTTCGAGGCGGCCGCGCGCAATGTCGAGACGACGATTCACGACAACCTGCGCGAGCACGAAAAGGAACTGAACGACACGTGGCATTCCGCGGTCGGCGGTCTCAATGATGGCTCGGTCGATGCCGACTCGTACGGCTCCGACACGCCCGCAGCGCCGTCGTCGTGGCGCGGCAGCGCGGCAGCGATCGCGTCGAAGCGTCGCAACTGGCGCGTGAAACAGGCGGCGACGCCTGTCTGGTACAAGCGCGCGACCACCCGCCGCACGCACGTGCAGTCGGGCGCCGCGCGTGTCGCGCGCCACCAGCCGGCCAGCCTGCGCCGGCCGACGCGCTTCTTCTGAGCCGAGCGCATGCTCGCTCGTCAATCCTACCGAGGGCCGGTGTGAGCGACCCCCAGCAGAATCCGGGCGATGCCCCGGAAGAAACCTTTATTTCCCATCTCGTCGAGCTTCGCGATCGCATCATTCGCGCGGGGCTGGCCGTGATCGTCGTGTTTCTCGGGCTCGTCTACTGGGCGCCCGACATCTTCCGGCTGCTCGCGCGGCCGCTGATGGAGAACCTGCCGAAGGGCGGCAGGATGATCGTGACCGACGTCACCGGCTCGTTCTTCGTGCCGATGAAGGTCACGATGCTCGTCGCGCTCGTGATCGCGCTGCCGGTCGTGCTGTACCAGATCTGGGCGTTCGTCGCGCCGGGGCTGTACCAGCACGAGAAGAAGCTCGTCGTGCCGCTCGTCGGCAGCAGCTACTTCCTGTTCCTGTGCGGGATGGCGTTCGCGTACTTCCTCGTCTTCCCGACGATCTTCCGCGTGATGGCGCACTACAACGCGCCGCTCGGTGCGGAGATGTCGACCGACATCGACAACTACCTGAGCTTCGTGCTCGGGATGTTCATCGCATTCGGGGTCACGTTCGAGGTGCCGATCATCGTCGTGTTGCTCGTACGCATGGGCGTGCTGACGGTGAAGAAGCTGAAGGAGATCCGGCCGTACGTGATCGTCGGCGCCTTCATCGTCGCGGCGGTCGTCACGCCGCCGGACGTGTTCTCGCAACTGATGCTCGCGCTGCCGCTCATCGTGCTGTTCGAGATCGGGCTGCTGGCCGCACGGTTCTTCGTGCCGAAGCCGACGGAAGAGACCGAAGCGGAGAATGGCGCCGCGGGGTGACGAAGGCGCTGCACGCGGCGGCCCGGCGATGTTTCAAAAGCCGAGCGTTGCGCGGATGGTGCGGAGCGGTTGACCGCCGCCGGGCAAGACAAGCGATGCAAAGCAAAAGGGCAGCCGGATCGGCTGCCCTTTTTTTCATGTCCGGCTACCGCTCGCAGGCGGCGCGGCCGCGCCGCCCGGCGGGCGTCATTCGGAGTCGCTGTCCTGATCGTCGAGCGTCTGTTTCGGCGGCGGCGGGCGCTTGCCGATCACGACGTTCACGTCGAACTCCTTGCCCTTGCGCACGACGTGCACCTTGGTCGGCGTGCCCGGCTTGATCTGCGCGACGGTGTTCAGCAGCTTCGTCGTGTCGGTGATTTCGTCGCCGTTCACGCTGACGAGGATGTCGCCCGGCTTGATGCCGGCCTTGTCGGCCGGGCCGCCCTGCAGCACGCCCGCGACGATCGCGCCCGATTTCTGCGACAGCCCGAACGACTCGGCGATCTCCGGCGTGACGTCCTGCGGCTCGACGCCGATCCAGCCGCGCGTGACCGAGCCGTTCGTGATGATGCTTTCGAGCACGGTGCGTGCGGTCGACACGGGGATCGCGAAGCCGATGCCGAGCGAGCCGCCCGAGCGCGAGTAGATCGCGGTGTTGATGCCGAGCAGGTTGCCGTTCACGTCGACCAGCGCGCCGCCCGAGTTGCCGGGGTTGATCGGCGCGTCGGTCTGGATGAAGTTCTCGAACGTGTTGATGCCGAGGTGATTGCGGCCGAGCGCGCTGATGATCCCCATCGTGACCGTCTGGCCGACGCCGAACGGGTTGCCGATCGCGAGCACGACGTCGCCCACGCGAGCCTGGTCGGAGCGGCCGAGCGTGATCGTCGGCAGATTCGTCACGTTGATCTTCAGCACCGCCAGATCGGTTTCCGGGTCGCTGCCGATCACCTTCGCGGTGGCCGTGCGGCCGTCGGCGAGCGCGACTTCGATCTGGTCGGCGCCGTCCACGACGTGCTGGTTCGTTAGAATGTAACCTTCCGGGCTCACGATAACGCCCGAGCCGAGGTTGGCGGCCGGTTCGTCCTGCTGCTTGCGGGCGTTGCGGTCGCCGAAGAAGTAGCGGAACAGCGGGTCTTTCGCGCGCGGATCGGGCGGCAAAGAGCCGTCCTTGCTGGAGAATACGTTGACGACGGCCGGCATCGCCTTTTGCGCCGCCTCGGCGTACGACGTGGTCGCCGGTGCGCCGCCGATGCCCGGCGCGACCTCCCGCAGTGCAACGATCGGCGTGGCGAGCTGCTTGCCGAGCTGTCCTTGCCGTTGCAGCCATTGCGGCTTGAGCGTCACGACGATGAACATCAGCGCGAGCAGTACGGTTACCGCCTGCGCGAAGAACAGCCAGAAGCGTCTAAGCATCTGAATGGATTAGAGGTTTATATGGATCGGATCGAACTTGAATTGTACTTGAACAATACCCTTGAAATCGCGCGCTTCAAGGACTATTGCCCGAACGGCCTCCAGGTCGAGGGGCGCCGCAAGATCGAGAAGATCGCCACCGGCGTCACGGCATCGGTCGCCTTCCTCGAGGCGGCGCTCGAATGGGGGGCGGATGCGGTGCTCGTCCATCACGGCTATTTCTGGCGCAACGAGGCGCCGCAGATCACCGGTCGCAAGTACCAGCGCCTGAAGCTGCTCCTCGCGAACGACCTGAACCTGTTCGCGTACCACCTGCCGCTCGACGCGCACCCGGAATTCGGCAACAACGCGCAGCTCGGCGAGAAGCTCGGGCTGATCGGCGAGCAGCGTTTCGGCGACGGCGATCTCGGCTGGATGGCGACGCTGCCGATGCCCGTCTCGCTCGAGCACTTCGTCGCGAAGATCGAGCGCACGCTCGGTCGCACGCCGCTCGTGCTCGGCGACCTCGACATGCAACTGCGCCGCATCGCGTGGTGCACGGGCGCCGCGCAGAGCTATTTCGACGCGGCGATCGATGCCGGCGCCGATGTGTTCCTCACCGGCGAGGTATCCGAATCCGTCACGCATGCGGCGGCCGAAAGCGGCGTCGCATTCGTTGCGGCGGGGCACCATGCGACCGAACGCTACGGAATCCAGGCGCTCGGGGCGCACTTGTCCGAAGAATTCGATATCGAACACCTTTTTATCGATATTCATAATCCGGTCTGAAGGCCGGATTTGCGGCGGCGCATCGAAATTTCGCTATGTAGCGGATGCTTAAAAGTGAAATGATTTAATCGCTTCTATAGTGGGGGAAAACCCTTAACTATCAACCACTTCGAACGGATTTTCATCTCCGGGCCTTGTAAATGGCGACTCCATTCGAGCAAACTAGCGACGGAATGGAAAGTCGTGACGGAAAATCCAACTCAGAAGTGGGGCGTGTGATGCGAGACAAGGAAGAGAAACGCGTCGACAGCGGCCGCCGTACCTGGCTGATTGCGACATCCGTAGCAGGTGGCGTAGGAGGCGTAGCCACCGTCATACCTTTCGCGGCGTCGCTGGCGCCGTCCGCAAAAGCAAAAGCGGCCGGCGCGCCGGTCGAGGTCGACATCAGCAGCCTGAAACCCGGCGAGATGGTTACCGTGCCGTGGCGCGGCAAGCCGGTCTGGATCCTGAACCGCACCGACGACATGCTGGCCGACGTGGTCAAGGCCGACAAGGAAGTGGCCGATCCGACCACGAAATCCCCGTATTCGATGCCGTTGCCCGCGTATTGCGCGAACGAGTACCGTTCGCGCACCGATCGCAAGAACATTCTCGTCGTGATGGCCGTGTGTACGCACCTCGGCTGCACGCCAAGCCAACGCTTCACGCCGGGTCCGCAGCCGAACCTGCCGGACGACTGGCCGGGCGGTTTCCTGTGCCCGTGTCACGGTTCGACCTACGACCTCGCCGGCCGTGTGTTCAAGAACAAGCCGGCGCCTCAGAATCTCGACATCCCGCCCTACATGTTCACGTCGGCGACGACCCTCGTGATCGGCAAGGACGAGAAAGGAGAAGCGTGATGGCCGACAACAAGGAAGTCTCCACGACAGGTCTCACCGGCTGGATCGATCAGCGCTTCCCGCTCACGTCCACCTGGAAAAAGCACGTTTCCGAGTACTACGCGCCGAAGAACTTCAACTTCTGGTACTTCTTCGGCTCCCTCGCGCTGCTCGTGCTCGTCAACCAGATCGTCACGGGCATTTTCCTGACGATGAACTACAAGCCCGACTCGACGCTGGCGTTCTCGTCGGTCGAGTACATCATGCGCGAGGTGCCATGGGGCTGGCTGATCCGCTACATGCACTCGACCGGCGCATCGATGTTCTTCGTCGTCGTGTATCTGCACATGTTCCGCGGGCTGATGTACGGGTCGTACCGCAAGCCGCGCGAACTCGTGTGGATCTTCGGCTGCGCGATCTTCCTGTGCCTGATGGCCGAGGCGTTCTTCGGCTACCTGCTGCCGTGGGGCCAGATGTCGTTCTGGGGCGCGCAGGTGATCGTGAACCTGTTCTCGGCGATCCCGTTCGTCGGCCCGGACCTGTCGCTGTGGATTCGCGGCGACTACGTCGTGTCCGACGTCACGCTGAACCGGTTCTTCGCGTTCCACGTGATCGCGATTCCGCTCGTGCTGGTCGGCCTCGTGATCGCGCACCTGGTCGCACTTCACGAAGTGGGGTCAAATAACCCGGACGGCATCGAGATCAAGGCGAAGAAGGACGAGAACGGCATCCCGCTCGACGGCATCCCGTTCCATCCGTACTACTCGGTGCACGATTTCTTCGGCGTCTGCGTGTTCCTGATGGTGTTTGCGTTGATCGTGTTCTTCGCGCCGGAGATGGGCGGCTACTTCCTGGAGTCGAACAACTTCGTGCCGGCGAACCCGCTGCAGACGCCGCCCGAGATCGCGCCGGTCTGGTATTTCACTGCGTTCTACGCGATGCTGCGCGCCACCACCGATCCGTTCAAGATCGTGCTGATGATCGTGATCGCGCTGCTCGGCGTGCTGGCGCTGATCCGTGCGCGCGGCAAGTGGAAGGCCGGGCTGCCGGTGCTGGCCGCGGCGATCGTCGTGTTCATGTTCCTGACGGAGTCGAAGTTCTGGGGTGTCGTCGTGATGGGCTCGGCGGTGATCACGCTGTTCTTCCTGCCGTGGCTCGACCGCAGCCCGGTGAAGTCGATCCGCTACCGGCCGCTGTTCCACAAGGTGTTCCTCGGGATCTTCGTCGCGGCGTTCCTGACCCTCGCGTTCCTCGGCACACGGCCGCCATCGCCGGCCGCGACGCTGATTGCGCAGGGCTGCGCGCTGATCTACTTCGCGTTCTTCCTCGGCATGCCCGTCTGGACGCCGCTTGGCACGTTCAAGCAGCCGCCGGAGCGGGTGCGCTTCAAGCCCCATTAACGTGAGCGAGGAGAGAACGACATGAAGAAACTGCTTTCGACGCTCGCGCTGATCGGGGTGACGGCCGTTGCGCTGCTCGTGGCGCCCGCCGCACGTGCGGAAGGTAATTTTCCGCTCGACCGGGCGCCCGATAACACGGAAAATCTCGTTTCGCTTCAACACGGCGCGCAATTGTTTGTAAACTATTGCCTGAACTGCCACAGCGCGAACCTGATGCGCTACAACCGTCTGACGGATCTGGGCATATCCCAGAAGGAGATCGAAACGAATCTCCTGTTCACGACCGATAAGGTCGGGAACACGATGTCCGTTGCGATGCGGCCCGAAGACGCGAAGAACTGGCTCGGCACCACGCCGCCCGACCTGTCGGTCGAGGAGCGGGCGCGCGGCCGCGACTGGCTGTATACGTATCTGCGCGGTTTCTACCGCGACGATACGCGGCCGACCGGCTGGAACAACGCGGTGTTCGAGAACGTCGGCATGCCCAACGTATTGTGGCAACTGCAGGGGCAGCGCACGGCCAAATTCGAAGACAAGACGGACGAGGAGACGGGCGAGAAGGTCCACACGCTCGTCGGCTTCCAGCAGGTCACGCCGGGGACGTTGTCGTCGGCGGATTATGATGCTGCGGTAGCCGACCTGGTGGCCTATATGACATGGATGGCCGAGCCGGCCCAGCAGACCCGCAAACGCCTCGGCGTGTGGGTGCTGATCTTTCTCGGTGTCCTGACTTTCCTGGCCTGGCGGCTCAATGCCGCGTACTGGAAAGATATCAAGTAAACACGCCTGACCGGCGTGGGGCCGGCGCAAGGCGGAACCCGTGAAAGGGGTTGCGCCGCGTGCCGGCCCTCGGCTTTTTTGAGGAAACGCAAATATGATGGTTCTGTATTCCGGCACAACTTGCCCGTTCTCCCAGCGTTGCCGGCTGGTGTTGTTCGAGAAGGGCATGGACTTCGAAATCCGTGACGTCGACCTGTTCAACAAGCCGGAAGACATTTCGGTGATGAACCCGTACGGTCAGGTGCCGATTCTGGTCGAGCGCGACCTGATCCTGTACGAATCGAACATCATCAACGAATACATCGACGAGCGCTTCCCGCATCCGCAGCTGATGCCGGCGGATCCGGTGCAGCGCGCGCGCGCGCGCCTGTTCCTGCTCAACTTCGAGAAGGAGCTGTTCGTTCACGTCAGCACGCTCGAGAACGAGAAGGGCAAGGCTGCGGAGAAGAACCACGAGAAGGCACGCCTCGCGATCCGCGATCGCCTGACGCAGCTCGCGCCGATCTTCGTGAAGAACAAGTACATGCTCGGCGAAGAGTTCTCGATGCTCGACGTTGCGATCGCGCCGCTGCTGTGGCGTCTGGATCACTACGGTATCGAGCTGTCGAAGAATGCCGCGCCGCTGATGAAGTACGCGGAACGGATCTTCAGCCGTCCGGCCTATATCGAAGCACTGACGCCGTCCGAAAAGGTCATGCGTCGTTGATGATGCAATGAGTGCATGACGGAGCGGGCGGCGCGGCGTGCCGCGTGCCCGCTCCGGGTTCGAGGATTGTGATGCAAGAGATTTCAACGAAGCCTTATCTGCTGCGCGCGCTGTACGAGTGGTGCACCGATAACGGTTACACGCCGCATATCGCGGTGAGGGTCGACAACTCGACGCGCGTGCCGCGTCAGTTCGTGCGTGACGGCGAGATCGTGCTCAACATCAGCTTCGAGGCGACGAGCCAGTTGCAGATGGGTAACGAGTGGATCGAGTTCACTGCCCGGTTCTCCGGGAAGGCGCACAAGATCGAGATTCCGGTGGCCAACGTGCTTGCGATCTACGCGCGGGAGAACGGTCAGGGGATGGCGTTCCAGGTCGATGCGGTGGCCGGCGAGGCCGAGGATTCGGGTGCATTCGAAGACGATGCCGCGCAGGCCGACGACGGTGCGTCGCGCGACGCGCCTTCGTCCACACTGACGCCCGTCGCCGACAGCGGCGCGAACGAGGAACCCTCCGAAGGCGCCGACGAACCGCCGAAATCCGATGGAGACGGGTCGAAAGGCAGCAGCAGACCTCGCCTCAAGATCGTGAAATGAGGTAGAATCTCGCGCTTACGCCGGCTTAGCTCATCTGGTAGAGCAGTTGATTTGTAATCATCAGGTGGCGGGTTCGAGTCCTGCAGCCGGCACCAAATCCGAAAAGGGGTTACGCGATGTTTGCGTAGCCCCTTTTTTCGTTTCGGCTCTCGCTTTGCGAGACGTTGAATTCGCGACGGGCTGGAGGCAAAGCTGCTTGGTGTGCGGTAAGCGCTCAAGCAGCGCGGCGAGAGCCGGAATCGACGCACATGTTTCCCGCTCGTCGGGATAAACATCCGTCACATCTGCCTGAACAACCCCGCATACGCGCGACTGACCGGCAATACTCCCGCTGCCCGCGCACGCGAATCCGCAGCCTTCCCGGCAAGTCGCGTTCGACGCGGTCGATCGCTGCGTATGCAACGATCACCCGCGATGCACCTGCGCGAATCGTTCCGAATCGAGCTGCGGCATCAGTTCCGTCAACAGCGTGCGAATCACAAGCCGCTGGTCGGCCGTCACCACTTCGGTGTATTTGTCCGCCGCCTGAAAATACAGCACGTCGTCGACTGCAACGAATCGCGTTGCATCCTTCACGCCCACCGTCGTGGGCCGCGACGCCCGGCTTCGTGATGCTGGCGTTCGCGGTACGAGGCGTGCTCGTCGGGATGCCGCTCGGGCGTGCGGTCAGCGTGGTCGTGCGCAGCATGCGCGAGGCCGGTGTAATGCATCGAAACGGCATTGCTCATCCGGTCGATTCTCGATGAGTCGATGAGGCCGAAAATGGTCGCCGAGGGCCGCAACGACGACGGCGCTGACGAACCCGAAACCCGGGCAGAATCGAACGAAAACGGGCATGCGGCGCGCGCCGTTGCGCCCCTGTTTTCCTGTCACGCCCGCGTCATGGTGTGCCCCTAAGGTTGCACGTTCCCGTCGCGGCGGCAGCGCCGCGAACGGGCATGCGCATCCCGCCCACGACGCCGTGCCCGCGTCGCCCAAGCGGCCAACCGGGATCTCGCTCCCGGCGGCGCATCGACCCTATACCGCACCATTCCATTCGAAAACACGATCGACGTCGGTTCGAATTGAATCGCACACCCGATCAGGAGACAGGGACCATGCTGAGTCCGCATGAATTTTCGATGCTGCTGCGCATTGCGCGCTCGCCGGACGGCGTCGACCCGACGAACCCGGCCTTCGCCGTGCTCGTCGAAAAGCGGCTGGTCGACGATACGCAGGTGCGTGTGAATGCCGTCGCCGTGCGTCCGGCGCTGACGCCGATCGGACAACGGTTGCTTGCCCGCTTCGACGAAGCGGCTTGAGGGAAGGAAACGGAACCGCGGACGAGCGTCACGCCTTCCCCGCAGCGAAGGACGTGACGCCTTGAAAGCGCGGAAACCCGCTTACTGCGCGACCGGCACGGTCACGTCGCTGCCGAACCAGTGCATCGAGATCTTCTTCAACGTGCCGTCCTTGCGCAGCGAATCCAGTGCATCGTTGATCGCCTTCTCGAACTTCGGATTGCCCTTGCGGAACGGAATCGCCATCTCCTGCTTGCCGCCGTTCAGCACCGCGCCCGCGCGCAGCGGCAGGTTCGACGTCTTGATCATGTACGGCAGCATCAGGCGGTCGTCGAGCGTCGCTTCGATCCGGCCGGCGGCGAGGTCGCGCAGCTTTTCCGGCGCGCCCGGATACGTCTGCACCTCGATGCCCGGCACGCTGCGCGCCATCTGGTCGTAGTTGGTACCGAGCGTCACGCCGAGCTTCTTGCCCTTGAAATCGTCGAGCGACTTGAAGCTGCGCGTGTCGTCCTTGCGCTGGATCAACTGCGCGGCCGAGTACGTGTACGGCTCGCTGAAGTCGAGCGCTTCCTTGCGCTGCGGCGTGATCGTGACCTGATTCACGATCACGTCGAACTTGCCGGCCTGCAGCCCGGCGATGATGCCGCTCCATTCGGTCGGGACGAACTGCGTCTTCACGCCGAGCTTGCCGGCGACCGCATTCGCGACGTCGACGTCGAAGCCCTCGAGTTGCCCCGACGTGCCGCGCGAGTTGAACGGCGGATACGTACCTTCGAGGCCGACCCGCAGCACGCCGGCTTTCTTCACCGAGTCGAGCAGGTCTTCCGCGTGTGCGGCGATGGCCGTGAAACCGAGAGCCGACGCGAGCAGCAGGCCCGACAACAGGAACTTCGAACGTTTCATCGCAGATCTCCAGGGTTCAGTGTGGTAATCGAGCGCCGGGCATCGATCGTGCCCGGGCTGGGCCGGAATACGGGCACGTAGACACTACTCGCAACCGGCGCGCACCGGAAGTCGAAGTGGCCCTGATTGCAATCGATTTCAGCAGGCGGTGGGGTGGCGGGCGCAGCGTGACGACGCCGCCGGCATGGTCCGGATTTTTGTTCCGGCAGGCCGACTGCCTTGTTGTGAACAGGCTTGGGAATACTCCTTTAAATCAGGTCATTTTCCAATTGATTCAGTAATTTGTCTGTAAAATCGCGCAAACGAAATCGAATATCGCGCCGTCCGAGGGTGCGTCAGAAGAAGAAAAGGCCGTTGCCATGAACATGCAGAACACTGTTGCCGCATTGCGCGGCGGGTTGCTTCAGCAGGACCGGCTGCTGAAGCTCGATACCCCGTTGGGCGCCAATGTCCTGACCGTGCAGCGAGCGGTCGGGCGATCGCGCATCGGGCGCGCGTACGAATTCACGCTCGACGTGCTGTCGGCCGATAGCGACCTGGAACTTAAAAAACTGATCGCGCAACCCGTCACGTTGTGGATTCAGCAAGGCGATCGCAGCTACCGTCCGATCAACGGATATGTGCACACCGCGCGCCGCCTCGGCGCCGACGGCGGGCTCACGACGTATCAGCTCACGTTCGCCGATTTCACCCATTTCCTGAAGTTTCGTCGCGACCAGCGGCTCTGGAACGACACCACCGTCGACCAGATCATCAGCGACGTGCTGAACCGGCATCCGCAGGCGCAGGGGCACTTTCGTTTCGCGCTGTCGCAGCCGCTGCCGAGCCGTTCGTACACGCGCCAGCACGACACCGACTGGCATTTCGTGCACCGGCTGATGGAGAGCGAAGGGCTCTACTGCACGTGGCAGCAGGCCGACGACGGCAAGTCGCATACGCTCGTGATCACCGACAACCTGCAGGCGTTCGCGCCGCTGTCGCCGGAAACCGTGCGCTTCTACCGTGGCGGCGCGGCGAGCGAAGCCGACGCGTTCACGCAATGGTCGGGATCGCGTACGTTGCAAAGCGTGACGCGAACGACGCGCACGTTCGACTACAAGAATCCGGCGCAGCCGTCGAACCCGAAGGGCACGACGCTACCGACGATGGGCGGTCAGGGCGAATTGCCGGATCAGCTCGAAGTCTACGAGTACACCGGCGCGTACACGTATCTGGACCAGACGCGCGGCGACCATCTCACGAAAATCCGGATGGAGGAGTGGGAGTCGCAGGCGAAGCGCTTCCACGGCGCGGGCGGCGTGCGCGCGATCGATGCCGGCCGGCGCTTCACGCTCGCGGATCATCCCGAGCACGATCGCGATCCGGCCGACCAGCGCGAATTCGCCGCGATCGATGTCGCATGGTGGATCGAGAACAACCTGCCCGTTGCGAGCAGCAGCGCGGATTTTCCGTACAGCCTGCGCGAAGCGTTGACGCAGACGCAGGAAGGCTACGGCGCCGACCCCGCGTTTCGCGTGCCGCATGACGACGGTTCGGTCGGCTTCTACCTCGTCGAGGTCGAGGCGCAGCGCGTGAACGTGCCGTATCGCAGCCCGTTCGAGCATCACAAGCCGAAGATGCATCTCGAGACGGCGATCGTCGTCGGGCCGCAAGGCGAGGAAGTCTATACCGACGAGTTGAACCGGATCCGTGTGCAGTTCGTATGGGATCGGCTGAACCCGGGCAACGAGAACGCATCGTGTTGGGTGCGGGTCGTGCAGTCGGATACCGGGGGCGGCTACGGCGGCGTGCACGTGCCGCGCATCGGCGAGGAAGTGCTGATCGATTACGTCGGCGGCGATTGCGACCGGCCGCTGGCGGTCGGGCGCGTGTACAACGGCGCGAACCAGCCGCAGTGGCATAGCGACGGGATTCTCTCCGGGTATCGGTCGAAAGAGTATTCGGGCAGCGGCTACAATCATCTCGTGATGGACGACGCGACCGGACAGAACCGCGTGCAGCTGATGAGCAGCAGTGCGAACAGCCTGCTGCATCTCGGCTACATCATCGACCAGAACGGCAATGCGCGCGGGTCGTATCTGGGCAGCGGGTTCGATCTGCGCTCGGATGCGTATGGCGCGGTGCGGGCGAGCCAGGGCTTGTACGTGACGACGCATCCCAAGGCGGCGAACAGCCAGCCGCTCGACGTGAAGGAGGCGCAGCAGCAGCTCGTGACCGGCGAGAGCCTGGTCGAAGCGATGTCGGGCGTGAGCGAACAGCATCAGGCGGAGAGCCTGAAGGATGCGCACGACACGATGCGCGCATTTGCCGACGCAACGCAGAACAACGTATCGGGCAGCACGTCCGGTGGCCGCACCGCAGGCGGCGGCACGGGCAGTGCGAACGCGTTCAAGGAACCGGTGATGCTGTTCGGCAGCCCGTCCGGGATCGGGATGTCGACGCAGCAGTCGCTGCACATGGTCGCGAACGATCACGTGAACGTCGCGAGCGGGCAGAGCGTGCATGTCGCGACGGGCAAGTCGCTGATCGGCAGCATCGGGCAGAAGCTGAGCCTGTTCGTGCAGAACGCGGGGATGAAGTTGTTCGCGGGCAAGGGCAAGGTCGAGATCCAGGCGCAGTCGGACAACGTCGAGGTGACCGCGCAGAAGGCGGTGAAGGTCGTGTCGGCCACCGACCGGATCGAGATCGCGGCCGATCAGGGGATTCTGCTGACGAGCGGCGGCGGGTATATCCGCATCCAGGGCGGGAACATCGAGATCCATACACCGGGTGCGGTGGATGTGAAGGGTGCGTCGCATACGTTCGCCGGGCCGGCGAGCATGGGATATCCGTTGCCGAGCCCGCGGCCGGATCAGCCGGGGCAACTGGAGTTGTTTCACAAGTACGTGAACGGCGAGGCGGTGAAGGGCGGGCTGTTCACGGTGAGAGACGTGAACGGCGCCGTGCTGAAGAAAGGTGCGCTCGATAACAGCGGGTATACGGCGGTGAGTGGTTTGCCGCCGGGCGCGGTGCGTGTCGAGTTCGGGAAGGATCCGCGCGAGTCGGATCAGCCGGCGAATTACTTTAAGCAGGCCCAGTGGCCGGTCGAGCCTGTTGAGCCGTCGCCGCAGGCAGCGCAGGCCGCGGCGACGGAGCAGCTCGCGAGCCAGTTGAAGGGGATGGCGCCGGCGGCGACGACGGCTGCGATGGGGCTCGTGAGCGGAGGTGGGGCCGGTGCCGCGTTGGGCGGACTGGCGAGCTCCGCGTTGCCGGCCGCGGCAAGTGTGCTGGGTGGGGCAGGCGCAGCGTCTGCGCTGCAGACGGCCTCGAGCCTGGGCAGTGCCGCGAAGCAGGTGGCCGGGATGGTGCAGGCAGCGCGGCAAGGCGGGCTCGCGGCGCTGGCCGCGCCGGTTGCGAATGCGGCATCCGGCGCGCTGCAGGGTGCATTGCCGGGCGTTGCCGGGATCGCCGGCAAGGGGGCTGCGACGGTGGCGTCGGCTGCCGGTGCGACGGGCATGAAGCTGCCGACGAGCGGGTTCGGCGGACCGCTGAAATCCTGAGAGGGCGGCATATCAGCCGTCTAGAACAACAACAGATCGAGATTTGAACGAAGAACGACATGGCACAACAACTTCCACCGGGCGCCGAGAACGAACAGGCCGTTTCCTGGCTCAGCGATATTTCGCCGAAGGATGTGGCGGCGGGAGGCGACCGTTTCAATAAGTGGTTGCTCAAGATCAGCGGCAATCACATTTCGTTCGAGGATCTCAAAACCTTCGCAAGCGCGGTGCCGATCATCGGCAACCTGATGGCGTTTTACGATGCGGTGTGCGACATCGTGATGATCGTCGAGAAGCGCCACGCCAATCTGCTCGATTACCTCGGGCTCGCGATCAACCTGATCGGGGTCATTCCGGTTCCGCCGCCGCTGGCATCGTTCCGGCTGTCGGCACGCCCGCTGCTGGCGCTCGTGCGCAATCAGTTGCTGGTGTCTCGCGGCAATCTCGGCGCGGCAGTCATTGCGGTGCTTGTCACGCATGTCAACGCCGCGGCCGCGACCGAAATCGAAAACTTCCTGAAGACCCTGCAGGATGTTCTCGCCGAACTGCTGAACGACTGCGCGCATAAGGCGCAGGAATTGATGGTCGGTATTGCTACCGGACTCGAACTCGCACTCAAAGGGCAAATTTTCGACAGCAGCGCCAACGTTCGACGTACTGCGCAGATCGCTCGGAAGATGGACAAGCGGTCCTGGTACAACCCGATGCTGGTGGTCGATGCGTTCGAGTACGGCTACGAAGGTTCGATTGCGTTGGGGAAGGAAGCCGGAAACGCGACGATCGGGACTGCTGCGAAGCTCGCTCCGGATTCGTGGCTGCAACCGTTCCGGGATATCGTCGCGTTCCTGAAGACCGAGGCGCCGAAAGTCGCGAACGCGATCCGTGATCTGAACGGCAGCGAAGAAGGCAAGATGCTGTGGCTGATCGCGCAAGTGATCGAGGCCGTGGCGAGGGTGCGTGCGCGCGGGAAGCTTCATGAAAAGACCGCCGAGGTGCCGCCCGGTGGGAAGGGCCGGGCGCAGCACGAGCGTCCTCAGGAGTCGTTGGGTGCGACTGGAGAGCAGGAGCGTGCGGGAGGTGCGGGCCAAAGTCCTTGCAAGGGCTGCCAGATCGGTGCGTCGACCGGGTCGATCGATTTTGCTTTCGGCGACGAGACCTTCACGCATACGGACTTCGAACTGCCCGGCGCGTTACCGCTTGTCTGGGCGCGTACGTATCGGTCACGGCTGTCTGCATACGACCACGGCGAACTCGGCGCGCGATGGCTCACGCCGTACACGACGCGCATCGATGTCGAAGGCGACACTTGGTTCTATCGCGACGCCAGCGGGCGAAGCATCGAATATCGCGCCGTCGAGGTCGGAGGCGCGCATGACGATCTTTCTGAAAACCTGACGCTGTCGCGGCTCGACGATACGTGGGCCACGATTGCATACGGCCATGACGAACTGCACGTGTACGAGCGGCGCGGCCATGCGTTCCGGTTGGCGATGCAGAAGGATCGCGCAGGTAACACCATCACGCTCGACTATGATGCGCTCGACCGCGTGGCACGCTTGATCGACGCAAACGGCAACGTGCTGTCGTTCGAGCACGACAAGGCAGGGCGGATCGTGCTGATCGAGCAGGTGCTCGAGGACGGCAAGCGCAGGACGCTGGCGAGTTACGCCTATGACGAAGCGGGCGATCTCGTCCGGGCGGCCGATCGGCACGGCAACACGTGGAACTATCAGTACGACCGCCATCTCGTGACGCGCTATACCGATCGTACTGGCCGCGGGATGACGCTTGAGTGGGACGGCGCGGATGCTGACGACAACGCGAACGCGAAATGCGTGCGCGAGTATGCGGACGACGGCAGCCTCGATATCCGCCTTGCGTGGCATCCGAACATTCGACTGACCTACGTGACCGATGCACTCGGTCAGATGACGCGCTATTACTTCAACATCAAGGGGTACGTTTATCGAATCGCTTATCCGGACGGAAACGAGGAGTGGTTCCGGCGCGACGAACACAACAATCTGACGCTGCACATTCTGCAGGACGGCAGCATCGAGCAGATGCGTTATGACGCACGCGGCAACCGGACATGGCATGAGCGCGCGGACGGCAGCATCGTCGAGATGGCATACGACCACAAGGATCAGATGATCCGGCTCGTCGATCCGAACGGGCATGTGTGGCAGCGCAAGTACGACGACGCGGGCAACCTCGTGGAGGAAATCGATCCGCTCGAGCACGCGACGAAGTACGAGTACAACGACAAGGGATTGCCGACGCAGATCACCGATGCGAAGGGCGGTTCGAAGGCGCTTGAATACAACGGTGCCGGGCAATTGACGAGCTACACGGACTGCTCCGGCAAGAAGACGGAGTGGCGGTACGACGATATCGGTCGCGTAATCGAGGCGAAGGATGCGTCCGGTGGCGTGGCTGCTTATGGTTATGCCCCGAACGGTCGATTGACGGAGATGCGTTCACCGGCCGGTGTCGAGCAGGTGCAATACGACGCGGAAGGTCGCTTGCTGCGGCATACCGATCAACTCAACCGGTCGACGCGATACGGCTATGACGCGGTCGGCCGCATTGCGAGCCGCGCGGATGCACTCGGACAGACACTTGCGTATCGCTATGACCGTCTCGGTCGCTTGAGTGCGCTGACCGATGCCCATTTTGCGACGTACCAGTTTCACTACGATCCGGCTGGACGGCTGATCGAGGAAATTGGCTTTGACGGCAAGTCGACGCGCTATCAGTACGACAAGGAGAGCGGTAGCCTCGTTTCGGTCGATGAAGCGGGTTGCGTGACGTCGATCGACGTCGATGCGAACGGCCGGCTGATGACGCGTGTCGCGGGGGAAAGCGAGGAACGGTTTGCCTATGACCCGAGCGGCAGGTTGATCGACGCGGTGAATCGGCACAGCCGCGTGCAGTTCTTCTTCGATCCGGTCGGCAATCTGGTGCGTGAACATCACGCGTACGATCTGTTCGGCGAGCAGCGCAGCTACGTGTGGCATCACGAGTACGACGAGCTCGGCAACCGGCGACGGACCGTGCGCCCGGACGGGCATGCGGTCGACTGGTTGATGTACGGCTCGGGGCATGTGCACGGGATGCTGCTCGATGGCGAGGAGCGCGTGCAGTTCGAGCGTGACGACTTGCATCGCGAGACGGTACGTGTGCTGTCGAGCAAGGTCGGGCAGCGCACGCACTACGATCCGGCCGGGCGTGTGCTGCAGCAGACGATCCAGCGGTCGACGTCACCTGCGCCGCTTGCCGAACGGCGGTATCGCTATGACGCGGCGGGACAACTCGCGCGGATCGAAGACAGCCGCAAGGGCGGGATCGACTATCGATACGATCCGGTCGGGCGGTTGATCGAGGCGGTGAGTCCGGTCGCGAAGGAACGATTTGCGTTTGATCCGGCGAGCAACATCATCGACCCCGTGCGAACGACGGAGACGCCTGCGTCGCGTCCGAGCCCGGTGCGGCCGGAAAGCACGTTGCCGGTCGAGGTGCCGAAAGTACTGGGTAACCTGCTGAAGGCGTATGCGGGGATGCACTTCGAGTACGACGCGCGCGGGAATCTGGTGCGCAAGCGTACGCCGGCGGGTGAGCAGGAATACGAGTGGGACGAGTTCAATCGCTTGATGTCTGCGCGGGTTGCGGAGACGTCGCGGCAGAGTCGGTCACGGTATTTCTATGATGCGTTCGGTCGTCGGATCGCGAAAGAGGTGAACGGCGAGCGGACGGTGTTCGGGTGGGATGGTGATACGCTGGCGTAT
This sequence comes from Burkholderia anthina, assembly GCF_902498995.1. GTDB lineage: Bacteria > Pseudomonadota > Gammaproteobacteria > Burkholderiales > Burkholderiaceae > Burkholderia > Burkholderia anthina. The sequence goes on from NZ_CABVLY010000010.1 coordinate 118,968, forward strand.
GAGAGCGATGGAGAGCGCGGCACGCACTATATCTACGAACCGGGAACGTTCGTGCCGCTGGCGCAGTATGTGGCGGGGGCGGTAACGGGTATCGAGACGCCGGAGTGGAAGAATACGGATCGCTATGTGCCGGAGGAGGATCCACTGCAGAAGGTGCCGGAGCGACGAGGCGATGCGGCGCTGTTTTATTACCACTGTGACCAGATCGGTACGCCGCAACTGCTGACGGATGACGACGGTGACGTCGTGTGGGAAGCGTCGTACAAGGCCTGGGGCGAAGCGCGGGAGGTGATTGCGCGAGTTTCGAAGGCGGCGGGGATCGTGGCGAACAATTCGTTGCGGTTTCAGGGGCAGCAGGTCGATGAGGAGACGGGGTTCGCGTATAACCGGTATCGGTACTATGATCCGAGTTCGGGGCGGTTCGTGTCGAAAGACCCTATCGGGCTCGCTGGCGGGATCAACGTTTATCAATACGCTGATAACCCGACGGGCTGGATTGATCCACTTGGTCTCGCGAAGCGATGCGGGTGCCCATGTGGCGTTGAGCCCCACGGTAATCAACCGAGCCCCCGGCCGTCTGGCTATCAGAGTCACCACATCATTCAGGATCGTTGGGCTAAGGCGAACGAAATCGAGGGGTACAACTATCGAGAAGCTCCTGCAATTCTTATCCCACAAAACCCGATCCACAAAGCGATCAGCGATAGCCAGAACGCACGTCGCGACGCAATGACGGCTGCGGGACAGGACCCGTGGGCTACCAGCATTCAGGATCAATTCAACTATTCGTCTCAAGATATGCGGGCTGCTGGGATCTCGGACGACTGCCGTAAGCGTGCCTTGAAGAAGGCGTACAAGTACTTCGACCAACTCGGAGCCATCAAATGACGGATTTCACAGCGTTGCTGGGCGTCGACTTTCACAGAAGGGCTCCCGCTACCCGCGCAGAAATCGCTAGCCTGGAAAAGACACTAGGCGTCCTGCTTCCATTGAACTATAAGGACTTCCTTGCGTGGTCGGATGGGGGCGAGGGCGGAGTTGGTGACCTCTATCTGTCCATGTGGGCCGTCGAGCAGGTCATCGAACTCAATGCCTTGTACTCGATCACAACACGCATGGGCCGGGGCTTTGTGGGCATCGGTACGGACGGTGGGGATTACTGCTTCGCTCTGGATCTCCGAAGGGACCAACGTTTCGTTGTCGTGCCGCTCGGTGCGCTAGCTGAGGATGAGGTCAAATCACTGGCAAGCGATCTCGTTGCCGGGTTGACCGCCATCCACGACGGCCACATAACGGGCAACGATCTATAACCGGTATCGGTACTATGATCCCGATACTGGTAAGTTCATATCCAAAGACCCGATTGGTCTGCAAGGTGGCTTGAACGTCTGGCAGTACGCGCCCAATCCGGTTGAGTGGGTCGATCCGCTCGGGTTGAGATGCGATAGCCCAGCAGAAAAGCTCCGACGAAAATTCTCAGCGCTTGAAGGAGCGCAAGCGACCGCAGATCGAGTGCGTGCCTTGCCCGACGGGCGTATTCGGTATTACGACAAGGAAGCGTTAGCGAGAACGCAGGGCCCAACGAGAGGGCGTTCACACGTTACGGAATGGAACCCGGGCACTGGCCAAGTACGTGTTTGGGAAGAGACGTATGATCATTCTGAAGCGGTGAATCGCGTTCACCCAAAAATGAACGATGGTGAGGTTCTAGATTTGCCGCACTACCCGCCGACCAAGGCGGATATCGATCAAGGAAAGGCAACATCGAGCGGAAGGGCAATTAATTGCCGGTGTAGGTGCTGACTATGAACCAACGCGATGAAAAACTAAGGCTGGTAAGGGAAATAATCGAGTTCATAGAAACTCAACCTTATGATCCGGAGATCTGTGCTCGATATGTCTACGTCAAATCGCTTGATGCGAGAGCATATCGTTATGGCGACAAGAGACTGAATGTGCTACTAGACGCCATTGGTGGAATGAGCGCTGGAGAAGAGTTCTTCTATTCAAAGGATGAACTGCTAGAAATGCTGAAGTTGTACTTATCCGAAATGCAGTAAGAACCAAGGGCCGCGGTTGCGGCCCTTGTTGTTATCGAGGTTGGTGGCGATTCGGGCCGATGGTGATCTGCTCGACCTGCGTCACTGCGGGTGCAAACTAGGCGGCCGCAGCACTGCGCCCGATCTACGCGGCCGCCAGCGAAGACGCCGCAAGGCAGGCGTTACAGGACTTCGCTGACGGCCCTTGGGGCGAGAAATACCCGACCATCGTGCAATCGTGGCAGCGGGCATGGGAGCACGTCGTACCGTTCTACGTGTTCCCGCCGGAGATTAGACGGGTCGTGTACACCACGAACGCCATAGAAAGTCTGAACATGCAGTTGCGCAAGATCATCAAGACCCGTGGTCACTTCCCGAATGACGAGGCGGCGATCAAGCTGCTCTGGCTGGCGCTGCGCAACGTGCTAGCCAAGACAGTGCGGACCGCTTTCGACTGGAAATCGGCGATGAACCAGTTTGCTATCCTGTTCGGAGAGCGATTTATGCAGGCGCGCGGATAACGTGCTGTTCACCGCCTTGCCCACAAAAATGCGGACAGGTTCCTCTGCTACAGGATGCCCATTATGAGTAGCTTCAATATGAATACGTTTTACAAGATCGAGGATGTGATCGACCTTGTAAAAAAACAAGAAAGATCGAGACTCGATCTACATGATTTATGTGCCGGAAAACACCGACGATTTGCTACCTGGTATGAACGTGTATGTCGGTGATGTACCCGAATTCGATGACGACGATAACGAGGTGCTGCCTCAATCTGTAATCGCGTTGGGGCTTGAGATGGGCTATATGCGCGAGCACTTCCAGGACGTTGTCGATTTAGCATACAAGCAGAAGCCAACCGCTTCATCCGAGGAGATTATTCGATGCCTGAACCACTACGCTGAGTACGATGACTTCTTAGACTTGCATTGACGACTCGAAGGAAAACTATGCTGGGGCCGCGTAAGCGGCCTTTGTTATTTGTGGGTACTTGAAAAGGTTGAGTACGCACGCACTACGATCCGGCAGGACGCGTGCTGCAGCAGACGATCCAGCGGCCGACGTTGCCGACGCCGCTTGCCGAGCGGCGGTATCGCCGCGGGGCAGTTGTCGCGGATCGAGGATAGCCGCAGGTCGGCCGACTATCGATACGATCCGGTCGGGCGGTTGATCGAAGTGGGCTCCCGACTCTTCGCGAACGTCGTGACCTGCACGTTTGAGGAGGGCATACATGTCGTCGATCCCGCGGGCCACAGCCCTCCCTTCAGCTACGCGATCCTGCGTCGCTGCATCGGAGATGGCGAGCAGGACGAGACGTTTGTCCTCGACACCTACTACATGGAGGCGGGTGAAGGGGGCAAATTGCGCCGCGATCGGTGCGTGTCCACAGCCACCACCGAGCCAACCCCGCGCCCCCCGCGCACGAAATTGGCATAATCACGGCTCGCTGACACGAGCGCTGCGACACCGGCACTTTCATGCACCTGCCATATCGCCGCTCCTGCGCATTGATTCCAGTCCAGTTACAGCCGCAATACCCATGTCGATCACCCATGCGACCACCGCGTCGCTGCAACACATTCTCGAGCACCCCGGCGACTTTTCCGGTTGGCTCTGCCTGCCGCCGATGCCATGGACGCTCGATACAGAGGGCGCATTCATCGAAGACGCCGACGACACCGAAGCCGACACACCGCCCACCACCGCCCCCCAACCCGGCTGGTGCGTCACGCTGAAAAGCGCGACGATCGAAGACATCGTGATCAATGCACATGACCAGGTCGACGAACCGACCGTCGCGCAATTGCTCGACGCATTCGTCTTCTACGTCGACAACGACGAATTCATTCTGCTCTGACGACGCGCGCCCCGCGCCACAGTAAAAAAGGACCGCCAGGCGGTCCTTCTTTCACGAAGCATCAGCGCCGGAGCGCAGCCCCGCCCCTCATCAAGGCAACGAAATCGTCAAATTCGCCGACTCCGGCCCGACCTTGATGATCTGCGAGTAAGGCGCCAACGCCTGCAGCGTCTTGTCCTTCAGATACGTATTGAGCCCGAGATACCCGAGCAACGCGACGAGCGCGAACACCGCGCCAATCGCCCACACCGGCACTTCACGCTTCAACCGGTGCGCAATCTGATCCGGCAGCGGCCAATGCGGCGCAAACGGCGCGCGCTTGCCCTTCATATGCGCGATTTCGTCGCCCAGCCGCGCGGTGAGATAAGCCAGCTTCTCCGGCCCTTCGAGCAGATACTTGCCCTGGAACCCCAGCAGCAGGCACATATGAAACACCTCGAGCGACTGCAGCCGCGCCGCGCCCTGCGCGCGACATTCCTCGAGGTACTGAAAGAACTTCTCCCCGGCGAGCTGCTCGCCGAACAACACGAGCTGCAGCGGCCGGCGTTCCCAGTCGGTGCGGATCTTGAACTGCGACGACAGCACCATTTCATCGACGGCCGCGCAGTACGCGAACTTCGCGCCGTACACGTCCTCGGCGGGAATGTTCAGCTTCTTCGCCCCGCGCTCGAAATCCGACAGGAATTCCTGGATCTTCGTGCTGAACTCGCTCGCGCTGTCCGGCTCCCGCCCGTTCTTGAGCAGGAACAGCATGAAGAACCCGTCGTACAACAGATCGAGCAGCGAGCGAGCCTGGAACGCGGCGTCGGTCGATGCCGGGGTGTGCATGGGGGCCGGCGCGTTGTCGCCGAACAGGGAAGGCGCGTAGCTCATGATGTGACCGCGATCAGTTCGAATTTCAGGTCATTGATGCCAGTCGGCGCGTAGATCATCGCGGACTGGGCCTGCAGCATGCGCTCGTATAGCGCGCCGCGCGAATCGAGCGAGAAATAGCACGCGCCCGGCCGTACAGGGATCGCGGGCGGCACCTGCGGCGTGTACGACAGCCGCACGCCCGGCATGGCCGACAGCACGAGCTTGTCGACGTCGTCCGGTGCGCCGACCTTGAAGCGGGCCGGCACGGCATCGACGAGCTCGACGTTCGGCATGTCCGCGGACACCGCCAGATAGAACTCGGTCTTGTCGTCGATCTTGCCCGAATCGAGGCGGCCGAGATGGAACGACGGCCGCACTTCGTCGAGCGTGATCGCGAAGTAGCGCGTCGAGATCACGGTGTCGAGCAGCTCGCGCAGCATCAGGTCGAGACGCGCGAAGCTCGGGCCCGGATCGTCGTGCCGGTAGACGGGCAGATCCGCGAGCGTGTAGCCCTTCGAGAAGGTCATCAACTGGCCCGCGAGGCGCAGCAGTTCCTGGAACAGCCGCTCGGGATGCAGCGCGGCGTGCTGATGCAGGTGCGCGAGCGTCGCGAACGCGGCGTTCGCGGTGTGCAGCAGCCAGAACGACGCGATGTCGCCAGAGCGGAACTCGATGATGTTCTTCGACGGCTCGCGATGAAAACCGTACAACGCATTGACCTTCGCCTGCAGCGCATCGACCAGCTGGCGCAGCCGCTGGTGCAGGATCGGCGATGCCTCGATCGCGAGGCACGGCGGCACGAAGCTGTCGTCGATCTCGAAGCCGGACGTCGCGGTGCGGCGCACGCGCACGAGCGGCACCGACAACAGCTGGTCGCGCGGCTCGCTATGCGCGATCAGCTTGACCTGCGTCTTCAGGAACGTGATGTCGGCTTCGGCGGCGTCGGTGAAGTTGTCGGCGACGCTCGTCTGCTCGCTGACGAAGCGTGTCATGAAGCCGGCGGCCGGATCGTCGCTGTAGTTGGTGCCGTTCTCGCGCAGCGGATGCAGCGCGAGATAGAACACGAAGTCGTTGATGCCGTCGGGCAGCGTGTCCAGTGCGATCGGCGGCGGCAGGTCGTCGGCCTGCGGCGCGGCATACAGCGCGCCGTCCGGGAACACGAGCGCGAGTTCGGCCACGCGCAGCACGTTGCTGCCGAGCGCATCGCGATCGATGCGCACCGAGCGCACGCCCCAGTTGTACGGCTGGATCGCCTGGATGGATTCGAACAGGCGCGCCTCATGGTAGGCGTCCTGTCGCTGAAAGTGTTGAGGCCGGAGGAACAGCCCTTCCCCCCAAAGCACCTTGGCCGAATAACTCATGTCAAATCCGGTTAATGTGGCGTTGCGATGTAATCGATTTGTTCGTGCCCGAATTAATCGCCAATTTGTTAACTCTTGTTAATTGACATTCGTGCGTCATGTTTAACCGCAGGTGACCGATGAAAGCAAATTCAGCGGTTGCGACGGCGCACCTTGTTGCGGTGCGATGACCGAGCCGTCGGTGACCGTCATCGCGCAATTATGCAGGCCGATGATTATGCCGGATTTCTCCGACTTCACCGGGTCGAACGTCAGTTTCCATCGCTGGAGTGCGGGATCGCGGAACAATGCAACGATGCCGAATGCCTGCGCTTCGCGCGACACCTTTTCGGTTGCCGTATAGCGCTGGCCCGGAATCAGCGTGATTTCGCGCACGTTCAGCAGATCGGCGCCCAATGCGGCCTTTTCCTTGGTCGGGTCGGTGAATGCGTCGAACGGCGCCTGCTGGAACGAGGTCGGGTCCTTCAGCGCGTAGAGTCGCACCACCAATGCGAGCGGCTTGTGGTCGTTCGCGGCGTTGAGGTTGGGCGCGGCCGCAAGCGTGAGACCGATGTTGCGCGGGGGTTTCTGTGCGTCGGGCACGTCGGGCTTGCCGATGCCGGCCGCCTGCATGACGGCGCTCGCGGCCGAGCCGAGCAACGGAGCGGCCGCACATCCGGCCAGGAGTGCGCAGGCAATCAGCGGCAGCGCATAGCGAATCATGGACGATCTCATCGTATTTCCGGCGTGCCGCCTTTTGCTCCCTGTCAAAACTGCCGGGTATTTCCGCGTCGTTGCGAATGTCCCGCTTATCTGTCGTTCAACTATTAAGCGCGCATGCGCTACGACGTGCTTCCGGCAAATTTTTCCGCAACCAGCGTGCGATGCCGTCGAATCAGTAAAACTTGCGCATTCCGGTCGAAACGAAAGCCCGCGAGAGGCCGCTGCCACAAGCGTTTCGAGGGGGTAGCGCTCGGATTTAAAAGGAATTACTCTGCACGCAGCGATTGAATTATGAAAAATTGATCGGTACTATACCCGCGCGCTTCTTGCAAAGCAAAAGAACCAGATTCTCAACGATTTTAATACTCACGCGCCGGTGGATATAACGATGAAAGACCGTCTCTTCGCAAAATTGTCTGGGGTAGTGCTGGCCTGCGGCGTGATCGCCGGTTGTGCGAGCCAGCCGCCGGCGCCGCCGACTGCCGAGGTATTCAACAAGTCGCTGGCCGATGCGGACGCCGTTGCGAAGTCGGGGGACCAGGACAAGGCGCTCGGCCTGTACCAGCAGCTCGCGAAGTCGGATCCGACGCGCGAGGAACCGTGGTCGCGCATCGCGCAGATCCAGTTTGCCCAGAACCACTATGGCCAGGCGATCGTCGCCGCACAGGAAGCGCTGCAGCGCGATGCGACCGACCGTCAGGCGAAGAGCGTGCTCGCCGTCGCGGGCCTGCGGATCGCGACGCAGTCGCTTGGCGAACTGCGTCAGGATTCGTCGCTGGCAGGCGACGCGAAGTCGGATGCGCAGGCGCTCGCCAAGCAGTTGCGCGACACGCTGGGCGAATCGGCACTGTTTCCGCCGGAGCAACGGGTCGCGAAGACGCGCCCGCCGCGTCGCGTGATTCATCGTCCGAAGGCCGGTGCCGCAGCGGCAACCGAGGCAGCCGCCGCTGCAACCACCGCACCGACGCCGCCCGTCGCACCGCAGAAGGGTGGCGCCGACCCGTTCAGCGCGCTTCGCTGATCGATTGACGCGACAAAACCACAACTAACCTGGGAGCCGTCGAGATGGCCAAGAAAGAAAGCATTCAGAAAAGCTTGCAGAAAATACGGCCGCCGCGCGTCCAGCTGACCTACGAGGTCGAGAAGGGCGACGCGATCGAGGTGAAGGAACTGCCGTTCGTCGTCGGGGTCGTCGGCGATCTGGCGGGCCAGTCGGAAGTCGAGCAGCCGAAGCTGCGCGATCGCAAGTTCGTCAACATCGACCGTGACAACTTCGACGACGTGATGAAGGCGATCGAGCCGCGCGCGGCGTTTCAGGTGGAAAACCGCCTGAGCCCGGAAGGCGGCAAGTTCGCGGTCGACCTGAAGTTCCGTTCGCTGTCGGATTTCAGCCCGGACGAAGTCGTCGAACAGGTCGAGCCGCTGCGCCGCCTGCTCGAGGCGCGCTCGAAGCTGGCCGACCTGCGCAACAAGCTCGCCGGCAACGACAAGCTCGAGGATCTGCTGTCCGAGGTGCTGAAGAACACGCAGCAGCTGCAGGAGCTCGCGAAGGGCACGGGCGGCGACAAAGACGGCGAATGACGACGGAGTGTTGAGATGAACCAGCAAACGGCTGCGGCCCAAGCGAGCGGCGCGGAATACGCCGCCGGGACTTCGCTGCTCGACGACATCGTCGAGAAGAGCAAGGTCGCGAAATCCGATTCCGAGCATGCACGCGCGAAAGACCTGATCGGCGAACTCGTGCATCAGGTGCTCGACGGCACGGTGATCGTGTCGGACAACCTGTCGGCGACGATCGACGCGCGCGTCGCGGAGCTCGACCGCCTGATCTCCACGCAGCTGTCCGCGGTGATGCACGCGCCGGAATTCCAGCGCCTCGAAAGCACGTGGCGCGGGATGGACTACCTGGTCAAGGAAAGCAACACCGGCCAGACGATCAAGATCAAGGCGCTGCACGCACCGAAGCGCGACCTCGTGCGCGACTTCAAGGGCGCGAGCGAGTTCGACCAGAGCGCGCTGTTCAAGAAGGTCTACGAAGAGGAATTCGGCACGTTCGGCGGCTCGCCGTTCGGTGCGCTGATCGGCGATTACGAGATCTCGCGCCAGCCGGAAGACATGTACTTCATCGAGCAGATGTCGCACGTCGCGGCGGCCGCGCACGCGCCGTTCATCGCGTCGGCATCGCCGGAGCTGCTCGGCCTCGAGTCGTTCTCCGACCTCGGCAAGCCGCGCGACCTCGGCAAGGTGTTCGACACGGTCGAATACGCGAAGTGGAAGTCGTTCCGCGATTCGGAAGATTCGCGCTACGTCGGCCTCACGCTGCCGCGTTTCCTCGGTCGCCTGCCGTTCAATCCGAAGGACGGCCAGACCGCTGAGAACTTCAACTTCGTCGAGGACGTCGACGGCACCGAGCACGACAAGTACCTGTGGTGCAACGCGGCGTGGGCATTCGCGGCGCGCCTGACGGCGGCGTTCGACGACTTCGGCTGGTGCGCGGCGATCCGCGGCGTCGAAGGCGGCGGCCTCGTCGAGGACCTGCCGACCCACACGTTCAAGACGGACGACGGTGAAGTCGCGCTGAAGTGCCCGACTGAAATCGCGATCACCGATCGCCGCGAGAAGGAGCTGAGCGACCTCGGCTTCATTCCGCTCGTTCATTGCAAGAACTCGGATTACGCTGCGTTTTTCGCCGCGCAATCGGTGCAGAAGCCGAAGAAATACAGCACCGACAGCGCGAATGCGAACGCCGTCCTGTCCGCCCAGCTTCAGTACATCTTCTCGGTATCGCGCGTTGCGCACTACCTGAAGGCGATGATGCGGGACAAGATCGGCAGCTTCGCATCGGCGCAAAACGTGGAGACTTTCCTCAACCGGTGGATTTCGCAGTACGTCCTGCTCGACGACAACGCATCGCAGGAACAGAAAGCGCAATTCCCGCTGCGCGAGGCATCCATACAAGTGTCGGAGATTCCGGGCAAGCCGGGCTCGTATCGTTCGGTCGCGTTCCTGCGCCCGCACTTTCAGCTCGACGAACTCTCGATTTCTCTGCGACTTGTCGCTGATCTGCCCAAACCGGCAAATTCATAAGCGAGTAAATCGCCCGGGCGGGCCGCCTGGGTAGGACGTTAAAACCACCTCTTTGGGGAGTCGAAGGGCCATGTTACATATGCACTTGCAGTTTGGTAGTCCGGCGGTGAAGGGCGAGTCCGCGGACAAAGACCATCAGGGCTGGATCGAACTGAAATCGTGGGATCACTCGATCGTTCAGCCGCGTTCGGCAACGGCATCGACCGCAGGCGGTCACACGATGACCCGTTGCGAGCACGGCGACATGATTTTCACGAAGGAAATCGATTCGTCGAGCCCGCTGCTGTATCAGCACGCATCGGGCGGCACCACGTTCGATGAAGTCACGGTCCATTTCTCGCGCGCAGACGGCGAAGGCAAGCGCGTGCAGTATCTGGAAGTGAAGCTCAAGTACGTGATCATCTCGAGCATCGCACCGAGCGTTCGCGAAGAAGGTCTGCCGCTCGAGACGTTCTCGCTGAAGTACGCGGCCGTGCAGTGGAAGCAGACCCAGCAGAAGATCGGCGGCAACCAGGGCGGCAACACGCAAGGCGCCTGGAGCCTGACGAAGAACGACAAGACCTACGCGGTCTAAGGTCGGTTGCGGCAACGGGGCGCTCGGCGTCCCGTTGCCGTTTTCGCTGTGCGCACCGGCCGATGAAACGATTCGAACCCAGTTTTCTCGACAAGCTGTTCGACGACGAACCGCACCTGCCGGCCTCGGCGGCGATGCGGCAATTGTCGCTGGACGAGCTCAAGAACACGGTCGCCCGCGACGTCGAGGCGATCCTCAACACCCGTATCGCCCACACCGAAATCGAGCTGGCCGCGCTGCCGGAATGCCAGAAGTCGGTGCTGACCTACGGGCTGAACGATTTCGCGGGGCTGAGTCTCGCGAGTCACTACGACCGCGCGTTCATCTGCAAGTCGATCCAGCAGGCGATCGCGCGCCACGAGCCGCGGCTGCAGCAGGTGCAGGTGACGTTCGAACTGAACGAGCAGTCGACCAACGCGCTTTACTTCGCGATTCAGGCGCTGCTCGTCGTGCACCCGGCCGAAGAGCCGGTGAGTTTCGATGCGATGCTGCAGCCGTCGACGCTGCAGTACTCGGTCACGCGCGCACGCGCGGCAAGAATGCTGTAAATCAAGCCGCCGAGCGGGCCGGACCGCCCGGTGGTCGATCAGGTCCGGCAGGAAATATTGAGGTTCGGGGTCGTCGATGGAAGAATTGCTGCCGTATTACGAGCGCGAATTATCGTTTTTGCGGCGCTATTCGCGAGATTTCGCCGAACGTTACCCGAAGATCGCGGCGCGGCTCGCGTTGTCCGGCGAGCATTGCGAGGATCCGCACGTCGAGCGGATGATCGAGTCGTTCGCGCTGCTTGGCGCGCGGATCAACAAGAAGCTCGACGACGATTACCCGGAATTCACCGAAGCGCTGCTGGAAGTGCTGTATCCGCACTACCTGCGGCCGTTCCCGTCGTGTTCGATCGCGCAGTTCACGCCGGCGTCGCCGGGCCAGCAGACCGAACCGGTCGTGATCGCACGCGGCACCGAGCTGAAGAGCCGCCCGATCCGCGGCGTGCAGTGCCGGTTTCGCACCGCGTACGACGTGACGCTCGCGCCGGTCCGTATCTCGGAGGCGCGCTACACGCCGGTCGCGCTCGCGCCGAGCGCCACGGTGCTGCCGTCCAACGCGACGGGCGTGATCTCGATCACGTTCGAATCGCTCGCCGCGCAACTCGATCTCGGCGCGCTGAAGCTGCCGACGCTGCGTGCGCACCTGCACGGCGAACAGTCGTTCGTCGCCGCGCTGACCGACTGCCTGTTCGTCAACGTGCTCGGCGCGTACGTCGAGCCGGAGCGCAACGGCCGCTGGACGGCACTGCGCAAGCTGCCGATCGCGCATGCCGGCTTCGACGAGGACGACGCGCTGATCGACTACCCGGCGAAGTCGCACCCGGCGTATCGGCTGCTCACCGAATACTTCGCGTTTCCCGACAAGTTCGATTTCGTCGATTTCGACCTGGCGGCGATCGCACGCGCGTCGGGCCGCTGCCAGCGCGCGACGCTGCATCTCGTGCTGCAGGACGTGCGCAGCGACTCGCATGTCGCGCGGCTGCTCGACCTGCTGACGGCCAGCCATTTCCGGCTGTTCTGCACGCCGATCGTGAACCTGTTCCGCCAGCACGGCGAGCCGATCCGCATCACGCACCGCGCGGTGTCCTATCCGGTGATCGCCGAGGCGCGGCGCGCGTTCGCGTACGAGGTGTATTCGATCGATTCGGTGAAACTCGTCCGGCAGCAGGCGCACGATGAATCGGTGATCGAGTTCCGGCCGTTCTATTCGCTGCATCACGGCGAAGCGGCGCGGATCGGCCATTACTGGTTCGCGCGCCGCAACGACTGGGTTGCGCAGAAGAGCCCCGGCTACGAGACGGAGATCTCGATCGTCGACATCGACTTCGAGCCGACGTCGCCGCAGACCGACACGCTGAGCCTCGACCTCACCTGCACGAACCGCGATCTGCCGTCGATGCTCGCGTTCGGTCTCGAAGGCGGCGACCTGTTCCAGGAGGGCGGCGCGCAGACGAGCGGCATCTCGCTGCTGCGGCGGCCGACGCAGAGCGTGCGCTTCGAGCGCGGCCGCGCCGCGCACTGGCGGCTCGTATCGCACCTCGCGCTGAACCACGTGTCGCTGGTCGCGCACGGGCTCGCGCCGCTCAAGGAAATGCTGACGCTGTACGACCTGCGGCGCACCGCCGTGTCGATGCGCCAGATCGACGGGCTGGCGGGGATCGAGCAGCGCGGCGCCGTGCAATGGCTGCCGGGCAAGCCGTTCGCGACCTTCGTGCGCGGCATCGAAGTGCGCCTGACGATCGACGAAGAGCACTTCGTCGGCGCGAGCCTTGCATCGTTCGTGCGCGTGCTCGACAGCTTCTTCGGGTTGTACGTGCACATCAACAGTTTCGTTCAATTAGTCGTCGTGTCGAAGCGCACCGGCGAGGAGATCATCCGATGCAAGCCCCGGACCGGCGAATCGATCCTGGCGTAGCCGACGCGCTGCTCGACGAGCCGCACCGCTTCGAATTCTTCCAGGCGGTGCGCGTGCTCGAAGGGCTGTTCGCGCGGCAGGCGTCCGATGCGCCCGGCGCGTGGCGGCACGGTGACGTCGTCGCGCAGCGCATCGAATTCCGCAACACGCTGTCGCTCGGCTTTCCGCCGAGCGAGATCGAAGGCGCGCGCTCGTTCGACGACGACGGCACGCTGCTCGATTCGGGCGACGCGCGCGGCGCGGCGCTCGCGGCCGGCGAGCTCGGCCACGTCGAGCTGACGCCCGCGTTCTTCGGGCTGCTTGGCGGGCAGGGCGCGCTGCCGCTGCACTACACCGAGCAGATCGTCGCGCGCGAGCACCTGAAGCGCGACCATGCGGCGCGCGCATTCTTCGACGTGTTCTCGAACCGCGCGACCGCGCTGTTTTACGCGGCGTGGAAGAAATACCGGCTGCCGTTCCACTACGAACTCGATCGCGACGAGCGCTACCTGCCGTTGCTGCTCGCAATCGCGGGCGTGCCGAGCGACGAGGTGCGCGACAGCCTCGCGGCCGGTGTGGGCGGCGTGCTCGACGAGGCCGTCGCCGGCTACGCGCTTGCCGCACGGCACCGGCCGATGTCAGCCGCGTACCTGCAGCGCACGCTGTCCGACTATTTCCGCGTGCCGGTGAAGATCGACCAGTTCGTCGGCAAGTGGTACGACGTGCCGGCCGACCAGTTGAGCGTGCTGGGCGAGGTCAACGCGGTGCTCGGCGCGACGGCGCTCGTCGGCGAGCGCGTGTGGCAGCGCGACATGCGCGCGCGCATCGTCGTCGGCCCGCTGTCCAAGCGCGACTACGAGGCGTTCCTGCCCGGCGGCGCGCAGGCCGTCGCGCTCGAACGGATGCTGACGCTGCTGGCCGGCATCACGCTCGAATACGAGGTCAAGCTCGTGCTCAAGCGCACCGAGGTCGGTGCGAGCGTGCTCGGCGAGGGCTCGCGACTCGGCTGGGACGCGTTCCTCTGCACGCGCGACGCGGCCGAGGACCGCTCGGATGCCCGCTACGAACTGCACGTGATTCACTGATTCCGAACGAAAACACACAATCGAACCTGAGATCGACGCCATGAGCACGCCTTTGAAGACCCTCATCACGAAACTGAACCCGCTGTGCCGGCATGCGACCGAGCGCGCGGCGAGCGCGTGCCTGGCGCGCGGCCATTACGAGGTCGATCTCGAGCACCTGTTCCTCGCGCTGCTCGACGAAGCGACCGGCGACCTGCCGCTCGCGCTGCGCGCGAGCCGTGTCGACCCGCATGCGCTGCACGCCGATCTCGAGCGCGAACTCACGCGCCTGAAGACGGGCAACACGCGCACGCCGGTGTTCTCCGTGCACCTGATCGCCTTGTTCGAGCAGGCGTGGCTGATCGCGTCGCTCGATTCGCAGCTCGGCCGCATCCGTTCCGGCCACCTGCTGCTCGCGCTGCTGACCGCGCCCGATCTCGCGCAGTTCGCGCAGCGGATGTCGTCGCAGTTCGCGGAAATGAACGTGACGGATCTGAAGCACAAGTTCGACGAGATCATGGCCGGCTCGAGCGAAGCCGAGCCGCGTCAGCCGGACGAGGAAGGCAGCGACGTCGCGGCGGCGGCCGACGGCGCCACGCCCGCTGCCGGCCCGTCGAAGACGCCCGCGCTCGACACCTACACGACCAACCTCACGCAGCGCGCGCGCGACGGCAAGATCGACCCGGTGATTGGCCGCGAAGCCGAGATTCGCCAGGCGATCGACATCCTGATGCGCCGCCGCCAGAACAACCCGATCATGACCGGCGAGGCCGGCGTCGGCAAAACGGCCGTCGTCGAAGGCCTCGCGCTGCGGATCGCGGCCGACGACGTGCCGCCGCCGCTGCGCGGGGTTGCGCTGCACGTGCTCGACATGGGGCTGCTGCAGGCCGGCGCGAGTGTGAAGGGCGAGTTCGAGAACCGTCTGAAGAGCGTGATCGACGAGGTGAAGAAGAGTGCGCACCCGATCATCCTGTTCATCGACGAGGCGCACACGATCATCGGCGCGGGCGGCCAGGCCGGCCAGAACGACGCGGCGAACCTGCTGAAGCCGGCGCTCGCGCGCGGCGAGCTGCGCACGATCGCCGCGACGACGTGGAGCGAATACAAGAAGTACTTCGAGAAGGATGCGGCGCTTGCGCGGCGTTTCCAGGTCGTGAAGGTCGAGGAGCCGAGCGAGCCGCTTGCGGCTGCGATGCTGCGCGGGATGTCCGGGCTGATGGAGAAGCACTTCAACGTGCGCATCCTCGACGATGCGATCACCGAGGCCGTGCGCCTGTCGCACCGCTACATCAGTGGCCGCCAGTTGCCGGACAAGGCGATCAGCGTGCTCGACACCGCGTGCGCGAAGGTTGCGCTCGCCCATAGCGCGACGCCGGCGGCGATCGACGACACGAAGAAGCGCATCGAACGGATCGACGCGGAAATTGCGTCGCTGGAGCGCGAGGCGACCGGCGGCGCGTCGCACGACGAGCGGCTCGGCGAGCTGCGCGGCGCGCGCGACGCGGCGCTCGAACAGCGCGCGAAGGACGAAGCGCGCTACGAAGCCGAGCGCGCGATCGTCGCCGAGATCACCGAACTGCGCGACACGCTCGACAAGGCGCGCGGCCCGTCGGAAGACGGCGCGCCGGTGGACGTGCCGGCCACCCGCGAGAAGCTCGCCGAGCGCGTCGCGGCGTTGCACGCGCTGCAGGGCGGCGAGCCGATGGTGCCGCTGCAGGTCGACGGCCATGTCGTCGCCGAGATCGTCGCCGCGTGGACGGGCATTCCGCTCGGCCGGATGGTGAAGGACGAGATCGACACCGTGCTGAACCTGCAGCCGCTGCTGACCGCGCGCGTGATCGGGCAGGACCATGCGCTCGAAGCGATCGCGCAACGCGTGCGCACCGCGACCGCGAACCTCGAGGATCCGAACAAGCCGCGCGGCGTGTTCATGTTCGTCGGGCCGTCGGGCGTCGGCAAGACCGAGACGGCGCTCGCGCTGGCCGACATCCTGTACGGCGGCGAGCGCAAGATGGTCACGATCAACATGAGCGAGTACCAGGAAGCGCACAGCGTGTCGGGCCTGAAGGGCTCGCCGCCGGGCTACGTCGGCTACGGCGAGGGCGGCGTGCTGACCGAGGCCGTGCGTCGCAACCCGTACTCCGTCGTGCTGCTCGACGAAGTCGAGAAAGCGCACCCGGACGTGCTCGAGATGTTCTTCCAGGTGTTCGACAAGGGCACGATGGACGATGCCGAAGGGCGCGAGATCGACTTCCGCAACACGCTGATCATCCTGACGTCGAACGTCGGCTCGGCCGCGGTGATGCAGGCATGCCTGAACAAGCCGGCCGAGGAACTGCCCGATCCGGACGCGCTCGCCGAAGCGCTGCGCCCTCAACTGTACAAGACGTTCAAGCCGGCGTTCCTCGGCCGGATGAAGGTTGTCCCGTACTACCCGATTTCCGACGACGTGCTGGCCGAGATCATCGAGCTCAAGCTCGACCGGATCCGCCGCCGCATCGAAGCGAACCACAAGGCCGCGTTCGAGTGGGACGACTCGCTCGTCGATGCGGTGCTCGCGCGCTGCACCGAGGTCGATTCGGGCGCCCGCAACGTCGACCATATCCTGAACGGCACGCTGCTGCCGGAGATCGCGGGCCACGTGCTCGGCCGGATCGCCGACGGCGAGGCCATCGCGCGCATCGCGGTGCGCGCGGACGAGGCCGGCGAATTCGCGTACACCGTCGAATGAGCGCGGCCGCGCAACACGCATTGATGAACTGACCGAACCATGCCGATCAATCTTCCCGAGCTGCTGACGCCGATCAGCGATGCGTCGCCCAGCGGCGACGACCTGCTGTTCTCGAACGAATTCGACGCGATCCAGGATGCGCGGCGCTACGACGATCCGACGCTCGACCAGGGCGAGTGGGTGACCGAGATCAAGGAGGCCGACTGGGGCTTCGTCGTCGACCATGCGGGCGAGCTGCTGCGCACGCGCACGAAGGACCTGCGGCTCGCCGTGTGGCTGACCGAGGCGCTTGCGCTGGAGGACGGCATCACCGGCCTCACCGAAGGCTATGCGCTGCTGGAAGGGCTGTGCCGCGACTACTGGGACACCGTGCATCCGCTGCCCGAAGGCGACGACGTCGAATACCGGCTCGGCAACGTCGCGTGGCTGTCCGGCCGCACGGCCGAGCTGTTGCGCGGCATTCCGGTCACGGACGGCGCGTCGAACGCATTCACCACGCTCGACTGGGAAGTCGCGCAGCACGTTGCGCAGGCCGTGAAGCGCGACCCCGAGCATGCGGACGACATCGCGCGCGGCAAGCCGTCGGTCGATCAGGTCGACGCGTCGCGGCGCGTCACGCCGATCGCGTTCTACACCACGCTGCTCGCGAACCTGAAGGCGTTCGAATTCGCGCTCGATGCATTCGAGGACCGGCTCGTCGAACGCGCGGGCGATTCGGCGCCGAGCTTCCGGCAGACGCGCGACGCGTTCGAGACCGTCTATCGGCTCGCCGAGCGCTTTGCGCGCGAGCAGGGCTATACGGGCAGCGCACCGCATGCGCCGCCGGTGCCGCACGCGCAGCCCGAGCGCATCGAGCCGAGCTTCGGCGACCCCATCCATACCGAGGAGACCCATGTGCAGCCGCAGACCGCTCCCCGTCCTCCGGTGACGCAGATGATCGCCGGCATCCAGAACCGTGCGCAGGCCGTCGACCAGCTGCGGGCGGTCGCGCGTTACTTCCGCCAGACCGAACCGCACAGCCCGGTCGCGTATCTCGCGGACAAGGCCGCCGAATGGGCCGACATGCCGCTGCACAAGTGGCTCGAGAGCGTCGTGAAGGACGACGGCTCGCTGTCGCATATTCGCGAGCTGCTCGGGGTGAGGCCCGATGAGCAGTCGTGAGGACGGCATTCAGACCTGAGAGAGCGGGCCCGGCAGGCTCGCGACAACACAAGCAGGGACACGCATGAACGTGACCGAACTGGCCCAGGCGATCCGCGGCGGCCTGATTCAGCAGGACCGCCTGCTGAAGACGGACATCCCGTCGCTGCCGAACAACGCACTCGTGCCGCGCCGCGCCGTGACCCGTTCCGGGCTCGGCCGTGATTTCAGCGTCGCACTCGATCTGGTGTCGACCGCGAGCGACGTCGAACTCAAGACGCTGATCGCGCAACCGATGACGCTGTGGATCCAGCAGGCGGACAAGTCGTATCGGCCGATCAACGGCTATATCCACACCGCTCGACGGCTCGGCGCCGACGGCAGCCTGTCGAGCTATCAGCTGAGCTTCGCGTCGTGGATGCACTTCCTCCGGTTTCGCAGCGACATGCGGTACTGGCAGGACGCGTCCGTCGACGCGATCCTCTCCGATGTGTTCGACATGCATCCGCAGGCCAGGGGCCAATACCAGTTCGCGCTGTCGAAACCGTTGCCGTCCCGCTCGTATTGCCGGCAGAGCGAAACCGACTGGAATTTCGTGCACCGGCTGATGGAGGACGAAGGGCTGTTCGGCTTCTGGCGCCACAGCGACGACGGGAAGGCGCACACGCTCGTCATCACCGACGACCTGCATGCGGTGGACGCACTGTCGCCGGAGACCGTCAGGTTCGACCGCTCGGGCGCCGGCACCGAAACCGCCGGTTTCACGCAATGGGCCGCGTCGCGGACGTTGCAAAGCACGCTGCACACGACGCGCACGTTCGACTACAAAGCGCCGTCGTCGGCGGGCAGTCCGAACGGCACGACGTTGCCGACGAAGGCCGGCCAGGGCGACTTGCCGGGCCAGGCGGAAATCTACGAATACACCGGCGCGTACACGTATGCGGGCCAGGATCGCGGCGAACACCTGTCGACGATTCGGCTCGAGGAGTGGGAGTCGCGCGCGAAGCGCTTCTTCGGCGTGGGCGGCGTGCGCGCGATCGATGCCGGCCGGCGCTTCACGCTGGTCGACCATCCCGAGCACGATCGCGATTCGGCGAGCGATCGCGAGTTCGCGGCCATCGGCGTGACGCGCTACATCGAGAACAATCTGCCGGTCTCGGATCACGAAGCGAACTTCCCGCATAGCCTGCAAGACCTGCTCGCGCAGGCGAAAGCCGGCCACGGGCAAGCGGCTGCGTTCGAGGTCGGGCATGACGACGGTTCGGCAGGGTTCTATCTCGTCGAGGTCGAGGCGCAGCGCGCGAGCGTGCCGTATCGCAGCCCGTTCGAGCACCGCAAGCCGGTGATGCAGCTCGAGACGGCCGTGGTCGTCGGCCCGAAGGGCGAGGAGGTGTATACGGACGAGCTGAACCGGATCAAGGTGATGTTCGTCTGGGACCGGCAGAGCGAAGGCCGCGAGACGGCGTCGTGCTGGATGCGCGTCGTGCAGTCCGATACCGGCGGCGGCTACGGCGGCGTGCATATTCCGCGCGTCGGCGAGGAAGTGCTGATCGGCTACCTCGGCGGCGACTGCGACCGGCCGATCGTCATGCATCGCGTGTACAACGGCGCGGTCAAGCCGCAGTGGCATAGCGACGGAATCCTGTCGGGTTTCCGGTCGAAGGAGTACGCGGGCTCGGGACACAACGAGATGGTGCTCGACGATGCGACCGGGCAGAACCGCGCGCGCCTGTTCAGCAGTAGCGCGAATTCGCTGCTTCACCTGGGTTATCTGATCGAGCAGAACGGCAATACGCGCGGTGCGTATCTGGGCTCGGGGTTCGATTTGCGCACGGACGCGTACGGCGCGATGCGCGCCGGGCAGGGCCTGTATGTGACGACGCATCCGAAGCAGGCGAACAGCCAGCCGCTCGACGTGAGCGAAGCGAAGCAGCAGCTCGTCAATGCGGAAGGGTTGGTCGAGTCGATGTCGCAGGTCAGCGAAATGCACCAGGCCGAGAGTCTCGGCACCGGTCACGATGCGCTGAAGCAATTCACCGATGCGACGCAGAACAGCGTGGCGGGGGCGACGGCAGGCGGCGGCAGGACCGCCGGCGGCGGGACGGGGAATGCAAATGCGTTCAAGGCGTCCGTGATGCTGTTCGCGAGCCCGGCGGGGATCGGGGTGGCGTCGCAGCAGTCGGTGCATCTGGCCAGCGAGCAGCAGACCAATATCGTCAGCGGCCAGAGCACGTTCATCACCAGCGGGAAGTCGCTGATCGCCGGCGTCCGCGATCGCATCAGCCTGTTCGCGCAGAACGCGGGGATGAAGCTGTTCGCCGCGAAGGGCAGCGTCGAGGTTCAGGCGCATGCCGACAGCATCGAACTCACAGCGCAGAAGGCCGTGAAGATGGTGGCGGCGACCGAGGCCGTCGACGTGGCCGCCAAGCAGGAGATCCTGCTCACGTCGGGCGGCGCCTATATCCGGATCAAGGGCGGCAACATCGAGATTCACGCACCGGGGAAGATCGATTTCAAGGGCGCCCAGCACCCGTTCAGCGGGCCGACGAGCATGCCGTATCCGCTGCCCGCGATGCCGGGCGGCACGTGCAAGCAATGCGTGCTGAACGCGCATAGCGGGCGCGAATCGATGGTCGAGGCGGATTGATGGACGAAGTCAACGATACGGACGACGTCATCGAGATGGGCGTGGATGCACCCAACCCGCGCGAACCTGAATGGCCGGCATTCCTGGCGACGCTGAAGGCATCGCTGGCGCGCAAGACCGACGACGGGAGCGCAATGCAGCTTTACGTGCTCGTCGACACGCGCGGCTATCAGGAGCTGGACATGCAGCTCGCAGCGGTGCGCGGCCTGCGCCATGCATCGCTCTGGACCGATACCGGGCTGGATGCCTATACCGACATCGCACCGTACCTGATTGCGTTCGACCGTCAGGCGCTCGACGACGCAGATGCCGAACAGCATCGTGTGCTGCGTCAGTTGTGGCTGGACGCGGTCGATCTGCATGCGGTGACGTGGTTGTGGTCGACGTGGTCGTTCGACGCGCTCGATGCGCATCTGCGCCAGTACGTGAAGTACGCGCTGCCGAACGGTCGCGCGTACTACCTGTTTTTCTTCGACAACCATGTATTGGGGCGACTTCGACTGGCGTGGAGCGATACGCAGGCGCAGCAGTTTGTCGCCCCGTTCGACGAGATCCGGTATCGCGACCGGCGGCTCGATGAAGTCGTGTGGCGCAACGGCGCGCCGGCGATCGAAGGCGCGGTATCGGCAAGTCATGCACCCGACCTGAGCGAGCGGCAGCATGCGCGCTTGATCGAGCTCGGGTATCCGGACAAGCTCGTGCTGAAGTTTCGCGAGACGATGGCGGCAGTGGTCGACCATCTGTCCGATGCGGAACTGCATGACCTGGTGGTCGAGCAACTCGATCGCGCTGCCGCGCACGGGATTGCCGATGAAGCGGAATTGACGTGCTACGTGACGACGGGCGTGCTGGTCGCACCGCGGTTCGACCAGCATCCTGCGGTGCAGGCGTGCCTTGGGGCCGTGGCGCAGGGCGAGGCGACGCTCAATGACGCGCTGGCGACGATCGACGACGCGACGTGGGATGCGATTCGCGACGCGCACGAGCGGGAATCGCTGGAGACGCTTCGTGGCATGGCGTAGGTCCGTGCTGGGCATGTGCCTGCTTGCGACGGCGTTGAGCGCGTGCGGGAAACAGGAGCCGGTGTATAGCGGGATTTCGGTGATGGGCCGGAATTATCTGCCGTACAACCTGAGCGGTTTCACCGTGACGGACGCGTTCGGAAACAAGGCAAGCGGAGGCGGGGACGATCCGCCGGGTGCGGGCGGGGGGAGCGTGACGTGCTGCTACCAGCTCAAGGGCTCCGAGTTCACGGTCGAATGGAAGTACTACGACGCGGATCGGTGGACGATGGACGACGCGCACGAGCAGCGAGTCGAGACAAAAGTCGTGATGCCGTCGTCGCCCCTTCCTGAGAAGGTCGGCAGCCGTCTTCTCGAAGTTCATTTCTATCCGGATCGACACGTCGAGCTTCAGTTTCCCGGCGAACTTCTCGACGATTCCCGTATTCCGATCGTCGATGTTTCCCGATGGATGGCGACTCGCTACCAGGCGCAACTGGACAGGAAATTTGCAGATACGGATGGGCAGTCGCATCGACGCATCGCACGTGCAGTGGCCGCCGCGTGGCTGAAATACCGGCTGACCGACCGGCGCGATCTCGAGCAATACGCGTACTTCGCCCTGCTTGTGAGCAGCCGGTTCGATTCGCATCCGACGGTTCAGCGCATCTTGCAGACTGCCGCCGGTCAACCCGGTACGTTCGCGCAGTCGATGCAGGCCCTGCCGAAAAGCGTGCTGTCCGCGCTGGCGAGCGGCAGCTTCGAACCGGTGGCTGTTCCGGCGGTTCCAGACGGCTTGCTGCCGTCGCCGCGTGTGGACGGCGCGCGGCATGGTTGATTGCGCGGTGAGCGGTTCGGGCAATGAGAGAAGGGCGCCTGGCGCGGCAGGCGGAACGATATCGAGGCACGGGATACGCCGGCAACGCAGGTTGGACAATATTCAGGAAGGGAAGCACCAGTGAATAGCGCAACGAGATTTTCGAGGCTGGCGAGTCGTGTCCTGGCAGGGTGTCTGCTCGTGTCGGCCATGGCGGCGTGCGGGAAGTCGGAGCCGACATATAGCGGTATTTCTGTCATAGGCCGAAATTACCTGCCGTACAACATGAGCGGTTTCACGATTACCGACGCATTTGGAAACGTGGCGAGTGGCGGCGGTGACGATCCGCCAGGGGCCGGTGGCGGAAGCGTGAAGTGTTGCTACAAGCTGAAGGGCACGGAATTCGCCGTCAAATGGAATTACTACGATGTCGACCAGTGGCATAAGGGCGACAAGCAGATGCTGCATGGTGAGGCGAAGGTATCCATGCCTCAGTCCCGGATGCCCGATGACGCGGGGGCCCGGATTCTCGAAGTGCATTTCTTCCCGGATCGGCATGTCGAATTTCAGTTTCCCGGCCAGTTGCTCGATGATGCACGCCTGCCGATCGTCGATGTCGTGAAGTGGATGAAGCAATATCAGACGCAACTCGATGGACGATACGACGAGCGCGAAGATCAGCAGTTTCGCCGTATCGCTCGTGTCGTCGCATCGGCATGGTTGAAATACCGTATGACCGATCGTGACGATTTGGAGCAGTACACATACTTCAATCTGCTCGTGAACAGTCGATTCGATGCATATCCCGACGCGCAGCGCGTATTGCGAGCCGCGGCCGGCCAGCCTGGCACATTCGCGAAGTGGGCGCTGTCGCTCCCCGGTCATGTGCGCTCGGAGTTGGCGAACGGGAAATTCGTGGCGGTGGCTACGCCCGCGATTGCCGACGGTTTGCTGCCGCAACCGCGTGTAGAGGAGAAGCCGCATGGCTGAGAAAATCAAGCTCGATCCGGACGATGCAACACCCACGTCGGTGTATTCACAACTGGTTTCCAGGAATGCGAATCTCTATCCGAAGGGCGATTGCATGCCATGCGGCGCGACGATTCGCATGGGTTTCTTCTTCGACGCATTTGGCCGTAACGCGGATCTCGACGACAAGGCGAGCTCCCGATACTCGAATATCTGCCGTCTATGGGACGCTCATCGCGATAACGACGACTCGCGTCGCCCGGCCAATCAGTTCTGGTACCGCTTCTACTATTCGGGGTTGGGCACTCCGCTCAACGAGTCCGCCAAGGCCAATGAGTGGATCAATGCGGGGGTGGCCGCGAGCAAGATGGCGGGAAAGAAGGCGTTGAGCGGGGCGAAGGCGGTCGCCCAGTCGTTCACGCGCGTCAATACGCCAATCAAGCAGGCCGATGTGAAAAAACGCGTCGGTGACGTAAAGAAGCAGTTGATCGACGACTTTCTCGACGGAGACTTTTCGCTTCGACCGATCGATAAGGCATTCCAGGATATTCGGAAGGACATCGAGCATATTCCAGCTCAGGCGCGGCGTGTCATGAACGTGTTGAATGCATCGTCTGAGCAATACTGGCGGCGCACCAAGGCTACGGGAACGCTGCTGTGGCGCAATGCGAAGAACGACTTCAAGAATAACGTCAAAGGAGCCCCCATGAAGGCGGGCTGGGCGGTCGCGCGCAGTCTTTTCGTTGGCATAGCGATGGAGAGCGTGCCGATCGTGCGTGACAATGCCGTCATGGCGAAGGCGTTCGGAACGGGGGTCGATACTCGGTTGACGGCAGCCAAGGATCAATTCGAGGCTGCATACATGGCCGTCAAGAAGCAGATGCCGAAAGTTCGGGTCATCGAAGTTTCGGTGTTCGGCGCAGACCGCGGGTGCGTGCTCGCGCGCGCGTTCATCAACGATCTGGCCGAGAAATACAAGCGAAGGGACGACATGGATCTCGCCATTGACGGTGTATCGATCGAGATCAAGTTCGTTGGTTTGCTCGATGCCGTTTCGTCCACCATGTCGGAAGAGGCCGGCGAACTGATCGGCATGGTTCCGTACCTGGGGATGATCAAGACCAGCTATAAGGATCGCTCACTCGGAATCCCGGCGAGCGTGCAGCGTTGCGTTCATTTCGCCGCGGCGCACGAGATGCGCTTCTATCAGCGTCTCGATAGTCTGGAGAACACCCGCGGGGAACAGTTCCTCTATCCCGGTACGAGCTGCGATGTCGTGGGCGGTGCGCCGAATGGTTCACTCGGCCTGAACGCCGAATTGATGCGGGTGCCTTTGCGCGACATGCTGATGGAAGCGCTGAAGGCGGGCGCAGTGATGGATACGATGGAGGATCTCTATCTCTACAAGAACGATACGTTCGACAGATTCACGATCGCCCAGCCCATCAACTGCAATGGCAAGCAATACCGCATCAAGCAACTCATCGATGCGTACCGCAAGCTCGTCCCCCGCAAACCCGGCGCCGACTTCATGGAGGATTCGAAAGTCTTCATGCGCTGGATCGCGGCCCGCTACATGGATCCCGATTTCCGCCGCACGATTTCCGACCCCGTCGCCGACTGGAAGCGCAACATGAGTGATGCCGACCTGCAGCGCAAGACGGCGAAGTCGCAGCTCGACTGGGAGTTGCAGCGGCAAGGCATCAACATGAGCATGTTGGCCAGCCGCGGCCAGGAGGATCAGGCGAAACTGCGGGGCATGAAGGCGGCGAGTGACGCGGCGCAAAAGCGCTATGAGAAGCTGGTCGCGGAAGCGCCGAAGGACTATTCGACGGTCTGGGAGCGCCTCGAGAAGGAAGCGGCAAAGAAGCTGCGCCGCGCGTCGTATCAGGAGGGCCTGAAGCAATCCGCCGAGCGCATCCGCAACATGCCGGATTCGTGGGATTCCAATAACAAGGCCAGCGCGGATGCGGTCGAGGCGGCCATGTTGCCCGAAGCCGAGATGGAGCTCGTGTCGGCCTGGAAGGAGGGGATCGAAGGCAAGCATCCGCTGCCGCCGGACGTCATGGCGCTGTTCGACATGCTCGTCCACGATACGTTGCTGACGAGCTGGCAAGACCATGTGCTGGCGCCGTCACTGTACTTCCGGACACGCGACAAGGACACGTTCGGGGCGAGCGATTTGGCAAAGGAGGCGGCGCGGCGCAAGAAGGACGATCTCGCCGCAGCACGGATCGACCAGGCCGCCAAGCAGAGCCAGGAATGGGCGAGGGGCTACAAGGGCGGGGCAACGCCTGCGCATTGACCGGCGTTGCGGGCTGGGCCGGTGTGCCGAAAAGCGTCGGCGCACGGTTGCTCGGCATCGTGCCGGGGCGATCTGCAAGCAACTCGTCGGCGTACCGGAGGGCGATTCGTGCCGCGGCCTGACTCCAGGTACGCAGTCCGTTTCGACCCGGCGCGCGTGGTTTGTTTATCGACCGCCGTGCGGAAACGAGCACGATACGACGTGAGATCCGAAGCTGGCCTGCCAGTGCGGATCACGAACTGCCGACACGGTTCTGCGTGTGCCGAGCCTTTTGCCCGGTCGACTGTTTCTTCCGGTCCTCGATCCACGGCAACATCGAAATGCTCCCGGCGCTCAACATCAGGCCGCTGAGCAGCGCAAACATGCCGAATCCCAGCTCGCTGGTCCACGCGCCGCGCACGACCGCATCATTGCGGCGTGCAATGCCAGGGAACAGCGGCGAAACACGTAGCCCGTCGCTGGCCGCAGCCGCGCAGTAGGTGTGGGTCAGCGAGGCGATCTGCTCGCGGCTGATTTCCGGGTCCGGTCCGCGTGAATACACCGGCGAGCCGGCCGGTTGCCAGGTCGTGTCGTATTCCATCGACCGGCCAGTGCCATAGCGGAATATCGCGTGGGCTTCCCATGTCACGTCGCGCTTGCCGTACCGCAGAGCGAGCTCGCATTGCTCGACCGCGACAGGGACACGGGGCCACGCCCGTGCGCGCAGGAGGATGGCCGAGTTGACGATGGAGATGGCGCCCACCAGCAGGAAGAGGGCGCCGAAGAACAGGATGAAGGCCGATCGCAGGCAGCGCAGCGCGAGAGTCATGCGAGATTCCGGGATTCATCGGCGGGTATGTTCGAGCAATCCGGCTGCTGGCGGCACATGCGCAGTCCGTGTGCCGGCGCCGCGCCGCCGCAGCCTGGTACCACCGGGCGCGCCGCGTCGCTCGGCATTGAATCCCCGCCTACTGCCCCACCCGGAACTCGATCCGCCGATTCCGCGCCCGCCCATCCGCCGTGTCATTCGGCGCGATCGGCTGATCCGGCCCGACGCCCGTCGTCGTCATCTGCTGCGGCTGGATGTTCTTCGTGATCAGATAACCCTTCACCGCATCCGCGCGCGCCTGGCTCAGCGCGATGTTCGACGTGCGGTTCCCCGAGTTGTCGGTGTGGCCGATGATGTCGACCGTGCGGTTCGGCATCTTCGCGAGCGCAGCCCCCATCTGGTCGAGGATCTGCTTGCCCTGCGGCGTGAGCGTCGCGCTGCCCGTCTCGAACTCGATCGTGCGGTTCGCGAGCGTCTGGTCGAGCACGCCCTGTTCGGACGCCGACACGCGCAGCCCGTTCTTGATCGTGTACGTCGGATTCAGCGTGTTCGCCATGTCGCTCGCGAGCTGCTGGCGCTGCGCCTCGTTGTGCACCTCGCCCTTCATCTCGATCTGCGTGCCGTTGATCTTCAACTGGCCCTTGCTGATCTGCTTGAGCTGCGCGCCGAGCAGCTTCTGCACGTTCGCGCTCCAGTTCGGCGGCGTCGCGACGTCGCCGACCTCGATCTGGTCGACCACGTTCGCCGCGCCGTAGGTGTCGCGCAGCTTCTGCAGCACGGCGGCCTTGGTCGCCTCGTCGGGCACCTTGCCGCCGACGACCACCTGGCCGGGCGTCGCGTTCGCGGGCGGCGGCACGATGGTGCCGGCGGTGCCGCGGATCACCGTGCCGGACGCCGTGGCCGGCGCGGCGCTGGCGTTCGTGTTCGCGGGCAGCGCGGCGGTCGCGACCGTGCCGTTGCCGACCGGCGTGACGGTCGCGCCGCCCGTGTTCTGCGCGTAGGCCGCGCCGCTGCCGACGACGCCGGCGGCGAGGAGGGCGGCAACGAAAGGCGAAAAGCGCGACAAGCGCGCGCGCCGGACGTGATTCGTGCGTTGCATCCCGTCAGCCTCCGATGAACGCTTCGCGGAACGCGTCGATGGCGACGCGCAGCGAGAGTTGCGGTTGGTCGAGGTAGCTGACGAGCTTGCTGATCTGCTGATCGTTTTGCGCATGGGCGTCGATCCACTCGGGATCGTCGATGTCGATGTTGTGGGCGGCGTAGGTTTGCGGATCGACGACGCTCAGCAGTGTCTTCGACGACGCGCCGTTGAAGCCGATGATCAGCCGTTCGCGCTCGGCGATCGTGCCGATGAAGATGGCGAGTTCGAAGTCGGCCTGCGCGACGAACGGCGCGATCAGCTCGAGCCAGAACGCGGCGACGAGGCTGCGATAGAACGGGTCGACCGGCAGCGGCAGCGTGAGGCCGCGCTCGATGTGCGACGAGCCGCTCTGCATCACGGGCCGCAGCAGCGAGCCGAGCGCGAGCATCGCGCCGCGCAGCCGCACGGGGTGACCGCTTTCGAGCAGCATCTGTTGCAGGCCGTACAGCGACTGGTGTTCGACGAAGTCGTTGAAGGTGCCGTCATGCGACGTGCCGGGGCCGCCGACGTCGATCGGCACTTGCGTGTCGCCGAGCGCCTGCAGCGCGCCGGGCGGCTCGTCCTTCGCGAGCAGCGGCGGGATCTGCGCGGCGACGCGCGACCACAGCCGCGCGAACGCGAGCGGGCTGCGCGCGAGGAACGCGAGCGGGCGGTCGACTTCGAGCGCGGTTGCGCCGAGGAACGGGAAGCGGCGCATCGACACGTCGTGGCTCGCGACCATGTGGCCCGCGATCGCGAGCTTGCTGCGCGAGCCGAGGAACGCGAAATGCATCGGCTTCGCATCCTCGTAGACGATCTTCCAGCGCGGATCTTCCGCGAGCAGTTCGAGCGCCTGCGCGATCCAGCGGTCGAGCGTCTGCAGCAGTTGCGGATTGTGCGCGCTCTTCACGAAGTCGCCGCGCGACGGAATCTTGCCGAAGTAGGCGATTTGCGCCTGGACGGTTTGCGTCATTGCGCCCCCTGTGCATTGTTTGCGGTGGCGGCCGTGACGGCCGGTGCTGCAGCCGGCGTGCCCGTGCCGGCCTGCGTCGCGTTCTGCGCGGCGCCCGCGCTCGCATCGGCGACCGACGACGGCAGTTGCAGGCCGCGCAGGCTCTGCTGCTGCGGCTGGTCGCCGCCGCCGCTCGTCGGTTGCGACGTGCTGATGATGCGCATCGTCACCGACACGTTCACGCTGCCCTGGACCCACGTGAGGTCGAAGGTGCCGTCCGGACGCCGCTTGCGCTGCGCCGAGTTGATCAGCTTCTCGAGACCGTAGCGGCCCGGCTCGTTGACGAGCTGCACCGTGCGGCCGTCGAAGGTCGTCGCGGACAGCGTCGCGCCCGGCGAGCCCTGCGGATTCGGCCACACGAAGTTGGTCCACTGCGGCGGCGTGTTGCGGTAACGCAGCTGCTGGCCGTCGATCGCGATCGTGTATTCCGTCGTGCCGGTGCTCGGCTGCGGCAGGATCTGGAACACGGTCTGCGGCTCGGATGCCGCGGCCGCGCCGCCTGCCGCGCCACCGGCGAGCGGGGCGACCCAGCGCGCGAAGCCGTTCGTGAAGTCCGGCGTGAGGCCGATGCCCATGTCGCCCCACGTGCGGGCGGCGAGCGTGTCGCCGCGGCGCACCGCGAGCGGGCCCAGCGTCGTGCCGACGAACTTCGCGATCGCGCCGTCCGGACCGAACACCTGCGCGATTTCACCGGCGCCGGCCTCGACCTTCGCGCTCGGCGCGAACGGGTACTTCGTCGCGAGCGAGCTCTGGAACGGCTGGTAGACCTGCGCGTTCCACACCTTGTTGACTTCGGCGCTGGCCGGCTGGATCACCACCGAGAACGCCTGCATCAGCGGCCGCACCAGCAGCGGACGCAGCGACTTGCGTTGCGAATCGGTGAGGCCCGTCAGCATCTGCTCGTCGACGAACTTCAGCGAATCGGCGAGTTCCGACCCGTTGCCGTCGAGCGTCTGCTGCATCAACTGGCGCGCGCCGGGGCCGGGGTCGCCCTGGTTCTTGATCACGTTGAAGCGCGTGCGGACCTTCGACAGCGAGTCCATGTAGCCCTTGAGCATCGACGTGCCGTCATGCGTCGCGACGATCCGCGCGAGCCCGATGAACTCCTGGCCGATCGGACCCATCGGCACTTCGGCCGGATTGCCGTTGATGTCGATATTCGCGGCTGCGATCTGGCCGGCCTGCGAGCGCGAGAACAACTGCTTGACCCAGTTCACGACACCCGTTTGCGCCTTCTTGATCGCCACGTTGGCGAGCGACGGGTTGTCCCACGACGTCTGGTCGTACGCGGTCTCGAGGATCTTGCGGATCGGCGAATCCTGCGGGTCGCCGAGGCGGTTCATCCCGTCGACGGCCTGGCCGAAGCTGCTGAAGCCCTGTACCGCAATGCCCTGCATGAACTTCTGCCAGTGCTGCGCGTACTCGGTCTTGTACATGCCGACGAGCGTCTTCTGGATCTGTTCGGGGCTGCCTTCCAGCGTCAGGTCGTCCTGCGTCGACGTGTTCAGCACCCAGTCCTTCGCCTGCAGTTCCTTGGTCGCCGCGTCGCGGATCGCCGGCTGCACGTAGTCGAACCACGCTTCGCGCGTGAACGTGCCCGGGATCGCATAGCTGCCGGCGATCAGGCCCTGGTTGCCGTCGCCGACGATGCGCGCGACGGTCATCGGCGCGAAGCGGGTCGATGCGCGTGCCTTGATTTCCTCATAGACGCGCTGGCGGGCCGGCATCCCGCGCACGACGTGGCGCAGGTTCTCGCGGGTCTGGTCGACGAGCGCGAGGTTCGCGTCGATCATCGGCCAGTCGTCGTCGTTCACGCGTGACAGATAGAACGAGATCATGCGCTCGGCGCTCTTGATCATCTCGTCGCGCGGCATGTTGCCGCGATTCGTCTCGAGCCAGCCGCGCCAGAAGCGCGCGAGCTGGTCGGTCAGGTGCGCCTGTTCGACGTGACGCTTGTCGGACAGCATCAGGTAGGTCTTCAGCGCGTTGTACGCGTCCTGCACGTTGGTCGGCGACGCGTCGCTGTACAGCCCGCCCTGCGGTGCGGCCGGCGGCTGCTGTGCGGTGTCCGTCGCGGCGGACGCGCCTTGCGCGGCGCCGGCCAGCGGCGCGGCTCCCGGCGGGTTCGTCGAAACAGGCTGCGCGCCGCCCTGCACGGCGCCCGATTCGGGCGGGCGCGTCATCGGCACGAGCTGTTCGGGGTGTGCGTTCACGTCCTTCATGAACGACGCGAGATTCTGCGAGACCGGCGCCAGCAGGATCTGGCGCACGCCGTTGTAGTACTCGGTCAGCAGATGCTGTTCGAGACGGTCGCCCTGGTACAGGCCGAGCGACACCGACAGCGGCTTGTCGCGGCGGAACTGCTCGAGCTGTTCGATCCGGTCCTCGAGGATGTCCATCGCCTGCAGGCGCGACTGCAGGTCGTTGCGGCCCTGCTGCAGGCGCGTGACGTTGTCGAGGTCGGCCTGCACGTTCGTGACGAGCTGCTGGTTGCCGATCGTCGACCAGGTCCAGCCGCCGAGCGCGAGCGCGAGTGCGGCGACGAAGCCGAAGAAGGTCGCGTAGCGCAGCCGCGTCTTGGTCGGGCTCGCGAACTGGCGCACGGTCTGGCGATCCGCGAAGATCACCTTCGAGAACAGGTCGCGCAGGAAGAAGCCGTTCTTCGAGAATGCGCTGTGCGGCTTCGGCAGCGCGTTCGCGTCGAGGCCGAAGCGGCTCGCGATGCGCTGCGCGGCGGCGCTGTTGGTTTCGCCTTCCTGCAGTGCGCTCGTGAAATAGAAGCCGCGGAAGATCGGCTTGTACTGGAACGGGTTGTTTTCGAACAGCGTCGCGAGGAACGCGCGCAGCGACGGCTTGATCGTCGAGAATTCGAGCGGGAAGCTCAGCTGGCCCGGCGACAACTGGTTGCCGCGCGACAGCGACAGCTGCGCGACGCTGATTTCCTTCAGCCCTTCGTACAGTTCCTCGAAGTGCGTGTCGAACTGCGCGACGACGTCGCGCTTGTCGTCCGGCTCGTAGGGCAGGGTGGCGCCCCACACGCGGTCGTACTCGTGCTTGTCGCTGCTGCTGAAGAATTCGGTGAAGCCGGTGATCAGGTCGGCCTTCGTGAACATCACGTAGACCGGTGCGAACACTTCGAGCTTTTCCGTCAGTTCCTGAACGCGCTGGCGGAGGTTTTTCGCGAGGTTGATCGCAAATTCGGGGCGGTTGCCGGTGAGTTCGGCGATGCTGGCGGTGACGATGATGCCGTTGATCGGCGCCTTCGGACGGTAGCGCTTCAGCAGGCCGAGAAAGCCGAGCCATTCGCTGCGGTCTTCCTCGTGTACCGAATAGCGGCCGGCCGTGTCGAGCAGGATCCCTTCGGTCGTGAAGAACCAGTCGCAGTTACGCGTGCCGCCGATGCCGTGGATCACGGCGCTGTTCTTGTCCGCGAACGGAAACTGCAGGCCCGAGTTCAGCACGGCGCTGCTCTTGCCCGCGGCCGGATTGCCGATCACGATGTACCACGGCAGTTCGTACAGCGCGGAGCCGCCCGACACTTGGCCGATCTTCGACGTCTTGATCGTCTTCACAGCGTCGGACAGGCGCGTGCGCAGCACGTCGAGGTCTGCCGTCTTCGCATCGGGTGCGATCGCGGCGGCGGCCGGTGCCGCGATCTTGCCGGTTTCCGCCTGCTCTTCCAGCACCTGGCCGAGCTGCTGGTTCGCGCGCTTCACGCGCCAGCGGCGCCACAACGCGACGCCGAGCCACAGCACGAGGATCGCCGCGAAGGCGATCGCTGCCCACAGGAGCGGCAACTGCAGCATGTCGACGGCGATGAAGAGAATCGCCGCTAGCGCGACGATCCCGACGATCGAGAGCGTACGCGGATGAGTCAGCACGTTGAGGATGCGTTGCATAGGACGTTCAGGTTCCGGTGCGATTCGGTGAGGCGACGCAGGCGCGTCGAGCGGCAAGAGTGGCGCCGCGGTGTGTCGCCATGCTGTCAGACGGGATGAAGGGGGCTGGCATCAATGCGCTCGCGGCATCGGAGAAGGCGCGCGCATTAATGAAAGGACGCTGTGAGAATTAAAACGGAAGCGGCGGCCTGAAAAAATCGTGCAACGGAATGCCCGATCGATTGCGCCGCCCAAATAGTTTCCTGCCGGGTGATTAAAAAGCCCCATGCCGCCCTCATTATTTCTTGTACGACAGCCCTGACTAGCTGCCGCGTCCCAGTTTAAAACCGGGTTTATGGTATTCCACGTGCCCGAGATCCATCATCTTCCAGCGGCCCCCCCAGGTCAGGCCGACCTGCTCGGCAACTTGTCCGTACAACTGGTAGCCGCGCATCGCCCAGGGATCTTTCTCGGAAATGACCAGCTTGCCGTCGCGCAGGAATGCGTTGTCGGCCGCCAGCCCGAATTGGTGATAACTCTGGAAGGCCGCCGCGTTGGTCACGTTGGTGCCCATCTGCGCGAGCCGGTTCTGGCGTTCCGGGCTCCGATAACCTTCCAGCAGCGCCATTTCATAACCATATTGTTCGTGCATGATCTTGTAGACCAGCAGCAAACGCGTGCGGAAGTCGGGATCCAGCAGGTTCCAGTCGCGGCTCGCATCCTTCAGCGCCGGCCGTACCTGTTCGACTTCCTTCGTGGCAAAGACTTCAGGCGGCAGCGGCGGAGGCGGGACGAGCTGCTCGCCCTGCAGCAACGCGGCGATCTTCTCGTCGGGCACGCGCGCCGTGTCGTCGTACTGAAACAATTGCCGACCGCGTAACGCAATGGCCACCAATGGCGGCGTCGCAAGAATACCTGCCGATACCATAATCATCAAGCGCCGTCGAATCAGTAAATTTTGCGCATCACTTAATGCGTCGCGGGTAATGCTTGCCGATTTAACAATTCGACTTCGCGTACGCGCGGCGCGATCGTTCGCACGGCGCGTTAGACGGCCGTGAAACTGGGCGACGGATTCGAAAACGGTCGCGCGGATACCCGGTAAAAGCAACAGTGCCGCGACCGCGACGGCAAGGGCGAAATAGGCGACGAGTGCGACGGCAATCAACGAAATCCCCGGAAATTGGAATTGATTGTGTTTTGCAATGCTTGCTCTTAGAATCAGGCTGCTTTGAGAGGCCGGGCTATATTATCGCGGTGAATTAAACCAGGATTCAATGAGACGCTGAATGAGTGCGCCGGAAAATTCAAATTCGAAAACCCCGCCTAGCCTGCTGTCCGACAGCAAGCCGGCAGGCGAGGGTGGACCGCAGCAATCGCGCATTCTCGCGAATCTGGAAGGACGTGTCACGCCGCCGGCCGAATCGTCGCGCCGCTCGCTGAAGGGGCCGATCGCGGCCGTGGTCGCGCTCGTGGTCGCCGTCGGCGGCTGGGGCGCATGGCGCTGGCAGCAGCAATCCGGCGAGCCGGCCGTCGTGGCCGCCGCGCCCGCGCAGGCAGCCGCGAAGGCCGAACCGGCCAGCGGTGCCGCGCAGGTCGCGCAGAATGCCGCGTCGGCGGCGTCCGCCGTTCAACCGGCGACGATCGTCAACGAGGATGCCGCATCCGCGACCGTTGCGTCCGCATCGTCCGCGTCCGGCACGGACGACAGCCGTCTGTCGCGTGCGCTCGCGAACGGGGCCGACGATACGCCGGGCGCCGCTACCGCTACCGCAGGCGCAGCCGCCGCGGCAACGGCAGCCGCGGTTGCAACGACGAAAACCGCGAAAGCCGACGCAGCGAAGAACGACAAGGTCGCGGCACGCAGCAAGGCAGAGGCCAAGGCCGACGCGAAGGCGGAGGCCCGCAAGCACCGCAAGGAACAGGCAGAGCTCGCGCAGGCGAAGAAGCGTCGCGAAACGGCGGCCCGTACCGGCGGTGCGCGATCGTCAGGGAAGGACGATCCGGATGCCGATCTGCTGGCGGCGCTCGTCGCGCGCACGAAACCGGCCGACAAGAAGACCGCCGCGCAGAAGGCGCAGGCCGGGCCGACGAAGACGGCGGCCGCGACGGGCGGCTCGCTCGCCTCGCGCGTGAAGGACTGCTCGGAGCGTGGTTTCTTCGAGGATCAGCTGTGCCGCTGGCGCGTTTGCGAGGGCCACTGGGGCAAGGATCCGGCATGCCCGGCCGCCGCGCAGTCCGAGACGCGGCAGTAAGCTGCATTACACTACCGGTTCATCGCACACGCGCCGCCCTCGAGCGGCGCGTTGCTTTTGGGGCCGCGGGCGGCGCGCGCATCGTCGTGTGTGACAGAGTCACGCGAGTGTCACACGCGTCGTGCATACGTTTCCTTTCTTTTCCCGGCGTGGCGCCGCGATGCGCGATGCGCGGCGCGGTGCGCGCAGCATGACCTTCGACACGATGGATCTGATCGTACAGACTTACGGCGCCGATACGTCCGGCATGGTGTGCGGATTCCGCTTCGTCCCGGGCGGGTCGGGCGCAATGCTCGATGCCGACGCGGCCGCCGCGTGGCTGCATACGTGCCGCGGGCACGAGGCGGTGGCATCGGACGATTTCGTCTGGCTGCACTTCAATCTCGCGCACGGCGCGAGCGAGCGCTGGATGCGCACGCACCTCGGGCTGCCCGACAGCTTCTTCGAATTCCTGCACGAAGGATCGCGTTCGACGCGCATCGAGCAGGAGGACGGCGCGCTGCGCGCGATCGTCAACGACGTGATGTTCAATCTCGAGCTGACGCCGTCGGAAATCGCGACGCTGTTCGTCCATGTCGAGCGGCGCATCATGGTCACCGCGCGGCTCAAGCCGCTGCGCTCGGTCGATACGCTGCGCGCATGCGTGCGCGACGGCGAGCAGTTCCGGTCGCCGGCCGAACTGCTCGTGCACCTGCTGCACGACCAGGCCGACCTCCTGATCCAGATCATGCGACGCACGAGCGTCGACGTCGATCGCATCGAGGATCGCTTCCTGTCGCAGCGGCTCACGTCGAATCGCGTCGAGCTGGGTGCGATGCGCCGCACGCTGACGCGCCTGCAACGCATGCTGGCGCCCGAGCCCGGGTCGATCTTCCGGCTGCTGGCGAAGCCGCCCGCGTGGCTGCATGCCGAAGACGTGCAGGAGTTGCGCGAGTCGACCGAGGAATTCTCGCTCGTGCTCGCCGATCTGTCGGGGCTCAACGAGCGGATCAAGCTGCTGCAGGAAGAGATCGGCTCGCGGCTCGACGAGCAGAACAACCGGACGCTCTTCACGCTGACGCTCGTGACCGTGATCGCACTGCCGATCAATATCGTCGCGGGCTTTTTCGGGATGAACGTCGGCGGTGTGCCGTTCTCGGAGAACAAGCACGGGTTCTGGCTGATGGTGCTGCTGGTGGCGGGCTTTACCGCGCTCGCCGCATGGTGGGCGTTTCGCCGGCGCGACGATCGCTAGCGGCGGCCGCATCACGCCGGGCGCGGCACGCCGGCAACGCGTCAGCGCAGCAGCGTGATCGCGTGCTCGCCGATCACCATCCCGAGCAGGCCGACGAGCGCGACGAGCGGCGGGGCCGGCGAGCGCACGTGCAGCAGTGCGTACAGCACGCCGACGCCGAGGCCCACCGCAAGCGAAAGCAGGTAATTCATCATGGCGGTCTCCGTGCCGGGCGGCGTCACGGTTTGAGGATCACGCGCTCGCGCGCGCCGGCCAGCACTGCGCGATATGCATCGTGCGCGCGCTCGAGCGGGTACGTGTACGCCTCCTCGATCGGGAACGCGCGCAGCGTGCCGTTGCCGAAGCCGGGCGCGAGCGTATCGAGGATGTTCGCGACCGCGGTGCCGCCGAGCTGCAGCGAATCGACGCCGACGTACGTGTGCTGGCCGCGATAGAACGAGAAGATGTCGAACGGCACGCTGCGGTCGATCGTCGAGATGAAGATCTGGCGCCCACCGATCGCCATCGATGCGTTCGCCGCTTCGAAATACGGGCTGCCCACCGTGTTGTAGACGATGTCCGCGCCGTGCCCGCCGGTCGCCGCGCGCACCGCGTCGGCCACCGCTTCGCGCGAAGCGTCGATCACGCGCACGTCGCCCGATGCGTGGCCGCGATAGGCGCCGGGGCCGCGCTCGACGCCGATCACCGTTGCGCCGCGCGCGGTCGCAAGCTGGATCGCGGCCTGGCCGACCTTGCCGTTTGCGCCGAACACGAGCACGACGTCGCCGGCCTCGGGCATGCCGGCGCGCCGCAGCCCTTCGTACGCGGTGACGAACGGCACGCCGATGCCGGCCGCTTCGTCGAGCGTCAGCACGGCCGGCTTGCGGCGTACTTGCGCGGCATCGAGCACCAGCCATTGCGCATGCGAGCCGTCGCGCCCGACGCCGAGGTCGCCGCCCGAGCCCCATACCGGCGCACCGATCCAGCCGTCGGGGCCGCCGCGCACGATGCCGGCCCAGTCGCGGCCGGGCGTGCGCGGCCACACCGCATGCGGCATGCGCCCGAGCGCGGCTTTCACGTCGCTCGGATTGACGCCGGCCGCGCGCACCTCGATCAGCATCTGGCCGTCGCCCGGCACGGGCGGGTCGACTTCCCTGACGCGTGCGTCGAGCGACTCGATGTCGGGAGCGGGGGCGTCGAAGCGGATGCTGCGCATGATGATCTCCGTGAAGAGGGGCTGGCGCGCTGCCCGGCGGGCGGGCGCATGCAGCGGTGGAACAGGATGACTGGAGTCTAGTCGGCCGGATTTGACATGGAAATGTGCAAAGGCGAATGATTGCTTTGCATTTATTGCATAGCAATCCCGGGAGCCGGCATGGACGACTTTCTTTCTCCGCATCTGGCGCTGTTCGTCGACGTGGTCGACCAGCAGAGCTTTTCGGCGGCCGCGCGCCGGCTGGGCGTCGCCGCATCGTCGGTCACGCGGCGCATCGACCGGCTCGAGGCGCAGCTCGGCATCCGCCTTCTGCATCGCACCACGCACGCGCTTCGGCCGACCGAGGCCGGTCTGCTGCTGTACGGTCGCGCGACGCGGATGCTCGCCGAGCTGCGCGGGCTGCAGGAGGACCTGCACAGCCAGCACGACGAGCCGAGCGGGCTGCTGCGCGTCGACTGTCCGGCACCGTTCGGCCGCAGGCACCTGATGGCCGCGCTGGCCGCGTTCATGCAGCGTCATCCGGCGCTGCAGGTCGACCTGTTGCTGACGGACAGCATGGTCGATCCGCAAGGCACGCGGCTCGGCTCCGACGTCGATCTCGCGGTGCGCATCGGCCCGCTGGAAGACACGCGCTTCGTCGCGACCGTGCTCGCGCCGCAACGCCGCGTGCTGTGCGCGAGCCCCGACTACGTCGCGCGGCGCGGCGAACCCGAATCGCCCGACGCGCTGGCCGGGCACGATTGCCTCGCGTGGCACGGCGCGCCGCCGCCGGGCGCATGGCGTTTCGACGGCCGCCGTCACGTGCCGTCGCAGCCGCGGTTTCGCAGCAACCATTCCGAGGCGCTGCTCGAAGCGGCGATCGACGGGCTCGGCGTCGCGCACCTGCCGACCTGGCTCGCGGGGGACGCGCTGCGCGACGGTCGGCTGCGTGCCTTGCTGCCGCGTTATGCGGCCGCGCCCGAGCCGGCGACGATTCACGTGTTGCGCCAGCAGGCGCGCGGCAGCGCCCGCGCGTCGCGGCTGGTCGCGTTCCTCGCCACGTGGTTCGCGCAGCCCGCGTGGGATGCCGCGTGGGCGTGACGACGCGATCGACGGCGTGCAATGAAGAACGGGCCCCGCGTGCGGGGCCCGTCGAACAGCGGGAAGCGCCGGCCGGCACCGCGGCGTGCGCGGCGCGGCCGGTCGAACGACAACGTTACTGAGCCACCGTCTTGCGCGGCTTGAACATGCCCTGGTAGCGCAGCGTCGGACGCTCCTTCTCCACCGGCGCGATACCGCCGAAGCTCGGCGTCTGGCGCAGCTTCATCGCGGCCGGCGAAGCGACCGAGCCGATCGACGTCGAACGCGAAGCCGGCGCGAGGTTGTTCGCGACGAGCAGCGCGGCCTCGCTCTTCAGGTTCGCGAGCAGCACCGGATCGGTCGACGTGTTGATCTGCGTGAGCAGGCCGCTCCATGCCGCGTCGCTGTAGTTCACGACGTAGTAGTCGAGGCCGCTCGGATCCGCGACCACGCCCGTGCAGCCTTCGATCCGCGTCTGCGTCTGCGTGTCCTTCAGCGCGAGCGTCGTGTGTTTCGCGAGACCCTGGCCGTACGCGAGCGTGAGCGGCACCGTCCATTGCAGGCCCGGATACGCGTTCTTGTTCGGGAACGGCTGCTGTCTCAGCGTGACGACCGTCTGGTTCTTCGTCAGGTCGCACTGCGTGTCGAGCGAGATCAGCGGCACGCCCGTCTGGCGCACGTAGCTGTCGCCGATCGGGCCGACCGGCTGGCCGCTCGCCTTCGACAGCGCATCCCACAGACGCTTCGGCGTGCCGTTGCCGAACGAGTAGTCGACCAGGTACTGCTGCAGGCCGTGGCGCAGTGTCTGCTCGCCGAGATAGTTCTCGAGCGTCTTCAGCACGTGGCCGCCCTTGTCGTACGTGAACGCGCTCGCGCTCAGCACGAAGTCGTTCGACGCCCAGTCGTTGAAGTTCGGTGCGACCGGGAACGCGTTCGGGCCGATGTCGCGGTTGATCACGCGGTACTTGTTCTTCACCTGGTCGAGCCAGCTGAACTGGTCGGGGAAGAACTGGATCGTCGTCTTCGTCTCGAAGAACGTCGCGAACGACTCGTTGAGCCACACGTCGTCCCACCAGTCGGTCGTGACCAGATCGCCGAACCACTGGTGTGCGACTTCGTGCGTCAGCACTTCATTGCCGTACTGCGACATCGGCTGGCCCGGCTGCGGCAGGATGTCGTCGGCGAATTCGAGGATCGAACCCCAGTTCTCCATCCCGCCGAAGTTCAGATCCTTCTGTTCCTTGAACGCGTCGTTCGCGGCGACCGTGTCGAACTTCGTCAGCGGCAGCGGGATACCCGTGTAGCGGTAGTAGAAATCGAGGGCCTGCTTGGTGCGGTCCATTGCCGGCTTCGCCCAGTCGCTCATGCCCGGCGGCGTGAACACGCGCAGATGCAGGCCGCCCTTGCCGCCCGGCAGCGGGCTCGTGAAATTGTCCTCGTACGTGTCGAACATGCCGCCGCCGAAGAACAGCAGGTACGACGGCATCGGCGGCGTCTTCTCGAACTGCACGAGCTTGTAGCCGTCGCCGACGTTGGTCGACGGCTTCTCGGCCGCGTTCGACACGACGCGCCAGCTTTGCGGCACTTCGGCCGTCACTTCATAGGTCGGACGGAACGCGGGTTCGTCCCAGCCCGGGAACCACTGGCGCGCCAGGTTGGTTTCGCCCTGCGTGAGAATCGCGCCGCTCGTCTTGCCGTCGGTGCCCTTCAGGTCGACGCGGAAGACGCCTTCCGCCGCCGAGCAGCCCGGATACGGATCGTCGCCGCAGCTGCCGCCCGTCTTCGCGACCGGATCGTCATACGACTTGAAGTTGATGATGCCCGACCACTCCATGTGCAGCGAATAGTTGCCCGCCGCGATCGTGCCGCTGACCGGGCGCAACTGGTAGTAGTCGCCCTTGTCCTGCGGCGTCGCGATCAGCTGGATGTTGCCCGGCTGCAGCGTGATGCGGCCGTTCGTGAACTTGATCCGGTGGCCGGCGATCACGATGTTGTTGACCGGCTTCAACACCTTGATCTCGACGTCGGCGCGCCCGTCGAACGCGTTCAGCGCGTCGTTCGGGCGGAACCATAGCCGGTAGTTGACCGGGACGACGGTGTCCGGGAGTTCGACAGGCGGCACGTTCTTGTCGACGTTGGCGGTGGCCGGCGGAGGTGCGCTCGGCGGCGTGGTGACGGCGGGCGTCGAGCCCGGCTGCGGTGCGCCGGCGGAGCTGAGCGCGGAAGCCGAGCCCGTGCCGCCGTCGTCGCCGCCGCATCCGGCGAGTGCCAGTGCGGCGACGAGCGGCAGATAACGCATCTTGCGAATGTTGATCGACATGACTGAAACCTCGATTGTTGAAAGAATCGTTCAGTGCTGCGAAAACGCCGGCAAAAGCAATCCCCCGCCGTTAATCAACGGCGACGCGAAATGCCAGTGGCGGATATTCGAAAAAGACGGTCGACCGACTACGTGAAGGTAATCATGGTTTACTGCCCCCTCTGTGTTTTCCGGATATCGGTTAACTTGCCGGTTAAAAATGGCCGGGCGCGTGTTGTACTGAATTGATTTCGCGCGCACGACACGGGGCCGCCCGCCCGCTGCGGGCGCGCATTCCCTTTGCACCGACGACCCACGGGGCTGGCCGCACCAGGCCGCGCGACGGAAGGACGGCGTGTCGCCGTTCCGTAAAATCGCCGTCATGCGGTTTCAAGGTTTGTCGGCCTGCTCGAAGGATGCGTAAATATACTTGATGGTTTTGGGTAAAGGAAACGAAAAAATTAGAAGGCGCGTCTATTGGGTTTTTTGCGCGCGATTGAATGGTGAAAGGCATTAATCTGCTTTCTGTCTGGCTGTTGTTTTCGTAGTTTTAATCTATTAACGATCTTGCCGATAAGCGAAAACTACGAATCATGGCGTGGCCCGGCGCGCTCGGTACAATGTATCGATGATTCATCGATCGATTACGTCGAGGAGGCCTCCCGTGCCACGCGCCCTGTTCCGTATCGCGCCGCTGCGCGCCACGCTGCTGTTGTTCGCCGCCGTCCTCATGCTCGGCGGTTGCGCGGGGCTCACGCGCGAGCCCGTGAACGTGACCGTCGTCGGGCTCGACCCGCTCGTCGGGCAGGGTCTCGAGATGCGGTTCAGCCTGAA
This sequence comes from Burkholderia anthina, assembly GCF_902498995.1. Lineage (GTDB taxonomy): Bacteria > Pseudomonadota > Gammaproteobacteria > Burkholderiales > Burkholderiaceae > Burkholderia > Burkholderia anthina. Next base: position 160,254 of record NZ_CABVLY010000010.1, read on the forward strand.
GCTGCGCGTGCAGAACCCGAACGACGCGCCGATCGAATACGACGGCATCGCGGTCGCGCTCGATCTGAACGGCACGCCGTTCGCGAGCGGGGTCAGCGACCGGACGGGCAGCGTGCCGCGCTTCGGCGAAGCCGTGATCGACGTGCCCGTCTCGGTATCGGCTTTCGCCGCCGCGCGGCAGGCGTGGAATCTCCCCGGCGCGGCCGCGAACGGCGAGTTGCCGTATGCGCTGCGCGGCCGGCTCGCCGGCGGCGTGCTCGGCACCGTGCACTTCAACGACGCCGGTACGTTGCGCATGCCGGCGACGCCGGGATGGGGCCGGTAGACGGCCCGCGCGCCGCGGCGCGATACCGGTGCGCTACCGGACGCGGGGCCGGACGAAGCGGCGCAATCGCGGCGCCGTTTGATCATTCCTGACGATCGAATTTCGTGAGCCTGACGTTTTGCGCTGCAATCGCGTTTAGACTGCCTTGGTCCGGAGGGCCGGACGACTTTTCCGAGAGGAGCACCATGGCAGCGAAATTCGTTATCAAGAAAGCGAGCGACGGGCAGTTCCTGTTCCACCTGAAGGCCGCCAACGGCGAGATCATTTTGCGCAGCGAGCTGTACAAGACCAAGGCGTCGGCGGAAAACGGCGTCGCGTCGGTGCGCAAGAACGCGCCGGACGACGCGCGCTACGAGCGCAAGACCGCGAGCAACGGTCAGTTCATGTTCAACCTGAAGGCCGGCAATCACGAGATCATCGGCACGAGCGAGCTGTACAAGGCCGAAGCGGGCCGCGAGAACGGCATCGCGTCGGTGAAGCAGAACGCGCCGGACGCGGCGCTCGACGACCAGAGCTGACATGCCGCGAGCCTCGGCGGGGGCGGTTGCCCCCGCTTTGCCGCGCGGGCAAAGCGCGGTATGGTGTGGTCCGCGCGGCGCCATCCCGCCGCCTGTCTGAAGCCAACCGTAGCCGAGCTCGCGTGACCGATTTTCCTGTTTTTCACTGGACCGACGCCGACGGCGCCGAACATGCCGTGCGCTGGCGCTCCGAAGCCGGCGTGCAGCCGCCCAGGCGCGCAGTGCCCGCCGACGACCGCGTGACCGCCGATGCGGCGTACCGCCTCGCATGCGAGGGCACCGCGCTCGTCTGGCAGGGCGACTTCCAGAATGCGCGCCAGCTCGTGCAGGCGATGGCGCGTCGCGTCGAACGCAAGCCGAAGAAGGCGAAGGCCGCGGCCGGCGTCGACGCCTTCAATCTGCACCGTCTCGCGCAATCGCAGCGCGCTCGCACGCTCGGGATGCTGCTGATCTCGCTCGACGCCGATTACACGATTGCGTTGCGCCGCGCGCCCGACGTACGCGCCGCGTGCGAGGAAGCATACGGGCCGGGCGGTGCGCCGTCGGTCGTGTCGCTGCGCGAGCTGCTCGGCCTCGTCGGCGCGCACGAGTGGCGCAAGAAGGGCGTGCCGATTCCGGCGCTCGGCGGCGCGCCGATCCATCCGCATTACGGCGTGTTCTCGCCGGTGCGCGGTGAATACGTCGAACTGGTCGCGCGCACGCCGCTGCCGGCGACGTCGCTCGCGTTCGACATCGGTACGGGCACCGGCGTGCTCGCGGCCGTGCTTGCATCGCGCGGCGTCGAGCGCATCGTCGCGACCGACCAGGATCCGCGCGCGCTCGCATGCGCGAGAGAAAACGTCGCGCGGCTCGGCCATGCCGATCGCGTCGAGGTGATCGAAGCCGACCTGTTTCCGGCCGGCCGCGCGCCGCTCGTCGTCTGTAACCCGCCGTGGGTGCCGGCCCGTCCGAGCGCACCGATCGAATACGCGGTCTACGACCCCGACAGCCGGATGCTGCGCGGTTTCCTCGCGGGGCTTGCCGGCCACCTCGACCCGGGCGGCGAAGGCTGGCTGATCCTGTCCGATTTTGCCGAGCATCTCGGCCTGCGGTCGCGCGACACGCTGCTGCAATGGATCGACGAAGCCGGCCTCGTCGTGCTCGGCCGCGAAGACATCCGCCCCGCGCACCCGAAGGCGGCCGACGCGGACGATCCGCTGCACGCGGCGCGCCGCGCCGAGGTCACGTCGCTCTGGCGACTCGGCGCGCGGGCCTGATCGCGCATTTTCGGTAAACTATCGCCATTCCTCACGAATTCCCGCCGCCGGGCCGTGGTCGACCGACCGCCGCCCGGCGCCGCCTCACGATGTCGAACAAGACCTACGAAATCCGTCCGGAGCAGTCCGTCGAGCTGCTGAAGGAACTGCACATCCTGACCCGCGACGGCAAGCTGAACCAGGACAGCCGCCGCAAGCTGAAGCAGGTCTATCACCTGTTCCAGTTCATCGAGCCGCTGCTCGCGAGCGTGCAGGCCGACAAGGGCAGCGTGACGCTCGTCGATCACGGCGCCGGCAAGTCGTATCTCGGCTTCATCCTGTACGACCTGTTCTTCAAGCAGCAGCCGGGGCACGGCACGCCGGCGTTCGCGTCGCACGTGTACGGGATCGAGACGCGCGAAGCGCTCGTCACGCGTTCCGCCGAACTCGCCGCCCGGCTCGGGTTCGGCGGCATGTCGTTCCTGAACCTGTCGGTCGCCGATTCGATCACGTCGCCGAAGCTGCCCGAAACGGTCGATGTCGTCACCGCGCTGCATGCGTGCGACACCGCGACCGACGACGCGATCCGCTTCGCGCTCGCGAAACGCGCGCAGCACATCGTGCTGGTGCCGTGCTGCCAGGCGGAAGTCGCCGGCGTACTGCGCAGGAACAAGGGCAAGTCGCTCGCGAACGCGCTGACGGAAGTGTGGCGGCATCCGCTGCACACGCGCGAATTCGGCAGCCAGATCACCAACGTGCTGCGCTGCCTGCAGCTCGAGGCGCACGGCTATCAGGTCGGCGTGACCGAGCTGGTCGGCTGGGAGCATTCGATGAAGAACGAGCTGATCATCGCGCAGTACAAGAACCTGCCGCGCCGCAAGCCCGGCGAGCGGCTGAACGAGATCCTCGGGATGTTCGGGCTGGCCGAACTGAACGAGCGCTTCTTCGCGTCGGCACCTGCCGCCGAGGCCGGCGCGGCCGTCGAGCCGGCCGCGGACTGACTCGAGCCGGCGCGCGGCACGTCCGCCGCGCACGCGCCGGCCTTCGCGCGCCGTGTCAGACGTCGTCGCCCGGCCGGCGCATCCATTCCCGCCAGCCGTCGTGACCGAGGCGGCGCAGCGTTTCCTGGTTTTTCTCGTAGATCGCGGACGCGTCCGGAAACGCGTCGACCGCGCGCGCGATGCTGTCCTCGCGCAGCAGATGCAGGATCGGGTACGGCGCGCGGTTCGTGTAGTTCTCGATGTCGTCCGGTTCGCTGCCTTCGAACCGGTACTCGGGGTGGAAGCTCGCGATCTGCAGCACGCCGTCGAGCCGCAGTTGCCGCACCAGCCGGTCGGCGAAGAACAGCGCATCGTTGTAGTCGACGAAATCCGCGAACGCGCGCGGATAGATCACGAGCGTCGTGTCGACCTGCTGCGGATCCGCTGCTTCGAGCGCGCGCAGTTCGGTTTCGAGGTCGGCCAGGGCGTCCTCGAGCGTCGTTGCTTCGCTGATCGCATAGCGCACCTGCTCCTTCACGTAGACGCTTTTCGCGAATGGACACAGATTGAGCCCGATCACCGCGCGTGCGAGCCAGTGCCGCGTGGCGGCGAGGATGTCGTCGTGCGAGTCGGGGCGGGTATCGGTCATGGCGAAGGCAGCGGGGCAGAGAAGCGGCGAGGGCCGCATTGTAGCGGGCACGCCGGGCCCGGGCGTGCGCCGTCCGTCACGCGCACGCGGCTTCGATCAGCTGCGTGACCAGCGCGGGCGCGATGCCGATCGGCGTTTCGCCGCGCCGGTAGGTCTGGCTGGCGGCGTAGATGCCTTCGATCACGAGCGCGAGCGCGTCGGCCAGCGCCTTCGGCTGCCGCGCGCCGGCGTCTTCGCAGAGCGCGACGAGCCGCCTCATCAACTGTTCCTTGTTCTGCGCGACGCGCTCGCGCGCCGGATGCGACGTGTCCGGAAATTCGGTCGCGACGTTGACGAACGGGCAGCCGCGATAGTCCTTCTGCGTCGCGCGCTCGGCGAGGTCGACGAAATACTGGATCAACTGCGCCTTCGGCTGGTCCGGATGCTTCGCGACGCTCGAATCGAGACGCTCGAAGAAGCACGCGTCCATCCGCTCCAGATACGCGAGGATCAGCTCGTCCTTCGACGAGAACTGCCGGTACAGGCTCATCTTGTTGACGCCCGCGAGCTCCACGACCGCCTCGACGCCGACCGCGCGCACGCCTTCCTTGTAAAACAGCTCCTCGGCGGCGCGCAGCAGGTGTTCCTGCGCGGTGGCGGCGGCAATCGGCCGGCGCGTGCGGCGTGCCGGCGGCTTGTTGGCGGCCTCGATGCCCGACATGATGACCCTCGACAGCGTGATGAATTGCTTGACATGTTACCGACTGGTAACTACGATCGCAACACACTTGTGACCGAGCGGTAACAATGCCGCCCGGTTCGACAGACAAATGCCAGGTGTCGGCCCCAGGTCAGCCGATGCAGCGTGCGGCGGAGGTGGCCTGGTGAAGGGGTGGGCCGGTGCATGCGCACCGGGCGCGCCAACTGGAGAAAGAGAGCATGAACTGGGCAGTGACACGAATCAGAGGGCGTTTCCACTATGGATGGCTCGCGGCGGCGGTGGTTTTCCTGATCCTGCTGGCGGCGGCCGGCACACGCGCGACGCCGAGCGTGCTGATGGTGCCGCTCGAGCGGGAGCTCGGCTGGAGCCGCGCGACGATCTCGCTGGCGATTTCCGTGAACATCGCGCTGTACGGCCTGACGGGCCCGTTCGCGGCCGCGGCGATGCAGCGCTTCGGGTTGCGTCCGACGATCCTGACCGCGCTGGTGACGATGAGCGCGGGCGTCGCGCTGTCGTCGCTGATGACGCAGAGCTGGCAGATGGTGCTGATCTGGGGCCTGATGGTCGGCTGCTCGACGGGTGTGGTCGCGCTGACGCTGTCCGCGACCTTCGTCACGCGCTGGTTCCATGCGCGGCGCGGCCTCGTGATGGGGGTTCTGACCGCGAGCACGGCCACCGGCCAGCTCGTGTTCCTGCCGATGCTCGCGGCGATCGCGCAGCACCACGGCTGGCGGCCGGTCGTGCTGGTTGTCGCCGTGGCGGCCGCGATCGTGATTCCGCTGGTCGCGTTCCTGCTGCCCGAGCGGCCGGCCGACGTGCAGCTGCGCCCGTACGGCGAGCCGGCCGATGCGCCGCCCGCACCCGATGCAACGAAGGAAAACCCGCTGGCGGTCGCGTTCCGCACGCTGCTGACGGCAAGCCGCTCGCGCGATTTCTGGCTGCTGTTCTTCAGCTTCTTCATCTGCGGCGCGAGCACCAACGGCTATGTCGGCACGCACCTGATCGCGATGTGCAGCGACTACGGGATGACCGAAGTGCAGGGCGCATCGCTGCTGGCCGCAATGGGCGTGTTCGACCTGTTCGGCACGACGCTGTCGGGCTGGCTGTCCGACCGCTACGACAACCGCGTGCTGCTGTTCTGGTACTACGGGCTGCGCGGGTTGTCGCTGATCTACCTGCCGCACGCGTTCGGCATCGATTTCTTCGGGCTGCCGCTGTTCGCGATGTTCTACGGGCTCGACTGGATCGCGACCGTGCCGCCGACCGTGCGGCTCGCCACCGACGTGTTCGGCAAGGCTGCCGCGCCGGTCGTGTTCGGCTGGATCGTCGCCGGCCACCAGCTCGGCGCGGCGTTCGCGGCGCTCGGCGCGGGGCTGCTGCGCGCGAGCCTCGGCACCTATACGGTCGCGTCGATGATCTCGGGCGGGCTGTGCATCGTCGGCGCGCTGATCGTGCTGCGAATCAATCGCGGTCCGTCCCGCGCGGCTGCGCAGGCCGCCTGAACGTGACGATACGGCCGGCCGCGTGCGGGTGCGGCCGGTCAATGCAGGATCGGTGATTTGCATTGCGGGGGATCGGTGGGCGCGTGGCGGCTCAAGCGGTTATGCTTGCGGTTCGCCGGGCGTTCGCGCCCCTTCATCGATGTCAGCGAGGTACCGCATGTCCGTCAAACCTGCACCCACCACCGTTTCGATCCACGACCTGATCGCGGGCCGCTGGAGTCCGCGCGCATATTCGGACGAGCCGGTCGGCGCCGCCGATCTGCATGCGGTGCTCGAAGCCGCGCGCTGGGCGCCGTCCGCCTACAACGCGCAGCCGTGGCGCTTCATCGTATTCGATCGCACCCAGGACGAAGCCGCATTCAAGCGCGCCTTCGCGACGCTGGTGCCGTTCAACCAGGGCTGGAATGCACCGGCGCCGGTGTTGATCGCGGTGACCGCGCATACGCTCACGCCGAAGGGCGAGCCGGCGCCGACCGCGCTGTACGATGCGGGCGCGGCTGCGATGTCGCTGGTGCTGCAGGCGCACGCGCTGGGCCTCGCCGCGCACCAGATGAGCGGCTTCGACCCGAAGGCGTTCCGCGATGCGTTCGAGATTCCGGCCGATGTCGCGATTCCGGCGCTCATCTCGCTCGGCCATTACGGCAACGTCGACAAGCTTGATCCGGTGCTGCGCGACCGCGAAAAGGCGCCGCGCACGCGTCATGTGCTCGGCGAAGTCGTCTACGCGGGTGCATGGAAGAAGGGCTTCGACGCCGCAGCCTGATTCCGCGCGCGGGCGGGCCTGCATCGTGCACCCCGTCCGCGCCTGCCACGGCCGCGGGTTACCCGCGCGCGATCGCCGCGTCCGCGAGCCGGTCGCGCGGCACCGGCGGTCGTCCCCGGTTGTGATCCGGCGGGCTTCATGATAAAAAGCCCGTCCTTTCCGTTTTCGCGCCGGCCATGCTGCGGCACCTTCCCATGACTTACTGCGCGATCGATTTCGGCACGTCCAATTCCGCCGTGGCGCTGCCCGACGGCGACGGCATGCGCCTCGCGCCCGTCGAGGGCGACCACCTGACGCTGCCCACCGCAATCTTCTTCAACAACGACGAGCAGACGGTCGAATACGGCCGTGCGGCGCTGGCGTCCTATATCGACGGCTTCGACGGCCGCCTGATGCGTTCGATGAAGAGCATCCTCGGGTCACCGCTCGCGGAGACGACGACCGATCTCGGCGACGGCAGCGCAATGGCGTACACGGAGATCATCGCGCGTTTCCTGACGCACCTGAAGCGCAAGGCCGAGGCACGCGCGGGCGCGCCGATTGGCCGTGCGGTGCTCGGCCGGCCGGTGTTCTTCGTCGATGATGATCCGCGCGCCGACAGCCTCGCGCAGAATCAGCTCGAAGCGGCCGCGCAGTCGGTCGGCTTCAAGGACGTGCATTTCCAGTACGAGCCGATCGCGGCCGCGTTCGACTACGAGTCGCGCCAGCAGGCCGAGCGGCTCGTGCTGGTGGCCGACATCGGCGGCGGTACGTCGGACTTCTCGCTGGTGCGGGTCGGCCCGGAGCGGATGGCGCGCCTCGAGCGCAAGGACGACGTGCTCGCGCACCATGGCGTGCACGTCGCGGGCACCGATTACGACCGGCGCGTCGAGCTCGCGGCGATCCTGCCCGCGTTCGGCTACCGGTCGCTCGATCCCGAAGGGCGCGAGCTGCCGAACCGGATCTACTTCGATCTGGCGACCTGGCACCTGATCAATACGGTCTACACGCCGAAGCGGCTGGGCGAACTGAAGCTGATGAAGCACCTGTACCGTGAGGTACGGCAGTACGACCGGCTCACGCGCGTGGTCGAGCAGCGGCTCGGGCATGCGCTGATGGCGCGCGCGGAAGAAGCGAAGATCGGCGTTGCGGCGGGCGGGGAGACGATGATCGACCTGAACGACGTGGAAGAGGATCTGCAGATCGCGTTCGATGCGGATCGCCTCGTCGAGGCGAGCGTCGACGACACCGCGCGCATCGTCGATGCCGCGCGCGAGACGGTGCGGCTCGCGGGCGTCGCGCCGCGCGACGTCGGCGCGCTGTATTTCACCGGCGGCTCGACCGGCCTCGCGTTCCTGTCGGGCGCGCTGGCGGGCGCGTTCCCGGACGCGCAGCCGGTGTTCGGCGACCGTCTCGCGAGTGTCGCGACGGGGCTCGGCATCCACGCGCAACGGCTGTTCGGCTGAGCGGGTGCAAAAATCCAACACGGCCGACGGCCGTTCGGATGATCGGCGGCACCATGATTGGCGCCACCGGAAAACAAAAAGCCCCGCCGAAGCGGGGCTTTTTTACACGAAATATCGCGCCGAACTTAGACCGGACGGATGTTCGCAGCTTGCAGACCCTTCGGGCCCGTCTTCACTTCGAATTCAACCTTCTGGTTTTCTTGCAGCGTCTTGAAGCCTTCGACGCGGATTTCCGAGAAGTGCGCGAACAGATCGTCGCCGCCGCCTTCCGGGGTGATGAAGCCGAAGCCCTTTGCGTCATTGAACCACTTGACGGTACCGGTTGCCATGTTACTTGTTCCTAAAAAAATAAAACGGGGCCGAGGCCCATGGGTGCGGAAAATCAAGGAAGGGGGTAATAGGACCAACCGGAGTACCGTTGATGGGCGAACTACGAAAGAACCAATTCACTCGCCGCTTGAAATCCTGCAAAGCCATTTATACGGCTTATTGGATCGGCGGTCAACCGTATTTCCATACTGTCAGGGTTATTGCGGAGCTCAGGTTTACAAAGCTTGCACGCGATGCGAATTTTTTGTAGGGGCCGAACGATTTTGCCGCCAACTTGCAGGTGCAACCGTTAAACTACGCGCCGCGTGGACCCGGTTGCCCCGATCGGATGACGGGTCCCCCCAAGAATGCGTGCGCGGTGCTGTCCGAGCCGATCCCGGACCGCGGGCCGACCATGCTTTTTGAGACACAGGAGAGGATGTGAAGAGTTCTATTCAACGGAACATCGGCCCGTTTGCATTGATGCTGACGGGGCTGGGTTCGATTATCGGCTCGGGCTGGCTATTCGGTGCCTGGAAGGCCGCGAAGATTGCCGGTCCGGCGGCGATCTGCGCATGGATCATCGGCGCGGTCGTGATTCTCGCGATTGCACTGACGTACGCCGAACTGGGCGCGATGTTCCCCGAGTCGGGCGGCATGGTGCGCTACGCGCGCTATTCGCACGGCTCGCTGGTGGGGTTCATCAGCGCGTGGGCAAACTGGATTGCGATCGTATCCGTGATCCCGATCGAGGCCGAGGCGTCGATCCAGTACATGAGCACGTGGCCGTATCCATGGGCGCATGCGCTGTTCGTGAACGGCGAATTGACGACACCGGGGCTGCTGCTGTCGGCCGTGCTCGTGGTCATCTACTTCCTGCTCAACTACTGGGGCGTGAAGGCCTTCGCGCGTGCGAACACGACGATCACGATCTTCAAGTTCCTGATCCCCGGCCTCACGATCCTCGGCCTGATGCTGACGAGCTTCCATTCGGAGAACCTCGGCACCGCATCGAATGCGACCTTTGCGCCGTACGGCTGGTCGGCCGTGCTGACCGCGGTCGCGACGAGCGGCATCGTGTTCGCGTTCAACGGCTTCCAGAGCCCGGTGAACCTGGCCGGTGAAGCGCGCAATCCGTCGCGCAGCGTGCCGTTCGCGGTGATCTCGTCGATCCTGATCGCACTCGTGATCTACGTGCTGCTGCAGATGGCGTACATCGGCTCGGTGAATCCTCTCGACGTCGCACAGGGCTGGTCGCACTTCAACTTCAAGTCGCCGTTCGCCGAGCTGGCGATCGCGCTGAACCTGAACTGGCTCGCGATCCTGCTGTACGTCGACGCGTTCGTCAGCCCGAGCGGCACCGGCACGACCTACATGGCGACGACCACCCGGATGATCTACGCAATGGAGCGCAACAACACGATGCCGAAGATGTTCGGCAACGTGCACCCGCTCTACGGCGTGCCGCGTCAGGCGATGTGGTTCAACCTGCTCGTGTCGTTCGTCTTCCTGTTCTTCTTCCGCGGCTGGAGCTCGCTCGCGGCGGTGATCTCGGTTGCAACGGTCATCTCGTACCTGACCGGCCCGATCAGCCTGATGGCGCTGCGCCGTTCGGCAACCGACATCGAGCGTCCGCTGTCGATTCCGCTGATGACGCTGATCGCGCCGTTCGCATTCGTCTGCGCGTCGCTGATCCTGTACTGGGCGAAGTGGCCGCTGACGGGCGAAATCATCCTGCTGATGGTCGTCGCGCTGCCGGTGTATTTCTTCTTCCAGGCGCGGTCGGGCTGGACCGGCTGGGGTGCCGACCTGAAGGCCGCATGGTGGCTGGTCGCCTACCTGCCGACGATGGCCGTGCTGTCGGTGATCGGCAGCAAGGAATTCGGCGGCCTCGGCTATCTGCCGTACGGCTGGGACATGCTGGTCGTCGCGGCGATCGCACTGGTGTTCTACTTCTGGGGCGTGAACACGGGCTACCGGACCAAGTATCTCGACGAGCGCGAGTCGCACGACGAGATCCTCGAAGGGGTCGGTGCCTGACGACGCCTGACCTGCCGCTGGAATCGGCGGCGGCAGGAAGCGCAAAAAAGCCCGCCCGAGCATTGCTCGGGCGGGCTTTTTGTTTGGACGCGCCGGCGGTGCGGCGGGTGCGGCGGGGTTCAGGCGGCCGCGCTGGCGAACACGTAGTTCGTCATCGCGAGCACGCGCTGGTACGTGCCGAGCGACTGGATTCCGAGCTGGTAATCGTCATCGGCCGCGCCGAGTGCGGTGAACACCGGCAGCAGATGCTCGTCGGTCGGGTGCATCAGTGCCGCGTGCGGCGCCTGCCGGCGATAGTCGAGCAGCGCGTCGACATCGCGCGCGGCAAGCTTCGCCTCGAACCAGTCGGTGAATTCGGCGACACGCGGATCCGCATCTTCCGGCGCCGCGCCGAAATCGGCCGCGCGCAGGTTGTGCGTGATCTGGCCGGAGCCGATCACCATCACGCCTTCGTCGCGCAGCGGCCGCAGCGCACGGCCGAGCGCGAAGTGATGGGCCGCGTTCGCACGCGGCTGGATCGACAACTGCGCGACGGGCACGTTGGCTTCCGGGAACATCAGCAGCATCGGCACCCATGCGCCGTGGTCGAGGCCATGCTCGGTCGTCGCCGTCGCGATGCCCGCCGTGTTAAGCAGTGCGGCTGCCCGCTCGGCCACATCGGGTGCGCCCGGCGCCGGATAGCGGATCTCGTACAGCGCCCGCGGAAAGCCGTAGAAGTCGTGGATCGTTTCCGGGTGCGCGGTGACGCTCGCGACCGGCTGCTGCGTGCCCCAGTGCGCGGACAGCATCAGCACCGCGCGCGGGCGCGGCAGCTCGGCGCCGAGGTGCGTGAATGCGCCGGACGGCAGCGTCGGGTCGATCGGCAGCGTGGGGGCGCCGTGAGACAGGTAGAGCGAGGGCAAGCGGTTCATGATGGAAGCCTGCAAAAAGGAGTTGCCAGTGACTATAGGCGCGCACCGGACATTGATAAACGAGTCCGGAAGAATTTGATTGGATCGTATTTGTCGGTAATCGGGGTGATTCCGGGCGTGCGGCACGCCTGCATCGTCTCGCGGTCGCGGGTTCGCGCCGGTAGGCGGTCGAATCGACGAAGATGCGCGCGCGATGGCGCCTGTACGTTGCGTGCGGCGGCTTACTGCGCGGGGCGGATGCCAGCCCACGGCGTCGTCATCGGCGCGTTGAGCGCGAACAGGTCGAGCACGCGCGTGGCGGTCTGGTCGACGAGTTCCTCGATCGTCTTCGGCATTGCGTAGAACGCCGGCAGCGGCGGAAACACGATGCCGCCCATTTCGGTCACGGCCGTCATGTTGCGCAGATGCGCGAGGTTGAACGGCGTTTCGCGCACCATCAGGACGAGACGGCGACGTTCCTTCAGCGTGACGTCGGCCGCGCGCGTGATCAGGTTGTCCGACAGCCCGTGCGCGACGCTCGCGAGCGTCTTCATCGAGCAGGGCGCGATCACCATTCCGTCGGTTGCGAACGAACCGGACGCAATCGTCGCGCCGACATCGCGCACGGAATGCACGACATCCGCACGGCTTTCGACGTCGGACTTCGACAACTTCAGTTCATGCTGGATGTTGAGCCAGCCGGCGTTCGAAACCAGCAGATGCGTTTCGACGCCGCCGGCGGCGCGCAGCAGTTCGAGCAGCCGCACGCCGTAGACCGCGCCGGTGGCGCCGGTGATCGCGACGATCAGCCGACGTGGCGGCGCGCTGGGAGATGCCATCGGAAAGATGGGTGTTACGCGGCGGCGAACAGTTGCTGCAGTTCGCCCGACTGGTACATCTCCATCATGATGTCCGAGCCGCCGACGAATTCACCCTTCACGTACAGCTGCGGGATGGTCGGCCAGTTCGAGAATGCCTTGATGCCCTGGCGGATTTCGTCGTCCTCGAGCACGTTGACCGTCTTGAACTGGTCGACGCCGCAGGCTTTCAGCACCTGCACGGCGCGGCCCGAAAAGCCGCACATCGGGAATTGCGCGTTGCCCTTCATGAAGAGCACGACCTGGTTTTCGTCGACGATTTGCTTGATACGTTGTTGGGTGTCCATGACTGACCTTGCGTTTGCGGGGCGTTAGATCGAAATGATAGCGGATTTCAACCGCTCGGGCCGGCCATCAGCCGGGCAGGCGGCCGCCTGTCGTGCGTTCGATCGCGGCCAGGTCGGCGAGCGATTCGACCGCGACGAAGCCGCGCGACTCGAGCAGCGCGCGGACGGCTTCGGCCTGGTCGTAGCCGTGCTCGATCCAGAGCGTGCCGCCCGGTTTCAGGTAGGCGCCGGCGCCTGCGACGATCGTGCGGATCGCGCTGAGGCCGTCGGCGTCGTCGGTGAGCGCGCCGCGCGGCTCGAAACGCAGGTCGCCCTGCGCGAGATGCGGGTCGTGCCGTGCAATGTAAGGCGGGTTGCTGACGATCGTGTCGAACGCGAGCACCGGGTCGAGCGCTGCGTACCAGTCGCTCTGCAGCCAGTGTAGCGGGCCGCCGGGGCGGTGCGCGTCGAGCAGCTTGTCCGCATTGCGCTGTGCGACGTCGAGCGCGGCCGGCGAACGATCGAGCGCCCACACGCGCGCGTCGGGGCGTTCGGCTGCGATCGACACGGCGATCGCGCCGCTGCCGGTGCCGAGATCGAGTACGGCCGGATGCGGCCGCCCGTCGATCGCATCGAGCGCGGCTTCGACGAGCAGTTCGGTTTCGGGGCGCGGGATCAGCACGTCGGGCGTCACGTCGAACGGCCGGCCGAAGAATTCGCGCATGCCGACGAGTTGTGCGACCGGCTCACCGGCCATGCGGCGTGCTTCGAGCGTGCGATAGCGTTCGATCGCGGCGGGCTCGAGCGGGGCGTCGCCGCGCGTGATCAGCTGCGTGCGCGTCCAGCCGAGCGCGTACGCGAGCAGCACGCGCGCATCGACCGCGTCGAGCGGCGAAGCGCGCAGCAGTTGGTCGGCGGTGAGGTCGGGCATCGCGGCCTCAGTCGGCGTCGCCGAGCGACGCGAGCAGTTCGGCCTGGTGTTCGGTGACGAGCGCGCCGATCAGTTCGTCGAGATCGCCATCCATGAGCGCCTCGAGGCGATACAGCGTCAGGTTGATCCGGTGATCGGTCATCCGGCCCTGCGGGAAGTTGTACGTGCGGATCCGTTCCGAGCGGTCGCCGGAGCCGATCAGGCTCTTGCGCGTCGCGGCTTCCTTCGCGTGCTGCTCGTGATACTGCTTGTCCTTGATCCGCGCGGCGAGCACCTTCAGCGCGCGATCCTTGTTCTTGTGCTGCGAGCGGTCGTCCTGGCATTCGACGACGATGCCGGTCGGGATGTGCGTGACGCGCACCGCCGAATCGGTCTTGTTGATGTGCTGGCCGCCCGCGCCCGACGCGCGGAACGTATCGATGCGCAAGTCGGCCGGATTGATTTCGATCTCGCCGATCTCGTCGGCTTCCGGCATCACCGCGACCGTACATGCGGACGTGTGGATGCGCCCCTGCGTCTCGGTCGCCGGCACACGCTGCACGCGATGGCCGCCCGATTCGAACTTCAGGCGCGAATACGCGCCCTGGCCGGCGATCCGCACGATTACTTCCTTGTAGCCGCCCAGGTCCGATGCGCTTTCCGACATCATCTCGACCTGCCAGCGCTGGCGTTCCGCGAAGCGCAGGTACATGCGCAACAGGTCGCCCGCGAACAGCGCCGATTCGTCGCCGCCGGTGCCCGCGCGGATTTCCAGGAAGATGTTGCGGTCGTCGTTCGGGTCCTTCGGCAGCAGCATCTTCTGCAACTCGCCTTCGAGGTGGACCATGCGCTCGCGCGCGCCGCGAATCTCGTCTTCGGCGAAATCGCGCATCGACGCATCGGTGAGCAGCTCCTGCGCGGCCGCCTCGTCGCTGCGCGACTGGCGCCACAGCGCGTACTGCTCGACGACCGGGCCGAGTTCCGCGTGTTCGCGCGTCAGCTTGCGATACTGGTCGAGGTCGGCCGTGACGTTTTCGCGGCTCAGCAGGTCGTTCAGTTCGGCCAGCCGGGTGGACAGCTGGTCGAGCTTGCGTTGCATGCTCGTCTTCATGGTGTGGAGCGGCGCTCCCGGGCAAAAGGGTATTCGGAAAGGATAGGCCGGAGGCAGGCAACAACTGGCCGGCGGCAGGGCAACCGGGCGGCGCTAGTGGCCGGACTGGTCGTTCGAGCGCGGCGCGTGCTGGTAGAAGCCGCGCATCAGGTCGATCAGCGAATCGCGATCGGCGCCGTTCACGCGATTGAGCGCGCTCGTCGGGCCGTGGATCAGCTTGTTGGTCAGCGCCTGCGACAGCGCTTCGAGGACGGCGGCCGGATCGTCGCCGCGCGCGAGCAGCTTCTGCGCCTTCTCGACTTCCGCGCGGCGCAGCGCGTCGGCCTGCGTATGCATGTGACGGATCACCGGCACGACGCTGCGCGTGTCGAGCCATTGCATGAAATTCTGGACGCGCGTCTCGATGATCGTCTCGGCCTGCGCGACCGCGGCCTGGCGCGATGCGTTGCCTTCACGCACGATCGCGCCGAGATCGTCGACGGTATAGAGGAATACGTCCTTCAACTCGCCGACTTCCGGCTCGATGTCGCGCGGCACCGCGAGGTCGACCATGAAGATCGGCCGGTGGCGGCGCGCCTTCACCGCGCGCTCGACCGCGCCCAGGCCGATGATCGGCAGCGTCGACGCGGTACACGACACGATGATGTCGAATTCGTGCATGCGGGTCGGCAAGTCCGACAGCGGCATCGCACGGCCGTTGAAGCGTTCGGCAAGCCGCTGCCCGCGTTCGGCGGTGCGGTTCGCGACCACGAGTTCGCGCGGGCTTTGCGCGGCGAAGTGCGTGGCGCATAGCTCAATCATCTCGCCGGCGCCGATGAACAGCACGCGCTGATCCGACACCTTTTCGAAAATGCGCTGCGCGAGACGGACCGCGGCGGCGGCCATCGACACCGACTGCGCGCCGATCTCGGTCGTGCCGCGCACTTCCTTCGCGACCGCGAACGTGCGCTGGAACAGCTGGTTCAGATAGGTGCCGAGCGCGCCGGCTTCCGTCGCGGTGCGCACCGCGTCCTTCATCTGGCCCAGAATCTGCGTTTCGCCGAGCACCATCGAATCGAGGCCCGATGCGACGCGGAACGCGTGCCGGACTGCTTCCGACTGCGGCAGCGCATACACGTGCGGCGCGAGCTCGTCGACGGAAATCTGGTGATACTCGGACAACCAGCGAATCGCGCCTTCGCGCGCGGCCCGGTCGCCGGTCGCGCAATAGAGCTCGGTGCGGTTGCAGGTCGACAGGATCGCCGCTTCAGGCGCGTTGGGCGCCTGGGGGCCGAGGAACACGTTCTTGAACGTGACGAGAGCCGGCTTGATTTGCTCGAGCGGAAACGCCACGCGTTCGCGCAGGGCGACAGGCGCAGTGTGGTGATTGATTCCGATCGTGAGGAGTTGCATATCGAGGGCTATCGTTTAGCCCCATATTATAGCGTTTCAGCGATTTCCTCACTCGCGGCATACCGGGCATCAGCGTGGTGTGGCCTCGAATTTGGGGGCTCGATCGGTACGCGGTCGAGCTGATAGCCATAGCCGTAGAGCGGCAGGAGCCGGTAGCCGTGCTCGGGAAGCAGCTGTAGTTTGCTGCGCAACCGGGACGCATGGGTGTCGAGCGTACGCGACTTCATGTCGCGGCGGCGGCCCCAGACCGTCTCGAGGATATGGGCGCGCGACACGGGCCGCGACAGGTTCGCGAACAGCAACTGCGCGAAGCGGAATTCCTTCGGCGTGAGCGCGACGGCTGCGTCGCCGAAGCGCACGATGCCGTGGGTCGCATCGAATGCGTATTCTCCATACATTTCGCGCGAACGGTTCGGCGGCCGCCGGACGCCGGCGCGGCGGCTCAGCGCATTGACCCGCGCGAGCAGCTCGGGCCCGCTCACCGGGCGCACCAGGCAATCGTCGGCACCCGCGTGCAGGCACGACACGATTTCGCTTTCGCGCGGCAGTTGCATCACGGCGATGGCCGGCAGCCCGGGCAGGACCGTCTGCGCCCGCGGAATGACTTCCTCGGCCGGCTGATCGCCGGCCCAACTGCCGGTGATCAGCATGTCGCAGGTATCGTTAGCGAGCCACGCGAAAAACGCCGCGCTGGACGAAAACGCATGACACACGTGACCGCCGGCGAAGAGCAGGCGGTTCAGGAGCGCAGCATGACGTGCCTCGGGATCGATCAGGGCGATTCGCATGTGGATTTCTTCAGTACGGCTGCCGGTGCGTGCTTGCCATAACGTCGGCTCGGCCCCTACACTCGAATGTTCGCGGCGCCCGGCTGGTCCAGGGTTCGATGGATGAATCGATGCTAGCCGCTGGCAACGTTCACGCCTATGGGACGAATCTGAATTTATAGAAGGCGTCGAATGAACTGGTTTGGAATCCTTGTCCTGGGGGCGGCCGTCGGGCTGTTCGGCCGGTGGCTGCATCCGATGCGGCGCACGGGGCGGCCGGCATGGTGGATCGCGGTGCTGGTCGGCATCGCGGGCGCGGTCATCGCGCGCATCGCCGGCAATCTCTCGGGGCTGTTTTACGATGGCGAGACGCTCGAATGGCCGGTCTGCACCGGCGTCGCGTTCCTTGCCGTAGCCGTGACGGTCGCACTGTCGGCCCGTCGCTGAATGCTTTCAGGTGAAATCATGAATGCCCGTCTCCCCGAAGTCTCGTCGGTGCCGGCCCGCATCGCGCTGCTGCGCGGCGCGATGGTCCGCGAGGACCTGGCCGCCTATCTCGTGCCGTCCGCCGATCCTCACCTGTCCGAGTACCTGCCCGAGCGCTGGCAGGCGCGCCGCTGGCTGTCCGGTTTCACGGGCTCGGTCGGCACGCTGGTCGTGACCGCGGATTTCGCGGGCCTGTGGGTCGACAGCCGTTACTGGGTGCAGGCCGACGCGCAACTCGCGGGCACCGGCGTCCAGCTGATGAAGATGATGGGCGGCCAGCAGAGCGCGCCGCACGTCGACTGGCTCGCGCAGAACGTGCCGGCCGGTACGACGGTCGGCGTCGACGGCGCCGTGCTCGGCGTCGCCGCGGCCCGCGCGCTGACGGCCGCGCTGAGCGCGCGCGGCATCGCGTTGCGTACCGATTGCGACCTCCTCGACGCGATCTGGCCCGAGCGGCCGGGGCTGCCCGGCGACGCCGTGTTCGAGCACGTGGCGCCGCAGGCCGATGCGACGCGCGCGAGCAAGCTCGCCGAAGTGCGCCGCGCGATGCACGCGCAGGGGGCGCAATGGCATTTCGTGTCGACGCTCGACGATCTCGCATGGCTGTTCAACCTGCGCGGCGCCGACGTCAACTTCAACCCGGTGTTCGTCGCGCACGCGATGATCGGCCCCGATCGCGCGACGCTGTTCGTCGCCGACGGCAAGGTGTCGCCGGCGCTCGCCGCGTCGCTCGCGCAGGACGGCGTCGAGGTTCGTGCCTACGGCGCGGCTCGCGCGTCGCTCGCGGCGCTGCCCGACGGTGCAACGCTGCTGATCGATCCGCGCCGCGTGACGTTCGGCACGCTCGAGGCGGTGCCGGCCGGCGTGAAGCTGGTCGAGGCCGTGAATCCGTCGACGTTCGCGAAGTCGCGCAAGACATCTGCCGAGATCGAGCACGTGCGCGTGACGATGGAGCACGACGGCGCTGCGCTCGCCGAATTCTTCGCGTGGTTCGAGCAGGCCGTGAACCGCGAGACGATCACCGAGCTGACGATCGACGAGCAACTCACGGCCGCGCGCGCCCGCCGCCCCGGCTACGTGTCGCCGAGCTTTGCGACGATCGCCGGCTTCAATGCGAACGGCGCGATGCCGCACTACCGCGCAACGGCCGAATCGCACGCGACGATCGCCGGCGACGGCCTGCTGCTCGTCGATTCCGGCGGCCAGTACACGAGCGGCACGACCGACATCACGCGCGTGGTGCCGGTCGGCACGGTCAGCGACCTGCAGCGCCGCGATTTCACGATCGTGCTGAAATCGATGATGGCGCTGTCGCGTGCACGGTTCCCGCGCGGCATCCGCTCGCCGATGCTCGACGCGATCGCGCGCGCGCCGATGTGGGCGGCCGGGCTCGACTACGGTCACGGCACCGGGCACGGCGTCGGCTATTTCCTGAACGTGCACGAAGGTCCGCAGGTCATCTCGCATTACGCGCCGGCCGAACCGTACACGGCCATGGAAGAGGGGATGATCACGTCGATCGAGCCGGGCGTGTACCGGCCCGGCAAGTGGGGCATCCGGATCGAGAATCTGGTCGTGAACCGCGCGGGCGGGCAGACCGAGTTCGGCGACTTCCTCGCGTTCGAGACGCTGACGCTGTGCCCGATCGACACGCGCTGCGTGCTGGTCGAGATGCTGCACGAAGAAGAGCGCGCGTGGCTGAACGCGTATCACGCGACGGTGCGCGAGCGTGTCGGCCGGCATGTGAGCGGCGACGCGAAGGCGTGGCTCGACGCACGCACGCAACCGATCTGACGCGACGCGCAACGCCGGCCGGACGACGGCCGGCATGGCAGAGAGGGCAACCGATGGCGGACACCGCGGTGATCGTGGTCGACATGCAGCGCGGGCTGGTGCAGCGGGCGCGGCCCGCGTACCGGCTCGACGACGTCGTGTCGGGTATCAACCGGCTGACGGCGGCGGCGCGTGCGGCGAACGCACCCGTGTGCTTCGTTCAGCACGACGGCGACGCGGACGACGACATCGTGCCCGGCACGCGCGGCTGGGACCTGCACGACGGGCTGATCGTCGACAACGACGACTGGCGCATCCGCAAGCGGGCGAGCGATGCGTTCCACGACACGCCGCTTGCCGCGCAACTCGACGGCCACGGCATCCGGTCGGTACTGATCTGCGGCTATGCGACCGAATTCTGCGTCGACTCGGCCGCACGCCGCGCGGCACTGCTCGGCTACCGGACGATCGTCGTGTCCGATCTGCATACGACGAACGAGCGTGCGCATCTGTCGGCCGCGCAGATCGTCGCGCATCATCACTTCATCTGGGAAAACAACTCGCTGTCGGGCAACGCGGTGACGCCGCGTCCGCTCGCCGACGTGCTCGCCACGGAGTTCGCATGACAATCAAGGCGGTCGTGTTCGATTTCGGCGGCGTGCTGATCGACTGGAGCCCCGAGTACCTGTATCGGCAACTGATTCCGGACGAGGCCGAGCGGCGCTGGTTTCTGACGCACATTTGCGCGATGGACTGGGTCGTCCGTCAGGACGGCGGCCAGACGATCGACGAGGGGACGCGCGAACTCGTCGCGAAGTTTCCCGGGCACGAGGCGCTGATTCGTGCGTTCTACGCGCGCTGGCACGAGATGATCGGCGGGGTGCTCGACGACGGCGCCGCGCTCGTCGAGCGGCTCGACGGGCAGGGGATGCCGCTCTTCGGGCTGACGAACTGGTCCGCGCAGACCTTTCCGTATGCGTGGGACAACTTCCCGATCCTGCGGCGCTTCAAGGACATCGTCGTGTCGGGGCGCGTGAAGCTCGTGAAGCCCTATCCGGCGATCTATCACGCGATGCATGCGCGGATCGCTCCGCATCTGCCGGGCATCGCGCCGCACGAACTCGTGTTCATCGACGACAACGCGAAGAACGCCGCGGCCGCGACGGCGCTCGGCTGGCACGGCATTCATCACACGAGCGCGGCGACGACCGAGGCGCGCTTGCGCGAACTGGGCGCGCTCGCATAGGCGGCGGCTGAAGGATTTTGCCGGATGAAAAAAGCGGGCCAGAAGCCCGCTTGTTGTTGCACCGATCCGGAAGCGGCCGCTTTCAGCATCCGGCTTCGCGTTACCGCGGCGCCGGATGCGCGGGCCGCGCCGTTCAGCGGCTGATCGGCTTGTAGCGCAGACGCTTCGGCTTCGCGGCTTCCTCGCCGAGGCGCGCACGCTTGTCGGCTTCGTATTCCTGGTAGTTGCCGTCGAAGAACGTGACCTGCGAATCGCCTTCGAACGCGAGGATGTGCGTCGCGATCCGGTCGAGGAACCAGCGATCGTGCGAGATCACCATCACCGAGCCCGCGAATTCGAGCAGCGCATCTTCCAGCGCGCGCAGCGTTTCGACGTCGAGATCGTTCGACGGTTCGTCGAGCAGCAGCACGTTGCCGCCGGAGATCAGCGTCTTCGCCAGATGCAGACGGCCGCGTTCGCCGCCGGACAGGTTCCCGACGATCTTCTGCTGGTCGCCGCCCTTGAAGTTGAAGCGGCCGATGTACGCACGCGACGGCGTTTCGTACTTGCCGACCGTCAGCACGTCGGCGCCGCCCGAGATTTCTTCGAACACCGTCTTCGAGCCGTCGAGGGCGTCGCGGCTCTGGTCGACGTACGCGAGCTTCACGGTCGGGCCCATCACGACTTCGCCCGAATCCGGCTGTTCCTTACCGGTCAGCATCCGGAACAGCGTCGACTTGCCGGCGCCGTTCGGGCCGATGATGCCGACGATCGCGCCGGCCGGAATCTTCAGGTTCAGGTTGTCGATCAGCAGACGGTCGCCGAACGCCTTGCTGACGTTCTTGAACTCGATCACTTCATTGCCGAGGCGGTCGCCGACCGGAATGAAGATTTCCTGCGTTTCGTTGCGCTTCTGGTATTCCTGGCTGCTCAGCTCCTCGAAGCGGGCGATACGCGCCTTCGACTTCGCCTGGCGGCCCTTCGGGTTCTGGCGCACCCACTCCAGCTCCTTCTTGATCGCCTTCTGGCGTGCCGATTCCGACGCTTCTTCCTGCTTCAGGCGCTCTTCCTTCTGGTCGAGCCAACTGCTGTAGTTGCCCTTCCACGGAATGCCGTGGCCGCGGTCGAGTTCGAGAATCCACTCGGCTGCGTTGTCGAGGAAGTAGCGATCGTGGGTGACGGCGACGACGGTGCCCGGGAAGCGCACCAGGAACTGCTCGAGCCAGTCGACGGATTCGGCGTCGAGGTGGTTGGTCGGCTCGTCGAGCAGCAGCATGTCAGGCTTCTCGAGCAGCAGCTTGCACAGTGCGACGCGGCGCTTTTCGCCGCCCGACAGATGCTCGATCTTCGCGTCCCACGCCGGCAGGCGCAGTGCGTCGGCCGCCACTTCGAGCTGCTGCTCGGGGCTGCCGCCGTCACTCGACGCGAGGATCGCTTCGTATTTCGCCTGCTCGGCCGCGAGCGCGTCGAAATCGGCGTCCGGTTCCGCATACGCGGCGTAGATCTCTTCGAGCTTCTTGTTGGCCTGGAACAGGTCGCCGAGGCCTTCCTCGACGGCTTCGCGCACCGTCTTCGTCGGATCGAGCTGCGGCTCCTGCGGCAGGTAGCCGATGTTCAGGTTCGGCATCGGCGTCGCTTCGCCTTCGATGTCCTTGTCGACGCCCGCCATGATGCGGATCAGCGTCGACTTGCCCGAGCCGTTCAGGCCGAGCACGCCGATCTTCGCGCCGGGAAAGAACGACAGCGAGATGTCCTTCAGGATCTGGCGCTTGGGCGGCACGATCTTGCCGACCCGGTTCATCGTGAAAACGTATTGGGCCATTTGGATGTGAAAGTCAGAAATGGTTGAGACTGCCGCGCAGCGCGCGCGGGCGTGGCGGTATCGGGTGATTCGGTACGGAGCGTGCCGCGCAGGGCGCGGCGGTGTCGCCGCGTGCGGCGACGCGAGCGCGTATTGTACTTCGCCGCCGGCTGCCGCTGACACCGCACTGGCCATTCGGCCGACCCGCGTTCACAGCCACGCGGCGACGCCGCCGTGCCCCGAGCAGGTGCCGCGCCGATGGCGGCTGAAGCTGTACGCGCCGTCGCGGCAGCGCGCGCTTGCACCGTCGGGCACGCGCCCCGACTTCGAATGGGCCGGCGCATGCACGGTGTCGCCGTCGCGATTGCGGTACGTGTCGTGCCGGTCGAGATCGGCTTCGTTGCCGTAGCCGGGCGATGCGCGATACGCGTGTGCCGGAGTCGGCAGCGCGGCGCAGCAGGGCAGGCAGGGCCTCTCTCCGCATGTTCTTGTCGATTGCGGGCCGGCGGCCCGCGCCGCATGTTAGCCGATCGGCAGCCTGTCGTTGCCGCTGCCGTGCGGTGCAGCGCCGCTACGCCGCGTCCGTCATCGATGCGGCGCCGTCGGCCCGCGCGGCGTCGAGAATCCACCGGCGGAACGCGGCGACCTTCGTGCGTTCCGCGTGGTGCGGCGGATAGACGAGGTAGTAAGCGAAATCGTCGAGCCATGCGATATCGGCAAGCTGCACGAGCCGGCCGCTCGCGAGCGCGTTGCGCACCATCGCCGCCGGTAGTAGCCCGGCGCCCTGGCCGGCGAGGATCGCCTGCAGCAACAGGCCAGAATCGTCGAACGCGGGGCCGCGCGGCGGACCGAAATCGTCGATCCGCTGCGCGTCGAACCAGATGTGCCAGCCCTTGCGCTCGGCGTCGTGCAGGTGCGGCCAGCCGGCCAGGTCGGCGGGCGTCGCCGGCATGCCCAGCCGCGCAACGAGTTCGGGCGCCGCGAGCGCGACGATCTCCACCGTCAGCAGACGTTCGCTGCACAGCCCGAGGTAGCGGCCGAGGCCATGGCGAATCGCGACGTCCACGCCGTCGCGCGAGAAATCCGCGAGTGCGTGGCTCGTGACGATCTGCAGATCGACGTCCGGGCACGCGTCGCGGAACTGCGCGAGGCGCGGCACGAGCCACGCGGACGCGAAAAACGGCGTGACGCTCACCGTCAGCACGCCGCTGTCGGCGGCGCCCGATACGCGCTGCGAGGCGTCGGCGATCTGCCGGAACGCGTTGCGCACGGGCGGCAGGTAATCGCGGCCCGCGGCCGTCAGCAGGATGCCGCGGTTCACGCGCTCGAACAGCTCCACGCCGAGATGCGTCTCGAGCGTGCGGATCAACTGGCTCACAGCGCCGGGCGTGACCGACAACTCCTCGGCCGCGGATTTCACCGACAGATGGCGGGCGGCCGCTTCGAATGCACGCAGCGCATTCAGCGGCGGCAAGCGGGAACGTTTCATTGAGTTTTTCTAAACCGAAAGACCGACGAAATATCGTTTGAGACGACGAGTGGGCGCGAGTACCGTTGCTGCTGAAGATCGTATTGCCATGGCAAGGTTTCGCACAGCCGATGCGATCAACATAGTTCAACTATATCCACGATGCAAATGGACGCCGTCCGGCGGCTGGTGCGTCACAGACAGGAGCAACGTCATGAACCGCCCGCGCGCATCGCGCGTCTTCTACGGCTGGTATGTGGTGGCGGCCGCGTTCGCCGTCACGTTCGTCGGATTTGGCTGCGCGTACTCGTTCAGTGCGTTCGTCGAGTCGCTGCAGCGGGATTTCGCCGCGTCGCGCGGGCAGATCTCGCTCGTGTTTTCGCTGGCGGGCTTCCTGTATTTCGGTTTCGGCATCGTCAGCGGCCCGCTCGCCGATCGCTTCGGCTCGCGGCGGCTCGCCGTCGTCGGGATGTTGCTGACGGCTGCAGGCCTTGCGGCCGC
Source organism: Burkholderia anthina (assembly GCF_902498995.1). GTDB lineage: Bacteria > Pseudomonadota > Gammaproteobacteria > Burkholderiales > Burkholderiaceae > Burkholderia > Burkholderia anthina. The sequence goes on from NZ_CABVLY010000010.1 coordinate 184,188, forward strand.
CGGTGCCGCGCATACGCTGCTGCAGGTCTATGTCGCGTACGGGCTGGGTGTCGGCCTCGGCGTCGGCTGCGCGTACGTGCCGGCCGTCGGCGCGGTGCAACGCTGGTTCGTGCGCCGGCGTGGCTTCGCGTCGGGGCTCGCGGTCGCAGGGATCGGCGTCGGTACGCTCGTGATGCCTCCGCTCGCGTCCGCGCTGATTGCGCACGTCGGCTGGCGTGGCGCGTACGTCGCGCTGGCCGTGATCGCCATCGTGGTGGGCGCGGGCATGTCGCTGTTGATCGAGAACGATCCGCGCGGGCGCGGTTTGTCGCCCGATGGCGATGCGGCGCATGCGCCGGCGGGCGAAGATCGGCGCGATGCCGCCGCGGCGGTGCGCGCCGGCGCGACGGTGCGCGAGGCCATCACGTCGCGGCCGTTCGCGAGCCTCTACGCGGCATGCCTCGTCTGCTCGTTCGGCGTTTTCGTGCCGTTCGTGCACCTCGTGCCGTACGCGCTCGATCACGGCGTCGCGCCGTCCACGGCGGTACTGCTGCTGGGTGCGATCGGCGTTGGCAGCACTGCAGGGCGCTTTTTCCTCGGCGGCCTCGCCGATCGCTTCGGTCGCCGCGCGTCGCTGCTCGCGATGTTCGCCGGCATGGCCGTCGCGCTCGTCGCATGGGCGGGCGCCGGCACCGTCGCGACGCTTGCCGCGTTCGCCCTCGTGTTCGGCGTGTTCTACGGCGGCTGGGTTGCCGTGCTGCCCGCCGTCGTGATGGACTACTTCGGCGGGCGCAACGTCAGCGCGATCATCGGCATCCTCTATACGAGCGTCGCGTTCGGCACGCTGATCGGGCCGGCCGCGGCCGGTTTCATCTACGACGCAGGCGGCGGCTACCTCGTGCCGATTCTTGCGAGCGCCGCCGCGAATGCGATTGCGTTCGCGATCGTTGCCACCACCGGGCGCGCATCGATGGCCGCGCGCGCGGCCGGTCGCTAGACGAATCAGGCGCGGCCGTCGGCTAGGCGCTGCCGACGATTTCCGCTACGGTGGCCGGGGCGTCGACCATCGACGCACGGAGGCGCATCGTGACATTCGACGAAGTCCGGCGGATCGCGCTGGCGTGGCGGGGTGTCGAGGAAGGCACGTCGTACGGCACGCCCGCACTCAGGGTGAAGGGCAAGATGCTTGCACGCCTGCGCGAGGACGGCGACACGCTCGTCGTGAAGGGTGTCGGCTCCGATGAGCGTGCGTGGCTGATCGAATCGGAGCCCGACGTGTATTACGTGACCGATCACTACGCGGGTTGGCCGATCGTGCTGGTGCGTCTGTCGGCGGCGCATCCCGACGCCGTGAAAAACCTGCTCCTGCGAGAATGGCGTGCAATCGTGCCGGCCAAATGGCAGGACGAAGGGGCGGGCGGCGCGAACTGAGTACGTGGTGCAGCGCGCTGCGGGACACGCGAACGTCACGGGTGCTGCGCGATCGCGACGATGCCGGCCGACGGTAATCGGTCGCTCCAGCGGCCCGCAATCAGGGGCCCGGCTGGATCAAGCGTTGCATCGTTTCGCATCGATGCAACAAGTGGTTCCATCGAAATTCTTCAATTGGTTCTTAGTGAAGAACCGTTTGATGCTTACACTCCTTCGCTTCGAAGGCGGCTGACCGACACAGCCGACGGAAAGGGTGCACGCGATGCGCCGGCGCCCCGTGCGCCGCATCGTACTTGCAGCTTCGCAGACTGCGTCGCGCACCCACCGGAACAGGCTTGATTCGGCTCCATGCCCGTATGCCGCGCACGCGCGGCGGGCAGCCGGATTCGACAACGATAACTCCCCACGCCGCCTTCAGCGACTACCGGTCGTACCGGAACCGTTTTTTGGAGAGAGACACATGAGTGGAAGCAAGACAGGCCTCGGCACCGGTCTGAAGCAGCGTCACGTGACGATGATGTCGATTGCCGGCGTCATCGGCGCGGGCTTGTTCGTCGGCTCCGGCCACGCGATCGCGGAAGCCGGCCCGGCTTCGATCCTCGCGTATGCGATCGCGGGCGTACTGGTCGTGCTGGTGATGCGCATGCTCGGCGAGATGGCCGTCGCGCATCCGGACAGCGGTTCGTTCTCCACCTATGCCGATCGCGCGATCGGCCACTGGGCCGGCTTTTCGATCGGCTGGCTGTACTGGTGGTTCTGGGTGCTCGTGATCCCGATCGAGGCGACGGCCGCCGCCACCATTCTCAACGCGTGGTTCCCGAGCATCGCGACCTGGCTCTTCGCGCTCGGCATCACGCTGCTGCTGACGATCACCAACCTCTTCTCGGTCAAGAACTACGGCGAATTCGAATTCTGGTTCGCGCTGATCAAGGTCGTCGCGATCGTCGTGTTCCTGTGCATCGGCGGGGCGGCGATCGTTGGCATCGTGCCGGCACCGGCCGTGTCGGGCGTGTCGAACCTCTTTGCGCACCACGGCTTCATGCCGAACGGCGCGAGCGCCGTGCTCGCGGCGATGCTGACGACGATGTTCTCGTTCCTCGGCACCGAGATCGTGACGATCGCGGCCGCCGAATCGGACAACCCGCAACGCCAGATCGTGCGCGCGACGAATTCGGTCATCTGGCGTATCACGCTGTTCTATCTCGGCTCGATTCTCGTCGTCGCGGCCATCGTGCCGTGGAACGATCCGCTGCTGCCGCAGCACGGCTCGTACCAGCGCGCGATGGAGCTGATCGGCATTCCGAACGCGAAGGCGATCATCGACGTGATCGTGCTCGTGTCGGTCGCGAGCTGCCTGAATTCGGCGCTGTACACCGCGTCGCGGATGCTGTTCTCGCTGTCCAAGCGCAAGGACGCGCCCGCCTTCCTGCATCGCACCGATGCGACCGGCACGCCGCGTGCGGCCGTGCTGGCATCGACCGCGTTCGGTTTCCTGACCGTGATCGCGAACTACCTGATGCCGGAGCAGGTGTTCGGCTTCCTGCTGGCGACGTCGGGTGCGATTGCGCTGCTCGTGTATCTCGTGATCGCGATCTCGCAGCTGCGGATGCGCAAGACGCTCGAATCGAGCGGCGCCGACCTGACGCTGCGGATGTGGCTGTTCCCGTGGCTCACGTGGGCGGTAATCCTGTTCATCTGCGGCACGCTGACCGTGATGTTCGTCAGCGAGGAGCACCGGATGGAAGTGGGGGCGACGGCCGTGCTCGCGCTGATCGTGCTGTTTGCTTCGTGGCTGAACAAGCGTGGTCGTGATGCGCAAGCGGGCGCGGGGCGGCGAGTGTCGGCGATGTGATGGGGACGTGATGGAGTGGCGGCTGTGCTGAGCGTTCGCTGCCGGCTGGCGGGGGGATTCCCGTCTTGAAAATGGCCCGATCGGTATGTGCCGATCGGGCCATTTGTCTTTTACGAGTAAGCAGATGCGCTTGCCCTTGGCGATGCAGGCCGTTTCGCAACATGGCGCGTCATCTACATCTGGACTCACAAAATTCGAACTCGTCTGATTTCATAGGCAACGGCAACTTCATACATTGTTCGCTTCGACAACCGAAGTGAATGATGAAGTCGACTCGCGATTAGCGGTCGTGCCGGGAGGGTGACAGATGGCGAATGAGAGCATGCGATTGAGTGAAGCGGGCTGGGCCGAGCTGCGTCGGCGGGAAAGCGCGGTGATGGCCTACTACAACGATCAGGCAAACAACTGCACTTATGGTGTCGGGACGCTTGCTCATACCGGGCCGTGCACCCCGGAAGAATTGCGCAGGCCGGTTACGACGACGCAGGTGAATGCGCAACTCGCAGCCCGTGTCAGACGGGCGGAGGCCGCCGTGCGACGACATGTCTCAACTCGGCAATTGACGCAGGTGCAATTCGATGAACTCGTCAGCTATACATACAATGCCGGTAATACAGGCGCGCTGGCCGCGCTGCATTCGGCGAATCAGAGCGATGATGCTGGCGTGGTGTCACACATGATTCAGCTCGTCTGGATTCATCCGCGAGACGAGAACGGGCGTCGCCTGGCACCGGTCCGTTCGAACGGTCTTGTCAATCGGCGTCGGCTCGAATCGGCGCCGTTTCAGCCACAACAGAGGGCACAGTGAGACGGGCCATGATCGGTTTGTTCGTGCTGGTGTCGATGAATGCATGTGCCGGTCCGACGCCAGCCGACGAGATAGCAGCACGCAGTGGTTTGCCGGCAAGCGAGGTCAATGCGTTGCTCAGCGACTGCTATTCGAATCAGACGAGCATGAATTTCTGCGCTTGGCGCGATCAACTTGTCGCCGAGCGGGAATTGCAGCGCGTCGTCGATAAACAGGCGGGCGAGCAGCCGCGGCGCAAGAAGGCGCTCGACGCGCAGATCGCGAAGTGGAAGAGGGCGCGCGACGCATCATGCGAAAAATCGACGCGTAACGCATGGGGTGACGGGTCGATGCGTCCTGCGGCACGGGCGATCTGTGCAACGGAGGCGACGAAGGAAATGACGAAAAGATTGTCCGCGGGCGCGTCCCGCGAACCTTCATGAACCAATCCGGAATGGAAAAACTACTCGGATTTCAGCGTGCCGAAGAAGCTCTCCATGGCGGTGTTATCCGGGCAATTCCCCGTGCGCGACATGTTTTGCGTGAGCACGCGTTGCTGCAGTAGTGTTCGTACTTCTTCTTCAGACCCGCCGGACCGTGTACCCGATAGGCCACCACGACTTGCGGATCGTCGCCTCGTCGACGCCATGGCGCTTCGCCATGTCAGGGACCCGGTTTGACCGGACTCGTACTCCTCTGGCTACCTTGAACTGCTCCGTGTACTTGCTCATGGAAAACACCCCAAAGGTTGGATCGATATCCAACCTTTGGGGTGCGGTTCAGTTATGTCGGTCAGGCTTTTTTAGCGGATGCGATTGCCGGGAGATGTGCAAACGTCAACGCGAGAGACACGGACCGGGCGCAATTGGCGCGCAATATTCGAACTCGTCTGATTTCATAGGCAACGATTTGCTCCTACATTGATTACTCCGGCTACCGAGGTGAGTCGATGGATAAATCGATTTGGATTCCTTTGTTGATGCTCTGCATTAACAGGAAGTGCCTTTCGTTAGATTGGGCGATCGATACTCCGATGCGTTCATCGACTGTGTTGAAGTCAAAATGATGAGTCAGTGCTCGACAACTCGCGTCTGCATCGACTTTTTTGCCCACGACGGATACCAATTGAGCGGAACGTATTTCCCGGCAGTTGACGGTAATCGTTCCCCCGTACTCATCTGTCCCGCCACCGGGATTCGACAATCTTTTTATTTCCCGTTCGCGGATTGGCTACGTCACGACGGCTATTCGACGTTCGTATTCGACTATCGAGGAATCGGTGAGTCGCTCGATACGCGTCATGTTCGACAGTCATGCGCGCGGAAACAGGACTGGGGGGAGCGCGATATGCCTGCGGCGCTTGATTGGCTCCTCGGAAAAACCGGCGCGAGCGACGCACATTTGATCGGGCATAGCGCAGGTGCGCAACTAGTTGGCTTAATGCCGAATCATGCATCGGTTCGTTCTTTGTGCGCTGTCTCCGCATCGTCCGGATATATCGGCAACATCCGTTGGCCACAGCGTTTCGCGGCATTGGTGCTTGCGAATGCGTATGTGCCGATTTCCGCGCGATTGCTCGGCTACGTTCCGGCCCGGGTGCTTGGCTGGGGCGATGACTTGCCGCCATACGTGGGACTTCAATGGGCCCGGTGGTGTCGTCGACCAGGATATGTGGCAAACGAATTCGGAGCAGGAGTGATGCGTCACTACTACGACGAGTTTGCCGCGCCCGTCACCGTTGTGGTCGCAGCTGACGACCCGCTCGCCACGCCGGCCAATGTCGAAGACTGGCTGCGCCTGTTGCCGAAAACAGAGCGTCGCGTCCACGTGATCCATCCAGAAAACTCCGATGGTCGAGCAGTCGGACACGTCGGCATGTTCCGCCGCGAGCATTCGTCGTTGTGGCCGGAACTCACCAGAGGATTGCTGCGCTGACAGTACGTGTGGCTCGCATCCTTGCATCAGGAGACCACGATGGATGATTCAATCGACATGAAGGCACGTTTCAAGGCGGTCAGAAACGAGGCGAAGGAGACGCGCGCTTCGCTTTACCACCTCACGAATCAATGCAACCTGCGCTGCAAGGGCTGCTGGTTCTTCGAGAACGAGTTCGATACGGCGTCGCGTGAACTGAACGATGCACTTCGTCTCGAGCAGCGTGTGAGGGAAGAGGCGGAGCGTGGGATCAACGCGCCGTTATTGATTGGTGGCGAGCCTGCATTGCATCTCGATCGGATACGGATGTTTCGGAAATACATGCCGAAAGTGTCCGTATCGACGAATGGCCTTCGAAAAATCCCGTATGAAGGCTTCGAAGACATCACCATCGCTATTTCTGTATTTGGTGGTGGGCCGCTCGACGACGAGTTACGCGCGATCGGTCCGAACGGCAAGCGGTTCACGGGCTTATTTGACAAGGCGCTGGCAAACTACCGGGACGACGAGCGGGCGGGTTTCGTCTACGCAGTGACGATGGACGGTCTTGCGTATATCGAGGAAACGGTACGCAAGATTCGGGATAACGGAAATCGGCTGCTGTTCAATTACTACAGCCCATACGACGTCGACGGCCCGCTTCGCCAACATGGCGAGGAGCGGCTGTTGAACGTATTGCTCGATTTGAAGCAGAGATACCCTGAAACCATCGCAAGCCATCCCTATTATCTGGCCGCTCTGATGCGCGGGACGACCTCTTGGGGAGTATTCGATGGTGCGAGTTGCCCGAGCGTAAGTGAGGATCATCCGCGGAACGCGGATCGGCTCGCTTCTGGTTGGCCAGTACTGCCCAAGTTCAACGCGTATCGCGCCGACTTTGTTTCGCTGGCGCGCTGTTGTACATCAGGGGAGTGTGCGAAATGCCGTGACAGCCAGGCGGTGATTTCTTGGTTGCTGGTCAACGCCAGGCATGTGCTGCAGGAGGACGACGGGCTCCGGACATGGACGGAGGTTGCGGAGACCTATTTCAGTCAGTTTGTCTGGTCGAAATACCATCCGCGCAATCGTACCGAGGGCGTATCGATTTACGCAATGGAATGAATTTGGTATCGAACAGATGGCAGTCCACAAGCGCAACTTGATCGCATTCGAGCTTGCGGAATCTGCTGTAGCGAGACGGACACGCTAAAGCCCCGGAGGCGAATGCCGTTCAGTCAAGGTTTTTCCAAAGATATCGAACGGCATAATGAACTGGACAGGATTTGCCGGGCCGATCGCATTGGCGCTTGGACCGTTTGACGTCGATGAGCAGTTTGAGATGCTCAAGAAGCCGGTTGAGAGCGGCGGGAATCATTGGCTGCGTAGCGAGCAGCCACGGCGCAAGAAGGCGCTCGATGCGCAGCTCGCGAATTGGAAAAAAGCGCGTGATGCATCATACGAAAAATCGACGCGTAACGCATGGGATGACGGGTCAATGCGTCCTGCAGCACAGGCGATCTGTGCAACGGAGGCGACGAAGGAAATGACGAAAAGATTGTCCGCGGGCACCTCCCGCAAACCTTCATGAACCAGTGCGGAATGAAAAAAGGCCCGCTACTTCAGCGGGCCTTTCCGGATTGCCGCGACACTGCGAGAAGCAGTGTCTGTCGATGCATCAGACGTTGAACAGGAAGTTCATCACATCCCCGTCGTGCACGATGTATTCCTTCCCTTCGGCGCGCATCTTGCCGGCTTCCTTTGCACCCTGTTCGCCCTTGTACGTGACGAAGTCGTCGAACGCGATCGTCTGCGCGCGAATGAAGCCGCGCTCGAAGTCGGTGTGGATCACGCCTGCGGCTTGCGGTGCGGTGTCGCCGATGTGGATCGTCCATGCGCGCACTTCCTTCACGCCGGCGGTGAAGTAGGTCTGCAGGCCGAGCAGCTTGAAGCCCGCACGGATCACGCGGTCGAGGCCCGGCTCTTCCATGCCCATGTCGGCGAGGAATGCCTCCTTGTCCGCATCGTCGAGATCGGCGATTTCCGCCTCGATGGCCGCGCATACCGCGACGACCGGCGCATTCTCGCTTTCCGCGTACTTGCGCACCACGTCGAGGTGGGGGTTGTTCTCGAAGCCGTCATCCTTCACGTTCGCGACGTACATCGCCGGCTTCGCGGTGATCAGGCAGAACGGCTTGAGCAGCGCCTGCTCGTCGTCCGACAGATCGAGGCCGCGCACGGCCTTACCCTGGTCGAGGTGCGCGCGCACCCTCTCGAGCACCGCGGCGAGCTTCACCGCTTCCTTGTCGTTGCCCGACTTCGCAGCCTTCGAGTAGCGCGTGAGCGCCTTCTCGACGGTGCCGAGGTCGGCGAGCGCGAGTTCGGTGTTGATCACTTCGATGTCGTCGATCGGGCTGACCTTGCCGGCGACGTGGATGACGTTGTCGTCCTCGAAGCAGCGCACGACGTGCGTGATCGCATCGGTTTCACGGATGTTCGCGAGGAACTGGTTGCCGAGGCCCTCACCCTTGCTCGCGCCCGCGACGAGGCCCGCGATGTCGACGAATTCGACGACGGCCGGCAGGACGCGCTCGGGCTTCACGATTTCGGACAGCGCCTTCAGGCGCGTGTCGGGCACCTCGACGATGCCGACGTTCGGCTCGATCGTGCAGAACGGGTAGTTCTCGGCGGCGATGCCGGCCTTGGTCAGCGCATTGAACAGGGTGGACTTGCCGACGTTGGGCAAGCCGACGATGCCGCATTTGAGGCTCATGGAATCCTTCGAACGGATGAGGCGGCGCGGCCGGACAAGGCACGGCGGCGCGGGAAAATAGGGACGGCCAGCGCTTGGGGCGCGGCGGGCCGACGTTCAGAAGCGCTATTGTACCGTGCCGGCGCACCGGTTTCCGGGCTCGATCCGAACGGCCGATGCGACGGGCCGCCGCGTGGCCGGCCGCGCCCGCGATTCTGCTGATTTCCCGCAAAGTCCGGCCGCGTAAGGGATTGGCCCCGCAGCTATAATGCCCGCCATGACTGCCCACCCTATCTTCGACGTCGCCGTGGTCGGCGGCGGGCTCGTCGGCAAGACGGCCGCGCTCGCGTTGACCCAGTCCGGCTACAAGACCGCGTTGCTGGCACAGCCGGCCGCGCCGCGCCCCGCCGATCTCGCGTTCGACACACGCATCTACGCCCTGTCGTCCAGCTCGCAGGCATTGCTGGAACGGCTGCGGGTCTGGCAGGCGCTGGACCACGGCCGGTTCGCGCCGGTGTACGACATGCGCGTGTACGGTGATGCGCATGCGGAACTGCATTTCTCCGCGTATCAGGCGTCCGTGCCGCAACTCGCGTGGATCGCCGAATCATCGCTGATCGAGACGTCGCTCGACGCCGCGCTGCGGTTCCAGCCGAACCTCACGTGGTTCGATGCGCGTGCGCAGGGCTTCGACGTGCGCGACGACTCGGCCATGCTCACGCTGTCGTCGGGGCACGTGCTCGAAGCGGACCTCGTGGTCGGCGCGGACGGTGCGCATTCGTGGGTGCGTTCCCAAATGGGGGCCAGGATCGAGCGGCGCGATTATCGGCAGACGGGCATCGTCGCGAACTTCAAGGCATCGCTGCCGCACCGCGAGACGGCCTACCAGTGGTTTCATGAAGGCGAGATCATCGCGCTGCTGCCGCTGCCGGACGGCCATGTATCGCTCGTGTGGTCCGCGCACACCGCACATGCGGATGAACTGCTCGCGCTCGATCCCGCGCAACTCGCCGCCGAAGTCGAGCGCGTGTCGCACGGCCAGGTCGGCACGCTCGAATGCGTGACGCCGGCCGCCGGCTTCCCGCTCGCGCTGCAGACCGTCGACAAGCTGATCGCCCCGCGCGTCGCGCTCGTCGGCGATGCCGCGCACCTGATCCACCCGCTCGCCGGGCAAGGGATGAACCTGGGGCTGCGCGACGTCGCGGCGCTCGCCGACGCGATCGCGAACAAGGAAAGCTTTCGCAACCTCGGCGATACCGTGCTGCTGCGCCGTTACGAGCGTTCGCGCCGCGAGGACATCCGCGCGCTGATGGTCGCGACCGACGGGCTGCAGCGGCTGTTCGCGGTGCCGGGTTCGTTCGCGAAGGCGGTGCGCAACGCCGGCATGGCGTTCGTCGGCGCGCAACCGCTCGTGAAGCGCTGGCTCGTGTCGGCCGCGCTCGGTTGAGCGAACCTTCGCGCACGTTGCCGGTCGGACAGGGTTCCGTTACGGCGTACACTGTGCCGTGCACTCCGATTGAGCTGAAGGAACAACTGGATGAAAAAAACGATCCGCATCGCGTCGCTGGCGCTGGCCGTCACGATGGCGACGCTTGGCTGCACCGCGCAAGCCGACCAAACCACCGACAAGCTGAAAGCGACGCTGCAAGCGCGTCTGGGCAGCGACGCGCCGATCAAGAGCGTGTCGAAATCGCCGGTCGCGGGGCTGTATGAAGTGAACCTCGGCTCGCAAATCATCTATAGCGACGCAGCCGGCGACTACGTGCTGCTCGGCGATCTCGTCGACACCAAGACGCACAAGAACCTGACCGATGCGCGCCTGTCCGATCTCAACAAGATCGACTTCACGAGCCTGCCGTTCGCGAACGCGATCAAGGTCGTCAAGGGCAACGGCGCGCGCAAGATCGCGGTGTTCTCCGATCCGAACTGCCCGTACTGCAAGCGGCTCGAGACGACGCTGCAGTCGATCGACAACGTGACCGTCTACACGTTCCTGTATCCGGTGCTGTCGCCGGATTCGACCGTGAAGTCGAAGGCGATCTGGTGCGCGACCGATCGCGCGAAAACCTGGCAGAGCTGGATGCTCGACCATCGCACGCCGTCCGGTGCCGGCACCTGCGATACCAGCGCGCTCGACAAGAACCTCGCGCTCGGCCGCGGGATGAACGTCACGGGCACACCGACGATTTTCCTGCCCGACGGCCGCCGCCTGCCGGGCGCGGTGTCGGCCGAGCAGCTCAACCAGGCGCTCGCGTCGAGCAAGTAACCGACCGACAAACCGGGCCGCATGACCCGGCCAGCGAGGGGCGCCCGCGGTACCTGCCGGCGCCTCTTTTCGTTTCCGCCGCCGTATTCCGTTCGATTTTCGACGATTGCCACGATGACCCAGCCGATCCGCTATTCGATTGTCCCGAAAGATCTTGCCGCGCACCTGTTCGAAGTGTCGGTGACGGTCGCCGATCCCGATCCCGAGGGCCAGCGCTTCTCGCTACCGGTGTGGATTCCGGGCAGCTATCTCGTGCGCGAGTTCGCGCGCAACATCGTGACGCTCGCCGCGTTCAACGACGCGGGCCGCAAGGTGCGCATCGCGAAGACCGACAAGAACACGTGGCAGGCCGCGCCGGTGAACGGCGCGCTGACGCTGCGCTACGACGTGTACGCGTGGGATCTGTCGGTGCGCTCCGCCTATCTCGACGAATCGGGCGGCTTCTTCAACGCGACGGCCGTGTTCCTGAGTGTCGCCGGCCGCGAGGATGCGCCGTGCGAAGTCGACATCGCGAAGCCGGCCGGCCCGGCGTTCCGCACGTGGCGCGTCGGCACTTCGTTGCCCGAGGCGCGCAGCACCAAACGCTACGGTTTCGGCGCGTATCGCGCATCGAACTACGACGAACTCACCGACCATCCGGTGACGATCGGCGAATTCGCGCTGGCGACGTTCGATGCACACGGCGTGCCGCACGACATCGTGATCGCCGGGCGCGTGACGCAACTCGACATGGAGCGGCTGCGCACCGACCTGAAGCGCGTGTGCGAAGCGCAGATCGCACTGTTCGAGCCGAAATCGAAGAAAGCGCCGATGGAGCGCTACGTGTTCATGACGCTCGCGGTCAGCGACGGTTACGGCGGCCTCGAGCATCGCGCATCGACCGCGCTGATCTGCAATCGCACCGATCTGCCGGTGAAGGGGCGGCCCGACACGACGGAAGGCTACCGCACGTATCTCGGCCTCTGCAGCCATGAGTACTTCCATACGTGGAACGTGAAGCGCATCAAGCCGGCCGCGTTCGTGCCGTATGACCTCGCACGGGAAAACTACACGTCGCTGCTGTGGCTGTTCGAGGGCTTCACGTCGTATTACGACGACCTGATGCTCGTGCGCAGCGGGCTGATGTCGCAGGACGAATATTTCGCGGCGCTCGGCCGTACGGTCGGCGGCGTGTTGCGTGGTACCGGGCGCCTGAAGCAGAGTGTGGCGGACAGCTCGTTCGACGCGTGGATCAAGTACTACCGCCAGGACGAAAACGCGACCAATGCGATCGTCAGCTACTACACGAAGGGTTCGCTGGTCGCGCTCGCGTTCGATCTCGCGATTCGCGCGCAGACCCGCAACCGCAAGTCGCTCGACGACGTGATGCGTCTGCTGTGGCAACGCTACGGCCGCGATTTCTATCGCGGCAAGCAGGCGGGCGTCGAGGAAAACGAAGTCGAGACGCTGATCGAGGAAGCGACGGGCGTCACGCTCGGCCGCCTGTTCGCCGACGCCGTGCACGGCACGCGCGACCTGCCGCTCGGCGAACTGCTCGCGCCGTTCGGCGTGACGCTCACGCCCGAACTCGCGCACGGTGCAGCCGCGAAGCCGACCATCGGCGCGCGCCTGCGCGGCGGCGCGGACTGCGCGCTGGCGGCCGTCTACGAAAGCGGTGCCGCGCATCGCGCCGGACTGTCGGCGGGCGATACGCTGATCGCGCTCGACGGGCTGCGGGTCACCGGCTCGAACCTCGACATGCTGCTTGCGCGCTACCGGCCAGGCGACAAGGTCGAGGTCCACGCATTCCGCCGCGACGAGCTGCGGACCGCGAAACTGAAACTGGACGGGCCGGAAGTCACGCGCTACCGGCTGACGGCGGCCGCGAAGCCGGCCGCCTCGCACAAGGCCCGGGAAGCCTGGCTGAAGGGCTGAACGCGCAAGAGCGGGTTTGGGGCGCGATCATGGATTGTTCTGCTGCTGCAACAATCCGTCGCCCGTAACCCGCTTTTTCGCGACCATGCGGCCACGCACAATGGCGTCACTCGCGCTACCGAAGCGCAACCTAACTGGAGCCTGACATGACGACCATTCTGCAAATCAATTCCGCCGCACGCTCGCAAGGTGCGCAGTCCACGCTGCTGTCCAACGAACTGACGGCAAAGCTGCAACAATCGAACCCCGGTTCGAAGGTCGTGGTTCGCGACCTGCTGACCGACGCGCTGCCGCACCTCGACGAATCGGTGCTCGGCGCGTTCTTCACGCCGGCCGACCAGCGTAGCGCGGAACAGAATGCGATCGTCGCGAAGAGCGATGCGCTGATCGCCGAACTGCAAGCTGCCGACATCATCGTGATCGGCGCACCGATGTACAACTTCGGCGTGTCGTCGCAGCTGAAGACGTATTTCGACTGGATCGCACGTGCCGGTGTCACGTTCCGCTACACCGAGAACGGTCCGGAAGGCCTGATCAAGGGCAAGAAGGTTCATGTGGTGACGGCTCGCGGCGGCAAGTACCTGGGTACGCCGAACGACAGCCAGACGCCGTACCTGCGCTCGTTCCTCGGCTTCATCGGCCTGACCGACGTGAACTTCATCCACGCAGAAGGTCTGAACCTCGGGCCGGATGCGCAGAGCGCCGCGCTTGCCAGCGCACGCGAAGCCATCGCTGCAGCGTAAGGTCGATGCGGGTGCGTCGCACCCGTTGAGTCGCCCGGTTGAAAAAAACGCCGCGCTCCGAAAGGGGCGCGGCGTTTTTGCGTGGTGCGGCGAAAGCCGAATGCTGAATGCGGAAAAGCGGGGAGGCTGTTACGCGAGCGTTTCGGCCACTTCCGGCAGGCGCCAGTCGATCGGCGGGCGGCCGGCTTCGACGAGATAGTCGTTCGCAAGCGCGAAGTGGCGGCATCCGAGGAAACCGCGGTGCGCGGACAGCGGTGACGGATGCGGCGCCTCGAGCACGCAATGCGCGCTCGCATCGAACAGCGCGCGTTTCGCCTGCGCATGCGCACCCCACAGCATGAACACGAGCCCGCGATGACGGCCGGCGAGTTCGCGGATCAGCGTGTCGGTGCATTGCTCCCAGCCGCGCTTCGCGTGGCTCGCGGCCGCGCCGCGCTCGACCGTCAGCACGGTGTTGAGCAGCAGCACACCTTGGCGCGCCCAGGTGTCGAGACAGCCGTGACGCGGCGTGTCGTGACCGAAATTCGCGGCGATTTCCTTGAAGATGTTGCGCAGTGACGGCGGCGTGCGAACCGCCGGCGGCACCGAGAACGCAAGGCCATGCGCTTGCGGCGTGCCGCGGTCGTCGCCGTGGTACGGGTCCTGGCCGAGGATCACGATCTTTACGTCGTCCGGGCTCGTCAGGCGCAGCGCGCGGAACACGTCGGTCGGGTAGACCGTCTTGCCGGCCGCGCGCTCGTCGTCGACGAAGCGGCACAGCGGCGCGTATGCGTCGCTGTCGGTGAAGGGTTTCAGCACGTCGCGCCAGACGGCCGGCAGCGCGTCGAATTGGGCGGCGAGGTGCGGGACGTCCGCGGCGGCCGGATGCGCAGCGGGAGCCGGGGCGGCTGCCGCGGATTTTTTCGCCGGCTTGCGCGCGGTTGACGGCGGTTCGGACGCCGGAGCGGGAACATCGTCGCGCGCCGTTTCCGGCACGGGATCGTCGAACAGCGACGCCTGCTGCGGCGTGCGGAGAGTCTTGCGGGTTGCCATGCGTGATGCGTGTTTATTGCGCGCGCAGCCGGTAGCCGCGCTGCGCCTTGCTGATGTTTTCGGGGGCGAGGCCCGGCAGCGCTTGCTGCAGTTCGGCGGCGAGCGTCGCGAGCGCCGCTTCCGGGCCGTCGATCAGTTCGAGTTCGATTTCACTGATCGGTTCGCGGCGCGTGTCGTTGCCCGCCTGGACGACGATCTCGCCGACGTCCACCGCGGCTTCGACGGTTGCGCCGGCGATTGCGATACGCCACAGCGTACGCGAAAAATCCGTCCGGAACAGCGCGTGCAGCGCGGTCGCCGCGTCGCGCAGCGCGATGGCGGCCTCCGGCACGTCGCACGCGGCGACGAGCGCGTCGATTTCGAGCGCGTCGCCGGCGACCGGCAGCTCCCATTCATGGCGACGATGCAGACCGGCTTGCGCGCTGCCGACGGTCTTGAACGTCTGCAGCCACCCGTGCGGCGTGCGGCGCACGCGCACCGCGCTCTTCGAACGGGCGAGCGCGAGATCGGGCGTGTCGTAGTAGACGTTCGCGAGTGCGATGACGTCGCCCTGTTCGCCGGTCAGCGTCTCGAAAAAGCGTCGTGCCGCGTCGGCCTGGCCGGCCGGCAGCGCGAGCTTGATTTCCCTTTCGATCGCCATCAGAAGAACATCCGTGCGAGCTCTTCGCCCGGCTGCTCGGCGCGCATGAACGCTTCGCCGACGAGGAACGCATTGACGTTCGCCGCGCGCATCGTGTCGACGTCGATGCGCGACAGGATGCCCGACTCGGTCACGACCATCCGGTCTGCCGGAATCATGTCGAGCATGTCGAGCGTGGTCTGGATCGTCGTCTCGAACGTGCGCAGGTTGCGGTTGTTGATGCCCAGCAGCGGCGTCTTCAGTGTCAGCGCCTGTTCCATTTCGTTGCGATCGTGTACTTCCACGAGCACCGCGAGGCCGAGCGAGTGCGCATACGCCTCGAGTTCCTGCATCAGCGGCGTGTCGAGCGCGGCCGCGATCAGCAGGATCGCGTCGGCGCCCATCGCGCGCGCTTCGAGGATCTGGTATGCATCGACGATGAAGTCCTTGCGCAGCACCGGCAGCGTGCAGGCCGCACGTGCTTCCTGCAGATAGCGGACGCTGCCCTGGAAGAACTGTTCGTCGGTCAGCACCGACAGGCACGCGGCGCCGTGGGCCGCATACGAGCGTGCGATGTCGGCCGGCACGAAATGCTCGCGCAGCACGCCTTTCGACGGGCTCGCCTTCTTGACTTCCGCGATCACCGCCGCGTTGCCGGCCGCGTTCTTCGCGCGCAGGGCGCCGACGAAGTCGCGCAGGTCGCGCGCGGAGGCTTCCAGTTTCAGTGCCTCGAGCGGCGTGCTGCGCATGGCCGCCGCGACTTCTTCGCGCTTGACGGCGATGATTCGGTCGAGAATGTCGCTCATGTGGATTCCTGCTTGATTCGTAAGGGGAGTCAGCGCTTGAACTGCTGCGTGAAGCGCACGAGTTCGTCGACCTTCGCGCGTGCCTTGCCGCTCGCGATCGCTTCGCGGGCGAGCTGGATGCCGTCCGCGATCGATTCCGCGATATTGGCCGCATAGAGCGCGGTGCCCGCGTTCAGCGTGACGATCTCGCGTGCGACGCCCGGCTGGTTGCCCAGCGCGCCGAGCAGCATCGTGCGCGATTCCTCGGCATTTTCGACCTTCAGCGTACGGTTCGACACCATCTGCAGGCCGAAATCCTCCGGATGGATCTCGTATTCGTGCACCTTGCCGTCGCGCAATTCGCCGACGAGCGTCGCGGCGCCGAGCGACACTTCGTCCATCCCGTCCTTGCCGTACACGACGAGCACGTGCTGCGCGCCCAGACGCTGCATCACGCGCACCTGGATGCCGACGAGGTCGGCGTGGAACACGCCCATCAGCTGGTTCGGGGCGCCGGCCGGATTGGTCAGCGGGCCGAGGATGTTGAAGATCGTCCGCACGCCGAGCTCGCGGCGCACGGCCGCGATGTTCTTCATCGCCGGATGATGGTTCGGCGCGAACATGAAGCCCATGCCGGTTTCGGCGATCGACGCGGCCACCTGGTCGGGCTGCAGGTCGATGTTCACGCCGAGCGCTTCGAGCACGTCGGCGCTGCCGGACTTGCTCGACACGCCGCGGTTGCCGTGCTTCGCGACCTTCGCGCCGGCCGCCGCCGCGATGAACATCGACGCGGTCGAGATGTTGAACGTGTGCGCGCCGTCGCCGCCCGTGCCGACGATGTCGACGAAGTTCGAGTTGTCCTGCACTTCGACGTGATTCGCGAATTCGCGCATCACGGTCGCGGCGGCGGCGATCTCGCCGATCGTTTCCTTCTTCACGCGCAGCCCGGTGATGATCGCGGCCGCCATCACGGGCGACATGTCGCCGCGCATGATGAGCCGCATCAGGTGCAGCATCTCGTCGTGGAAGATTTCGCGGTGTTCGATCGTGCGTTGCAGCGCTTCCTGCGGGGTAATCGTCATCGTGCGTCTCCCGTCAGGCGGCCGGCGCGGCAGCACGGGCCGCTGCGCGATGCTGCTTCAGGAAATTCTCGAGCAGCGCATGGCCGTGCTCGGAGAGAATCGATTCCGGGTGGAACTGCACGCCTTCGATCGGCAGCGTCTTGTGACGTACACCCATGATTTCGCCGTCGTCGGTCCACGCGGATACCTCGAGGCAATCGGGCAGCGATTCGCGTTCGATCGCGAGCGAGTGATAGCGCGTGACGTCGAAATGCTTCGGCAGATCCGCGAACACGCCACGGCAATCCGTTTCGATCCGGCTGACCTTGCCGTGCATGATGGTCTTCGCGCGCACGACGCGGCCGCCGAATGCTTCGCCGATCGCCTGATGGCCGAGGCAGACGCCGAGGATCGGCTTCTTGCCCGCGAATTCGCGCAGCACGTCGAGCGTGATGCCCGCGTGCTGCGGGTTGCTCGGGCCAGGCGACAGGCAGAGGGTGTCGGGATTCAGGCGCGCGATGTCGTCGAGCGTGATTTCGTCGTTGCGGTACGTATGCACGTCCTCGCCCAGTTCGCCGAAGTACTGGACCAGGTTGTAGGTGAACGAGTCGTAGTTGTCGATCATGAGCAGCATGGTCAGTCTCCGTCAGAAGTCGCTATCGAGGCCGTCCTGGACCTGTTCGGCCGCACGCAGCACCGCGCGCGCCTTGTTCTCGGTCTCTTGCCATTCGGATTCGGGCACCGAGTCGGCGACGACGCCGGCTGCCGCTTGCACGTACAGGTTGCCGTTGTGGATCAGGCCCGTGCGGATCGCGATCGCGAGATCCATCTCGCCGGAGAACGACAGGTAGCCGACGGCGCCGCCGTACAGCCCGCGCTTGATCGGTTCGAGCTCGTCGATCAGCTCCATCGCGCGCACCTTCGGCGCGCCGGACAGCGTGCCGGCCGGGAACGTCGCGCGCAGCACGTCGTAGTTCGTCATGCCGGGCTTCAGCTTGCCTTCCACCGAGCTGACGATGTGCTGCACGTGCGAGTACTTCTCGATCACCATCTTGTCGGTCACCTGCACCGAACCGATTTCGGCGATGCGGCCGACGTCGTTGCGCGCGAGGTCGATCAGCATCACGTGTTCGGCGATTTCCTTCGGATCGTTGAGCAGCTCGGTCGCGAGTTCCGCATCGCGCTCGGGCGTGTTGCCGCGCGGACGCGTGCCGGCGAGCGGACGGATCGTGACGATCTGGTCGTCGCCGCGTTTTTCCTGGCGCACCAGGATTTCCGGCGATGCGCCGACCACGTGGAAGTCGCCGAAGTTGTAGTAGTACATGTACGGCGACGGGTTCAGCGAACGCAGCGCGCGATACAGCGACAGCGGATTGTCGCGGTACGGTTTCGTCAGTCGCTGGCCGACCTGGATCTGCATCAGCTCGCCGGCCGCGACGTATTCCTTCGCCTGGCGCACGGCGGCCAGATAATCTTCCTTCTTGAACTCGCGGAACGTCTCGGTGCGCACGCTCGCCGACGTCACGGGCGGCTGCACGGTCGTGCGCAGGCGCTGCTTGAGCTCGCGCAGGCGCTGCTTCGCCTTCGTATAGGCTTCAGGCTGGGCCGGGTCTGCGTAGATGATCAGATAGAGCTTGCCGGCGAGGTTGTCGATCACCGCGACTTCCTCGGTCAGCAGCAGCTGGATGTCGGGCAGGCCGAGATCGTCGCGCGGCGCGGTGTTCGCGAGCTTCTTCTCGATGTAGCGCACCGCGTCGTAGCCGAAATAGCCGGCGAGGCCGCCGCAGAAGCGCGGCAGGCCAGGGCGCTGCGCGACCTTGAAGCGCGCCTGGAACGACTCGATGAATTCGAACGGATCGCCGTCGTGGGTTTCCACGACCTGACCGTCGCGCACCACCTCGGACATGCCGTTGCGGGTGCGCAGGAGCGTGCGTGCGGGCAGGCCGATGAACGAATAGCGGCCGAAGCGTTCGCCGCCGACCACCGATTCGAGCAGGAACGAGTTGGCGCCCGCGCGTTCGGGCTGGGCCAGCTTCAGGTAGAGGGACAGCGGCGTTTCGAGGTCGGCGAGCGCTTCCGCGATCAGCGGGATGCGGTTGTAGCCTTCGTTCGCAAGCGATTGGAATTCGAGTTCGGTCATGTTCCGGTCCTGTTCGGGACGAGCGGCGGAGTGCGCCAGGGATCACTTGACGCTGCGCGGGCTGCCGTCGGCGAAAGGGCGGTCGATCGAGAAGTGCCTGTTGCCGGCCGGCACTCCGGGCGTGAACGTCGCGAGCCTGCGGCCGATCCTGAACGCAAGCGTTCGGACGCGGTAGAACTCGAGGTGGTGCGACGGTCGGCGCGCGGATGCGCAGCGAGATAAAAAACGGCGCTAAAGACGTGCTTCAGCGTACCTCATCGAAGAGGTTAGCGCGACCAGCGACGCCAGGGCCAGGCTCCCCGGTCGATGCTGCTCAGACTCCGTTTTTTATTCAGAAACATGCGGATGGAAGAAATAATCAGATGGTTGGCCGGCCGGCGTTGTGCGCGGCGATCGCGCGGGCTGCGACCAGCAACGAATCGACTATACCATCCGAATTTATCGTTTGTATAGCTTTGCCGTGGTTGTAGCCGTACGGCACCGTCAGTGTCGCCATGCCGGCCGCGCGGCCCGCCAGCGCATCGTTTTCCGAGTCGCCGATCGCGACCGCCGCGTCGGGCGCGACGCCGAGTGCATCGCATGCCGTCAGCATCGGCAGCGGATCGGGCTTCTTGCGCGCGACGCTGTCGCCGCCGAGCACGATGCCGAAACGGTCGATTAGCCCGTATTGCTCGAGCAGCTCGACTGCGAAGCGGTGCGGCTTGTTCGTCACGCACGCGAGCCGGATGCCTGCCGCGCGCAACGCGTCGAGGCCGGCTGCAACCTCGGGGTAGAGGCGCGTGTGGCGGCCGTTGATTTTCGCGTATTCGGTCTGGTAGACCGCGAACGCGTCGTCGAAGCGCGCGTGCGCTTCGTCGGGCGTGAAGCGCGGCTTCAGCACGCTCTGGATCAGGTGCTCGGAGCCCTTGCCGATGTAGCCGATCACCTCGTCGCGCGACGTGGCCGGCGCGCCGAGCCGCGCGAGCATCCCGTTCAGCCCGGCCGTGAAATCGTCGACCGTGTCGACCATCGTGCCGTCGAGGTCGATCAGCGCCGCGTCGATGCGCGGCGTCGCGAAACGGATCGGGCCGTCGGCTTCGGCCGGTGCGTGACCGGCCAGCGAGGAATCGGTCACGGCGTCAGCTCCGCTCGACGGTGGCGAGCGCGGCGCGCATCTCGTCGATCACCTTGCGGTAGTCGGGCTTGCCGAAGATCGCCGAACCGGCGACGAACGTGTCCGCGCCGGCCGCTGCGATTTCCGCGATGTTGTCGGTCTTCACGCCACCGTCCACTTCGAGCAGGATCTCGCGGCCGGTGCGCTCGGTGTACGCGTCGATGCGGGCGCGTGCTTCGCGCAGCTTGTTCAGCGTTTCCGGAATGAACGACTGGCCGCCGAAGCCCGGGTTCACCGACATCAGCAGCACGAAGTCAAGGCGGTCCATCACGTGGTCGAGGTAGTTCAGCGGCGTGGCCGGATTGAACACGAGGCCGGCCTTGCAACCGTGATCGCGAATCAGCGACAGCGTACGGTCGATGTGATCGGAGCCTTCCGGGTGGAAGCTGATCAGGTTCGCGCCGGCTTTCGCGAAATCGGGCACGATCCGGTCGACCGGGCGCACCATCAGGTGCACGTCGATCGGCACCTGCACGTGCGGGCGGATCGCCTCGCAGACGAGCGGGCCGATCGTGAGGTTCGGCACATAATGGTTGTCCATCACGTCGAAGTGAATCCAGTCGGCGCCGGCGGCGACCACGTTGCGGACTTCTTCGCCGAGCCGTGCAAAGTCGGCCGACAGGATGCTGGGAGCGATGCGGAATTGAGTCATGACAGGGGAGCGGGGACGCTGCGGCGCAAAACCGCCATTCTACCGTCCGGCGACCCGGTGCGCGGCGACAGGCCGTGCGGTTGCGGCCCGATTCCGCATAGAATGCCGAACCAGTGCGGCGCGCCCGCGGCTCCGCCGCTCGAGTCGGCGCGGGCGGTTACCTACAGCGGAAACACCATGAGTCAGTATCAATTCACCGTTTCGGTGAAAACCAGCTACTTGCCGGAACAATCCGACCCCGATCGACGTCAATACGCATTCGCGTACACGCTGACGATCCGAAACACCGGACAGGTCGCGGCGCAGCTGATCGCGCGTCACTGGATCATCACGGACAGCGACAACCACGTGCAGGAAGTGAAAGGACTCGGCGTCGTCGGGCACCAGCCGCTGCTGCAGCCGGGCGAACAGTTCGAATACACGAGTTGGGCCGTGATCGCGACGCCGGTCGGCACGATGCGTGGCGCGTACTTCTGCGTGGCGGAGGACGGCGAGCGGTTCGACGCGCCGGTCGACGAGTTCGCGCTGCACATGCCGCGCACGCTGCATTGAGCGTGCGGGAGCGGATCAGCGCGGCTGGCGGTCGTTGTTGCGGGCGTGCTTCTTCCTGCCCGACGACGTCCACACGACGATGAAGATCAGCAGGGCAAGCGCTACGACAGCTTCGAGCGCGAAGATGAGCATCGGATATTGGTCGAGAAAATCTGACATGGCGGTTTCCATCAAGAACGGACATTGTATGTGGTTTGGGCCCCGGGTGGCCGGCTGGATGGCGGCAGCCGCAGCGGCGGTACTGCTTGCCGCATGTGGCGGCGCGCCGACGCGGACGTCGGCGCTGAAGCCGCCGACCGGCGCGGCGATCGTGCCGGGGCAGATCGCTGCGAAGCGGCTCACGCCGGTTGCCTGGCAGCAGGTGCCGGGCTGGCAGGACGATTCGCTGATCGGTGCTACGGCCGCGTTGCGGCAGAACTGCGCGCGGCTCGCGCGTCAGCCGGCGTGGCAGCGCGCCTGTGCGGCCGTCGATCGCCTCGACGAGCTCGACGTCGGCAGTGCGCGCGCTTTCTTCGAAACGTATTTCACGCCGTTTCAACTGGCGAATACCGACGGCACGCTCGACGGGCTCGTGACCGGTTATTACGAACCGTTGCTGCACGGTTCCCGCGTGCGTCGCGGTCCGTATCAGTACGCGCTCTATCGCTGGCCTGCCGGTTATCGCGCCGGCGCCGCGCTGCCGCCTCGCGCGCAGCTCGAGCGCGCCGGCATCCTGAACGGCAACGAACTCGTGTGGGTCGACGATCCGATCGAAGCGTTCTTCCTGCAGGTGCAGGGTTCCGGGCGCGTGCTGCTCGACGACGGCTCGGTGATGCGGGTCGGCTTTGGCGGCACCAACAACCAGCCATACCGTTCGATCGGCAGGTGGTTGCTCGATCGCGGCGAGCTGACGCCCGCGCAGGCGACGATGCAGGGCATCAAGGCCTGGGCGAAGGCGAACCCGACCCGCGTCGACGCGTTGCTCGACACCAATCCGCGATTCGTGTTCTTCCGCGACATGCCGACCAAGGAAGATGCGCCGCACGGCGGCGCGGACGGCCCGATCGGCGCGCTCGGCGTGCCGCTCACGCCCGAGCGCTCGATCGCGGTCGATCCGTCGTCGATTCCGCTCGGTACGCCCGTGTTCCTGCAGACCACGCGTCCGCTCACGAATACGCCGATGAACCGGCTCGTGTTCGCGCAGGATACGGGGTCGGCGATCAAGGGCGGCGTACGGGCCGACTATTTCTGGGGGCTCGGCGACGACGCAGGCGATCTGGCCGGGCGGATGAAGCAGATCGGCCGGATGTGGCTGCTGTTCCCGAACTCGTGATGCGCGGTGGTGCTGGCCGATACGACGTATGGCCGGCACGTCAAAATGAAACAGCCCGATCGGCTAGGCCGATCGGGCTGTTTTTCTTGGGGCGCGGGATGTTGCGCCGTGCGATCGGCGTGCTGCGGCGTGCGTCAGACCTTGCGCTTGTCGACGACGCGACGCGCCTTGCCGACCGAGCGCTCGATCCCGTTGACGGGCAGCACGTTGATCACGGCCGTCACGCCGATCAGCGACTTGATGTCGTGCGCGAGCGCCCGCCTGGCCGCGTCGATCGCCCCCGTGTCCGGGGCCGTTTCGGGGCACGGCTCGACGTTGAGCGTCAGCACGTCGAGCGGGCCTTCCTTCGTCAGTACGATCTGATAGTGCGGGGCGAGTGCGCGCTGCTTCAGCAGTTGCTCTTCGATCTGCGTCGGGAAGACGTTGACCCCCCGCACGATCATCATGTCGTCCGAGCGGCCGGTGATCTTTTCCATCCGGCGCATCGTGCGCGCGGTGCCGGGCAGCAGCCGCGTCAGGTCGCGGGTGCGGTAGCGGATGATCGGCAGCGCTTCCTTGGTCAGCGACGTGAAGACCAGTTCGCCGAGTTCGCCGTCCGGAAGCACTTCGCCGGTTTCGGGGTCGATGATTTCCGGGTAGAAGTAGTCTTCCCAGATGGTCGGGCCATCCTTGGTCTCGACGCATTCCGACGCGACGCCGGGGCCCATCACTTCGGACAGCCCATAGATGTCGACCGCGTCGATTCCCATCCGCTGCTCGATCGCGACGCGCATGTCGTTCGTCCACGGCTCCGCACCGAAAATGCCGATGCGCAGCGAGCTTTGCGCGGGATCGAGGCCCTGCCGCTCGATCTCGTCGGCGATCGACAGCATGTAGCTCGGCGTCACCATGATGATGTCGGGGCGGAAATCCTGGATCAGTTGCACCTGCTTCTCGGTCTGACCGCCGCCGAACGGAATGACGGTCAACCCTGCGCGTTCGGCGCCGTAGTGGGCGCCGAGCCCGCCGGTGAACAGCCCATAACCGTAGCTGACGTGGACCTTGTCGCCGGGGCGCGCGCCGGCCGCGCGGATCGAGCGCGCGACGAGATTCGCCCACGTGTCGATGTCGCGCGCCGTATAGCCGACGACGGTCGGCTTGCCGGTCGTGCCCGACGACGCGTGAATGCGCGAGATCTGGTCTTGCGGCACCGCGAACATCCCGAACGGATAGCTGTCGCGCAGGTCGCTCTTGGTCGTGAACGGGAAGCGCGACAGGTCGGAGAGCGTCTTCAGGTCGTCGGGGTGCACGCCCGCTTCGTCGAATTTGCGGCGATAGACGGGGGAATGCTCATACGCATGCCGGAGCGACCACTTCAGGCGCTCGAGCTGCAGCGCGGTCAGCTCGTCGCGTGAGGCGGTCTCGATCGGCTCGAGCGGTAGCGGGGTTGTCATGCGTGTCTCCAGTGTTTGTTATGAGCGAGCCGTGGATGTCAGCGATCTTCCGGAAGGACCGTGCCCTTGATCTGGGCCGATTTGCCGCGAAACATCGCGACGGTTTCGCCGGCCTGGTTCGTGACGCGGATGTCGTAGATCCCGTGCCGGCCGCTGCGCGTTTGCTCGATCGCCTCGGCCGTCAGCAAGTCGTTGCCGTGTACGGGGCGCAGGTATTCGATCGAACAGCCGGCCGCAACCGTATTCAGGTTGTACGAATTGCATGCGAACGCGAACGTCGAATCGGCGAGCGTGAAGATGATGCCGCCGTGGCAGGTCTGATGTCCGTTCAGGAACTCCGGTCGCACTCGCATCTGCAGGCGTGCGTACCCGGCGCGCACTTCGGCGATTTCCATCCCGAAAGCGCGGCTGCAGGCGTCCGCGTTGTACATGGCCTGCGCCGTGGCGCGGGCGAGCGAATCAGGGTCGAGCGTGTCGGTGGTGGTTGTCATGTCAACGCCCCTCGAAGCGCGGTGCACGCTTCTCGATGAACGCCTGGACGCCTTCCGCGTAGTCGTGCGACTGGCCGAGCTTGCGCTGCAGGTCGCGTTCCAGGTCGAGCTGCTGGTCGAGCGTGTTCGTGACACTGTCGCGCATCGACTGCTTGATCGATGCAATCGCGAGCGTCGGCTGCTGCGCGAGCTGAGTCGCGACCTGACGGGCCGACGCGACGAGCGCGTCGTCGTCGACCGCGCGCCAGATCAAGCCCCATTGCTCGGCCTGTTCGGCGCCGAGCTTGTCGCCGGTGAGGGCAAGCCCGAGTGCGCGCGCCATGCCGACGCGTTGCGGCAGGAACCACGTGCCGCCCGAATCGGGCACGAGCCCGATCTTGACGAAGGCCTGGATGAAGCTGCTCGAGCGCGCGGCGAACACGAGATCGCATGCGAGCGCGAGATTCGCGCCGGCGCCGGCCGCCGTGCCGTTGACCGCGGCGATCACCGGAATTGGCATGCGCTGCAGGCGGCGGATCAGCGGATTGAAGTGCTCTTCGATCAACGTACCGAGGTCGGTGGCGGCTCCCGGCGTGAAGTCGAGGTCGGCCAGATCCTGGCCCGCGCAGAAGCCGCGCCCCGCACCTGTCAGGATCAGCGCGCGCGCGCCGGTTGCTTCGACGTCATCGAGTGCCGACTGCAGTTCGCGGTGCATCGCCCGCGTGAAGCTGTTCAGCTTGTCCGGACGGTTGAGCGTGATCGTGGCCACGCGGGCAACCTGATCGATATCCAGCTGGATCGCCTGATATGACATGCAGTGTCTCCTTCATGACTTCGTTATAGGCGTGCGGCGCGACGGTTACACGCGTTCGATCGCGATCGCGATACCCTGGCCGACGCCGATACACATCGTACAGAGCGCAAAACGGCCGCCCGTACGCTCGAGCTGGTGAAGCGCCGTGGTCACGAGCCGGGCGCCCGATGCGCCGAGCGGATGGCCCAGCGCGATCGCACCGCCGTTCGGGTTCACGCGCGGATCGTCGTCGGCGACGCCGAGCATGCGCAGTACTGCGAGACCTTGCGACGCGAATGCTTCGTTCAGCTCGATCACGTCGAACTGGTCGATCGTCATGCCGAGCTGGCGCAGCAGTTTCTGCGTGGCCGGCGCGGGGCCGATGCCCATCACGCGCGGCTCGACACCGGCGGTCGCCATGCCGACGACGCGTGCGCGGCGGCGCAGCCCGTACTGGTCGGCGGCTTCCGCGTTGGCGAGGAGCAGCGCGCACGCACCGTCGTTGACACCCGACGCATTGCCGGCCGTCACCGAGCCGTCCGGGCGCACGACGCCTTTCAGCTTCGCGAGCGCTTCGAGCGACGTTTCGCGCGGATGCTCGTCGACGGACACGACGAGCGCGTCACCTTTCTTCTGCGCAATCGTGACCGGCACGATTTCTGCGGCGAGCGTGCCGTCCTGTTGAGCGCGGGCGGCCTTCTGCTGACTGCGCAGCGCGAACAGATCCTGGTCGGCGCGGCTGATGTTGTAGTCGACCGCGACGTTTTCGGCCGTTTCGGGCATCGAGTCGACGCCGTATTGCTGTTTCATCAGCGGATTGATGAAGCGCCAGCCGATTGTCGTGTCGAAAATGGCGGCCTGGCGCGCGAACGCGCTCGCGGCCTTGCCCATCACGAACGGTGCGCGCGTCATGCTTTCGACACCGCCCGCGATCATCAGGCGTGCCTCGCCCGCCTTGATCGCGCGCGCGGCCGTGCCGACTGCATCCATGCCCGAGCCGCACAGGCGGTTCAGCGTCGTGCCGGGCACGGCAGTCGGCAGGCCCGCGAGCAGTGCGGACATGCGCGCGACGTTGCGGTTGTCCTCGCCGGCCTGGTTCGCGCAGCCGTAGATCACGTCGTCGATCGCCGACCAGTCGACGTTGCTGTTGCGTTCGATCAGCGCCTTGAGCGGCACTGCGCCGAGGTCGTCGGCTCGAACGTCTTTCAGGGCGCCGCCGTAGCGGCCGATGGGGGTGCGAATCGCGTCGCAGATGTAGGCGTCAGTCATGGGCGTATCGATGGGCAACGAACCCGCCGGTTGGCGGATTCGTTCATGGTAGAGAACGTGGCGGCGTTTGCACGTCGGCCATTCGGGTTATGCCGTTTGGCCGGCTTCCGCGGGTGCTGCCTTCGGCGCAACATGGACGCGGCTTTGAACCACGCGGAACCGGTTGGCGACGAAGGCCGGATCGGCTAGCGCCGCGTTGGCGGCCGGGTTCGCGCCGGTGCCGTGGAAGTCGGAGAACGCGGCCGACTGGTTCACGAACACACCGCCCGTCAGGTTGATCGACAGCGCGACGCCGCCGCGCACCGCCGCATCGTGCGCAGCGTCGAGGATCCTGTCGTCGGTGCTGTAGACGGAGAGCGTCAGCGCGCCGTGCTCGGCGGCGATCTCACCGGCGAGATCGAGCGACTGTGCGGTCGAGTCGGTCGCGATCACGAACGAAATCGGGCCGAACCACTCCTGCGTGAATTGTGTGCGGTCGGCCACGTCGAGCTGCAGCACGAGCGGTGTGCGCACGCGGGCGTCAGGGAAGGCGGGGTGCTGAAGCGCCAGGCTGTCGGCGAGCACACGGCCGAGCTTGCGGGCGTCGTCGATGCGCGCGGTCACGCCGTCGTTCTGGATCGCGCCGATCAGTTCGACCGAGCGCGCCGGGTCGCCAGTGAGCTTTTGCACGGAGACGGCGATTGCCTGGGCGACTTCGTCGAAGCTTGCATGACCATCCGCGGTGCGGATGCCGTCGCGCGGTACGTAGATGTTCTGCGGCGCCGTGCACATCTGACCGGAGTACAGCGCGAGCGAGAACGCGATGTTCTTGGCCGCGGCCTTCAGGTCGTCGGTCGAGTCGATCACGATCTGGTTGACGCCTGCCTTCTCCGTATAGACCTGCGCCTGATGGGCATTGCGTTCGAGCCACGTGCCGTTTTGCGTGCTGCCCGTGAAGTCGATCAGTTTGATTTCCGGGCGCAGTGCGAGGTCCTGCACGAGTGCGCCGTCGTTCGGCTCGGTTGCGAGGAGCGTGACGACGTTCGGATCGAAACCGGCTTCGCGCAGTACGTCGCGCGCGATGCGGACCGTGATCGCGAGCGGCAGGATCGCGCCCGGATGCGGTTTGACGATCACAGTGTTGCCGGTCGCCAGGTCGGCGAACAGGCCGGGGTAGCCGTTCCACGTCGGGAACGTGCAGCAGCCGAGCACGAGACCGGTGCCGCGCGGCACGATCGTATAGCGCTTGTGCATCGCGAGCGGCGGGTTCTTGCCTTGCGGCTTTTCCCAGTGTGCGTCGGCCGGGATGCGGCGCAGTTCGTCCCATGCATAGGCCACCGCTTCGAGCGCACGGTCCTGTGCATGCGGGCCGCCGGCCTGGAACGCCATCATGAACGCCTGGCCGGTGGTGTGCATCACGCTATAGGCAATCTCGAAGCTCGCGCGATTCAGGCGTGCGAGGATTTCGAGGCTGACGCCGATCCAGGCCGTAGGGCCGGCTTCGCGCCACGCGCGTTGAGCGGCCGCCGCCGCGGCAATGAGTTCGTCGGGCGTCGATTTCGGATAGCGGATGCCCAGCGCGATCCCGTACGGCGACTGCTCCGCGCCGACCGTCTCGCCGGACGCCGGCTGGTCGAGCGCGAACGTGTTGTCGAGGTGCGCTTTGAATGCGGCCTCACCATCGGCGTTGGCGCTTTCCCCGTACACTTTGGGACTCGGCATTTCGGCGAACGGGCTCCAGTACCCGCGGCTCTCGATGGCGGCGAGGGCGTGTTTCAGCGTGTCTTCGTGCTTCGTGAACAGTGCATGGGTCATGACGGCGGCCTGATGGACGTTGAGAGGAATTGGTTCGATTAATTAACCGACCGGTTGGTCGGAGAATGGTAGCATCAAACTATTCGCATGTGCGAGGCGTTTCTCATTTCATTGATCGAGGAGGAATAGATGTCTTACGAGAACATCCTGGTGGAGACCCGGGGGCGAGTCGGGCTGGTCACGCTGAATCGTCCGAAGGCGTTGAATGCGCTGAACGATGCGCTGATGGATGAGTTGGGCGCCGCGCTGAAGGCGTTCGATGCGGACGAGGGTATCGGTGCGATCGTCGTGACGGGGAGTGAGAAGGCATTCGCAGCCGGCGCCGACATCGGCATGATGGCGACCTATTCCTATATGGATGTTTACCGCGGCGACTACATTACCCGCAACTGGGAGACTGTCCGTGAGATCCGCAAACCGATCATTGCTGCCGTGTCGGGCTTCGCGCTCGGCGGTGGCTGCGAGCTCGCGATGATGTGCGACATCATCTTTGCGGCGGATACCGCCAAGTTCGGTCAGCCCGAGATCAAGCTGGGCGTGATGCCGGGTGCGGGCGGTACACAGCGCCTGCCGCGTGCGGTGTCGAAGGCGAAGGCAATGGACATGTGTCTGACCGCGCGCTTCATGGACGCAGCCGAGGCAGAGCGCGCGGGGCTCGTATCGCGTGTGCTGCCGGCCGACAAGCTGCTCGACGAGGCGATTGCTGCGGCGACGACGATCGCCGAGTTTTCGCTGCCGGCGGTCATGATGGTCAAGGAGTCGGTGAACCGCGCGTACGAAACGACGCTGGCCGAAGGCGTCCATTTCGAGCGGCGGTTGTTCCATTCGCTGTTTGCGACGGAAGATCAGAAGGAAGGGATGGCGGCATTCGTCGAGAAGCGCAAGCCGGCATTCAAGAACCGCTGATCCTGCAGCCGCGGGACGGTGCCCGGTGAGCGGCAGGTAGCCGTCGCCGGTGCAATCCCTCGATGCCGAGATCCCAAAGCCTCCGTGCGCGGCAGCGCACGGAGGCTTTTTCAAAATATTTTCACAAAGGGGCTTGCGGAGATGGGGGCGGGTGCTTAGAATCACGCCTCTTTCGCGCTAACGGAAACGCAGCGCGGGGGAAGAAGGAAGGGAAGCGGTGCGGTCGAGGTTGCTGTCGAGCCTTGGCGCACACGGAGTGGAACCCCCAGCCGTCGCGACGAAGCAGTTAAAAATGTTGTTGACGATCTGAAAAAAGCGGTTCATAATCTCGCTTCTCTGCTGCTGAAAACGCAGCGCTGCTGAGAAAGAAAGATTTCTCGCAGTCACGCTCTTTAAAAATTAACAGCCGATAAGTGTGGGCGCTTGATGGACGCGAACTGATCC
>NZ_CABVLY010000011.1 GCF_902498995.1 Burkholderia anthina
TTTCGTACCTGCAAGTCCTCGATGCACACCATCGCGTGGTTTTGGCTGATCGTGGTCGTGGCTTTGTGCAGGTAGTCACGGCGGGCATTGCCGATGCGGGAATGAATACGCTGGACACGGGCTTTCGCCTTCTTCCAGTTGCTGCTGAACTTCGACTTGCGGCTCATTGCCTGCTGCGCTTTGCGCAGCCGATCCTCGTGCCGCTTGAAGCTGTTGAGCGGCGCGAGAAAGCTGCCGTCGCTCAGGGTGGCAAACCGTGCGATGCCCAGGTCGATGCCGATCGCACTAGTGGCCTGCGGCGCCGGCTGCGCGACTTCACGCCCGGTCTGGATCGACACGAACCATTTGCCCGCGTTTCGCGACACGGTGGCATTACGCACTTCGCCCAACACATCCCGGCTGTTGCGATAACGAAGCCAGCCGAGCTTGGGCAGAAAGACGCGGTTGTTGACCTGATCGAGCTTGATCTGCTTCGAGTCCGGATAGCGAAAGCTGTCGCTGTGCCCCTTCTTCTTGAAGCGCGGGAACGCCGCACGCTTGGCGAAGAAGTTCTTGTACGCTCGCTCCAGATCCTTGAGTGCGTGTTGGAGCGGATGCACCGGAGCATCTTTGAGCCAGGGCGTTTCCGTGCCGTTGCGCCACGCCGTCAAGTGCTTTGCCATTGCCACATACCCGATGAACTTGCCGCCCGCCTCGTGGTTCTCCTTCTGCAACGCCAGCGCCTTGTTGAAAACGAACCGGCATGCCCCAGCGAAGCGGCGCATCTTGCGCTGCTGCTCGCCATTAGGCGTCAGTTCGAACTTGAAAGCCTGGAGTCGTTGCATCGGGCCATTGTATGCGTGGCCCACAAGCGAGAGTCAAGCCATTCGACGTGGTCGCCATTGCGTCTTTCTGATCCGTGTGCATGTGGTCTTCCTGACCACAAGCACCGGCGCAATGTGCTTACCACGGAGATACTGAACGACATGCGCAGCATCTTAGCCAGTGTCTGTCTGGACTTCGAATCCGAACGGGTGAAGTTCGACGGTGCGGACGGCCATGTACACCTGCTGGTGCACTACCCGCCCAAGGATTCCGTGCCGTCGCTGGTGAACAGCTTCAACGGCGTCTCAAGTCGCATGAACCGGCAGAATGCGCCCGCATTCGGAAAAAGTCGTGGGGCGGGGCGCTGTGGTCTCCGTCTTGCTTTGCGGGAAATTGTGGCGGAGCGCCTATCGAAATCGTCCGCCAATACATCGAACAGCAAAAAACCGCATTAGCAGCCGCAAAGGACGCCTACGGCGTCCGCGCTATCCTTCCTCGTCCTGAAGAATGAGGTTTGACGCGCCTTCAGATCAAAAATACGGAATACTGTCGCATGAGTTCAGAAATCGAAGGCGATCCCCTATCAGACATTCTCCGGCTGCTTGACGCGCAACCGGTTGTGGCGGGCGGCTTCTCCGCTGGCGGCACGTGGGCGATCCGCTTTCCGCAACCGAACAAGATCAAGTTCTTTGCGCTGGTGAAGGGCCGTTGCTGGCTTAGCTTCGGGCCCCGGACTGAGCCGGTCGATGTCGGCGAAGGCGATGTGTTTTTATTGAATGGCGAACGCTCATTCATCCTCGCAAGCGACCGGGACGCCGAACCTGTCGAGGCGACGAGCCTGTTTTCCGGCAGCGGGAGGCGGACTGTGCAGATCGGCGACGGCTGCGGCTGCACGCAGATCGGCGGCCACGTGAAACTCGCTCCATCCAACGATGCGCTGCTCACCGACGTTCTGCCACCGCTCATTCATATCCGCGCAGACTGTGAACAGGCGGGTGTTCTCCAGTGGTTGCTCGCACGGCTGGTGAAGGAATTCGAGACTGAGAGGCCCGGCGCCAGTCTGGCCTCGGCATACCTCGTGCAGTTGATGTTTGTCGAAATGCTACGCGTTCAACTCGACACAGGCGCGGACATCCCCAACGGATGGTTGCGTGCCATCGGCGACCCGCGGCTTGGCCCCGCGTTGCGGCTGATGCACGGCGATCCGGCCAAGGCCTGGCGGCTCGACGAGCTTGCAGCAGCGGCGGCGATGTCGCGCACGGCGTTTGCCACTCGTTTCAAGTCGCTCGCAGGCATGGCACCGCTTACGTGGCTGACACACTGGCGCATGCGCATGGCAAGGCACGCACTGATTCAGGAGGCAACGCCGATCGCCGTCCTCGCGGCCAGGTTCGGATATGCGTCGGAAAGCGCGTTCAGCAGCGCGTTTAAGCGCGTGTCGGGCGTGGCGCCGAGAGACTATCGGCGTACGGGCGCCGGATCTTGATGCGGAACCGGCCGCTTGAACGTCCCGACAGCGATCATGGCGAATGGCGCTTGCTGGCCGGGTGCCGCCGTCCCCACCGGCAATCAGCCAACCGATCGCTTCGCTCCGGCATGTTCGAGCCGCCGGAGAACCCAGCGCTGCCAAGGCCACTTTTCCCGATCAAATGTGCACGCACACTTGCGACACCCCGGCATACGTCACGCCAATGACGCATCAGCCCCGGCGATGTCACCTGCACGCCGGCCTCGACCGCCCCACCCGCCTACCGCCGAGCCGCGAGAAAATTCCTCGCGGTACGCGTCAAACGCGACCACGGCCCCGCCCGTCGGCCGGCGCCCTGCTCGGCGAACCCGCCGAGCGCCGCCCTCATCATCGCCAGTTCGCTCGCGAGCGCGGTATCGCACCCGAAGCTGCCCGCCGCCGCGAGATCGACGATGCGGATCGCCTGGTCCACGCACATTTGCGCATAAGCGGCAGTGGCATCCGCATCGGCGCGCGCGCTCAACGTCGCATCGGCCAGCTTGCTCGCCCACAGCGCGAGCGCCTCGACCGGCGCGCTGCCGTCGCGCACGAGCGCGTTGCCGACTTCCATCGCGGCGAGGTGTGCGTCCTCGTTATCCGCGAACGATAGCGTCCGGCCGCGCACCGCGTGGTTGCGGTGCGCGGCACGCATCGGCGGCGTCAATCCGGTCAGGTTCGCGATCCACGCCTCCGCGGCCCCCAGATACGCGTGCGAGCGCGCCGCCAGATCGCAATCGAACACGGCGTCCGCATGGGTCGGCGCATGTCGCATCGCGAGCAGCCAGTAACCGAGGAAGGCGCGATACGCGGCGGCCGGGCCGACGTAGCCCGCATGCGCCTTGAAGAATTCGACACAGCGATCGGCCATGCGATCGCCGATGCCCGGAATATCCTCCGGCAGCTCGATGCGCAGCCCGACGATCACGCGCTCGACCGCCGGCACGTTGCGGCTGCACGCGAGCGCGAGAAACGGCAGCGCGATCCAGTGCGCGTCGTGGTGAGCGACGAGCCGGTCGCAATACGACTGCCATTGCGCGAGCGGATTGCGCGCGACGACGATGTGCAGCACATCGGGGAAGGTGCGGCGCATCCACGCCAGACGGCCGGGCGATTCGCCGAAGCGGAACACGGGAATGCAATCCCGCTCGAACGCCTGCGACATCAGCGTACGTAGAAAATATTCGATGTCGCTCGCGTATTCGGGCGTCGCCTCTTCGAACTGGTTGGCCGAAAAGGCCGTTTCGATCCGCGACATGCCGAGCGCATCGCGCCTCAGCGAATCGGACACGCTCACGGTCGGTCTTGCGCCGGAAGCCCGCATCGCCACCGCCGCGCCGTCCGATCCGGTGCTCGCGTATTGCTCGTAGTCGACCGACGCGACCATCGCGCGCAGCGGCTCGTCGTAAGCGATCACGCCGTCGAGATCGCGCAGGCACGACCACAGCCAGCCATCGGTCGCACCATATCCGGAATGCAGAAACACCGCTTGCGTCGAGTTCATGAATACCGTCGTCAGATCGTTGCGTGGGGGTTTCCATCACGTCGATCCAGTGTAGGTGCCGCTGCGTTTACCCGCGTTACGGGTTTCATTACCGGGATTTACCGTCGACGCCAACGCGGACGGAACACTCGCTGCTTCAGTTCGGGCCTGGCCGCCGACGCGGAGAAACTTACGTTTTTCTTCTGCTTCCCATATTGGTTGTGAATGCAACCATATTGCCGACGGAGCGCCGTCTGCTGGCGACACCCCGCCGCCTCGATACCGCTCGCGCCGCATATTTCAATGCAATGGTTCGAAATATTTCGTTAATTCGACTGACCCAACATCGCTTTTCGACACGAAAAACCCGCAAACAAAGGCACCTTTCGCACGACGAAGCGGAATCGATTACCGATCGAGCACATCGCCCGCTGTCACGGTCGCCAAGTCTCTCAATAATGAGCGCCTACTCTTGCGCGTGATCCCGTTCATTCCGCTTACAACGCGAGCGACGCGCTTGCGCGGAATATGACGAAACAATCCTGAAATTTATTTGACGATTGTGTGACCTATTCTTTCGTCACCGCGCACCCCGGCCCCGCCGGACGCGGCAGTTCCCCGATAGTGAAAGCGAAAGTGAAAGGCCCGATCATGGATTACACGATGCAGATGGAAGTCTCCAGCGAATCCGGAGTTCCAGTGATCAGGTTCACGATCGACGGCCACACGTGCGCGCTCGGCGTTCGCGATATCGACGAACTGATCATGCAGCTCGCAGCCGCACGCGCCGCGATGCAGCCGACGCATCCGCCCGAGCCGCCGGATAGACGCTATCCGTTGCAGGTCGACCCGTGCTGGCGCGTGGACCGGCTTGCCGACTACAACGGCGCGGTGCTGTCGATGCGCCACATCGGGATGGGCTGGATCGCGTTCGCGCTGCCGTCCGGCAATCTGATGAACCTCGTTGAAGCGCTCGCTTGCGAGCCGGAAGCGAGCGCGCCCATGAATCACGCGATGCTCAACTGATGCGCTGACGGCATTGATCGTCATCATGCCGACGATCATCGTCAAGCGATTTATTTCGTCATGCGAATCATATTGACGACTCCCGCGATGCCTCGCCGGATCGCGGCCTTCCGCTTCTTTCTTCCAGGACACGCCCATCATGCGAATCTCTTCCCCGACCATCACGCTCGCCCGGCGCACGGCTGCCTATGCTCCGTCGGATCTCGGCGCATGCGCATGGCGCCTGCTGCCGGTCGAGACGCGGCAAGCCGAAGCCGAGCCTGCCGGCATGCATGCGTTCGACGCGAACCCGATATTCCGCTGCCGGCTGGCCGGCCGTTATGCAGCGGGGCTGCCGCTGAACGCAGCCTGCGGCAACGCGTACGCGACGGTGCGCCTGCTCGCCGAATCGCATGTCGACACGGTGTCGCGACTGCGCATACGCCATGCGCAATACGACGACGGGGCCCGCCCGCAGTGAAGACGCGTTCGATGACGTTCCGCTGGCTTGCCCGGCTCTGCTGGCTCACGCCGGTCGCACTCCCCGTTCACGCGCAGCCGGCGCCGGCCGCGCAAGCGACGTCCGGCGCACCGGCATCGACCGGTTTCGCGATCCGCGACATCCGCGTGGAAGGCCTGACGCGCATCGAGCCGGGCACGGTGTTCTCGTATCTGCCGTTCAGGATCGGCGACACCTTCACCGACGACAAGGCATCCGCCGCGATCCGCGCGCTCTATGCGACCGGGTTCTTCAACGACGTGCGGATCGGCACCGAAGGCGACGTCGTAATCGTCAACGTCGCCGAGCGTTCGGTGATCGGCACGATCGATTTCTCGGGCCTGCACGCGTTCGACAAGGACGCGATCGAGAAGGCGATGAAGTCGGTTGGCCTGGTGTCCGGGCGCCCCTACGATCCGTCGCTCGTCAGCAAGGCCGAACAGGAATTGAAGCGCCAATACCTGACGCGCGGCTATTACGCGGCCGAAGTGACGACCACCGTGAGCCCGATCGACCGCAACCGCGTCGGGCTATTGTTCTCCGTCATCGAAGGGCCGAGCGCGAAGATCCGGCAAGTCGCCTTCATCGGCAACCACGTGTTCAGCGACAGCACGCTGCGCGACGAGATGCAGCTTTCCACGCCGAACTGGTTCTCGTGGTACACGAAGGACGACCTGTATTCGAAGGACAAGCTCGCGACCGATCTCGATGCCGTGCGCGCGTACTACCTCGATCGCGGCTATCTGGAATTCAACATCGATTCGACCCAGGTGGCGCTGTCGCCGGACCGCAAGGACATGGATCTGACGATCGTGCTGCACGAGGGCGCGCCGTACACGATCTCGGGCGTCCGGCTCGCCGGCGACCTGCTCGGGCGCGACGCCGAACTGACCCGCATCGTCGCGATCCACGCCGGCGAGCGGTTTTCCGCGGCGAAACTCAAGGACACGACGCAGGCGCTGATCGACAAGCTCGGCGAATACGGCTACGCGTTCGCGACCGTCAACGCCGTCCCGCGGATCGACGCGAAGCATCACACGGTCGACCTGACGCTGCAGGTCACGCCGGGCCGCCGCGTGTACGTGCGGCATATCACCCTCTCCGGCAACACGCGCACACGCGACGAGGTGATCCGCCGCGAAATGCGGCAGATGGAGGACGCGTGGTTCGACTCGTCGCGGCTCAAGCTGTCGAAGGATCGCATCAACCGCCTCGGCTACTTCACCGACGTCGACGTGACGACCGTGCCGGTCGAAGGCACCCAGGATCAGGTCGACGTGGACGTGAAAGTCACCGAGAAACCGACCGGCACGATCTCGCTCGGCGTCGGCTACGGTTCCGGCGAAGGCCCGATCATCTCGGCCGGCGTGTCGCAGGACAACGTGTTCGGCAGCGGCCAGTCGATCGCCGTCAACGCGAACACGGCCACGACGATGCGCACGCTGAGCGTGTCGCAAACGGATCCGTACTTCACGATCGACGGCGTCAAGCGCATCACCGACGTGTACTACCGAACGACGCAGCCGCTCTACTACTCGAGCACGAACGACACCAGCTTCCGGATCGTGTCGTACGGCGTGGACACGAAGTTCGGCATCCCGTTCTCCGAAAGCGACATGGTGTATTTCGGGCTGGGGCTCGAACAGGATCGCCTCGACGTCGATTCGACGACGCCGCGGAGCTACCTCGACTACGTGAACACGTTCGGCCGCGTGTCGAATGTCGCGCCGTTCACGATCGGCTGGTCGCGCGACATGCGCGACAGCGCGCTGATTCCGTCGCGCGGGTACTACATGCAGGCGAATGCGGAATACGGCACGCCGATCGGCACCGTGTCGTATTACAAGACCGACGTGCAGGCGCAGTACTACCACTCGTTCACGCGCGGCCTCGTGCTCGGCATGAACTTCCAGGCCGGCTACGGCAACGGTCTCGGCGGCCAGCCGTACCCGATCTTCAAGAACGACTTCGCGGG
The DNA here is from genome assembly GCF_902498995.1 of Burkholderia anthina. Lineage (GTDB taxonomy): Bacteria > Pseudomonadota > Gammaproteobacteria > Burkholderiales > Burkholderiaceae > Burkholderia > Burkholderia anthina. Next base: position 7,271 of record NZ_CABVLY010000011.1, read on the forward strand.
CGGCATCGGCTCGGTGCGCGGCTACGCGCCGAGCTCGCTCGGCCCGCGCGACGCGACGACAGGCGACCCGATCGGCGGCTCGAAGATGGTGGTCGGCAACGTCGAGATGACCGTCCCGCTGCCCGGCACCGGCTACGACCGCACGCTGCGCGTGTTCACGTTCGTCGACGGCGGCAACGTGTGGGGCACCGAAGGCAACAGCGTCGGCGCGAACGGCCTGCGCTACAGCTACGGCCTCGGGCTCGAATGGATCTCGCCGATCGGCCCGCTGAAGATCGACTATGCGCTGCCGATCGTGCGCCACGCCGGCGATCAATACCAGAAGTTCCAGTTCCAGATTGGCACGTCGTTCTGATCCCCCTGCCGGCCCGCTCGATACCGCGCGCGGGGTGACGTCACGGCGCGCGCACGCGTGCCCGGCTGCCGCGGTCGACGGCATCGCGATACCAGGCATTGCACGGTTGCGCGCGTGGGCGGTCGCGGCGCTCGTCGACGTCGCGCTGTCGGTCGCGCTCGGCGCGCCGCGCAACGCCGATGCGCAATTGCTGAACGCGGCCGCCGATCCTTACCGGATCGGCGACGCGTGGGGCCTGCGCATCGCGTCGCAGCTCGTCGAGCATCCGCTCGCGCCCGGGCAGACCGCGACGACGTTCGGCATCGGCGCGACGGCCGCCGGCACCGTCGACGAGGACTTGTCGCTGCACGGCAACGCCGAACTGCGCCGCGGCCCGTCGGTCGTGAAAGCCGATGCGATCCACTACGACGAGGATACCGACACCGCCGACGCGTACGGCCACGTGCTGATCGTGCACGACGGCAACGCCTTCTCCGGCCCCGACGCCCATCTGCGGATCGACAGCGTCGAAGGCACGATGACGTCGCCGCACTACCGCTTCAACCTCGCCAGCGGCACGGGCTCGGGTTCGCGCATCGACCTGGTCGACGACGCGCGCGAAGTGGTCTACGACGGCACGTATACGACCTGCCACTGCACGGCCTCGCCCGCGTGGTATCTGCATGCATCGCGACTCGATCTCGACAACGATGCCGGCGAAGGCGTCGCGCACGACGGCGTGCTGGTGTTCGCCGGCCTGCCGCTGTTCGCGTCGCCGTGGATGTCGTTTCCGCTGAACGGCGAACGGCATACCGGGATCCTGCCGCCCACGTTCGCGGTCAGCTCGACGAGCGGCTACGACATTGCCGTGCCGGTCTACTTCAATCTCGCGCCGAACTACGACCTGACGGTCACGCCGCGGCTGATGACCAAGCGCGGCGCGATGCTGACGACCGACTTCCGCTATCTGAGCCCGACCTATTCCGGCTCGTTCTCCGCCAGCGTGCTGCCGGACGATGCGACGACGCACACCAACCGGTATTCGATCGCGTTCCAGCATCGCGAGAACCTCGGCAACGGCTTCGCCGCGTATGCGAACTACAACCGCGTGTCCGACGCGTCGGTGCCGTCGGACTTCTCGAGCGCGAATTCGCTGGTGGTCGGCTCGCAGACGCTGTTCCAGCAGGAAGCGGGCGTCACGTGGAACCACGGCCCGTGGTCGGTGCTCGCGCGCGTGCAGAACTGGCAGTCGTTCACGACCGCGCCGCCGTACAACCGCGCACCGGAACTCGACGCGAAATACACGCGCTACAACGTCGGCGGATTCGATTTCGGCGTCGATGCGAACGCCACGCGCTTCACGATCCCGACCGCCGATTCGACCGAAGGCAACCGGATGACGTTCGATGCGCACGTGGCCTACCCGATCGTCGCGCCCGGCTGGTACGTCACGCCGATGCTGCAGTGGCACGCGGCGTCGTACGACCTGACGTCGATCGGCAGCGACGCACCCGCCGGGCAACCGAAGAATTTCACGGTCGACGTGCCGACCGCGAGCCTCGACATGGGCGCCACGTTCGAGCGCGCGGTCCGGCTGTTCGGCATCGACATGATCCAGACGCTCGAACCGCGGCTGTACTACGTCGATACGCCGTACCGCAACCAGACGTTCGCGCCCGCGTTCGACACCGCGCCGATCGACTTCGGCCTCGCGGAGATCTTCACCAGCAACCGCTTCGTCGGCGGCGATCGCGTGAGCGACATGAACCGGCTGACGGCCGGCGTCACCACGCGCTTCATCGACGCGGGCAGCGGCACCGAGCTCGCGCGTTTCGTCCTCGCGCAGGAATACTACTTCCGCGCGTCGCAGGTCACGATGCCGGACGACACGCCGCCGAGCGTCGGCCCGTCCGACGTGGTCGCGGGCGCCGCGCTCCATCTCGGCCCCACCCTCGAGCTGCAGCAGGCGGTCGAATACAACCAGTCGAGCAACGAACTCACGCAGGCGACGGCCGGTGTCGACTGGAAGCCGGCCAACGGCAAGGTGATCAATCTCGCCTACCTGTATGCACGCGCGAACGCGACGCTCGACGACGAGCCCGAAAACCAGGTGCTGCTGTCCGCGCAATGGCCGCTGACGCATGCGTTGTCGGGCGTCGGGTCGGTCGACTACGATCTGGCCGCGCACCGGCTCGTCGGCGGGCTGCTCGGGTTTCAGTATGCGGCCGACTGCTGGGCCGTCAGCGTCGCGCTGCAGAAATACACCAACTACAACGGGACGACGCAGCCGACCACCGGTACGCGTGTGCTGGTGCAGTTGCAGCTCGACGGGCTGAGCCGCATCGACAACGGACTGCTGCAGCAATTCCGCGCGAACGTGCCCGGCTATTCGACACCGACGCTGCCGGCGCCGACGTCGCGGTTCACCGACTATCCGTAAGCGCGACTCGGCGACGATGCCGCGACGCATCCCGCATCGACGCGTCACGCAGGCGCACGGGCGCACGGGCAGATCGTCGAAGCGGCATTCGTCGCGTTGCCGGAGAACGCGGCATGAAAATGACGCGCCGCGCGCCGGAATCCGCGATTCTCAGCGCATCATCGAATTGGCAACGCTCCGAAAAACCAGCGGATGCTCGTCCTGCCGCCCTGCCCGTCGCGCGAATTGCACCGCCTGTTCCACGCGACCGTGATGCGCGGACTTCGCGCACACGGGATCGGCCTCCGCCGGGTCGCCCGCCAGCATGTATGCCTGGCACCGGCACCCGCCGTGATCCGCATGCCGCTCGTCGCACGTGCGACACGGTTCGCGCATCCATGCGTCGCCGCGAAACGCGTTGAACGCATCGCTCTCGTACCAGATCTCCTTCAACGACCGGTCGCGCACGTTCGGCAACGAGAGACCGGGCAGCGCGCGCGCGGCGTGGCAAGGCAGCGCGGTGCCGTCCGGCGCGACGCCGAGAAAGACCGAGCCCCAGCCGTTCATGCACGCCTTCGGACGCTGCTCGAAATAGTCGGGCACGACGAACAGGATCTTGCAGCGCTCACCGACGAGCTTGCGGTAGCGGTTGACCGTTTCCTCGGCTTCGCGAAGTTGCTCGATGGTCGGCATCAACTGGTCGCGGTTGAGCATCGCCCATCCGTAGTACTGCGTATTGGCGAGCTCGAGAAAATCCGCGCCGAGGTCGAGCGCCATCTCGATGATCTGGCCGACGTGCGGCAGGTTGTAGCGATGCAGCACGCAGTTCAGCACCATCGGGTAGCCATGCGACTTGATCAGCCGCGCGACGCCGCGCTTGAGCTCGAACGTGCGCGTGCTCGTCAGGAAATCGTTCAGCTCGCGCGTCGAATCCTGCAGCGACAACTGGATATGGTCGAGTCCGGCCGTCCTGAGCCGGTCGATGCGCTCGACGTTCAGGCCGATGCCCGACGTGATCAGGTTGGTATAGAAACCCAGCGACCGCGCGTGCTGGACCAGCACTTCGAGGTCGTCGCGCTGCAACGGCTCGCCGCCGGAAAAACCGATCTGCGCGGCGCCGAGCGCGCGCGCGTCGCTGATCACCGTGCGCCACGCGTCGGTATCGAGCTCGGCGCCGTGCGTCGCGAAATCGACCGGGTTGTAGCAGAACGCGCAGTGCAGCGGACAGCGGTACGTGAGCTCCGCGAGCAGCCACAGCGGCGCGGACGGCTGGTTCGGATCGGATGTCGTATGCATGTCAGTCGAGCCAGCCGCGCAGCCGCGCATGATCGAGGAAGCGATAGACGTCCGACGCGAGGTCGGACGTGCTGAACAGCCGCTCGAGTTCGTCGATGATGTCGTCGAGCTCGCGCGTGCCGTCGCATCGCGCGAGGATCTCGCCCGCGCTCGGGTTGAGCTTGACCATGCCTTCCGGATACAGGAGGACGTACGCATCCTGCGCGGACTCCCATTGCAGGCGGTACATGCCCCTCAGCGAGGGGCGCAGCGGCACGCCGCTGACGGCGTCGTTGGAGTTCATACGGGATACGCCTTTTCAATCGCATCGAGAATCGACCACAGCACATCCAGCTTGAACGACAGGATGTCGAGCGCGCGCCGTTGCGCGTCCGGTGTCGTGAAATGGCTCAACGTCACCGCCAGCCCGTGCTCGACGTCGCGCTGCGCGAGCGGCACGCGGCTGCGGAAATACTGCAGCCCGTCCGCTTCGATCCACGGATAGTGGGACGGCCAGCCCGCGAGCCGGTCGAGATGAATCTGCGGCGCGAACATCTCGGTCAGCGACGAGCACACGGCTTCCTGCCACGGCGCGCGCCGCGCGAAATTGACGTACGCGTCGACGGCGAACCGCACGCCGGGCAGCACGTGCGCGAGCGACCACAGTTCGGCGCGATCGATGCCGACCGCCTCGCCGAGCCGCGCCCACGCCTCGATCCCGCCGGCCTGGTCGCCATGGCCGTCGTGGTCGAGAATGCGCTCGACCCACAGCCGGCGCGTGTCGCGGTCCGGGCAATTGGACAGGATCGCCGCGTCCTTCAGCGGAATGCTGACCTGGTAGTAGAAGCGGTTCGCGACCCAGCCGCGGATCTGCGCCGGCGAGCACGCGCCGGCATTCAGGCGCCGGTTGAACGGATGATGAATGTGATAGCGCGCTTCGAGCGCGCGCAGCTGCGCCTCGAACTCCTGCGCACTCCAGGGCGTCGCGTGCAACGCGGCGGAGGAAATCGGTGCGTTCATGTGGTCAAACCTCGAATTGCATGCCGTCGTGGGCGACTTCGATACCCTGCTCGCGCAACTGTGCACTTTGCGCGGAACCGGGGTCGAGAATCGGATTGGTGTTGTTGATATGCGTCAGGACCTTGCGCGTGCCGGCCGGCAACAGCCGAAGCCGCTCGATCATCCCGGGCCGCGCCGCGTCGCCGCATTGCGCGAGATGCCCCATGTCGGCCGCGTGCTTCGACGACAGGCCGAGGTCGATCATCTCGGTGCCGGTCCAGAACGTGCCGTCGACCAGCACGAGATCGGCGTCGCGCATCGCGGCACGCACGCCGTCGTCCATATCGGCGAGCCCGGGCGCGTAGAACGCCTGCCGGCCGCTCGTCGTGTCCTCGATCAGCAACGCGATGTTGTCGCCGGGTACGCTCGCCGCACGACGCGGCGAATAAGGCGGCGGCTTGCTGTCGACCGGCACGGCGGTGAAACGGATGCCGTCGGCGCCCGCAATTGAGAAAGGTTCGCCAGGCACGATCGTGTGGACGTCCACCCCGCAGTAGTGGCCGAGCAACGGCACGAGCGGCAGCCCCGTCGACAGGTCGTCGAGCACCGGCGCGCTCGCGTAGAGCGGCAGCGCCGACGTGCGCTCGCGCAGCATCAGCAAGCCCGTCACGTGATCGATCTGCGCGTCGCACAGCACGACGGCCGCGATCGCGCTGTCGCGAATCGCGCGGGCCGGCTGCAGATCGGGGTCGGCGCGCACCTGCGCGAGGATGTCCGGCGATGCATTCACCAGCACCCAGCCGACGCCGTCGCCGCTGACCGCGATCGACGATTGCGTGCGCGGCACGATGCCGTCGTGGCCGGCGCGTGCGCGGCGGCAGTTGCCGCAGTTGCAGTTCCATTGCGGCAACCCGCCGCCGGCGCCCGAGCCGAGTATCTTGATCTTCATCTGCGTATGCTCCCGATGCCGCCCGCATCGTGTCCGTCGATGCGGGCGGCGCTGCGCGGGTCGATCAGCGGTTGGCGATGTACATCGTGATTTCGAAGCCGAAGCGCAGGTCGGTGTACGCGGGGGTAGTCCACTGCATGATGTGTCTCCTTGTTGAGTGAGTCAGTCGAAAAACCGCATCGATCGAGCGGCCGATACCCGTTCAGCAAGGAGCGTGCCGGGGCGGGGTTGGCGGCGTTCCGGCACGTGCGAAGGCGTGCGATGGCCGCCGCATCGCCATGATGCGGGAAATCTTACAAATTCCCGACCAAAACATTTCAAAAACCGTCGGGCGACGGTTACAGACGGGCGTAACGGGCGTGACAGGTGTTGAATCCTTGAACACTCTGTGTTGCAACCTGACACACCCGTGTGACAGTCGCGGCCGTCACGGTTCGTCCGGCTGCAGCGAATCCGGCTCGACCGCCGGCATCTTGCGGTAGATCGTGTTGCGCGACACGCCGAGCGCGCGTGCGGCGGCCGAGACGTTGCCGCCATGGCGCGCGAGCGCGGCCGCGATCGCCGACGCGGCCACGTCCTGCAGTCGCGCGTCGCCGGTCGCCGCCGCGAACGCGGGCGCGTCCACGCCGAGCGTCGACACGCAGCCGCCCTGGGCCGCCGGCTCGCCGCCGCGCCGCACGTCGTCGAAGAAATCGTCCGGCAAATGCTCGCAGCGAATCTCGCAGTCGTCGTCCACCATCGCGGACGCCGTGCGCAGCAGGTTCGCGAGCTGCCGGAAATTGCCCGGCCACGCGCAGCGCTCGAACAGCGCCATCACGTCGGGCGCGACGCTCAACGGCCGGCGCCCGGGCCCCGACAGCGTCTCCCGTTGCAGCATCTTCTGCACGACCACCGCGAGATCCGTGCGGTCGCGCAGCGGCGGCAGGCGCACGACGAGGCCGTTGAGCCGGTAGTACAGATCCTCGCGAAAACGGTTCTGCGCAATCATGTCGCGCAGGTCGCGGTGCGTCGCGCAGATGATCGCGATGTCGACGCCGATCGCCTTCGTCGAGCCGAGCGGGTTGACGATGCGCTCCTGCAGCACGCGCAGCAGCCGCACCTGCAGCGGATACGGCATGTCGCCGATTTCGTCGAGAAACAGCGTGCCGCCGTTGGCCTGCAGCAGCTTGCCGGTCGCGCCCTTGCGGCGGGCGCCGGTAAACGCGCCCTCCTCGTAGCCGAACAGCTCGGACTCGATCAGCGTCTCCGGAATCGACGCGCAGTTGACGGCGACGAACGGCCCGTCGCGGCGCGGCGAGTCGTTGTGGATCGCCTGCGCGAGCAGTTCCTTGCCGGTCCCGGTCTCGCCGGTGATCAGCACCGGGATGTCCTTGCCGATCACCTTGCGGACCTTCGTGATCACGGCCGCCACCTGCGGATCGCCGGTGTCGAGATAGCTGAGCCGCGACAGGCATGCCGCACTCTGCGCGGCGGGCGGCCGCACGGCCGGCGCCGCGCCGTCGTGCACGTCCGCGGGGCGGCTGCCCTCGGCCCGCAGCGCGCGCCGGAACTGGACGCGTGCGCACACCACCGCCCCGTTGCCGAGGTTCAGCGCCACGTGCGGCTCGGTGCTCCCGCGCATCCGGTCGATCAACTGCGCGCTCGTCACGTCGAACAGCGACGCCAGGGTATGCGCGCGCAGCGCGGCGAGCGGCATCCCGAGCTGGAACTGCGCGCTGCGGTTGGCCGACAGGAAGCGGCCGTCGGCGGTGAACGCGACGATCCCCTCCATCAATGTCCCGAGGAATTCGGGGCGGCCGTGGAACGACACCTGCAGCGTCTCCTGGAAGGTCGTCGTGAACAGGTGGTTCTCGATCATCTGCACCGACATCTTCGCGAGCGCCATCGTGTGCTGGTGATAGCTGCGATGGTCGCCGGTCACGTCGAGCACGCCGATCGCGTCGCCGTACGGATCGAGAATCGGCACGCTCGAGCAGGTCAGGAAATGGTTCGCGGCCAGGAAGTGCTGGTCGCCGTGCACGACCATCGGACACAGCTCCGCGAGCGCGGTGCCGATCGCGTTGGTGCCTTGCCGGCTCTCCGCCCAGTTCGCGCCCGGGCGCAGCGCGACCCGTTCCGCACGCCGCAGAAAGTCGTCGTCGCCGATCGAATGCAGGATCAGCCCTTCCGCATCGGTGAGCACGATCATGCTCTGCGTATTGACGATCTGCTCGTGCAGCGTCTCCATCACGGGCATCGCATGCACGCACAGCACGCGGCTCTGCTCGCGCTTGAGCGCGAGCGCGGTGCCGGACAGCAGGTCGTAGTCGGGGCGTGCCGATGCCTGCAGCCCGAACGTCTCGGACCGCTCGTGTGACTTCTGGATCGTCGGCGCCGGCCAGCCGGGCGCAGGCGTGGCCCGTGCGTTGGCCGTCGGATGAACGTCATCGCGCATTGTCTCCTCCGGGGATCCTTCCGGTCAGTTGCCGGACTCTTTGCCGTCGATACAAGCAAACATCGGGCCACGATGCGAGCCGCGCGCGAATCCGTTTCGTCGCGGCACCGTCCGACCGGAATTGAAAGGCAAATGCAAGACAGCCACCGTCTCGCGGATCGCGCCGTGCGTGGCCGACGTGATAACGCGGAACGGCCGCACGCCGCCACCCTGACGAATCCCTTTCGTCATCGCGGGCGCGATTCTCGCTTCATGCAAGCCGGCCGCGGCAGCTTTACGCCGGGCCTCCGTGTTTCCCCTTCACGCCCGGCCGACATGACCCGACCATCCGAACCCCGCTCCGCTTCCGTTTCCAGCGCCCGGCCGCCGCGCCGCCTGTCCCGCGATGCGCACGCCATCGCGTGGACCGAAGCCGGCAACCCGCACGGCGCGCCGGTCGTCGTGCTGCACGGCGGCCCCGGCAGCGGCTGCCGTCCGGCGGTGCTGCGCCTGTTCGATCTCGCGCGGATGCGCGTCGTGCTGGTCGACCAGCGCGGCGCGGGCGCATCGACGCCGCGCGGCGGCCTGCGTCACAACGACACGATGCGGCTGATCGGCGACCTCGATGCGTTGCGCGCGCAACTGGGCATCGAACGCTGGGGCGTGGTCGGCGGATCGTGGGGCGCTTCCCTCGCGCTCGCGTACGCGGGACAGCATCCGTCGCGCGTCACCGGCGTCGTGCTGCGCGGCGTGTTCCTCACGTCGTCGCGCGAAGTGCGCGCGCTGTTCGTCGGCGCCCGCGCGCGGGCGCCGCGCGAATGGCTGCGCCTGACGGCCGCCGCCGGCACCACGCGCGCCGACCGGCTGATCGCCTGCTGCGCGCGGCATCTGCAACCAGGCGCCGGTCCGGCCCGGCAGCGCGCGATCGCGCTCGCATGGAACGCGTACGAAGACGCGATCCTGACCGGGCGGCCGGCACGCGGTGCGCGCCCCACGCACCGGACCGTCGACCGGCTGATCGACAAATACCGGATCCAGGCGCACTACCTGCAACGCGCGTGCTGGCTCGGCGAACGGCGGCTGCTCGCGCTCGCGCGACAGGCCGCACAGGCCGGCGTGCCGTTGCATGCCGTGCACGGCATGCGCGACCGCGTGTGCCCGGTCGGAAACGTCGAGCGTCTCGCGCGCGCCGTGCCGTCCGCCATCGTCGAGCGCGTGCCGGCCGGCCATCTCGCGAGCGACGGCGCGCTGGCGCGGGGCGTCGCTCGCGCCGTGCGCGAGATGCTGGCCGTCACGGCGGACATGCCGCCGCACGCCGGCTTGCACGCTCAATTCCACGCATAGCGCGCACCGATCCACGCACTGCGCGGCGCGCCCGGCCCGACGAACTGCTCGTTGACGGGGTTGAGTCCGTCGAACGAATGACCCGGCCCGTTGAAGAAGTTCTGGCCGAGCACCCCGAAGCTCGCGTACCGCTTGTCGAGCAGATTGGTGACCGACGCGAACAGTTGCAGGTGCTTCGAAACCTGCCACGTCGTATCGAGATCGATCAGGAAATAGCCGGGGATCTTGCCGTTCGCGTCCTGGTTGTTCTCGTCGCCGCGCGCGAACACGCCGCTGCGATACGTGATGTTGGTGCCGACGGTCCACTTCGGCGTCGCCGCATAGTCGAGCCGCAGCTTCACGGTGCTCGACGGAATGCCGGGAATCCGGTCGCCGGAATGAACGGTGATGTTGCCTTGCGCATCGGCGCTCGAATTGCTCGCACTGTTTTCGGTCCACGTCGAGCGGTAGCTGGCGTCGACGTAGCTGTAGCTCATGCCGATCCCGACCGGTCCGAGCCGCGTGTGTCCGGCGAGCTCGAAGCCTTGCCGGCGCGTCTTGCCGACGTTCTGGAAATAGCCCAGCGTGCTCGCGGCACCGTCGCTGCTGATGAACTGGATGTCGTCGTCGAGCGTCGTGCTGTACACCGCCGCGCTCCACGTCGTCGCGTTGCCCACGCGGCCGCGCGCACCCAGCTCGAACGTCTTCGCGATCACGGGCTTCAGCGCCGGGTCGGCAAGGAAGTCGTTCGGCAGCGAGCACGGCGCGGCGGGGTCGGCACATGCGAGTTCGATCGCGGTCGGCGAGCGCATCCCTTCGTTGTACGTCGCATAGGCGGTGAACCCCGGCACCGGATTCCACGTGAGCCCGACGGCCGGATTGAATCGCGAGAACGAATGGCGTGCGGTCAGTTGCGATTGCAGGCCGCTCACGTCCTCGATGGCCGCGCGCGCCCAGTTGTAGCGCCCGGCCAGCGTCACCGACCATTGCGGCGTCAGCGCCAGCGTGTCGTCGAAGTAGAAGCCGTAGTTTCCGTTGCGCGTTTTCGCGTGCGTCGTCTGCGTGAAATCGCCGATGCCGATCGTCGCGCGCGTATCCGTGAACGCGGCATCCTGCGACGACTGCTGGAAATCCGAGTTCGCGAGATCGGCCGACGCGCCCACCACGAACTGGTTGTCCATGCCGGCGAGCTTGCCGAGCAGGGTCAGTTGCAGGTTCGCGCCGAAGCTGTCGGTCGCGACCACCGATCGGTCGTTGGTGGCCTGTACGGTGCTGTCGTCGTCGTCGCTGCCGAAATCGTCGTTCACGTTGCTGCTGACGTTGGTGTTGCGGTAGTGCCGGTAGTAGAGGTTGCCGCTGAGCTGCACATGGTCGTTGAACGCGTGGTCGCCCGATACCGTCACATACGCGGCGCTGTTCTGATTCAGGTCGGGGTAGGTATAGGCCTGCGCGCGATTGTCGAGAAACGAGCGCGGAATCGTCTGCGTGCCCTGCAGCGAATTGTCCGCGCCGCCGGCCGAGATCGACAGCGTCGTATCGGCGTCCGTGTAGCGCAGCTTGCCGAAGCCCTGCCGCACGCGGCTGCCGTTGTGATCGGCCCAGCCGTTGTCGTTCGTGACGTTGCCGGTCACGTAGTAGTCGAGGTTGCTGCCGATGCGCCCGCCCTGCTCGATCTGCGCGATCTTGCGTCCCCACGAACCGACCGACACCTCCGCCGAGCCGCCCGGGCTCGTCTTGCCGTTCTTCGTCGTGATCGCCAGCGCGCCGCCGAGCGTGTTGAGCCCGTAGGTCGGGTTCGAACCGGGAATCAGCTGCATCGTGTCGATCGCCGCCTGCGGGATGAGATCCCAGTTCACGACGTCGCCGAACGGCTCGTTCACGCGCACGCCGTCGACGAATACCGACAGGCCCTGCGGCGTGCCGAGCACCGGCGACGCCGTGAAGCCACGGTAGTTCACGTCGGTCTGGTACGGATTGCCCTGTGCTTCGTTGATGGCGACGCTCGACACGTTCTTCTCGAAGAAGTCGGTCAATACGCTGCCGTGCTGGCGTTCGACGTCGCTGCCGCGAAACGTCTGCACGTTGGCCGGCACGCGCGACAGCGGCGTGCCGATACCCAGCAGCGGCGTCGTGCCGACGACGACGATCGGCGCGAGCGTCGTCGCGTCGGCGTTCGCCGCGGGCTCGACCTGTGCCGACGCGGGCGTCAGCCAGCCGCCGAGCATGCCGCCGAAGCACAGCGTGACGCCCGCGCGCCGGGCGACGAAGCGGCGCTTCGCCGCATCGGTTTCATTCATTTTCATGTCTCCTGTTTCGTTGTTGTTATCCGGCGCGTGGCCGGCAATCGATGCGACGGCCGACCGGTTCAGTGCGCCGTACCGCTTTCTCCATCGGCTGTCGCGATCGCGACGTGCGCGACGCGTGCGCGCCCGATCGACGCAATGACGGCGGCGACCGTGCCGAACGGCTCGTTGCGATCGGCATGCAGGCTGACGCTCGTGCGCGGATCGCGCGCGACGTGTCGCGCCAGCACGGCTTCGACGTCGGGCGGTGCGGTCGGCCGGCCGTCGACGTAGACCGCGCCGTGACTGTCGACGGTCACGATGACGGTCGCCGCATGCGTGTCGTGCGGCGCCGCGGCGGCCTTCGGCAAATCGACGCGAATCGCATGCGTCATCAGCGGCGCGGCAATCAGAAAAATCACCAGCAGGACGAGCACGACGTCGACGAGCGGCGTCACGTTGATTTCGCCGAGCGGCTCGCCCGCATCGGCATCGCGGCTATCGGGCTTCATACGGCCGCCCGGCGCGCGGCACCCGCGTTGCGGGCGTCCGGCATCGCGGCGTGCACCGGCGCGTCGGGCCGGAATTGCCGCTGCTCGGCCAGCGCGATCAGGTCCTGCCCGAACTCGTCGAGCGCGGCCGTCACGGTCTTGAGCCGTCGCAGGAACAGGTTGTACGCAAGGACGGCCGGAATCGCGACGCCGATGCCGACGCCGGTCGCGACCAGCGCCTGGCCGATCGGCCCCGCGATCGCGTCGATACCGTTGGTGCCCGACGCCGTCATCGATTGCAACGTGTGGACGATCCCGAACACCGTGCCGAACAGCCCGACGAACGGCGCGACGTTCGCGGTCGACGCGAGCACGGTGAGCCCGCGCTCGAGCGGGCGCTGCGCGCGGCGGATCTCGCGCGCGAGCGTGCGTTCGAGCAGGTCGCGGCGATCCCATGCGACGAGCGCGGCCGGGGCGTCCGGCTCGGCGGCGTCGAAGTCGCGCAGCGCCTGACACAGGGTGCGCTGCAGCCGCGCGTTCACGCTGGCGGCCGCATCGTCGTCCGTCGGCATCGCCAGTGCCGTGCGATCGCTCCGACGTGCGGCATAGCGGCGGTTGCCGAGCGCGATGCGCGCGTACAGCAGCGCCTTGGCAACGATCAGCGTCCACGTGAGCACCGACAGCATCGCGAGCAACGCGAACGCGCCCACCACTGCGTACTGGATGTAGTTCGACATGACGGATTCCTCAGTTTTCCAGCTTGAACACGACCGGCACCCTGACCCAGCCGTCGATCGATTCCGCGCCGCGTTTCGCCGGCACGAAGCGCCAGTCGGTCACGGCCGCGGCCGCTGCATCGTCGAGCGCGTCGTGTCCGCTGCTTGCCGCCAGCACGACCCGGTCGGGCCGCCCGTTCGCGAGCACGTGCACGTTCAGGAACGTGGTGCCTTCCCAGCCGCGCCGCTGGGCGACGTCCGGGTAATCGGGCGCGGGATTGTGCAGATAGGCCGCCGCGAAGCGCGGCGCGGTGACGGGCGCCGGTTCGGCCGCGGGCGGTGCGGCCGGCGACGCGCGGGCGGGCGCCGCCGGCACGGTATCGGCCGATGCGATCGCAGCGGCCGGCGACGCGGCCGCCGGTGCCGGTGCGGGGCGGGTGACGTCGCCGTCGGGCCGTTCGACCGCGGTGACGGACGATTGCACGGGCCTCGCGCGACCGGTGGGACGCGGTGCCTGCAAGCCCGGTCGAACGTCCCGATGTACGGCTACGTCACGACTCGCCTGTGCCGGCACCGGCGGCGCAGGCGTCACGGCATCCGTGCGATGTTGCACATCCGGCGCCGCATTCGGCGATTCGCTCGCATCGACTTCGACTGCGAGCGCGCGAGGCAGCGTCGATCGCATCTCGAATGCGGCCGCATGCCAGAGCGCAACGAGGATCGCCGAATGCGCGACGAATACCGTCAGCGCAACGGTCTTCAGCGATTCGCGCGAACGCGCCGCATGCGGCGCCGCGATCGTCGCCGCACGCGAACCGGCCGGCGCCATGCCGTACGCCAGCGCGATCAGACGGCGACGGTCCGACCGGCGAACGGCATCGGACGAAATCGGAGCATTCATGACGGTCTCTCGCTGCACGGAATCGTTTCCCGTTCCGAACGGCAAGAAACATGCCGATGCGCACATCGCCCGTGCGGACAACGGGCCGGCGCATCCGCCCGACGGCGCGACGCCGCGTACCTGTTGCAGTTCGTGCCAACCCTGTTGCACCTTGTGTCAATTTGGATCAACGGCACGGCGCGCGCGCCGCGGGGCACGCGATGCGCTCCGATCGACCGCGCATTCGGGCACGCATCGTCCGTTGCATCGGCGAGTCGCACTGCCCTCCGCAATCCGGGCCCGCCCATCGACGACGCTCGCCTTCCCGCCATCGCGGGCCGACGCGTTCGACGAGGCGCACGCCGCGGTTCGCCGCTCGCCGCCGGTCATCTCGCCACCGCATCGCCCGCGCACTGTCGTGTTTCGCAACACTGCGCCCGCGACTGTCCCCGAACGCAACAGGCGCGGATCACCCGCGACGCCGCGCACATCCCGCCCTGGCGCGCGCAATCCGCCGCTGCGCGTTGCGCGGCGGGGCGCGCGCGGCAATGGCATGCGATTTGCGTGACTGGCTGCGCACTGGATCCGGAACACCACCCTGCCGGCCCGGCCGCGTGTTGGCCGCGGTGCGACCACAATGACTCAGGAGACAACCATGAAGAAAGTCCCGGCTTTGACGAGCCGACTGGCAACGATCGGCATCGCGGTGGCGGCCGCCCTCGTCTTGAATCCCGGCCTGGTGGATGCCGCCGCGGATTATCCGGCCGTCACGTACCAGCGGCTCACGGATGCGCAGCGCGATCCGGGCTGGCTGACCTACTACCGCACGTACAACGGCCAGGCGCATTCGCCGCTCAAGCAGATCGACACGTCGAACGTGAAGCAGCTGACGCAGGCGTGGAGCTACAAGTTTCCCGCCGAACTGAAGCAGGGCTTCGAAGCCACGCCGATCGTCAACGGCCGCTATCTGTTCGTGACGACGCCGAAGGACAACGTCTACGCGTTCGATGCAACCACCGGCGCGCAACTGTGGAAATTCGAGCCGAAGCTCGGGCCGGAGTCGTTCAAGACGGCCTGCTGCGACGTCGTGAACCGCGGCGTGGCGCTGTACGGCAAGAACGTCTACGTCGCGATGCTGAGCGGCGAAGTCGCCGCGCTCGACGCGCAGACCGGCGCGCTCGTGTGGAAGAAGCAGATGTTCGAACCGGGCCTCGGCTATGCGTTCTCGCTCGCCCCGCTCGCACTCGACGGCGCGATCGTCGTCGGCAGCTCGGGCGGCGAGTACGGCGCGCGCGGCTTCATCGCCGCGCTCAGCCCGAACGACGGCACGCTGCTGTGGAAGCGCTTCACGATCCCCGGCCAGGGCGAGAAGCACGGCGACACCTGGCCCGACGGGATGCAGGCGCACGGCGGCGCGCCGGCGTGGCTGACCGGCACCTACGATGCGGCGACCCGCACGCTGTACTGGGGCGTCGGCAACCCGGGGCCGTGGCTCGCGGATCTGCGCCCGGGCGACAACCTGTACTCCGATTCGCTGCTCGCGCTGAACCCGAAGAACGGCGACCTGAAGTGGCACTACCAGTACACGAAGCACGACACCTGGGACTATGACGGCGTCAACACGCCGGTGCTCGCGACGATCACGTACAAGGGCAAGGAGCACGACGCGATCCTCCACGCGGACCGCAACGGCTACTTCCACGCGATCGACCGCGATACCGGCAAGCTGATCTATGCGGAGCCGTTCGTGAAGGCGACGTCGGTCACCGGCTACACGGAAGACGGCGCGCCGATCCAGGATCCCGCGAAGTATCCGAAGGTCGGCACGACGATCGACACGTGCCCGAGCTTCCTCGGCGGCAAGAACTGGTGGTCCGTGTCGTACGACCCCGAACACCATCTCGCGATCGTGCCGTCGCTGCATGCGTGCATGAGCCTGTCCGGCAAGTCGGTCAACTACATGGAAGGGCTGCCGTATCTCGGCGAAGGCTTCGAGATCAAGCCGGAGCCGGGCAGCGAAGGCTACGGCGAACTGCAGGCGATCGACGTCAACACCGGCAAGAAGGTATGGAGCCACTGGAGCAAGCTGCCGTGGAACGGCGGCGTCGCGACGACCGCGGGCGGCCTCGCGTTCAGCGGCTCGCTCGACGGCCACCTGTACGCGTTCGACGTGTCGACCGGCAAGGTGCTGTGGGAGAGCCCGCAGCTCGCGAGCGGGATCATCGCGCAGCCGTCGGTGTTTGAAGTCGACGGCAAGGAGTACGTAGCAGTCCTGGCAGGCTACGGCGGCGCGAACCCGATCTGGGGCGGCCCGATGGCCAAGGCGGCGGACGACGTGCCGCGCGGCGGCACGCTGTACGTGTTCGCCCTGAACCGCGGCTGATCGACGTCCGGTCGACCGCATTGCGCCCGCGCCGACGGCGCGGGCGCCTCCCCGTTTCCAACCGAGCGACGATCATGAACCTTCGACTTTCCCGCCTCGCCGTGGCCTGTGCGCTCGCGGCGGGCACGGCGCTGACCCCGGCGCTGTCCACGGCCGCGACGCCGGTGCGTATCTGCTCGCTGCCCGGCACGCCGACGGCCGCACTCGACAAGGCCGTCGCCCGCGACGTGTTCCGCACGGCCGGCGTCGCCGCCACCTTTTCCGCACACGACGCCGGCGGCAGCGACGACGACGGCGTCTCCGCACACGAACTCGCGGGCATCCTCGAACGCGATTGCGACGTGCTCGCGGGCTTCCCGCGCTCGGCGATCGCCGACGCATCCGACACGAAGCTGCTGTTCTCGCAGGGCTACCTGCGTTCGGGCTACGTCAGCGTCACGCGCCGCGACGCGGGCGCACCGCCGGCCGGCCGCGAAATCGTCGCGGCGACCTACGCGAGCCCCGCGCAACTGATCGCGGTCCAGCAGAAGGACGCGCGCTTCGATCTCGAGAATACGTCCGAGCAAACGGTCGACGCGGTCGCCCGCGGCCGCGCGCATCGCGCGATCGTCTGGTATCCGGCCGTCGTCGCGTATCAGGCCGCGCATCCGAAGCAGACGTTCCGCGTCGGCGCGACGTCGTCTCCGTATGCGGACTGGCAGCTCACGTTTGCATTCGCGCCGCGCTCGGCTGCGTTGCAGCAGCGGATCGACGCAACGCTCACGCAGATGAAGCACGACGGCCGGCTCGCGGCGCTGACCCGCAAGTGGGCGCTGCCCGGCAGTGCGCTCGAAGCGCACGAGTCGCGCGTGCCGTCGCGCTTCGCCGACGGCGCGATGGCAGCCGGCCTGCACGCGCCCGGCGGCCTGCTGCGCGCGCGCAACCTGCCCGCCGGCGGCAGCTTCATCCGCGTCGCGGCGAGCACCGGCGGCGACGCGGCCCCTGCATTCGACGCCGCACAGGCCGCCCACGGCAAGGCGATCTACGGCAATGCGTGCGCGAAATGCCACGGCGCCGACCTCGAAGGCAATACCGCGCCCGCGTTGAGCGGTCCGTCGTTCGCGCCGCTGTCGCACTCGCACCTGACGATCGGCGGCGTGTTCGGCTACATGGCGACCAACATGCCCGCCGACCAGCCCGGCAAGCTGAAAGACGACGACTACGCGGACCTGATGGCCTTCCTGCTCGCGTCGAACGGCTATGTCGCCGGCAACGGCAAGCTGACGGCCGATACCGCGCGCGCCTCGACCGCGCCGCTCATCGCGGGCCCCGCCGCGCACAAGGACGCGAGCCAGTAATCCCCCGGGCAAGCGGCCCCGCCACGCGACGCGGGCCGCGCCCTTCCCCACGATTTCATCTTCACCAGGAAATGACCGTGACGCACCCCACCTCCCGCAGAACCTTCATCGTCAACACCCTCGGCCTGTGCGCGGCGCTCGCTGCCTCGCGTGCGGCACTCGCGGCGCCGCCGCTCGTCGACGAAAACGACGCCGCCGCGAAGACGCTCGGCTATCGCGCCCGTGCATCGAGCGTCGACACCGCGAAGTTCCCGAAATACCAGGCCGGCGAGCGCTGCGCGAATTGCCGCTTCTACAAGGGCGAAGCGGCCGATGCGAGCGGCACGTGCCCGATGTTCGGCGGCAAGTCGGTGGCGGCGGACGGCTGGTGCAACGTGTATGCGAAGCGCGCGTGACGCATCGCGCGACGGGATGCCGGCGCGGCACGCACCGGCGCCCGTCGTCACGCCCGACGACGGTTCGCTGCCGCATGCCGTCGCGCATCTGCATGCGCTGATCGCGACCGGCCTCGCGCGCGGCTTCGTCACACGCGGCGACATCATCGACGCACTGCCCGACGATGACGCGAACGACAGCGGCATCGACGCGGCCGCCGCGGTGCTCGGCGAACTCGGCATCGCGGTGTGCGACCGCGCCGATACCGCGAGCGGCTGGACGCTCGAACGCTACTTCCGGCCCGTGCGCGCATGGGCCGACGGTGCCGGCACGCTCGCCGCGGCCGACCTGCTCGCGCCGCGCACGACCGATCCGGTCCGGCTGTATCTGCGCGAGATGGGCACGACGCCGCTCCTCACGCGCAACGAGGAATTCGCGTACGCGCAGCGGATCGAACGCGGCCGCGCGGCGTCGGCCGCGGTGCTGTGCGGCGATCCGGATGCGCTCGATGCGCTGATGTCGATTCGCCGCGAGATCGCCGAACGCCGGAGCGCCGCGTCGACCTATGTGATCTTTCTCGCCGACGGGCCGCGCGACGATGCGCTGTCTGCCGGCGCCGCAACGGAGGAATCGTCCGGCTCCAACGCCGAACCCTCGCACCAGGACGACGATGACGCGCAGGCGCGGCAGGACGATTCCGCGTGGCGCGCCGCGGTCGTCGCGCGGCTCGCCCGCATCGACGCGCTCGTGGACGGCATGCGCGCGGCGCTGGCGTCCGGCGGCACCGCTTCCGCCGCGTATCGCTCGCCCGTACGCGACGCCGCGGCGCTGCTCGGCACATTGCGCCTGTCCGCGCGCGCGCTCGAGCGGATGAGCGAGCCGTTGCGCGACCGCGCACGCCGGCACCGTGCCTTGCGCGGCCGGCTGGAACGCATGCTGGGCGACGTCGGCGTCCCGCCGTCGTTCGCGCGGTCGGACGACGACGACCACCTCGGCTGGCTCGCGTCGTGCATTGCCGCGCATCCCGCCTGCGGGCCGGCGCTGACGCGACGGGCGGCCGACTTCGTCGACGCACGCGACGCGATCGTGCGCGACGCGGCTGCATCGGCACTGCCGCCGCGTGCGACCGCGTCGCTCGATGCGCGTCTCGCGGTCATCGAACGCGCGATGCAGCCGGCGCGCACGGGGCTCTTCGATGCGAATCTCCGGCTGGTCGTGTCGATCGCGAAGCGCTACCCCGATCGCGGCCTGCCGTTCGCCGACCTGATCCAGGAAGGCAACATCGGGCTGCTGAAAGCCATCGAGCGCTACGACTACCGGCGCGGCTTCCGGTTTTCGACCTACGCGACGTGGTGGATCCGGCAGGCGATCACGCATGCGCTCGCCGACCTCGGGCGCACGATCCGCGTGCCGACCCACACGGTCGACGCGCTCAACAAGCTGAAGCGGCTCGCGCGCGACCATCGGCAGCGCTCGGGCGCGACCGCGACGCCGGCGGAACTCGCCGTGCACATGGGCGAGCCGGTCGACAAAGTCCGCGACCTGATGGCGATCGTGAAGGAGCCGATGTCGACCGACGTGCCGGTGTCGCCGGACGGCGAGATGACCTTCGTCGACGTCGTGCCGGACCCGGCGATGCCGTCGCCCGAAGACGCCGCCGGTGCCGCGCAGTTGCGCGATGCCGTCGCGTGCGCGATCGACCGGCTGCCGCCGCGCGAAGCGATGGTCCTGCGGCTGCGCTACGGGCTGCATGCGGGCGAGGGATGCTCGCTGCGCGACATCGGCCGCCATCTGAACCTGTCCGCCGAACGCGTGCGTCAGATCGAGGCGTCGGCGCTCGACCGTCTTCGCGCGTCGGACGCGTTCGGCGTGCTCCGGTCGTTCATCGCGTAGCGCGCGTGCGGCCGGCGGCGCGGGCAACGCACGTCGCGCGTTGCCCGCCGTGTTGACGCCTGCAACACCGCTGCTGCATTTCGACGCAACGCGCGCGGCGGCGACGACGCCCGATATTCCCTCCTCCAATGCTTTGTAGTCCGGATCGAACGATGAAAACCGCGAAAGGACGGCGCTGACGCCGTTCCGGCCGGATACCGGCACGCGATTGGCATGCAAGTTGCGTTTCGACAGGCAAGCCACAACCCGCGATTTTCATGGAGAACACCTTGACCGCCATCGTATCGATCCTTCAGGAACGCCGGATCTTCGAACCGACGGCCGACACGCGCGAGCGCGCAAACATTTCCGGCATGCCGGCCTACCAGGCGCTGGCCGCCGAAGCCGAGCGCGATTACGAAGGCTTCTGGGCGCGTCTCGCACGCGAAGGCCTCAGCTGGCACAAGCCGTTCACCCAGGTGCTCGACGAGCGCGACGCACCGTTCTACAAGTGGTTCGACGACGGCGAGCTCAACGCGTCGTACAACTGCCTCGACCGCCACGTCGAAGCCGGCAACGGCCAGCGCGTCGCGGTGATCTTCGAGGCCGACGACGGCACCGTCACGCGCGTCACCTATGCCGACCTCCTCGCGCGCGTGTCGCGCTTCGCCAATGCGCTGAAGAAACGCGGGATCGCCAAGGGCGACCGCGTCGTCATCTACATGCCGATGTCGATCGAAGGCATCGTCGCGATGCAGGCCTGCGCGCGCATCGGCGCGACGCACTCGGTCGTGTTCGGCGGCTTCTCCGCGAAATCGCTGAACGAGCGGCTCGTCGACGTCGGCGCCGTCGCGCTCGTCACCGCCGACGAACAGGCGCGCGGCGGCAAGACGCTGCCGCTCAAGAGCATCGCCGACGAAGCCATCGCGATGGGCGGCTGCGAAGCCGTCAAGAGCGTGATCGTCTATCGCCGCACCGGCGGCAAGATCGACTGGCACGCCGAGCGCGACCTGTGGATGCACGCGCTGGCGGACGCCGAGTCCGACACCTGCGCGCCGGAATGGGTCGGCGCCGAGCATCCGCTGTTCATCCTGTATACGTCGGGCTCGACCGGCAAGCCGAAGGGCGTGCAGCACAGCACGGGCGGCTACCTGCTGTGGGCCGCGCAGACGATGAAGTGGACCTTCGACTGGAAACCCGACGACGTGTTCTGGTGCACGGCCGACATCGGCTGGGTCACCGGCCACACGTACATCACGTACGGCCCGCTCGCATGCGGCGGCACGCAGGTGGTGTTCGAGGGCGTGCCGACCTGGCCGGACGCCGGCCGCTTCTGGAAGATGATCGGCGACCACAAGGTCACGGTGTTCTACACCGCGCCAACCGCGATCCGTTCGCTGATCAAGGCCGCCGAGGCCGACGACAAGGTCCACCCGAAGAGCAACGACCTGTCGAGCCTGCGCATCATCGGCACGGTCGGCGAGCCGATCAATCCGGAAGCGTGGATGTGGTACCACAAGCACGTCGGCCAGGAACGCTGCCCGATCGTCGACACGTGGTGGCAGACCGAAACCGGCGGCCACATGATCACGCCGCTGCCGGGCGCGACGCCGACGGTGCCGGGCTCGTGCACGCTGCCGCTGCCGGGCATCATGGCGGCGGTGGTCGACGAGACGGGCCAGGACGTGCCGAACGGGCAAGGCGGCATCCTCGTCGTCAAGCGCCCGTGGCCGGCGATGATCCGCACGATCTGGGGCGACCCGGAGCGCTTCAGGAAGAGCTACTACCCCGAGGAGCTCGGCGGACGGCTGTATCTGGCCGGCGACGGCACCGTGCGCGACAAGGACACCGGCTACTTCACGATCATGGGCCGGATCGACGACGTGCTGAACGTGTCGGGCCACCGGCTCGGCACGATGGAGATCGAGTCGGCGCTGGTGTCGCACGAACTGGTTGCCGAAGCGGCGGTGGTCGGGCGCCCGGACGACACGACGGGCGAGGCGGTGGTCGCGTTCGTGGTGCTGAAGCGTTCGCGTCCGGAAGGCGAGGAGGCCGCGGCGCTCGCGAAGTCGTTGCGCGACTGGGTCGGCAAGCAGATCGGGCCGATCGCGAAGCCGAAGGACATCCGCTTCGGCGACAACCTGCCGAAGACGCGCTCGGGCAAGATCATGCGGCGCCTGCTGCGCTCGCTCGCGAAGGGCGAGGCGATCACGCAGGACACCTCCACGCTCGAGAACCCGGCGATCCTCGACCAGCTTGGCCGCTCGCTCTGACCGGAGAAGCTGGCTTCACCCCACATCTTCGACGCACGCGCGTTCCGGCATCCATCCCCGCCATGAACGCGCCTCACGCGGCCGCTACCCGACCGCGCACGTGCGTCCCGCCGCGCCCCCACCCCGCGTGCGCGGCCCGCGCGCCGGACACCGCCACGCGGGCGTCCGTCGCATCCCCTGTTCGATGCATCGACGTACAACAACACAACACTGGAGACACTCAATGAAAAGCAGAATCGTGATCGGTTGCACCGCGCTGGCAGGCGCGCTGGCCAGTACCAGCGGCTTCGCGCAAAGCAGCGTGACGCTGTACGGCAACCTCGACGCCGCCGTGCTGTATACGAGCAAGACGCTCGACGCCGCCACCGGCGGGAACGCGGGCCATCAGTTCGCGATGACCGACACCGGCATGACGCCGACGACGTTCGGGATGACCGGCACCGAGGATCTCGGCGGCGGCCTCAAGGCCCGGTTCCAGCTCGAAAGCGGCTTTGCCGTCACCAACGGCGCGTTCGCCCATTCGAACGGCAACTTCTTCGGCCGCCAGGCGTGGGTCGGGCTCGACGGCGGCTTCGGCACGGTCAAGGCCGGCGTGCAGTACTCGCCGTTCCTGCTCGCGATCTTCGATTCGGACCCGCGCAGCTTCTCGCACTTCGGCAGCGGGCTGGTCAACTACGTCGACAACGTGCTCGTGACGGGCCTGTTCAACCCGAACGCCGTGTCGTATACGAGCCCGACGATCGCCGGCCTCACCGGCAGCGCGATGATCGCGCTCGGCGGCAAGGCCGGCGACTTCCAGGCCGGCCGCCAGTACTCGGCGAGCCTCAAGTACGAGCATGGCGGCTTCATGATCAACGCCGCGTTCTACGACGGCAACGACGGCACCGACCCGACGCCGACGCCGAGCACCGTCGCGTTCGTCGGGCGCACGATCGGCGCCGCGTACCGGTTCGGCCCGGTCACCGCGAAGGCGTCGTTCGCGAGCTACAAGGTCGGCGGCTCGTTCAGCAGCAACGTCTACGGCGGCGGCCTCGACTACCAGGCGACGCCGGCCGTCGACGTGAACGGCGGCGTGTGGTTCACGAGCGATCGCAACGACACGGCCAATCACTCGCTGCTCGCGGCCGTCGGCGCGAGCTACAACCTGTCGAAAGCGACCGCGCTCTACGCACAGGTCGCGATGGTCAACAACCACGGTGCGATGGATACCGGGCTCGGGATCACCAACGCGCTTTACGCGGTCACCGGAACGACCGTCGGCGCGAACGTCGGGATCCGCCACATGTTCTGATGCACGAGCGGCGGCGGTTGTGTCGAACCGTCGTCGCTCTGCATTCGCACTCCGAATCGTTTTCCGTCCGGATTCACGGCGACTTTCGCACCATGTGAATCCGCGTTCATCCCATCGTTCCGCGTGAATGCCGCACGCGCCACATCGTGCGGCGGTCATGCTCGTCCCGGCCCGGTATAGACCACTCGCGCCACTGCCCGGACCGCGGGATGCGCGCCTGCCCCTGCCGCGCGGCGGGTTGTCCCGCTGCGCCAACCGTGTCGTTTACGACCGGTTTCCGGGCGCATGACCGATAGCCGGCTCCGCCCGTTTCTCTACACTGCTTCACACCAACACACTCGCCGGATGTCGCGTGCTGCGTGCCGCATCCTCGACATCACGGCGATCCAGAGACAACCGCCTTCGTCCCCGACGGTCCTGCGGCCTGCGCGCCGCACACCTGCCGTCCGGCGGCGACGGCCCTGCCAGGAGCATTCCTTGAGTTCATCGCACGCGTACGCCGCGAAAGCCCGGTCTTCACGCAAGGCCCTCAAGCTGGATGACATCACGATCGTCGATTCCGCCGTCCTCAAGCGCGCGGTCGGGGCGATGGCGTTCGGCAATGCGATGGAATGGTTCGACTTCGGCGTCTACAGCTACATCGCCGTCACGCTCGGCAAGGTGTTCTTCCCGTCCGGCAGCCCGTCCGCGCAGTTGCTCGCGACCTTCGGCACGTTCGCGGCCGCGTTCCTCGTGCGCCCGCTCGGCGGCATGGTGTTCGGCCCGCTCGGCGACCGCATCGGCCGCCAGCGCGTGCTCGCCGCGACGATGATCATGATGGCCGTCGGCACCTTCGCGATCGGCCTGATCCCCAGCTACGCATCGATCGGCATCATGGCGCCCGTGCTGCTGCTCGTCGCCCGTCTCGTGCAGGGCTTCTCGACCGGCGGCGAATACGGCGGCGCCGCCACCTTCATCGCCGAATTCTCGACCGACAGGCGCCGCGGCTTCATGGGCAGCTTCCTCGAGTTCGGCACGCTGATCGGCTACACGCTCGGCGCGGCGACCGTCGCGGTGCTGACGGCGACGCTGTCGCAGGAAGCGCTGCTGTCATGGGGCTGGCGCGTGCCGTTCTTCATCGCGGGCCCGCTCGGCCTCGTGGGCCTGTACGTGCGGCTCAAGCTCGAGGAAACGCCGGCGTTCAAGAAGGAAGCGGAAGCACGCGAGGCGGACGAACGATCGCGCCCGAAACAGTCGTTCGGCACGCTGCTCGTCGAACAGTGGCGGCCGCTGCTCCAGTGCGTCGGGCTCGTGCTGATCTTCAACGTGACCGACTACATGGCGCTGTCGTACCTGCCGAACTACCTGTCCGCGACGCTGCACTTCAACGAAACGCACGGACTCTTCATGGTGCTGCTCGTGATGGTGCTGATGATGCCGATGACGCTCTACGCGGGGCATCTGTCGGACCGGCTCGGCCGCAAGCCGGTGATGATGTTCGGCTGCGTCGGGCTGCTGGTGCTGTCGGTGCCGGCGCTGCTGCTGATCCGCACCGGCGGGATGCTGCCCGTGTTCGGCGGGATGCTGATCTACGGCACGCTGCTGTCGACCTTCACCGGCGTGATGCCGTCGGCGCTGCCCGCCCTCTTCCCGACGCGGATCCGCTACGGCGCGCTCGCGATCGGCTTCAACGTGTCGGTGTCGCTGTTCGGCGGCACGACGCCGCTCGTCACCGCGTGGCTCGTCGATCGCACCGGCGACCTGATGATGCCGGCCTACTACCTGATGGGGGCGTCGTTCATCGGCATCGTGTCGGTGCTCGCGCTGCGCGAGTCGGCCCGCCGGCCGCTGCCCGGTTCCGCGCCGTGTGTCGGAAGCCGCGCGGAAGCGCAGGACCTGATTCGCCGCGGCGCCGACGAGGGCCGCGTGCGCGAGCGCAAGCTCACGCCGATCGGCGAACGCGCGTAACCCGTGCCGCACCGGCCGTCAGTTCGTCCCGTCGTACGTGACGATCTCGACCCAGTTCGCGCCCTTGCCGACCGGATACTTGCCGATCGCGTCGAGTTGCCCGGTGCTCCGGTCGATCCGGTACACCGCGAGCGTCGGCGACAGTTGCCCGGCCGCGAGCAGATACCGGCCCGACGGATCGATCGCGAAGCCGCGCGGCTGCTGCTCGGTCGCGAACGTGCCGATGCGCGTCAGCCTGCCTGACGCTGCGTCGACACGATATGCCGCGAGCGTGCTCGACGTGCGCTCCGACGCATAGAGGAACGCACCGTCCGGCGTCAAATGCAGATCCGCGCCCCACGGTTTGTCGCCGTGAAAATCCGGCGGCAGGATCGACACGGTCTGGACCGGCCGCGCATCGGCATCGCCGTGCGACAGCGCGATCACGTGCAGCTTGCCGTCGAGCTCGTCGATCAGATACGCGAACCGCCCGTTCGACGAAAACACGAAATGGCGCGGCCCCGACTTCTCCGGCAGCCGGTACGCGGGCTCGGCCGTGTCGGTCAGCGTGCCGTGCGCTGCATCGAACGGCAGACGCAGCCACGCATCGGCGCCGAGCACCGACGCGAACGCATAACGGCCGTCCGGCGATTGCCGGATCGCGTGCGCCATCGGGCCGGTCCCGATCGTCTGCTGCACGTCGCCCGCGACGCCGTTCGCGCCGATCCGGTTCACCGCCAGCAGATTGCCGCCGTACGACGCGGAGAACAGGTAGCGGCCCGACGCATCGGTCGACACGTAGGCCATGCTTTCCGCGAGCGGCGCGCGGCCCAGCTCGATCAGCCGCCCGTCGAGCGGATTGATCGCGAAGCTGACGACGCGATACGGCGTCGAGCGCAGCGCCGCATACAGCCGATGATGATCGGGCGACAGCGCCATCGGCATCACGGTGCCGCCGACCGGCACGGTCTCGATCGCGCGCAGCGCGCCGTTCGACGTGTCGACGCCGAACACCGAGATGTCGCGGCTGTCGCTGTTGGAGACGTACGCATACGTCGCGGCGTGCGCGGCCGATGCGGCCAGCGCGAATGCGGCGGCCGCGGCGGCGCGCCGAAGTGTCTTCATGTTCATGGCGTTCGAGGTCGGGAAATGACGCGGCACATGTGATTGCGGCGCCGAACGACGCGAGTCGTCCGGCGCCGCGGCGGGTCATGCAAACGATCAGTACACCGGCAAGCGATCAGTACACCGCGTGACCGCTGATGAGGCTCGGCAGCCAGGTCGAGAAGAACGGCAGATACGTGACGATGTTGATCGCGCTGAAGATCGCGAGGTAGTAAGGCCACGCCATCTTCGTCGTCTCGCCGATCGACACGTTGCCGATCGCGCAGCCGACGAACTGCACGGAGCCGATCGGCGGGTGCACGAGGCCGAGCGAGCAGTTCAGCAGCAGCATGATCCCGAACTGCACCGGCCCGACGCCGCACGCCATCGCGATCGGCAGGAACAGCGGCGTCGTGATCAGGATGTGCGCGGCCATGTCGACGAACGTGCCGAGGAACACCTGGATGACGTTGATGTACAGCAGCATCAGCCACGGCGCGGCGGTCGACTGCTTCAGCAGCCCTTCGATCGCATCCGGAATCTCCAGGTACGACATCTGGAAACGCAGCATGTTGGACACGGCGATCAGCAGCAGCACGACGCCCGTCGTACGCGCCGCATGCGACAGCGCGCGGCGCAGCTTCTCGACGGTCAGCGTGCGGTACACGAACGCGGTCAGCACGAGCGAATACACCACCGCGATCGCAGCCGCTTCGGTCGCCGTCGCAATCCCTTTCGCCACGCACACGAGGATGATCGCGATCACCATCAGCCCCGGCACCGCGCCGACGAAGCTGCGCAGCACCGCGTACCAGCCCGGGAACAGCGGCAGCGCCGACGAGCCGTCCTCACGGCGCGGATAGCCGTGGCGCACGGCCTGCCAGTACGCGGCGGCGAGCACGAAGCCCATCACCCACAACACCGGCAGCAACCCGGAGAACAGCAGGTCGCCGATCGACACGCCGCTCACCTGCTCGCCGTGCAGCAGCCCCGTGATCCCCTGCGCGGCGAACGCGTAGATGATCATGTTGGTCGACGTCGGCATCAGCGCGCCGGCGAGCGACGCATGGGTCGTCACGTTGACCGCGTAGGCCGCGCTGTAGCCTTCGCGCTTCATCAGCGGAATCACCACGCCGCCCATCGCCGACGTATCGGCGGTCGGCGAGCCCGACACGCCGCCGAACAGCGTGCACGCGACGACGTTGGCCATCCCGAGACCGCCGCGGAAATGGCCAACGGTCGCCTGCGCGAAACGCAGGATCCGGTCCGCGATGCCGCCGTGCAGCATCAGCTCGCCGGAGAAGATGAAGAACGGCACCGCGAGGAACGAGAACGCGTTCATCCCCGAGATCATCGACTGCATCGCGGTTGCGATCGGCAGCCCTTCGACCATATAGGTCAGCACGCATGCCAGCCCGAGCCCGAACGAAACGGGCACGCCGAGCACGAGGAATATCAGAAAACTGACGGACAGAATCGCGAGTTCCATGGCGTTATTGTCCCGGCGGAGAGCGACGAAGCGCGAGCAGGTGCTCGAGCGAGAAGAGGATGATGGCGATCGCCGCGGGAATCGTGATCAGGTAGCGCACGCCTTCGGGCAGCCCGATGATCGGAATGCGGTCGCCCATCGTCTCGGCGGCCATGCTGCCGCAGCCGACGATGATCGCGATCGCGAACGCGATCAGGCTCAGGTGCTGGATCGCGATCACCGCCGTGCGCGGGCCCGCCGACAGACGCCGCACGAGCGAGTCGAGGCCGATATGGCCGCCGTCGCGCACCTTCATCGCCGCGCCGAACATCGCGATCACGATCACCAGCAACAACGCGATCGGCTCGACGAAGTCGGGGGCGTTCTCGAACACGTAGCGCATCACGACCGCATAGAACACCAGCAGCGTGAGCGCCGCGAGACACAGCGACGCGATCACGGCCAGCGCGCGGAACAGCAGGTCGTTCACGCAGCGCAAGCGCGGCGCGGCCGCGCGCGGGCGGCACGGTGCCGCCCCGTCCGCGGCGGCCGCGTCCGGAGAGCCCACGGCCGCCGCGCCGTTCAGGGAAGTGCGACGGGTCACTTGGTCGCCTCGATCTCGTCGACGATCTGCTTCATCTGCGGCGTCTTTTCATACTTGCTCCACAGCGGCTGCATCGCCTTCACGAACGCCGCGCGGTCGATCTGCGCGGCCGGCACGATCTTCGCGCCGCCCTTCGTCACCGTCTGCTGCGCCGAGGCCTCGCGCGCCGTCCACAGCTTCTGGTAGTACGGCACCGAATCGGCCGCGGCCTTGCGGATCGCCGTCTGCTCCTGCGGCGACAGCGTGTCCCAGATCTTCTTCGAGAACACCAGCACTTCCGGCGTCATCGCGTGTTCCGTCTCCGAGTAGTCGGGCGCCACTTCGTAGTGCTTGGTTTCTTCGTACGACGGCATGTTGTTTTCCGCTGCGTCGACGAGGCCCGTCTTCAGGCCCGTGTACACCTCGGCGAACGGCATCGGCGTCGGCGTGCCGCCCATCGCCTTGATTTCGTCGACCATCAGGTCGGACGGTTGCACGCGCACCTTCAGCCCCTTCATGTCGGCCGGCGAGCGCACCGGGCGCTTCGCGTAGATCGAGCGCGCGCCGCTCTCGTAGAACGTCAGCGCGATCATCCCCTTCGCCGAGAACGCGTCGAGGATCTTCTGGCCGGCCGGGCCGTACATCGCCTTGCGGAAATGATCGATGTCGCGGAACAGGAACGGGAACGACGGGATCAGCGACTCCGGCACGATCTCGTTGAACGACGCACCGTTCACGCGCGCCATGTCGATCGCGCCGATCCGCACCTGGTCGACCGTGTCCTTCTCCGAGCCGAGCGCGCTGTTGCCGAACACCTTGATCGAGTCCTTGCCGCCCGTCATCTTCGACAGCTCGTCGCCCATGTACTTGACCGCCATGTTGGTCGGGAAGTTGTCGCCGTGCACGTCCGCCGAGCGGAACACGCGGGCATGGGCGGAGGCCGCGAAGCCGGCCATCAGCGCGACGGCCAGTGCAGTACGGGAGCGGGTGAATCGGTGTTTCATCGTCAGTCTCCTTGATGGTTGCTCGTTGTTTCGCGGCGATCGTGGCGCCCTCCGCAAGCGTCGGTGCCCGGCCTTTCGTCTCATCACAGTCATACGTTGTATGACGTGTCGCTGGAAATGTACGTCGGTTAATCGTTTAACTCACTTGGTGCATACCCCTATAACGGCTTCTGAAACGGGTTTACAGCCGTTCAAGGGGAAAAGCGTTCTCTGTTTAGTGGATAGCCGGCGAAACGTTTTCCGGAAATAGGTTCGTATTTGAATCGACGCGCCGCAGTGTCGTTTTCCCGACGCCAACCGCCATCTTTCGTTTTCATTTCCATAGTCATAGGATGACTGACTACAAAGTCGCCACGGCCCCACAACGCCACGAGCGTGTGCCGATCGAGCGCATCGCGGTTCAGGTCTACGACAATTCGTTCCGGGATTCGGAGGAAGGATTGCGGATCAAGTCCGACTATGCGCGCGGCGGCGAGGTGAGCAACATCCACTACTCGGACATCTGCATCCGCGACGCGAAGAACGCGTTGCTGTTCACGCCGTACTACAGCACCAAGGCCGTGCCGGCCGGCGGGCCGCTGTATCCGGACTTCCATGACATCTCGATCGCCCACGTCGTGATCATGGGCACGGCGGGCGTGAAGCTGCAGGGGTTCGAAGCGAATACCGGCGGCTACGGCGAACCGGCGTTCCCGCTCGTGATGTCGCTCACCGACGTGGTGGCCGATACGCCCGACGGCATCTCGACGATCGCATCCGACGCGAACCTCACGCTGCGCAACGTGAACCTGCCGGTGTTCGCGTCGACCGCGAACCGCGTCGTCGTGAACGGCACCGCGACCCGCCCGATCGATCCGGCCAGCGTGCTCGACTGCAGCAAGGCGTTCGTCGACTTCCCGGGCATCGATCAGTCGAACCCGTTCGGCTCGACGTGGGTGCCGTCGTTGTAACGACGATACGACGACCCCGGTTTCCTGCGTTCGTGCGGGGGATCGGGGGCGGGGTTGCGAGCGCACCGCGCTTGCGCGATTCCGTCACGCGGGCCGACGACGGCTCGCGTGACGTCGCGGCGAGCACGCATGATGCGTGCTCGCCGCGATACGCGAATCGTGAAAGGAGGGGTGCGATGCAGAACATCGGAACGTCGGCGCGACAGCGTCAGCGCGGCAATCGACCACGGCAGGTTTGCGCCGCGCGGTGCGCGGCAACGATGTCAGCGACCGACGCGCCGGTCCCGCAAAAACGCATTCAACTCGCCGCCCGCATGCTCGATATGCCGTTTCAGCAGCGATGCCGCCGTACGCGTATCGCCCTTGCGGCACAACGCGACCAGTTCGGCGTGCTCGGATTCCGCGACGTCGCGCGCGGCTTCGGACAGCGACAGTTGCACACGCGTGTAGCGGTCCGTCTGCTGCAGCAGCGACGCGACGATCGCGGCCGTCTTCGGCTGGTCGGCGCGCGACAGCAGCAGATGATGGAGTTCGGTGTTCAGTTCGCCCCAGCGCCCGGACTGGCTCGCGTGCAGCACGGCGCTGTATTCCTCGAGGATCGCGTCGAGCCGCGCGAAATCGTCGACGGTCAGCTTCGGAATGGATTTTTTCAGCAGCACGGGCTCCAGCAACGCGCGCAGCTCGAACAGTTCGGTGATGTCCTCCGGGGACAGCTCCGACACGATCGCGCCCTTGTGCGGCAGGATCTTCACGAGCCCCTCGCTCTCGAGCTGCACCAGCGCTTCGCGCAGCGGGATGCGGCTGATGCCCAGTTCGGTGGCCAGCGCATCCTGGCGCAGTTGATAGCCGTCGACATACTCTCCCGTCAGAATGCGGCGGCGCAATTCGTTCGCCGCGGCTTCGGCGCGGGTGGCGTAGACAAGAGCTGGGCGTTTCTCGTTCATGTTGCGGTTCGGGCTGGGGATGGCGGTCAGGCAAGCGGCGACGGATATTGCATATTTTCTACAATATTAGCAGAGCGCCCCTGCCGCCGAGCGCCGACGGCAGGATATCTCGACGCAGCGCCGCGCTTGCGCCGCTCCATCGAAAAAGCCACCCGCGCGGGTGGCTTCCATGCATGCGCGCCGGTTTCGGCCGCCGCAATCACGCACGCGTGCGCCGATTGGCCTCGGCATCGACCTCACGCAGCGACTTCCCCCGCGTTTCCTTCGCGAGCCCCACGCACACGATCGAGATCGCCGCCGCCGCGACCAGATAAAGCGCGATCGGCGTCGACGAATGATAGCGATCCAGCAGCGACAGCCCGATCAGCGGCGCGAGCGAGCCGGCCATCAGCGGCGCGACCTGGTAGCACAGCGACAGCGCGGTATAGCGCACGTTGGTCGGAAACATCTCCGTCATCAGCGCCGAATACGGCGAGTACGTCATCGATTCGATGAACAGGCCCAGCACGATCGCGGCCATGATGATCCAGTCGTTGCCGGTGTCCATCATCGGGAACGCGACGAAGCCCCAGCCGGCGGTCAGCACGGCGCCCGTCAGGTACACCGGCTTGCGGCCGACCAGGTCGGACATCAGCCCCATCAGCGGGATGAAGATGAAGTGGATCGCGTTGGCCGCGAACATCAGCTTCAGGATCCGCGTGGTGTCGAAGCCGACGACCAGCTTCAGATAAGTCAGCGAGAACGTGACGACCATGTAGTACAGGATGTTCTCGGCAAAACGCGCGCCGATGCCGATCAGCACCTGACGCCAGTGATACTTCAGCACGTGAACCACGCCGAGCTGCTTTTCCTGCTTCTTCTCGCGGCGCGCCTGCGCTTCCTTGAAGATCGGCGCATCGTCGACCTTGCGGCGAATCCAGAAGCCGATCAGCACCACCACCGCCGAGAACCAGAACGCCGCGCGCCAGCCCCATGACAGGAAGTCGGCCTCCGACAGCGCGCTCGACAGCACCAGCAGGATGATGGTGGCGACCAGGTTGCCGGCCGGCACGCCGGCTTGCGGCCAGCTGGCCCAGTAGCCGCGGCGGTTGTCGGGGCTGTGTTCGCTGACCAGCAGGATCGCGCCGCCCCATTCGCCGCCGAACGCGAAGCCCTGGATCAGGCGCAGCGTGACCAGCAGCGCCGGCGCCCAGTAGCCGATCGAATCGAAGGTCGGCAGGCACCCCATCAGGAAGGTCGTGATGCCGACCACGACCAGGCTCACCTGCAGCAGATATTTGCGGCCGAACTTGTCGCCGTAGTAACCGAACACCAGCCCGCCGATGGGACGCGCGGCGAAGCCCACCGCATAAAGTGCGAACGCGGCGAGCAGGCCGTCGATCGGGTTGCCCGTCTTCTTGAAGAAGTGCGTGCCGAACACCAGTGCCGACGCCGTTCCATACAGGAAGAACTCGTACCACTCCGCCACCGAGCCGACCATCGACGCCGCGACGACCCGCTTCAATTCCCGCTTCGACGCCGCGTCCTGCACGCCGGTTGCGTTACCTGGCGAGACTGCCTCGCCGACCTGACTTGTCATCTCCGTATCTCCTCTCGTTATCTTCCATTTCCCTTGACGGGGCGGTTCGCAAGTAAGCGCGCCGAAAGATTTTATACAATATTCAATACACGATCCACGAAATCTCAAAAATGCTTTCGGCGGAAATGCGACGCGGCGGGCGGCGTTTGGCGAACGGGCTGGAAGCTGTCGGACGGAATGATTTTTGTCGGAGGAGAACACGGCGGGAATCGGTTTCGAGAGCGCCGGCCGGGCTTCGAAGGCCGTCGGGCGAGCGCGGAAGCGCCGGGAGAGGCATCGCCCCGCTTCGCCGGGATTCACCCGCGATCCCCGCCGGAGGCCGCTGCGCCGCGATTCGCCGCCCTTCCACATGCCCGGAACGGCCACCTTCGTCACGCCCTTTTTATTTTATATTGTATAAAATATGCGAACTGGCTAGAATGACCTCGTCGATGGCTGACTCTCGGGCGAAACCGGAGGCAACGTTTCGGCACCGAGGCAAACAAGAGGTGGCCAACCGCCGTCCCGATCACGCGGACGAAACGGCAGGCGCATACAGCCCAAGTTGCCAGCAATGGCAGTTGACCCTATCTGAATGAGGAAACGAGATGAGCGACAACATTTTTACCGGCACCATTCCGGCCCTGATGACTCCGTGCACCGCTGACCGTCAGCCGGATTTCGACGCGCTGGTCAAGAAGGGCAAGGAGCTGGTGGCACTCGGCATGCGCGCGGTGGTGTATTGCGGCTCGATGGGCGACTGGCCGCTGCTGACCGAAACGCAGCGCCAGGAAGGCGTCGCGCGCCTGGTCAAAGCCGGCGTGCCGACCATCGTCGGCACCGGCGCCGTGAACTCGAAGGAGGCCGTGTCGCACGCGGCGCATGCCGCCAAGGTCGGCGCGCACGGCCTGATGGTGATTCCGCGCGTGCTGTCGCGCGGCGCGTCACCGGCCGCACAGAAGGCGCACTTCGCCGCGATCCTGAACGCCGCGCCGAACCTGCCGGCCGTGATCTACAACAGCCCGTACTACGGTTTCGCGACCCGCGCCGACCTGTTCTTCGAACTGCGCCGCGCGCATCCGAACCTGATCGGCTTCAAGGAATTCGGTGGCGCCGCCGACATGCGCTACGCAGCGGAAAACATCACGTCGCAGGACGATAGCGTGACGCTGATGGCTGGCGTCGACACGCAAGTGTTCCACGGCTTCGTGAACTGCGGCGCAGCAGGCGCAATCACCGGTATCGGCAACGCGCTGCCGCGCGAAGTGCTGCAACTGGTCGACCTGTGCAAGAAGGCCGCGCAAGGCGATGCAGTGGCGCGTGTGCGTGCGAAGGAACTGGAATCGGCGCTGGCCGTGCTGTCGTCGTTCGACGAAGGCTGCGACCTGGTCCTGTTCTACAAGCACCTGATGGTGCTGAACGGCGACACGGAATACACGCTGCACTTCAACGACACGGATGCACTGAGCGACGCGCAGCGCAACTACGCGGAAGCGCAGTACACGCTGTTCCGCAACTGGTACGCGAACTGGTCGAAGACGATCGCGTAAGCGGTTCGCGCGATGCTTGCGATACGCGGCCGCGAAACGGCTGCGTGATGGGAAAGCCACGGAGGAATCCGTGGCTTTTTGGGGTTGTTCGTCGTCGCGAGCGAGGGTAACGCGCAGAAAAAATCAAACGGACTCGTGCCCGCCCCACTCGTCCCGGCTGCTACGCGAAACGGTGAACACGATGCGCGTCGCGCGGTGCCGATGCATTCGCGGTGTCCGCACATGTCGCCTCCGCAACGCCGCAGAAAAAGCCGCTTGCGACGTGACGGAGCGTGATGCCAACTCGTCGTGAGTCGAACGCGGTTACGCGAATTCGGCGACGAATGTCGGAACGACTTCGAAGAGATCACCAACGAGGCCGTAATCGGCCACGCTGAAGATCGGCGCTTCTTCGTCCTTGTTGATCGCGACGATCACCTTCGAATCCTTCATGCCGGCCAGATGCTGGATCGCACCCGAGATGCCGACCGCGATGTACAGCTGCGGCGCGACGATCTTGCCGGTCTGGCCGACCTGGTAGTCGTTCGGCACGTAGCCTGCATCGACGGCCGCGCGCGACGCGCCGAGTGCGGCCTGAAGCTTGTCCGCCAGCGGCTCCAGGATCTTCGCGACGGCCAGCGGCTCGACGCTGTCGTTCGACTCGACCAGGATCGCGCGATCCGCGCCGATCGCCAGCGCCGTGCGCAGCGTTTCCTGCGTTTGCGCAACGCCAACCGACACCGCGATCACTTCCGTCGCCACGCCCGCTTCCTTCAGGCGCAAGGCTTCTTCCACCGCGATTTCGTCGAACGGGTTCATCGACATCTTCACGTTCGCGATGTCCACACCCGTGTTGTCCGACTTCACGCGGACCTTCACGTTGTAATCGACCACTCTCTTTACTGCGACCACAATCTTCATACGACTCCCGATGGGATTTCTGCCCTGATAGTTCCGAACGACGGACGCGACCAGTCGACAGGTCGCCCCGGATCCGTGCAGGCCGCTCACGGGCCCGCAGCACAACGGCTCAAATCACGCCGGAAGTACGCATGTCGGCAAGATGGCGCTTCATGTCCTGCACTTCGCGTGCGTGAGTCTCGCCCTTCCGGAGGGCAACACTCGTGGAAAGAATGTCGATGATGACAAGCGCCGCAAGCCGCGACGTGGTGGGCGTGTAGACGTCGGTGTTTTCAAGCGTTTCCGCCACCACCGCGACATCGCAATAGCGCGTCAACGGCCCTTGCGATCCGGTAATCACGACGACCTTCGCGCCGCGATCCTTTGCCGTGCGCACCACCTCGATCAACGAGCGCGTTGCACCGGTATTGGAGATGGCGACGACGGCATCGCCAGGCTTGAGCATCGATGCGGCGATGAACTGCTGGTGGGAGTCCTGATGCGCGATGCAGGGTACGCCGAACAGCGGAAACTTCTGCTGCGCATCCAGCGCGACGATACCCGAGGCACCGAAACCGAAAAACTCGATGCGCAACGCGGCAGCGAGTATCTCGACTGCACGCCCGATCGCATCGAAATCGAGCTTCTTGCGCGCCCAGTCGAGACTGGTAATGGTGTAGTCGAAAATCTTGGTCGCAACGGTTTCCGGCGTGTCCGTTCCGGACAACACCGAATGCGTGGCCGGCGCCCCGAGGGCGAGGCTCTGTACCGCGCGGATCTTGAATTCCTTGAAACCGCTGCAGCCGACGGTCGCGCAGAATCGCAGCACGGTCGGCTCGCTCACCTGGGCAAGCCGCGCCAGTTCGGAAAGACTCAGCTCGGCAATCAGGTGAGTGTTCTCAAGAATGTAATCGGCGACCTGCCGGCTGCCCCGCCGCAGATTGGGGCGGGCGCGGTCAATCACTTCGAGGATGTTGTAATCGGGCACGCAGGATATCCTTCGTCGACGAACGGGCACGGAACATGGGTGTCCAGACCTCGTCCGCACGTCGCGCAGACTGCCCGCGCGGCGTGTGACCGGAGCCCGGTTGACCCGCCACACCGCCGCCGGAACCCCCGTGGCGAGGCTGGCGCCCATGACCGATTGGTGATGATAACCCGGCGCGCGCACGAGATTCGCCATGACGCGTTTCACACTGAACGCCCGCGCGCCGACGTATGCGCCGGGCACATGATCCGCGCCGCGGCGCCCCAAAAGCGCCGCGTTGCCGCTCTCCGTCGCGCCAGTCATGACGCGAACAGCTTGCCGGGGTTCAGGATTCCGCGCGGATCGAGCGCCGCCTTCAACGCACGCATCGTGGCCAGTTCCGCCGGGCTGCGCGACAGCGCGAGCACGTCGAGCTTCTTGGTGCCGATTCCATGCTCCGCCGACACCGAGCCGTTCATTTCGGCCGTCACACCATAGACAACCAGTTTCACTTCGGCCGCCGCGCTCGCCGGCCAGTCGGGCTGCTGTACGACGATATGCAGGTTGCCGTCGCCCAGGTGGCCGTAGATCAGGATGTGCGCATCGGGCCATTGCGCGCGCAGGCGTTCGTCGCAGCGTCGCGCGGCCTCACCGACGTCGGCAATCGAAAAACTCACATCGAACGAGACCCGTCCCGGAATCAGGCGACCGTACTCGCCGGGCGCGTCGCGGATCGCCCAGAACGCGGCGGCGTGCGCTTCGGTAGCGGCCAGCGCGGCGTCGCCGAGCGTGCCGGCCTCCAGCATGTCCGCAAGAAACGCCTCGAAAGCGGCATTCTGGCTGACGGAATCGGCGCCGCTACTCTCCAGTAGCACATAGAACGCGTGGCGCCCCGTCAACGGCGCGCGCAATTCCGGCAGGCGCGACAGGACGAAATCGTAGTAGCCCGGCCACATCACCTCGAAGGCCGATACCCCGGCGGGCAGTCGTTCCTGCGCCATGCGCAACAGCGCCGTGACGCTTTCGTAGTCGGGCACGCCACACCACGCAGTCGACACCGCGTGCGACTTCGACCGCAGTCGCAACACCGCCCGCGTGATCACGCCAAGCGTGCCTTCACTGCCGATCAGCAGATTGCGCAGATCGTAGCCGGTGTTGTTTTTGATCATCTTGCGTCGGCCGCCGATCACGCTGCCGTCCGCGAGCACCGCCTCGATGTCCAGCGCCTGCTCGCGCATCATCCCGTAGCGAATCACGCGGTTACCACCGGCATTGGTCGCGAGATTGCCGCCGATCGTCGCGCTACCGCGTGCGCCCAGATCCAGCGGAAACATGAAGCCTGCTGCCGCGGCCGCTTCCTGAACGGACTGCAGCGGCACGCCGGCCTGAACGGTCATGGTTGCGCTCACCGGGTCGATTTCCTCGATCGCGTTCATCAGTTCGAGGCTCAGCGCGACTTCACCGCCCAGCAGGCACGCGCCACCCGCGAGACCGCTCAGGCCACCCTGCGTGACGACAGGCTGGCCATGTTCATGGCAGATGCGCAACGCCGTCGCGACCTGTTCGGTCGTGCGCGGCCGCAGCAATGCGACGGGCTCCGCGCATGGCATACGACTGGAATCGGCGTGCCGACGGCCGGAAAATTCCGCCGGCAGGCTGACTACGTCGGTGCCCAGCGCTTCGCGCAACACGTCGATCACTCCAGCGCCATGCGCCGGTTCTGCGGTTCCCTGCATCGTGAGCCTCCTGTCTGTTCGACGAATGTCGCGTCGCATCAAGGCACGACACCCGATAAATTAACGATAGTGTTTATATCATTATATTTACGATAATGCACAAATATCCTAGTAAAAACCCGTATGTTCGTTTGTTTTACAAACTATATCATCATAAACACTAACGTTTAAGAGATTGAACAACCTGACCTCCGAGGGAGAAGAAAGTCATGCAATGGCCCGAACCGCGTTCGTTCGACGTGGATCCGAACACCGGTCTGATGACCGGCACCGATTCGCATTACCAGAAACGTCTCGGCGATCTCGCCGGGCTCTACGCCGACGCGCCTGCATTCGAAGCGCTCGCAGCGTCGCGCGGCGATGACGTCGTATACGACGTGACCGATCACCGGCCGAACACGCGGCCGGGCGACTTGATCACCGGCGTCACGCGGATGAGCGCCGGGAAAGTGGGCGACGAGTTCTTCATGACGCGCGGCCATATCCACGCCAACATCGACCGCCCCGAGCTCTACTTCGGCCTGAAAGGCCACGGTCTGATGCTGATGGAAGCGCCCGACGGGCAAACGCGCATCGTCGAAATCCGCGCCAACACGGTGTGCTACGTGCCGCCCCGCTGGATTCATCGCTCGGTGAACCTGGGCGAGAGCGACTTCGTGATGTTGTTCTGCTATCCGGCGGACTCCGGTCAGGACTACGCCATCATCGAGCGCGCGAACGGCATGCGGATGCGCATCGTCGACGACGGCAACGGCAGTTGGCGCAGCGAACCCAATCCCGCATGGCGCGAACGCACCGCCGACGAAATCGACGCGCTCATCGCGCGCCAAACCCAACCGGACCACGCCTGATGACCTATCCCCCCGCTACCAAACCGACCTTCTACTTCATCGGTGTGACGACGGCGCAAAGCTCGATCATGCGCGTGTTCCCCGCATGGGCGCGCCATCTCGGGCTAGGCGACGTCGAAATGAAGGGCATCGACTTCCCGCTGCATGCCAGCCGGGAAGCCTACCGCGAAGTCGTCGAATTCCTGCGCCGCGATCCGCTTTCGCTCGGCGCACTCGTGACCACGCACAAGATCGACCTGTATGCGGCCTGCGAGGACTTGTTTGACGAAATCGATCCGCATGCACGCGTCATGGGCGAAACCAGTTGCCTGTCCAAGCGCGACGGCAAGTTCGTCTGTCATGCGAAGGATCCAATCACCTCGGGCTTCGCGCTCGACGGATTCCTGCCCGCAGGACATTTTGCGCAGACGGGTGCGGAACTGTTCTCGATGGGCGCGGGCGGCTCGACGATCGCACTGACCTGGCATCTGATGCAGCGTAGCCGCGACGCCAATCGTCCGTCGCGCGTGATCGTCTCGAACCGATCGGCCCCCCGCCTCGAGGAAATCGAACGCATTCATCGCGAGCTGGATCTCGGCGTGCCCTGCGAATACGTGATCGCGCCACGCCCCGAAGACAACGATGCCGTACTCGCGCGGCTTTCGCCGGCCGCGCTGGTGATCAACGCAACCGGTCTCGGCAAGGACGCGCCCGGCTCGCCGCTCACCGATCGCGCATCGTTCCCCGAACGCGGGATCGTCTGGGACCTGAACTATCGCGGCAATCTCGTGTTTCTCGATCAGGCGCGCGCACAGTCCCACGCACGCCACTTGCAAATCGAGGACGGGTGGACTTATTTCATCCATGGCTGGACCCGGGTCATCGCCGAGGTGTTCCATATCGACATTCCGACCAGCGGCCCGGATTTCGAACAGATCTGCCGGATTGCCGCCGCGGCAGGCAAACCCGGCGCCGTGCAACCCGCGGCGTGAATCGCGCGCCGCCCGACCCGACTGATACGAGGAAGCCATGATGTATCTCGACAAATTCCGGCTTGACGGCAAGTTCGCCGTGGTAACGGGGGCGGCGCGCGGCATCGGCTTCGCCATTGCCGACGCGCTCGCCCAGGCGGGTGCCCGCGTCGTGCTCACGGATATCGCGCAAAACACGCTCGACGAAGCGGTCGCCCGACTCGAGTCGGCGGGCGCACAAGTGGAAAGCGAATTACTCGATGTGACCGACGTCACCGCCGTGCAGCGCGTGCACGACGCCGTCATTGCGCGGCACGGCCGCGTGGACGTGCTCGTCAATAACGCCGGAATCGCCCTCTCGAATCACCCGGCCGAGACGATGAGCGACGAAGTCTGGGACCGCGTGATCGACATCAACCTGAACGGCGTGTTCCGTTGCTGTCGCGCGTTCGGCAAGAGCATGCTGGCGCACGGCGGCGGCAGCATCGTGAACGTCGGGTCGATGTCCGGCCTGATCGTCAATCGGCCCCAGGAACAGGTGAACTACAACGCATCGAAGGCCGGCGTGCATCACCTGACGCGCTCGCTTGCCGCGGAATGGGGCGCGCGCGGCGTGCGGGTCAATGCGGTCGCGCCGACCTACATCGACACGGACCTGAACCGGTACGTGCACGAAGACGCGCAGATGTATCGCCACTGGGTCGGCGGCACGCCGATGAACCGGCTCGGGCGCGTGGACGAAGTGGCGTCGGTCGTGCTGTTTCTCGCCAGCGAGGCGTCGAGCCTGATGACCGGCTCGATCGTGCTCGCGGACGGCGGCTACGTGTGCTGGTAATCATGAAGAACATCGCGCCGCTCCGCATCGACGTCGAGACGTTCGACTGGCCGCTCGCTGCACGCCTGGCCGCATCCGCGCAACGGCGTGCGACGCTCGCGCCCGGCGTCTCGCTCTACTGGCTTGGCCAGGCCGGATTCGTGATCGAAGGCGCGGGCCTGCGTCTTCTAATCGACCCGTATCTTTCCGACTCGCTGGCCCGCAAGTACCGCAACACGCGCTATCCGCACGAACGCATGATGGCCGCGCCGATCACGCCCGACGACCTCGAGCACGTCGACCTCGTGCTTTGCACGCATCGCCACACGGACCATATGGATCCGGACACGCTGCAGCCGCTTGCACGCCGCTTTCCCGCGCTCCGGTTCGTGGTGCCGACCGCGACGCTCGACGAAGCAGTTCGGCGCTGCGGCGTGGAGACGTCCCGGCTCATCGCCGTCGATGCGGGCCAGTGTGTCGAACCGCTGAGCGGTGTACGCATCTTGCCGATTGCGTCCGCGCACGAGACGCTCGACGTCGATGCACAAGGGCGGCACCCGTGGCTCGGGTACGTGATCGAGATCGCGGGCGTACGTCTCTACCATTCAGGCGACTGCGTCCCGTACACCGGATTGTCGGACAGCGTCGCCGCGCAACGGCCGCATGTCGCGCTTCTTCCCGTGAACGGACGCGACGACGAACGCTCGAGCAACGGCGTTCCCGGCAACTTCACGCTCGACGAAGCGGTCTCGCTCGCGCGAGACGCCGGCGTGCGCGTGATGATTGCGCATCACCACGGACTGTTCGACTTCAACACGATTGCACCGGACGAGATCGACGCCCGCATCCTTTCAGAAGGCGGCGCGCTCGCGCTCTACCGTGCCCGCACGCAGTGCATGTGGCACGTCTGCGCCCACGCAACCGGTGCATAGACAACGACACCCCAGGACATACAGCCATGCGCTCAACCTATCTGGCAATCGACGTCGGCACCGGCAGCGTACGCGCCGCGCTCGTCGACGCCAACGGCGCGATCCTGCACCTGGCCGTGCGCGAGCTCGAACAGATCGTGCCGCGCTACGGCTGGTCCGAGCAGCGCCCGCTCGACTGGTGGTCGGGCACCGTGCACGCGATTCGCGAGCTTCTGGCGACGGCGCCGCCCGGCGCCGCGCTGCATATCGCCGCGGTTTGCGCATGCGGGCAGATGCACGCCACCGTGCTGCTCGACGCCGACGGCGAGCTCACGCGGGACGCCGCGCCACTGTGGAACGACAAGCGTGCCGCCGCGCAAGTCGCGGCATTCCGCTCGCGTATCCGCGATACCACAGCCATGCAGGAATGGCTCGCCCGCAACGGTAATCCGCCGACGCCGGCGTGGCCCGGCTTCAAGCTCCAGTGGATTCGCGAGCACGAGCCCGCTGCCTATGAACGCGCAACGACCGTTTTCATGCCGAAGGACTACGTGAATTTCCGTCTGACCGGCGAACGTGCGTGCGACTGGAGCGACGCGTCGATGAGCTTCCTGATGGATCCGCGCACGCGTGCGTGGTCGCCAACGATGCTCGACGCGCTCGGGCTCGACGTGCGCAAACTGGCCCCGATCCGGGCGCCGCAC
Source organism: Burkholderia anthina (assembly GCF_902498995.1). Taxonomy (GTDB): domain Bacteria; phylum Pseudomonadota; class Gammaproteobacteria; order Burkholderiales; family Burkholderiaceae; genus Burkholderia; species Burkholderia anthina. Next base: position 49,782 of record NZ_CABVLY010000011.1, read on the forward strand.
GACGTGCTCGGCGCCGTGACGCAGGCCGCTGCCCACGCAACGGGCCTTCGACAAGGCACCCCGGTGCTGGTCGGTGCGGCCGACTACCCGGCGTCGGTACTCGGTTCCGGCGTGCATGAACCGGGACTCGCGTCGGACATTACCGGCACGTCGTCCATCATCACGTTCATCGCCGACACCCCGATGCTGCACCCCGAGGTCTCGAACGTCGCCACGTGCGAAGGCCGGTGGGGCCGCTTCATGCTGCTCGATTCCGGCGGCGATGCGATGCGCTGGGCCCGTCGCGCCTTTCACGAGAACACCCTATCCTACACGGACGTCGCGCAGAAGGCCGCGGAAGCGCCCGTCGGTGCCGGCGGCCTGTTTTTCCTGCCCTATCTGACCGGCGAACGCTACGGCACGCAGCCGAATTCGCGCGCGCAGTTTTTCGGCATCACCGCGCGCCACGGTCTCGCGCACCTTCACCGCGCGACGCTCGAGGGCGTCGCGTTCGGGGTTCGCCGCCAGATGTCGATCCTCCAGCCGGAGCGCGGCACGATCGATCGGCTCGTCGCGGCGAGCGGCGGCGCAAAAGCCGCGCTTTGGCTCGACATCAAGGCAAGCATGTATCGGACACCGGTGCTCGTGCCCGCCGAAGTCGAGTGCGGCGTAATGGGCTGTGCGTTACTCGCCGCGAGCGTCACCGGCCGGTTCGCGTCGCTCGGCGATGCCGTCCGCCACTTCGTCCGCTTCGAGCGCGAAGTCCAGCCCGACGCCCGGGCCGCCGATACCTACGATCGCATGATGCCGATTTTCGAGCGCCTCTATCTGCATGCGCAGCAGTTCTACGATGACCTCGATCGCCTAGCCGGAGAAGAAGCATGAATACGTCGTTGCCTCGCGCCGTGCTATGGGACATGGACGGAACACTCGCACTCAGCGAGCCGCTGCACATGCGCACGTTGCTCGCCGCGCTCGCGCACCACGGCGTCAGCGCCGGAGACGAGCTTCATCCGCTGATGTTCGGCCGGACCGGCCGCGACGTGCATCGCATCTGCGTCGAGCGCTTCGGCATCGACGCGGATTTCGACACATGGTCGGCGCTGCGCGCCGCGCACTATGTGACAGAAGCGCCAGCACTCGCGGCGCGCCCGGGTGCGCTCGAGATCTGGCGTGCCGCACACGCGGCCGGACTGCGTCAGGGGGTCGTTTCGAATGCGGGCCGCATGCTGCTCGAAGCGAACCTCGCTGCACTCGGTCTGCAGGCGCCGGAACGTATTTCGGTCAGCGCGAACGACGTGCGGCGCGGCAAGCCCGACCCCGAAGCCTATCTGCGCGCCGCCTACCTGCTGGATATCGCCCCGGCCGACGCCATCGCGATCGAAGACAGCCCGACAGGCGCGTGCGCCGCGCTGGCGGCCGGCATGCGCGTACTCGGCTGGCCGGACACGGCTGGCGCTCAGGCCAGTCCTGTTTTTCCACAGGGCACGCTGGTTGTGCGTGATGCGGGTGAAATCGCCCGAGCGCTTGGCCTGCCCGATGCGACCGTGTCCTCCCGGATCGAACACGACGCATCAGTTTAGGCAGTCGCACCGCAAGCTGCGCGATCCGGCTGCCATGTCAGAACCGATCGAGCGACGACTGCCGAGGATGCAGTCGTGGAAGCGCCCGCGATCGCGCAATGCGACCGCGGGTCAGACGATGGGAGCAGCCGCTTATCGGTGCCGGCGCCGGATTACCGTCACCCCGATGTAATGAGGAGAACGCAATGCCGCCGCGCCAGATTGCCCGTCGCCGTCCTAGCCACGCGCGCCATTCACGACCTTCGTTTCGAGAAAGTCCTCGAAGCCGTACGCCCCCCACTCCCGGCCATTGCCCGACTGCTTGTAGCCGCCGAACGGTGCGTCGAACGATTGGGGAGCACCGTTGAGATGAACCATGCCAGCCCGCAAATCGGCCGCGACGGCCTCCGCCTCGTCCGCGTCGCCCTGCACGTAGGCCGCCAGCCCGTAGGGGGTATCGTTCGCAATGCGAATGGCATCCGCACGATCGCGATACGGAATCAGCGCCAGCACCGGCCCGAAGATTTCCTCGCGCGCGATGCGCATGTCGTTTCGTACATCGGCGAACACGGTCGGCTTGACGTAGTAGCCATCCTCCAGCCCCGCTGGCTTGCCCGGGCCGCCCGTCACGAGCCGGGCGCCTTCCGCAATCCCCGCATTGATCAGCGACTGGATCTTTTCGTACTGCACCGACGACACCACCGGCCCGATATGAGCCCCCGCGTCGCCGGGGCGGCCGACATGGACCGACTCCGCCGCGTTGCGCGCGATCTCGACCGCGGCCGGATAGTCGCGCTCGGACACGAGCATGCGGGTCGGCGCATTGCACGACTGCCCGCTGTTGCTCATGCAATGCAGCACACCTGCGCGCACGAAGCGCTCGAGATCGGCACCTTCCAGAATGATGTTCGGGGATTTGCCGCCCAGCTCCTGCGTGATGCGCTTCACTGTCTTCGCGCCATTTTCGGCGATCAATGCACCGGCGCGCGTCGACCCCGTAAACGACACCATGTCGATGTCCGGATGCGCGGCGAGCGTCGCGCCCGCCGTGGCGCCGTCACCGTTCACGAGATTGAAGACGCCGGGAGGCAGGCCGATCTCGTCGATCATCTCGGCCCACAGCAGTGCGCTGAGCGGCGCCACTTCGCTCGGCTTGAGCACCATCGTGCAACCCGTCGCCAGTGCGGGAACGACCTTGCACGCGATCTGGTTGATCGGCCAGTTCCACGGCGTGATCATGCCGCACACGCCGATGGGCTCGCGCACGACGCGCCCGCCGTCCACCTCATGGCGGAACGCGAACCGGCGCAGCGCGGCGATGCCCGCTTCGAGATGCCCTTGCCCGGTGCGTGCCTGCTGTTCGATCGCGAAGTCGATGGGCGCACCCATCTCCCTCGAGATCGCTTCGGCGACATCGCGGTAACGCCGGTTATAGACCTCCAACAACTTCACCAGCCACGCTTCGCGTCGCGCGACGGTGGTCTTCGAGTAAGCGGGGAATGCCGCCTTGGCCGCCTGCACCGCATCGTCGACATCCGCGGCCGAGCCGGCCGCGATCGTCGCGATGATCGAACCATCGCCGGGATGCTCGACGTCGATGCGCGCCGTCGCGCGCGGCGTGGTCCATTTTCCGTTGATATAGAACTGCGTTGAGTTCGCCATGCATGTCTCCATAGGAAGCAGGTGGTGGTGTGTTGCCGGATACCGATCCGGCGCGCGATACCCGGCGCGCCGGCATTCAAGTGCGAGCCTGCCGTTACTCGACCGATACGACCGGACGATATGCCGTGCGGTGATCGCGCAATGCCGCCAGCAAGTCGGGCAGAGCACGCATCGGACCGGCTTCAATCGTGACCGGTATGAGCGTGCCGTGCTGCACGTCCTGCATGAGTCGTTCGCCGGCTGCCATGAGCGTGCGCCATTGGGCGTCGGTCCCGAAGCGGTGCATCGCGTTCAGCGCAACCTCGTGCAACGAAACCGACGTCGTGAATGCGTCGACGGGCGGCTGCTCGATGCGATCCTGTACGCAGACCAAATGCCCGTTGGCCGCGATACGCGTGGCAAGCGATGCCGCGTGCGCGCCGCTGACGGTGTCGAACATCGCGTCGAATCGCACGGTTCCGTCGTGTGCGGCGTCGAGTGCATAGGGCACGCATTCGTGCGCGCCGAGCGCCTGCAAGCGCGCCCAATGCCGCTTATCGCACATCGCGACCACCCGCCAGCGACGGGCCAGCAACTGGACGAGCAAGGTGCCGACCGCGCCGCCCGCGCCGGTCACGAGCGCAACGCTGCCGCCGCCCGCGTCGGGTGCGGGCACCTTGGCGAACGCCTGCAATGCGGTCAACGCGGGACACGGCAGCGACGCGGCACGTTCCCACGACAGGCCCGGCGGAATGCGCATCAATGCGCGCGCCGGCAATACCGTATGTGTCGCGAAGCTGCCGGGACGCTCAAGCCACTGGTGATACGCGACCCGCTGCCCGAGCCAGTCGGGACTCACGCCATCGCCGACCGCAACGACCTCTCCCGCGCCATCGACACCGGGGATCTGGTCGCCGGACCAGAACGCCGGCCCCCATTCGATGAATTTCCAGTCGACCGGGTTCAGGCCGATCGCGCGGTTTCTCACCACGACATGCGCGGCGGGCGCAATCGGAACCAGCCGCTCCCGCCACACCAGGTGTTCCGGCATGCCGGGCTGCATCCAGTGCCAGCCGGCGCTCTCCATCGCTGAATATGAACTGCTCATCGATTACCTCGTTCGTGCGCCGGACGCAACCAGCGCGGTCGGATTCAGACGGCGGCGACGGCCAGCGACTGCTTGCCCAGAATCGTATCGGCCGCCTTCTCGCCGATCATGATCGACGCCGCATTAGTATTGCCCGAAATCAGATTGGGCATGATCGACGCATCGACCACGCGCAACCCGGCCACGCCGCGCACGCGCAGCGCCGGATCGACCACGGCCGCACCATCGACGCCCATCTTGCACGTGCCCACCGGGTGATACACGGTCTTCGAGCGACGACGAATGTAGTCCAGCAGGTCGTCGTCGCTGTGCACGGACAGCCCGGGCAGCGCCTCTTCGCCCGTGTACTGCCGCAACGCATCCTGCGCGAGAATCTCGCGCGCGGCCTTGAGCCCCTTCACGGCGAGCCGGCAATCTTCCGGATGCTGGAAATAGCGCGGATCGATCTCGAGCTTCGCATCGGGATCGGCGCTCCTCAGCCGAATCTCGCCGCGGCTCATCGGGCGCAGCACGCACGGATTGATGGTCGCGCCAGCCCGCTTGATCGTTTCCGCATCGAGATCGAGGAACACGATCGGCAGGAAATGCAGCTGGACGTTGGGGCGCGCTTGCGGCTCGTCGACATTGATGAACGCGCAGGCCTCCGCGACATTCGACGCGACCGGCCCCGAGCGAAACAGCAGATACTGCAGCCCGTTCTTTACCGTATTGAGCGGCGTGTCCTCGCCAAAATAGCCGTAGCGGCCCGTGCAATACGAAACGGCGGGAAACTCGGCGTGATCCTGCAAATTGGCGCCGACCCCGGGCAGATCCTGGATCACCGGAATGCCGTGCTGCTCGAGCTGCGCGGCCGGGCCGATGCCGGAGAGCATCAGAAGCCGCGGCGACTGGATCGAGCCACCCGACACGATCACTTCCTTGCAGCCACGCTCGACGACCTTGTGGCCGCCGTGCCGGTACTCCACGCCCACCGCGCGCGCGCCTTCAATGACGATGCGATCGACCTGCGCCCCGGTGACGATCTTCAGGCGGCCGCTTTGCTCGGCCTTGCGCAGATAGGCAACCGCTGCGCTGCAACGACGTCTCTCGCGTGTCGTGATCTGGTTGAAGCCGACACCGTTCTGCCGTGCGCCGTTGAAATCCGGCGAATACGGGATGCCAGCTTCCTGTCCCGCACGCACGAAGGCCGTCGTCAATTCGCTGCGCTGCACGAGGTCCTCGACCGACAGCGGGCCGCCGGCGCCGTGGTACGCATCATGAAACCGCTCGTTGTGTTCCGCCCGCCTGAAGTACGGCAGTACGTCGCGATACGACCAGCCGTCGCAGCCGTCACGCTGCCACTCGTCGTAGTCCTCGCGCTGACCGCGTATGTAGATGAGTGCATTGACCGAACTGCCGCCGCCGAGCGTGCGCCCCTGCGGAACGACGCGCGGACGCGAATCCATGCCGACCTGCGGCACCGTTTCATAGTGGTACAGCAAATCGGTCGGCAACAACCGGGTAAAGCCCGCGGGAATATGAATCAACGGGTGCTTGTCGCGCGGCCCCGCCTCCAACAGCAGCACGGATGCGCCCGCGTCGATCAGGCGTCCGGTCAGTGCGCTGCCCGCCGAGCCGCCGCCCACCACAATATAGTCAAACATGCTGTGTCTCCATCCAATCGTTGTACCGGAGGTCATGCGCGGCACCCGGTGCACGGGCAGCGCTCGCTCCTCCGTTGCGCCCGATGGATCATATATGATGCATCAGAATCACGCAACAGCGATATTCTCGAACGGCGCGAATCCGCGCGGCCCCATGCCATTCTGATGCCCTGCTCAGGGCAAACCCCCACTAGAAGAGGCTCAAGCAGAATATATGATGCATCCGTTATGCGCTGACGCGCGTTTCACAGCCACTTCAACCGATCCTTCATTCATCGACGAGACAATATGAAAACACTGACGGTTAGTTTGTTTGCCAGCGCCGCGCTGGCGGCCGCCCTGACACCGACCCAGGGCGCCCTGGCGAAGGACAAGATCTATACGCTCATGCCCAATACGGCGCTCGCGGGCGTAGTCGACCCCGGCATGCCCGATCGCACGTCGATCCGCAAAGCGTGGCCGAAGAAGCCCGCCGACCCGGCCCATCCGAAAATCGGCTGGACCGAAATCACGCTCGGCAACCCGTGGTTCGTCGAGTTGGTGAACGGCGCGAAACGCACCGCCGCGAAATACGGAATGACGATCGACGTCCAGGTGGCCGATGGCGACCTGCAGCGTCAGTGCTCGCAGATCGACAACTTCGTCACGCGCAAGATGGATCTGATCGTCGTCGATCCGACCGACACGCTCGGCGTCTCGCAGTGCATCAACCGCGCCGTGGACGCGGGCATTCCCGTCGTCACGGTCGGCACCATTCCCGACGCCAGTGCGCGCGTGCTGACGACCATTCAGGCGAATGCATACGGCAACGGCTTCGAGGCCGGCCGCTATGTGGCACGGACGATGGGGCCCGACAAGCCGATCGTCGCAGCGGCGCTGCTTGGCGTGGTCGGCAATTCGACATCCGAATCACGTGTCAACGGGATGATTTCCGGCATCGTGTACGAGCGTGCGCAGCAGCTGAAGCTCGGGATGAAGCGGAGCGACGCGATGCTGCGCGGCTTCACGCTGTTCCAGGCGCTCAAGAGCAGCGGCAAATTCGACGCGTCCGATCTCAAGTTCCAGGTGTTGGCGATGGGTGTCGGCAAGTGGACGGAGGAAGGCGGCCTCGCCGCGACGGAAGACATCCTGTCGGCGCACGGCGACAAGATGAACCTGATCCTCGCCGAAAACGACTTCATGGCACTCGGCGCGCTGCGGGCCGTGAATGGTATCGGCAAGCAAGGCCAGATCCAGATCGCCGCCGCCGCGGACGGCTTCCGGGTGGCGCTGAACCAGGTTAAGAAAGGCAACCTGCTCGTGACCGGCAAGAACTCCGGCGAAGAGAACGGTGTGGCCGCCATTGAATTCGTCAACAACATCTTCCGCAAGGGGCTCGATGCGAACAACCTGCCGATGGGATCGACCTTTCCGGCGGCAATCATCACACGTGACAACGTCGATCAGCTAATCGATCCGAATAAGAGCAATCTGTTCTTCCGCTACACGGTGCCGCCGGTCCGTTCGATTCCGCAGGTACGCGCCGAAGCCGGCGCGTCGTGACGGGGACCATGCCATGGCGAACAACACCCTAACGATGCGCGGCATCACCAAGCGCTTTGGCGGCGTCCACGCGCTGCGCGGCGTGAGCCTGACCGCGCAGGGCGGCGAGGTTCACGCGCTGATGGGCGAGAACGGCGCGGGCAAGTCCACGCTGATGAAGGTGCTCGGCGGCGCGTACTCGCCCGACGACGGAGATATCTCGCTCGACGGCGAGCGCCTCGTGCTGGATTCGCCGCATGCCGCCCGCGAACACGGCATTTCGGTGATCCACCAGGAATTCTCGCTCGCGAAGCATCTGAGCGTGGCGGAAAACATCTTCCTGAGCGACCTTGGAGAAGGCTCGCCGGTCATCAACTGGCGGCGGCTGCGCGAACGCGCGAAACGACAGCTCGACACGCTCGGCTTCGGCGAACTCGATGTGAGCCGCCCGGTCGCCGAGCTGTCGGTCGCCGAGCAGCAGATCGTCGAAATCTGCAAGGCACTGTCGCACGCGTCGCGCGTACTCGTATTCGACGAGCCCACCGCCGTGCTGACCGCGCGCGAAACGCAGCGCCTCTTCGAACTGATCAGGCAACTGCGTGCGACGGGAGTATGCATCATCTACATCTCCCATCGCCTCGAGGAAATCTTCGCGCTGTGCGACGCCGCGACCGTGCTGAAGGACGGCGGCTACGTCACGACGGTGCGCATCGACGAAATCGACGAAGCCCGTCTCGTGCAGCTCATGGTCGGACGCAAGCTGGACGAACTCTTTCCGCCCCGCCATGCCAGCATCGGAGAGCCGGTATTGCGCGTCGACGGCCTGAACGTGGGGGCGCGCGTGAAGGACGTGTCGTTCGAAGTGCGGGCGGGCGAAGTGCTGGGCTTCAGCGGGCTCGTGGGCTCGGGTCGCACCGAAACCATGCGGGCGATCTTCGGCGCGGACCGTCGCGACTCGGGAGAGATCCGGGTCGACGGCCGCCCGCTCTCGAGTCGGTCGCCGCGCCAGGGCGCGCGCGGCGGCATCGGCATGCTGCCGGAAGACCGCAAGCAGCAGGGCGTGCTGCTCGACCTGTCGATTCGCGTCAACGCGATGATGACGTCGCGCAATGCATGCGCGCGCGGCGGCTGGCTGCTCAGCCGGCGACGCGAGGCCGCGCGCGCGGACGAGCTCATCAAGACGTTGCGCGTGAAGATGAACGACATGGAGGATCCCGTTGGCGGCCTCTCGGGCGGCAACCAGCAAAAGGTCGCGCTCATGAAATGGGTGAACGCCGGCTGCCGCGTGCTGATTCTCGACGAGCCGACGCGCGGCGTCGACGTGGGCGCGAAGATCGAGATCTACCAGATCATCAACCAGTTGGCGACGCAGGGCGTCGCCGTGATCGTCGTGTCGTCGGACATGCCGGAAATCATCGGACTGTGCGACCGCGTGCTGGTCATGCGCATGGGCGCCATCGCCGGCGAGGTCAGCGGCGCCGACATTACCGAGCACGCCTTGATAGCACTTTCGATGGGAGTTAAATAAAGATGGAATCGACCATGCAGAACCCTCCGCAACGCTTGCCGATCATGAAAGGCGTGCTGCAATACAACGCGCTCATCATGCTCGTCGTGCTGTTCGTCATTTCAAGCCTGATGTCGGGTGCGTTCCTGAGCCAGGGCAATCTCTTCAACCTGCTGCGGCAGCTCACGCCGATGCTGCTGGTCAGCATCGGCATGCTGCTTGTCATCAATACCGGCGGCATCGACCTGTCGGTCGGCTCCGTCGCGGCGGCCGGCGGGCTGCTCGTGCCGATGGTCCTTCCGCTGATGCCGTCCGACGGCGCGCTCGGCCTGCTGCTCGCGGTCGCGTGCGCGCTGCTGCTTGGCGCGCTGTTCGGCGCCGTCAACGGCATGCTCGTGACGCTGTTCGGCCTCGCGCCGTTCATCGTGACGCTCGCGCTGATGACGGTCGCGCGCGGCGTCACCTTCATGATGTCGAACGGGCAACCGGTACAACTCCCCGATGAAATGGCGGCATCGGATCTGCTCAACACGTTCGGCAGCGGGGGCATGGGAGCATTGCATCTCCCGTGGCCGGTCCTGCTCGGCATCGTACTCATCGCCGTGTTCTGGTTCACGATGACGCGCACGACGTTCGGCCGCATGGTGATCGCGACGGGCAGCAACGAAACGGCCGTGCGGCTGGCAGGCATTTCCACGTGGCGCTACAAGTTCCTCGTGTACGTCATCTGCGGCGCACTCAGCGCGCTCGCCGGCATCGTCTTCACCGCGCGCACGGGCGTCGGCGTGCCGATCACCGGTGTCGGGCTCGAGCTCGACGCGATCGCGGCCTGCGTCATCGGCGGCGCGCTGCTGTCGGGGGGCAAGGGCACCGTGATCAACACCGTGATCGGCGTGCTGGTCCTCGGACTGATCGGCAACGTCATGAATCTGTTGTCGGTACCGGTTTATCCCCAGCAGATCATCAAGGGAGCGATCATCATCTTCGCCGTGCTGCTGCAGCGGATCGGGCAGCGTCGCGCATAAGCGGCAAAAAGAAAGGCCGCGATGCTGTTCGCGGCCTTTCTTCATCAGTCCCGCGCCGGAGCCGGCGCAACGGGATTACGGCACGTCATCACGCCGCCGATGCACAGGTATTTGATCTCGAGATAGTCGTCGATGCCGTAACGCGATCCTTCCCGGCCGAGCCCGCTTTCCTTCACACCACCGAACGGCGCCACCTCCGTCGAGATCAACCCTTCGTTGATGCCGACGATCCCATATTCCAGCGCTTCCGCAACGCGCCAGATCCGCCCGATGTCGCGACCGTAGAAATAGGAAGCAAGCCCGAACGGCGTATCGTTCGCGAGCGCGATCGCCTGTGCCTCGTCCGCGAAGCGAAACACCGGTGCGACCGGCCCGAAGGTCTCTTCGTCGAAGATGCGCATGTCTCGCGTCGCGTTCGCGAGAATGGTCGGTTGATAGAAGTGCGGACCGAGCGGATCGCGTGCGCCGCCAACGATCACGCTCGCGCCCTTGGCCCGGGCGTCCGCGACGTGCGCGTCGACCTTGGCCACCGCGTTTGCATCGATCAGCGGACCGATAGTCACGCCGTCGTCGAGGCCGTTGCCCAGTTTCAGCCCGCGCACCGCATCGGCCAGCTTCTCGACAAACGCGTCGTAAATGCCGTCCTGCACGAGCAACCGATTCGCACACACGCACGTTTGCCCGGCATTGCGATATTTCGATGCAATCGCCCCCGCCACCGCCTGGTCGAGATCCGCATCGTCGAACACGATAAACGGCGCATTGCCGCCCAGTTCCATCGACGTGCGTTTGACCGTCGCCGCGCACTGCGCCAGCAGTGTCTTGCCGATTTCGGTCGAACCGGTGAAGGACAGCTTGCGGACCAGCGGATTGGCGGTCAGCTCGCCGCCGATCTGCGCCGCATTGCCCGTGACGCAGGCCACCACGCCGGCAGGAATGCCCGCGCGCTCGGCCAGCACGCATAGCGCGAGCGCGGAAAACGGCGTCTGACTGGCGGGTTTGAGCACCATCGTGCATCCTGCGGCAAGCGCGGGACCGAGCTTGCGCGTGAGCATCGCCGCCGGGAAATTCCAGGGCGTGATCGCGGCGCACACGCCGATCGGCTGCTTCAGTACGACGATGCGCTTGTCCGGCCCGTGGCCGGGGATCGTATCACCGTAGACGCGCTTCGCCTCTTCCGCGAACCATTCGATGAAGGACGCCGCATAGAGCATTTCACCGCGGCTTTCCTGCAGCGGCTTGCCCTGCTCGAGCGTCATGATGACGGCGAGATCCTCGCGGTGCTCGAGGATCAGTTCGTACCACCGGCGCAGCAACGCCGCGCGGTCCTTGCCGGTTCTGGCCCGCCAGGGCAGCAATGCGCGGGCAGCGGCCTCGATCGCGCGGCGGGTCTCGGGCGCGCCCATGCGCGGCACGCTGCCCAGCGATTCCCCGGTGGCGGGGTTGGTCACTTCGATGTGTGCGCCGTCGTCGGCACCGCACCATTGCCCATCGATCGTGCCGGCATGCCGCACGAGCGACGGGTCGCGGAGCTGGACGCGTTGCCAGCCATCGGTATGTTGCATCATGTTTCCTTGTGCGAACGGCGCCGTGACCAGCGGAGCCCCGGCGGCGCCCGATTCAAAAATGAAGGTTCGGGTGTCAGCTCACCATCGCGAGCGCTTCGCGCGTGACCTGCGCGATGCCCGCGCCGTCGAGCCGATAGTGCGCATACAGGTGCGTCGGCGGTGCGATCAGGCTGTACTCGTCGTGAATGCCATGGCGCAGCACCCGCACGCCGAGACCTTCGTCGGCCACCACTTCGGCCACTGCCGCGCCCAACCCGCCGATCACGTTGTGCTCCTCCACCGTGATCAGGATCCTGGAGCGGCGCGCCGCCGCGATGATCGCGTCGCGATCGAGCGGCTTGATGGTCGGCATGTCGATCACCCCAATCGACCGGCCTTCGCCATTCAGCGCGCGTGCGGCTTCGAGCGCACCGGCGACGGGCAGGCCGCATCCGATGATCGTCGCGTCCGTGCCCTGCAGGTGCTCGATCGCCTTGCCGATCTCGAACACGACACCGTCTTCATAGACCTTCGGTTCGCGCCCGCGTCCGATACGGAAGTAAATCGGCTCGGGCCAGTCGGCCGACGCCTTGATCGCCGCAGCGAGTTGCGCACCGTCAGCCGGCGAAATCACCGTCAGGTTCGCGATGGCACGCATCGTCGAGATATCTTCAGTCGCGTGATGCGAGGTGCCGTAAAAGCCGAGCGAAATGCCCGTGTGGTGGCCGATCAGCCGGACCGGCAGCTTGCAGTACGCGACGTCCATGCGGATCTGCTCGCAACAGAGCAGGCCGAGGAACGACGCGAAGGTCGCGACGAACGGCATGACGCCGGTCGTTGCCATGCCCGCGGCGGCGGAGACCATGTTCTGCTCCGAAATGCCGAATTGCACGTAGCGCTCCGGAAATTCGCGGGCGAACTTGTTCAGTCCGTTCGAATATTGCAGATCCGCCGATCCCGCGATGACGGGATGCCCCGCTCGGGCGAGATCGATCAGCGCGTCGGACAGGTAATCGAGGCCGGGATTGCGCGCGTTCAGTTCGCGATATTGCCAGGAATCAGGATTCTGGGGAGTCGACATGGGTCAGATAACCTTGCTTTTGATTTCGTCAATGGCGCGTTGCGCGTCGTCCTGGGTGAGATACCCGAGGTGCCAGCCCGGCTCCGTTTCCATGTACGACACGCCCTTGCCCTTGATCGTGCGCGCGACGATACAGACCGGCTTGTCGCGCCGGGTGTCGGCCTTTACCCGGCGCAGGAGCGGCACCAGCGCGTTCAGGTCGTGCCCGTCGACTTCGTGCGTTTCCCAGCCGAACGCGCGCCATTTCTCGGCAAGCGACTCGATGCCGATAACGTCGTCGACCTTGCCGTCGAGCTGATAGCCGTTGCGATCGACGATGGCGATCAGGTTCGACAACCGGTGATGCGCCGCGAACAACGCAGCTTCCCACACCTGCCCCTCCTGCATCTCGCCGTCACCGAGCATCGTGAAAACCTTGTACTGCTTGCCGGCCAGTTGCGAGGCCTTCGCCATGCCGGCGCCGTTCGACAGCGCATGACCGATCGAGCCCGAACTGAAATCAATGCCGGGAACCTTGGTCATGTCGGGGTGATCGCCCAGCGGATTGCCAAGGCGGGTATAGCCGTCGAGTGTTTCGCGATCGATGTAGCCGTAGTCCGCGAGGATCGGGAACAGGCCCACGGCCGCGTGGCCCTTGCCCATCGTGAAACGATCCCGATCATCCCAGCGCGGTTCACCGTGGCGCACCGACATCACGTCGTAGTAGAGCGCCGCAAAGATCTCTGCCGCCGAGAATACGGACGTGTAATGCCCGGTCTTCGCGATCTCGATGAGGCGAATCGTTTCGAGCCGCACGAACTGCGCCCGGTCTCTGAGCAACGCGAGCTGCGACGGGGTCAACGTCTCGCGCTCCTCCTGTGTGGTCGTGGCCATATGTCTCCTGAAGGGAAGCAAAAAGTGAAGTCGAGGCATCCGGTCGTGCACGTCTTTCGGCACCACCTTGGATGCATGATATATGATGCATTATTGTGCGTCAAAACAAACGACTCGACTCAACTCGGCGATAGGGGAAATTCCCGAAACAAGGCTCCCCTGTCGTCGCCCATAAATGATATATGATGTATTTAATGTGTCACTCTCGAACTCACGGCCCATGAATCTCGAACCGCAAGCTGCCTCCATCGTCATCGACGGCAAGACCCAAGTGATCGTCCTGATGGCATGGCCATCGACTCATATCCGCACGCCAGGCTTCTTCAATGCGCTGTGCGCCGAGCGCGGCATCAACGCGGTCATGGTGCCGTGGGCCGTCAGGCCCGAGCATCTCGACGCGGCATGGCAGGGGCTGCGCCATATCGACAATCTCGCAGGAATCGTGCTCACCATTCCGCACAAGCAGAATGCCGCCCCGCTGTGCGACTCGCTCGAGGGCGATGCCGGGCTACTGCACGTCGTCAACGCCGTGCGGCGCAACGCGGACGGGACGTATACGGGGCGCGTCTACGACGGCTTCGGTCTCGTCGACGGAATGCTCCGGCGCGGCATCGAGCTCGCCGGCAAGCGCGTGCTGCTGCTCGGCGCAGGTGGGGCGGCAACGGCCATTGCGCTGTCGATCGCCCGCCACCGTGTCGCGCAACTGACGATCGCGAATCGCAGCGCCGACAAGGCCGACCGGCTCGCCACGCTCGTCGCGCACACCACGCCCGGCGCTCGGATCGACAGCGGGCCGGCCAAAGCGCGCGGCTACGACGTGATCATCAACGCGACATCGCTCGGCATGAAGCCGGATGATGCGCTGCCGGTCGATCTCGACGGCATGGGCGCAGATACGGTCGTCGCGGAGGTCGTCATGAATCCGGCGCAAACGTCGCTGCTGAATGAAGCCGCCGCGCGCGGCGCACGCATTCATCACGGCGAGCACATGGTCACCGCACAGCTCGAAAGTTTCGTGGAGTTTCTTCTGGAAGCACACCGATGACCCGGCCTCTTCCACATGCCGCCGCACCGCCCCAATCCCGGGCGGGAAACGGCAGCGACTGGAGTGATATATTATGTATCAGGCGCCCAACTTCCCCGTACTTCCATGAAATCCATTTCGCCCGTCGAGAAAGGCAATCTTTCTTCCCGAACCTACGAGCAGATTCGCGATGCCCTGATGAACGGCGAGTACGCGCCGGGCGATCGGCTGCGTATCGCGCATCTGGCCGAACAGCTGGGGATCAGCATTACGCCCGTGCGCGAAGCCATCTTCCGTCTCGTCAGCGAGCAAGCGCTCGAAATGACGGCGGCGACTTCGATCAAGGTTCCCGAACTGGAGCCAGGCACGGTCAGCGAAATCCAGTTGATGCGCCGGCTACTCGAAGGGGCTGCGGCCGAACATGCGGCGCAGCGTGTCACCAAGCAGGAAATCGAGGCGCTGTCCGCGACGCACGATGCGTTCATTGCCGCGGTGTCGGTCAGCCCGGCGCAAGCGGCCAGCATCAACCGCGAGTTTCATTTCAAGCTGATGGCGGCAGCCCAGATGCCGAGTCTCTACAACACCGTCGCCGGGCTCTGGGTCCGCATGGGACCGTTGCTCAACGTGTTCCATTCCCATTTGCCGGCACGGGCGATCTCGAATCGCAGCCACCCCCACTACCGCGTGCTTGCCGCCCTCAAGAAGAAGGACTCCGAGGCCGCGTCGCGCGCCATTCAGGAAGACATCGCGTGGGGCGAACGCGTGTTGACAGAATGGATGGCCCAAGGCACGAGGCAGTCTGCCTGACCGCTCGTGCCGGCATGCAGGCATCCGTCGGATGTCTGCACGCCGCAATACTCATGCAATGCCGTATCCGCCGTCGACCGGCAGGACGACGCCGGTAATGTAGCGCGCATCCACCGAGCACAAAAAGCGCACGGCTCCGGCAATATCCTGCGGCACTCCCCACCGCTTCATCGGCAAGCGCGCCATGATCGCCGCACTACGCTCCGGATTCTCCAGCGCGCCGGCCGACAGCCGCGTCCTGATCCAGCCAGGCGCCACCGCATTGACCCGCACTCCCTCCTCCGCCAGCGCAACCGCATAGGAGCGTGTCAGTCCCAGCACCCCCGCCTTGCTCGCTGCATAGGCCGGATTGTTTCGTGACCCGAAGTAACTCCACATCGACGCCACGTTGACGACGGCGCCAGCGCTGGACACAAGCTTTGCATGCGCCTCGGCCATCGTGATCTGGGAACCGCACAGATTGATGTCGACGACTTTCCTGAAGCCGTCAGGATCGAACTCCCGCCCTTCATGAAGAATGACGCCCGCGCAATTGACGAGACAGTCCACGCGGTCCAGCTCGCGGAACACGGCACGCACGCTTTCCACCGACGCCACGTCGGTCTTTCGAAACTCGATGCCGGCCGGCAGATCGTCATCGCGATCCATGCCCAGCGCAATCACCCTGCCCGCCGGCAGGAAAGTCTCCGCGATCGCGCGGCCAATGCCGGTGCCACCGCCTGTTACTACCACTGTCGAAGTTGTATTCATTTGCTTGTCACCGTGGGTTGAAAAAAGCCTCTCTTGCGACGGGACGTATATCGTTCGCCCATCATCAAGATATATGATACATCTTGATGATGATTGGAGATACACCTGTCAGCATCCAGTTCGAAAGGGATTACCCCGATATCTCATAACATCATGCATCATATATCTTGCATCATCCGAGTCGATCAAGCGGCTCCTCTTTTCCATCACTCCACCCCGAGGTTTCGCAATGACGGCACTCATTTTCGGTTCACCCGGTCGATACGTTCAGGGTAAAGGCGTACTCGGCAACATCGGTGAATGCATCCGGACATGCGCGCCGCAGGCCTTGATACTTTGCGATGCGTACATGTCCGCGCGCGTCGGCCCCGAGGTCAAGGCGTCGTGCGATGCGCACGGCGTTCAATGGTGCTGGCTCGAATTCAGCGGCGAGCTGACGGAAGACTGGGTGCGGGCCACGGCCGGCGATGCCGCCCGCGCGAACGCCGGCGTCATCGTCGCGATCGGCGGCGGCAAGGCGCTCGACGCCGGCAAGGCGCTCGCCGATCAAAGCGACTGCCGGCTGATCACGGTGCCGACCGCGGCATCGAACGATGCGCCCACCTCGAAGAACTACGTGCTTTACGACGATGCACACCAGATGGTCGCCGTCCGACACATGAAGAAAAATCCGGACTACGTCGTCGTCGATACGGCCGTGCTCGCACGCGCGCCGAAGCACTTCCTCGTGGCCGGGATCGGCGATGCGCTAACGAAATACTTCGAGGCCGAACAATGCATGCGAGCGCACGGCACGAACATGTTCGGCACGCCGCCCGCCTGGTCGGCCTATGTGCTCGCACGGGAATGCCATGCGCTGTTGCGAGAACATGCGGAAGCCGTGCTGGACACGCTCCCCGAGCCGAACGATGCGCGCTTCGAGCACCTCGTCGAAGCGACGCTCCTCATGAGCGGACTCGGCTTCGAAAGCGGCGGACTGTCCATTGCACATTCGATGACCCGCGGGCTTTCCAAGATACCGTTGCCGACATCCGCGCTGCACGGGCTACAGGTCGCCTATGCGCTGATGGTCCAGTTGCATCTCGAAGCCCGCCCTGCCGATTTTGTCGACGACCTGCTGGCCTTTTACCGGCGTATCGGCCTGCCCGCGACGCTGCGCGAGTTGGGGCTCGACGGCGACGTGTCGGTCCATTTCGCCACGATTGCCCGGCACACGCTAAGCGCACCGCACATGCGCAACTTCGAGCGACCGGTATCGGCCGACGACCTCATTCACGCGATGCAGGCCGTCGAGGCCGGTTTCAGTGCCTGATAGAGCACACGCCCACCTTCGTCATCGAGCAAGGAATTCTGTGAGTCACGTTACGAGCATCGGCAATGACGCCGCCATCCGCCCCGTATCCCGGCTGCGCTCTTTACTGTCAGCCGGCATCGGCAATCTGCTGGAGTGGTTCGACTGGACCATCTATACCGTCGCGTCGGTCTATATCGCGGCAGCACTCTTCGACAACACCGACCGCATGTCGTCGTTGCTCAATACGCTCGCGGTCTTTGCTGCGGGATTCTTCGCTCGGCCGCTCGGCGGCATCGTGTTCGGCGCAATCGCCAATCGGGCCGGACGACGCACCGTCCTGCTCGTTACGATGTCGCTCATGGCGACCGCCAGCCTGGCGATCGCGCTGATTCCGTCATACGCATCGATCGGCGGCTGGGCCTCCGCCGCGCTGCTCGTCGCGCGACTCGTGCAGGGCGCCGCGCATGGCGGAGAAACGACCGCTTCGTATGCGTACGTCGCCGAAATCGCGCCGCCGAAGCGGCGCGGACTGTGGTCGAGCGCGGTGTTCCTGTCGGTGGGTGCGGGTTCGCTGATCGCGACGTTCTACATGGCACTGCTGACCGCGCTGCTGTCGGTCGGGCAGATGCAGGCATGGGGCTGGCGCATCCCCTTTGCCAGCGGCGGCGTGCTGGCGATCTTCGCACTGTGGTTGCGGCGGAACATGGTGGAAAGCATCGAAGCCGTGAGCGAACCCGCCAGCACCCGCCCGTGGCCGCGCGCGAAACTGCTCGTGGAAGGGCTGAAGCTCTTCATCTACGAGGCCGGATCGACGCTCACCTACTACACGTGGGTCACGTCCGCCGCGATCTATGCGATCAGCGTGCGCCACATGGACGCGCACGCGGCCTTCATGATGAGCTGCATCGCACAGGTGATCTACATCGTTTCGCTGCCGCTGATCGGCATGCTGTCCGACCGCATCGGCCGCAAGGCGACGACGTTGATTTCACTGCTCGGCATCGCAGTCACGATTTTTCCGCTCTGGCACATGATCACCGCGTCACCGGTGACGCTGCTGGTCACGCAGACGGTTGGCCTACTGCTGGTCGCGTTCATCACGGGCAGCAAGCCCGCTGCGATCTCGGAGCAGGTGCCGACACGCTACCGGACCCGACTGTTCGGATTCTTCATCTCGCTCGCCGTCGCGTTCTTCGGCGGCACCGCGTCGTAC
The DNA here is from genome assembly GCF_902498995.1 of Burkholderia anthina. GTDB lineage: Bacteria > Pseudomonadota > Gammaproteobacteria > Burkholderiales > Burkholderiaceae > Burkholderia > Burkholderia anthina. Next base: position 68,357 of record NZ_CABVLY010000011.1, read on the forward strand.
TTCAATACCTGGCTCTATTCGATCGGCAAAGGCATCCTGTTCAACGTCTATCTGATCGTCGTGGCCATCATCGCGAGCGTGGCCGTGCTCACGTGGAAGGACAACAAGGGCAAGCCGCTGGATCAGATCACCTGATTCGAACGAAATCCGCATTTCGTCGATCGTGAACCAGCACATACGCGTACCGGAGGAGGCGACACGATGAACGCACGGAACGAAGCGCCGGACCACTGGCCGGCCCACGTCGACGGATTCGCACGGCGGCCGCAAACGGCGGCTGCCAATTCAGACGATTGCGCGAGCCGGCTGTTGCGGCTCGACTCCGACCTCGACCGGGAAATTCTGTCCGACGCGCTCGCCGCGCTGTTACGCGAGCGGATCTGCGCGCTGCACCTCGCGGAACGCGTCGCGCTCGCGACGAACCGTCCGCGCCCGGATCCGGGCGACTACGGTCTGACCGACATCCTTCGCCTGAGCCGCCAGCTCGAAAACGGCAGCGCGCGACATCGCGACGCGAGATGACGCAGTCCGGCGCGTCGATTCGCCGGCGAAGTTGCCCCCTCCTCCGACATCGGGCGCGATGCCGATGCGAGCCGGCCGTGCAAGCAACGGAACGAATCAAGGACGGCCCGCGCAGGGCAACTCACCTCACGAATCGGTCAACGTAGTTCACGCCGAGTCCGTCGCGCCGTTGATCTGAAAGTACGTGATCATCGCGTCGACGTCCGCCGACACATACAATGTGTGCGTCTCGCCGGGCAGTTCGAACACATAGCCGCCTTCGCGGGCACCCCGGCCGTGCTCGAGATAACGCCAGCGTCCCTTGACGACCGTCCTGTGCCCGGACTCAGGATGCCAGGCTTGCGTATGCGCAGCAGATTCATCCCCAGCCGTTCGACACGATCAAACACGGTCGCCTAATCCAGGCTGGTCATCCAGCGGATCCGGAAACCGATATGGCGTCATGGCACCGGTGCCGTCGAATCCGGCTTCACATGCGTCCTGCGTGCCGCGAAGCCAGCCAACGGCAGTCACACGTAACAGCGTTCGATCGCATGCGGGCCGGATGGCACAACGCCGCCGCACGGATGTGCGAACGGCGCGAATGGCAGGCGCTTGCCCGCCACGTTGGATTCCCCTTCGCGAAAACCGGACGGCCCTGCGATCAGCCGGTATGGTAGCCACCGTCGACAGGCAGCACCGCGCCGGTCACGAATGCCGCGGCCGGCGTGCACAGGAAGACTGTCGCACCGATCGGGTCATCGACCGTGCCCCAACGCTTGAGGGCCGAACGCCCCGCGATACGGGCTTCGACCTCCTGGTCTTCCCACAGACCGCGTGTCATCTCGGTACGGTGATAGCCCGGCGCAACCGCGTTCACCCGTACGCCGGCGTGGCCGAACCGATGCGCAAGCGCACGCGTCAGCCCGACGACCCCGGTCTTGCTGGCCGTGTATGCCGGAACTTCGGCGTCCGCGAGATAGCTGAGCATCGATGCGATGTTGACGACCGAGCCGCGCGTGGCTTCGAGCTTGGGCAACGCCGCCATCGTCAGCCGGAACGCGCTCGACAGATTGATGTCCATCACATCGAGAAACGTATCCTCGCTCCATTCGTCACCGGGTCGGGCAACACCCTGGCTGTTTACCAGCACATCGATGCGCGGCTGTGCCGCCATCCAGCGGCTCACCTCCGCGCGGTCGCGCACATCGAGCCGCTCGAAGTGAATGCCGTCGTTCGCACGGTCGCTGCGCGCCGTGTCGAGTTTCGCGGCCGAGGTGCCCGTCGCGACGACGTCCGCGCCGAGCGCGGCGAAGCCGCGCGCGATGGCGAGCCCGATACCGCTCGATCCTCCCGATACGATCACGCGTTTGCCGTCGAACAGACGGCGTCCGAAACTGTCGATGATGTCCTGCATGCAGGTCTCCTGTTCGAAACAACTGCATCGGCACGCCGATGCATCATGAACGCGCCCACGGCGCGTTTCCGCGTCAAGGGCACCCGTACTGCGATTCGGCGGATCCGAAAGCGGCCGCCCGGACACCTGCCACGGGCACCGCGTCGACCCCGCCGCGCTCGAAATCCGGCGTGCAGCGACGTCACACGATCGAATAGCCGCCGTCGATCATCAGGTTCGCGCCGTTCATCATGGCGGCAACGTCGCTCGCCACGTACAGGACGGCCGCTGCGATTTCGGCCGGCTGCGCGAAGCGGCGGGTCGGAATCGCGGCGCGAGCGCGCTCGCCGCGCTCACCGGCCCACCCGCTCAGCCCGAGCTCCGTTTCGACGACGGTCGGCGAAATCGCATTGACGGTCACGCCGCGCGCGCCCCACTCCAGCGCCATGCAGTGCGTCATGCCGATCAGGCCGGCCTTGCTCGCGCAATACGCAAGGTGCCCTTCGATCCCGATCACCGCAGCCTGTGACGCCATGTTGATGATCCGCCCGCGGCCGCGCGCCAGCATGCCCGGCGCGCAGGCACGGGCCATCAGGAACGCGCCGCGCAGGTTGACCGCCATGGTCCGGTCCCAGGTCTCGAGCGGAAAATGCTCGGCAGGCGCCAACGGCCCGATTCCTGCGTTGTTGACGAGCACGTCGATGCGCCCGTACGCGCCGACGATCGCATCGGCCGCAGCACCGACCGCGTCGGGATCGCTGATGTCGACGATCCACCCGCGATGCGCGGCACCGAGCCCGGCCGCGACCTCGGTCACCGACGGAGAACAATCGAGCAGCGCGAGCGTCGCCCCCGCGGCAGCGAAGGCTTCGGCAACGGCACGACCGATGCCGGTCGCCGCGCCGGTCACAACGACGATCGTGTCGACATAATCATAAGGAACGTGTGTACTGGCAGGCATGGTAGTAAGAGGGTTCGCAAGCAATTAAGTTGGCAATCGAAGAAGACGGGCGACGCGCACTCAACCTGACGGCGCCGGTACGCGGACCGCCTGTCGCAGCACGACCAGCGCGGACGCGAGCGCACGCTGTTGTTCGCTCGCCTGTCGGTAAGCCCGCAACGCGGCGTCGCGCTGCACGGCGACGCCCGGATCGGGATGCGTCCGCGCGCTCACCTGCTGCAGTTGGGTAATCGGCATGAAATCGGCCCATTGTTCGGTACCGACCAACGCCAGCGCAGCCGCACCGAGTGCAGCCGCCTGCTGGTCGACGGCGGTCTTCGCAATCGTGCAGCGCAGGTAGTCCGCGAGAATCTGGCACAGCAGCGGACTTTTCGCGCCGCCGCCGACAATCGTCATCTCGCCGCGCAGGTCGGTCAGCCCGCGCAGCGCGTCAAGCGCCATCGCCAGTGCCAGCGCGACGCCTTCGAGCGTCGCACGCGCGACATCCGCCGCGCCGTGCTGCAGGTCGAGGCCGAGCAATGCGCCGCGCACGTCCGGGCCGCCCTCGAACGTCGTCCCGCCGCCAAGCGTCGGCACGAACAGCAGCCCGCGCGCACCGAACGGCGCCTGCGCGGCGAGCGCGACGAATGCCTCGACGCCGTCAGCCGCGTCGCGCGCGGCCTGCGCGTGCAGACCCTCGTGGAGCGTGTCGAACACCCATTTGATGCTGGTGCCGGACGAGAAGATCGACGTGGCCGAAATGAACATGTCGGGCACGACATGCTGGAACACGTACGGCACGACGTCCTGATCGATCAGCGGCTTGCACGCCGCAATCGTGAGCCAGCTCGACGAGCCCATCGAGCAGTACGCATCGCCCTGACGGAAGGTGCCCGCTCCGAGTGCCATGCAACTGTTGTCGACCCCGCCGGCGATCACCTTGACACCGGGCGGCAATCCCAGCGCGGCCGCGACGTCGGGCAACACCTCGCCGACCACCGCCGTCGACGGAACGATGGCCGGGAATTGCGCGCGGCTCAGGCCCGCCGCGGCGAGAATCTCGTCGCAGTAGTCGCCTCGATACAGGTCGTAGGCACCCGATCCCGATGCGTACGACGGATCGGTGACGAGTCGCCCGGTAAGACGCAGGTTCACGTAGTCCTTCGTGCCGACAAAGACCTTCGTTGCCGCATACACGTCCGGCCGGTTGCGGCGCAGCCACATTGCCTTGAACAGCGGATAGAGCGGTGCCGGAAAGCCGTTGCCGGTCCGGGCATACCATTTGCGAAAGTCGAATGCTGCAAAGAACGCGTCGGCCTCTTCATCCGCACGGCTGTCCGACCAGATCGGCACGTGCTCCGCGAGCAGACGGCCACCGGCGCCGAGCGGCACGCAGCCGAGACTGTGCCCGGACAACGCGATCGCGCTCACCCGGTGCCCCTGCACGCGCGACATGACATCGCGAATGCCGGCGACGACCGCGTCCCACCAGTCCGACACGCGCTGCTCGTGCCGTTTCGGGCCCGGGTAATACGTGTCATAACGCACGACGCAATCGGCAAGACACACGCCGTCGTGACGGAACAGCGCGACCTTCGCGCTCCCCGTCCCCAGATCACAAGCGATGACCGATCTAGACATGAATGACGATCCGAAAAAAGAACGGCCGCACGCTACGCCTGCACCGCCGCGGGACGAATTTCAAGCGCACCGCCCGGCAAGGCCGCGCACTGCAGCACCAGATCGCGTGCGACTTGCGTATTGATCCCGAAACGCGACACGCCCGAGCAGATCATCGCTGCGATGGTCGCCAGATCGCGAATGCCGCCCGACGCCTTGACCTGCGCGCGCCCCCGCACCGCGTCGCAAATCAATGCGACGCGTGCAGGCGTGGTACCCGATGCCGTCCAGCCCGTGCCCGTTTTCACGAATGCCGCGCCGCCTGCAACCGCGCAGTCGCAACCGTACCGGATTTCATCGTCGCTCAGGTGAAGCACTTCGAGAATCACCTTGAGCGGCACCGGCGCAATCGTCTCGACCACCGCGCGGATCTCGTCGGCCACGTATTTCAGGTGCCCGGATTTCAAGCGGCCCACATTGATCATCATGTCCAGTTCCTCAGCTCCATCAGCCACCAGCGTTCTGGCCTCGGCGAGCTTCGTCGAGGTGGCGTGGCCGCCCGACGGAAAGCCGACCGGCCCGCCCACCAGCGTCGTGCCGCCCACCGGGATCAGCTCGCGCAGGATCGGCACGAAGTGCGGCAGTGCGTGCGCGGCGACGAAACCACCGTCGAGCGCGTGGCGCGCGAGTTTACGGACGTCGTGTTCGGTATGAAAGGCCTGCACCGCGCTGATGTCAATCATCTGCGCGAGCTCGGTCGCCGTCACCGTGCGCGGGCCGTCGATCGGTCGATTCTGGAGTGCCATGATGCGTTCCGTATGAGGTGGGTAGTCAATATTCCTGACGCGTCGCCGTGATGCTCATTTCCTGCAGCGTCACGCTCTGCGGCAACTCGTAGGCGAACAGCATCGTGCGCGCCACCACCTCGGCATCGATTCCGCCGCCCATCGCGTCCCGCCCTTTCGACCAGAACGCGAACGCATTCGGGTTCGTGATCGTGTGCTCGATATCCGACTTCGTCACACCCGGCGAAATTGCCATCACGCGCACATCGTGCTGTGACATGCTCTGGCGCGCGCCCTCGGTTATCGCATGCACGAAATGCTTGGTGCCGCCGTATACGTCGTGATGCGGGTAGACCTTGCGTCCCGCCATCGACGATACGTTGATGATCGTGCCGTGCCGCCGCGCCTGCATCTTCGGCATCAGCACGTGCATGCAGTTGAGCACGCCGATGCAGTTGATGTCGATCAGATCGCGCCATTCGTCGGGATCCTGCTCCTCGAGCCGCGACAGCCGCGACACGCCGGCGTTATTGATCAGGCAGTCGACGGGGCCGAACCGCGCCTCGCCGCGTTCGATCGCATCGGCCATCGCGAGCCGGTCACGCACATCGGCCTGCACGCACACACTATCCGGCAAACCGAGGGCCTGCATTTGCTCGGCCCGGCGAGACAGCAGCAATAACGGGTAGCCCGCCGCCGAAAACACCTGGGCCGTCGCGCGCCCGATTCCCGCACTCGCGCCGGTGATCATCACCAGCGGCTTTTTCTGCTCTGTCATGCTTGACGTCTCCTGAAAGCGATCCCGTACGACCGGAAAGGGGGCCGACCGGCCACCCCGTCCGTCAACCGGCCGTCAGCCGGCGGTCGCTTCGGCCTTGATCTGCGGGATCGTCTTGACCGGCGGGATCGTGTACTTGTAGAACTTGTTGTCCTTGTTCGGATCGATCATCTGGTCGACGTTTTCCCGCGTGATCGTTCCGGCGGGGAAATACGAGCCCATCGGCAGATTGTTCGCGTCGAGCCCCTCGTAGAAGATCTTGTGCAGGAATTCAATCGCACCGACCCCGGTTGCCTCCCCGGAGAACATGCCCGTCACGAGCAGATTGCCCTTCTTGATCTGCTCGAGCGCGACGCGCAACCCGTCCGCCGACGCGGCGACCTTGATCTCACCCTGCTTGCCGATGCCCCTGACAGCCCGCATCGCGCCCATCGCCATCGAATCGTTGTCGGCAATGATGTAGTTCAGCGTGGTCCCGTGCGCGGTCAGGATGTCCTCGGCCGCGGCGAGGCCACCTTCCTCGGTCCACTTGCCTTCGGCGAGCGCGACCACCTTGAACTTCAGCTGCGGGTCGTCGAAGTGCCCGGTCTTCTTCGCCTGCTCGAACAGCTTGTAGCCGCGCAGCATGCCGTCCGCCTTCTTCGTCGACAGCCCGAGCGCCTTCATTCGCTCGTAGACGATGCCCGACACCATCCCGTTCAGGCGGCTTTCGGACGTCGAGTTGCCCAGCACGCCGATGATCAGCGCGGCCGTGATCGGCGTATTCGCGCCCGCACTCTTCGCGATGTACTCGCCCGCACCGAAGCCGTTCTCGTACGGATTGGGCGAGATGGTCGTGAGAATGCGCGCGCTCGGATCGGGAACGGTGCCGATGGTCACCACCGGAATGCCGGCGTCGACGGCCCGGTTGATACATTTCGCCACGCCGATCGTATCGGTCGGATCGACGACGATCACATCCATCTTGCGCGTAACGAAGTTGTCGATCTGCGAGCACTGACGCTGCAGGTCGCCGTCGGCCACCTGCATGTCGGTCACGAAGCCGTACTTCGCAGAGGTCTGCCGCACGCCCTTCGCCAGTTCGACGAACCACGGATTGCCCAGCGTGATCTCGGTCCAGCCGACCTTCAGATGCGCGGGATCCGCCGGCTTCTTGGGCCATGCCTTCCTGATCGACGTGCGATCCGCCATATACGGATCCGTCACGCCGGAAAGCGCGGTATTGGGCATCAGCGAATAGATCTGCTCCTTCGCATGCGCCGCCTGGCCCGCCGCCAGAACCAGCCCCAGTGCAACCGACGCGCTCAGCAAACGAAAATTGTTTTTCATGTCTGTCTCCTCGATGATTCGAATGACCTGGATCGGGCGATGTCCCGCGCCCGTGCACGCGGACCCGGGCCGCGCTGCGTGCGGTGTCTACGCGGCAAGCCGGGTGGCGAACGCGTCGAGCGCGAGAATCGCATCGGCGACGACCGGCACCGATAACTCGACCGGCGTCGCGAACGTGCATTCACCGGGCGCGAGCGCGCCCTGCGCGACGCGCTCGGCATTCGCGCGCGTATCCTCCACGATCCCGAGGTCCGCGAGCGTCGTCGGCAACCCGACCGAGCGACAGAAGCGGATCATTGCCTCGATCTCGTCGAGCGGACGGTTCTCCAGCATCAGCAGACACAGCGTGCCGAACGCGACCTTTTCGCCGTGCAGCAGGCTATGCGTTTCGGCAAGCACGGTGAGGCCGTCGTGAATCCCGTGAGCTGCGGCACAGCCGCAGTTCTCGAAGCCGATGCTGCTCAGTAGCGTGCTCGCTTCGATCACGTTTTCGACCGCGGCGGTGCACAGGCCGCGCTCCACCGCGATCTTCGCCTTCAAGCCGTCGCGCATCAGCACCTCGTGACACGCACGGGCAATCGCGATGCCGGCCGCCGTGGCCGGAAATCCTTCACCGACATAGTTGTTCGAGCGCGACTCCAGATTCGAGCGCGCCTCGAACCAGGTCGAGAGCGCGTCGCCGATCCCGGCGACGAGAAAGCGAACCGGTGCCTGCGCAACGATCGCCGTATCGACGACGACGAGGTCCGGGTTGCGTGCCAGCTGAACCGAGCGTTCATACACACCGTCGGCGCTGTAGCGCACCGCGACCGCACTGCACGGCGCATCCGTCGACGCGATCGTCGGTACGATCACGATCCGCGCATTGACGCCGATCGCCGCGAGCTTCGTGGTGTCGGCGGTCTTGCCGCCGCCCACGCCGACGAGGATGTCGCTCTCCCCGGTACGCGCCAGGGCCGTCACACGCTCGATTTCGGCTGCCGTGCATTCGCCGCCGAACCGGACAACCTGCACACCGAGCCCGGCCGCCCCGATTTCCTGCGCGAGCGTGGCCGCGAGACGATCGTGCAAAAAGCCGTCGATGAGAACCAGCGCGCGGCGCCCAAGCGGCGCCAGATGCGTGGCAAGCCGTGAGATCTCGCCTGCGCGCTGGATGTATTTGCCCGGACCGCCGTATGCACGTGCCATTTCCTGTCTCCGTATCGGGTTGACTGTCGCGGTGCTGCTGGCTGTCCGCCGCACGATTCGTACGACTGCCTGGACAAAGCGTTGCAACCCGCCTAAAACGTTGTTTTTGCTAATATCCATCGTTGTGAATTAACGTAAAATTAGTGTTTTCCCGAGTTTTTTCTGAATTTTCCGCAAATTAATGATAGCTAAACTATCGTTTTTGGAAAGCAAGCATGTCCAGCGGCAATACACGATCGGCTTCCAGACCGCCCTATCGCGATGCGCTGGCGGGGAAAACAGCGCCGCGGGCAGGACCAATAAAAAGGGGGCGACCGCCCAGCGATCGCCCCCTGTTCAACTCACCGTCTTCGTCGGCGCACACTACCCGCTACGACAAACCGGCATCACGCCGTCATCCTGCTCACACATGCAATACACGCCCATACGCGGCCAGCACGGCTCGTGCACCGCTTCGGACTGCGTCGGGTACGCGAACACCGTACTCATCAACTCCTGCCCGGTTGTTTCGAGTTGTCGCCCGATCGCATAGCCCTAGATCATCTCGGTCACTTCGTCGCCGCCCATGTGCGCGCCCAACAGTTCGCCCGAATCGGCAAGCACTTTTACGAAGCTCTCGGTTGCGCCCGCGGCCAACGCTTTGCCGTTCGCCGCGAACGGAAAGCCGCCGATCCGCACCGCTCGCCCGGCCGCACGCGCCTGCTGCTCGTTGATACCGATGCTCGCGACCTGCGGATGGCTGGACGTGCACGCCGGAATCCGGTTCGTGTCGAGCGGATGCGCGTGAAGCCCGCAATGTGCTCCACGCACGACACGCCCTCATGACTCGCCTTGTGCGCGAGGCACGGCGCGCCCGCAACATCGCCGATCGCGTAAACGCCGAGGCGTCCGTCACGCCGAAGCCATGCGTGACGATGTAGCCGCGATCGACCTGCACATACGTGTGCTCGAGCCCGAGATCCTCGACGTTGCCGGTCACGCCCGCGGCAACGAGGATGACGTCGACCGGCAACGCTGGTCGACTCCGCGTAGCCGTTGTTGGTCGCGCCGTTGCCGAGCAACGCCGTCAGGTGTCTTCAATGAAAACCGCGAGCGCACCCTCGACTACTTCATCACCGCCACGCGCGACTCCATCCCGCCGATCTTCTCGAGCAGCGCATCGCCGAGCCGCCTGACGTCGCGCGGCAAACCGGGGGTGACCAGCAACGCTTCGATCCGGCCCCGCCAGTAACTCGGACGACTCACGCGCATCGCGCACGGCATCACCACGTCACCCGCCCCTGTATCGCTTTCCAGCAGCGCGACCATGCGCTGGATGTGCGAAAGCTCACGCTCTACATAGTCTCTAGTCAGCATCTGATGAAGCTCCCCGAAACACGGCGCCCGGCCCGTCGCAATCGGCGCGTCGCCGCATGGTCCTTCGTCCGTCCGCTCGTCGTACTCGCCTTCCGGCACGGTACGCGTGTCCTGTGTCAGAACATCGCCAGCAGGCGCGACGACTTCGTTCATATCATCGGATCAAAGGCCGCGCAGTCGCGCGACATGCGGCGTCGCGCTGCATCGGCTGCATTCGCACCCCGATATTCTGTTGCCGATCGTAGACACTCGCCCCGTCGCCGGCATCCCCAAAATTGAGGACGCTTGCTAGAATCGATCGCACCGCGTCCACATCCCGTGCCAGCGCGCGCGATCCGGCGAACGCGGTGCAACGACACGCGCGACGCGCCGCGCGTGCGGCAACGGGGGAACGGGGATGTCCAGGAAACGATCGGCCGACGAGTCGATCGCGGCGCTCTACACGGCCGCCATCGACCCCGAACAGTGGGATGTCGCGCTCAAGGCCCTCACGGCGCTCGCCGATGCGCGGGCCGCGAACTGCTTCGTGCACGATGCGCGCACCGGCACCTTCCTCGAATACCACTTCACCGGCTACGGCTCGGCCTGGGCCGATGCGTACGCGAGCCACTATCACCGCCTCGATCTCGCGCGTGGCGTGCTGATGCGCGAGCCGGCCGGCCGCATGTATCCGATGCATCGCTTCCTGCCCGATCAGGTGATCGCGCGCAGCGAGTATTACCAGGACTTCTACATTCGCGAAGGGCTGCGCTACTCGTGCGGCGGCATGCGGCTCGATGGCGGCCGGCGGCTGATGCTCGCCGTGCATCGGCCGCTCAATCACCGGCCGTACGATGCGCACACGACACGCGAACTGCAGCGCGTGCTCGATCACCTGCCGAACGTGTTCCGCCTCCGGCAAACGGCCGCGCCGCCTGCGGCGAGCCGCGAGCCGCTGATGGCCGCGGCGCTCGATGCGCTGCCGCGCGCCGTGATCGTCGTCGACGACACGCTGCGCGTGCGCTATCTGAATGCCGCCGCGCTCGCGATGCTGCAGGAATCGACGGAGATCCGCGCGCAGGCCGATCGGCTCGTGCTTTGGGCGCCGCAGGTCGCGGCGCAACTCGTGCAGCGGGTCAGGGATGCGTGTGCGCCGTGTCCGATCGTCGAACCGTTGCCGCTCTATGCGCTCGATCGCGGGCAGCGCCCGACGCTGGAAATCCACGTCGTGCCGCTGAAGCCGCAATTGACCGCGCCGCTCGATCCCGACACGCGGCCGCTCGCGATGCTGCTGTTGCGCCGACCGTTCCGGCGCATCGAGCGACCGGAAGCGGAGCAGCGTCCGTTCTCGCTCACGCGCGCGGAAATGGCGGTGGCGACGGGCATTGCGCGCGGACAGACGCCAGCCGAATACGCGGCCTGCACCGGCGTGCGGATCAGCACCGTGCGCAGCCAGATCAAGGCGATCTTCGGGAAAACGGGGGTTCGGCGTATCGCCGATCTGGTTGCGTTGTTCGGTGATTGACGGCAGCGGATCCGGCCGCGTCCACGCATGCCGATACCGCTATTCGCGCCCTGCCAGTTCGGCAAACAGCCAGTCCTGAAAGCATCTCGGCTTCGGCAAATCGGCGCGCGACTTCGGCAGACCGCGCATGCCCCCGTTCACGCGCACTCCCTGAAACCCGAGGAAGGCCACCAGCGTGCCCATTTCGAGCGCGCGCCGCACGAGCAGCAAACGCGCCGGACACACGCCCATCCCGTCCACTGCCGCGCTGATCCTCATGAACGAGCGATCGAAACGGGCCGCACGGTGATCGCGCGCGTCACGTGCGTGTTCTTCATGACGAAGGCGCAGCGCATGCCCGCGCCACTTCGCGCGTCGTCGCCCGACTGAAACCGCGCTCAGCCGCGCCGGCCGCCGCGCGTCCTCTTGCGTGCGGCGGCCGACGGCGCGCCCCCGCTCATCCGGTCCAGTTGCCGGACGATCTCCGCGCGCAGCTCGGCCGAAATCTCGACACTGTCGAGCAGCTCCGAAATCCACAGCCCGTCGGCCGCGAGCCGGCAGATCATCAGCGTCGCCGCCCGCTCGAGCGGCACCGGGTCCGGGCGCGTCCACTCGCGCATCGGCACCGACCAGCGCGCGCGCGTCTCCTGTTCGGTAATCATCGAAGCGACCAGCACGCGCAGCACGTCGGTACTCGCCGCCGGCTGCGCCGTGTCGAGCACCGCATGCAGATACGCGCGCGCCGCCGCCCCTTCGCCGTGCGGATCGGCAGCCCGGCGCGCTTCCATCTGCGTCGCGAAACGCTCGGTCGCCTGCCCGAACAACGCATCGAGCAACCCCTGCTTGTTCGCGAAGTGATATTGCAGCGCGCCTTTCGTGACGCCCGCGCGCTCGGCCACCGCGTCGAGCGTCAACGCGGCCACGCCGTGACGGGTCGCGATTTCCGATGCGGCCGCCAGCAACTGCGCGCGCACCTGTTCGGGTGCTTTCTTTCGCCGCACGCCGACGGCGGCAGACGCGGCGGCAGCGGGCGCTTCCCGGGCGTCGGCGCGCCGCGCGCCGGCCGGTTCGTCGGGCACGGCTGCGTCACGCAAGGCGGATTCGAGGCGTTTTTTCATGGGGGCGATGGTAGCACCCGCGGTCTCGATATAAACATTCCGGCTGGATGGTATGATCCGCCGCATGAACAAACCCGCCTCTTCCCCCTGGTCCGCGCTCGACGCCGCGATCGCCCGTGGACGCGACGCGCTCGTGCGTCTCCAGCAGCCCGACGGCAGCTGGTGTTTCGAACTCGAATCCGATGCGACGATCACCGCGGAATACATCCTGATGATGCATTTCATGGACCGGATCGACGACGCGCGCCAGGAAAGGATGGCCCGCTACCTGCGCGCGATCCAGCGGCTCGACACGCATGGCGGATGGGATCTGTACGTCGACGGCGCCCCGGACGTGTCGTGCAGCGTGAAGGCGTACTTCGCGCTGAAGGCGGCCGGCGACAGCGAGCATGCGCCGCACATGGTCCGCGCCCGCGATGCGATCCTGACGCTCGGCGGCGCGGCGCGCGCGAACGTGTTCACGCGCATCCTGCTCGCGACGTTCGGCCAGGTGCCGTGGCGCGCGGCGCCGTTCATGCCGGTCGAATTCGTGCTGTTCCCGAAGTGGGTGCCGATCTCGATGTACAAGGTCGCATACTGGGCGCGCACGACGATGGTGCCGCTGCTCGTGCTGTGCTCGCTGAAGGCGCGTGCGCGCAATCCGCGCAACATCGCGATCCCCGAGCTGTTCGTCACGCCGCCCGACCGGGAACGCCATTACTTCCCGCCCGCGCGCGGGATGCGCCGCGCGTGCCTCGCGCTCGACCGCGTGGTGCGCCACGTCGAACCGCTGCTGCCGAAACGCCTGCGGCAACGCGCGATCCGGCATGCGGAGGCGTGGTGCGCGGCACGCATGAACGGCGAGGACGGGCTCGGCGGGATTTTTCCGCCGATCGTCTACAGCTATCAGATGATGGACGTGCTCGGCTATCCGGAAGATCATCCGCTGCGCCGCGACTGCGAGCGCGCACTGGAGAAGCTGCTGGTCACGCGGCCCGACGGCAGCGTGTACTGCCAGCCGTGCCTGTCGCCGGTATGGGATACGGCGTGGAGCACGATGGCGCTCGAACAGGCGCGCGGCGTGGCCTCGGCGGAAGCCGGCGAGCCGGCGGCGGCGCGGGAACTCGACGCGCGCATCGCGCACGCCTACGACTGGCTGGCCGGGCGCCAGGTCAACGACCTGCGCGGCGACTGGATCGAGAACGCGCCCGCCGACACGCAACCGGGCGGCTGGGCATTCCAGTACGCGAACCCGTACTACCCCGACATCGACGACAGCGCGGTCGTCACCGCGATGCTCGATCGCCGCGGCCGCACGCATCGCAACGCGGACGGCTCGCATCCGTATGCGGCACACGTCGCGCGCGCGCTCGACTGGATGCGCGGGCTGCAATCGCGCAACGGCGGCTTCGCGGCGTTCGACGCCGACTGCGATCGCCTGTACCTGAACGCGATCCCGTTCGCCGATCACGGCGCGCTGCTCGATCCGCCGACCGAGGACGTATCCGGCCGCGTGCTGCTGTGCTTCGGCGTCACGCAGCGCGCGGACGATCGCGCGTCGCTCGCGCGCGCGATCGACTACGTGAAGCGCACGCAGCAGCCGGACGGCAGCTGGTGGGGGCGCTGGGGCACGAACTACCTGTACGGCACCTGGAGCGTGCTCGCGGGCCTCGCGCTCGCCGGCGAGGACGCATCGCAGCCGTACATCGCGCGCGCACTCGCCTGGTTGCGGGCGCAACAGCATGCGGACGGCGGCTGGGGCGAGACGAACGACAGCTACATCGACCCGGCGCTCGCCGGCACCAACGGCGGCGAAAGCACGTCGAATTGCACCGCGTGGGCGCTGCTCGCGCAGATGGCGTTCGGCGACTGCGAATCGGCCTCGGTGCAGCGCGGCATCGCGTATCTGCAATCGGTGCAGCAGGACGACGGCTTCTGGTGGCACCGGTCGCACAATGCGCCGGGCTTTCCGCGCATCTTCTACCTGAAGTATCACGGCTATACCGCGTACTTCCCGCTGTGGGCGCTCGCGCGCTATCGGCGGCTGGCGGGGGCGAAGGATGCGGGCGCCACCGCGTCGTCCGCGTCCGGCACGCCCGGCGTACCGGCCACACGCGCCACGGACAGCGCGCTCGCCTGAGCCGGAACCCCGGCTGAAACGGCAATGCACCGGTACGCCTCACGGCGTCCGGCGCGATCAGGAAGACTCCCTCCTTCCTGCCTACGCATCGCGCAACGCCCGCATCCGCGCAAACGCGTCCCGCAAGTCCGCACAGAACGCGTCGCCGATCATCGACAGCGGCTGCGATGCCGACGTCACCAGATAGAAATGATCGGGCACCACGGGCTCGAACGGCTTGACGGCCACGCGATGCCCCGCATACGCAGCCGTCACCGGATCGATCAACGCGACGCCCGCGCCGTTCGCGACGAACGCGACGATCGTCTGCGACAGTTGGGCCTCGATCGACAGCACGCGCGACACGCCGGCCTCGACGAACACGCGATCGATCGCGCTGCGCGCCTCGAAACTCGGCGGAAACGAAATGAACGGTTCGTCGCGCAGGTCGGCCGGCTGCACCACGCGCTTGCGCGCGAGCCGGTGTCCGCGCGGCACGATGCAGCACATCGCCGCTTCCGCGAGCCGTTCGCCGCGCACCGCCGGATGCGGCACGGGCTCGGCGATCAGCCCGACGTCGCACTGCCCCGACGCGACCTTGTCGACGACCGTCGACGCGCTGTGCGCGAGCAGCGTGATGTCGACGCCCGGATGCGCACCCGAGAAGCGCGTGACGAGCTCCGGCAGCAGGTCGAGCGCGACGGCGGGCGAGCCGGCCACGCGCAGCGTGCCGCGCCGCATCGCGCGGATCTGCTCGGCGGCCTGCGCGACCCGGTCGAGCCCGACGAACGCGCGCTCGACCTCCTCGTACAGCACGCGCGCCTGCGCGGTCGGCGTGAAACGCCCCTGCTCGCGCTCGAACAGCACGAAGCCGACGCGATCCTCGAGATCGGCGATCAGCCGGCTCACGGCCGGCTGCGAGATATGCAGGTCGCGTGCCGCGCGCGTGACGGTATGACGCTGCATCACCGCCCGGAACGCTTCGATCTGACGAATCCTCAGCGAAGGCATGGTCATAACATTGGATTATGGGTCGTTGATCAAGCTGTATTGGACAGTCTATTTTGCCTGCCCGAACATCGGTTCCGCAACGCAACGGAAGCCAGGAACCGCGCCATCATGGTCCATAACACACAGAGATCGCCCCACCGCCACCGGAGCCGCACATGACCGCGTGCCGCTTCGACGTCGTCGTGGCCGGCGGCGGTCTCGTCGGCATGGCCCTCGCGTGGGGCATCGCGCGGCTCGGCAAGCGCGTCGCCGTGTGCGACGGCGACGACATCGCGTTTCGCGCGGCACGCGGCAACTTCGGGCTGGTATGGGTGCAGGGCAAGGGCGGACGCTGCCTGCCCTATGCGCGCTGGTCGCGCGAATCGTCCGGGCGCTGGCGCGCATTCGCCGCGCAATTGCAGCGCGAGACCGGCGTGGACTGCGGTTTCGAGCGCCCGGGCGGGATCGAACTCTTCGAGCACGATGCCGAGCTGGAGAGCGCGGCCGCACTGCTCGAATCGCTGCATCGGCAGGACGCGGCGCTGTCGTACGAGGTGCTCGATCCGGCTGCGCTGCGCAAACGGATTCCGGCCGCGTCGCCGGCGCTGGCCGGCGCGCTGTGGTCGCCGAACGACGGTCACGCGAATCCGCTCTACACGCTGCGCGCGATGCTGCAGGCGTTTGTGCGAAACGGCGGCGTGTACCTGCCGCGCAACGAAGTCAGCGAGATTCGTCCGCGCGCCGGGCGCTTCGAGATCGATACGCGCGCGGGCCTGCTCGAAGCCGGTCGCGTGGTGCTCGCGGCCGGCCTCGACAACGCCCGGCTCGCGCCGATGGTCGACATGCTCGCGCCGATCTCGCCGCTGCGCGGCCAGATCATGGTCACCGAGCGCCTCGCGCCGTTTCTCGACTATCCGACGCTGGTCGTGCGCCAGACGCCGGAAGGCTCGGTACTGCTCGGCGACTCGGCCGAAGACGTCGGCTTCGACGATGGCCAGACGCGCCCCGCGATGGTCGACATCGCACGCCGCGCACGCACCGCGTTCCCGGCGCTCGCGCACGCACGCATCGTGCGCGCGTGGGGCGCGCTGCGCATCATGACGCCCGACGGCCTGCCCGTCTACGAGGCGTCGACGGCGCACCCCGGTGCGTTCGTCGCGATCTGCCACAGCGGCGTAACGCTCGCGGCCGCGCATGCCGATCTCGTCGCGCCGTGGATCGCGGGCGACACCGCGCCCGCCGACCTGTCCGCCTTCACCACCGCGCGCTTTGCCGCGCCCACGGATGCCCGGCATGTTTGAATCCATCGTTCCCGCCGCCGCGCCGCTCGAGCGCGTGCGCATCCATATCGACGGCACGCCGCACGACGTGCCCGCGCACTACAGCGTCGCGGCCGCGATGCTCGCCGCCGGCGCCACGGCATGCCGCACGAGCGCGGTAAGCGGCACGCCGCGCGGCCCGTTCTGCATGATGGGCGTGTGCTTCGACTGTCTCGTCGAAATCGACGGCGTGCCCAACGTGCAGGGCTGCATGACGCCCGTGCGCGACGGCATGCAGGTGTGCGCGATGCACGGCAAGGCGAGGCTCGCATGACGCGCCGCCAGTACGACCTGCTGATCGTCGGCGCCGGGCCGGCCGGGATGGCGGCGGCTGCTGCCGCGCGCCATGCGGGGCTGTCCGTCGTCGTCGCCGATGAAGGCGGCGCGCCCGGCGGCCAGATCTATCGCAACGTCGCGGACGCGCCCGCGACGCTCGCGCGATGGCTTGGTAAGGATTACGAAGCGGGCCGCGCGCTCGTCGACGGGCTGCTCGCGAGCGGCGCGCACTATCTGCCGCGCAGCATGGTGTGGCAGATCGCCTTCGAACCGGAACTGGTCGCGATGCTCACGCAAAGCGGCCCGTCGGGCGGCACGCTCGAAATCGGCGCGCGCGCGGTGCTGATTGCAACCGGCGCGCAGGAACGCCCGTGGCCGGTGCGCGGCTGGACCTTGCCCGGCGTGATGGGCGTCGGCGCCGCGCAAACGCTGCTGAAATCGTCGGGGCTCGCGCCATCGGCCGACACCGTGCTCGCGGGCAGCGGCCCGCTGCTGTGGCTGTTCGCCGCGCAGTTGCTGCATGCGGGCCGGCGCGTGCGCGCGCTGGTCGACACGACGCCGCGCGACGCATGGCGCCACGCGCTGCCGCATGCCCTGCCGGCGCTGCGCGGCGCCGACTATCTGCTCAAGGGCTGGCGCATGCTGCGCACGGTGCGCGACGCCGGCATTCCCGTCTATCGCGGCGCGACCGACGTGCGCATCGACGGCAACGGCCGCGCGCAACACCTTCGCTTTCTCGGCGCGGACGGCGTCGCGCAATCGCTCGACACGTCGCTCGTGCTGCTCCATCAGGGCGTGATTCCGTCGACGCAGCTCGCGCGCTCGCTCGGCTGCGCGCACGCATGGGACGAACGCGCCGCGTGCTGGCGTCCGCAATGCGACGCCCGCGGGCGCAGCAGCGTCGCGCACGTCTGGATCGCCGGCGACGGCGCGGGCATCGGCGGCGCGCAGGCCGCGGCGCTCGCGGGCGAAGTATCGGCGCTCGACATCGCGGCCGCGCTCGGCGCACTCGATCGCCAGGCGCAACACGCACGCGAACGCCCGGTGCGGCACGCACTGCGCCGCCATCTCGCGGTGCGTCCGCTGCTCGATGCGCTGTACACGCCGGGCGCCGCATTGCGGCGCCCCGACGGCGACACGATCGTGTGCCGCTGCGAGGAAATCACGGCCGGCGAGATCCGCGAACTCGCGGCGCTCGGCTGCCAGGGGCCGAACCAGATGAAGGCGTTCACGCGCTGCGGGATGGGCCCGTGCCAGGGACGCTGGTGCGGCACCACCGTCGGCGAACTGATCGCCGACGTACAGCAGCGCGACGTCGGCGACGTGGGTCACTACCGGATCCGCGCGCCGATCAAGCCGGTCACCGTCGGCGAGATGGCCGACGCCCTCGAACTGTCGAACGATTTCCGGCGCGGCGAATTCCCGAGCTGACGCGCGGCCCGCACCCCCCCACGCTAGTCCACACGAACGGAGCCTGATCATGAAGAACAAGACGCGCATCACGATACTGCTGTCCGCGGCCGCGATGGCCTTCGCGACGCTCGCTTCGGCGAAGGAATGGACGACGATCCGCATCGGCGTCGACCCCACCTACCCGCCGTTCGAATCGACCGCGACCGACGGCAGCGTCAAAGGATTCGACATCGATCTCGGCAACGCGCTGTGCGCGAAGCTCAACGCGAAATGCGTATGGGTGTCGAGCAGCTTCGACGGGCTGATTCCGGGGCTGCAGGCGCGCAAGTTCGACGTGATCCTGTCGTCGATGGCCGCGACCGAACAGCGCCGTCAGCAGATCGGCTTCACCGATCGCCTGTACCGCAACCAGACGCGGCTGATCGCGCGCACCGGCTCGGGGCTGCTGCCCGAGGCGGCGAAGCTCGCCGGCAAGCGCGTCGCGGTCGAGCAGGGGACGATCCAGGAAACCTATGCGCGCGAGAAATGGTCGGCGGCGAAGGTCGAGGTGGTGCCGTACCCGAGCTACGACCAGGCGTATGCGGACCTCGTGACCGGGCGCGTCGACGGCGTGCTGATGGATGCGGTGCAGGGCCAGCTCGGCTTCCTGTCGACGCCGCGCGGCAAGGGCTTTTCGTTCGCAGGCGGCGTCGTGTTCGACCCGAAGATCATGGGCAACGGCGACGCGGCCGGCGTGCGCAAGGCGGACACCGACCTGCGCGACGCACTGAACCGCGCGATCGCGCAGATCCGCGGCGACGGCACGTACGACAAGATCCAGTCGAAGTATTTCGACTTCGACATGTACGGGAACTGAGCGGCCCTTCAGCGGCACCCGGCCGGGCGAGTTCACGCCGCCCCGGCGCACCGGCCGGCGACGGTGCCGCTGTCGCCGCCGGCATCGATCAGCGGGCTACCCGACCCATCATACGAATCCCTCTTCGACCAGCGTACAGCCGTTCGCCGTGATCGCGTGCCGCTGCCCCGAGCCGCCGGCCACCCGGCTCCAGCTTGTGGAAACGAGCGTCGTTGCATCGCCGTCCGCCTGCAGCACATAGCCGAACCCGCCGTACATGCCCGGCACCGCGAACCACATGCGCGGCGCTTGCGCGTCGAATTCGAGCAGCGGTTCGAGTTCGGGCAAGCGTAGCGCATCGACGCGCAGGTGCGCGATGCGGCCGGCGATCATCGCGTGGAAATGGCGCTGGATGTGCGTCAGCGCGTCGTGCGGCACGCTGCGCTTCGGCTGCGGCGTCAGCAGGTCGACGAGCGCGCGATGGCCGCGCGCGACGGCGATATCGACCGGTCGCCGGCCCTGCGCATCGCGCAGCATGCGCCATGCGCCGAGCCGCAGCAGTTCGGCGACGACCGTCGGCGCCGCACCGCCGTACGCGGCCTGGTGCAGCGGCGCATGGAGCGACGTGCCGCCCGGCCGCGTCGCGTTGACGAGATCAGGCGCGCGCGCGGCGAGCGCCAGCATCGTCGCCCAGTCGCCGTTCCGTGCCGCGTCGGCCAGCGCGTGCCGGTTCGCGACGTGTGCGGCGTCGAGCACGTCGGCGCCGATGACTCCATCCCATACGAGACTCAAGCGATTGCCCTCCGTCGACCGGCGTCGCGTACGTCGCGCACCGGATAGCCCGCCCATCATAAGCACTTCCGCCCCGGGCGGGCACGACGGACGTTACGGCTTGCCGGTCACGGATTCGACGATCCGGTATGCCGTCTTCACGCGATCCGCGATCGGAAAGCTGCGGTTCGCGAGCATCACGATCGCGACGCGCTTCGCGGGAACGAACGCGACATACGTGCTGAAGCCGTTGGTCGAACCCGTCTTGTTGATCCACACGTCCTGGCGCGGCGCGAGCGGCGGCTCGAGTCGGGTCGCGGGCGTCGCGTCGAGCAGCATCGCCGGCGCGTTGCCGTCGAGCAGCGTCGGCAGCGCGACCGGATACGGATACTGTTCCCAGATCAGGTCCTGCGTCAGCGGCCCCGCACGGAAATAACCGGTATGCGTGCGTTCGAGCGCGCGCTGCAGCGGCGGCGGCGTCTCGACGAGCCCCATGTTCGCCTGCACGAAGCGCAACAGGTCGGCCGCCGTCGTCCTGACGCCGTACGCCGGCTGCCACAGCATGCCGCCCGTCATCCGGATCGGTTTGCCGTCCTGCGTATAACCCTGCGCGTAGTCGGCCCGGCGTGCGGCGGGCACGTCGATATACGTATGCATCATCCCGAGCGCGGGGAACAGTTGCTGCTCCATCAGCACGGAGAAATCGCGATTCATCGCCTTCGCGGTGAGCCGCCCGAGCATCCCGATCGCGACGTTCGAGTACGTGCGGCGCGTGCCCGGCGTGTATGCGGGCCGCCACGCGTCGAGATAGCGCATCAGTCCCGCATCGTCGCGCACGCTGTCGGGCACCTGCAGCGGCATGCCGCCCGGCGTGTGCGTGCCGAGCTCGAGCAGCGTCACGCCGCCGAACGGCTTGCCCTGCAGCGCGGGCAGATACTTGCCGGCCGGGTCCGACAGCGACAGCTCGCCGCGCGCCTGCGCATCGGACGCGAGCGTCGCGGTCAGCGTCTTGCTGACGGAGCCGATCTCGAACAGCGTGTCGCCGGTCACGGGCTTGCCCGTTTGCGTCGACATCACGCCGTAGTCGAACACGTACGGCTTGCCGTCGGCGACGATGCCGATCGCCATGCCGGGAATGGCGTACTGCTTCATCAGCGGCGCGACGTTGCGCGTCACGATGTCGTGAATGTCGTCCTGCGTGGCGGCGGCCGCGCGGCCGGCCGTGGTGGCGGCGCACGCGGCGACGAACAGCGTCGCGGCGATGCGTATCGCGTCGAATCGCATGGTTGCGGTTCCTTCGATGTCGGTGGTTTGCGTGGGCGCCGGGCCCGATGCGCCGCGCGGCGATGGCGGCGGGCCCGGCGAAGCAGGACTATCCGCCGCCGGCCGCGCGCCAACAATCGATGAATTTTTGCGCGAGCATAAAGAAAATCTTATGCAGCGAGTGCGTCGGCTTGCCGAACGTCAGCCCGGCAAGCGATCGAGGAAGGCGAGCATCGCGGCGTTGAACAGCGCGGGCCGCTGCAGCGGCGCGAAATGGCTGACGCCCGGCAGGATCGTCAGCGTCGCGCCCGGAATCGTGCGCGCAAGATACGCCGCGTGCTCGACGCGGATGAATTCATCGTGCTCGCCCTGCACGATCGCGACCGGCACGGCGATCGCCGCGAGATCGGCCGCGCTGTAATCCGGTTGCGTGCGCATCATTTCGCTGACGGCCGCGACGAAGGCGTCGAACTGTTCGGGCGTCGCGGACAGTCGTGCGTAGTCCTTCCGGTGCCGCGCGAAGCAGCGCTCGATCAACGGACTCGGCACCCTCTCCTTCGTGCCGCCCGGATCCATGTTGCACGCGAAGAAGAACACCCCGGCCGCACGATCCGGCGCGCGAGCCGCCAGCACGAGCGCGATGCACGCACCGTCGCTCCAGCCGGCGAAGCGTGCGCGGCCGATGTGCAGCGCGTCGAGCACCGCGAGCACGTCCGAGGCCATGCGGTCGTACGAATAGGGATGGTCGTCGCGCGTGCTGCGGCCGTGACCGCGGCTGTCGATCACGATCGCGCGATAGCCGGCCGCGAGCAGCGCCGGCACCTGGTTGCCCCAGTTGCCGCCGTGGCCGAGGCCGCCGTGCAGCAGCACGACCGGCGGGCCCTGGCCGAACGACGCGTGCCAGATGCGCGCGCCATCATGGTCCAGCCATCCTGCGGTGTCGGCCGGCGGCAGCGGCGTGCCGCCCTGCGTGTCGAAGCGGATGAGGTCGTCGTCGGTGAATGGCGCATTCATCGTGCTGCCGTCCTGTCGCGGGGAGACGAGCTTCCGATTGTAATGCGCGTCGCGCGCGATCATCCCGCGCCGGCACATGCGGCGCGGCGGCGGCCCGTCAGGCCTGCGTCGACACCAGGCCGCCCGAGGTCGAGCCGCCCGTCTGCTCGATCGCCTGCGTGAGTTGCGCGATCGCCGTCGACAGCGCGGCCGAGATCGAACTGGCTTCCGCGCTCAGCGACTGCTGCTCGATCGCGGCGGCCGGATCGTTCTTCGCGCGCTGCCCGGCATTCGCCATCTGCTGCTGCAGCTGCGCGAGCTGTTTCTGCAAGCGCTCGATGAGCTGCTTCAACTGCGCGACAGCAGGATCCACCGCCGACGATCCCGACGCGCCCGGCGTCTGGCCCGCGGCGTCGGACGACGCGGCGCCGCTCGTCGGCGAGGACGCCGAGGCAGAGGCCGTCGAGGTGGAGGTAGACGTCGAGGCCGCGCCGGACGGGCTGGCGGTCGTATTGCCGGTGGTCAGCGGGGTCTGCGCGGCTGAAGAGAGATCGATCTGCATCGTGTCGGTCCGTCGTGGGTCTGCGATTCGTATCGGTTGCTCGGGAATACCTTCCAATCGGTTTACGGCATTCGTCCGATGTAACTTTAGCGACGCCGATTTTCCCGAAGGGGCCAGATTGGCGCTCCGGTCGCGCTGGTAAAATCGCCGGCTGGTCTGCTGGCGCCACACGTCGGCAGCTCCCCGCAGCGCCGCACGGCACGTTCGTATCGGCGCCCGCCCGGTCGAGCACAAGCGCCAGCTCGTCCAGCGCCGGCACGTCGCGTGCCTTGGCGCTCGCGTCGACGCGACGAAGCAACGGCCGCGCCGCGCACACGCTTCATCACGCATCTCGAGGTACTCACGATGGCCCGCATCGGCGCCTTCTGCCTGACGACGTGGCTCGCCGCCGCGATTCTCTATTTCGGCCAGCACTCGGTCGCGATGATCGCGCTCAGCGGCGTGGTCGTGTTCGGCGGATTCGACTTGCTGCGTCCGTAACGGCCAGCGGCGGCACGCCGGCGCCCGATCGGCTCGCCGCGGCCTCGCTCGACCACACGCGCCGCCACACGCCCCCGCGCCCCGTTCGTCACCGCAGGCCCGCTCTCGCACGCACGAACCGGAACGACGCGCATGCCGTTCCGGCTCATGCGCGGCCCGTCACCGCGGCAACGTCCGCAACGACGACGGCCCGCCCGACAGCGCGATGCGCTTGCCCGTATCGCGCAGCTTGCCGCCTTCCACCGCATACAGCGCGAGCTGCCGCTCGACGTTGAACTGCACGATCACGTGCTTGCTGTCCGCCGTGAACACGATCCCCTGCGCGGCCTCGCCGCCGGGCACTTCGCTCGTCTGCACCGCATGGCCGTCGCGGATCTCGAACAGCACCACCTTGCCGCGCGCGTGGCGGCCCGGGTTGTCGGGCGTCAGGTTCGAGCCGTCCATCGCCTGCACGGCGATCCACTTCCCGTTCGGCGAGATCGCGACGCCTTCCGGCAACGACGGCACCGTCAGGTACTGGACCGTGCGGAACGGCACGTGCGATACGTCGATCAGCGCGATCGAATCGGCGTCGCCCGCAAGCGTGCCCGTGTAGCCCGGCAGCCCCGCGAGCCCGACGTTGCTGACCACCGCCCAGCGGTTGTCGCTCGACACGTCGATCGTGTAAGGCGCGACGCCCGTGCTCAGCCGCGTACCGCTGTCGGTCACCTTGCCGTCGTCGACGTTCAGCACCGCGACGCCCTGCTCGTCGCGCAACGACACGAGCGCATGCTTGCCGTCGTGCGTGAAGCTGATCCCGGCGAGCCGCTTCTTGCCGATCTTCAGGTTGCCGTCGAGCGTGACGTGCGCCCCGTCGATCCGCAGGATCGACACGCTGCCGTCGACGTTCGCGACGAGCGCGAGCCGGCCCGCGCGGTCGATCGCGATGCCTTGCGGATGCGTGCCGAGTTCGATGCGCGTGACGGCCGGCGGCGACGCGTCGAGATTCACGACCTGCAGGAACGTGTCGTACACGAGCTGCTTCGCGCCCGGGTCGTAGCGCGTCGGCGCGCCGACCAGCGCCACTTTCGCGTCGGGCGCGATCGCGACGGCCTGCGGTGGCCCCTGGATGCCGTTCTCGACGTCGACCTGAAACGCGACCTTCGGCGGGAAGACGCTCGCGTCGAGCAGCGTCAGCGTATCGGCGGGCGGCGACGCGAGATAGGTGTCGCGCCCTTCGACGCGCTGGTATTTGCCGTCGTTGCCGGACACGATCCAGTCGGCCGCCTGCGCGGCGAAGGCGGTCGTGGCGAGCGTCAGCGCGGCGAGCAGGCGGGCGCGGCGCAGGCGGAAAGGGTTCGAATGCATGACGGTCGGTTCTCCGGATCGGTTGCGGACGCAAGGAATGGCACGACCCTGCTGCTCGACGGGCCGATGCAGTCGCATGATGCACGAAAGCGCGCGAAGCCGGCGTGACGTACGCGGTTCGCGCCGCCGCGCCCGGGCGACGTCGCCGGACGGAGAGACGCCGCGCGCCGGAACGGGCCACGCCGCATGCGTCGCTCGCGAAGCGGGAATCAGGACTGCGCAGCCCCGCGCCGGGTACTGCGGCACCGGCGCGTCATGTCGGCCTGAAGGCGCTTCGCCTGGCTTTCGAGGATCCGGCAGAACGCTTCGGTCAGCGCGCTCCCCGGCCGCAGCGACGGGCGCAGCATCGCGATCCGGCGCGGCGGAATCGTGTCGATCGGCACGAACGCGAGGCCCGTCGCATCGATCGACGCGGCCGTCAGGCTATCGACGATCGCGCGGCGCCCGGCCAGCTGCACCATCCGGCACGCGAGCGCCGAGCTCGACACGCGCGCCTGGATCACGTGCCGGTTCTCGGTTGCCGACAGCAGCGCCTCGAGCGCCGGGATGTCTTCCAGCGCATCGACGCTCGTCAGCCCGCCTTCCTCGAGATCGGCGAGCGTCACCGTGCGCCGTGCGGCCAGCGGATCGTCGGTGCGCATCGCACACACGATCGTCGAATCGAGCAGGTGCTGCTCGGTGACGTTGCGCATCGCGCGAAACGGCGCGCAGATGCCGAGATCCATCTGCTGGCTCTCGACCAGATCGAGCATCCGTTCCGCATTCTCGATCGCGACCTCGACGAACACCTTCGGATATTTCGCCTGGAACACCGTGATCGCCTCGGGCAGCAACCGCTCCGTCACCGCCGGATACGCGCAAATGCCGAGACGGCCGAGCGTGCCGGCGCGCAGCCCGTCGGCCAGTTCGTTGAGCGCGTGCAGGCTCGCATTGGTCCGCTCGGTCTGCTCGAACAGCAGGATCGCTTCGGCGGTCGGCAGCAAGCGGCCCTTTTCGCGCTTGAATAGTTCGACGCCGAGGCTCTCCTCGAGCAGCTTCAGCTGCTTGGTCACCGCCGGCTGCGAGATGTGCAGATTGCGCGCGGCCGCCGTCAGCGTGCGGCACCGGACCACTTCGTACAGCAACTCCACCTGGTGATAGTTGAGCGTTCGCCTTGCCATGTCCTCTCCTTCAGACGCTTCGCCATCGCGAGAGCATAACCCACGGTTATGGACTCCGGTCCGACAATGTATTGGCGGAACAGCGCGGAATTCGCTGAAATCACGCCTTTGAACACAAGAGCGGCGGATCCGCGCAGTCAGGGGACAACGATGCAGACAAGATCGAACTCAGGGGCGCAAAAGCCCACGAAATTCCGGTGGTTCATGGTGTTTCTCGCGTTCCTCGCGATCGTCACCAACTACATGGACCGCGCGAACCTCGCGGTCGCGCTGCCGTACATGAATACGGAGCTGCACCTGTCGTCCGCTGAATCGGGTCTGATCCTCGGCGCCTTCTTCTGGACCTACGCGGCGTGCCAGATCCCGGCCGGGATGCTGGTCGACAAGTTCGGCGCGAAGCTCGTGTTCGCGGGCGCGGTCGTCTGGTGGTCGGCCTTCACAATGGCGACGAGCCTCGCGCGCGGCGGCGCATCGCTGCTCGGCCTGCGCTTTCTGCTCGGCGTCGGCGAGGCCGGGGCCTTCCCGTCCGCAACCAAATTCGTCGAGCGCTGGTTTCCGCCGACCGAACGCGGCCTCGCGTCCGGCATCTACGACTGCGGCGCACGCGGCGGCACGCTGATCGCGCTGCCGATCTGCACCGCGATCATCACCGCATACGGCTGGCGCGCATCGTTCATCTTCACCGGCGTGATCGGGCTCGTGTGGGTCGTCGTGTGGCTGTGCGTCGCGAGCGAGTTTCCGTCGCAGAACCGCTTCGTCAACGATGCCGAAGCGAAGCATGTCGGGCAGGACACCCCCACCGGGAAGCGTGCGCCGGTCCGCATCAAATGGGGCGAGCTGTTCACGTCGCGCGTGGTGTGGGCGATGTCGCTCGGCTTCGCGTGCCAGGGCTACGTCGTCTATTTCTTCATCACGTGGTACCCGACCTACCTCGTGAAGGAACGCGGCTTCAGCCTGCTGCAGCTCGGCTTCTACGGGATCCTGCCGGGTCTCGCGGGCCTGGTCGGCTCGTGGGTCGGCGGCTGGATCTCCGACCGCATCGCCGCTAGCCGCTACGGACTGAATGTCGCGCGCAAGGTCTGCATCGTCGTCGGGATGGCGCTGAGCGCGACGATCGGCCTCGCCGGGCTCGCGACGCAGGCATGGCTCGCGCTGCTGCTCCTGTCGATCGCGTTCTTCGGCGTATCGGTCGCGACGTCGAGCATTCTCGCGCTGCCGGCCGACGTGTCCGCACGCGGCGAGCGCTCGGTGGCCGGCACGGTCGCCGGCTTCCAGAACTGCATCTCCAACCTCGCGGGCATCGCGAGCCCGGCCGTGATCGGGCTGCTGAAGGACGCGACCGGCTCGTTCACGCCGGGCCTGATCTCGGCGTCGATCATGGCGATCATCGGCTGCCTGATCTACATCTTCATGCTGGGCCCGATCCGCGACGACGTGCTCGAACACGTCATCGCCGACTGACGGCCGCACGATTACCCGCGACCACTTCACGAGGACAACATGCTTTGCGATTCACCGAAGGTACCGTTTCTTGCCCAGGGTATCGAGCCGGATACGGACAAGGTCCGCGCCACGTTCGCGGTGCTCGGCGCGCCTTACGGCGTGCCGTACGGCCCGGCGCTGCTGCATTGCGACGCGTCGAACGCACCTGACCGCGTGCGCGAGCGCAGCTTCCGCTACGGGCGGCAGGTCGCGCACTACGACTTCGACCTGCAAGGCACGCTGTTCGGCGATACCGACGCGACCTGCGTCGACTGCGGCAACCTGCCCGGCACGCTCGACGTCGCGCGCAACGCGGCGGCCGTGACCGCCGCGGTCGCGTCGCTGCTGGCGCGCGGCGCGATCCCGATCGTGCTCGGCGGCGACGATTCGATTCCGGCGCTGTGCGTGCGCGCATTCGCGGAACACGGGCCGGTGAACGTGCTGCAGTTCGACGCACACCTCGATTTCCGCGACGAAGTGAACGGCGAGCGGCATGGCTATTCGAGCCCGATCCGGCGCATCCGCGAGATGCCGTTCGTGAACCGGATCGTCCAGGTGGGGCTGCGCGGCAGCGGCAGCGCGCGGGCGAGCGACGTCGACGACGCGCTGCGCTCGGGCAACGTGCTGGTTCCGGCGGACGTCGTGCACGACGAAGGCATCGCGGCCGTCACGCGGCACCTGACCGACGATGCGCCGTGGTTCGTGACCGTCGACATCGACGGCCTCGATCCGGCCATTGCACCAGGCGTCGTCGCGCCGCTGCCGGGCGGGCTGTCGTTCCATCAGACGCGCGGAATCCTGCGCCACCTGTGCGCCCATGCGCGGCTCGCGGGGATCGACATCGTCGAATATCACCCGGCGCTCGACGTGCGCGAGATGACCGCGCTGACGATCGTGCGGTTGCTGACCAACGTGATCGGCACCAGCGCGCGGCGACTCGCGCGATAAGCGTCGCGGCCTCCGGCACGCCGGTCACTGCGATCGGAACGATCGCCGTCATCGCCCGCCGACGGCGTGCCAACTTCCCCGCCCTTGCCGTCATTACGGGGCAACTCGACACCGCGCCCGGCCCGGCTTCCCGCTTCCGCATCACACCGGATCGACCGAACCCGCGACCGGCGACCGCGACACGCACGCCGCCAGCGCGACGAGCGACAGCACGAGAATCGACACCGTCAGCACCGTCCGGCCGGTGCCGGCCATCGTGCTGACGCCCGTCGCGACCAGCGCCGCGCTGCCGATCTGGCAGAAGCCCACGAGCCCCGACGCGGTCGCCGCATGACCGTGCCGGCCCGCCACCGCACCGGATACGGCCAGCGACAGCGACGAACCGTTCGCGAGACTGACGATGCACATCGGCACGACGATCGCCCCGACGCCCGTGATCCCGCACGCGCCCGCGATGCCGAACGCCACGCCGCCGAGCACGAAACACGCGATACCGGCCGCGACGATGCGATCGTACGGCCAGCGGTCCAGCAGACGCTTCGCCGCGATGTTCGCGACGATGATGCCGGCCGTCAGCGGCAGGTAGAGCCAGCCGCGGCGCGCCTCGTCCAGCCCCGCCGCCGCAAACAGGAACGGCGATTGCGTCAGGTACACGAACCACGCGCAGTAGATCGCACACACCACCGCCGTATAGCGGCGGAACGCGGCATCGCGCAGTACGCGGCCGAACCCGGCGAACGGCGACGTGCGGGCACGGGCATGCGCGGGGCGGGTTTCCGGCAGCAACGCGAGCGTACTCGCGAGCGCGGCACCGCCGAATGCCGCGACGAACACGAAATCGGCGCGCCAGCCGGCCCACGCGGCGAGATGCCCGCCGATCGCGGGCGCGAGCGCCGGCGACAGCGAAACCAGCGGATAGACCACCGCATAGACCTTCGCGGACACGCGCGTGTCGCAGGTGTCCGCGATCACGGCGCGGCCGATCACGAGCCCCGCCGCGGCGCCGGCCGCTTCCACCATGCGCCAGACGACGAACGCCGCGAAACTGCCGGCCGACGCGCAGCCGAGCGAGCCGCCGATGTAGATCAGGATGCCGGCCACCAGCACCGGCTTGCGGCCGTAACGATCGGACAGCGGCCCGTAAGCCAGCTGCGCGACGGCCAGCACGAGCAGGTACGCGGACACGGTCTGCGGCATCCGCCAGCCGGCAACGCCGAAATCGGCGGCCATGCCCGGCATCGCGGGCAGGTAGACGTCCGACGCGACGAGGCCGAATGCGCTCAGCATCGCGACGACGAGAATCAGGGAAAGACGCGGCATGACAAGGCTCCTCGCACGCCGGCCCGGCCGGCGCGCATGTGATTGAACTCAGGCGCCGCATGGTAGAGATCGGCCGGGCATGTGAAAATGCACGAAATCGCACGCCTCACCTGCAAATTCGCATCACTTCGGCACGACATGAACTGGGACGACGTTCGCATTTTTCTCGCCGCGCATCGCGCCGGCACCCTGCGCGGCGCGGCCGAGCAACTGGGCATCGACCAGACGACGGTCGGGCGACGCCTCGGCGCGTTCGAGCGCACGCTGGGCAGCCGGCTGTTCCTGCGCACCACCGGCGGACTCGTGCTGACCGACAGCGGCCGGCAGGTGCTCGACACCGCCGAGGGCATGGAACGGCTGGCCGTGTCGTTCGAGCGGCGCAGCGAAGGCGCCGACGCGCGCGTGGCCGGCGACGTGCGCGTGACCACGACCGATGCGCTCGCGGTCGACTTCGTCGTGCCGGCGATCGAGCGCCTGCAGCAACGCCATCCCGACGTGCGCGTGCTCCTGAGCACCACGACGCGCGTCCTCGACCTCGCGCGCCGCGAGGCCGACATCGCGGTGCGCACGACGCGCCCCGACCCGCCCGACCTGATCGTGCGGCTGCTCGCGCGCTGGGACGTCGGGCTGTATGCGACGCGGCGCTATCTCGAGCGCTTCGGCGAGCCGCGCCCCGGCAGCCGCTTCGCGGGCCACGACATCGCGCGCTACCAGCCGGGCGTCACGCAACGGCAGCACGACACGCTCGCCGGCGAATCGGCCGCCGACGGACGCATCGTGGCCGAACTCGATTCGAGCCTGATGCTGGCCACGTTCGTGCGCGCCGGCCTCGCGCTCGGCGAGCTGCCAACGTACCTCGCGCGGCGCGATCCGGAACTGGTGCGCGTCTGGCCCGGACGGCAGCGCGCGCAACCGTACGAGACGTGGCTCGTACTCCATCAGGATCTTGCCCGCACGGCGCGGGTGCGCGTCGTCGTCGACGCGCTCGTCGAGACGTTCGCGCACTGACGCGCGCGCCGCGACGCCACCCCGGTATGACACGCAATGGCGGGCTGCCGCGCCGGATGTCACCACTCGTCGGAACGGGCCGCAGGCCAGGCCAAGACATGGCCCGGCCATCGGGCGCGACGACGGACTTCATCAACGGATTGCAGTGGTCGGGGTACAAGCGCTTCGACTGGCGCGTCGTCGGCGAGTCGGCGAGTCGGCGTGTGCGGATTCGCGGAGCCGCGTGCTCGCGACCGGCGAACCGAGCCTGTCGATCCCGTGCGATGCGAAGCGCCGCTACGGCGGCATGCTCGACGACGGGATGCTGATGGCGCTGCCGCCTGCGGCGCTCGGGCAGGCGATCACGGGAATGGAAGCGCCGGCGAAAAACGGGCTGCGCGATCCGTTCGCGCAATATGGCATCCAGCAGGACGTGCGCACGGGCATGGCAGCGCGCTACCCGAGGCAGACCTGAGCCGCGTTCGCGCGGCATCAGCCGCCGAGCGTCTCCTTCAGGAAATTGACGCAGGCACGCACCTTCGCGGATTGCGCGAGCCGCGCCGGATACACGGCCCACACGTTCGCCGGCTGCGTGACGCCCGGCAGCACGCGCTGCAGGCGTCCGTGACCGCCACGCGGCGCGTCGACCGGTGCAGCAAGCGGATGCCGAGGCTCGTCTCGAGCATCGCGACCCGCTTGCTCACGTCAGAGGAACGGGTCGGAATGCGCGACGGCGACTTGTCCCGCCCGCGTCGTGTTGCGGGCGGCCCGGTTACTCCGCCGGCATCCGCACGTCGCCATCCACGCGCAACGTGCGCTTGCCGCGCGCGACATCGTATTCGACCGTCTGCGCCGGCGTCACCGAACCGTAGGACACGCCGTTCACGTAGACGGTGCCGGCCTTCAGCTCGACCCTGTCCCCGTTGACCGTCGCGGTGCCGTGTTCGCCCTGCAGGACCGCGCCCGCGCAACCCTGGCGGGAAAAACTGCGGACCGACGAACCGGATATGCCGGCGGCCCCGCCCTGACCGGGCAACGCAAACGACGGGATCGCGGGCGTCGGCGCGCTCGATGCGCTCGATGCGCGACATGGCGCGGTGTCGCCGCTATCGGCGGCGCGGGCGGCCTGCTGCGTGAATAGCAAGGCGACGCCGGATGTGGCGAGCAATGCGATCGTCATGGGTTGCAGTCGGTTCATGTCGATCTCCATCGTTGCTCGATCGGGTTGAACGTTCCGAGTATGCGCCCATTCCGCCAGCGACGGCCATCCGAACGAATACCCGTCGCAGCCACTGCGGCGGGTATTCCGAACCCGTACCCGCGTCGGAGCCGACCACCCCGTCGTACGTGGCGCCGACGACCGGATCGCCGGCCCCGATGATGTGCCGTCGTCCCATTGCGCGGCCTCGCTCGTGAGCTCGGGCGCCGCACTCGGCCACACCGTTTCGTGATCGGATGAACAATGATCCAGGGCGTCGTGACCGTCGGCGCGCCGCCGCTCGGCCGCACGATAACGAAAGCGCACGGCCGCCGCGCAACGCGACTATCGCGGCGCGGGCTCCGCGCGCGAAGGCGCCGGCGCGAACGTGGCTTCGATGAACCGGATCACGTCATCGAGCGACGACGTGCACATAGCGCCCGGCGCGAGTTCCCGGAACGCACCGTCCGGGCCGAAACAAACGAGCGGCTTGCGCCAGCGCCGCGCAAGCGCGATTTCCTCGGCCGTCCCGTGGCCGCCGGGCAACGCGACGATCAGGTCGCTGCTCAGCACGTTCACGTAGTTGCGGTTGATCGTGTGCGGATCGGCGCCCGGTTCGCGGCGCGGCAGCGGCGTGAGGATCGGGATCTCGACGAACGGATGCGGATAGCCGTCGAGCGGCACGAAGCCCGCGTGCGGATCGGCTTGCGTCGGCAGGATGCCGATCGAGCGCCCGGCGCGCGCCGGCACGGCGGCGAACGCCCGCGCGACCGCGAGCATCACGCCCTGCCCGCCGCCCGTCAGCAGATTGAAACCGGTGTGCGCGAGCCACGCGCCGAGCGGCTCCGAATACGCGAGCCACGGTTCCTTGCCCGAGCCCATCACGCCGATCGTCAGGTTGTCGCGTTGCATCGTGAATTCCGGTGGAGGTCGTTAAATTGTCTTGAGTGGCATCGACGCGTTGCGCTGCGCCGCACCGTGCTGCACATGCCGCTATTCGAGTTCGACGCCCTTGAGTTCGGGAATCAGGAACAGCGTCGCGACCATGTCGAGCACGTAGAGACCGGCGAGCAACGCGATCGCCGTCTGGAACGAGTAGTGCGCGGCCAGCGCGCCGACCGCGACCGGCCCGAACCCGCCGATCGCGCGGCCGATATTCCACAGCACGTTCTGCGCGGTCGCGCGCGCGGCCGTCGGATAGCCTTCGGACATCAGCGTCCCGTATCCGCCAACCATCCCGTTGACGAACATCCCCATCAGCGCGCCGGCCCACAGCATCGTCGTCGGATCGGACAGCCGCGCATACGCGATGACCGTCACGACCGCGCCGAGCTGGTACAGCAGGAACGTCGGCTTGCGCCCGATGCGATCGGCGAGCTGCCCGAACACCCACACGCCGACCATCATTCCGATCACGGTCGCCGCCGTCCACAGCCCCGACTTCGTCAGCGAGAAGCCCATCTGCTTCGACAGGAAGGTCGGCAGCCAGATCATGATCCCGTAGTAGCCGAAGTTCTGGACCGCGCAAAGGATCACGATGCCGGCGCTCGTGCGCGCGGTGCGGCCGTCGGCGACGAGCATCCGGAACGTGTTGACGCGCGGCTGCGTCGCGCGCTGCACGAACACGTCCGGCTCGTGCAGCCGGTTGCGCAGCACCCACGCCAGCAGCGCGGGCAGCACACCGACCACGAACATCCCGCGCCAGCCGATATGGAGCAGCAGAAGCGGCGTCAGCAGCGCGGCGAGCAGCACGCCGGCCTGCCAGCCGAGCGCGACGTAGCACGACACGCGCGCCCGCTTGCTCGCCGGCCACGCTTCCGCGGCGAGCGCCATGCCGATCCCGAACTCGCCGCCGAGGCCGATGCCCGCGATGGTCCGGTAGACGAGCAGGTCGCCGAAGCCCTGCGCGAACGCGCAGAGGCCGGTGAAGATCGCGAACAGCAGGATCGTCCAGGTCAGCACGCGCACGCGTCCGTAGCGATCGCTCAGGGCACCGAACAGAATGCCGCCGGCGACCGCGCCGATCAGCGTCCACGTGACCAGCGCGCCGCCCTGCCCGGGCGTCAGTTGCAGCGCCGCGGTGATCGCGGGCAGCATGAAGCCGAGGATCAGCAGGTCGAAGCCGTCCATCGCATAGCCGATCGCCGAGCCGGCCAGCGCCTTCCACGCGTAAGCGCCGACCTGTTCCCCGCGCGGCGCCGCCGGATCGCCGAGCGCCGAAGATTTCATGTTTGCTGCCATGGTGTTGTGCCGGAAATGTCCGGGCGACATTCTAAGGCCAGTTGCCGCGCGTGACGGACCGGTGAACGGACGCGGGCGGAAAAGCACCGCGTCCCGCTTTCCGGAGCGGGAAGCGGGACGCGAAAAGTAACCGGTTTGAAAGACGGAACGAACGACGCCGCGCTTGCGCGGGCCATCGAAAGGACGGGACGGTGACGCTTGGCCGGAATCCCCGCCGGCGCGCGTCGAACGGCGCCGGCGCGACGCCGGCGCCGTGCTGAATCAGCCCTGGTCGTCCCCGGGCCACCAGGTTTTGGCCTCGCGGTCGACGAGCAGCGAGCCGAGATCCCTGCCTTCGAGCCATTTCGGCTTCGGGCCGCGGCCCGACCACGAGCGTCCCGTCGTCGGGTCGTAATACTTCGCGGGCGACTTGCGTTTTCGCTGAACGATATAGCCGAGGGCGCTCAGCACTTCCTGCTGCGAGATCCCCAACAGCTCGACCTGTTCCTTGAATGCCGCGAGCGCGGCCTGTTTCTCCTTCTGTTTGGCTTCCGACAGCTTGATGTTCAGGTCCCGAAGTTGTGCTTCGAGTTCCTGCAGGGCCTGGGTCATGTACACATCCTCTTTGGGTATGTTTTTATTCAAAAAACGTCCGATAGCCGAACCTATCATGAAGTTCCGCCAATCAGTGTTGCGATATGTGAATCGTTTGCCCGGAATCTGAAAGGCTTTCGAAGTTTGCCGAGGGCAAATGCGAGCGTCGAAAGCCGGACCGATCCGGCGCGCAACACGTGGTGCACTGCACGCGAACGTTTGACGAACCGTGGGCGACGACCTCCGCGCCGCCAGGCGCCGCACCCTGCTCGGGCGCGACATGGCGCGAATGATAGCAGCGCGCAAGCATCGCGTTTGCAGACTTTTTCGATTCGGCCCGCGCGCGCGGCGATTTACGCGCCCGGGCTGCACGTATCCCACGTTATCCGGTCGAACAGCGCCTGCAGCTTCGCGCCGCGCGCGGGGTTCAGCGCGGCGGCGTGCGCGACCCGCCCGGCCAGGTGTGCGCGAAAGTCCGTGTGAGCCGCACGATTCTGCGATGCCGGCCCGTGACGGATGCAGTTGGTCAGGATGGCTTTCAGCAGATCGAACGCATCGCGCGCGAGGTTCGGGTGACGGTTGACCACGACGCCGGCCAGTTGCTGCCGCGTGCCGCGCCGCATCACGCGCGTCTTGCGCAACTGCAGCGCGAAGCCTTCGTCGAGCGCGATCGCGGCGACCCGGCGCTCCAGCCGTTCGGCGTCGCGCGCGAGAACATCGCCACCCGAGAACGCAAGATCGTCCGCATAGCGCGTGTAGGTCGCACCGAGCGAACGCGCGAGCGCGGCGAGCCGCATGTCGAAGCGAAACGCGCACAGGTTCGCCAGCGCCGGCGACGTCGGCGCGCCCTGCGGCAGATGCCGGTAACGGTAGCGCTGACGGGCGGCCCAGTCGAACCGGTCGCGCAGGTCGGGCGCGAGCAGCCGCGCCGACGGCACGCGGTTGGTACACAGCGCGGTCAGCGTCCGCGCGACGTCGACCGGGTAGCCGAGCGTGTCGAACAGCGCATGGACCCGCGCCGCCCGCACCGACACGAAGAAATCCGCGAGATCGAAACGCACGACGACGTCGCGATCCGCATGCGGCGCGGCGAACGACACGATCCCGCGCGCCTTGCGAAAGCCGTGCGCCGCATCGTGCGGCGGAACGCGATCGAGCAGCCCGTGCAGGATTCGCCGCTGCGCTTCGCGCAGCCGCCCCTTCGGCATTTCGATCAGCCGGCAGCCGCCGCTGCGCTTGTCGTATCCCGTGTACGTGTAGTGATGCAGCGGCGTGTCGGCGCTACGCGCGTCGACGCGCCAGCGATCGGACAGCCAGTCGAGCTCGGCCGTGCTCACGCCGAGCCACTCGGCAAGATCGCCGCACGTCGGCCAGAGCGGCACGTCGCAGCCGGCGAGCCGGGGCGGCAACGGCCGCTGCACCGGCGGCCGCCGCACGACGCGAATCACGACCGGCCGATGCGGGCCGTACCACGCGTTCAGGAACGCCGGCGCGTCGGCCAGCATGCCGGCGAGCCGGTCGGTATCGACGTCGGCCCACTGCGCGCCGAAGCGTGCCAGCGCGTCGTCCGACACGTCGTGTGCCCATGGCGGCGCGGCGCCGAGCACGGCCGCGATCCGGTCGACGACGCCGCCGCGTTCCGGCGCACCGGCCAGCATCGCTTCGGCAATCGTGCGGACGGTGTCGAACAGGGACGCGTGCATGAGGAAGAATGGGCGGGACGATGAGTCAACGTGACAGGTGCTGCGAGAGCAGTCTTTGCGCAACGCGCAAATTGCGCTCTTGCGACGCATCGGCGTGTCGATCTCATCCACGGGGTAGCCCCGTAGTCCTGGAACATCGGCTGCCTGTTCCGGGGGTGTGCTTGACCCACCGCCCCGCGACGCGACTTTACTGGCCGCGAACGCGGAGTGTCAATTCGAGGGACGCGCGCCGCTCATGCGCGCCGGGAAAAAAGCTCACTGAACGCGATCGGCGACACGCCGACGCCGGCCAGGTTGTTCAGCATCATCGCCCAGGTTGCTTCGTCGACGCAGACCGGAAACGATCGCACGCGATTCGCGAGCAGCCAGTAGGTACGCGTCATGCCGTCGCTCATCGCGACTTCGTAGCCGCTGCCCTCCAGCCAGTAGCCGACCGGCGGCAGCGTGACCGGCTCGAGGCGGCCGGCCCTGAACGCGGCGGCGGCCGTCGAGAACTTGCGATCGAGCGGCATGATGCGGCGCGGCACGCAATCCTGCGAATCGAGCCGGGGAAAGGCCGGGCTCGTGCCGAGCCACAGCGCGTAGAACCGGTCGGCATCGAGATGCACGACGTAGCGTTCCGTTGCGCCGGGCGTCGCGGCCAGATAGCAGTCGGCCTGGCCGGGAACGGGCACGCGCCAGGTCGCGCGCCTGGCGCTCAGGTCGACCAGCTCGCATGCCTGCGGGCGCGGCTGAATGGGCGATGGTCGGCTGGCATCGCGCAGGTCGCGCGCGCGATCGAGTCCGATACGAAGACGTGTCAGCATGGGCCCTCTCTTTCTCTCTTGATTTGTTCGAATGAGTCAGGGCATCGGCGAACCGGTCCGGCGCCCTGACGCTCCCCGGCACTCGGGAACCCGCGCAGTGTATCGCCTTTCCGTGCACGCACGATGACCGGGGGCGCCGTGCTGCAGCCCCCCGGCGCGCCGGCTTTACGGCAGCGGCGGCGCGTTGCGCAGCACGGCTTGCAGCGCGGTGTCGAACGGCGTCGTCCAGTCGATCCCGAGCGCGCACACCCGCGATGCATCCAGATGGCAGTCGTACGGACGCGGCGTCGCGTCGGCCGGCTGGTCGATCGGCGCGAGCGATGCGTCGATGCCGAACGCGGCCGCGATCCGCCGCGCGATGTCGTACTTCGTCATCGGTTCTTCGGCGGACCAGTGACGGATGCCCGTGACGGACGCGCCCGCGAGATGCCGCAGCGTCAGGTCGCGGATGACCTGCGCGACGTCCGGCGTGTAGGTCGGGTAGCGGATCGCCCACGCGTCCATGCCGACTGCCGGTGCGCCCGGCCGCGCTGACGCGACGATCGCCGGCACGAGGCTCGTGACGGCCGACTCGCTCCAGTCGACGATCGGGCCGTACAGCAACGGCAGGCGCAGCACGCAGGAAAGCGGCGACGCGGCGAGCAAAGCCGCTTCGCCTTCCAGCTTCGTGCGGCCGTAGATGTTCAGCGGGTTCGGCGTCGCGTCTTCGCGGTAAGGCGCGGCCTTGCCGTCGAATACGTAGTCGGTGGAAATGCCGAGCGTCCACGCGCCGTAGCGGGCGGCGAGCGCACCGATGCGGGCCGGGGCGTCGACGTTGATCGCGCGGGCGCCCGCCGGATCGCGTTCGCAGACGTCGGGGCGGCGTTCGGCGGCGCAGACGATCACGGCGGCCGGCCGGCGCGTGTCGAACAGATGCTCGAGGGCCGGCTGGTCGAGAACATCGAGCGTGACGACGTTGTCCGGCGGCAATGCGACGCGGGCAGCGCCTGCGCGTTGCGGATTCCGGATCGTCGCGATCAGGTCGAGCGACGATTCGCGCGACAGCGACGCGGCGACTGCGCGGCCGAGCAGGCCGGCGGCGCCGATGAGGAAGATGGTCGGGTGCGGCACGATAGTCGGCGATGAACGGGAAACACGGGGGTTCCAATCTATACGGGAACCGGCAACCGATGTCGAGTGCCGCCGGACGTCGACGACGCGCCCGCCATGAAAAAACCCGGTGCGCGATTAAGCGCACCGGGCCCGTCATGCCGCACGAACAGCCGTGCTATCTCACTTCCGGTCGAGCGAATACCGCCCCGGCCCGGTCACCGCGAGCAACAGCAGCCCGCCGATGATGCTGATGTTCTTGTAGAAGTTGATCATCGCCACGTACTGGTCCATCCCCTGCAGTTGCCAGTAGCGATGCCCGATCAGCGCGGTCGCGAGCGTATAGGCCGCGAACAGCAGCGCGAGCGGACGCGTGTAGAAGCCGATCGCGATCAGCGCGCCGCCGACCAGCTCGATCGCCACCGCGATCACCGCCGACAGCTCCGGCGACGGCGAACCCGTCGACGCCATGTACGCGACCGTACCCGAGAAGCCGGCCAGCTTCTGCCAGCCGAACAGCACGAACAGGATCATCAGCAACACGCGGGCTGCCAGCAGCAGCTCGTCCTTCTTCGACTCCAGCGAAACGTAACGCATAGCACTCACCTTGAATTGACGGTTTGACGCATCCGCTGCCGGCGTCCGCCTGGACGGCGAACCAATGAATCGGCAACGAACCACTCCTCGCGCAATCGGACCACGGGCCGGTCGGCCCGCCGCCGAAGAATCCGCCCCTGCCGCGCCGTCGTGGCGCGCTCCGGATCGGTTCTGGCGAAGCACGGGTGCAGTCTACTGTCTCACCGTAAATCATCAATCCGTCAAAACAAGATTCGCTGTCTCGATTAAGTAGACAATTGTCACGTAACAAACGCGTCATGAAGGGCCGACACGCGTGCCGGCCCGGCGTCCCATCGCATCACATCATGTCGATCGGAAGCGTCTTGTCGAGATTGTCGTGCCACGCGCGAATGGTCTTCGGCACGGTTTTTTTCCACGTCGGCACGCTGGTGTAATAGCGCATCCGCACGTTGTCATGCGCATCGAACACGAGCAGCCCGATCCACAGATCGGCGCCGCGGCGCATCACGATCGCCGCGTTCGTCGTCGCGATGCCGCGCACCCAGTACGACTGCACGCTGGCGTTCAGGCCGTCGAGATCCTTGTCTTGAGCGCCGTAATTGATCGTGTCGACGAGCGTCTGATAGTCGGCGCCGAGCAGTTTGTGCGCGATCGCGTTCTGCTTCGCATCGGCCAGCACCTTCAGCGTCACGAGGTCGGCGGGCGCCTTGCTCTGCGCCTTCGCTGCGGTCACGTAGTCGCCGCCATACACGACGCCCGCACCGGCGCCGCAATCGGCATCGTCGCCGTGTTGCACGACCTGCACGCGCGCGCCCTTGCGGCTGAAATCGAGTCGGCATTGCTCGTGGCGGAACGTGCCGCTGTCGCCGTGCAACGAGATATCGCCGCCGAGCTCGCCGGTGTTCGCGCCGTTGTTGCCGCTCAGTTCGAAATGAAGACGCGGCGCGGTGCCGGTGAACGTCAGCGCGCCGCCGAATGACGGATTGTCGCTGTCGCGATACCACGTCTGCTGCCACCGGTCGGCCGCGAGCGGCGTGCCGTTCAGGCTCGCGAGCCGCTCTCGATAGCGATCGCCGACGCACGCGGCGTCGCCGCCGCACTGGTCGCGCTGCTTGAGCCATTTCCGTTGCGCGGTTTTCAGCACAGCCGTATCGCCGCCTTTGGTCAGCGCCGCCTTCCAGGCCGCCGCCAACTGGCCGTCGAGCTTCGACAGGCCGGCGTCCGCGCAGATCGCCTTCTCGGTCGGCGAAGCGGCTTTCGCGCAGTCGAAGCCGGCGGCATGCGCGATCGGCGACGAGATCTTCAGGACTGCAAATATCATGGCGGATCGCAAGATCGCGTTGCGCACCTGCCGGCCGCGAAGCGCGGCTTGCCCTCGCGCGCCGGCGCGAGCATTCGATCGGTTCTGGATTGTCATGGCCTGGATCGTCGCTGGGTCGCGGCCCCGTAAAAACGTCGTGTCCGCAACGTTCGAGGTAAAAGTGCCCGACGCGGCATGCGCGGCATGTCACGCCCGCCGAAGCGTAACCCGAACCGGCCGCGCCATCCACACCGATCACGCGCACGATGCCTTTGCCCCGCCTGCTCGCACGATGACGGCAACTCGCGCGAAGGCCGGCAGCGCCGTGTCTTGCGAGCCTTTCGCGCGGGCAGCCCACTTGCCTGGTCGTCAGCTTCGCTTCGAAGCCGTCGGACCGGCCATGCATGACCCTGGTCCGACGTGCACTCACGCGGCGCCAGCACATCGCGGCCAGAAGTGCACCTTGACCCATACCGCATCGAGCGTCGTGTGTGCGTGATCGACGGGATCGCCGCTCACGATGCGAAGATGATCCGACCGATTCCCCGCGTCGCTCGACGATCTCCGCAGATCCCGCGGAGTTGACGCCCCTGTTCGCCGCACGCCTGTTCCACAACCGTCGCCGGCCCTCGCCGCCCCGCACCACCCCCGCGCCGGCTATCCGCGCGCGTCCAGCCGCTCCGCGAGAAACCCGAT
This sequence comes from Burkholderia anthina, assembly GCF_902498995.1. GTDB lineage: Bacteria > Pseudomonadota > Gammaproteobacteria > Burkholderiales > Burkholderiaceae > Burkholderia > Burkholderia anthina. Next base: position 109,280 of record NZ_CABVLY010000011.1, read on the forward strand.
GAACGTGCGCAGCGTGACGAACCCTTCCCGATGCTGCGGAAACACCGCGTTCAGCGTGATCGGCGACGGCGCATACGCGTCGAGCACCGGCACCAGCGCGCCGCTGTCGATCGACGCGCCGACGATGAAATGCGGCAGCAGCGCGATGCCGAGCCCGGCGATCGCCGCATCGCGCACGACTTCGCCGTTGTTCGCGACGAGCGGGCCCTGCACGTCGAACGTGCGCGCCGCGCCGTCGACCCGGAATTCCCAGCCGACGCGCCGTTCGCGCCCGTACATCAGGCACGTGTGGCCGGCCAGCTCGGCGGGCGTCGCGGGCGTGCCCTGCCGCTTCAGGTAGCCGGGACTCGCGCACGCGATCATCTTCCACGCGCCGAGCGGACGCGCGATCAGCGTCGAATCCTCGAGCGTGCCGATCCGCAGCACGAGATCGAAACCTTCGCCGATCAGGTCGACGCGCCGGTCGGTCAGGTCGAGGTTCAGCCGCACGGCCGGATGCGCGGACAGGAATTCGGCGATCAGCGGCGACAGGTGCGTGATCCCGAACGACAGCGGCGCGCTGATCTTCAGCGAGCCGTGCAGCTCGGTGCTGCGCACCGACATCGCCTGCTCGGCATCGGCGACCTCGGCGAGGATCCGCTGCGCGCGCGCATAGAACTCCTGCCCCGATTCCGTGACCGCGAGATTGCGCGTGTTGCGATGCAGCAAACGCACGCCGAGCGCGGCCTCGAGCGCCATCGTGCGCCGGCTCACGAACTGCTTGGACAGCATCAGCTGGTCGGCCGCGGCCGTGAAGCTGCCCGCATCGACCGTCGCGACGAAAATCCTCAGGTCGTTGAGTTCCATATTGTCCACCTTAAAGAGACAGTCATTATCTCTTCAGCCATTTATTTGTTAAATAGATTGACCTAAGATTCATCTCAACGAACGGCCGGGCCCACTTCCGAGGTCCGGCGGACATCCAGGACAACATCATGATCGAGACTCGTGCAGCAAACCAACGTGGCCGTGCCGAGCATGGCTGGCTCAGCTCCCGTCACACGTTTTCTTTCGCAAACTACTACGACCCGCAGCAAGTCGGCTTCTCCGACCTGCTGGTGATCAACGACGACCGCGTCGCGCCGGGCCGCGGCTTCGGCACGCACCCGCACCGCGACATGGAAATCCTGTCGTACGTGCTCGACGGCGCGCTGGAGCACAAGGATTCGATGGGCACCGGGTCGGTGATCGTGCCGGGCGACGTCCAGCTGATGAGCGCGGGCACCGGCGTGCGTCACAGCGAGTTCAACCACTCGCACGAAACGCCCGTCCACTTCCTGCAGATCTGGGTCGGGCCGGTTGAAAAGGGGGCCGCGCCGCGTTATCAGCAGACCAATGTCGCGGCGGCCGACAAGCGCGGCAAGCTCGCGCCGATCGTGTCGCCTGACGGCAACGGCGGCTCGCTGACGATCCGGCAGGACACGCGGATCTACGCAGGCCTGTTCGACGGCGACGAGCGCGCCACGCTCGAACTGGCACCGGACCGCTTCGCCTACGTGCACGTTGCACGCGGCAGCGTGACGGTCAACGGCGTGACGCTCGGCGAAGGCGACGGCGCACGCATCCGCGGCGAGCAGGCGCTGACGTTCGCCGACGGCAAGGATGCCGAAGTGCTGGTATTCGACCTGCGTCCGGTCGAAGTGACGGCCGAGTGGGCATAACGCCCGTTCGGAAAACCAGGCCCCGCTGAATGCGGGGCCTTCTTAATCGGAGATTCGCAACATGGCCAAGGTACTCGTCCTTTATTACTCGTCCTACGGGCACGTCGAAACGATGGCGCAGCACGTCGCCGAAGGCGCGCAATCGGTGCCCGGCGTCGAGGTCACGCTCAAGCGTGTGCCGGAAACCATCCCCGTCGACCAGGCGAAGGCGGCCGGCGTGAAGGTCGACCAGGCTGCACCGGTCGCCACGGTCGACGAACTCGCGAACTACGACGCGATCATCTTCGGCACGCCGACCCGCTTCGGCAACATGGCCGGCCAGATGCGCACGTTCCTCGACCAGACCGGCGGCCTGTGGATGAAGGGCGCGCTCGTCGGCAAGATCGGCAGCGTGTTCGCGTCGACCGGCACGCAGCACGGCGGCCAGGAAACGACGATCACGTCGTTCCACACGACGCTGCTGCATCACGGAATGGTGATCGCGGGCGTGCCGTACGCCTGCAGCGGGCTCGTCAACATGAACGAAATCACGGGCGGCACGCCGTACGGCGCGACCACGCTCGCAGGCGCGGACGGCAGCCGTCAGCCGAGCGCGAACGAACTCGATATCGCGCGTTACCAGGGCAAGCACGTCGCGGAACTCGCGGCGAAGCTCGCGTCGTAACGCGGGATGCCGCCTGCCCCGGAAAGCCCGGGGGCGGGCGGCGCGTCCGGCATGCGCGGGACGCGGATGAACGAACGGCGCCGGTCGAACCGGCGCCGTTTTTTCTTGCGCGACCGCTGGCCGATACCGGCCCGATACTGACCCGTTACTGGCCCGATGCCGGCGCGGCCGGCGCCGCCTTCGTCGCGGGCGCCTTCTGCACCGCGTTTTGCGGATAGTTGCTCTGGTCGTTGGTCAGCCGGTAGCCGCTGCCCGTGCCGATCGCCTTCAGGTCCTTCGCGTGGCGCGCGCGGGCCGCTTTGCGGGCCGCCTTCTTCTGCGCCTTGTCGAGCTGCTTCTGCGTCGGCGCGGACGCCGGATCCTGCGCGTATGCCGCCGGCGCGGCGGTCAACAGCAGACCGAACGACGCCGTTACTGCCACTGCCATCGAAACCACGCGAGACTTCGTCATGGCCGGATCTCCTTGTCGATTGTTGATTGTGGGTTGAACGCCCGCACGCACGCCATGGACGTCGGCGTGCGACGACGGCGCCGATGCAACGTTAGCCGATCGCTGCGCAAATGTCCGTGCGCGTTCCCGAATTCTCCCGATAACGGCTGCGATACATGCGCGGCCGGCGCCCGGCCGGCCGATGCCGCGCGCGCGCCATCAGGGAAACCGATAGCGTCGCGCGCGCTCACAGCCAGCGCGACAGCATCGGCAGCAGGATCGGCACGATGAACGCCGTCAGCACGCCGTTCAGCCCCATCCCGAGCCCGGCGAACGCGCCGGCCTCCTCGCTGACCTGGAACGCGCGCGCGGTGCCGATCCCGTGCGACGCGACGCCGAGCGCGAAGCCGCGCACGGCCGGCTCCTCGACGCGCAGCGCGTTGAGGATCCCGCGCGCGCATACCGCGCCGAAGACCCCGGTCGAGATCACCAGCACCGCGGTCAGCGACGGAATCCCGCCGATTTCCTGCGCGACGGCCATCGCGATCGGCGTAGTCGCGGATTTCGGCGCGAGCGACGCGATCGTCTGGTGCGATGCACCGAACAGCGCGGCGATGCCGACCGCCGATGCGATCGCGGTCAGCGAGCCCGCGAGCAGGCCGACGAGCAGCGGCACCGCCGCGCGGCGCAGCTTCGACCACTGGCGGTAGAGCGGCAACGCCAGCGCGACGGTCGCCGGGCCGAGCAGGAAGTGCACGAACTGCGCGCCTTCGAAATACGTCGGATACGGCGTATGCGTAAGCGTCAGCAACACGACGATCAGCGCGACCGCGATCAGCACCGGATTCGCGAGCGGATTAAAGCGCGCGCGGGCATAGACGGCCTGCGCGACGAGATACGCGATCAGCGTGATCGTCAGGCCGAGCAGCGGCGTCGCGGCGAGATAGACCCAGATCGCGCCGAGTTTCGGGAAGGCCGTCATTGCGTGCCCTCCGCCGCGGCATCCGCGCGCCGCTGGCGCCGCAGCAACGCGCGCGTGACGAGGGCGGTCACGGCGATCGCGAGCGACGTGCTCACCGCGAGCGCGACGACGACCGCGAGCGCATCGCCGCGCACGCGATCGGCCGACACCATGATGCCGACGCCGGCCGGCACGAACAGCAGCGACAGATGGCGCAGCAGCTCGAGCGCGGTCGGCTCGATCGCGTCGGCCACCTGCGGGCGCAGCATCACGAAACCGAACAGCAGCAGCATGCCGATGACGGGGCCCGGCACCGGCAGGCCGAACAGATAGGACACCCCTTCCCCGAGACACTGGAAGGTCAGCAAGACCGCGAATGCCTGCAACATGAACCGCTTCTCCCGAACGTGGCCGCGCGGGTCGGGCAGCCGCGCGGCCGATGAGCCGGCGGCATGCGACGCCGGCGTGGACGATACGCGCGATCGTACCAACAATAGGGGCGGCGCGGCTGTGGCGGCGTCCGGCGCGGCCATTCGGGCAACCGGCATGCAGCCGAAACGAATCGATGCGACACTCGCAGCCGAACCGCGCGAGATCGCCGAGCCGCACCGGCACATCTCGCGCCGCTTCGCGAACACACGCAAGACCGGCCGGCCCGATAGCCCATGCCGCATCAAGGAGAAGTTTCAATGTATTCGTGGTTTGAACGGCGCCTGCCGACATTCCCGCTCGAAGATCCCGCCACGCCGCCAAAGGGATTCTTTTCGTTCGTCTGGGCGTGCACGAAAGGCGCGCGCAGCTGGATCCTGCTGATCGCGCTGACGTCGGCCGCGCTCGCCGGATACGAGGCCGCGCTGTTCGCGATGATGGGGCGCGTGGTCGACTGGCTGTCGTCGTCGACGCCGGCCGATTTCGGCGGCCGCCACTTCGGCACGCTCGCCGGCTTCGCGGCGATCCTCGCCGGCAGCGCGCTGCTGATCGTGCTGCACACGATGGTCAAGCACCAGGTGCTCGCGATCAACTTCCCGATGCGGCTGCGCTGGCTGTTTCACCGGCTGATGCTCGACCAGAGCCTGTCGTTCTACGCGAACGAGTTCGCGGGTCGCGTGACGACCAAGATCATGCAGACCGCGCTCGCGGTGCGCGACGCGCTGTTCATGTCGGTCGACGTCGTGATCGGCGTCGCCGCGTACCTGATCGGCATTCTCGCGCTCGCGGCCAGCTTCGACTGGCGGCTGATGATTCCGCTCGTGCTGTGGGCGCTCGGCTACGGCGTCGCCTGCGCGTTCTTCGTGCCGCGCCTCGGCCGTGTCGGCAGCCAGCAGGCGGATGCGCGCGCGCTGATGACGGGCCGCATCACCGACGCGTATTCGAACATCACGACGGTGAAACTGTTCTCGCATACGCGGCGCGAAGCCGATCATGCGCGGCGTGCGATGGAAGCGTTCAAGGCGACCGGCGACGCGCAGATGCGGCTCGTCAGCGCGTTCGAGATCGTCAATCATCTGCTGTCGACGTTGCTGCTGGTCGGCTCGACCGGCCTTGCGCTCTATCTGTGGATGCACGGCGAGGCGAGCGCGGGCGTCGTCGCGGCCGTGATCGCGATGGCGCTGCGCCTGTCGAGCTATTCGCACTGGATCATGTGGGAAATGACCGAGCTGTTCGAGAACGTCGGCACGATCCAGGACGGCATCAACACGCTGACCAAGGTGCGCAGCGTGGTCGACGCGCCGGACGCGAAGGCGCTCGCCGTGCAGCGCGGCGGCATCGTGTTCGACAATGTGCGCTTCGCGCACGACGACAACGACACGCCGGTGTTCGACGGGCTGAACCTGACGATCCGGCCTGGCGAGCGGATCGGCCTGATCGGCCGCTCCGGCGCCGGCAAGTCGACGCTCGTGAACCTGCTGCTGCGCTTCTACGACGTGGACGACGGCACGATCCGCATCGACGGGCAGGACATCGCGCACGTGACGCAGGACAGCCTGCGCGCCGCGATCGGGATGGTCACGCAGGATACGTCGCTGCTGCACCGGACGATGCGCGAGAACATCCTGTACGGCCGCCCCGACGCGACCGAGCGCGAGATGCACGACGCGGCCGTGCGCGCGGAAGCGTCCGACTTCGTCGAGCGGCTGCGCGACCGGCACGGACGCAGCGGTTACGACGTCGAGGTCGGCGAGCGCGGCGTGAAGCTGTCGGGCGGCCAGCGGCAGCGTGTCGCGATCGCGCGCGTGATGCTCAAGGACGCGCCGATCCTCGTGCTCGACGAAGCGACCAGCGCACTCGACTCCGAAGTCGAAGTGGCGATCCAGCGCAGTCTCGACAGCCTGATGAGCGGCAAGACGGTGATCGCGATCGCGCACCGGCTGTCGACGATCGCGGCGATGGACCGGCTGATCGTGCTCGACGAAGGGCGCATCGTCGAGGAAGGCACGCACGCCGAACTGCTGCAGGCCGGCGGCATCTATGCGGCACTGTGGGCGCATCAGAGCGGCGGGTTCCTCGGCGAGACGGTGGATGCCGTGCAATAGGCGCACGACATCGCCCACTTTCGTATCGACCGAAACGAAATCCACGGAGTCCATATGACCACTCGACCGGATATCGCCACCGCGCTGGACGCACCCGATTCGGTGCTCGCGGAAGACGAGCAGCGATTCGTGAATCAGATTCGCAAGCACGGCTGGTTCCGCACGGAAGTGTTCGCGGAAGGCGGCGAACCGGGTTTCTCGTTCACGACCGGGCTCTGGGTCAACCACGGCTTCCCGGAGATCATCGTGTTTTCGCTGCCGGCGCGCGTCGTTCATGACGTGCTGTGGGACGTCTACCGGATGGTCGCGGCCGGCACGCCGCCGCCGGTCGGAGAAGTCACGGCATCGGTCTACGGCAACGCGAATGCGCTGCTCATGCCGGTGGAAAAGGTGCACTACGAGGATCATCTCGGCTGGAACCGCTGGTTCTACGGCAACGACGACTTCCCGTGCGTTCAGTTGCTGTGGCCCGATCGCGACGGGATTTTTCCCGGCGAGCCGCAAGCGGACGACGCGTTGAACGCCGCGCAGCCGCGCCTGTTCGGATCCCGCAACGATCGCCACTGACGTGCATCGGCCGCCTGAACGTTGCACGCACACCCATCACCGCGCCACCTCATAACGATTCGACAATTTATTGGTTCCCTCGACGATGCGCAGCCCGTATCGTTCACCGACTCGTCAGACCTACCGACCAACGGGGAATCCAACAATGAAACGAATCCGTTCCTTCGCACTGCTCGCGCTGCCGGCCGCGCTCTACACCACCGGCGCGCACGCGCAAAGCAGCGTCACGCTGTACGGCATCGCCGATGCGGGCATCGCGTACGTGCACAACGCACAGAACGCCAACGGCACCAACGCGTCCAGCCTCGTGAAGTTCGGCAGCGGCAACCTGTCGGGCAGCCGCTGGGGCCTGCGCGGCGTCGAGGATCTCGGCGGCGGCCTGTCCGCGCTGTTCCAGCTCGAGAACGGCTTCAACATCGGCACCGGCGCGCTCGGCCAGGGCAATCGCGAATTCGGCCGCAAGGCCATCGTCGGCCTCGGCAGCAGCACGTACGGCACCGTGACGCTCGGCCGCCAGTACGATCCGGTCGTCGATCTCGTGCAGGGCCTCACCGAGGACAACTACTTCGGCGGCGTCTTCGCGACGCCGGGCGACCTCGACAACTACGACAACAGCCTGCGCGTGAGCAACTCGGTGAAGTACACGAGCCCGCTGATCTCCGGCTTCCAGTTCGCCGCGCTGTACGGCTTCGGCGGCGTCGCGGGCGCGACCGGCAACGGCCGCACGTACAGCTTCGGCCTGAGCTACGCGAACGGCCCGCTGTCGCTCGGCGCCGGCTACTTCTTCGCGAACGGCGGCACGACGGTGGCAGGCGGCGTGCGCACGTGGTCGAGCAGTTCGGACACGCTGTTCAACACCGTGATCAACCAGGGCTTCTCGAGCGCGAAGTCGATCCAGATCGTGCGCGTGGCCGGCCAGTACGTGGCCGGGCCGGCCACCTTCGGCCTCGCGTATTCGAACACGCAGTATGGCGCGGACACGCTGTCGGCCTTCACGCAGAACGCGAAGTTCAACAACGGCTCGGCGTTCTTCAACTGGCAGTTCACGTCGGCACTGCGCGCGGGCGTCGGCTACAACTACACGTCGCTGACGGGCCCGAGCTCCGCGCACTACAACCAGGTGAACCTCGGCGCCGACTACGCGCTGTCGAAGCGCACCGACGTGTACGCGCTGTTCGGCTACCAGAAGGCGAGCGGCAACACGCTGAACGCGAGCGGCGCGATCGTGAAGGCCGCGGCTTCGGTCGGCTCGTACGGCGTGAACTCGGGCACCGATACGCAGGAACTCGCGATCGTCGGCATTCGCCACAAGTTCTGACGACACCCGTCGCATCGCGACGACCCGGCGGACGCATGTCGGTGTGTGCGTCCGCCGCCGCGCGCCACGCGCGCAGGTCTAACGCCGTCGCATGCCGCCGACGAAGGCCGGGCCATGGTGAAAACCCGTGCCCATCGGAACGCCGATGCGGCCGTGCCCGACTCCGTCGAAATGGCCGAAGTGATCGAAGTGACGGCGATGGTGGAAGCGGTCGATGAAGACGAAACTCACGCCCGTGCCGACGAAAACCGCCGGCCCCCAGTACCACGGGTCGGCGTACGGATAGGCGGTGTCCGGATACCACACGATGCTGCCATCGAGGCTCTGCTCCATCTGCCAGGTGCCGTCGCTTTGTCGGCACGCCCGGCCAACGACCTGCTGCTCCGTGCCGTCGATTTCCGCTTGCGCGACGACCGCACGGCAACGAACGCTTTCGTCCGGCGGGCCGTCGTATGTTTGCGCCAGCACGCACACCGAACATCCGAGACAGGCGACGCCCATCCCGAACCGAAACACGTTGCACATGATCGGCTCCTGCATGGTTGCCCCCGACCATTCGACCCTTGGCATCACGGACGGCGCCTGGCTTCGTATAGGGTCACCCGACCATGAAACGATAGAACAAGCCGGGTTATTCCAAGGGTCGTGATGCAAAAGAGCGGCGGCGCGGCAACCGCCGACGGTCATGCGCGCGGCGCGCGGCGGACGATGCGGTAAACGGCTGCGGCCATGATCCCGAATACCAGATGGGCGATCAACGTGATCCCGCCGCGGACCTGAACGAACCACGGGAAAATCGCGGTGAATCCGTACAGATTGACGCCGTACAGCACGAGCCCGAACACGCCGCCCACGACGAGCGCGGGCCCGGGCGACAGGCCGCGAATCGTTTTCGCCAGCACGGCCGCATAGGCCAGCGACAGCGCGGCATGCACCAGCGTCGCAACCCCCATGATGACTGGATCGAAGCCGGTGGACGAACCGAGGGCACGGCGGCCCATCGCGATGGCGGCCGTCAGGCGCGCATCGCGCAGCAGGTTGTGAATGGCGTCGTCGCCGACGATCCACCACAGCAGCAATTCGACGACGGTCGAGCCGACCGCCGCGCCGAACGCTGCCCACAGAATCGGAATCGGACCAGTTGGCTTCAATTGCCCTTCACCCTTCACCGTGACGATCGGCGGTGCGTGACGGAGCCGCGGCGGCGCAGTATTACAAAGGCCGGTCGCAATCCGTCCAGTACGCGAACGGATCGCGATGCTTCGGGTAGTGCTCGTCGAGCCACTTCAGCAACGTCGCGCGCGCATTGTCGAGATCGGCCTTCGACGACGACGTCCGCAGCTCGTGCACTTCGACCGATTTTTCCCGATCCATCACGTAGCAGTTCCAGTCGGGGCCATCCAGATCCGGATCGTCGGAGGCCTTCGACGACTTGCTCCACCCGAACCCTTTGCGCGCATCGATGTAATAGCGCGGATGTACTTTCAGATACGACAGTTCGCCGCCCTGCAGGCTGCTTTCCGCGCGCACGATATCGCGCCCGTCGACGACCTGCGTGACTTCCGGCAGGCGGCGCGAACGCCACCCCGAGGGCAGCGTCGCCAGCGCCTGAACGCTGTCGTACGTGCCCCAGTCGAGGCCCCACGCTTCGGCCATGCGCTTCATGAACGCATCCGCGCTCGGATAGCCGCGCAGCTGGATTCGGGTCGACAGCTTGACTTCGTACCGGCCGTCGGCACCCGTCGCATCGTCAGCCGCTTCGAACGGATTGCCCGGACGCGACGCGCGCTGCGCGTCCGCGGGCGCCATGCCCGAAAACAGCTGATCGAGCGCCGCACGCGCTTTCGACGACTTGTCTGGTCTATTCATTACTCATTTCCTGTGCATCCACACGGCTGCAAAAAGTCTCGATTCTCGTTCGTCTCTTGGATCTCGCGCATTGTCTCGCGGATTTCCGCGGTCGCATTGTCGACGATCCGGCGGCCACGGTCGAGCGGCAACCGCATCCGGCGGCTCGTCGAGCCACTCGGTAGCAGACGTCATGCCGCCGGTCCTGCCGTTTCCAGCGCCGCCCGCATCCGCTCCATCAACGCGAGCACTTCCGGTCGATTCTCCCCCTTCGCATGCACGAAGTGATACCGGAGCAACGAATCGACCTCGTGACGGCTCACCCGCACCAGCGCGCTGCGCCCGAGATACGCGTCCGCGAGCGGCGTGCGCGCCAGCGCCACACCGAGCCCCGCTTCGGCCGCCGCGAGCACGAGGTTGTAATCCTCGAAACGGCGATCCTGCGCACGCGGCTTGAACGCGATGCCGAGCGCGTCGAACCACGTGCGCCACCCGGTCACGTCGGAGTCGTGCAGCAACGGCATCTCGAGCAGCGCGGCATCGCCGCCCCGACGGCGCAGTGTAGCCAGTTGCGCGGCGAGCCGCGGATGCGCGACCGGGTACAGCGTCTCGGGCATGAACGGGCGCGTGTCGAGCTGACGCCAGTTGCCGCGCCCGTACCGGATCGACAGGTCCGCTTCGCCGCCGGCGATATCCACGTTGCGCAGGCCGATATGCAGATCGATCTGCAACGCCGGCTCCGCACGCTCGAGCACGTGCTGTCGCTCGAACAGCCACAGCTGCGCGAACGCCGGCACCACGCTCATCCGCACAAGGCGCGGCGTACGCGGCGAGCGCCACTGGTCGGCCGCGCTGTCGATGATCGCGAACGCCTGCTCGATCCGGCCGACGAAGCGCTGCCCGTCCGGCGTCAGGCGCACGCCGCGCGCGTGACGCTCGAACAGCGCGAGGCCCAGCCAGTTCTCGACGGCGGCCACGCGCCGGCTGATTGCGCCGTGCGTGACGCCGGACACCTCGGCGGCCGCGAGAAACGAACCCTGGCGCGCGACCGTGCAGACCGTCTCAAGACTCGCGAGCGGCGGTCTCGGCCCCGGGGCCGAGACCGACAATGCATCCGCAACCTGGCGGAGATGCGCTGCGTCGCCGGCTCGCCGCCGAACCGAGCTGTGAGCCATATTCACACTCGCATGTTGATCTGTGCGCTAGCTTAGCATCTCGCCACGCCGCACCATGGGCGCATGAATACGATTTCCTCTTCGTCGTCGCGCAGCGCGCGACTACCGCTCGTCGCGGCTGGCGCGGTCGCTTTCACGATCCTCTCGTGGGCATCCGCATTCCCGTTCATCCGGATCGGCCTGCACGGGCTCGCCCCGCTGCAGCTCGCGGCCGCGCGCTTCGCGACCGCGGCTGTGCTCGTGATCGCGTGGCTTGCGTGGCGACGGCCGCCAATACCCGCGAAAGGCGATGCGCTGCGCTTTCTCGCGTGCGGCTTCCTCGGCATCGCGCTCTATAACGCGCTACTCAATACCGGCGAGCAGACCGTGTCGGCCGGCGCTGCGAGCTTCATCGTGAACACGCTGCCGATCTTCACGGCGCTGCTCGCCGCGGTGTTCCTGCACGAACGCTTCAATCGCTGGGGCTGGCTCGGATCGCTGGTCAGCCTCGCCGGCATTGCGGTGATCGCGCACGGTCAGCCGGGCGGCCTCGTCCTCGGCTCGGGCAGCACGCTGATACTCGGCGCGGCGCTGTGCTCGGCCAGCTATTTCGTCCTGCAGCGGCGCATGATCCCCGTGTACGGCGCGCTGCCCTGCGCCGCCTACACGCTGCTGGCCGGCGCGCTGCTGCTCACGCCGTGGTTGCCCGGCGCGCTGGCGGCGCTCGGCGGCGCGTCGCGCGATACGGGGTTCGCGGTGCTGGTGCTCGGCGTGTTTCCCGCCGCGCTCGGCTACGCGACGTGGACCTTCGCGCTCGGCCACTTCGGCGCGGCACGCGCCGCCAACTTCCTCTATCTGACGCCGGCGGTCGCGACGGTGTTGTCGATGGCGCTGACGGGCGAGCGGCCCGGTATCGAAACGGTGTGCGGCGGCCTGCTGGCGATTGCGGGCGTGATCTTCGTGGCCTTGCGCGGACGGACCTAGGCGTGCGGCTTCGCTGGCTTGGCCGGAGAGCGATGCCGGCTCGAACGCTCCGGCAGCGGAAAACCGATCAAGGCCCCGCATCTGCAAAGCGGAAATATACACGCTGTGCGGCCCGCCCCGCACCCATTTGCGGATGCTGTCGGACTTGACCGTTAGTTGCATAAACTGCACAACGATCGCACGAACAATCAGGAACTGTGCAGACAAATCAACCGAACAGTTCGCGATTGATTGCATCGCACTGTGCATGGTCATCGACATCGGCCCGGTCGAATAATCGAAGCCATCGACGGTGCAACACGGTGGCGCGCGTGCGCAACGGGCGACGAAACGGCCGCGCCATCGCGTCACATTTGCGCAAGGCCGCGCAATTCGCCGACGCGTGCGGAAACAGGTTCGGATATATTCATACCAATTGCATGTCGTCTGACGAAACGGCCCGCTCGCCCGGGCATGCTCGACGCCGGCGTTTTCGCCGCATTCGACGGCCGGCGACATGCAAGCCGAACCCGTCATGGGTCATGGAGACTCGTCCGGCAAACCGACCGCCTCACAAGGGTTTCCGGCTGGCCGGACGTCAGTAGAAATATCAATCAACGGAGATGGCAGATGGAACGAAGCACTGTCGGCATGCGCTGCAAACCCCTGGTTACCGTCGCACTGGCTGCCGCCGCGTTCGCGGCCGCGTCGGGCGCGATGGCCGACCAGGTCGTGAAGATCGGCAGCGTCGAACCGACGACGGGCGGCATTTCGCACCTCGGCAAGGACAACGAGAACGGTGCGCGCCTCGCAGTCGAGGAAATCAACGCGAAGGGGCTCACGATCGGCGGCCAGAAGATCACGCTGCAACTGGACGCGCAGGATGACGCCGCCGACCCGCGCCAGGCCACGCAGGTTGCGCAGAAGCTCGTCGACGACAAGGTCGTCGCCGTCATCGGCCATCTGAACTCGGGCACGTCGATCCCGGCCTCGAAGATCTACAGCGATGCGGGCATCGTGCAGATCTCGCCGTCGGCCACGAACCCGACCTATACGCAGCAAGGGTTCAAGACCACCTACCGCGTGGTCGCGACCGACGCGCAGCAAGGCCCGGCGCTCGCGAGCTACGCGCAGTCGAAGGGCGTGAAGAGCGTGGCGGTGGTCGACGATTCGACCGCGTACGGCCAGGGTCTCGCGAACGAGTTCGAGAAGAAGGCGAAGGCGCTCGGCCTGAAGGTGCTGTCGCACGACGCGACCAACGACAAGGCCGTCGACTTCCGCGCGATTCTCACGAAGATCAAGGGCGAGAACCCCGACGCGATCATGTACGGCGGCATGGACGCAACCGGCGGCCCGCTCGCGAAGCAGGCGAAGCAGCTGGGCCTGCGCGCGCGGATCCTGTCCGGCGACGGCGTGTGCACCGACTCGCTGGCCGATCTGGCCGGCCCCGCAGCCGACAACGTGCTGTGCTCGCAGGCCGGCGCGGCGCTCGAGAAGATGCCGGGCGGCGCGGCCTTCCTCGCCAAGTACCAGAAGCGCTTCAACCAGGGCATCAAGTTCGATGCGCCGTTCGCGTACGACGCGGTCTACATCGCGGTCGACGCGATGAAGCGCGCGAATTCGACCGATCCGGCGAAGATCCTCGCCGCGATGCCGTCGACGAAGTACGACGGCGTGATCGGCACGACGACGTTCGACTCGAAGGGCGACCTGACGCACGGGATCATCTCGATCTACGGCTACAAGGGCGGCAAGAAGACCTTCCTCGACCAGGTGAAGATGTAACTCCCCGCGACGCCGGCACGACGGGAACGCCGCCCGTCGGCGCCGGCGCCGCGCGGGCCGATGCAAGTTTTGCGGAGAGGAAGCAACATGTGCGCAATGGCGTATGCGGAATTTCAACAGGAGTTGAAGAAAGCGCAGTTGACGGCGCGGGAGTTTGCCCGCCTGATCAGGATGAACGAAAGTTCCATCACCAACTATTCGAGCAAGGGCACGGTTCCGTCGCACCTCGCGGTCATCGCGACGCTGATCGGCGCGCTGGCGGCCCACGAAATCGATTTTCGCAAGGTCATCCGGCGCACGAAGATCGAGCCGAAACGGCCGCGCGGGGTCGGGGCGTTTCCGGCGGCGGGCAACGGCCCTCGTGCCGGGAAAGACGAAGACCCCGAGTCGTAGGCAAGCCGCTGCGGGCGCCGGTGGCCGCGCGCCAGCTCGGGCCCGGATCCATCAGGTCGGGCCACGAGTGCCGGCATAACGCAGCGAAATGCAGCACCACACAGACGGCGCGGCTTGCGCATTCCCCTTATCTGCGTCAGTCAAGACCTGACCTCTCAGTCATCCACCGCGTCGCTTACTTCCCCCGTCCGGTTCGCGCCTCCCGCCCGAATCTTGCCCGCCCCTCCTTGCTCTGCCGGCACCTCGTTGAACCGCCCTTATCCGAAGCGACCGTCTTGATCGACCGTTAGTTGCAACTTTCAGGATCGGGGCGCGCCCGGTATCTTCTCGCAAGACCGGCACGGGGCCTCGCGGCCCGCACGGCGGCCGCCACGCCCGGCGGGCCCGTCCCGGCAAGCGCGGCCTGGGCGCCGTATCTCACTGCCGGTCGCGGCTTCCCCAGGCGGGACGGCCGCTATCCGAGCCGTGCGGAAAGCTGCCACGTCGCCTGGATCAGCGGCGTGACATACGGGCGAATGTCGTGCTGCACGGCAAGGGAAACGCCGATCGCCGCCAGCGGCTCGCCGCGACGATTGAGTACCGGCGCCGCGAGATGGCATACGCCGGAACCCGCTTCCGGGCGGCTCAGCGCATAGCCGACGCGCTTGATCTCCGCGAGCTCATTCATCCACTCCGTGCTACCGGCCGCAGGGGACACGGCTCTCGCGCCCCGCCCCGCCATGAACTCGGCCCAGTAGTGCTGCTGCACGCTGGCGGGCAGCATGCTCATCATCGCCTTGCCGGCCGCGCACTGGTGCAGCGCATCGGACAGGCCCACGTAGACACCGAACGGGTCAGCGAACGGCCACGCGACGTGCGCGACCACGAGTGCATGGGAACCCGCCTGCACGCTCAGGTTCACGCTCTGGTGCAGTTCGTTCTTCAGCACATCGGCGATCGGGTGGAACAGCGGCACGATCGGCTGCTGCAGATAGGCGACGGACGCCATCTGAAAAAGCCGCGCGCCGGCGCAATAGGCTTTCCGACGGCGCAGGTCGCGCACCACCATCCCCCTCTGGAGCAGCGTACCGATGATGCGGTGGCAACTCGTCACCGGGAGATTCACGCGCTCGGCGATCTCGGTCAGCGTGAGCGGCCAGGTCGACTGAACCAGCGTTTCCAGAATGTCCAGCGCCCCGTCCACTGCCGGGGTCCTGGATTTCGCTTCGGGAAGTGGATCGGGTGCATTCATAGGCGATCATTCTATCGGCTTTGCCTTCGTCTCCGTCGAGCCGCTTCAGTCGGCGGCGCTTGCCAGGATCCATGCCGCCGCCCTTTCGGCGACCATCATCGTGGGCGCGTTGATGTTGCCCGACGTGATGTTCGGAAACACCGACGCGTCCACCACCCTCAGGTTCGCGACGCCGTGCACCTGCAGCCGGCTGTTCACGACCGTGCGCTCCACGTCGCGACCCATCGCGCACGATCCGCACAGGTGGTACACCGATCCGCTTTGCTCGCGAAAGAACCGCAGCATGCTCTCGTCGTCGGACACGGCTCCCGCCGGGCGCACTTCTTCCGCCGTCACCTGCCTGAGCCAAGGCGTTGCAGTCAGCTCGCGCACCAGCCGGCTGCCCGCGACGGCCTCGCGGCGATCGTGTTCGGTCGACAGGTAATTCGGATCGATCCGGGGCGCCTCACGCGCGTCGGCACTGGTGAGCTCGACGGAGCCGCGGCTCGTCGGCCGGCACGGCGAGAAAAAGATCGTATAGCCCGAGTACGGCTCGACGCGCGGCATGCCGCCCGACTCCGGCAGCACGTACGAAAGCGGATTGAAGTAGAGCTGCATGTTGGGCACGGGTTCCGCGTCGCTGGTGCGCAGGAAACCGCCGGCCTTCGCCGTCGTCGCGAAGATCCCTTTGCGTCGGAACAGGTACTGGAGCATGGCCCCTGCCTGCCGGGTCAGGCCGCGCACCTCGTCGTTCACAGTCGGACGGGTGGCGCGGAAGTAATACGATGCGCACAGATGGTCCTGCAGATTCCGGCCGACCGCCGGGCTATGGTGGACCACGGGAATCTGATGCCGCATCAGCAGCGCCGCATCCCCGACACCCGAGCACTGCAGCAGTTTCGGCGTCTCCACGGCGCCGGCGGAAAGGATCACCTCGCGGCGCGCGGCAAAGCGCTGACGGTGGCCGCCGATCAGGGCCTCGACGCCGGTCGCCGTGCGCGTGTCGTCGAACAGCACGCGCTCCACGAGCGCATCCGTGTACACCACGACATTCGCGCGCTTCCTGGCGGGATGCAGGTAGGCCGTACACGACGAATCCCGTTGCCCGTCGCGCGTGTTGATGTCGTAGACGCCGACGCCCTCGAGGCGCTCGCCGTTGAAATCGTCGTTGAAGCGATAGCCGAGCAGCGTGCACGCATCGAAGAACGACTCGCAGATCGGATGCACCGGATCGCGCGTGATGCGGATCTTGCCACTGCCGCTGTGCCATTCGGTATCGCCCGCATGGTGGGATTCCAGCCGCTTGAACCAGGGCAGCACATCGCCCCAGCCCCAGCCCGGATTACCCTGGGCGACCCAGTCGTCGAAATCCCGCCGCTGGCCGCGCACGTAGATCATTGCGTTGATCGCACCCGAGCCGCCCAGCACCTTGCCGCGCGGCGTGTAGACGCGCTGCCCCGCCAGCTCCGACTGCGGCGACGTCTGATAACGCCAGTTGTACTTGCGGTGATGAAACAGCTTCGCGAATCCGAGCGGCATGCGCAGCCAGATCGATTTGTCCTCGCCGCCCGCTTCGAGCAGCAGCACCCGGAACCGGCCCGATTCGCTCAGGCGATCGGCGAGGATGCAGCCTGCGGAACCGGCGCCCACGATGATGTAGTCAAAACTTGTCGCCTCCACCGGTGCCTACTCCTTGTCGACTGCGTAGCGCGCCTTCCAGCTGTCCGACGGGCCCGCCTTCACGTCGAACGGCTGCGTGGATACGGTCAGGTGCAGGCGGCGGCTCGTATACGGCATGTGAGCGCGGACGACGTCCATGTCGAGCTCGACGCCGAGGCCCGGCGCCGTCGGCGGAATGATGTAGCCGTCCTCCCATGCGATCGGCTGCTTCAGGATCTCGGCATGGAAGCCTTCCCAGCGCATGATGCTCTCCTGGATCAGGAAATTGGGCGACGCCACGCCGAGCTGGATGCTCGCGGCGGCGCCGATCGGGCCGTTGTAGAGATGCGGGGCGATCTGCGCGTAATGCACTTCGGCCAGGCTCGCGATCTTCTTCGCCTCCAGGATGCCGCCCACGCGGCCGAGATTCATCTGCAGGATCGATGCCGCGTTGTTGCGCAGCACGTCGAAGAATTCGTACTTGGTGGTAAGCCGCTCGCCCGTCGCCACCGGGATGCTGGTTTTCTGCGCAACCCGCGCCATCGCTTCCGACTGGCCCGGCGGAACCGGCTCCTCGAACCACAGCGGGTCGTACGGCTCGATGTAGCGGGCGAGCCGCACGGCAGCCGACGGCGTCATCTGCCCGTGGGTGCCGAAGATCAGGTCGCAGCGGGTGCCGACCGCCTCGCGCAGCCGCCGGCAGAACGTCGCCGACAGTTCCAGCAGGTCGAGGCTGAGCTGGTGGCCGCAGTACGCGGTGTAGGGGCCGGCCGGATCGAACTTGATCGCGGTGAAGCCCTGCTTCACGTATTCCTCGGCGCAGCGCACGGACAGTTCGACATCCTCGTAGTCGTGGCTGTACTCGCCGTCGGCCGTCTTCGGATAAAGGTAGGTATACGAGCGCAGCCGCTCGTTCACCTTGCCGCCGATCAGTTCGTAGACAGGCTTGTTCGCCGCCTTGCCGATGATGTCCCAGCACGCCATCTCGAGGCCGCTCACGATCCCCATCATGCTCGGGTCGGGCCGCTGCGTGAAGCCGCTCGAATAGGCCTCGCGGAAAAAGCGCTCGATGTGGTGCGGATCGTGATTCTCGAGGTAGCGCTGGTAGACGTCGGCGATCGCGGCCTCCATCACGTCCGGATGGAAGCTGGCCGCGTAGACTTCGCCCACCCCCTCGATGCCGCATGCCGTCTTCAGCTTGACGAAGATCCAGTAGCGGCCGCCGATGTACGGGGGCGGCACGGCGACGACATAGGTTTCAAGCGAGGTGATTTTCATGTGATTGCCTAGTAACGTGCGATGGTTGAACCGTCATGCGGGGCAGCACCGGTCAGCGGCCCGGAAAACGGTAATGCGCGGTGCGTTTCTTGAAGACGTACACGAGCCCGCTGCCCGCCAGGCAGCACACGGCGATGTACGTGAAGTAGAGCTGGGTGCCGAACACGCCCGGAAACCGGCGCGAAATCGCCGAGCTGATCATCGGCAGGAACACGTCCGGCGAGAGGCCGACCATCGAAATGATCCCGATCGCCAGCCCGGTCACGCGCGCCGGCACGTGGCAGCGGTCGACGATGGCCCAGTACAGCCCGTGCACCGAATAGGTCATCAGCCCGAGCACGACGATGCAGCCGGCCAGCAGCCACACCGGAACCGATCCGGGCACCAGCACGAACAGCATCCACGCGATCGCGGCCGCGAACATGCCGCCGCCGAGCACGTCGACGTTGGAGAAACGATCGCCGAGAAAGCCGCCGCCGATCGCGCCGATCGGGCGCATCCACAGCTTGATGACCGTCAGTTCGCCGGCGAGCACGGCCGACGCCGAGAAGTGCGCCTGGATATAGCTGGAGAACGAGAACGTGGCCCACAGCAGCTGGTAGCCCGACAGCACGATCAGGCTGACGAGCCAGATTTCCGGTATCCGGATCAGCATGAGAAAGTCGCCGAACGCGGACGGCCCGCCCTGCCGCGCGGCGCCGGATTCGCGGGCCCGGTTGCGGTCGTTCGGCAGAATCAGCCCGGCGAGCACGCCGATGCCGAGGCAGGTATACGCGTACATGTGGATCACCGGGCGCAGCGCGAGCTGCGGCGCGAGACTTGCGTAGTGGGCGAAGATGGCCACCGCGATCGACGCGAGGACGGCCTCGGTGAGGCCGCGTCCGCCGTCGAGGATGCCGAAGAAGCGGCCCTGTTCGCGATCGGTCGCCAGCAGCTTGACGGCGCGCAGGATCGCCGACCAGAACGTCAGCCCGCCGGCAACACCCCAGCCGAGATAGATCCAGCGCAGCATCGACGCGTCGGGATAGGTGGCGAACCACAGGCCGAGCAGGCCCACGGCGCCCAGCGAGAACAGGACCAGCCAGCGCGAGCTCACGCGGTCGGCCAGCCATCCGCTGGGGATATAGGTCACCACATACGCGATGCCGAGTATCGAATAGAGTTCGCCGAGCTGATCGGGCGTGATGTGGAACGCTTGCAGCAGCGTGTTTTCGAAGTTCTGGCGCAGGTACAGCAGCGGATACAGCGCGCCCGCTGCAAGCGTGAGCACGGCCAGCTGAAAATAGCGGACCAGCCTGGAACCGGCGCCGGACGCCTCGGCCAGCGCCCGTTCGGGGGAATCGATTGATACTGTCATGACGTCTCCATTTTTTTTACTGCGTCGTATCCGGTCCGCCGGACCGGTATTGCATGACAACCTCGACAATCTGCGCTACGTCTACGGTGCTTCACTCTCCAATTGATCAGTAGTCCGGAAAACATCGGTTGCTTCCCGGCTCCGGTCCATGCGGCCCGGGCGACGCTGCGTGCAGCACGCCCCGACCGGTGCCTCGATAGGCCGTTACGCGATCAGTACGGCACGACCACCAGCCGCGTCTGCGTGAACGCGAGCATCCCGTGCTGGCCATCGTCGCCGCCGATGCCCGAGCGCTTCCAGCCGCCGTGATGGCCCTGGTACGGATCGTCGGGCACGCGATTCACGTAGCACTCGCCCGCCTCGATCTCGTTCGCGACCCGCATGATCGTGCGGTGGTTCTCGCTGTAGATCATCGACGCCAAGCCGAACTGGTGATCGTTCGCCATCTCCAGCGCGTCGTCGAGCGTCCGGTAGGTCACCACGCCCAGCACCGGCCCGAAGGTTTCTTCCTGGATGATTTCCATGTCCTGGCGGCATCCGGTGAGCAGCGTCGGCGGATAGAAGAAGCCCTTGCCCGCCGGAATCGCCCCACCGCACTCGAGCACCGCGCCGTCGTCGATCGCCCGTTCCACCATCTGGTGAATATGGAGGCGCGCGTTGTCGTGGATCAGCGGCCCCATCCAGTCGTGATGCTGGCTGCGGTCGCCCCACTGGCGCTCCCGCATGCGGTTGCGCAACAGCGCGATCAGCTTCGGGGCGACCTCCTCGTGCACATAGACACGCTCGACCGCGGTACAGAGCTGCCCGCAGTTGGTGGTCTTGGAGCGCACGATATCGGCCGCCGCCTGCTCGAGATTGGCATCCGGCTCGACGATCGCGGGCGTCTTGCCGCCTAGCTCCAGCGCCACTTTCGCGATATTGACCTGCGAATATTCGAGCACCTTGCGGCCGGCACCGACGCTCCCGGTCAGCGTGATCATGCCCACGGCGGGATGGGTGCAGATCTGCTCGGCCACCACATGGCTCATGGCCATGATGTTGACGACGCCGGCCGGGACGTTCGCGTCCTGCACCGCACGCGCGATCTCCAGCGCGGAACACGGCGTGTAGCTGCTGGGCCGGACCACCACCGTGTTGCCGGTGATGAGCGCCGGCGCGAGCTTGCGCATCAGCGTGTAGACCGGTGAATTGAACGGAATCAGGCAGACCACGACGCCGATCGGCTCGCGGAACAGCATCAGGTTCTCGCCCGCGTTGTCGCTCGGGATGATCTCGCCCGTGATGCGGCGCGCCCACTCCGCGTGGTAGCGGGTGACTTCCGCCGCGTACTGGACCTCGGCACGCGCATGCTGCGGACTCTTGCCGGATTCGAGCGCAAGCGCGTGGCCAATGGCATCGGCACGCGCCATCAGCGCATCGGCCAGCCGGTACAGGACTTTCGCGCGTTCGATGGCCGGCAGGCGCCGCCACTTTTTCTGCGCGGCCGCGGCGGCCTGAACGGCCAGGTCCGCGTCTTCCGGGCTGGTGCTGTCGACGGTGGCCACGATGTCGCCGGTGGCCGGATTGCAGACTTCGATCGAAGGCGTTCGGGCCGACTCGTTGAAGTGGTTGTCGGCAAAATTCTGATAGTGGCGCACGTTGACATCCCGGTTCGTTGAGGTCCTCGCGGACCTGCAGAGTTCACCGGGACTATAAGTGCGCGTTTCGGAGGGGGTCAATCGATCCCCATAGGCCGGAATTTTTTTCCATATATGGAAATATGCGCGTCGTGGGTGCGATGCGGTTCATTCCGGACGGCCCCGCGACATGCGGGTTCCTGTCGTGCGCCGGCCTGGCGCACGTGTGCGCGGCAGCAATCCAGCCCGTGCACGACGCTCACGCGTCGCGGCGTGATGCAGCGGCTACCGGGCGGGCGAACCGACGTTTCGTCCGTTCCGCGCTCATCCCTGGCCCGCCCGCACATGATCGAGCAACGCCTGCAACGGATGCCGGACCTGCTTCGACGACAGCCGCTTCACCTGGCTGCGGCATGAATACCCCGTCGCCAGCGCTTCGCCATGTTCTTCCGGCGCATCCACCTGCGCGCGCCACGACTGCGCGTAGATCACCTTCGACGTCGCCAGATTCCGCGCCTCGTGCCCGTACGTCCCCGACATCCCGCAGCACCCGGTCGCCTGCACCTGCAGCCGCAGCCCGCGACGCGCGAACACCTGCGCCCACTGCTTGCCGCTGTCGGGCGCATTGGTCTTCTCGGTGCAGTGCGGCAGCAACCGGTACGACGCCCCGCCCACTTCCGCGTCCGCGCCGGCTTCCGGCAGCGCGTGCAGCAACCACTCCTGCGGCAGCGCGACCTTCGGCACATCGGCGAGCCTCGTCACCTTCAGATACTCCTGACGATACGTGAGCGTCATCGCCGGATCGAGGCCGACGAGCGCGACGCCCGATCGCGCCAGCGCGGCCAGTTGCGTCGCGTTGCGGATCGCCGCTTTCTCGAATGCGCGGAGAAAGCCCTGTACGTGCAGCGCCTTGCCGTTCGGCGCGAGCGGCGCGAGCCACACCTGGAAGCCCGCGCGCGCCGCCAGCTCGATCAGCGTCGCCAGCTGCTCGGTATCGAAATAGCGCGTGAACGTGTCCTGCACGATGACGACGCTGCGTTCGCGTTGCGCATCGGTCAGCGCCGCGAGCGCCTGCGGCTCGGCGGGCCGCACGCGCCACTGGCGAATCACGGCCGCGAGATCGAAGCGGCTCAAGAGCGGACTGTCGACCATGCCGACGTGCCGTTCCAGCAGCGTGCGCACCCAGCCGGCACGCATCAGCCCGTTGTACAGCGCAGGCACGCGCGCCATCCACGGCATCGTGTATTCGAGCGAGCCGATCAGGTAGTCGCGCACCGGCCGCAGATAACGCTGGTGATACAGCTCGAGAAAACGCGAGCGGAACTCGGGCACGTTGACCTTGACCGGGCACTGCCCCGCGCACGATTTGCACGCGAGGCAGCCGGCCATCGCGTCGTACACCTCGTGCGAAAAATCGGCTTCGCCGTTGCGCGCCGCGCGGCTGTTGCGCCAGCGGGTCGCGAGGCCGCTCAGCCACGGCTGCCGCGCGCGCGCCGCGGCGACCACATCCACGCCGGCCTGCCCTTGCAGACGCAACCATTCGCGCATCAGCGACGCACGCCCCTTCGGCGAATGCACGCGTTCGCGGGTCGCCTTCCACGACGGGCACATCGCGTCGTCCGGGTCGAAGTTGTAGCACGCGCCGTTGCCGTTGCAGTGCATCGCCGTGCCGTAGCTCTGCCACACGCGCTCGTCGATCTGCCGGTCGTGGTCGCCGCGCGTGGGCACCTCGTCGATCTTCAGCAGCCGCAGCGTATTGTCCGGCGGCGTCGCGATCTTGCCGGGGTTGAACTGGTTGTGCGGATCGAACGCGGCCTTCAGTTGCTGCAGCGACGGATACAGCTCGCCGAAGAACGCCGGCGCATATTCGGAGCGCACGCCCTTGCCGTGCTCGCCCCATAACAGGCCACCATGGCGCTGCGTGAGCGCGGCCACCGCATCCGACACCGGACGCACCAGCGCCGCCTGCTTCGGGTCCTTCATGTCCAGCGCCGGGCGCACGTGCAGCACGCCCGCGTCGACGTGGCCGAACATCCCGTACTGCAGCCCGTGGCCGTCGAGCAGCGCGCGGAATTCGGCGATGTACGCGGCCAGGTTTTCGGGCGGCACCGCGGTGTCCTCGACGAACGGCTGCGGGCGCGCTTCGCCCTGCACGTTGCCGAGCAAGCCGACCGCGCGCTTGCGCATCGCATACACGCGCTTCACCGCGTCGTCGCCGCTCGCGAGCGTATGGCCGAGCCGCTCGACGCGCGTATCGGTGCGCAGATGATCGACGAACGCGCGCACCCGCGCATCGACGTCTTGCGCGTCGTCGCCGCTGAATTCGATCAGGTTGATGCCGAGCGTCGGACGCGGGTCGTCCTGCGGGAAATACTCGGCGACGCTGCTCCACACGAAGTCCTTCATCGCGAGCATCAGCACCTTCGAGTCGACCGTCTCGATCGACAGCGGTTTCAGTTCGAGCAGCGCGCGCGCATCGCGCAGCGCATCCATGAAGCTCGCGTAGCGCACGTTCACCAGCACCGAATACTTCGGGATCGGCAACACGTTGAGGCGCGCCTCGACGACGAAGCCGAGCGAGCCTTCGGCGCCGCACAGCACGCTGTTCAGGTTGAAGCGGCCGTCCGCCTCGCGCAGGTGCGCGAGATCGTAGCCGGTCAGGCAGCGATTGAGCTTCGGAAATTTCGCATCGATCAGCGCGGCCTTTTCATCGGCGATGCGGCGCGCAGTGCGATACACCTTGCCGATCCGGTCCTGCCGCGCGCAGCGGCGCGCCAGTTCGTCGTCCGCGAGCGCGTCGCTGTGCAGTTGCTCGCCGCCCATCAGCACGAAGTCGAGCGCGAGCACGTGGTCGCGCGTCTTGCCGTACGTGCAGCTGCCCTGCCCGCTCGCGTCGGTGTTGATCATCCCGCCGACCGTCGCGCGGTTCGACGTCGACAGCTCCGGCGCGAAAAATAGGCCGTGCGGCTTCAGCGCGGCATTGAGCTGATCCTTGACGACGCCCGCCTGCACGCGCACCCAGCGCTCGGCGACGTTGATCTCCAGGATCCGGTTCATGTTGCGCGACAGGTCGACGACCACGCCGTCGGTCAGCGACTGCCCGTTGGTGCCGGTGCCGCCGCCGCGCGCGGCTACCGCGACGTCGCGATGCGCGGGTTCGGCGAGCAACCGCGCGACGAGCCGCACGTCGTCCGCATGCGCGGGACAGATCACCGCCTGCGGCAGCCGCTGGTAGATCGAGTTGTCCGTGGCCTGCACGGTCCGGTTCGCGTGATCTGCACGGATGTCCCCGGCGAAGCCGGCGGCCCGGAGGGCAGCGAGAAAATCGCGGTAACGGCTTTCGGGCGGGCTGGCGGGACGGGGCAACGGAGCGATCGACATGGGATAAACGCGAAAGGTAGGTGGAGCCGGTGCGCCGTCAGGTCAGAAACATGAGTTTTGAGCAAGATTCCATACACGCCGGAAATCCAGTATCTTGCTAATCCGCACGAGAAACAAACGAATTCTCCCCCGGCAAAACTTGCATAAAACTCATGAATTATCGTCGTCTGACCCCGTCCATGTCGCTGCTGCTCGTGTTCGAGGCGGCCGCCCGGCACGAGAGCTATACGCGCGCGGCCGATGAGCTGTCGCTGAGCCAGAGCGCGATCAGCCGGCAGGTCCAGACGCTGGAGGATCAGCTCGGCGTGCCGCTGTTCCGGCGCGAGGGCCGCTCCGTGAAGCTGACGGAGGTCGGGCGCCGCTACTTCATCGAGCTGAGCGGCGCGCTGGGGCGCATCCGCGGCGCGACGCTGCAGGCCATGTCGCACCACGCCGGGGCCGGCACGCTGCGGCTGGCCACGTTGCCGACCTTCGGCTCGAAATGGCTGCTGCCGCACCTGCACGACTTCTACGCCGCCCATCCGGGCGTGACCGTGCACCTGCACTCGCGGATCGGCAGCATCGATTTCCATACCGACGATCTCGACGCGGCCATTACCGTCGGCGCGGGCGACTGGCCCGGCCTGCACGCGCACCGGCTGTACAACGAGTTCCTGATCGCGATCGCGAGCCCCGACGCGGACGGCGGCCGCGAGGCCGGTCCGCATGCGCCGGCGTGGGCGGCCGGGCAAACGCTGCTCGGGGTGACGAGCAATCAGCATGCGTGGGCGGAATGGTTCTCGCATTTCGGGCTCGATCATCGCGAGATGCGGATCGGCCCGAGCTTCGAGCTGACGTCGCACCTGATCCAGGCCGTGCGCGCGGGGATGGGGATCGGCCTCGTGCCGAAGGTGCTGGTGGAAGACGAGCTGGGCCGCAACGAGCTCGTGTCGGTCGGCGACGCGATCACGAGCCAGCGCAGCTACTACCTCGTGTATCCGCCGGAAAACGACACGTTGCCGTCGCTGGCGGCATTCAGGGAATGGCTGCTGAAGTCGTGCTGAATCTCGACAGCGGGCAACGCCGCGGCTGCGCGCCGCCGCGCGGTCATGCACGCCATTCGTCGAGAATCTGCTCGGCAAGGTAGTCGCACGGCGGGCGCGCCGACTGCGCGCTGCGCGCCAGCACGACTTCAAGCTCGCCCAGCGGCGGCAGCCCTTCGTTCTGCGACAGCTGGACGAGATGCGCGGGAATGCTGCATCGCGCGAGCGGCGCGACGGCAAGGCCGGCCTCGACCATGCTCAGGAGGCCGAGAAAGCTCGGGCTTTCGTACGACATCCGGTACGGGATGTGCTGCCGGTTCAGCGCCTTGACCGCATGGTCGCGCGCCATGCTGCCGCCGTGCGTGAAGAACGCGACCGGCAACGGCCGCTCCTCCCATACGTTGCGTTTCGCCGAGCCCGTCCACACGATCGGCTCGAGCCGAACCCGTTCGCCGGTCACGCCCTTGATGCGCGTGAGGCAGGCGAGATCGACGGTGTTGTCCTTGAGCATCGGCACGAGCGCGCTGCTCGGCTGGCCGATCACGCGCACTTCCACGCGCGGATGCATCGCGGCGAACTTCCCCAGCACCTGCGGCAGCAGCGACGAGATGTAGTCGTCGGGCACGCCGATCGTCACGCGGCCGCTGATCTCCGGGCGCACGACCGACGCCCACGCCTCGTCGCGCATCGCCAGCATCCGGCGGCCGTACTCGGCGAGCATGCGGCCGTCGTCGGTCGCCGTGACGTTGCGCGTATCGCGGATGAACAGCGGCTTGCCGAGCGCGTCTTCCAGCGCCTTGATCTGCATGCTCACCGCCGACGGCGACCGGTGCACGGCTTGCGCGCCCTGCGCGAACGAACCGGACTCCGTCACGGCCACCACCATCGCCAGCACATCGAGATCGAGCTTTTTCATTTTCCTCAGAAAATCTGATCAATCGATTCAGTTTATCCCGTTTTACTGGGCACCTCCACGGTCGGACAATGAATGCCATCGACGTTCATCGCAGGAAACGACAACCATGCATACCACCGGCTCGCTTTACGGATTTCTGGTCATCGGCGGGATGCTCGCGGTCACGCCGGGGCCGAACATGGTCTACGTGATGTCGCGCTCGATCGCGCAGGGGCGCACCGCCGGGCTGATTTCGCTGGCGGGCGTGATGGTGGGCTACCTGTTCTACATGTTCGGTGCGGCGTTCGGGATCACCACGCTGTTCCTGAGCGTGCCGTACGCGGGCACCGTGCTCGGCGTGGTCGGCGCCGCGTACCTGCTGTACCTCGCGTGGCAGGCGGTCCGCCCCGGCGGCCGTTCGCCGTTCGAGGTGAAGGCGCTGCCGAGCGAGCAGCCGCTGCGGCTGCTCGCGATGGGCGCGACGACCAGCGTGCTCAATCCGAAGCTCGCGATGCTGTTCGTGTCGCTGCTGCCGCAGTTCATCGACTACCGGCAAGGCAGCGTGTTCGGCCAGTCGCTCTTTCTCGGCTCGCTGCTGATCGCCGCGTTCGCGTCGGCCAACGGGATGGTCGCGATTTGCTCGAGCCGCATCGCGAAGTTCCTGCATGGGCGTCCGACGCTGCTGCTGGCGCAGCGCTGGGCGATGGGGATGGTGCTGGGCGGCCTCGGTGTGGAGATGCTCGTCGATGCTGCGCGGATGGCGGGCGCGGCGTGAGGCGCTCCGTGAGGTGCGTCGTGGGGTGCGGCAGAGCGCGGATGACGTGACGCGCGGGTCGCACTGCCCGTCGCGAAGCACCGCTTTGTCGTGGCCAGCGACACGCATCGCCGGCCATCGCGTTCACCCGATCATGCAACCGTTCGCGGTCGCATCGCGTCCCGGCCCGTCGTCGCGCATCAAGCGGCCACCGCCTGCTGCTGCGCCTCGAGTTCGCGCACGAGCGGCAGCACGCGCTTGCCGAAGTACTCGACTTCCTCGATGAAATGCAGGAAACCGGCCAGCACGAGATCGACGCCGATCGCCTTCAGCGCGACGATCCGCTCGGCGATCTGTTGCGGCGTGCCGATCAGGTTCGTGCGGAACCCGTCGTTGTACTGCACCAGATCCTCGAACGTGGATTTCGCCCAGTTGCCCTCGCCTTCCGGCGACGCGCTGCCCGCCTGCTTCACCGCATCGCCGAACGCATGCACGGCCTCGACGTGCGCGTGCCGGATGATGTCGTCGAGCACGGCCCGCGCCTCTTCCTCGGTGTCGCGCGCGATCACGAACGCGTTGACGCCGATCCGCACGCGATGGTTGTTCGCCGCCGCCTTCGCGCGAATGTCGTCGATCTGCGCCTTCAGGTTCTCCGGCGTATTGCCGTTCGTGAAGTACCAGTCCGACACGCTCGCCGCGTTGTCGCGCGCCGCGCGCGAGCTGCCGCCCTGGAAGATCTCCGGATGCGGCTTCTGCACGGGCTTCGGGCTCAGCGTGTAATCGTTGAAGCGGTAGAAGTCGCCCTTGAACGTGAAGTTGTCCTGCGTCCAGATGCCCTTGAGCGCCTGGATGAATTCCTTCGAACGCCGATAGCGCTCGTCGTGTTCGAGCCACGGCTCGCCGATCGCGGTGAACTCGCCCTTGAACCAGCCGCTGACGACGTTGATCGCGATGCGTCCGTTCGAAATATGGTCGATCGTCGCGAGCTGCTTCGCGACCACCGCCGGATGCCACGGCCCCGGCAAGATCGCGGCGAGCACCTTGAGCTTCGTCGTCGCATGCAGCAGCGCCTGGCTGAACGACACCGACTCGTGCTGGTATTCGGCGCCGTAGCCGGCCGTGAAGCGGATCTGGCTCAGCGCGTAGTCGAAGCCGGCCGCCTCGGCCGTGCGCGCGAGCTTCTGGTTGTATTCGAGGCTCCAGTCGGTACGCTGCTCGATCGTGCTGACGACGAGTCCGCCGCTGACGTTCGGCACCCAGTACGCGAATTTGACGCCGTCGGCCGAAGGTTCTTGAATGCTCATGACACTATCCTGATCGAAGGAGAAAACGAAAGGCGTTACGCCGCGACGGCGGGCAGCGCGCGCGGGCGCAGTTGCGGCACCGCGCGATCCACGGCGAGCGCGATGCGCGCGCGCAAGGCGGGATTCGCAATCTCGTAGCGGTCGAAATCGCTTTCGGATGCATACACGCCGATCGGCAGCGTGCGCGCCTGGAAGAAGCTGAACAACGGCCGGAGCTGGTGATCGATCACGAGCGCATGACGCTCGCTGCCGCCGGTGGCGGCGAGCAGCACCGGCACATCGATCAGCGACGCGTGATGCACGAGGTCGAACAGGTGCTTGAAGATGCCGGTGTACGACGCACGATACACGGGGCTCGCGACGACGAGCGCATCGGCCGTCTCGATCGCGCGGATCAGCACCTCGAGATCCGGCGGCACCTGCGTGCGCGTGAGCGCGCCGGCCAGCCGGTTGCCGATCTCGCCGAGTTCGATCCGCTGCGTGTCGATCGGCAGTGCGTCGCCGAGCGCGCCGACGATTGCGTCGGTCAGCGCCAGCGTGCGGGACGGCCGTTGCAGGCCGCCCGATATTGCGACTACGTTGATTGCGTTGCTCATGCCTTGCGTTCCCGTCGTCGAGCCGCGCGTCGCCGCGCCGATACCGTTTCGGGTTTGCAAGGAACGTGCCATTTCCCATGCGGGCAGCAGCGCAAAGTAATCTGCATCACGAAATTTCGACCAATCGCCCGCCTGACGGTGCATCCGGGCCAAATACACGAATCGGGCAAGCGTTCCCGAACGCACATCACATCGATATGCCGCATCGAGATGAACCTGAGCCAACAGCGCTGCTGATGCGGTGCTGCTCGATCAGCAGCATTGCAGCGCGGCTTGCGCGATCGCGACGGCAGCGCGGCTGCCGCATCGAACGCGATGACGTCGAATTCGACGTCATCGCGTCGCTGTCCGGCACCGCTGCATGCTGTGCAGCAATCCCGCTTTGGTTATCGGAAATCGATGTTTCCCGCGCGACGCAAAACGCTGAACACGCTGCTGATCAGGCAGCAACCGAAACGCGCCGCCCGTCGGCGCGCGTCCGGTCCGTTCGACCGATCCACGCCCTCATCGTCATGACATCCCTTATTGCCTCGTCGCGTCCGGTCAATCTTCATGTCGTCGCGGCGTGCCGGCTCGAAGCGCATGCGTGGTCCGGCAATATCCGCGAGCTGGGGAACATGATTCGTCATGCGCACCGGTGGCCGCCGCGCGCGTGACGGCGCCGGCGGACCGGGGGCCGGCCGATGAAGCGCTCGAACAGGTGCTGCGCGCGCTGTTCGACGAAGAACACGAGCATTTGTTCGAGCGGATCGAGGACATCGTGATGCGCGTCGCGTTCGACTTCAGTCACCGCAACCAGATCCAGGCCGCTCGGTTGCTCGGCATCAGCCGCAATGTGTTGCGGGCGTGGTTGATTCGCGCGAAGGCGATCGCGGCGGTCAAGTAATCAGGCACGCACGCTGGCGCAATGCGGAGAGCGGCGACGCAGGCTCGCCGGAATCCGCTTTCGTTGTCGGCTGAGGCCGATCGAGAAAGAGAAGCCGATCCCGCATGGCGCGAAGCACGCCCGGCGGCAAGCAGCGCCCCTGACGCTCGCCGCACCGTGCACGGCTATTTCGCGACGCCGCCCGACACCCCGCCGAGCAGCGACGTCACCGGCGCAAGCGGATTCGCGGCAGCACCCGCTCCCGCCCACTACACCGCCCAGCGTGCCGGTCACCGAACCGGGCGGTGTCGACCCGAGCGCCGACAACATGCCGCCGAGCGCGCCAGCCCGCCGCCCACAGCACACCGCGACCTGTCCGGGCAGGTCGGCCGCCGGGTTCCCGAGGCCCGCATGTTCCGAACAGGGCCGCAGAGCAATCCGCACTTTCCATGCCATTGCCTCGCACGAACCGGCCTCTCGCCCGCCAGGCAAGCCTCCACGCGTTCGCACGGGGGCTTTCCCGCCGTTCGAGCGGCGTTTTTCGCTCCCATGAGCCCTGCGGTTTTCGTTACATTCGTGCTACGAATGTCGGGATGTCGCGTAACGCCGACTGTGCGGCGTGCCGTTCCCGGGTCACGCCGCCTGCCATTCACAGTACGTCGCGCGGCCGTGCCGCCGTCTCACCGTCAGGAAAACCGCTGCCATGAAAAAGCTTGTGAATCGCCCGTCCGATGTCGTGCGCGAAATGCTGGAAGGCATCGCGCGGCAGTCGCCGCATCTCGCGATCCTCGGCGACGAGCACGTGCTCGTCCGCCAGCCGCTGCCCGATCCGGCACAGCGCCCCGTCGCGATCCTGTCCGGCGGCGGCAGCGGCCACGAACCCGCGCACGGCGGCTATGTCGGCGAAGGCATGCTGAGCGCGGCCGTCTGCGGCGAAGTCTTCACGTCGCCGTCGACCGACGCGGTGCTGGCCGCGATCCGCGCGAGCGCCGGCCCGAACGGCGCGCTGCTCGTCGTGAAGAACTACACTGGCGACCGCCTCAATTTCGGGCTGGCCGCCGAACTCGCACGCGCGGAAGGCATTCCGGTCGAGACGGTGATCGTCGCCGACGACGTATCGCTGCGCGGCCGCGTCGAGCGCGGGCAGCGACGCGGAATCGCCGGCACCGTGCTGATCCACAAGCTGGCCGGCGCGGCTGCCGCGCGCGGGCTGTCGCTGGCCCGCGTCGCGGCGATCGCGCGCGACGCGGCGGCCGACCTCGGCACGATGGGCGTCGCGCTCGACGGCTGCACGATCCCCGGCGCCGACAAGGCAGGCTTCAGCCTCGCCGATCACGAGATCGAGCTCGGCCTCGGCATCCACGGCGAGAAAGGCGTCGAACGCACCGCGCCGCAGCCCGCCGACGCGCTCGTCGACACGCTGCTGTCGAGCATCGTCGCCGATCTCGTGCTCGATCGCGGCGAACGCGTCGCCCTGTTCGTCAACGGCCTCGGCGCGACACCCGACATGGAACTGGCGATCGTGCTGCGCGCCGCGCACGACAACCTGAGCCGGCGCGGCATCGCCGTCGCGCGTGCGTGGGCCGGCACGTTCCTGTCGGCGCTGAACATGCCCGGGTGCTCGATCTCGTTGCTGCGGCTGAACGAGGAACGGGCCGCGCTGCTCGACGCGCCGACGCAGGCACGCGCGTGGCCGGGCGGCGGCGCGGTCAACACGCGGATTCGCGCGGCCGCGGCCGCCGTGCACGAGCAACCGCTGCCGCCGCTCGATGCGGCCGGCCGCGCGTGGGCGGCGCGGCTGCAACCGGCGCTGCATGCGGTCGCGCAAGCGTTGATCGAGCACGAAGCGACGCTGACCGAACTCGATACGGCTGCCGGCGACGGCGATCTCGGTGCGAGCATGCGGCGCGCCGCGCACGCGATCCTCGACTTGCCGGAAGCCGCTTACGGCACGCCGGCCGGTACGCTCGCGGCGCTGGGCGCCGCGTTGCGCCGCGCGATCGCGGGCAGTTCGGGGCCGTTCTATGCCACCGCGCTGCTGCGTGCGGCGCGGCGTCTCGGCGAGGCCGCCGACGTTGCCGAGCCGTCCGCGCGCGACTGGGCCGCCGCGTTTCGCAACGCGGTGGATGCCATCAGCGAACTGGGCGGCGCGCACGCCGGCGACCGCACGATGCTCGATGCGCTGGTGCCGGCCGCCGTCGCGTTCGACCGCGCACTCGACGACGACCGCGATCACGCGAGCGCATGGGCGGCGGCCGTCGAAGCCGCGGAACACGGCGCGCAGCAAACGGCCGGCATGACGCCGCGCGCGGGCCGGGCGAGCTATCTCGGCAAGCGTGCGATCGGCACGCCGGATGGCGGCGCGGTGGCGGTCGCGTACTGGCTGCGTGCATTGCTGCCGCACGTGCGGTAAGCGGCGCTGCACGGCGGCGCCGGATCGAACCGGCGCCGCCGCATCACTTCAGCGTCGCGCGCGATGCCGACCGGCGCGACCGCCTACATCGCACGCGCGACCTCCGCCGTCGCGCGCTCGCGCTTCGCCGGATGCGTCTCCGGCATCCGCCAGTACACGATCAGCGAAATCGCCGCGCAGCCTGCGACGTACCAGAAGAACATCGACTCGTTGCCGGCCGCCTTCAACCGCAGCGCGACGAATTCGGTCGTCCCGCCGAGGATCGCCGTCGTCAGCGCATACGGCAGCCCGACCGCCAGCGCGCGGATCTGCGGCGGAAACAGTTCGGCCTTGACGAGCATGTGCACCGACGTGAATCCGCTCAGCACGACGAGCCCCGCGAACACCAGCGCGAACGCCGCGAGCGGCCCGTGCACGTGGCCGAGCGCCGTGAAGATCGGCACCGACAGCAGCGCGCCGCCGATCCCGAACCACAGCAGCACGGGCCGGCGCCCGACGAGATCGGACACGAGGCCGAACAGCGGCTGCAGCGGCATGTAGAGCAGCAGCGCGATCGTGCAGATCCAGGTCGCCGTTTCCTTTGGCAGTCCGACGGAATTGACGAGGTATTTCTGCATGTAGACGGTGTACGTATAGAACGCGACGGTGCCGCCGATCGTGATGCCGATCGCGAGCAGCAGTTCGCGCCAGTGGGCCGCGAGGTCGGCCGACACGCGCGTCTTCGCCGCCCGCGCGCGGCTCGCGATGAACGCATCGCTCTCGACGACATTGCGGCGCATGTAGAGCGCGAACAGCGCGAGCACGCCGCCGACGAAGAACGGAATCCGCCAGCCCCAGCGCTCGATGTCGTGCGTACCGGCAAAGATCCGCTGCATCGCGAGCATCAGGCCGAGCGCGACGAGCTGGCCGGCGACCACGCTCACCTGCAGGAAGCCGACATAGAAACCGCGTCGGTTCGGCGGCGCGATCTCGCTCAGGTAGGTCGCGCTGGTGCCGTATTCGCCGCCCATGCTGAGCCCCTGCAGCAGCCGCGCGGCAACCAGCAATGCCGGCGCGAGCACGCCGATCGTCGCGTAGCCGGGCGTGACGGCGATCAGCATCGAGCCCGCGCACATCGCGAGCACGGATTTCGTCAGCGCGGCCTTGCGCCCGCGCCGGTCCGCATAGAGCCCGACGAGCCAGCTGCCCGCCGGTCGCGCGACATAACCGACGGCGGCGATCGCCGCCGTGTTCATCAACTGCACGGTCGGCCGGTCGGCGGGAAAGAACGACGGCGCGAAATAGATCGAGAAGATGCTGTACGCGAGGAAGTCGTACCACTCGATCAGGTTGCCGGCCAGTCCGCCGACGATCGAACCGATGCGCGGCGGCGCGCCGGCCGCCTCGGGTGAGGAAGGTGTCACGGTCGTCTCCTGTTTATCGTGTGTCGGGCGCGGCGATGCGTCGTGGCGAGGGGCGGCAGGCGGCTACCCTTCGCCGCATCGCCGCTTACGATTGCGCGGCCGCGTAGCGCGCGTCGAGCGCGTCGAAGCGCGCCTTGTCGACGAGCCGCTGCCGTTCGGCGAACGGCGCGACGAGCGCCGGATCCTCGTCGAGCCGGCCCGTTTCGCGCAGCGTCGACAGCGCGGCCTGCATGCCGTGCACCGCGCCCTGCAGCGCCGCGTTCGCATACAGCACCGCGCCGTAGCCGAGCTGCGCGAGCGCGTCGCGTGAACGGGTCGGCGTCTTGCCGCCGATCACGATGTTGATGAGCTGCGGCGTATCGAACAGCGCGGGCAGCCGCTCGACGTCCTCCGGCGCCTCCATCGCCTCGATGAACAGCACGTCGGCGCCGGCCGCGGCATAGCGGTGCGCGCGCTCGATCGCGTCGTCGATGCCGTGCACGGCCGCCGCATCGGTGCGCGCGACGATCAGCAGGTTCGGATCGACGCGCGCGTCCACGGCCGCCTTCAGCTTGCCGACCATTTCCTCGGCGGGAATCACTTCCTTGCCCGCGAAGTGGCCGCACTTCTTCGGCAACACCTGGTCCTCGAGCTGGATCGCATCCGCGCCGCTGCGCTCGAGCGTGCGTACCGTATGCAGCACGTTCAGCGCATTGCCGAAGCCCGTGTCGGCATCGACCATCAGCGGCAGGTCGACCGCGTCGCGCACGCGCGCCGTGTGCTCGGCCAGCTCGCCGAGCCCGACGAAGCCGAGATCCGGCAGCCCGAGCGACATGTTGGTGACGCCCGCGCCGCTCAGGTACAGCGCGCCGAAGCCGACGTCGGCTGCTATGCGCGCGCTCAGCGCATTGAACGTGCCGGCGACGAGCAGCCCCTGGCGGGCGGCGATGCCGCGCCGGAACGCGGCGCGACGAAGTGCGGTGTGATCGGTCATGCGGTCCTCACTGGTCGAAACGAAAGAGCGTGCGGGGCGAGTCGCGCAGCACGCGCAGGCGCTCGCCGGGATCGGGCAGCCAGCGCGCGAGCGCCGCATAGGCGGCATCGAAGTCGACGCGCTCGCGATGCTGCGTGTGCGGCCAGTCGCTGCCCCACACGAGCCGCTCGGCCGTGAACGCGGTGCGCAGCGCATGCGCGACATCGAGTGCGTCGATCGTGCCGTCGCCGCTCATGCTGTTGCGATACGCGGCCGACAGCTTGACCCACACGCGGCCGGTATCCGCGAGCGACAGCAGCTCGCGGAAGCTCGGCGCGCACGCGCCGAGCGCGGGCGACGGACGGCCGAAATGGTCGATCACCAGCGTGCACGACTGCGCGAGCAGCGGCGTGGCGATCGCGCGCAGATCCTCGATGCCGCGATGGATCTCGACATGCCAGCCGAGCGCGTTGATGCGGGCGAACAGCGCTCGCCATGCGCGCGCGCCGAAATCCGGGATCGGCAGCCCGACGAGGTTCAGCCGCATGCCGACCACGCCCGCCCGGTCGAGCGCGTCGAGATCGCGGTCGGAGATCGCCGGATCGACCATCGCGACGCCGCGAAAGCGGCGCGGGTAGCGACGCAGCACGTCGACGAAGAACGTGTTGTCGGTACCGAGAAAGCTCGGCTGCACCAGCACCGCGTGCGTGATGCCGTGCGCGGCGAGATGCGCGACATAGGTGTCGAGCGACGCGTCGTAGTCGGGCGCATGACGCACGACCGGCGCCAGCGGCAGGCCGCGTGCGAACACGTGCGCATGCGCATCGACGGCGGCCACGGCGGGGCCGGCTGCATACCACGCGTCGACCGTCGGGGCGGTCCCGGCCTGTTCGGCGAAGTGCTTGACGGCTCGATCCATGATGAGTCTGCAAGAAGCGCCCGACCGATGCGGCCGGCGCGATTGAGCGATGAAACGGCGCAACGAAGCGGTGTCGCCGGGCGACGCAGCCACGCAGCGTGAAGAAACGGGATGAAAGCGCGGCGGCCGCTACAGCGACGCCCCGGCGCGCGGGCGGCCCTCGGCGTCGACGTCGCTGCTTGCCGCCGTGTCGACCGGCCGGCGTCCGCGCGTTTCCGGCAGGAACCACACCGCGATCACGACCAGCCCGTACGCGATGCCCGCATCGATGCCGAGCGCCGTGCCGAGCGGCAGCGATTCGCCCATGCGTCCGACCAGCACCGGAAAACCGGCCGATACGATGCGGCCGAAGTTGTAGCAAAAGCCGACGCCGCGCCCGCGCACGTTCCGCGGATACAGCTCGTTGAACAGCGTGCCGAGCGTCGCCGGAATGCCGGCCGAGAACAGGCCGAGCGGGAAGCCGAGCAGCAGCATCGCGATGTCGTTCAGCGGCAGGAACACGTACAGGTTCACCGTCACCGCGCAGCACACGGCGAACAGCATCACGTTGCGGCGCCGCCCGATCCGGTCCTGCAGATACGCGCTGACGAAGCAGCCGCAGATGAACGCGACGATCACGACCGCGAGATACGCGCCCGTGCCGAGCACCGACAGGTGGCGCTCGGTCTTCAGGTAGGTCGGCAGCCAGACCGTGATCGCGTGATAGCCGCCGTGCGCGCCGACGCCGATCAGGCCGCCGACCACCGTCGCACGCAGGACGGTCCGGTCGAAGATGCCGACCGTCGGCGTATCGTCGGCGTTCGCATTCGCGTTCATGCTCGCAGGCGCCAGCGCCGGTGCCGCCCGCGACGGCTCCGGAATCGCGCGGCGGATATACAGCACCAGCAGCGCGGGCAGCGCGCCGATCGCGAACAGCACGCGCCATGCCCACGCCTGCGGCAGCCACGCGAACACGATGATGTACAGCAGCACCGCCGCGCCCCAGCCGAAGCCCCACGCACTCTGCACGATCCCCATCGCCTTGCCGCGATGGCGCGCGCCCACCGTCTCCGCGAGCAGCACCGCGCCCGCGGTCCATTCGCCGCCGAAGCCGAGCCCCTGCAGCGCCTTCAGCACCAGCAGCTGTTCGAAGTTCTGCGCGAACGCGCTCAGGAACGTGAATGCGGAGAACCAGCAGACGGTGATCTGCAACGCGCGCACGCGGCCGTAGCGGTCGGCGATCGCGCCGGCCAGCAGGCCGCCGAGCGCGCCCGCCACGAGCGTCGCGCCGCCGATCAGGCCGGCCTGCCCCTTGCCGATGCTCCAGGTCGCCAGCAGCGCCGGGATCACGAGGCTGAACATCTGGGTGTCGAGGCCGTCGAGCGCCCAGCCCGCGAAGCAGCCGCGCAGCGTGCGCCGTTCGGTCGTCGATAGTTCGCGCGTCCAGTTCAACGAAGGTCTCCTCGTGCCGCAGCCGTTGCGCCGCGTCATTGCGCCGCCGGGGTCGCCGCCATCATCGGCGACGCGTCTCGATGTGCATCCTATGAATCATTGGGATAATTCGCTACCATGTTTCGAATAATTATTCATAACGTTAGCTTATGGAAATCAGGCACGTCCGCTACTTCCTCGCGATCGCGGATTCCGGCAGCTTCACGCGCGCGGCCAGCGAGCTCGGCATCGCGCAGCCGGCCCTCAGCCAGGCGCTGAACCGGATGGAGAAGGAACTGGGAGTCCGGCTGTTCGACCGGTCCCGGCGCGGTGCGACCCTGACGCCCGCCGGGCTCGCGATGGTCGACGATCTGCGCCTGAGCGTGGCGCGGCTCGACGCGGCCGCGCACCGGGCCGGCGAGATCGGCGCGCAGCGCGCCGGGCGGCTGACGATCGGCTTCGTCAGCGCCGCGCTGTTCGATACGCTGCCGCGCGCGATCCGTGCGCTGCGTGAAAACGCGCCCGACGTCGAACTCGTGATGCGCGAGATGAGCAACGCCGAGCAGGCGATCGCGCTCGAGCGCGGCGAGATCGACATCGGGCTGCTGCATACGCCGGTCGCGGTCAACGGCCGGATGCGCGAGAAGCTGATCCGGCACGACCCGCTCGTCGCCGTGTTGCCGAAGGATTTTCCGCGTCAGCCTGACGGCACCGTGACGCTCGCCGATCTCGCCGCGGCCGGACTCGTATGGTTTCCTCACGATCAACTGCCGCTGATCCGCGCGGGCATCCTGAGCGCGTTCCGCCAGGCTGGTCATCCGGTCGACATCGTGCTCGACGTGAACCGCACGCTGACCGTGGTCGCGTGTGTTGCCGCCGGCTGCGGCGTGTCGCTGCTGCCGCGCTCGATCCACGCGTTCGCGTTCGACGGCGTCGCATACAGCCCCGTGCGCGACGGCGGCGCGCTGCCGAACTTCGAGCTGAGCGCGATCTGGCCCGCACGATCGCGGCCGACGCTCGCGGACCGCTTCGCCGCGCTGCTGCCGTCCGCCGACGTGCGTGCGTGACGTTCGCTTCCGGGCAACCGCCACGCCGTCGAATCGCGCGCTCCGGCACGGGAAAACCCCGATCCCCACATCGTCCTATGACATCGGGCATCGCTAATTGGCGGGATTACTTTGATCCTCGTCGGCGCCCGCCCGGGCGCATGCTGATAGCGAGGATCCCTCATGCGATACGTGCCATCGTGGACTTCCGTTTCTGCCGCCGCGTCCGTTCCGGACGAGGCGGCCTCCCCCGGCGACGCGCCGCATAGTTTGCCGCGGGTCGCGATCGCGGCCGCCGCCCTCGGCAATGCGACCGAATGGTTCGATTACGGCATTTACGCGTACGGGCTCGCCTATATCTCCGCCGCGCTGTTTC
This sequence comes from Burkholderia anthina, assembly GCF_902498995.1. GTDB lineage: Bacteria > Pseudomonadota > Gammaproteobacteria > Burkholderiales > Burkholderiaceae > Burkholderia > Burkholderia anthina. Next base: position 148,053 of record NZ_CABVLY010000011.1, read on the forward strand.
CCGGCAGCACCGCCAGCGCGACGCTGTTCGCGCTCGGCACGTTCGCGATCTCGTTCCTGATCCGCCCGCTCGGCGGCCTGTTCTGGGGCCCGCTCGGCGACCGCCTCGGCCGCAAGCGCGTGCTCGCGCTCACCGTGCTCACGATGTCGGGCGCGACCCTGCTCGTCGGCGTGCTGCCGACCTACGCGAGCGCCGGCTGGCTCGCCCCCGCCGCGCTGATCGTGCTGCGCATGGTGCAGGGCTTCTCGACCGGCGGCGAATACGGGGGCGCCGCGACCTTCATCGCCGAATATGCGCCCGACTCGCGGCGCGGCCTGTGCGGCAGTTTCCTCGAATTCGCGACGCTCGCCGGGTTCTCGTTGGGCGCGCTGCTGATGCTCGGCTTCGCGCTGCTGCTCGGCGATACGTCGATGCACGCCTGGGGCTGGCGCCTGCCGTTCCTCGTCGCCGCACCGCTCGGGCTGATCGGCTTCTACCTGCGTTCCCGTCTCGAAGAAACGCCGGTGTTCCGCGAACTCGAGGAGCAGGCCCAGCGGCGCGAGCAGGGCACCGCCACCACCGCGCTGCCGGTCGGCCAGTTGCTGGTTCGCTATGCGCGGCCGCTGCTGCTGCTCGGCGGCCTCGTCGTCGCGCTGAACGTCGTCAACTATGTGCTGCTCGCGTACATGCCGACTTACATGCACAAGGAGATCGGCGTCGGCGAGAACATGTCGCTGCTGATTCCGCTGATCGGCATGCTCGTGATGATGGTGCTGCTGCCGTTCGCCGGCTGGCTGTCGGATCGCGTCGGCCGCAAGACGATGTGGTGGATCTCGCTCGTCGGGCTATTCGTCGCAGCCGTGCCGATGTTCACGCTGATGACGCACGGCGCGCTCGGCGCGTTCGTCGGCTTCGCGGTGCTCGGGTTGCTGTACGTGCCGCAGCTCGCGACCATTTCCGCGATGTTCCCGGCGATGTTCCCGACCCATGTGCGGTATGCGGGCATGGCGATCGCGTACAACGTGTCGACCTCGCTGTTCGGCGGCACCGCGCCGATCGTCAACGACTGGCTGATCGGCAAGACCGGCAATACGATGATTCCCGCGTACTACATGATGGCCGCCTGCGCGATCGGGCTGGTCGCGCTGGCGGGCGTTATCGAAACGCGCGGGTGCTCACTGCGCGGGGAAACGGTGCCGGGGAAGGCGGGCTGATGCGCGGTTGATCGGTTTCGTCTTCCCATAAACGGCATCCCCTGCATCGCCCGCCGTCCGGCAACGGACGGCGGGCGATGTGCGTTTTGGGGGTTGCGATGCCGAACGGTGTACGCACGTTACCCAATGCCGTCGCTTTCGACCGCTCGCCGAAGCTACGGCGCGATGCGTGTGCCGGTCAATAGACGCGTGGGGACGAGGACTCGAATTGGCTCCGAAGATCGCCAACAATCCAACGTCGATTGCCAGCAGGCCATGAAGTCCCGAGCGATGCCTCCCATGCGAGAGCGTGACTCGCGCTTCAGGAGTTATGCGAGGTGCCGATAAACAGGCTACCGACAAACTCTTCGCAGGAGCCTATGTGCCCGGAAACAATAAACCGAAACGGGTTTTCAGAATATTTAACGCAGACCGTGACGTATTGGAATTCAAGTTTTCGTACAACGACGAAGAAACTGCAGCGCTTCACGCTCGCTTGAACGGCTCCACGACCATCACGGAGCACGATCTTCGTCGGGTATCGCTATGGAAGTCAGACAGAGTGCTAGGTGTGTCTGGCGAGACCCTGGCCAAACTCAACGAACTCTCGGCGATCGAAGAATTGACGCTCACGGACAGCCGAGTCAAGGACGTGATCGATGATCTCGTGCTTTCACAAGGCATCGGCTTCCCCATGGCGAGCGCGATTCTGAAGTTCATCCGGCCGGCCATCTTCCCCATCATGGACGTTCGAGCATATCGAGCGCTCACGGGTATTCAACCGAGCTACGCGACCTATAGTTACGAGAAATACATCAGCTATGCGCAGAAAGTGACGAATATCGCCAGACAGCTCAATCGGCCTCTTCGCGAGATTGACGAACAGTTGTACTGCTATGACAAGCTGCGCAATGGCAAGATCTGAGCGGCTATTGGAAGATGAGGGGACGGGCGACATCGTGTACTAGGGCGATGAACCGGGTCGGGGATCGACGCCGCCGACGGGGGATCCGACGCAAGTCGAAGCTTGGCGCTCAGGGCGACTGCAATCGGCCAATAGCCGCCATCTGCATGACCTGTTCCCAAAGGGGACGTGACGTTGTCCGTATGATTACAAACAAGATAGTTTTTCTTCTGAATAACCATTAGGCGCTTGGAGGTGTCATGACAAGATACAGATCGCTCCGTGATGCTGCACCGGAGATTCCGGCTGGCCATGAAATGGACGAGCTAATGAAGGCACGAATGTCCCTTGGTCACCCTATGAACGACACGCATCCACTTTCAGGACACGACTACGAACTGATCGGAAAGTTTGTTCAGACCTATTGCATCGCCGATCTCGAGGCGCGGCACATGATCAATTGTCTTACTCATATCAGGCTTGGAACGGCAACAACATTTGCATTGAAACTCAACGACAAGGATGCGCTAGCTCATCTTATTGCTTGCGCTGATAGCTGTGTTTGGAATATTGATCTCGCTGAGGGGATCCGCAAAGCGGCTGAGATCTTCGAGCAGCATCGTCACATACGTCACATGTTCGCACACTGGGCAGGCCGCAGAATTCCTGGTCATAACTCCTTTATCTTTTTTACGGCTAGCTTTGGCATGCAAAAATTGCCTCAGGGAGCGGTCATGATTGAGGAGGAGGAGGATGCGAACGTTCGGTACGGGCTCGTGCCAATTTCTAAACTTCTCGAAGAGCAGAAGAAGCTTGAAGGACATGTACAGTACATAACGAACATAGGTCGCCAGCTAGAGGCAAAAACGATACAGATTGCGGAGCAGTTCGCGCAGGATGTCGCTGACGGCAAGCTTACTCCCAAGCCTTACATAGTCGCAGGCGGCGGCGCCTAACATCTCAGTCCCCCCGGGCAAGCTAACGCGCGCCGGTTACTTCAACGGTTGAACGTCCGTTTTCCCGAGTCGCGAATTTCCGCTTTGGGTCGATAAGAGCCCCCCATCGCAATCCGCGAAAAACGCCAAAAATGACGCCGCCGCTCCCCGTGCGGCGGCATCACCTCTCACATCAGCCCCCCACAACTCACGCGACGGTCGAAATATTCCGCTCCGCCACCTCGTCCACCGCAGCCTTCACGATACCGACTATTTCATCCGCCTCCTCCCGCGTCATCACGAGCGGCGGCGCAAACCCGAGAATGTCGCCGTGCGGCATCGCCCGCGCGATCACGCCGCGCTGCAGCGCCGCGGCCGACACCTGCGCGCCGATTTTCAGCGCAGGATCGAACGGCGTGCGTGCGTCCTTGTCGGCCATGAACTCCAGCGCGGCCAGCATCCCGACGCTGCGCACCTCGCCGACGAGCGGATGCGCACCGAATGCGTCCCGCAGCTTCGCGCCGAAATACGCACCCACGTCCGCCGCATTGCCGACCAGGTTCTCGCGCTCGAGGATCGCGAGGTTCGCGAGCGCGGCGGCCGCGCACACCGGATGGCCCGAATAGGTCCAGCCGTGCCCCATCGGCCCGTGCTCCTGCGAACCGCGCGCGATCACGTCCCACACCTTCTCGCCGACGATCACGCCCGACAGCGGCGCATACGCGCTCGTCAGCCCCTTCGCGACCGTGATCAGATCGGGTTCGATCCCGAAGTGCTGCGCGCCCATCTTCGAGCCGAGACGTCCGAACCCGCACACCACTTCATCCGAGATCAGCAGGATGTCGTGCTTGCGCAGCACGGCCTGCATCGCGGGCCAGTATCCGACCGGCGGCTCGATGATGCCGCCCGTGCCCATCACGGGTTCCGCGATGAACGCCGCGATCGTGTCGGCGCCTTCACGCGCGATGAGTTTTTCGAGCTCGTCGACGCAGTACGCGACGAACTGCGTTTCGCTCATGCCGGCCGGCGCCTTGCGATACCAGTGCGGACACACCGTATGCTTCACGCGGTCGATCGGCAGGTCGAAATGCTGATGAAAGCTCGGCAGGCCCGTGAGACTGCCCGTCACGATGCCCGAGCCGTGATAGCCGCGCTCGCGCGAAATGATCTTCTTCTTGTTCGGGCGGCCAAGCACGTTGTTGTAGTACCAGACGATCTTGACCTGCGTTTCGTTCGCGTCGGAACCCGACATCCCGTAATAGACCTTCTTCATCCCGGCCGGCGCCCAGTCGATGATGCGCGACGACAGCTCGATGATCGCGTCCGACGAGTGGCCGACATACGTGTGGTAATACGCGAGCTGCTTCGCCTGCGCGTACATCGCGTCGGCCACCTCGGTGCGGCCATAGCCGATGTTCACGCAGTAGAGGCCGGCGAACGCGTCGATATAGCGCTTGCCCTGGTGATCCTCGATGCGGATGCCTTCGGCGCCGCGCACGATCTTGCCCGGCAGCGCGCCGGTCTCGTGGTCGTACGCGTGCGTCGACGGGTGCATGAAGTGGGCGCGGTCCTCGCGCAGCAGTGCGTCGGTCGAGTGTTTCATGATGAGCTCCTTTGAATGAGTCAGGCCGTCGCCGCGACGGGCAGGCCGAGATTGCCGAGGCAGAAGTACTTGGTTTCGGTGAACGGCTCGAAGCCTTCGGCGCCGCCTTCGCGCCCGAGGCCCGACGCCTTCATCCCGCCGAACGGAATCGGCGCACCGGTGAATTTCACGCCGTTGACCGACACCATCGCGAAGTCGAGCCGCCGCACAAGCTGAAAGATCGTGTCGATGCGCGTCGCGCACACGTAGGCAGCCAGGCCGTACTCGGTGTCGTTGGCCTGTTCGACGACTTCGTCGAGCGTGTCGAACGCACACACCGCCGAGATCGGCGCGAAGTTTTCCTCGTCGTACACGCGCATGCCGGGCGCGGCATCCGCGATCACGGTCGGTTCGTAGAACCAGCCGCCGAGTGCGTGCGGCCGGCCGCCGGCCACGATGCGTGCGCCGCGCGCGCGCGCGTCGTCGACGCGCGCCGCCGTCGCATCGAACGCCGCCTGATGCATCAGCGGGCCGACGTCGACACCCGGCTCGAACGCGGGGCCCGTCTTCAGTTCGCGCACCGCGTTCGCATAGCGGCCGACGAATGCGTCATAGAGCGGGCGCGCGACGAAGATCCGGTTCGCCGCGCAGCAGTCCTGCCCGGAGGTCTGGAACTTCGCGCCGACGGCGATCCGCACCGCGTGGTCGAGCTCCGCGTCCTCGGTCACGATGAACGGCGCGTTGCCGCCCAGTTCGAGCGCGACCTTGCGAATGCCGGCCTTCGCGGCGGTTTCGGTGACCAACCGCCCGACGCGCGTCGACCCGGTGAAGCTCACCGCGCGCACGCGCGCATCGCCGACCAGCGTTTCCATCGCCATCTGCGGTTCGCCGAGCACGACGTTGAACACGCCGGCCGGGAAGCCGGCCTCGTCGGCGAGCTGCGCGAGCGCGAGCGCCGAGAACGGGGTCTCGTGCGCGGGCTTCACCACCACCGCGCAGCCGGCCGCGATCGCGGCGGCGGCCTTGCGCGTGATCATCGCGGCCGGGAAATTCCACGGCGTGATCAAGGCCGCGACGCCGACCGGTTCCATCACCGTGCCCAGATGCGCGCCGTCGATATGCGTCGGGATCGTGCGGCCCGCGACACGTTTCGCCTCGTTCGCGAACCATTCGACGAAGCTCGCCGCATAGCGGATCTCGCCGCGCGATTCGGCGAGCGGCTTGCCCTGCTCGAGCGACAGCAACGCGGCCAGATCGTCGAGATGGCGCAGGATCAGCGCATGCCAGCGCAGCAACGCGGCGCTGCGGACAGCTTGCGGCGTCCAGCGCCATGTATCGAACGCGCGCTGCGCGGCGTCGACGGCCGCGACGATCTGCGCGCGCTCGAGCATCGGCACGTGGCCGATCACGGCCTGGTCGGCGGGGTTCACGACGGCGACCGTCGCGGCACTGTCGCTGTGAATCCAGCGACCGTCGACATAGCAGGTCGACTTGAACAGAACGGGGTGTCCGGGCAGCATGCTGCGTCTCCTCGTTTGGGTGGGCACGAACTTCATTCTGGCGTGCCGGCGCGCGCGGAAATTTCGGTTTCGGCGCCCGCTTCTTGCGGTTTTTTCCGTATTGCCGCGCGTTCGCGCGAAGTTTCAGTGCCAGTCCGGCGCGCCGCCGGATTCGCACTTCACGACCTTCGTCACGATGTACGTGAAGTAGCGCTCGATGCCGAGGTCGTCCATCAGCAACGCGTCGATGAAACGCTGGTAGTGATCGATGTCGCGTGCAACCACATGCAGCACGTAGTCGACGCCACCGCCCGTCGCGAAGCACTGCGCGACTTCGGGCGCTGCGGTAATGCGCGTCTCGAAGCGCCGCATGTCGGGCGCGGTATGGCGCGACAGCGTCACCTCGACGACGATGCGGCTGCCCGAGAACGCGCCGATCCAGTCGACGTCCGCGCGATAGCCGCGGATCACGCCGCTTTCCTCGAGCTTGCGCACGCGCTCCCACGCCGGCGAGATCGACAGGTTCACGGCCTCCGCGAGCTTCGACTTCGTGATGCGTCCGTCGCGCTCGAGGATGCGCAGGATCGCCAGGTCGTATCGGTCGAGCTTGATCACGTCGTGCGCGCCCCTATGCGGCCACCGGGATGTTGCGCTCGACGATGTCGGCCACCACAGCGATCGTGTCGCCGGCCTGCACGATGCCCGGGAAGTGCCGCGCGGCAAGCAGCCCGCTCCGCCGTGCGACGTATTCGACCGGTGCGACGCCCGTGCGGTCGATGTCGTGCACGCGCGCGAGCACGTCGCCGGCCGCGACCTCGCTGCCGAGATCGCGGCACATCTCGAGCAGCCCGCCATGCTCGCTGGTCGTGAAGCACGAGCCGTCCGGCATGTCGAGCAGCGTCGTCGTGCGTTGCACGGTGCGTGTGGCGCCGCGCGCGCCGTCATCCTTCGCGATCACGCCCGCATGCGCGAGAAAACCGCGCACGCCGCGCTCGGCGACGGCGACGCTCTCGGCCGTCGACGAGCCGCCGCCGCCCAGTTCGGTCGACACGAACACCTTGCCAGCCGCCTCCGCCGCGCTGTCGTAGAGCCCCACGCTGTCGAGCTCCAGCATGCGCATCGAATACGGAGCGCCGAACGCGCGCATCGCGCGCTCGCAGCGTGCTTGCTGGTCGCCGTCCTCCAGCACGTGGATCGCCGCGAACGGCACGAAGTCGAGTGTGCGGCCGCCCGCATGAATGTCGAGCACGTGCGTCGCGAGCGGCAGCAGGTGGCGCTGGAAGTAATCGGCGATCTTCTCGGTGACGGTGCCGTCCGGCCGGCCCGGAAAGCTGCGGTTCAGGTTGCCCGCATCGATCGGTGACGTGCGGCGCGCAGCCCGGAACGCCGGATAGTTCATGAACGGCACGACGATCACGCGGCCGTTCACGTCGGCCGCCTTCAGCGACCCGGCGAGCTTCGACAGCGCGACCGGGCCTTCGTATTCGTCGCCGTGATTGCCGCCGGTCAGCAACACCGTCGGCCCGTCGCCGCGCTTCACGACGGTTACCGGAATCATGATCGCGCCCCACGCGGAATCGTCGCGCGAGCAAGGCAGCTTCAGGAAGCCATGCTGTTCGCCGTCCGCGTCGAAATCGACGGTCGGCGTGATCGGAGAAGTACGCATCGTCCTACTCCTTCACGAACAGCTTGCGCGGCGTGTTGCAGAAGGTCTCGACGCCGGTATCGGTGATCAGGATGCTCTCCGTGATCTCCAGCCCCCAGTCGTCGAGCCACAGCCCCGGCATGAAATGGAACGTCATGCCGGGTTCGAGCACCGTGCGGTCGCCCGGACGCAGGCTCATCGTGCGCTCGCCCCAGTCCGGCGGATAGCTCGCGCCGATCGGGTAGCCGCAGCGGCTGTCCTTCTCGATGCCCGCGCGGCGCAGGACCGCGAAGAACGCGTTCGCGATGTCCTCGCACACGTTGCCGGGCTTCGCGGCCGCGAGCCCCGCCTCGATTCCTTCGATCACCGCGCGCTCGCCTTCGATGAAGTGCGCGGGCGGCTTACCGAGATAGACGGTGCGCGACAGCGGGCAGTGATAGCGGCGGTAGCAGCCCGCAATCTCGAAGAACGTGCCCGCGCCGCGCGCGAACACCGTGTCGTCCCAGGTCAGGTGCGGCGCGGCCGCGTCGGCACCGGTCGGCAGCAGCGGCACGATCGCCGGATAGTCGCCGCCGAAGCCGTCCGTGCCGCCGATCCCGGTCGCATAGATCTGCGCGACCAGATCGCTCTTCTTCATGCCCGGCTCGATCGTGTCGACGATGTGCGCATGCATCCGCTCGACGATGCGGGCGGCCACGCGCATGTACTCGATCTCGCGCGGCGACTTCACCGCGCGCTGCCAGTTGACGAGCGCCGTCGCATCGACCCAGCGCGCGGCCGGCAGATGCCGCTGCAGCGACGCGTAGGCCGCCGCGCTGAAGTAATAGTTGTCGAGCTCGACCCCGATGCGCAGCGCGCCCCAGCCGCGCGCCGCGATCACTTCGGTCGACAGGTAGTCCATCGGGTGACGGGCCGTCGACTGCACGTAGTGGTCGGGATAGCCGACGATGCTCTCGTGCGCCATGAACGCGGTGCGCTTCGCGCCGTTCGCGTCCTGGCCGCGGCCGTACCAGACGGGCTCGCCGTCCATCGGCAGCAGCACGCACTGGTGCACGTAGAACGACCAGCCGTCATAGCCGGTGAGCCAGGCCATGTTGGTCGGGTCGGTGACGATCAGCAGATCGATGCCGGCCCGCTGCATCGCCGTGCGCGTCTTCGCGATGCGCGCAGCGTATTCGCTGCGATCGAACGCGAGGCGCGGCACGGCTTCGTAGGTTTCGATGACTGCGGACATCTGTCTCCTCTCAAGTCGTGAGGTCGTTGTGGAAAATCGTGCCCGCCCCTGCCGCGCGCGCGCGCTGCAGCGCGAGCACGGCAATGGCGGTGTCCTGCGCGCCGGTTCCGGTCAGGTCGCAGATCGTGATGTCGTCGCGCTGCGTGCGGCCGTCGCGATGGCCGGCGATCACTTCGCCGAGTTCGGGGAAAACGGCATCGGCCGCGACCGCGCCGGCCGCGATCGCATGCGCGAGTTCGCCCGCCACGCGGGTCTGTTGCAGCCGGTCGCAGAAATAACGCGCGGCGCCGAACACCGACGGCGCGAGTTCGGTCTTGTAGTCGGCATCGGAGCCCATCGCCGTCACGTGCAGCCCGGGATGCAGATCCTCCGCGTGCACGAGCGGCGCGCGGCTGGGGGTCGTCGTCACCGCGATATCGGCGTCGGCCAATGCCGCATGCACCGATCGCGCGACCGCGGCGTCGATGCCGTGTGCCGCGCGCACGTCGGCCGCGAACCGCGCGGCGCGCACGGTGTCGCGTGCCCAGACCGTCACGTGCGTGATCGCTCGCACGAGCGTCAGCGCATCGAGCTGCAGCCGCGCCTGTTCGCCCGCGCCGACGATCGCCACGCGATGCGCGTCGGCACGCGCGAGCCGGCGCGCCGCCACCGCGCCGGCCGCCGCGGTGCGCACGGCCGTCAGGTAGCCGTTGTCGAGCAGCACGGCCTCGGTCAGCCCGGTGCGGGCGGACAGCACGAGCATCAACCCGTTCAGGCTCGGCAGGCCGAGCGACGGATTGTCGAAAAAGCCGGGGCTGACCTTGATCGCGAAGCTGTCGAAGCGCGGCAGGTATGCGGTCTTCACGTCGACTTCGCCGTGACGCGCCGGCAGCGCGAGATTGAGGATCGGCGGCATCGCGACCGCATCGGTCGCAAGCGACGCGAACGCGGCCTCGACCTGGTCGATCGCGGCGATATCGAGCGGGACCAGCGCGCGCAATTGCGCCTGTCCGAGCAGCGTGACGGGATGGGTCATATCAGTTCTCCGAAACGATCCGGCGATGCACGTCCATGTCGATGTTCGCGCCGCTCACCACCACCACGATCGGGCCGGCCGGATCGCGACGCGCGATCCGCTCGTCGAGCAGCGCGGCGATGCCGACCCCACCCGCGCCTTCGACGACGATGCGCTCTTCGCGATACGCGTGTGCGATGCCGCGCGCGATCGCCGGCTCGTCGAGCAGCACGACGTCGTCGGCCAGCGCGCGCGTCATGTCGAACGTGTAACGGTTGTCGAGGCCGATGCCGCCGCCGAGCGAATCGGCGAGGGTCGGCTGCTCGTCGACGTCGACCGGTCGCCCGGCCGCGAGGCTCGCGTGCATCGCGGCGCCGCGCGTCATCGACACGCCGACCACCTCGATCGCGGGCCGGATCGCCTTCGCGGCGAACGCGACGCCGCTGAAGAGTCCGCCACCCGACAGCGGCACGACGAGCGTGCCCGCATCGGGCAACGCCTCGAGCATCTCGATGCCGATCGTCGCCTGCCCCGCGATGATGCGGGGATCGTCGAACGGCGGCACGTAGGCGTAGCCTTCGTCGCGCACGAGACGCCGCGCCTCGGCCTGCGCGTCGTCCTGGCTGTTGCCGGCGATCACGACCCGCGCGCCGAGCGCGGCCACCGCGTCGACCTTGTTCGCCGGCACGAGCGACGACATGCAGACGGCGGCCTCGATGCCGAACGCGCGCGCCGCATGCGCCACCGCGCGGCCGTGATTGCCGGTCGACGCGGTGACGACGCGCGTCACCCGCTGCTCCGCGAGTTCGGCAAGCGCGTTGGTCGCGCCGCGCAGCTTGAAACTGCCCGTCGGCTGCAGCGTTTCGAGTTTCAGATGAACCGGCGCGCCGACCCGCGCGGACAGCGCGGCGGACGCGACGAGCGGCGTGACACGCGCATGCCCGGCGATGCGTCGGCGCGCGCGGTAGACGTCGGACAGCGACAGGAAGGACATGGAACGCGCGCCTCATTGATGTGGTGCGATCCAGTCTAATGTTCCAAATTGCGCTTTCGAATGTCCTGATACATTGTGCGTCGCCGCCGCGACGCCGGCTTCGTTTCAGTGAAAATCGTGCACGTGCGGATACTGCTCGAACACGCCCGCGATCGTCTCGAGCGCGGCGTTGCACGCGGCATCCGTCGTCTCCGCGCCGATGCACACGCGCACCGCATTGGGCCGCTCCGTACTGCCGACGAGGAACGGGTCGGGCGACGTCACCGCGATCTTGCGGGTGCGCAGTTCGCGCACGAGCCGGTCCGCCTGCCAGTAGTCGGGCACGCGCAGCCACGTCGACAGCGCGTTCGGGTGCGCACCGAGCACATACGGGCCGAGCGCGGCCTTCACCATGTCCTGGCGCACCGCGAGCCGCTGGCGCTGCAGCTCGACCAGCCGTCGCGCGGTGCCGTCGGCGATCCAGCGTGTCGCGATCTCCGCGATCGGCGACGTCGCCATCCAGCTGCTCACGCGCAGCACGCTCTCGACCCGCAGCGCGAGCCGTCTCGGCATCGCGAGATAGCCGGTGCGCAGCCCCGTCAGCACGGATTTCGTCATGCTCGTGCAATAGAAGCCGAGCTCCGGAATCAGGCTCGCGATCGGCGTGGCCGTCTTCGCGGGCAGCGGGCCGTACACATCGTCCTCGATCACGTACACGCCGTAGCGCGACGCGATGCGCGCGATCGACTTGCGCCGCGAATCGGACATCATCGACACCGTCGGATTATTGAGGGTCGGCGTGCACACGAGCGCGCTGATGCGCTCGCCGTCGCACATTTCCTCGAAATGTTCGGGACGGATGCCGTGCTCGTCCATCTCCAGCCCCTTCAGCGTAAACCCGAGCACGTTCGCGGAGCCGATCACGCCATGGTCGGTCAGGCTTTCGCACAGCACCGTGTCGCCCGGCCCGACGATCGACGCGAGCGCGAGAAAGATGCCGTGCGCCGCGCCGTTCGTGATCAGCAGCGATTCGGGATGCACCGGCATGTTCAGCGACGCGAGCCACGCGGCACCGGCCTCGCGATGCGCGTCCAGGCCGGCGATCGGCCGGAACGAGCGGATCCACGGCTGGTCGTCCGCGCCGGCCAGCGCCGCGCAGACGGCGCGCCACGCGGCATCGTGCTCGGGCGTGTGCACGATGCGCGCGATCGAGAAATCGACCAGTTCGCGCTCGGCCGTATCGAGCATGTAGTTCGACATCGATTCGGTCACGCGCGCGGCCACGAAGCTGCCGCGCCCGACCTCGCAACGGATCAGGCCCTGCCTTTCGAGTTCCTTGTAGGCATTGGTGACGGTCTGCACGCTGACGCCGAGGCTCGCCGCGACGTCGCGCTGCGGCGCAAGCCGCGCGCCCGGTGCGAGCGCGCCGCTTTCGATGTCGGTGGCGATCGCCTTCACGAGCCGCTTGTATTTCGACTCGATGCCGTGCACCGCGCCGATCGCGTCGTGCCAGCGCGCCGATACCTCGGTCCGTCCCATCTCGATGTCTCCGTCGTAGCTTCCGCATGGTCGCTCAGAAAGACACCCCGAAAATATTGTCCTAGTGCAATCGTGCGCGGAAAGCAGGATGGTGCGGCGCATCCGGCGCGGCCGGGACACGATCGGCCGGTGTTCCGGCCGGGTTCGCTGCGCCGACACCCTGACGCCCTGACACCCTGACGCACGGCACAGGCCGCCGGCTGCGCTGCCGCGGTGCATCACAAGAGGCGGCCGCCCCCACCTTACAGCTTGACCATCCCCGGCGCCCCGCCTAAATTGCTCGTTGCAGGTCGGCATACCGGCATACCGCATGACATCCGGGTGACAAAAAACGATAGTTTGCTATCGAATAATTTTGCCCCTATCATCTCGCCCATGACCAATCTGCACGACCTCCGCCTCGCCGTCAGCAGCCTGCTCGTGCTCACTGCCCGCAAGTGGCGCCGCACGAGCGACGACGTGCTGACCGCCTACAACGTGTCCGAAGCCTGCGCGACGCCGCTGCTGATCGCCGGCCGCCTCGGTGAAGGCGTGCGCCAGGGCACGCTCGCCGAACACGTCGGCATCGAGGGGCCGTCGCTCGTGCGCCTGCTCGACCAGCTGTGCGCAGCCGGTCTCGCGCGCCGCGACGAGGATCCGCACGATCGCCGCGCGAAAACGATCTCGCTCACCGCCGCCGGCCGCGCGGTCACCGCCCGGATGGAAGAAGACCTGCGCGTGCTGCGCGCCCAGGTGCTCAAGGGCATTACGCGCGCCGATCTCGAAGCGACGCTGCGCGTGCTCGACGCATTCAACGCGGCCGATGTGCACCATCCGGCGTCGCGCCCGCCCCACACCGCCGATTCCGCGTCATGACCTATCCGAGCCTTCGCGACTGGCTGTTCTCGGGCAAGACGTTCGCCGCGTCGATGCTGGCGCTGTACCTCGGCCTGTATTTCCAGCTGCCGCGCCCGTACTGGGCGATGGCGAGCGTCTATATCGTGTCGAACCCGTTCGTCGGCGCGACGCGTTCGAAGGCGCTGTATCGCGCGCTCGGCACCGCGCTCGGCGCGGCCGCCGCGATTCTGTTCGTGCCGCCGTTCGTCGAGACGCCGCTCCTGTTCAGCATCATCGTCGCGACGTGGTGCGGCACGCTGCTCTACCTCGCGATCTCCGACCGCACCGCGCGCAGCTACGTGTTCATGCTCGCCGGCTATACGATGCCGCTCGTCGCACTGCCGACCGTGACCGATCCGTCGACGATCTTCGACGTCGCGATCGCGCGGACCGAGGAAATCGTGCTCGGCATCGTGTGCGCGAGCGTGGTCGGCAGCGCCGTGTTCCCGAACCGGCTCGCGCCGGCGCTGATCGAGCGCACCGACGCGTGGTTCCGGGACGCCGCGTTCTACGGCCGCGAGACGCTGTCCGGGCATCTCGCCGGCAAGGCGCTGTCCGCGTGCCGGCAACGCCTCGCCGCCACCATCACGGGCCTCGAATTCCTGCTGAGCCAGCTCAGCTACGACCACGCGCACCCGCGCGTGCTGGCCCGCGCGCAGGCGCTCGCGGGCCGGATGCAGCTGTTCCTGCCGCTGATGTCGTCGCTCGCCGATCCGCTGATCGCGCTGATGCGCGACCTGCACGTGCGCCCCGCCGCGCTCGACGCGCTGCTCGCCGACGCCGCGAAGTGGTTCGACGCGCCGCTGCCGGCCGTCACCGGCGGTGCCGACGGCGAGATGACCGACGATCCGGTCGCGGACAACCTGCGCGCGCGCATCGCGTCGCTGCAGCCGCCCGACACCGCGCTGACGAGCTGGGACGGCGCGCTGCTGTCGAACGCGCTGTGGCGGCTGCGCCAGGTCATCGACATCTGGCAGGACTGCCGCTCGCTGCGCGCGCTGATCGCGAACGAGTCGGGCATCTGGCAGCCGCGCTACCGGCACTGGCGGCTCGGCGGCACCGAGCGCTTCTTCGATCGCGGAATGATGCTGTTCTCGACGCTGACCGTGGTCGGCGCGATCGTGTTCGCGTGCTGGCTGTGGATCGAGTCCGGCTGGCACGACGGCGCGGGCGCCGTCACGCTCGTGGCCGTCGCCTGCAGCTTCTTCGCCGCGCTCGACGAGCCTGCGCCGCTGGTGTTCAAGTTCTTCCTCGCCACCGCCGCGAGCGTCGTGTTTGCGGGCCTGTACCTGTTCGCCGTGCTGCCGCACGTGCACGACTTCCCGATGCTGGTGCTGATGTTCGCGGGGCCGTTCATCCTGATCGGCACATTGCTGCCGCGCCCGCAGTTCAACATGGTGACGATGCTCGTCGCGGTGAACACGGCCACCTTCATCAGCATCCAGGGCGCATACGAAGCCGACTTCTTCGTGTTCCTGAACAGCAACCTCGCGGGTGTCGCCGGGCTGTTGTTCGCGTATGTCTGGACGCGTGCGACGCGGCCGTTCGGCGCGGAACTCGCGGTGCGGCGCCTGCTGCGCTCGGGCTGGGAGGACGTCGCGCGTTCCGCGTCGACGCAGCCGCTCGACGACCAGCGCAACCATGCGTCGCGGATGCTCGATCGCGTCACGCAACTGCTGCCGCGCCTGGGCGCCTCCGACGATCACCGCCACCCGTCGATCGAAAGCTTCCGCGACCTGCGCATCGCGCTGAACGCGCTCGACCTGCGCCGCACACGCCGCAAGCTGTCGGGCGACGTGCCCGATGCGATCGACCGCGTGCTGGCCGGCGTGACCGATCACTACACCCGCTGCGCGGCCGCGAACGCGCGCCAGCCCGCGCCGCCGGCACTGCTCGCGTCGATCGACGACGCGCTGCAGCGCGTGGCCGGCCGCAACCTGCCGGGCACCGCAACGCCGGACGACGGCGCGACGCCACTTCCGGCCGCACCGGCAACGCATCGCTGGCTGCGTGACACGTTGCACGCGCTCGTCGGCCTGCGCCTGTCGCTGTATCCGGCCGCGTCCGCGCAGCCGCCGCACGCATCGCCGGACGGAGCCCGCGCATGACCCCGCTTTCCAACCTGTCTTTCCGACCGCGACCATGATCGGCGAAATCGACATCTTCGGCGTATTCGTGCCGGCTCCGCTCGTGCTGATGCTGATCGCCTACCTGATCAACATCGTCGTGCGCGCGGTGCTCGAGCGCGTCGGCTTTTACCGCCTCGTCTGGCACCGTTCGATCTTCGACCTCGGCATCTACGTCTTCGTGTTTGCCGCAGTCGTGATCGTGTCTCACCATCTCGTGGCTACTTCATCGTGAAAAAAACCTGGCTCTCGGCAGGGCAGATCCTGCTCACCCTGATCGTCGTCGTCGTGGCGGCCCTCGTGCTGTGGCGAATCATCAACTACTACATGTTCTCGCCGTGGACCCGCGACGGGCACGTGCGCGCCGACGTGATCCAGGTCGCGCCCGACGTGTCCGGGCTCATCACCGCCGTGCAGGTCGTGGACAACCAGGAAGTCCGGCGCGGCCAGGTGCTGTTCGTGATCGACCAGGCGCGCTACACGCTCGCGGAGCGGCTCGCCGAAGCGACGCTCGCGCAACGCACCGCGACGCTCGCGCAGGCCAAACGCGAATACGCGCGCAACCTGCAGCTCGGCAACCTCGTGGCAAGCGAGCAGGTCGAGGAAAGCCGCACGCGTGTCGAGCAGGACGAAGCCGCCGTCGCCGATGCGCAGGTATCGCTCGACACCGCGAAGCTGAACCTGCGGCGCACGACGATCGTGAGCCCCGTCGACGGCTACCTGAACGACCGCGCGCCGCGCGTCGGCGAATACGTGCCGGCCGGCCGCGCGGTACTGTCGGTCGTCGACCGCAATTCGTTCCGCGTCGATGGCTACTTCGAGGAAACCAAGCTGCGCGGCATCCATATCGGCCAGCCCGTCGACATCGTCGTGATGGGCGAACCGCATCCGTTGCGCGGCCACGTGCAGAGCATCGTCGCCGCGATCGAGGATCGCGACCGCACGCAGGGCGCGAACCTGCTGCCGAACGTGAACCCCGCATTCAGCTGGGTGCGGCTCGCGCAGCGCGTGCCGGTGCGGGTCGCGCTCGACGAGGTGCCCGACGACTTCCGGATGATTGCCGGCCGCACCGCGACCGTCGCGATGCGCACCGACACGCGCCGCGACGATCACGCGAAGCCGGCCGCCGGCGCTTCGACCGCCGCGGCGGCGGCGGCGCCCGCGCCCGCAAGCGCAGCGGGGGCCTCGCAATGAAGCGACACGGCCTGCGCCTCGCGGCGGCGCTCGCGCCGCTCGCGCTCGCACTCGGCGCGTGCAAATCCGTCGGCCCCGACTACTCGCTGCCGCAGCAGGCGTATGTGAACGCGCCGCTCGCGAATCATGCGCTCGACGACGCGAACGGCACGCTCGTGTCGCGCGACGCGGTGCCCGGCAACTGGTGGCAGCTGTATGACGACCCCGTCCTCGACGATCTCGTGCGCAGCGCGCTGAAATCGAACACCGACCTGCGCGTCGCCGCGGCCAACCTCGCGCGCTCGCGTGCGGCGCTGGAAGTCGCGAACCAGCAGGGCGGCTTCTCCGGCAGCGCGGAAGCCGCCGTGCAGCGCGCGCAGGAATCGGCCGAGCAATATCTGCTCGAAAACAAGCTGCCGGTCGTGAACGAAGGCACGGTCGGCATCAGCGTGTCGTACGAGCTCGACCTGTTCGGCAAGCTGCGACGCGGCGTCGAGGCCGCGCGCGCGGACAGCGACGCCGTCAAGGCCGCCGCCGACCTGGCGCGCATCACGGTCGTCGCCGATGTCGTGCGCGCGTACGTCGAATCGTGCTCCGCCGGCGACGAGCTCGCGATCGCGAAGCAGTCGCTCGCGCTGCAGCAGCAGCGCGTGACGCTGTCGCGGCGGCTGCGCGATGCCGGGCGCGGCAACCAGACCGACGTGACGCGCGGCGTCACGCAGGTGCGCACGCTGGCCGCCGACATTCCGCGTTTCGAAGGCCGTCGCAAGATCGCGCAATACCAGCTCGCCGCGCTGCTCGCGCGTTCGCCCGCCGATCTGCCGAAGGCGGTCGGCGAATGCGAGCGCCTGCCGAAGCTGCGCCAGCCGATTCCGATCGGCGACGGCGCCGCACTGCTGCGCCGCCGCCCCGATGTCCGCGAAGCGGAGCGCCAGCTCGCCGCCGCGACCGCGCGCATCGGCGTCGCGACCGCCGCGCTGTACCCATCGATCAGCATCGGCGCGTCGGCCGGGTCGGTCGGTATCGCCGGCGATCTCTTCTCGTCGACCACCAACCGCTGGTCGTTCGGACCGCTGATCAGCTGGTCGTTCCCGGTCAACGGCCAGCGTGCCCGCGTGCAGGAAGCCGAAGCCGCGACGGGCGGTGCGCTCGCGCATTTCGACGGCGTCGTACTGAACGCACTGCGCGAAACGCAGTCGAGCCTCGCGACTTACGCGGCCGACGTGCAGCGTACCGACGCACTGCGCACGGCATACGAATCGGCGCGCAGTTCCGCCGACGAAACGCACCGGCTCTATACGGCCGGCCGCGAATCGTTCATCTCCGATCTCGATGCGACGCGCACGCTGACCAGCGTGCACGCGCAGGTCGCCGCGGCCGAAGGGCAGGTCGCCGCGGACCAGGTGCGGTTGTTCCTCGCGCTCGGCGGCGGGTGGGAAGGCGATGCGGCGACCGCTGCCGCGCCGCAGACGCCGGCGACGGCGGATGCACCGGGCGCCGCATCCGCCAGCGCCGAGTGATCGTCCGGCGCGGCGCCTGAAACCGCGTCTATACCCACTCGAGCCAGCAGCCAGGTTGCCGTCCGCGCACGCAGCGCGCTGACTACCCGTCCCGCAGTGCAGCACCGCATGCGGGCGGTTGGCCGCCGCCCCGCACGACCGTTCGCGATCTCGCATGTCCGGTATGTCCACGCCGGCGTCGCGCTTCTCAGCCGTTGCCGGTACACTCGTCCGCAGTTTCCGTCATTCGCCCGCCGCCCGCCGGGCGGCCCATTTCCCCGGAGAGTCATCATGCGAACCAGCGCCCGCAATCAATTCGTCGGCCAGATCGGCGCCGTCAAGCCCGGTGCCGTCAACGACGAAATCACGCTGCGCACCCAGGACGGCCTCGACATCGTCGCCGTGATCACGCACGGCAGCGCCGCGTCGCTCGGCCTCGCGGCCGGCACGAAGGCGTTCGCGCTCGTGAAGGCGTCGTCGGTCATCGTGATGGTCGACGTCGACAGCAGCAAGGTATCGGCCCGCAACTGCGTCGCGGGCACCGTGTCGTCGGTCGCGAAAGGCGCGGTCAATTCGGAAGTCGTGATCAAGGCGGCAGGCGGTACCGAAATCGTCGCGATCGTCACCAACGACAGCGTCGAGCGTCTCGGCCTCGCGAGCGGCAGCGCCGCGTCCGCGATCTTCAAGGCGTCGAGCGTGATCGTCGGCGTCGAGTAAGTGTCCGACCCGGTGGCAATGACGCTGCGTCGCTCGCCGCGTCTTCGCGCGGGCTACCGCGCTCGTCGAACGTGCGGGCGCGCACGATGACGTCCGCGCTCGACCACGCGCATGAACGCGTATTGCAATCGCTGCTCGCCGGGGCGGCCGACGCCGACTCCCCGGACGCGCATCTGTTTGGCGCACTCGTTGCGGCACGCGCGTGCCGCAACGAACTGGCGCTACTCGGCCTGTCTCCCGCTCGGTTGAGCGGCCTGCTTGCCCGCCAGTTTCCGCACCTGCCTCCCGCCGATGCGTCGGCGCTCGTGTCGATCGACACCGTCGCGCCGCTGCCGCCCTCACATGCGCAATTCGTCGCGACGCTGCACACGCTGCTGATGCGCGACGCGCATCCTGCCGTCGCGCACGACGATGCCGACTGCGTCGCCGCAATCATCGCGCATGCGTGCCTGCGCCCCGACCACCTGTGGCGCGATCTCGGCCTCGACGGACGCGGCGCGGTATCCGCGATGCTCGACCGCTATTTTCCCGCGCTCGCCGCGCGCAACGTCGCGAATCTCCGGTGGAAGAAATTCCTCGCCCTGGAAGTGGCCGTATCGCTCGGCCTGCCGCCGGGGCCAGCCCCCGGATGTCCGGGCTGCGAGGATTTCGGGTTCTGTTTTCCTCGCGGAAGATAATCATGCGGGCGGCCTGCACGGCTTGCCTGTCCGTATCGTTTGACCGACCATGCGCACCCGTCCGCATCCTTTCCCGTCGATGCATCCGATCGCAACACCCCACCGGAGAAACCGTCTTGGCCGACCTCGCAAGCCCTAACCTGCCGTCACGCGATTTCGAAACGACGTCGCTGTTTTACGCGAAGCTCGGTTTCGCCGAAACCTGGCGCGACGACGGCTGGATGATCCTGAAGCGCGACGGGCTACTGCTGGAGTTCTTCCCGCACCCCGGTCTCGATCCTGCCACGAGCTGGTTCAGCTGCTGCTTCCGGCTCGCCGACGTCGGCGCGTTTTTCGACGAGGTGCTCGCTGCCGGCATTCCGGAGCAAGCGACCGGCTGGCCGCGTGCGCATCGGCCGAAACGCGAAGCATGGGGCGGTACCGTCGGTGCGCTGATCGATCCGGACGGTTCGCTGATTCGGCTGATCCAGACCAACGACTGAAACGGCTGAAGCCGGCTGCCGATCACCCGCCGCACACAAGGTTCGACGTCCCCATAAACGGTTACTTTGCGATGCATGCCGCACGCGGCAGGCGCCGTTCTTCGTTCGCCGCGCGATCAGTGTCGATGGCGGTGATGAATGTCCGGGAAATGCGCGTGACTGTGCGTGATCGGCAGATGCACATGCGGATGCGTGTGCGGTTCGTCGCCGTCGTACGGAAAGTCGTGCGCGTGCTGATGATGTTCGTCGTGCCGATGCCGATGCGTGTGCTCGAGCCGTTCGTGCGCATGCGCGTGTTCGTGCCGTTCGCGCACATGCAGCCAGATACCCAGCGCCATCAACGCCGCCGCGATCCAGAACGTGGCCGACGGCAGCGCCGGCCAGATCAGCAGCGACAGCACGACGCCGAACAGCGGCGCGACGGAAAAATACGCGCCCGTTCGTGCACTGCCCAGATGACGCAGCGCGACGACGAACAACACGAGGCTGATCCCGTAGCCGCCGAAACCGGTCAGCATCGCGGCGGCCGTGGCCGGAACAGCAGGGAGCGCCGCGCCGGTCGCGAGCGCGATGCCGATATTCACCGGCCCGGCGATCAGGCCTTTCGCGCACGCGATGACCATCGCATCGTTCGCGGCGACCTTGCGGGTCAGGTTGTTGTCGATCGCCCAGCACAGACACGCGCCGGCGATCAACAGCGCGCCGATCGGCACGTTCGCGCGCCCCGGCACCCACGACAGCAGCGTGCCGCCCGCGACGATCGCCACCATGCCGAGAAACACCTGGAAATCCACGTTCTCGCGAAACACGACCCACGCGATGACGGCCGTCAGCACGCCTTCGAGATTGAGCAGCAGCGCACTCGTCGCGGCCGGCGTGCTCGACAGCCCGAGCATCAACAGCGCCGGGCCCGCCACGCCGCCGGCCGCGATCGCGCCGGCCAGCCACGGCAGGTCGGTCCGTTGCAGCGGCGCGGCAGCGTCGGCCGGCGTGCGGCGACTGCGCAGTCCGCGCAGCAGGATTCCGATACCCAGGCCGATCCCGCTGCCGAGATAGAACAGGCCGGCGACCATGAACGGCGACATCGCGCCGATCAATGCCTTGGCGAGCGGCGTCGCAGCGCCGAACAGCGCGGCGGCAACGAGCGCGACGAGAATCGCTGAGTGTCTGGGATTCATGATGCGGGCGTTGTGTCCGTGTAGGGAATCGGTGGGCTTCGCGTGACGCCGCAGCACATCCGGCTTGCCGAATACTTTCGATTGCGCGGAACCCGAGGTAAACCATGCAGGCTTTCACGTTCCTGTCGTGTCGGGCGTTCTCGGCAATGAGCGTCGGCACGCGAGATTATCGCGGTTGCTTCGCGGCTCGCCAACCGACTGGAGAACGGCGGCAACAATGTGCTAGTCCGTCTCGTCTCGTCGGTTCTGCAACGAAGTCGGCGTTTCGTGCCCGACATGCATAGACAAGTGCGAATCCGGCGCCTCCTTCGCGATGGGTCAAAGGAATCTATAGCCCGCTCATCATTATTTTAGGAAAACGAATCATTTAGGTGAAACGTCCATGAATTCGTCATACCCGGCGCTCGCAATCGATATCCGGTCTCGCTACTCGCGCGATAGGGACGACACAGTACGCAACCGACGTCCGTTCACGCGCTTTCGTCGTGCGGTCGTTGGCGGTTCAGTGGCGGAGGGGGAATGACCGGCGAACGGGCAGTGCTGCCGGCGAAGACAGCGCCGACCTGCCCGGGTAAGGGCAGATCGGTCCGTCCTGTGATTCGCTGCATGGCGGGGCATGCAGGTCGTCGCCGCGCAATCGCACGGCGACGCATCGCGCGTTACTCGCTCGCGGTGGCTTGCTGCTCGGCCTGCGGGGCTGCGTCGGCCGGTGCCTCGGTGTTGGCAGGTTGCGGCGCGGCGGCATCGGCCTGTACTTCGGCCTGCGGCTGCTGCGGTGCACCCTTCGCCGGTTGCCCGGCGCCCTTGCCCGGACGGCGCGACTTCAGGCGGCGCGCGCGCGCTGCGTCGTCGCGCGTCACGCGTCCTGCTTCGGTACCCTGCAGATCGACGCGCACCGCGTCTTCGACGAGGCACGACCAGTAGCGGTTGCCGCGGCACCACGTGGACATCGCATCGCGCAGTTCGGCTTCGTTCAGACCGACGGCCTGCGCCTCGCGGGCGAGGTCTTCCCAGATGCCGACCTTCAGCGGCACTTTCGGGGCCGGATTCTTCGGGAATGCGCGCGGGAACCGGCGCTGCAGTTTGCCGATCGCGACGATGACCGGATCGACCGGCGTCGACGGTTTCGCCGAAGCAGGCTTCGCGCCGGCCGCCGCTTTGGCGCCGGCACCGGCGCCCGATTTGGCCCCACGAGCCGGCCGGTCGCCGGACTTCGGCTTCGCGCCGGCGTCCGTCTGCGTAGCCGGACGCTTCGCGTTGCGCTCCTGCTTGGCCTTTGCTGCGAGCTGCGCCCGCAATTCGGCAAGTTGTTCAAAACCCATAAATTCAATCCACCAGGAATATAAGGTGTGGTTCGTGCAGCCATTCCGCACATCGGCGCTTCGCCGCATTGCCTGCGGCCCGTCTGCCGCCGACGCGGAACATACGCTGCGGGGCCGCATCGCACCCACCGCTGTTTCAGGCACCCGGCCACGATGCCGGAGAAGGCAGGAGTGGAAGTATACCGGTACGCGCGGCAGTCGGTTGACTCACCGGTTCGCATTCGACGGATTCCGGCAGCGGACAACGTGTCCACACGGTCGTGGTGCGCATTATGGCGGCGTTTTCGTGCGCGATCGATACACGCGTTACGTAGTGTCGTTTTCAGTGAGACCGGGCTTCGATATTCGGGCCGCGCCATACATACGTTATTCCACACTACGGGATGCGAGCGTCGGTACAGGGAACGAAGACGTTCGCGGCTGCGGACCTGCGCTATCCGGGGAGGCCGGATTTCACGGTGCGATGAATGCAACGCACCAGTGTGCACAGTGCTCGTTACCGGCATCCTATTGGTTGCGTCCGCACCGATCTTCGATCGTACGACCGTGCCGGAAAGTGCGTAGTATGGCCGGATCGACGTTGGCGGCTGCCTGTCGCGGAGGGTCGCGATGGCGCCGCCGGCCGACGACATCGCTATCGAATGCAAAGAGGCCCCGGTCGTACGAAGCGGAGCGAATACATGGATTCCCGACACGACATTCCCCACGACGGCATGACCCGCGAAGAAATTCACCATCGACAGATCGACATGCGCGGCTATCGGCGCAGCGACGGCCTGTTCGAAGTAACGGCCTGTCTCGCCGACCGCAAGACAAGCGACTTCACGCCGCCGGGCGGCACGCGCACCGTCGTGGCGCTGGCCCCGATTCACGATCTCGGCGTCACGCTGGTTTTCGACGTCGACATGATCGTGCGCGCGGTATCCACGTTCATCAGGTCGCATCCGTATGCGCAATGTCCGGGGGGCGGCGACTCGCTGCAGGCGCTCGTCGGATTGCGTATCGGCGCCGGCTGGAACAGCGAGATCCGCAAACGTCTGCCGTCTTGCGACACCTGTACGCATCTAAAGGAAATTCTCGGTCCGGTTGCCACGACGGCCTATCAAACGATGGTCGGTGTACGGACGTCCCCGCTCAATGACCGCGACAGCGAAGGAAAACCGCTGAAGATCGACAGTTGTTATGCGTATGGCGCGTCGCGTGACCTCGTGAAAAACCTGTGGCCTGAATATCATCAGCCAATGGTGTCGGTCAAAGAGGACTGACGCGTCGGTCGTGCGCACTGCAGCAGGGTGCGGGATGGGTATCGCCGCGGGATTTGCGCGTCGGAGGTATCGGCTCCCCGGCGCGCGCTTGCGACGGCAGTGACGCCACTTCGGCGGGTTCGATCGCTGTCGATCAGAACACGCCGAGCGCCAGCCCTGCGGCAAGACCCGCACCGATTTCGGCGCAGCGCGCGAGATCCTCGCTGCCGATCGTCTTGGGGGAGAGGATGCGCTCGGGCGTCTGCGCATGGGTGCAGACGATCAGGCCCGGCGCCACATTCCTGAGCCGCCATCCGGTCGCGATCCGGTCAATCTGGCGCAGTGCGTTCTGTCCGTCGCTGCCCGCGCAAATCATCGCTGCATACGGGCGGCCATTCACGCGATCGAGCGCGGCGTAGTAGCAGCGATCGAAGAAATCCTTCATCAATCCGGACATCGCAGCCAGATTTTCCGGTGTCGCGAACAGGTACGCGTCGGCGGCCAGCACATCGTCCGCGCTCGTCGCGTCCGCACGCTGCAACTTCACTTCCACGCCGGATTGCTCGCGCGCGGCGCTCGCTGCCGCTTCGGCCATCTGTTGCGTACCGCCAGTCATCGTGTGGTAGACGATCAACAGCGTCTTCATGTGGGTTCACTCGCGTTCTGCTGCATAGGCACCGGTCGGGTTCGGGACGGGTTACGTCGACATGCGCGGTCCGGTTCCGTATTCATCATGCGTTCGTCAGTTACGGACTACCGCATCTTCGAGGCTGCCGATAAAACACGCATTGGGTCGATCGACGCACGGCCAGTCACGCAGCGTCGGCGTCCTGGCACGCGTAGTACGCAAGAAACATGTCGGCCGCGGATTCGGCAAGCCTCTGCTGCTCCTGCATGCCAAGCGGTGGCTGGCCCATCGTGACTTGCGGCCAGAACGCGAAAGCTTTCACGATGCCTTGCAGCTGATGAGCCGCAAATACGGGATCCGTGACCGACAGGCGGCCGGCCGCCGCCGCCGCGCGAATCCAGACCGTCAGGTCTTCTTCGCGTTCGCCGAGGCGTTCGACCATATCGCGCGCACGCTCCGGAGAATGAATGGCCGCGCCGATCGCGACGCGTGCGAGCGCAAGAAACGCTTCGTCGTTCAACAGGCGCAATTTGCGGTCCAGCAGGGCGAGCAGCTGCTCGCGCAGCGGGACGTCCGGACAATAGGCAGGTGGGCTGGCCGTCCGGGTCGCATCCCATAGCTGATGGAGAATCGCGGCGAACAGGGTTTCCTTGCTCGGGAAATGGTTGTAGACGGTGCGTTTCGACACGTCCGCGCGCGCAGCGATGCGATCCATGCTGGTTGCGTCGTAGCCCGCCGCGAGGAATTCCTCGATCGCCGCGTCGATGATCGCCGCGCGTTTTCGATCGGTCAGGCGCGAAGGAGAAGTACTCGTATCCATACAAAAATTTTACACCGCCGAGTTTACTTTTCCCAGGGATAAACTACACTGCTCGGTGTACTTTTCTTTCCGGACGAATCGACATGGCTTCGCCTCTCGTTTTCCTTCATCGCGTTCTGGGTTTCGCTGCCGCCAGGCGTGGCCGCGCGTTGTCCAGTGGGTCGCCGCAACATACCGGCGAACGCTTCAGCAACGTCGCTCCGCGGCCGACTGAAGGTTTCGGCAAGACGCTCGGGATCGCATGGAACATGCTGGTCAACAAACCGCGCAACACCACGCCGACCGGCGCTCTGCCTATCGATTCACTGACTCGGGAACAACTCGACGCTGCTCCCGACCGGAGCCTGTACCGGCTTGGGCACTCGACGCTGCTGCTGAAGCTTCGTGGCGAGTTCTGGTTGACCGATCCGGTGTTTGCCGAGCGCGCATCGCCATTTCGGCACCTCGGCCCCAAGCGCTTTCATGCCCCTCCGATTGCACTCGAGGATCTTCCTCCGTTGCGCGGCGTGATTCTCTCGCACGATCACTACGATCACCTCGACCGCGACACGGTGCTGGCGCTCGCGGCCACCACCGACGTGTTCGTCACGACGCTGGGTGTCGGCGATCGCCTGATCGACTGGGGTATCGACGCGAAAAAGGTACGCCAGCTCGACTGGTGGCAAAGCATCGACGTAGACGGGCTGATGCTGACCGCGACACCGGCGCAGCATTTCTCCGGGCGGAGCCTGTTCGATGGCAACAGCACGCTATGGGCGTCGTGGGTCATCGTCGATGACGACCTGCGTGTGTTCTTCAGTGGCGACACCGGGTATTTCGATGGCTTCCGGGCCATCGGCGAACGCCTGGGGCCATTCGATGTGACGCTGATCGAAACCGGCGCGTACGACGCGCAATGGCCGTACGTGCACATGCAGCCGGAAGAAACCGTGCAGGCACACATCGATCTGCGCGGCCGTACGCTGATACCGATTCACAACGGCACGTTCGATCTCGCGATGCACCGGTGGCAAGAACCGTTCGAGCGGGTCACCGCATTGGCCATGGTGCGAGGCGCAGGATTGTCGACGCCCAGGATCGGCGAGCGGCTCGATTTGAACGAACCGCATCGCGGCGAACAGTGGTGGCGTACGGTTGATGAACAAGTAGAGAAGCCAGCAGCGAAATTGCGTCGATGGCAGCTGTGCACAACGCAGGTGACGAAGTAGGTTTGCCCGCCGCCGCGCTTCCGCTCTGGAGAAGCGCGGCGGAAATGTGCGCTCCGTCACGGAGTGACGCAAGGTAGCGGGCACGTCGTCAACGGCAATCGGCTCGACGGAAAAGTGCTTCAGCCGCCCACTGGAAATTCAGCCTACGGGCGACGGGCGGTCAATGCAGGCCCGGCGTCGCGCGCCCCCATAGCTGCCGCTGACCAAGCACTTCAAAATCGATCCCGCGCCCATCGGCCCTATCTCCCTCCCCTTCGAAAAGCGGCCCGGCCATAGAAAATCGGTCGGTGACGCGACTCGTCGATCCAATATCGGATCAAGGTATTTCGATCGCACCAAGGGCAGTAATTTCACAATCCTGCTGCGGTGAAGAACGACGTTGTCACGTGACAACTCAACATGAACGAGTCCACATGAGCGCGCCGTGGATTCACGCCAGGCATGTCGCGAGCACTCAGCCAAGCAGACGGCTCGCAGGCAATCGCACAGATACGTACCAAACACTACGAAACACATTTCAGACAACACATCTGCGTCTGAATTACCTTTGCCAGAAGCCAATTTTTCGCACCATCTTCATACGCCCCCATTTACATGGCAAATCTGATGTGTTTTGCGTGAAACAACATGAAGAAGATGCCGCAACCCATTGCCTGACAAGGGTTTACGGAGATGCCCCATTTTTCAGGAATGTTTCACGAGCATGCGCTGCGACGTTGCTGTTCGCCCGGGTCGGGCCAGATTGAAATGTAATACAGGCACCCAGAGGCTCTTCACGACGAACCATCACGATCATCGTCTCGCTCAACACAGGCAGTCCAACGAACACTACTCTCCCCTACCCCGAACAATAGTGAGCCAATAGGGCACGCACCCCGTTTAAATGGGGTCATATCGCCGGTCAAAATATCTACCGACCCATCCTCCAGGGCTTCTAGCGGCCGTGGCCGCTGATACCGCTCGCTGGGCCTTGATGACCAATTCCGGTCATCAAGGCCCAGCGCCCGTCGCTCTTGTAGTGCGCCGGCTATCGTGGCGCGCGAGTCAGGTTTGTCGTTTCGACGTAGGTTATTCGGCTCACTAAGCTAGTGCCGTTGTCACGTGACAACTCGGGTCCCCATCTCCCACGAATCCCAACTCGAATCTCCGGCGATCAACGCGGTCTCCGGTAGTGGGTCGGAAGCGAATTGCCAGTCCCATCGCCGCTATAGCGAACGCGTCCAAATTTACTGCGATCCACATCGAAACCAGTCTCCCGTGTCAGTTGTCACGTGACAATCGCTCATGACCGCATTCTTAGCATCTGGCCGGCGACCATATCCTGGAATGAAGAGCGAATCCGAGAGTCCTAAAGTCACAGCCACGATCGGGATATCACTGGTTCACACGCATCGATGCCTCGGGACACCCGACTTGTCACGTGACAACTGCGCAAAGCCGCATCACCTACTGTCGAACGGTCACGTCATCACAGCAACATTCCCAAAACAACACTCAGACCATTCACGAAATCCGAGACTTGAGAATCTTTTTGCTGCGAACTCGCGCGGACTTTCCTTAAGAGAAATTTCTTATTAGCAGTTCGACAAAGAAACATCGACTTTTATAAATTCAAAACAACAAGATAGATAGCTAGCCATCCGGCCCGCTTGTCACGTAACAACCACCTCGATCTACAAATTCATATCGTCATCGAACACTTTTTCTGGACATTTCGATAGCAACTACATATATTACGAAAAACTCCGTGGAGAACTTTAATGGCTTTCAAGATCGCCGTTAGCAATCAAAAAGGTGGGACTGGAAAGACCACCATCTCCGTCAATATCGCAGCGGCCTTCGAGGCTGGCGGCAACAAGGTCGCATTGATCGATGCCGATCCTCAGGGCACGTCGGTCAGATGGGTCACGAGCGGAGAAAACACACTTCCGATGACGGTACTGTCGCTGGCACCCGCCGGCCGCGGCATCGGTGGCGAGATCAAGAAGCAGGATGCAAACTTCGACGTCATCGTCGTAGATTGTCCGGGCAACCTCGAGGATCCCCGCATCGCATCCGTGCTCGAAGTCGCCGATTTCTGCCTCGTGCCGCTGTCCCCATCGCCGGCCGATCTGTACAGCACCGTTGCGATGATTCGTATGATCGAGTCGATGCGCGCCGTTCGTAACCCAAGTCTTTCTTCTGCGCTGATGCTGAATAGCGTCAATGGAAAAACTAAAATGCGTGAAGAAATTTTAAAAATTCTAAGAGCTGAAGAAATAGGGGAGCATCTGCTCGACAGCCAGATCGCGCAACGCGAGGTCTATCGTCAGACGTTCGCGCTCGGCACCACGATCCATCATCACAACCGGTACCTGAAGGGGCTGAAGGAAGCCCGCGCAGAGATCGAAAGGCTCGTCACGGAAATGGCCCAATACATCGCATCGACGCGCGCGACCGGAGCCGCTCATGGCTAAAGACACTTCGAAAGACAAGAAGCCGACCGGCAATCTTCATCTCGCCGCCGGCCTGCTGCGCGGGCTCGCGCAGGAAAACGCGGCGCTGGAAACGCGGCTGCCCGAGCCGGTGCCTCCGGCATCGGATATCGCTGTCGAAACCACGACCACCGCCGCTCCGAGCGCACCGGCACCCGCGGATGCCCCCGATCTCGGCGCGCCGCAAAGGGTTGCGGTCAAGGACTGCATCCCGAACCCGTTCAACCCGCGCGTGTTCTATTCGGAATCGAGCCTGCACGAACTCGCACTGACGTTGAAGCGGGAAGGGCAGATCGAGCCGATCAAGGTCACGCGGCTCCCGCAATTCCCCGGCAAGCTCGTCGTGATCGACGGGCAACGCCGGCTGCGCGCGACGAGCATCAACGGCGACGAAACGATCAACGCGACGTTCCGTACGGATCACACGCCCGAGCAGCTCTATACGATCGCGTATCGCGCCAACCACGACCACGAACGCCAGACGATCTTCGACGACGCGGTCGCATGGAAGCGTCTTCTCGACGAAAAGGTCTTCCCCGACCAGAACACGCTCGCGGAGAAGATCGGCAAGGACAAGGCATCGATCAGCAAGACGCTGTCGCTGAACGCACTGCCGAACACGCTGCTCGAGCGGATGGCCAGCGCGAACGACGTGGTCGGCCTGCAGGCGGCGTATTTCCTGAAGCTGATTTTCGAGCGCCTGGGCGAACCGGCCGCCGACCGTCTGCTCACGGCCGTGATGGACCGCAAGAAGTCGGTGCGCGATCTCGAGAACTTCCTGCGTGCGCAGAGCGACGGCAACAAGAAGACGGGGCGCACGCGCTACAGCGTTCGCCACGATTTCGCGCTCGAATCGCGCGCGATCGGTCAGTTGAAGACGTATCCGGACGGGCGTCTGGATCTGCAACTCAAAGGCGTGGATGCGTCCCACCAGGAGGCGCTTGCCGACCGGCTCAAGACCGTCATCGACGCATACGTTGCCGAACTGGCTTCAGCAGCGCAAAAGTAAGCGCCTAAAGCAAAGGCCCCGCTCCTGCATTGCGCGGCGCCGCCGAATAATATCCGGCGCACCGCGCATACTGGCTGCGAGGCCTTGATCAGTTGGTCGCGAGACTGCTTTTCAGCAGGAATTCCAGCAGGTCGTCCGAGGTCGGTTCGCCCCACGTGTCGAGCGCCAGCCACCGAAAGAAGCTGGTCTGCGCCAGCTTGCTGGCCTTCTTCTTCGGCGACAGCGTGAGATCCTTCGAACCGGCAACCGTCTCGTTGTAACGTTCGATCAGCTTGGTCTGGTCGTCGATCTCCAGCTCGCGGAAATACGCACCGGCTTCATCGACCTTCGCGGCCAGGTATTTGTCGCGGATCTGTTCCTGCTTGCTCTGCGCGGATTCCCTTGCCGGCGCGGCCGCCTCCGTGCCCTGCCCGTCGGCCAGCGTATAACCGTGCGTCAGCGCCTTGCGGAAATACGCGGCGACATTGTCGACGGGCGCCGCGTTCTTCTTCGTAGTCCGATTGAGCGTATAGGCGATCGCCGCCTTGATGCGCTGCACGCCGTACTGCGTGATCAACCGGCGTGCTTCCGAGCGCGGAATGCCGAACTTCGCGACTTCCTCGACCAGCGCTTCGTTCTTGGCGTCGCCTTCCTCGACCGTATCCGCGCTCGGCTTGCGCGTCACCTTGAACTGAACGGCTTCCACGCTGCGGCCCGACTTGTGTTCAATCAGCTCGAGCGTATGGTCGGAAACTTCGTTCACCTCCTGAATGCACGGCACCAGGACCTTGCTCTTGAAGAGCTTGTACTCCTTGTACGATTGGGATGCCTTGTCCTGGCCGAGAATGAGATCGCGAAATTTCGGCAGCGGAATCTTCGCGGTGATGCCGATCCCCTCGTAGCGCACCGTGTTTTCCCACAGCGCGAGCGAATGCGATCGCCGAAACTCGCGCGCGATCCGCATATCGATCAGCGCGTAGATCTCCGGATTGAGCAGTTCGCTGCGAATCTGGTCGGAGAAGCTGTACTTCAACACCGATTGCTCGAGCTCGGCGCCGGCGAGCAGGCCTGACGCCTTCCATACCGTCGAGCGATCCGCAGCGAGATAGTCCCAGTTGACGACGGTACTGATCAGCGAGTTGACCGTGTCCTTCACGTACTTCGTGTTGTTGCTGTTCAGCCCGCTCTCGTGCGACAACGCCGCAATCGAGATCGAGAAACTGGTCCGCCCCGGCTCGAACGCTTCCTGGCGAAGCGCGTTCTTGATCAGCGAGCTGAACATCTTGCGCTGCTGCAAACCGATCTTTCCGGACTTCGGAGCGATATGAATTGCCTGGACCGCCTTGCGCAACAGATCGGGAGGCTCGGGCGTCTGAAATAGCGAAACCTGCTTGTCGGAGCCTTTGATTGCGGGCTTGCGCGGCATCGTGATGTCCGGATAAGGTGACCTTGTTGGGGGCTGACTTTATACCTTTTCCCGCTGACGAGCAATGCCTCTTTCTCCAGCGTTACTTGCAATGTCACTTCTAAATGCTTGTCAATAAAGGGAAAAATTATATTTTCAGGCTGTTGCAGATTCCCATATCCATATACCTTCATGCCAAAACCCTTCCCAAAACCAGCTACCTGTCGGATCCGGCAGCCAGATCCGGCACGGGATTTGCCGGGCCGAAGGTACCCATTCATGGGAAGCAATCGGCCGGAAATGGATCAGCAAACGCGATTCATGGTGCTTTGCAACACGGTCCGCTTTCCCTCCCATAACGAGCTACCTTTAGGGCTTCCCATGAATGGGTACCTGTGAAGAGGTGTCGGCTTTGCTTTTTGTCTTCGTGCGAGCCTTCACGACCGAAATCTCTCCCATAAACGGCTACCCTCAGATTTCCCCATAGAGGGTTACCTGTGAATGCCGGCGATACTGTTTATGGGACGGTGCCACAGAAGCAGCGCGCGATACCAAGCCAGCAAGCGCCAAACAAGCCCCATATCCAGCTACCTGTGTGTGTCCCCATAACAGGCAACCCCACATAAAACGCTGTGCCTACATTCATCGGCCGGTACGAAAAAGCCCCCCATAAACCGCTACCCAAACATTTCCCCATAGCATGCTACCTGAAGCACTTTCGGGGCAAAATCCCATAACCGTCTACGTGCGCCCCATATCCACAACCCCGATTTCCCACAGCACGGTACCCAATTCCCCAAATCCACAGACCTGAACCCCCAGCCCCTTCCACCTGTGCTCCCATAAATGGGTACCGAACATCGGTCAAACCCTTACCAGATAAGGCTGTGAGCCGTCTAAAGGTAGTTAAAGTAGTAAACGTCGTTTACCAAAGATGTAAACACACGTGTGCCTGTGCAAAAAAGCAACCCCCATAAACCGCTACCAAACTGACCTGAATGCGGTCAGCGAGCACAGCAATGAGCCTCAAAATGCTGTGGAGCATCCACCGTTCGACGTTGTCTCAAGCCCGATAAGGCTCTCAGAGGATGTGAGTACCTACTCACAAACCCTCAAACGTAGAAACTTATGGGAGGAAATCAACGTTTCCCGAATATAGGTACCCAGCTATGGGGCCCAAAATTGGTCGGGGCTGGCGACCCACCTCATCGGAATCGCCGTCGACCAGCACCATCGCACTCGACACCTGGATATCACCGGTGCTGTCACAGCAGTCAGAAATCGCTCGAATTTGGCGACGAGCAATTTTTTCGACGCCTGTGCGAGTCATTCCGCGGATAAGTCTCCGACGGAGATACATCGACGAATCTGTAACCGCGACCTGTGGATCATGCAAAGACGACCGTTGCCGAGGCCGGACGATCTCTCACCAGCCTCATGACTTTCTACCTTTGGAACCGCGTCGAAATTGCTGTGCTACCGGGGTCGACAGATGAGGATCCATTCACCGGTCGGCGGAAAACCAGACCTTTCACCGGTGATCATCCATCGCAATTCCGGCATCGTCCCGAACGTGAGGTTCCAGCCGCCGACGAAGCTCACCGTAATCCGATCGATGACTGGATCCCGAACATTCTCACCCTGGAAAGCTGTCGAGTCCTGGAAAGGCTCACCGATAAAGTGACCGGACTGTCTCCACGGATAGTCCGTGCGGGGACACCCTTGATCGAACGGAAAAGCTGTGAAGAATCCGGACGATGGAGCGCATGTCTGTGCGGTCACACAGGCATAAGACTCGTCGCGACGTGGGCAGTGGATGAAATCGCAGCGGCCGAATAGGCGAAGGTTCGCACGGCATTCATGCGTGCATGTGAGCAACGAGCGTCGATCGACGTGGTGACGCTGCGCCGGCATGTCTCATCACCAGCGCACGCCGCGCTCGACGAGCCGCCAGGAAGGGCAGCGAACAGGTAGCCATGCGCGTATCGAGCGGTTACCCGATCGTTCGTGTCGAACTGCATCGCCGTACCAGGAGTGAACTGGAATTCGGCACAGAGTGATTCGTGGTCGTTTATGGGAGAGCGCGACACTCGCGTGCCATGGCGCGGGACATTGGTTCACAGGCAAGCGCTTCCTGTGGTGGGCGCGCTTGTGATGCGACGATCACGCCGGACGAGTCGCGAACGCCATCGTTGAAACAGCGACGACGTGCGAATGCACCGTGCATCGAAATGGAGCGCGCTCCTATCGACAAGCTGTGTCGTATTGCCGGAGCGATCCGGTTCGCCGGATGGTTACCTTGGATCATGGGCACCGCGCACGTAGTGCCGAACGATGCACCGTTGCTACCTTTGTCAGCCGCTGATCGCGGGACCCACAGCGAACCCCTGCGATGCAGTGTTTCCCATACACGTCTACCTCGAACTACGGTTACGACGCCACTTTTTTCACAACACGGTTATGATGCAAAAGCCCTGATCGTGACCTGATGGCCGGTCGGGGGCAGGGGGCGGTATCTCGACGTGCTTTCAATCCGTGATCAATCAGAAATCAATCAGAAAAGAGAGTTCAGCGATGCGAATCCAGATCAGAAAACTCACGCTGGCTGCTACGGCAGCAGCTTTCCTCTTCGGCTCGGCAGCTCCGGTGTTCGCGCAGACCGACGCCAGCGCACCGGCCGCACAGGATGCCAAGGCCGCAAAGCGTGAGGCGCGCAAGGCAGCCCGGGCAAAACGCAAAGCCGAACACAAGGCAGCGCGCGCGAAGAACACCGCCGAATTGAAGAAACTCGAAGACGCTGGTTACAAGCCGGCGGCCAACGATCCGAACTATCCGCAGAATCTGCAGAACGCGGAGAAGAAAGCCGCCGGCGCAAGCCAGTAAGCATCACCCGCACGCCAGGCCGCGGCTCGATCCGCGGTCTGGCGCATGTGCCACGGAAATGCGCTGCGCTTCCGTGAAAAATGCAGGCTGCAAGTCTGCGTCAATTGATTCGTGATCCTATATTTTTGGAGCGTGCGGAAGCTGCGTCAGCAAGGTCTTCACCATCTGTCCCGCTCGCCGACGCAAATCGGACGCGCTGTCGAAGCGGGGGCCTCCGGATAAGAACGCAGCCCATCCGGTTCAGTGCCGCACTTCTGTCGCTGCGCTGCCCGTCGCCTTCAGCCAATCCTTGAACGCGCGCACGGCTTCGTCCTCCGCACGTGCGGCCGCCACATAAGTGAAATACCGCCACGGCGGCAACGCCGGTTCGCTGAACGGCTGCACGAGCCTGCCTTCGGCAATGTCGTCCGCGACGAGCGCGATCGGCCCCATGGCGACGCCGAGCCCGTCGAGCGCGCCTTGCAATGTCAGGTAGAAGTGCTCGAGCGTCAGCGAGTGCCGCGGCACGAGGTTCGCATAACCGGCCGCCGCGAGCCATTCGGGCCACATGCCCGGATAAGTCGCCGCATGCAGCAGCGTGAAGCCGGCGAGATCGGCCGGCGTGCGCAACGGTCGCCCCTCGAGCAGCTTCGGCGCACACACGGGCAACCGGACTTCGGACAGGAATTCGTCGGCGACATAGCCGTCGATCGTCTGCGGACCGCCGCGGACGATCAGGTCGACCTTGTCGCGCAACTTCTCGATCGGCTCGTTCGACGTCGACAGCCGCACCTCGATGGCCGGATGGGCGACCTGGAACGACGACAGTTTCGGCACGAGCCATCGCAGCGAAAACGTTGCGGGCGCGCTCACGCGCAGCACGCGCTGCTGCGCGTGGCCGAAATGCTGCGCGGTGGCGAGCGCGATCCGGTCGAACGATGCGCCGACTTCGGCGAGATACGCTCGGCCGGCATCCGTCAGCTCGACGCGCCGGTTGTGCCGTTCGAAGAGCGGCCGGCCGAGCCATGTCTCGAGCTGCTGCACGTGCCGGCTGATCGCGCCGTGTGTCACGCACAACTCGTCGGCGGCATGCGTGAAGCTGCCGAGCCGGGCCGCGGCTTCGAACGCGCGCAGCGAATTCAACGGTGGGAGTCGTCGGGCCATTTCCTCATTTCGCGTGAAATTTACTCACGCGAATACTCAGATTTAATCGTTTGATCATGCGATCCAGCTCCGCCAATATGGCACACAAACGGGCGATGCGGCCTGAATACGTGTCTGGATTTCTCACATGGAGCATGGAACATGGCGAACGTGGTCGTAGTAGGCGCCCAATGGGGTGACGAAGGCAAGGGGCGCGTCGTGGACTGGCTGGCGGCGCAGGCCGATCTGGTCGCGCGCTACAACGGCGGCCACAACGCGGGCCATACGCTGGTCGTCGGCGGAAAGACGTACAAGTTGGCGCTGCTGCCGAGCGGCATCGTGCGCGGCAAGCGCGGCGTGATCGGCAACGGCGTGGCGCTCGATCCGGAGGCGCTGCTCGCGGAGATCGCGCGGATGGCCGAGCTCGGGCTGTCGGTCACGCCGGACAATCTGTCGATCGCCGAAAACGCGACGCTGGTGTTGCCGATCCACCGTGCGATCGACCAGGCGCAGGAGCGTCAACGCCGCGAGCCGATCGGCACCACGCTGCGCGGGATCGGGCCGGCCTACGAGGACAAGGTCGGGCGCCGCGGGCTGCGCGTCGGCGATCTGGCGGAACCGGGCCGGCTAGCCGAGAAGCTCGACGTGCTGGTCGATCATCACAACGCGTGGTTTCGCGGGCTGGGGCTCGAGCCATACTCGCGCGACGCGCTGCTCGCGACCCTCGTCGACGTCGCGCCGAAGATCCTGCCGTTCGTGCGCCCCGTGTGGGCCGACCTCAACGAGGCGACCGACCGCGGCGAGCGCATCCTGTTCGAAGGCTCGCAGGCCGTGATGCTGGACATCGACTGGGGCACGTATCCGTTCGTGACGTCGTCCGGCACCGTGGCGTCGGCCGCAGCAGCCGGCACGGGCCTCGGCGCGTCCAGGCTCGGCCACGTGCTGGGCGTGACCAAGGCATATGCGACGCGCGTCGGTGGCGGCCCGTTCCTGACCGAGCTGACCGACGCAACCGGCGAAACGCTGCGCGCGCGCGGCCAGGAATTCGGCGTCAACACCGGCCGGCCGCGCCGCTGCGGATGGCTCGATGCCGCGCAGTTGCGTCAGGCCGTCCGGATCTCCGGGATCGATTCCCTCGCGCTCACCAAGCTCGACGTGCTCGACGGCTTCGAC
The DNA here is from genome assembly GCF_902498995.1 of Burkholderia anthina. Classification (GTDB taxonomy): domain Bacteria; phylum Pseudomonadota; class Gammaproteobacteria; order Burkholderiales; family Burkholderiaceae; genus Burkholderia; species Burkholderia anthina. The sequence continues at coordinate 184,525 of NZ_CABVLY010000011.1, forward strand.
GCAATCGAACTGTGCGTCGGCTACGAACTCGACGGCGCACGCGTCGACCACCTGCCCGCCAGCCTCGATGCGCAGTCGCGCGCGAAGCCGGTCTACGAACGGTTCGATGGCTGGCGCGGCACCGTGAAAGGCGTGCGCGAACGTGCGGCGTTGCCGCGTGCCGCGCAGGATTTCATCGCACGCGTCGAGGCGGTGGCGGGCGCGCCTGTATCGATGATCACGACCGGCGCCGAGCGTGACGACACGATCGTCCTGAGCAATCCTTTCGACCCGGCGTAAGCACGAGCAAGCACGACGCGGCCCGCGCAATGCGGACCCGGCAGGCCGTCGCCAGGCGGCCTGCACCCATCCGGTGCGGTCGCCCTTCGGGCGTGCGCCGTCGCGTGAACGATCGTCCGCCTTCCCCGCACACGGCAAACTGGACACGCCTGCATCGCTGCGGTACTGTTCCGCACAATTCGCGCCAGACCGGCCCGTGCCGGGGCGGGTGCCGCTGCGAAGCGATTTCAATCCCGGGGACATGTCGATGGACACGTTACAGATGATGCGCATTTTCGTCCGGGTGGCGGAGGAGGGCAGCTTCACGAGCGCGGCCCAGCGCCTGGACATCACCACCGCTTACGCATCGCGTTCGGTCGCCCAACTCGAAACGCATCTGCGCACGCGTCTGCTCAATCGAAGCACGCGCCGCATCGCGTTGACCGATGCCGGACAGCGCTACCTCGACCGGTGCCAGCGCATCCTCGGCTATATCGACGAAGCGGAAGCCGAGGCGGCCGACGCGCAGGCGAAGCCGTCGGGGCGGCTCCATGTCCACGCGACGACGAGCTTCGGCCAGGCATATCTGGTGCCCGCGGTCGTGCGATACCGGCAGCGCTATCCGTCCGTGGCGGTCGAGCTCACGCTGTCGCAGCACGTGCCCGACATCATCGACGAAGGCTACGACGTGTCGCTGCAACTGAGCTCGACGGAGTTGCCCGATTCGGGACTGGTATCGCAGCGGCTCGGCGATGTGCACAGCGTACTGTGCGCGTCGCCCGCCTATCTGAAGGAACGCGGCACGCCGCATACCGTGCGCGATCTCGAAGCGCATGCCTGCCTGCAGATCGTCACGCCCGTGTTTCCGCGCGACCGCTGGCATCTCGACGGCCCCAACGGCCGCGAGACGTTCGAACTGCCGCCGCCCGATTTTCAGGTCAACATCGCCGATGCGCTCGGCGGTGCGCTGCGCGCCGGCCTCGGGATCGGCTCGCTGCCGATGTCGAGCGCGGTTCCGGCGCTGGCAAGTGGCGCGCTCGTGCGCGTGTTGCCCGAGTACCGGCTGCAGAAGCTGACGGTCTATACGCTGTATGCGTCGCGCCAGTACCTCGACGCGAAGATCCGCACCTTCGTCGATTTCCTGCGCGAATGCGTGCCCGAAATGCTGTCCGCCGACGAGGCGGCGTTGTGCGCGCCCAGCAGGTCCTGAGCGAACGGTAACGACGCATGCCGCGCCTGATGATGCGGCGCGTCGTGTTGTCGATGCATGAACCGATTGTCGCTCGCTCCAGATGGTTCGCATAACGAAGTAATGAATACGGAAGATGCGATCACGCCGATCGGCCGTGTCGTCAGCCGCGCGCCTTTATGAAAACCCCTGCTTTCGATATCGGACATCGTTGGTTCGGTGCGAAGCGTCGACCCCCTAGAATCGATTCGGCTCGCGCGAGCGGTTCGACACGCCGGTATCGATGTCGCGAACCGCAAGCGCGCAACGCGTTCCTCCGCTTCCTTCCGATCGAACACAGGACACCATGGCAGACCGACTTTCCAGATCCCGCCGCCGGCTCATCCAGGCCGGCCTGGCGATCGCCGCGGGCGCTGCCGCCCAGCCGCGCTTCGCGTTTGCCGATGCGGCCGGCACGCGCACGTTGCGCATCGGCTACCAGAAGGGGCCGCTGAGCCTGTTGAAGGCGAGGGGCTCGCTGCAGGGCAAGCTCGCCACGCTGGGCGTCAACGTCACGTGGACCGAATTCCCGTCGGGGCCGCCCCAACTCGAAGCGCTGAACGCGGGGTCGATCGACTTCGGCGATGTCGGCGAGGCGCCGCCGATCTTCGCGCTCGCGGCGGGCGCACCGCTCGTCTATTACGCGCAGACGCCGGCGGGCCCCGCGGCCGAGGCCGTGGTCGTTGCCAAGGATTCGCCGGTGAAGACCTTCGCGGATCTGCGCGGCAAGCGCATCGCGCTCGTGAAGGGATCGAACACGCACTTCCTGCTGGTCAGGTTGCTGCAGGCGGCGAAGCTTCGTTATGCGGATGTCACGCCGGTCTGGCTGTCGCCGTCCGACGCGCGTGCCGCGTTCGAAAGCCGCTCGGTCGACGCGTGGATCATCTGGGATCCGTTTCTCGCGGTCGTCCAGCAGACGTTGGGTGCGCGCATCGTCGTGGACGGCTCGGGGCTCGTCGAGAACCGCAGCTACTACTTCGCGTCGCGTACGTATGCGCAGCGCAATGCCGACGTGCTTGACGTGGCCGTGTCCGAGTTGACGGCGGCCCAGCGATGGCTCGACGCGCATCGCGCGCAGGGCGCGGCCGAGTTCTCGAAACTATGGGGCATTCCTGAGCCGGCGGTGGCGCTTGCATTCAGCCGCGCGCGCTTCGGCGTCGAACCCGTGACGCGCGACACGCTTGCGTATCAGCAGCGCATCGCGGACGTGTTCTACCAGGCGGGAATTTTGCCGAAGCGGGTCGACGTGAGCCAGGCAGCGCCGCCTACGCTCGCGTGACGAATCCTTTCCGGTAAACGACAACGCCACGGACGTCGATCCGTGGCGTTTTGCTTGATGCGCCCCACTGCACGGAAGTCGTGTGCAGCGAAGAACACCGCATCAGCGCTGCGAGTCCCAGAGCGTGCGCCCGAAGAACGTGAGCGTGCGATCCCATGCGAACTGCGACCACACCGGATCGAACTGCGTGCCGCCGATGCGGCCGGGCCCGACGGCCGTTTCGTTCGCGAACGCGTGATGCGCGAGATAACGATGGAACTCGATGTCGACCTTGGCATCGGTCAGCTTCTTCTCCAGCGCATCGACCTGGTCGATCGCGAAGAACGCATCCTGCGTGCCCCAGTGACCCATCAGCGGCACCTTGATCTTCGACGGATCGAGATAGTCGAGCGGGGGGAAGCCGTACCACGTGACGCCGGCGTCCGCATCGGCGAACTGCAGCGACAGCAGCGTCAGAGCGCCGCCCATGCAGAAGCCCGTGACGGCAACGCGCGACGCGCGCGTCTTCAGGTATTGCACCGCGCCGGGGATGTCCTGCGACGCGGCGTCGCCGAAATCGAGCCCGGTCATCAGATGGTGCGCTTCTTCCTCCTCGACCGTCGACTTGCCGCGATACAGGTCGGGCACGAGCGCGAAGTAGCCGCAGCGCGCGAGCCGGTCGGCGACGCCGCGGATCTGGTCGTTCAACCCCCACCATTCCTGGATGACGACGACCGCGGGCGCGCCTTCGGTCTTTTCCGGCGTAGCGAGGTAGCCCTGCAGTTCCTGGCCGTCCGGGCGGCGAAACTTGATCATGGAACCGGATGTTTGAGACATGAAACCGCTCCTTTTCGAAAAATGCGATGAGTGCGGCATCGGGTCGGCCAGCGAGTGCGGTATGCCCGGTGATTCGAGGCGTCGCTCGCGTTCGCTTTGGCCGGCGTCGACCACGCGGCCATTCTATGCGCAAACGCCGGCAGTCTGCGTGAACGGTGTGACGCGGCGTCCGTTCCGCGCTATCGCGTCGATCGACCGTCGTGGAAGGGTGGTTTCATGCACCCAAAGTGAAACACCCCGCCCCGATGAACGGGAGCGGGGTGTTTCGTCGACAGCGGGCGTAACGGGGCATGCGCCAGGGGGGACGCGCCGCGTGCGCGGGCCTTACTGACCGAAATAGACCGAGTCGCGCGCGTTCTGCTTGACTGCGATCACGCGCCCGGCGCGCGCGCTGGCCGCAGCCTGCGCGCCGTAACCGGTTGCGTCGTTGTTCGTCACGCGCGCTTGTGCGGTGTGCAGCGCATTCGGGTAGTGAGCGTCGGAAACTTCCGGCTTGTAGCCGGCCTGTTCGAGCTGAACCAGTTCCGCGCGAACCTGGGCTCGCGTGAGTTCGCCCGACGGATTCGATTGTGCGAACGCGCCAAACGATGCGGTGAGGGCGGTGGCGGCGGCGACTGCGTAGATGAACGACTTCATGATGACCTCCGGTTTAGTAGATTTCGCGCTTCGCTTGTTGCGTTCAGCGGTTGATTGCATCGTAGCGATCGCGTTACCGGTCGGAAATAGGCGTTCCAGCGAATGATTATTGCAACTGAGTAAACGATTGGAATGGCGTGCGGGATTTCGTCTGACGATTGAAGGGGGTGAAGGGCAATCGAGGTCTTGCGAGATCGCATGTCTGCATGCGGGATTGCCGAGGCGGGACGTAATTCGCTCCTTCTGGCCGGTGGTGACGTACCCGGATTGCGCGATGGTCATCTGTCGCTGCGATTCGCGGCGGGGACGTATCGCGGCCACATGCAGAGTACGGTCGACATGACGATATATTGAATCGGACACCGAAGCATTGCAGGCGGACGCGGAAATGCTCCGGCACAATGGCGTTGCCACAGAGGGCTGCCTCTATTTTCACGCATGATTCACGCATGAAGCAGAACGTTCATACCGCTTCGCCGCCCCGTGCCGGATCACGCTTCAACGACCGCCTGTCGTTTCCGGTATTCGGCCGGCGTGATCCCGACATGCCGGACGAACGCTCTTCGGAGCGTATCGACATTCGCGAAACCGCATTTCGCGGCGATCTGCTTCGGCGTGTCATGTCCGTTTTCGAGCAACTGGCGAGCCGCCGAGATGCGAGTCGTTTCGACCCAGGCGGCGGGCGTCATCCCGACCTCCGCGCGAAAGAGCCGCGCGAAGTGACGCGGGCTCATCCCCGCATGCTTCGCGAGCTCGGCCACCGAGTGTTCGAATTCCGGATGACCGGCGATCCAGCGCTGGACTTCCTGCAGGACCGAGCGCCCGGCCGGGCGCGCCTCGCCGCTACGGCTGAACTGGAGTTGCCCGCCCGGGCGCTTGAAGAACATGACCAGTTGCGCGGCGACGCGCCGCGCGATTTCCCGGCCGAGGTCCTCCTCGACCAGCGCGAGCGCGAGATCGAGGCCGGCCGTAACGCCGGCACCGGTACGCAGCTTGCCATCCCGTACGTACAGCGCGTCTGCTTCGACAGCGAGCGACGGATAGGCTTCGGCGAGCGCGTCGGCGGCGGCCCAGCGCGTCGTCAGGCGTCGTCCTTTCAGTAGCCCGGTCGCGGCGAGGATGAATGCGCCCGTGCAGATCGACCCGTAGCGTTTGCTTTGCACGGCGGCCGATCTGAGCCATGCGAGAACGTCGGTCCGCAGTGCGATGCGGGGCGCGCCGGGCGCACCAGCGACGAGCAGCGTGTCGATCCGATCGGGGATGTCCGGCGCGATCCAGTCGGCCAGCAATTGCGCGCCCGATGAACTGCGGATCGGACCTGACGTGGTCGCGATGATCCGTGTCGTATAGAACGGCTTGCCGCATTCGGCGTTTGCCTGTGCGAATACGTCGAGTGGAGCGGCGACGTCGAGCAGTTGTACGCCCGGTACCGCGAGAATACCAACGACCTTCGGCATGATCGGTTGCGGGTTGTATCCATGTGTCGAACGTGACGCGTAGCAGTATAGACGCGCGGCACTCCGCGATGTGCTGCTGCCTGCGCGCTTTGAGCGTGCGTTTTTCACGGTTTCGGCAGTCATGGCCGTCGTGCGAGTGAAATGGCAGGATTTGGCGTATTACATCGATTGATGCCACATGTCGGACTCCGGAGAATCGATGCTGTCTTCAATGGAGGTCGATCATGACTATGAACGTTGCCGGCATCGCCATTCCCGATAGCCAGCTGGTTCGCGAGATCACCGAGCTCGTCCGGGATACCGAGTCCGAATTGCTGTTTCATCACTCCAGCCGTGTCTATTACTTCGGCGCACTGGCGGGCCGGCGCCGCGGGCTCGAGTTCGATCCGGAACTGCTCTATTGCGGCTGCATGTTTCACGACATGGGGCTCACGCATCAACACAGCAGCGCGTGCGAGCGATTCGAAGTGGACGGCGCCAACGCCGCGCGCGAGTTCCTGGCGAGCAGGGGCATTTCGCAGCAGGACATCGATGTTGTGTGGACGTCGATCGCACTGCACACCACGCCGGGTATTCCGCAGCACATGCATCCGGTCGTCGCGCTCGTGACCGCCGGGGTGGAGATGGACGTGCTCGGGCTGACCTATCCGGAGTACGGCGAAGTCGAGCGCGACGCGGTCGTCCGTGCGCATCCGCGTACGCCGCATTTCAAGGAAGACATCATTCAGGCGTTCTACGACGGCATCCGTCACAAACCCGATACGACGTTCGGCAATGTGAAGGCTGACGTACTGGCCGACAAGGACCCGCATTTCCACGCGGGCAACTTCTGCAGCGTGATTCGATCGTCGGCGTGGCCGGGCTGACGATGGTGGGCCCGGGGGACTGAGGGAAGCGTTTATCCGTAAGAAAAGTTGTTACGTGACAACGGTGTAACGTTGGCATCGACTTTATATACTGAATATCGGAAACCGCCTTCCTGGGCGAATCTTCGATTCGCGCAACCCCGGCGAAACATGGCGGGGAACGACCTGCCAGCACCGGCAGGTGACGGTCCGCAGAGGCTGTCGTCGCCCGGCACCGGACAAATCCTCGTCTTTCCGGCAAAACGCCTATAATGAATGGGCAAATTGCCGGAGAGAGGTCATGAGCACCATTGCGTTCCATCCTTCGGGCGTCGCGCATCCGCGTCAGGCCGAATTCACGATACTCGAGCAGTTGCTCGCGATTCGCGTCCGCTCGGGCGCCGATCTTGCCGAGCTGGCGAGCGCTCGGGTCGACGTCGCGGTGATCGACCGGCTGTCGGAGCATGGCCTGAAGTCGGACGAACTCGCGTTTATCATCCCGCGGCGCACGCTGAGCCATCGTCGTCAGTCGCACGAGCGCCTGTCGCCGGAGGAGTCCGACAAGGCGATCCGTCTTGCGCGCATCGTCGCGCAGGCGACGGCCACGTTCGGCGACCAGGACAAGGCAATGGCGTGGCTGCGCAACGGGCTCCAGCGCTTCGGCGGCCGCACGTCGCTGGACATGTCGAGTACCGAGCATGGCGCGCGGCTCGTCGAAGAGGTTCTCACGCAGGTCGACGAGGGGTACTTCGCTTGACGACGTTGTGGCGGATCAGCAATTACGCGGACCTCAAAGGCATCGGCGGATTGCGTGCCGGCGGGCGCTGGCATTTTGCCGGGCAGCCCGTCGTCTATCTCGCCGAGCATCCGGCGCTCGCGTTGCTCGAGACGCTCGTGCACTTTGAAATCACCACGGTTGCGCAATTGCCGAGCGGTTACCAGTTGCTTCGCGTCGAGGCGCCCGAATCGGTGGACGTCGCCGAGATCGTGGAAGGCGATGCGCCGGCCGACTGGCGAACCGACATCGACTGGACCCGCAGCGCCGGCACCGAATGGCTGCACACGCAGCCGAGCGCACTGCTGCGCGTACCGAGCGTCGTCGTGCCGCATGCGCACAATTTCCTGCTCAATCCGCTGCACCCGGACGCATCCGCAATCCGCATCGCCGAAGTCATGCAGTCGCCGTACGACAGCCGGATCCTGCGGCTCGTCCAGTCGAACACGGGCGAATAGGCGCCGCTGCGCGTCGCCGTGTGCGCCAGCGCGATCAGCGTTCGCGTGCGGCGCGGTCCGCAGCCGCATCGGGTGCCAGCGTCTGACGGATCCGCGTGACCGTTCGCGAGCTGGCCAGGCCGAGCATCGCGGTGACGGCGGCATGCGGATGACCATCGAGCAACTGCCGGCGCGCATACGTATTGCGCAGCACGCGCGGGCTCATGTCCGCCGCATGAAAGCCGATTGCAGTCAGCGCATCGCGCACGACGAGCAGCAGAAACATGTCGTTCATTGCGCCGCCGCGCGGGGCGGGAAACAGTCGTCCCGATGCGGGCGCATCGGACGACATCGATCGCCATGCGGCGAGCGGCGCCCGCGCGAACGGGGCGAGTGCGAGCGTCCGCTCGGGCCGGGCGCGATGGCGCGGCACGGTGAGCGATGGCGGCCGCGCATCGAGATCGAGCGCGCCGTACGTCACCGCACGCATCTCGGCCGACGTGATCCCGCTCGAGAGCAGCAGCGCGACGATCGCGCGATTCCGGCACGCGGCCGGCGAGTCCGCCGGTTGCGGCTGCACATGGCGCTGCAGCGCGGCATCGGCATCGGACGGCAGGCAGCACGGTTCGGGTTCGCCATCCGGCCACGCGAGATCGCGCGTCGCCCGGCCGGCAGGGTGGTGCGTCCGCACGCCGGCTTCGACCAGATGCCGGCTTAGCCGGTCGATCAGCTTCGCGTAGCGAACGCGTGTCGACGTGCCGGGCGCACAGGTGCGTTCGAGTTCCGCCAGAAATGCCGCGACGTGCTCGGGGCCGAAGGTGGCCGGCGATACGTGGTGCGCGATCAGATGACGCAGGAACCGGTCGAACATCGCCACGTGCTGCACGATCGAGCGCGGCGCGAATGGCCGGCGGCCGGCACCGGTCGCGGCCGTTTCCTGCCACGCGCGGAACGCGCCGACGGGATCGTGAGTCCAGCGATTCGTGTCCATTCGCGATTTATATCCGGAACACGGTGGTGCCGGCAATCGTCGCGACGTTCGATGCGTCTGCCGGCGCGATGAAATCGATGGTTCAACGCGCGGTGCGGGCCGCGTCAGGCCCGTCGACCCCGTCGTTGTGCATCGTCAGATAGACGAGCACGAGCAGCAGCGTGATGAAGAAGCGAAACGCGTCCGGCACGCCGTTCCATTGCTTCGACATCCACATGCCGAACCATTCGCCGCCGATCGACATGAATCCGACCTGCCAGGTGAGGAAGCCGAGCGTCAGCTCGGCGATCGCGCACGATTTGGCGGCGCGAAATGCCGCGTCGTTCGCGCGTCGCGCGCGAAGCAGCCGGATACCGCCGATCCAGCACAGGATGGCCGTCAGCGTTTCCATCGAGATGATCGCGACATAGCCGGCGTGATGAACCCACGGCGTATCGATGGCGCGATACATGATGCCGTTGCCGGGAAAGGTCGTGTCCATCAGAAAGACGTGGTGCACGAACGCGAAATTCGTCGCGTAATCGGTCATGTTGCCGAACGCGACGAGCGAGGCGAAGAAAGCCATGGCGAGCACCATGGCGGCCTTGGAAAGGCGAACGATCATAACGGACTCCGAAGTGAATATGCGCGTGCACGTGTGAGCGCGCGGTGCTGAACCGACGTTGGGGACGATACTCGAGACAGCGTTTCCGGCCGCGCCGGTGGATGTGCGTGCGTGGGCACGGCGGCGCGGAGATCGGGACTGGAAAACCTGAAGCCGGCGCAGCGTCGAGGAGACGCCCGTGCCGGCTGGATCGAGTGCCCGCGCCAGGAGGGTGCGGCGATTGTCGGCGCAAGCGCGGGCGTCGTCAAGTGAGGCCGTTTCGCGGCGCAGCACGACGCAGCTCATGCGTGTCGCGCGATTCCGCGTGCAGGTTCGGTGACGTTACACACACACAACCGCCGGTCACATCGCATCATTTCCTTATTGCGCAAAAAAATCCGTTCGTGGGACTATCGACTGCACTGCCCGCGCACCGAGGGGGTCGCAGGCAGCGTGACGAACATCGCAACGACCTACAAGAACATCGACAGACAATGAACAGAACAGCGATCTTCCCGTATGCGTCCGCACTGGTTGCAGCCGCCATGATGACGGCATGCGGCGGTAACGACATCGAAAACGACGCAGGCGCGACGCCGGCGCCCGGATCCGACGCGAGCTGCCTCGCGCTCGACAACAGCGGTTCGACGGTCGTCGTCGGCTCGAACCAGCCGGGCGATCCGTCGCTGCCCGAGGCCGCGTCGGGCTACCGCACCGGCATGAAACCCGTCTATGCAAAAACCTACCTCGTCGCGACCTCGAACGCGTATGCGAGCGCGGCCGGTTGCGCGGTGCTGAAGCGGGGTGGCACGGCCGCCGATGCGGCGGTCGCCGTGCAGGCCGTGCTGGGTCTGACGGTGCCGGAGGCGACGGGCCTCGGGTCGGGCGGCGTGCTGCTCTACTACGATGCGCGCGGCAAGACGCTGCAGGCGTACGACGGACGGGAAACCGCACCGGCCGCTGCAACGGAGAACTACCTGCGCTACGTCGACGACCAGAGCGACCAGTCGGCGCCGCAGCCGAACGCGCGTGCAAGCGGCCGTTCGATCGGCACGATCGGCGTGCCGAGGCTCATCGAGGCATTGCAGCAGGATCACGGCAAGCTCCCGTGGCAGGGCCTGTTCGGCGACGCGATCACGCTCGCGACCAACGGCTTTCCGACCGGCGGCCGGCTGGCCGACGCGATCGCATCGAACGCCGCGAACCTGAAACGCGATCCCGAGGCCGCCGCGTATTTCCTGAACGCGGACGGTTCGCCGAAAACGCTCGGCACGGTACTGAAGAACCCGGCTTACGCACGCACGCTGACGCTGATGGCGCAGTCCGGTGCGAATGCGCTGTACACAGGGCAGATCGCGCAGGACATCGTTGCGAAGATCGCGACGGCGAAGGGCGCGGACGGTTCGACGATCACGCCGGGCAAGACGACCGTCGCGGATCTGGCCGCATACCAGGCGAAGCGCCGCGAATCCGTGTGCACGACCTATCGCAGCTACTGGGTATGCGGGATGCCGCCGCCGTCTTCAGGCGGTATTGCGGTTGCATCGGCGCTCGGCATTCTCGAGAACTTCGACCTGAAGCCGATGAAGCCGATGGCGATCGATCTGGAAGGCGGCAAGCCGACCGTCGCCGGCGTGCATCTCGTGACCGAAGCCGAGCGTCTCGCGTATGCCGACCGCGACAAGTACGTGGCCGATACGGATTTCGTGCCGCTGCCGGGCGGCACGTGGGACACGTTGCTGAACAAGCCGTACCTGAAGTCGCGTGCGGCGCTGATCGACACGAGCAAGAGCATGGGAACCGCGCAACCGGGCGATCTCGGCTCGGTGCCGCTCGGTGTCGACACGACGCTGATCGAGCACGGCACCAACCAGTTCACGATCGTCGATGGCGACGGCAGCGTGTTGAGTGCGACGACGACCGTCGAGTCGAGCATGGGCTCGTTTCACATGACCAACGGCTTCCTGCTGAACAACCAGCTGACCGATTTCTCGGCGAACCCGGTCGACAGCGCCGGCAATCCGGTGGCGAACCGCCTGCAACCCGGCAAGCGGCCGCGCAGCTCGATGGCGCCGACGATCGTGTTCGGCAAGGCCGCCGATGGTTCGCGTGGTGCCTTCGTGATGGCCACCGGTTCGCCGGGCGGCGGTACGATTCCGCAGTACGTGGTCAAGACGCTCGTCGGCGCGCTCGACTGGGGGCTCGATGCGCAGCAATCCGCGGGGCTCGTCGATTTCGGCGCGAGCAACAGCCCGACGACGACCATCGGCGGCGAACATCCGAACGTCGACGCATCGAACAATGGCGCGAACGATCCGCTGATCACGGGGCTCGTCGCGCTCGGCCACAAGGTGTCGACGTCCGCACAGGCGAGCGGCGTCAACACGGTGATGCGCGTGACGCTCGGGCAGGCGAGCGTGTTGCAGGGCGGCACCGATCCGCGTCGCGAAGGCGTCGTGCTGGGCGACACGTTCAGACCGTAAACAGACGGTATCCCGGGACGGCGCGCGGCCCTGGCCTGCCGGCAACGGCAGCGCCGGAGCCGCGCGTCGCCGATCCGAAAGCCGATGCGGTGCGTCGCGGCAGGGCCGATCGATGAATGGAATCGCCACGTATCGTGGCAAGGGATTGCCGTGACGAACCCGCATCTGCTTGAAATGGACGCAATCCTGTCGGCCCCGGGCTTCTTCGATTTCCTCGGCGACGTCGATTGCGATCGCGTGCTGGACAGTCGCGATGCCGAGCCTTTCGATACGCCATGGATGGCAGCGTTCGACGAGGTCGACGGCGATCCGGGCGCCGCGCTCGACAAGCCGGCAGTGGACGTACTGAGGGAAAAGGCGTTCAGGCTTGCGTTCAGGGCATCGGGGAACGCCGACATTGCGGCATGCGTTGCCGACGACATCGAATTGATCGCGAGAAGCCGGCTGTCGGGTCGTGTCGACGGCTGGCCGATTCACTTGCTTTGGAATGCATATCAAAATGGCCGCTTCCCGTGCTGACCGATGCCTCGTGCCTGCCGCGCCGATGCGTACCATCGGATGATTCACAATCCATGGCTGCACGGCATGTTTGTCAAACAGTGTGAGTCAATCGTCAGCATTTGCAACTGAAGTAACAGTCCCCGCAATTGGGTGGTTTCGGACGTTGGCGCCGCTACATTAGCTCCACCTGCCGCACGTCGCGGCAAGGCATGCGACAAGCCGCACGAAGGCGGCCCGCAGCAACAACGTCTTTGGGGAGAATGACCATGAACAAGATTCGCACGATCCTGCTTGGTGCCGCGCTGACGGCAATCGCATCGGCCGCTTTCGCACAAACGGCGCAGACGGGCGCGGAAGGTTCCGCCGGCGTCGGTGCGCAGGTCCAGACGCCGCTGCTTGGCGGCGGCGTGGGCGTGCAGGGCGGCGCAGGCGCGAATGCGGCGGGCTCGGGTTCGGGCGCAGGCAGCCTCGTCGGTGGCACGCTGCACGGCGTCGGCAATACGGTTGGCGGCGCGACGCACGCGGTCGGTTCGGCCGCTGGCTCGGCGAAGGATGCGGCAGCATCGGCTGCGCACGCAACGAAGTCGCACGTGAAGCACGCCGCGGCTTCGGCGAAGCGCCACGCGCAAGGCGCGATGTCGACGGCGGGCGATGTCGCCGGCGGCGCCAAGGCGAAGGCCGGTGAAGCGCTCGAGGGCGCGACGAACTCGGTGCAGGGCGGCGCATCGGTCGGCGTGAAGGGTTCGGCGTCGGCACAAGGCGGCGCGCTGTAAGCGATCCGCTCCGAGCCAAGGCCCGGCCCGCTTCGATGCGGGCCGGGCTTTTTCATTGGCGCGCTGCATATCGCGACCGGATGCGTCTGCCGCGGACCGAAACGGGCGGCCCGGCACGCTCTGCCCATTGCTCGCCCGCCATGCTTAAATAGCGGGGCTTCCGGTTGCCGGGCCGCCCGCGGGCGCCGCCGGTCGAGGCAGGCAAGCATGTCTGATCGACATCGCCTCATCGTCATGACACAGAGGAATCTTCGTGAAGTTCATCCACGCGGCAGACATTCACCTTGACAGCCCGTTGCACGGCTTGAGCGCATATCCCGACGCGCCGGCCGCGCAGTTGCGCAACGCGTCGCGCGAGGCACTGCGGCAACTCGTGGATCGTGCGATCGAAGAGGAGGTTGCGTTCCTCGTGATCGCCGGCGACCTGTACGACGGCGACTGGAAGGATCACAACACCGGCATTTTCTTCGGCCAGCAGATGGGCCGCCTGCGCAAGGCCGGCATTCGCGCATTCGTGCTCGGCGGCAATCACGACGCCGAAAGCGAGATGACGAAGAAGCTGACGCTGCCCGACAACGTCACCGTGTTCGGCCACCGGAAGCCGGAAACGCACCGGTTGCCGGAGTTCGACATCGCGCTGCACGGACAGAGCTTCAAGGACAAGGCTGTCGTCGACAATCTCGCGATCGGCTATCCGGATCCCGTGCCGGGCTACTACAACATCGGCGTGCTGCACACGGCGCTCGAAGGCTATGCGGCGCACGCGAACTACGCACCGTGCACGCTGGCGGAACTGCACGCGAAAGGTTACGACTACTGGGCGCTCGGCCACGTGCACGAATTCCAGCAATGGACGGGGCCGTCGACCGTCGTATTTCCCGGCAATCTGCAGGGGCGCCATATCCGCGAGACGGGCCGCCGCGGCGCGGTGCTCGTGACGCTCGAGCAGGGCCGCACGCACGTCGAACGCCTGTACCTCGACGTGCTGCGCTGGGAAGCCGTATCCGTCGACGCATCCGACTGCTTCACTGTCGCCGATTTGTCGAGAAAGATCGGCCAGTCGCTGGAGGCGCTGCTGGAGGTCGATGGCCACGTGCCGCGCGCGGTGCGCGTGACGGTCACGGGGCGCACGCCTGCGCACGGCCTCTTTTTCGGTCGTGCGCCGCAGTTGCGCGCGGAGGTGCTGAACCAGATCGGGATCATCGGCAACGAGCGGCTGTGGCTGGAGAAGGTCCGGCTCGCGACGTCCGCGCCCGAGCAGCAACCGGGCGAGAGCGAGCAACTCGAAGCGCTGGAGGACCTGAAGCAGATCCTGGCCGACGCGGCGCGCGATCCGGACTTTCTTGCGCTGCTCGAGCGCGACCTGAAGCCGTTCGTCGGCAAGGTGCGCAGCGACGTGAAGGAAGAGGTGCCGCTGCTGACGATGGCGCGTGCGGGTGAGCTCACGGCGCTCGTCGAGCAGGTCGGTCCCGCGTTGCTCGCGCGGCTGGCGAGAGGAGAGTAAGCGATGCGCATCAGTCAGCTCGATCTGATCAAGTACGGCAAGTTCACCGACGAGACGCTGCGCTTCCCGTCGGCCAGCGAGGATTTCCACGTGATCGTGGGGCCGAACGAGGCCGGCAAGTCGACGATCCGGACGGCCGTGTCGGAGCTGCTGTTCGGGATGAAGCTGCAGACGCCGCTCGACTTCCTGCATGCGACGCCCGAACTGCGGATCGGCGGCGTGCTGGAGGGCGGCGCCGGCGCACTCGCGTTTCATCGCGCCCGCGGGCGCAGCCCGTTGCGCACCCCCGCCGACGACAAGCTGCCGGACGACTATCTCGCCGCGATCCTCGACGGCGCGACACGCGAGTTCTTCGAGCAGATGTTCGGGCTCGACCACGAGCGGCTCGTCGACGGTGGCCGGAGCATTCTCGATGCATCCGACAAGCTTGGTCAGGTGCTGTTCGAGTCGGCGGCAGGCGTCGGCACGCTCGGGCCCGTGCGCGAGGAGCTCGACGCACGTGCGGGCGAGCTGTGGGCGCCGCGCCGCAGCGGCAGCGCGTTCGCGCAGGCCGAGACGTCGTTCAACGAAGCCGTCGGCGAACTGAAGACGGTCCAGGTGCGTACGCGCGACTGGGTCGACCGCAAGGAGGCGCGCGACGCGGTCGAGCACGAGATCGAGCAGGCGCGCGCGGAGCAGCGCCGCCTCGAAGCGCTGCGCTCGAAGCTCGAGCGTGTGCGGCGGCTGGCGCCGTATCTGAAGGAACTGACGGTCAAGGAAGCGGCGTTGGCCGAGTTGGGCGCGGTCGTCGAGTTGCCGCCGACCGCGTATGCGGACCTGTTGAAAGCGCAAGGCGATCTCGCGGCCGAACAGAAGGTGTGCGAGGAACGGCGCGCCGATCTGCTCGCGAAACGGCAGGCGCGTGATGCGATCGATCCGGATGCCGACGCGCTGGCGCTCGAGGGCGACATCGAAGCGCTCGACCGCTTGCGTGGCGCGTGCATGAATCACGCGCAGGATCTGCTGCTGCTCGGTGCGGACGTCGAGCGGCATCTGTCCGCTGCGGGCGCCGCCGCCGCGCAGCTCGGCTGGCCGACCGACGAGGCGTCGCTGCGCGCGGCATTGCCGAGCGCGCTGTCGCTGAAGACGGTCGCAAACCTGTTGCGCGACCACGGCGCGCTGCATCAGGCGCTGGCCGGTGCGCGCGAATCGCTCGACGAGCGCACGCAGGAACTGGCACAGGTCCACGAGCAGTTGGCGCGCCTGTCGACCGTCGAGGTGCCGGAGGCGCTTCGTGCGTCGCTTGCCGAGGCGCAGGGTTTTCGCGCGAGCGGCCAGCGCGAACAGGCACTCGAACGCGACATCGCCGCCGCCGAACGTACGCTTGCCGACACGCTCGATGCGCTCGGCCAGTGGCGCCAGCCGGTCGACACGCTGCGCGTGCTCGACGTGCCGTCGGTGGCGCGGCTCGGTGCACTGCTCAACGAAGCAGGCGAGCGCGCGAGCGCGGCGGCCGCTGCGCGCGACGCACGGGACAGTGCGCATGAAGAATACGAACGGCTCGAACTGCAGGAGAAGCATTTCGCGGAGACCCACAAGGTCGTCACGACTGCCGAGGTGCTGGCGGCGCGTGCGCGTCGTGATGGCGCGTGGGGCGACATTCGCAGCGGTGCGGTCGATCTCGTCACGGGCGCACCGGCCGTCGACGATGCGATTCGCCTGGCCGACGAACTCGTCGATGCGCAGCTCGGCGCCACGCAAGCGGCGGCGACGCTGCAATCGCTGCGTCAGCAGGTCGAGTCCGCACGTGCCGTATTGACACGCCGGCAGGCCGCGGTGGACGAGCGCGAACGCGAATGGGCCGCGCATCGCGACGCGTGGTCCGACTTGGCGGCGACGGCCGGCGTCCCGGGCATGCCGCTGGCGGCGATGGGCGACTGGCTCGCGAAGCGCGACGCGGTATTCGCCGCGCAGGCCGAACTCGACCGCCAGCGCCGCGAATTCGCGACGATTCGCGATGCACGGATCGATGCGGAATCCGCGTTGCGTTCGGCGCTGCGTCTGGTGTCGCGCGGCAGTGACGCGGACGGGCTGGCGGCGCTCATCGCCATTGCCGAGACCTTCGTGCAGTCGGCCGAGAAGACGCTCGCGCAGAAGGACAGCCTCGAGGATCGCGCGCGCGAAGCCGAACGCGGATGCGCGACGGCGCGTTTGCGCGCCGGCCAGGCTCAGGCTGCCTACGATGCGTGGGGCACGCAGTGGCGCGACGCGCTTGCCGCCGCGAAACTGTCCGCGAACGCAGGGACGCAGGCTGCTGCCGAAGGTGCGCTCGCGCTCGCGAACACGGTGACGGCCGAACTGGCCGACGCCGATGCGCCGCGCAACCGGATTGCCGCGATTCGTGCGGAGCTGGCCGCGCTCGAGGCCGGTGCACGGCGACTGGCCGAAGCGCTCGAACCCGGGTGGCTCAAGAGCGGCGACTGGCTGGACGTTGCACGCAAGCTGACGATGCGTGTGGCGGCGGCGCGCGAAACCGCGCGCGCGATCGGTCGTGCCGACGAGGCGGTGCGCCAGGCGGACGGCAAGCTCGCCGATGCGTCTGCCGCGGTGGCGGGCGCGGATGCCCGCATCCAGCCGCTGCTGCAACTGGCCGGCGTCGCGTCGATCGATGCGGCGTTGCCGCTTGCCGAGCGATCGGATCGGCAGCGCCAGTTCCGACAGGCCGTCGATGCCGCAAAGGAAGCGCTGGTGCGCGACGGCGACGGGCTGTCCCAGCAGGCCATCGAGGCAGAGGTCGCGGAGCAGGAGATCGCCGACGTGCCCGTGCATCTCGAAGCGGCCAAGCAGGCGCTCGGCGACGTCGGCAAGCGGTTGAACGCGCTCGCACAGCGACAGGTCGTGGCGCAACAGGCGTTCGGCGCCATCGACGGTCACGCGAGCGCGGCCGTGGCCGAGGCGAAGCGGCAGGAAGCGCTGGCCGCGATGGGCGACGCGGCCGAACAGTATCTGGAGGCGGCCACCGCGAGCCGTTTGCTGAAGTGGGCGACCGATCGCTATCGCGATCAGAAGCAGGGGCCGATGCTTCGGCGCGCGAGCGAGATCTTCGCGGGGCTCACGTTGGGCGAATTCGCGCGGCTGACCGTCGACACCGAACGAACGCCGCCCGCGCTGTATGCGCGGCGCACGAAGGGCACGTCGGTCGAGGTCGTCGGCCTGAGCGAAGGCACGCGCGATCAGTTGTTTCTCGCGCTGCGAATCGCGGCGCTGGAACTACAGCTCGCCAGCAGGACCGGGCTGCCGTTCGTCGCCGACGATCTGTTCATCAACTTCGACGATGCGCGCGCGAAGGCCGGGCTCGAGGCGCTGCGCGATCTGTCGACGCGAACCCAGGTGCTGTTCCTGACGCACCACGACCATTTGCTGCCGCTCGTGCGGGACGTGTTCGGCGCACAGGTCAACGTGGTCGCGCTGCAGCGCGAGGCGGCCGGCGCATGACGCCGGGCGGCCCGATGTTCCGATACTCGGGAAAGGTCATCGCGTACAGGTAGTATGTGCGGTTCCGAAACGCACGCGACCGGTTCTGACGGTCGCGGGTCCGGCCATACGGGGGGTCAATATGAACAAGCTGGTAGCCGCCATTGCGTTCGCGGCCGACAAGCATCGCAATCAGCGGCGCAAGGACGACGAGGCGTCGCCGTACATCAATCATCCGATTGCGCTTGCCGACGTGCTGGCAAACGAAGCCGGCATCGAGGACGAGCGCGTGATCGTCGCGGCCGTGCTGCACGACACGATCGAGGATACGGAGACCACCGAACAGGAGCTGCTGCGGCTGTTCGGCAAGGACGTCGCCGACATCGTGATGGAGGTCACCGACGACAAGTCGTTGCCGAAGGACGAGCGCAAGCGCCTGCAGGTCGAGCATGCGGCGACCATCAGCCGGCGCGCGAAGCTCGTGAAGCTGGCCGACAAGATCTGCAATCTGCGCGACATCGCGCGGCATCCGCCCGCGGACTGGCCGCTCGAGCGCAAGCAGGCGTACTTCGACTGGGCGAAATCCGTCGTCGACCGGATGCGCGGCGTGCATCCCGGCCTGGAGGGGATCTTCGACGTCGCGTACGACGCACGGCCGACGCACTGAGCGCGGCCATGTCGGCGATCCGGTCTCGATCCACCGCCCGGCCGCTGCCCGCGGTGGCGGGCGTCGACGTGGGCGGCGACAGGAAACAATGCGATCTCGTGATCCTGCGTGGTGCGACGATCGTGTGTCGGGAGGCGAAGATTGCGCCCGAGGCGCTGCCTGTGCTGTGCGTCGAGCATGATGTCGTGGCCGTCGGCGTCGATGCGCCGAGCCTGTGGTGGACCGGAAGCGGACGTCGGGCGGCCGAGCAGGCGCTCGCGCGCGAACGGATCTCGTGTTTCCCGACGCCGTCGCGCGAGCAGGCCATTGCCAGCACGTCGGGCTTCTTCGACTGGATGTTCATGGGGGAGCGCGTTTACCGCGCGCTGGCGGATGCGTATCCGCTGCTGACCGATGCGCGGTATGGCGGCGGCCGCGTGAGCTTCGAGACTTATCCGTACGCGATTACCTGCGCGATGCTCGGCAAGGCGATTGCTTCCGCGAAGCAGAAACGTATCCAGCGCCGGCAATTGCTGGAACGGCTGGGGATCGACGTCTCGACGCTGCGATCGGTCGATGCGCGGGACGCCACGCTTTGTGCGTTGACCGCGCAATGCGTGATCGACGGAAACGCGCATGCATATGGCGATGCGCAGGGCGGATATATCCGTGTGCCGGTCGTCAGCGAGACGATCGTTCTCGACGCGCTTTGACCATGGTGTGCGGCCGGCGAATGCCGGCTAAGGCGAGGTGAGCTTTTGCGGGAGATGCGGCCGACTGTCGGCGCTGCAGCTGCGCTGCGCGGTGCACGCGCGACGCAGGCGGCGTACGCGACATGGGCAGTCGATACGCCGCGCTCGGGTGACGCTCAGTCTTCGAGAATGGACTTCGGCACGCTGGACAGATCGCAAGCGGCCGCCTGCTCGAAATAACCCTGCGCATCGTCGATCATCACGACCGCGACGTCGATCAGTTCATCGAGCCGTTGCAGCAGCGATTCGCGCCATTCGATGTCCTCGTCGCGCTCGGGCGTCTTGTCCAGCTGTTCGATGATCGAGTCGGCGGTCTGAAGGAACGGAATCGCCTGCTGATAGTTTTCGATCGAGACCATCGCCGCATTGCGCGCGCCGACGAGCCGTTCGCGATGCTCGTCCGCCAGTTCGGATTCGCCGCTGATGCGCGGGAGGACATCCGAGATGCGTTGCAGAAGCGGCGGAACTTGTTCTTCCAGCATGACGGCGCGCTCGCGCAGCGCGGCATATTCGTCGCGGAGATCGGTGTCGCCGGATTGAGTGGTGCTGTCCATCGTCGGTATGAGTGCGTTGTTCGATCGCGGCATGATACTCGACGGCGCGAAACCCTCTATGCGTTCAGTAACCAGGTGGCCCGCGAGACGAGGATGCGGAATACGGTCGAACACGCGATGCAGCGTGCCGCCTTTATATAGGATGAAAGAAAGGCTTGCCGTCGATTCATATAAGGCGTTTCTGTTGCGACTGCGGTCCGTCATATCCAAAGCCTCCGTGCGCGGCAGCGCACGGAGGCTTTTTCAAAATATTTTCACAAAGGGGCTTGCGGAGATGAGGGTGGGTGCTTAGAATCACGCCTCTTTCGCGCTAACGGAAACGCAGCGCGGGAGAGGAAGGAAGGGAAGCGGTGTTGTTGAGGTTGCGGTCGAGCCTTGGCGCACACGGAGTTGAACCCCAGCCGTCGCGACGAAGCAGTTAAAAATGTTGTTGACGATCTGAAAAAAGCGGTTCATAATCTCGTTTCTCTGCTGCTGAAAACGCAGCGCTGCCGAGAAAGAAAGCTTCCTCGCAGTCACGCTCTTTAAAAATTAACAGCCGATAAGTGTGGGCGCTTGATGGACGCGAACTGATCCTCGGATCAG
>NZ_CABVLY010000012.1 GCF_902498995.1 Burkholderia anthina
TTTCCGTTAGCGCGAAAGAGGCGTGATTCTAAGCACCCGCCCCCATCTCCGCAAGCCCCTTTGTGAAAATATTTTGACAAGGGGTGCAGGGAGCTCAGCTGAGCCGCCCCTAGTAATAGAAGCGATACGGCAGAAGCGCCCTCGGTAGTCCGCGAGCAGCTCCGCCGCATCCAGCGCTCACCGCCCCACCATCGCCCTCACCACACCATCCCGCCGGATCAACCCGTGATATAGCGCAGCAGCAAAGTGCGCGAGGAACGTCACGAAGAACAGGTAGGCCAACACCCGATGCGCGACCCGAAGCCAGGCAAACGTCACCGGATCAGCCGAAACCAGCGCCGGTAACTGCACGCCGCCACCCAAGATCACCGGATACCCGCCCGCCGACAGCATCGCCCATCCGATCAGCGGCATCGCGAGCATCAGCGCATACAACACGAGATGCGACCCATGCGCGGCGGCCTTCTGCCACCCCGGCAGATCCGCAGGCAACGCCGGCGGCTTCGACACGAACCGCACCACGATCCGCACACACACCAGCACCAGCACGGCGATCCCCAACGGCTTATGTAAAGCCACCAGGAAATCGTGTCGCTCGGAAACCGACGCCACCATCCCCACCCCGATAAATAGCATCGCGACGATCATCGCGGCCATCACCCAATGCAGCAGCCTCGCCGGCAAGCTAAACGTCGTAGAAGCTCTCATCATCGTCCCTCCGCACTCAATCGCGCCGCGCCAGCCACGCCGGCCTCTTCACTCGTCCTGCGCAGATACGAATCCGCATACGCCGCCGACCGCGCCGCCAGCAACGGATCCCCCGACACCTGAATCCCCTGCGGCAGCACCGTCGGGTCGTAATTCACGTCGCGGCATGGACCGCTGTCCTGCGGCTCCACGTGATCGAGCACGAGCGTCCCCGCATCGATCGTCGTCCGCTGCGCGGGCCAGGTCTTCGTCGCGTCGTCCACCGGGTCGCCAGGCTCGGCCAAAGTGACGAGCAGCTTCCACTTCTGCGCACCGTCCCCGATGCGCCGCGTCAGGTCCTGCTGCAACACGTTCGGATCGGCGGCCGTCGCGACGTCCCCGGCACCGGCCGTCTGCTCCGGCACGACCCGCCATCTCACCGCCTGGCGCTTGCCCGCTGCGTCGACGAAGTAGAACGCGTTCAGCCCGTAATAGCTTTCGGTGACGTAGCTCGCGCTCGGCTTCGCACCCTTCACCCATTTGAGGAAGGCGGCCGTCTCCGGGTGCGCGCCGAAAAATGCCTTCACCTTTGCCGGATCGGGCTTGCCCGTCGCCGGATCCGGCCGGGTCGCGAGCAGTTGCGCGTAGAACGCCTTCGGCGTCGCCACCGGAAACACCGGCATCGCGTTCATCCCGGTCCGCCATTGCTGGCCATCGGGTGCGGTGAGCTTCAGCGCCAGGCTGCGGATCGGCACGCTGCTGTCGGGCGCATAGGGATTGCCGCCCGGCAGCGCGAAGCGGCCGACTACCGGCGTGCGCACCGCCTTGAAGAACGGCGCGACCGAATACGCGCTCGCGGCGCCGCTGCCTTCGAAGTAACCGGTCACGCACACGCCCTTCGCGTGATTGCGCCGAAAGCCCGGATGCACGCCGCCGGCCGTCTGCAGCGCGTCGACGAGCCGGTGCGGGGTCAGACGCGCCGGCGCGAGCCAGCCGCCGACGTACCCGAACGCGACGGCCACGCCGGCCACCGCGCCGCCGATCACGGCCCAGCGCCACCACTCGCGGCCAGGCTCGCGCGGCGGCGAAGAAGAGGATGATTGCTTCATGGATGCACTCCCGATCGTCAGATCATTGTCGAACGGGCGTAGGACGCCAGCCGCGCCGCTTTATTCCATGAAGAAATTTTTCGTATGCTGACGGAATAAACGGTGCCGACCGGCGTCCTACGCGGCATCTCCACGCTTATCGGCTCGTGCCCCGGCCATGCCCTCAAACGCCCTCGACGACGACGCATTGCGCGAACTCATCCCCAGGCTGCGGCGCTTCGCGCTCTGGCTGGCGCGCGACGTCCATGCGGCCGACGATCTCGTCCAGTCGACGCTCGAGCGCGCGCTGTCGCGCTGGGCGAGCCGCCGTGACGACGCGTCGCTGCGCAGCTGGCTCTTCACGATCCTGTACCGGCAGTTTCTCGACGGCAAACGCAGCGCGAAACGCTACGCGTGGCTGCTCGGCAGCATCCGCACCGACGACGAGCCGCAATGGCCGTCCGCCGAACGCGAAGCGGCCGCGCGCGCGACGCTCGAAGCGTTCGGCCACCTGTCCGAAGAGCAGCGCAGCCTGCTGCTGCTGGTCGCGGTCGAGGGCTTCACGTATCAGGAAGTCGCCGACCTGCTCGACGTGCCGATCGGCACGGTGATGTCGCGGCTCTCCCGCGCACGCCAAGCGCTGCGCCGGCTCAGCGACGGCGAGCTTCCCGCTCCTTCCCTTCGATTGATGAAATGAACGCCCTCCGCCCAGACGAACACGATCTCCAGGCCTATGTCGACGGCCAGCTCGACGACGATGCGCGCGCCGCGGTCGAACGATATCTCGCGCTGCATCCGGAGAGCGCGGAACAGGTGAAGCAATGGCAGCAGGATGCGCAGCGGTTGCGGGCCGCGCTGGAAAGCGTGCGGATGCCCGGTGCAAATCCGGCGCTCGATCCGGCCGCGATTCGGGCGCGGCGTGCGGAGCGCACGCGGATGCGGTTCGCGATGGCGGCTTCGTTCGTGCTCTGCATCGGGCTCGGGACGTTCGGCGGGTGGCAGGCGCGCGGATGGAACGCGGCGCCGCCCATCGCGCCGATGAGCGATGCGGTCGAGGCTTACCGGATGATGGTGGTCGATCAGACCGCAAAGGTGGATTACCGTCCGACGGGTGCGGGAGACTTGCAGGGCTGGCTCACCAGGCGCGTCGGCGCGTCGGCGAAGCTGCCGGATTTGAGCACGGCGGGGTTCAGGCCGGTCGGCGGACGGTTGTTTACGACGGACAGTGGCGCCACGGCCGCGATGGTGCTCTATGAGGACGATGCCGGGCGGACGCTGAGCTTCTATCTTCGGCCGGCGGAATCGGAACACCGGCTGTTGCCGGCGGGGCAACGCGTGGACGGGTCGTTGCTGGCGCGGTATGGGTCGGTGCGCGGGCTGAACTTCGCGGTGGTCGGGCCGGCGGATAGTCTTGGGGAGACGGCGATTGTGCGGGCGCTTGATGCGCAGACGTAAGTGATACGATCCGCGGCCGCGCCGAACGGCCGCCTGAATGCGTCGTTGTACGGGCTGCCGGTCATCGGCCCGCTCCGCTCACCATTCGAGCACACAGCGTTTCGAGTGAGTTCGCCTGCGGGATATCCACATTTCGAACGTTACTGCGGTCGATGGCCCGTCCGATGATCGTCCCTCCGCTTCAAAACGCTCAAAGTACCGCCATATGGGCCTCACGGCCCGATGAAATCATCCGTCCGCAGAGCACTCACGTTTTTGTTGCACAGCATTTTGATTGGTTCCGCTGCGGGATTATCAACAACCGTCTCAACATGACGCGTGGCGCGAATAACTGAACGCGTCGAGTCTGCGTGTATCGCGAAATACGCAACGCACACGAACCACGAGTGTGCCGCAGCGTTTTCGATCGGGTTTGCGGTGGTTGTCCGCACCCATTGCAGTGCGTTCGCGATCTGCCAGCCCGGCTTCCGCGTCAGCGCTTCGGCGGCTTCGTCCGCCCTGCTACCAGCAAATGCCCGTGCTGCTCGCAGAAACACTCGTCATGCCAGCCGTAATGCGGATCGGCACATACCGAATGCCGCACATGCGCAGACAACGTAAGCGCGTGCAAATGAAGATCGTCACGTAGCGCTGCGAATACCCCTCCTTTCGTCGGCCAGTCCGCGCGGACAGGCTGCTCCGACAGCGCATTGCCGAGCTTCAGCTCCTCGCGAACGATAGCGTCGAGGTCAGCGCACAACGGCGCGGGTTGCATGAAGGTCATGATCGCTTCCCCTGGTTCACGCGGGTACGTCGTTGTTCATCACGCCGCTTCGCTTCAATACGTCTCGAAGACACACCGGACATACCCGCTCGCCGGCATCCCGCAGCTTCACGAACGTGGCGCGCTCGTCGATCTGGAATGTCAACTCGACGAGGTCGATTTCAGGCCTGAGCACCTTGCACGGGATCGTAGCGAAACGCCGCGACGCCCCATGAGCACGGTTCGAGTCACGCCTCTGTGGGATGCCCGCTCACCACCGTCAATCCCGAAGACTTCACGATCGACCGGACGATCTTCGACTCTGTGATGCTCGCATCGAGGAAGCGAATCGTATCGAACAGGATCGCGACGCGCGTCAGCCGCCCTTCAGCCATGTCGACCAGGCATTCGCCTGTGTGGCCACCGAAGGTGATCTGCTGCGAGACGCGATAACGCACCGTGCCGTTCTTCGACATCTGCACGGGCGAACACAGGCGCGCGCCGTTAGCGCAAACCGCACCGCTTTGCCAGTCAACCCGGATCGCCAATCTCATGTCGGCTGCTCGTTGCATCGTGAATGCCGGCGATTCTACAGACCAAGTCGTTCACTGATTGACCGCAGGCCTCACAGCCTGCCGATTCGGTTGTCCGTCCGTCGCACGCAGTGCATGTTCTGCCGGGATCACAGTCGACGGACTGTGCTTATCCCAAGGTGTTTACAGAGTTCGTATATATACGTAGTGATAGTTAACAAGCCTGCCGCCTCACTGTGGATAACCTCCCTAACGCCCTGAATTTTCAGCGCGAAACGGAATGCATAACCACGTTCGATGCACACGCAAAACTCTGTGGAGCACAGAACAACTTTTCGTCGATTCACAGCCGTGCCGACATATCCTCAATCGTTCCACTGTGAATTCAGAGGCTTTCCGGACGGTTATCCAGAGGCGAATGTGGATAACCCCACAGCGCATCGACACGTTTTGCTGTGACGCGAAGACGTGAAGCCAATGTCCCTGGCAGCGCCACGCGACATCGCGACATCGCGACATCGATAGTCAGCCCCCGCACGCATCCGATTCAAAAAATTTTCACGAAGGGGGTTGTGCTCCTCAAAAACCCTCTCTATAATTCGCGGCTTCTTAGGCTCGTAGCTCAGTTGGTTAGAGCACCACCTTGACATGGTGGGGGTCGTTGGTTCGAATCCAATCGAGCCTACCAACGAACAAAATGAAGGGGTCCGGCAGCGCGAATTGCCTACAGGTAATCCGGCTCGCCAAACATACAAACGCCACGCGGCAACATCGCGTGGCGTTTTTCTTTTTGCGGCCGAAACAACGCATGCAGCCCCGATGCGTTGCACGTTCCCCGAACGGCATCGCACTTCACCCGATCATCCCGCGCGCACTTCGACGGCCACCGCACGCCGGGCAGAATCGTCTGCGAATCGTCCACGAGAACAAGCGGCACACGTTGCGCACGTCTCGAATGCAATCCATCAAAACGACAAACGCGCGACCGAGAAAGCACACGATCATGTCCGAGGTTACGACCATCGCAACGCCCGTGCTCGGCTACGCAATGCTTGTGATTCGCAACATCGTGGTCGCGATGGGGTAACGAAGCCGCAGAAAGGAGGGCGGCGATGCCGTTTCAGGCATCCGCCGTACCGCGACCCTCAATGCAGGTGCTTCAACTTGTCAGGATTGCGTACGACATAGATCGCGACGATCTTCCCGTCATCGATCTCGAGCGCCGTGGTCTGCAGTTCGCCGTCGGCTTCCAGCGTGACGAACCCCGGCAACCCGTTGATGAACCCGGCCCGCACGAGCGTCGACGCCTGCGCGGCGAACAGCTCGGCCAGGTATTCGTGCACCTTCATCACACGCTCGAAGCCGAACACCGGCATGCCGGCGGCCGTGCGCTTGCCGCCGCCGTCCGCATGCAGGCTGACGTCCTCGGCGAGCATCGCGCCGAGCGCGTGCATGTCGCCGCTGCGCGACGCCGCGAAGAACGCCTCGGCCAGCTCGATCCCGCGCTGCTTCTCGACATGAAACCGCGGCCGTGCCTCGCGCACATGCGTGCGCGCCCGCGCGGCGAGCTGCCGGCACGCGGCCGGATCACGCTGGATCGTCGTTGCGATCTCGTCGAACTCGAGGCCGAACACGTCGTGCAGCAGGAACGCCGCGCGTTCGAGCGGCGACAGCCGTTCGAGCGCGAGCATCAGCGGCAGCGTGACGTCCTCCTGTTCATTTTCCTCGACGACCGGCTCGGGCAGCCACGGGCCGATATACGTCTCGCGCCGGTGTCGCGCGGACTTCAGCTGGTCGAGACACATGCGCATCACCATGCGGCGCAGGAATGCCTCGGGCACGCGCACCTCGGTACGATCGACGTCCATCCAGCGGATGAACGCGTCCTGCACCATGTCCTCGGCATCCGCGACGGAACCGAGCATCCGGTACGCGACGCGGATCAGCGTACGGCGCAGCGGATCGAAGCTCGCCGCCGCGTCGGCCCGGTCTTCGGCGCTGCCCGCAGCCGGATCGAGGATCGTCATCAGGCCACCACCTTGGCGGCGGCCTTCGCCTCGGCCGGATCGATCCACAGCCCGAAACCGACGGCGAGCCGGTTCCAGCCGTTGATCACGTTGATCATCAGCGTGAGTTTCACCTGTTCCTCCTGGCTGAAATGGTCGTTCAGCGCGGCATACGCCGCCTCGTGCGCAGCGTGGCCCTCCGACAGCCGCGTGAGCGCATCGGTCCAGCCGAGCGCCGCGCGTTCGCGGTCGGTATAGCAGGGTGCTTCGCGCCATGCGGCCAGCAGGTTGATGCGCTGCTCGGTTTCGCCTTGCTCGCGGGCCTCGACGGTGTGCATGTTAAGGCAGTTCGCGCACGCATTGATCTGCGACGCGCGGATCTTGACCAACTCGATCAGCGTCCGCTCGAGGCTCCTTTCCGCGGCGACCGACACGGTCATCCAGTCCTTCATCAGCGCGGGCGCGGCGGCAAACGGATTGAGTTTCGCAGTCATGGTTCCTTCTCCTTTCGTGTGGGTTCCGGTGATATGACGAGCGAGCACCCCGCGCGCGTGACATCGGCGCAAAAAATTTTCAAAGCTGCGAGACAAACCTGGCACTGAACGAAGGGCGGAGCAGTCGAGCAGGGCGCGGACGGCTGCGATCGCCATGTGTGGATCGCGGCGGAGCCGCATCGCGCAGCTTTTACGGGCGCGGCGCGAATGTCATCTGCCGTCAGCAGCGCAACGGGCTGCGATCCTCCGCGCAGCCCCGCCGTGCATGAGGTTCCGGCGGTTTGTCACACCGCCGCGCCGCGTCGCAAATACTTTCATTTTTCTTTCTGTTTTGGTTTCGCCCGAAATCCGATTCGCGACGTTCACATTTCTGGACCATACTGTTCTGCACGGGCAGACGAAGTGACGCCGCACCAGCGGCCCGGCGCGCGCGCCGGTTGCCCGGCGACGCAGCACCGAAGGTCGCACGTCAGCCGCGCGCATCCGAGCGCAAGGCTTTCCTTTTTCCGGCAACGCAACGCAGCGAATCGCGACGTGGACGGCAAACCGATGAGCCTCCTTGCATCCCAGCTTCAGCACCGTTACCAGGACGTGCGCGCCCATAGCGTCGCATTGACCGCGACGCTGTCCGCCGAAGACCAGGCCGTGCAGTCGATGCCCGACGCGAGTCCGGCGAAATGGCATCTGGCGCATACGACCTGGTTCTTCGAAACCGTCGTGCTGATGCGGCGCGTGCCCGGCTACGCGCCGTTCGACGACGCGTTCCAGTTCCTCTTCAATTCCTATTACGAAGCGCTCGGCCCGCGCCATCCGCGGCCGCAGCGCGGGCTGCTCACGCGTCCGTCGCTGGATGAAGTGCATGCTTACCGGCAGCACGTCGACGCAGCGATGCTGCACGCGCTCGCGAGCGCCGACCCGACGTTGCTCGAAGCGATCGCGCCCGAGATCGAGCTTGGCCTGCATCACGAGCAGCAGCACCAGGAACTGCTCGTCACGGACATGCTGCACGCGTTCTCGTGCAACCCGCTGAAGCCAGCGTTCCGGCCGCGCAACGGCGCCGATACGCAGGCCGCGCTGGCCGCAGGCGACGCAGGCCCGTTGCGCTGGCTGCCTCGGCCGGGCGGGCTCGTCGAGATCGGGCACGCCGGCGACGTGTTTTCGTTCGACAACGAACGGCCGCGCCACACGGCGCTCGTACGGCCTTGCGAGATCGCGAACCGTCTCGTGACGAATGCGGAATTCGCCGCCTTCATCGCGGACGGCGGCTACGCGCGTCCCGAATACTGGCTGTCCGACGGCTGGGCGACGGTGCAGCGGGAAGGGTGGCAAGGGCCCGCGTACTGGATCCCGGACGGTGACGGTGCCGCGCATGCATGGCGCATGTTCGGCCTGCACGGCGTGGAATCGTTCGCGCCCGATGCGCCCGTGTGCCACGTGAGCTTCTACGAAGCGGCCGCGTACGCGGAATGGGCGGGTGCACGCCTGCCGACCGAATTCGAATGGGAGGCCGCATTCGGCGCGGACGGCATTCGGCAGATGCTCGGGCACGTATGGCAGTGGACACGTTCGTCCTACGAGCCGTATCCGGGCTTTCGGCCGCTCGCGGGTGTCGCGGCCGAATACAACGGCAAGTTCATGGTCGGCCAGCAGGTCCTGCGCGGCAGCAGCATCGCGACGCCGCCGGGGCACGAACGGCCGACGTACCGCAATTTCTTTCCGCCGGCCGCGCGCTGGCAATTCACGGGAGTGCGACTTGCGCGAGACGTCTGACCTCAGGGCCGCGAGAGCTGGCCTGCAACCCGCCCGCGATTCGCGGCCGAGCGCATTCGAGCGCGACCTGATCGACGGACTGTCGCGCACGCCGCGCAGCATTTCGCCGAAATACTTCTACGATGCGACCGGCTCCGAGCTGTTCGATCGCATCTGCGAGCTGCCCGAGTACTATCCGACGCGCACCGAGCTCGGCATCCTGCGCGATCGCGCGGCCGAGATCGTGCAGCGTGTCGGCCCGCATGCGGACATCGTCGAATTCGGCGCGGGTTCGCTCGAGAAGATCCGCGTGCTGCTCGACGCGTGCGCGGACAACTACGCGAACGCGCCGGCGCGCTACGTGCCGATCGACATCTCGGCCGACTATCTACATGGCGCGGCCGCGCGGCTGAGTACCGCGTATCCGTGGCTCGACGTCGCGCCGATCGCGGCCGACTACACGAAGGCCGAGCAACTGGCCGAGCTGACCGCGACGTCGCGGCGGCGTATCGGCTTCTTCCCGGGCTCGACGGTCGGCAACTTCTCTCCGGAGGAAGCCGATGCGTTCCTGCGCGACGCGGCGCGCCTGTTGCGCGGCGGCGGACTGCTGGTCGGCGCGGATCTCGTGAAGGACGAGCGCACGCTGCATCACGCGTACAACGACGCGCAGGGCGTGACCGCGCAGTTCAACCTGAACCTGCTCGTCCGCGCGAATGCGGAGCTCGGCGCGGACTTCGATCTCGACGCGTTCTCGCATTGCGCGTTCTACGACGCCGAGCGGCAGCGCATCGAGATGCATCTGGTCAGCGACGTCGCGCAGACCGTGCACGTGCGCGGCCACGCATTCCGCTTCGAGGCCGGCGAGCGCATTCACACGGAGAATTCGCACAAATTCACGATCGACGGCTTCCATGCGATCGCGCGTCGTGCGGGCTTCGAGCCCGATACCGTGTGGACCGATGCGGACAGCCTGTTCAGCGTGCACTGGCTGCGCAGCGTCGACGATATTCGCGCGTAGCACGCGGCCGGCGAACCGCATGCCGGCAAAAAATTCCGCCTTCACCGCTTCGCTGATTCGATGCGCCGTTGCAACGGCGTGTCGAATCGGTTCTCACCCTTGTCCTGCAAGGCTTTGCGCCCCTCCGTAAACGTCCGTTACCGGTCTCGCAGACCGGTTTCACCTGTGTCTGCGTACGGTGCCTAGACTCCGAACCGTATTCACATGAAGCACGACACGTGCAGGGAGTCGCGAGATGAGCAAGAAATTCCTTCTCGGTGCAGTTCTCGGTGTAGCGGCGCTGGCAGCTTCGGGCGTCGCATCGGCCCACGTCGACCTGTCGGTCGGGATCGGCGTGCCGGGCGTCTACGCGGCGCCGGCACCCGTCTATGTGGCGCCGCCTCCGCCGGTGATGGTCGCGCCGGTCGGCTATCGCTATGACGACTGGCGCGCACGTCAGTGGCGCGAACACGAGTGGCGCCGCCATGAATGGCGCGAGCGCGAGTGGCGCGGACACGGCGGCCGCTGGAACTGACCGCCTCGCATGAACACGACAACAGGAGAGTGAATCCATGAAGCCCATTCGGCACATCAGGCTGTGTGCGACCGCCGCTGTCGTTGCGCTGGCAACGATCGGCAGCGCGCATGCGGCGGGCTGCATGAAAGGCGCGGTAGTGGGCGGCGTCGCCGGCCACTACGCGGGACATCATGCGGTCGTGGGCGCGGTCGGCGGCTGTATCGTCGGCCACCACATGGCGAAGAAGCACGAGCAGGAGCTGGCAGCGCAGCGCAGAGCCGCG
The DNA here is from genome assembly GCF_902498995.1 of Burkholderia anthina. Classification (GTDB taxonomy): domain Bacteria; phylum Pseudomonadota; class Gammaproteobacteria; order Burkholderiales; family Burkholderiaceae; genus Burkholderia; species Burkholderia anthina. The sequence continues at coordinate 10,552 of NZ_CABVLY010000012.1, forward strand.
GCGGCGCACGACATGCAGTCGGCGCAGTAAGCATCGTCGTCAACGGGGCAGTGCTTCGGCGCTGCCCCGTTCGTTTTTGCCGGCCGGCAACGGTCGATAAAAAAGGCGGCTCAATTCGGCCGCCCTTCGTTTCAGCGTCGCGCGCCCGCACGGGGCGCAACGGACGCGACAGGTTCGAACAACGCATCGGCCTGCCGGACGCGCATGAACCGCGCGGCGTCCCCGCCGTCCACCAGCGCACGGAAATGCGCTTCGCCGCACGCGAGCTTCGCGCGCTCGTGCTCGCTCGACACATCGCCATCCGCATTCGGCGTATCGACGACGAAGTACAACCGCTCGCCGCCGTCCTGCTCCGCGAGCACGGCCCAGTCCGGGTGATAGCTGCCGAGCGGCGTCGGCACGCGGAACCACGCAGGCAGCTTCGCGTATAGCTTCACGCCGTCGTGCGCTTCCAGCGCGTCGGCGAACGCGCGTTCCGCATCGGTGTCGCACACGACCGCCTCGTGGATCGCCTTCCGCGCATCGGGCCGCAGATTGCGCAGATAGCCGGTCAGCGCCTCGCTCTCGAACGATTCGAGCGCATGCACGTGGCGCTTGCCGAGCTTGCGATACGCGATGCCCGCCACCAGCGCGAGCCGCTTGCAGCGGTTGATCGCATCGGCCGCGAGCGCGATGAACTGCTGCGGATTCACGCGGAAATCGTCGAGCCGGCCGCTGTCGGCCAGGATCGTCGCGAGCGAACGGCGCGTGAGCTGCGTGCGGTCCTGCAGCTCGGTGAGCAGATCGGGCAGCGGCAGCTCGCCTTCGTCGATCAGCACGGTGCCTGCGCCGCCCACTTCGATCGCCTCGATGCCGGCCTTGCCGATGTCGATCTCGGCCTTGCGCCATTGCAGCCGTGCGCGCGCGATGTCCGGTGCGCTGCGCAGCGCGGCCGTGCAGTCGCGCACGAGTTTCGCGTTGTCGAATTCGACGCTGTACACGGTGCGATGGCGGATACGATCCCACAGCGCGCGGAAATCGTCGCCGAACACGACCGCCTTGCCCGATGCGTCGCGCCGCAACGCGATCGCGCGGCGCTCGTCCGCATTGCGCACCGCGAAACGGCCCGACAGCTTGCGCAGCGTCGCGACGATCGGCGCACGCAGCGTCTCGAACGCTTCGGGCAGCACGAGCGCGCTCTGGCGCAGCGCATCCTTCAGCCGGTCGAGCACCTTGCCCTGCGCGTCGACGTAGCCCTGCTCGTGCAGATGCGTCCACAGCACGCGCGACAGCTCGATGCCGAGCGCATGCGCGGGGCCGTCGCCTTCCTGCACCGGCAGCGCCGCGAACTGATGCTCCTCGACGATCCCGAAACGGATCCCGGTGTCGGCCTCGATTTCCTTCTGCAGGTTCTCGGCGAACGACTCGTAGCGCTCGGTCGCGATCACGGTGAGCGTGTTGACGCCCGGGTCGCGCACGCGCTCGCCATCCTGGTCGACGGCGAGGCGCAGCCCGCGGCCGAGCGTCTGGCGGCGCTCGCGTTCGGTCTGGATGTCGCGCAGCGTGCAGATCTGGAACACGTTCGGGTTGTCCCAGCCTTCCTTCAGCGCCGAGTGCGAGAAGATGAACTTCAGCGGCGTGTCGAACGACAGCAGGGCTTCCTTCTCGCGCATGATGAGGCCGTATGCGCGCTCCGCGTTCTCGCGGGCCGCGGCGCTGCTCTCGCTCGTGTCGGTCCAGCCGCCCTTGCGGTCGATCGAGAAGTAGCCGTTGTGCGCGCGTTCGACTTCGAGCGCGACGTCGACGCCGTCGAACAGCGCACGGTAGGCCGGCACGCGCGCCGCGCGCGCATATTCCTCTTCGAAGATCAACGCGTAGTCGCCCTTCACGGGCACGCCGTTCTCGTCGTAGCGGCGATAGCGCTCGACCGAATCGACGAAGAACAGCGACAGCACCTTCACGCCGCGCTCGGCCAGGCGCAATTCCTTGTCGAGATGCTCGCGGATCGTGCGGCGGATCATCTCGCGCTGCACGGCGAGCGTGTCGATGTCGCCGAATGCTTCGCCGAGCGACAGGAACGCCTCGCCTTCCGGATGGCGCAGCTCGACATATTCGGCGCCTTTCACCGCATGGACTTCGCCGATCCGCAGCCCCGCATACAGCGCGCGCTTGGTCAGGCGTTCGAGATCGTCGCCGTCGGTGGCCGACACGATCTGGCGCTTCACGCCCGCGGCCGTCGCGACGTCGAGCTCGATGCGCGCGCTGATCGCGCCGCGCCGGTTCGACACGCCGGCGAGCCGCACGTACGGCTTGTTGTGCGCATCCTCGACGATCGCCGACGCGATTTCGATCTGCTTGACGAGCTTGCGCTCGTACGCGTCGACGGCATCGAGCCGGTACACCATGTGGTGGCGGTCGACGTGCGTGGCCGAATAGCGCAGCGTGCAGAGCGGCGCCATCGCGGCGAGCGCTTCGCGCCCGCGCCCCTCGAGCCCGCCGTCGACGCTCTGCGGCTCGTCGACGATCACGATCGGCCGGGTCGCGCGGATCAGGTCGATCGGCTTCTCGCCGCCGGTCTTCTCGCTGTCCTTGTAGAGATTGTTGATCTCTTTCTTGTTGATCGCGGCAACCGTCATCACCATGATCTGGATCGCCGCGCTCGCCGCGAAGTGGCGCACCTGGCCGAGCTTTGCCGAGTCGTACAGGAAGTAGTCGTACGGCACGCCCGCGTACAGCGCGCGGAAATGGTCCTCGGTGATCGACAGCGTCTTGTGCACGCCTTCCTTGATCGCGATCGACGGCACGACGATCACGAACTTCGTGAAGCCGTAGCGGCGGTTCAGCTCGAAGATCGTGCGCAGGTACACGTAGGTCTTGCCGGTGCCGGTCTCCATCTCGACGGTGAAGTCGCGCGAGCCGGGCAGGCCGGACGGCGGCAGCCCGCCGCGCAGCTGCACGTCGGCGAGATTGCGCGCGAGCGCGTCGTCGGTCAGCGACAGCCGGTTGCCGACACCTTGCTCCGATACCGCGAAGCCGAGCGAGCCCTGCGCGGCGGCCGTCGTGCCGGGCGCGGCGTTCGCGAGCACGCTGAAGTCGCCGCGATACGATTCCTGGCCGCGAAACAGGTCGCAGACGGCGTCGATCGCCTCGCGCTGATAGTCGAGATCCGCTTCGAAATGCAGCCGCATCACAGGCTCCGCACGCGCTTCACGCCGTGCTGTTCGAGCAGCGCGGCGAGATTGAGCTTCGCGACGTCGTCGACGAAGCCGCTGTCGCGGAACAGGCACGTGACGTCGCGCGTCGCGTCGGTCGCGTCGAGCAGGTCGACGATGCCGTCGGCGAGCGGGCCCGCGTCGTCGCGCGCGATGCGCGCATCGAAGCACGCGACGATCGAGCGGCCGATCAGGTGCACGGTCTTGCCGGCCACCTGGTGATGCTCGACCGGCGTGCACAGGTCGAGCCCGAGCTTCAGCGTCAGTTCGGCGAGCAGGTCGTCCTCGGTGCGGCCGGTCTTCACGTGCTCGACGGATGCGAAGAGCGCATGGTCGAAGTCGTCGCGACGCGGATCCCACTCGATCACGTTGGTCGTGTCGAGCCGGTATACGCGGAAACCGAGGTCGCCATAGCTTTCCGGATAGTCGCGCGCGACCTGCTGCGCGGCGCGGCGCAGGCGCTCCTTCGTGACTTCGGCGAGCGTCAGCGGCTTTTTCAGCTTCGCGCAGAAATCGGCGGCGGCCAGCTGCGTCTTGTCGCGGCGGTCGAGCGCCTCGGGCAGCTGCACGAGGATGTAGCGGCGCGCGCCGCCGTCGGTCGCGTTCACCTGCATCACCGCGTGGCCGGTCGAACCGGAGCCGGCGAAGCAGTCGAGCACGATGTCGTCGCCGCGCGTGCACCAGCCGATCACGGCCGCCGCGAAATCGACGGGCTTCGGCAGGTCGAACGGGATGCCGAGCGTCTTGAGCAGCGCGTCGTCGGAGCCGGCGAACGGCAGCACCGACGGCACGTTCTCGTACATGTTCTCGTCGAGGTAGTAGATCCGCTGCGGCTGCGTGGTTTCATCCGGGCCGAATTCGATCTGGCCGCGCTCGATCAGCGCCTGCATCGTTGCGGGCGGATTGCGCCAGCCGCGCGCCGGCATCGCGCACGGCTTGCCGGTGACCGGGTGGGTCAGCGGCGTGAAATACTCTTCCGGCGCCTTCTTCTTGTTCGGCCACGCCATCGACACGAGGCGGTACACGCGGCCTTCTTCCGACAGGCGGTCGTACATCACTTCGCCGCCGGACAGGTTGGTCTGCGCCTTCATCCACGCGCGGTATGCCTTCTGCGCGTCCTTCGCGTTGCCGCTGCGGTACATCGCGTCGTGCGCGGCGTCGAGCATGCGCTGCGCGTTGCGCTTCGGGCGCTTGAGCGGCGCCTGTTCGAGCAGCGTCTCGGCGTTGCGCGCGAACAGCACCAGCGATTCGTGCTGGTACGCGACGCCGCGCGCGTCGCCCTTCGGGTTGCGCTTGTCCCACACGGCGACGCCGAGCTCGTTCTCCTCGCCGAAGATCTCGCGCAGCATCAGCACGAGCGCATGCACTTCGTGCTCGTCGATGTGCACGGCGATCAGCCCTTCGTCGGACAGCAGCGCGTGCGCGAGCTTCAGGCGCGGATACATCATGTTCAGCCAGTCGGTGTGGAACCGGCCGTTCGCCTCGGTATTGGTGCTGCGCTTCACGCCGGCGTCGGTCTGGCCCGTCATCGCCAGGTAGTGGCGGATGCTGTCGCTGAAGTCGTCCGGATAGACGAAATCGCTGCCGGTGTTGTACGGCGGGTCGATGTAGACGAGCTTCACCTTGCCCGCGTAGCTCTTGTGCAGCAGCTTCATCACGTCGAGGTTGTCGCCCTCGATCACGAGATGGCGCGTGTCGTCCCAGGCGACGCTGTCGTCGGGGCACGGGCGCAGCGTGCCCGTCGACGGCGTGAGCGCGGCCTGGCGGGCGCTGCGCTTGCCGTGCCAGTGGAAGCCGTAGCGCTCGTCGGCGTCGCCGACGGTGCGCTCGCCGACCAGCGCCTTCAGCACGTCGACGTCGACCGACGCGCCGTCCGGGCCTTCGGTCACGAGTTCGGGGAACAGCGCCTTCAGGCGCGCGACGTTGTCGGCGGTGAAATCCGTCGACATCGCCTGCGGGCTCGCCGCATCGAGTTTCTGCATCGTTTTTTCCATCGGAACCCGGCCGCGTGCGCCAGGACGTCGGGCGCACTCACGGCTCCGGCGGCAACAGCCACCCGGGCAAACCCGAAACGCTAGCGAGTCGGTCGGCGCAGGTCAAGCACCGATGCGAGGCAAGCATGCGCGCATCCGCCGCGATCGCCCGCCGGACGGGCCGCAGGCGGCTTCGGGCCGGTTGTCGCGGCGCTCGCCGGCGGGCGTTTCCCGGAGCGCCGGCACCCGCCGAAAACGACGAAAAAAAGGGCACGGTCAGCGCAATGCGCCGCCGTGCCCGCATGGAGAAGTCTCGAACGAAGAAAACGGCGGGGCGCGGCGCGCCCCGGCCGCCGGATCAGAAACGCGTACGGACGCCCGTCGTCAGCTCGAGCTGGTTTTTCGCGCCGAACGTCGACGACACCGTGTAACCGCCGTGCAGCTTCATGTAGTCGCCGGCGAGGTACAGCTCGGTGCGTTTGCTCAGGTGATAGAACACCGACCCGTAGAGCGTTTCCTTGAAGCCGTTGCCGACACCGCTGGTCAGGCTGAACGCGCCGAGGTTCGCGTTCGGGATGAAGCCGTCCGAGGTGTACGCGGCGTTCTTGACCCGCATCTGCTGATAGCCGAGCTCGTAGTCGAGCACGCCCTTCGGCTGGATCTTCATCGACACCGTCCATGCGTCGTCGTGACGCTGGCCGAGCGAGCCCTGGTCGCCGTTGTAGCGGAAGTAGCCGGCGTTCAGGCGCACGATGCTGAACGTATAGTTGCCGCCGACCGAGAACGTCTGGTTGGTGTAGCCGCCGTTGTTCACGTGGTTGTAGAAGCCCGACACGTTGAACGGGCCGCCGTTGTAGCCGAGCGCGAGCTGGTATGCGGAGCCGGTCGCGAACGCGGTCGAGTTGCTGAACTGGTAGCCGGCGCTCGCGAAGATGCCGTTGCTGAACAGCTTCTTCCACGCGAGGCCGTTGTTGTAGCGCGTGCCGGTCGGGCTGGCCGCGTAGAAGATCATCTGCTTGAAGTTGTTCGAGTTGGTCCAGCCGCCTTCCTCGGCGGACAGCTTCGCGGAGCCGTATGCGTCGCCGTAGATCGCCGATGCGTCGCGCGCGATCGTGTTCTGGAAACCGGCCGTCAGCTTGCCGAAGCGCGCGTCTTCGATGCCGACCCAGGCGTCGCGATCGAAGATCTGGCCGTTGTCTTCCATCTGGCCGTTCGCGACCACGTATTCGCTTTCGAGGCGGAAGATGACCTTCGTGCCGCCGCCGATGTCCTCCGCGCCTTTCAGGCCCCAGCGGCTGCCGCTGAACCACGGCTCGCCTTCGTTGCCCATCCCGATCACGTGATTGCCGTTCGCGTCGGCGTGGGTCCGGTAGGTCGGAAAGCTGAGGTCCATCAGGCCGTAGAGCTGCACGCTCGACTGCGCGTGCGCCTGGGTGCCGGCACAGAGGCCCGCCGCCGCGATGGAAAGGGCAAGGGTTTTGCGTTTCAAGATCGTCTCCTCCTGGCTGCCGCATTGAAATGTTTATTGGCACTACGTAATGTATGCCGGCTGTTGCCGGCCACAGCGAGAGGGCCGACGCGTAGCATGGTAGAGGGTGCAATCCTTCATGCCGCTTTCCCGGCAGCAAGAATCGGATCGGTGAAAACACCGAACGCGCGGCGATCACGAATCGGGCAGGCGAGCGGCCGCCGCCCCGACGGGCAGCCGCCGGGTTTTCAGAAAAGATTCGTTATGCGAAGGGATGGACGAGGGCGGGGAGCGCGACCGCGTCAGTCCTGCACGCTCTTCGCGCGCAGGATATAGCCCAGCCCGCGCAGCGTGATGATCTCGGCCGTGCTGCCGGCCAGATGCTTGCGCAGCCGGTGGATATAGATGTCGATCGCGTCGGCGCTCGGCTCGTCGTCGAGCGCGAACACGCTGTCCATCAGCCGCGCCTTCGACACCGTCTTGTTCTGCTGCAGCATCAGCGTTTCGAGGATCGCATGCTCGCGGCGGCGCAGCGCGAGCACCGCGTCGCCGCAGCGGAATTCGCGCGTGCCGAACGCGTAGACGAGATCGCCGCATACGAGCTGGGTCGTGCCGACGCCGGCCTGCCGGCGGATCAGCGCGCGGATCCGCGCGACCAGTTCGCGCGATTCGAACGGCTTGACCACGTAGTCGTCGGCGCCCGCGCCGAAGCAGTCGACCTTGTCGTCGACCGAGCCGTGCGCGGTCAGCATCAGCACCGGCACGTTGTCGTTGCGGCGCCGCAGTCGCGCGAGCACCTCCTTGCCGCTGATGCCGGGCAGCCGCATGTCGAGCAGCACCGCGTCGTAGCGTTCGGTCTTCAGCACCGTGTCCGCGCGCTCGCCGTCGCCGACGCAGTCGACCGCGAAATCCTCGCCGCGCAGCAGGTTCACGATCCAGTGCGCGAGTTCGGCGTTGTCTTCGACCAATAGAAGTTTCATGACGGCATCACGTTCTCAATCATAGGCGGGCAGCCGCACGGTCACGACGACGCCGCGATTGCCCGGCCCCGGCGCGAGCGACGCGCTGCCGCCGTGCGCCTGCGCAATCTCGCGCACGATCGCGAGGCCCAGGCCCGAGCCTTCGGTGTCGGCCGACACGCGGTAAAACCGCTTGAACACATGCGGCCGCGCTTCGGCCGGAATGCCCGGGCCGTTGTCGATCACGTCGAGCACGATCGTGTCGCCATGGCGTTGCGCGGCGACCGTCACGCAGCCGCCCGGCTGCGTGTAACGCACCGCGTTGTCGACGAGGTTCATCACCAGCGCGGTCAGCAGGCTGTCGCTGCCCGCGACGTCGAGCCGCTCGCCGAGATCCGCGCCGAGATCGATGTCGCGCCGCTGCGCGAGCACGATCGTCTCCTCCAGCACGCTCGACACCACGGCCGCGAGATCGACGCGATGCGTGAGCAGCGTCGACGGCGTCGCTTCCGCATGCGCGAGCAGCAGCAGCTTGTCGGTCACGTCGGCCATCTTGCGGCTGCTGCGCTGCATGCTGTCGAGCACCGACGCGAGCGCCGGATCGTCGCGCCCGCGCTGCTGTGCGTACTGGATCTGCGTGTCGAGCACCGCGATCGGCGTGCGCAGCTGGTGCGCGGCGTCCGCGATGAAGCGGCGCTGCGTGGCCGTATGCGTATTGAGCCGCGCGATGCACTGGTTGATCGCGTCGACGATCGGCCGCAACTCGTGCTGCAGCCGCTCGGGGCGGATCGGCTCGAGCTCCATCGGTCCGCGATCGGCGACGTCGTCCTTCAGCTTCATCAGCGGCCGCAGCTCGAGCGTGAGGCCCAGATAGACGAGCACCACCGCGAGCACCAGCATCAGCGACAGGCGCACGAGCTGCGGGCGCCAGATCGTTGCCACCATCGCATCGTGCGAACGCGTCGTCTTCGCGACCACCACCGTCACCGTCTCGATCTGCCCTTCGTCGTACAGCTGGCGATCGTAGGCCGCCGCGCGCAGCGGCACGCCGTCGAGCGAGGTGTCGTACAGCGTCGGCTCGACGCCGTGCCGCCCGGACACCTCGAGCGCCGGGTGGCCCGCGAGCAGCCGGCCGTGGCCGTCGATCACCTTGTAGAACACCGAATCCCGCGACGGCGATTCGAAGATCTCGAGCGCGGCCGGCGGCACGTCGGCGACGGGCAGCCCGTTGCGCCATTCGACGTCCTCGCCGATCGTGCGCGCGGATGCGACGAGCGCGCTGTCCTGCACGAGCCCGGCCGTGCGCCGCGCGGTGTCGTACGACATCGCGCCCGCGATCAGCACGAAAGCCGCGAGCGGCAGCAGCAGCCACCACAGAAGCCGCCCGCGCAGGCTGTGCGCCATGCCTTCTCCTCAATGCCGAACCGCGCCGGGGCAGCCGGCGCGGTTCGGGCGTGTCATGTGATGCGGGCGGTGCTCAGAACGCGGCGGGACGCCACTTCAGCAAGCGCTTCTCGACCCAGGTCAGCAGGTAGTCGGCGGCCAGCGCGACCACGGCCAGCACGATCATCGCCGCGAACACGCCGCTCGCGTTGAACGCGCCCTGGGCGGTGGAGATTAGCAGGCCGATGCCCTGCTTGGAACCCAGAAATTCGCCGACCACCGCACCGACCAGCGCGAAGCCGAAGCTCACGTGCAGGCTCGCGAGAATCCAGCTCAGCGCGGACGGGATCACGACGGCCGTGGTGATCTGCCGGCGCGACGCGCCGAGGATCTGCGCATTCGCGATCAGGTAGCGGTCGGCTTCGCGCACGCCCTGGAACGCGTTGCCGAACACGACGAAGAACACCATCACGACGGCCAGCGCGATCTTCGACGCCATCCCGAGGCCGAGCGCGATCACGAACACCGAGCCGAGCACGACGCGCGGAATCGAGTTCGCGATCTGGATGTACAGGCCGAACACGTCGGCCATCAGCTTGTTGCGGCCGAGCACGATCCCGCAGATCACGCCGGCGACCGAGCCGATCAGGAAGCCGATCGCGGTTTCCTCGAGCGTGACCCACACCTGCGTGAGCAGCGGGCCCTGCGACGTGCCGTTCACGAACCAGTCCTGGATCTGCTCGAAGATCAGCGACGGCATCGAGAAGAAGAACGGATCGATCCACTTCAGCCGTGCGGCGAGTTCCCACCCGCCCAGCACGACGACGAGCACGGCGATCCGCAGCCCGACGATCAGGTTGCGCCGGCGGCGCAGCCGGCGTTGCGCGGCGCGCTCGTCGTCCTCGAGCGTGGTCGCCGGAAGGGCGGTGGTGGGAAGCGTCATGTCGGTCATGCTCCTGTCCTTGCTGTGTGTTGCCATTGCCTGCCGTGCGGCTTATGCGGTCAGCCGATCTGCACTTCTTCGCGCAGGTCGTGCCAGATGTCCTTGGAAATCTCGATGAAGCGCGGGTCGTAGCGCACTTCCGACATGACGCGCGGGCGCGGCAGGTCGATCTCGTACACGCGCTTGAGCGTCGCGGGGCGCGCGGTCAGCACGAACACGCGGTCGGCGAGCGCGATCGCTTCCTCGAGATCGTGCGTGACGAACACGACCGACCCCTTGTTCGCGGACCACAGCTGCAGCAGCTCGTCCTGCATCAGCGTGCGCGTCTGCATGTCGAGCGCGGAGAACGGCTCGTCCATCAGCAGGATTTCCGGCTGGTTGATGAAGGTCTGCGCGAGCGCGACGCGCTTGCGCATCCCGCCGGAGAGCTGATGCGGATAGTGCTTGGTGAACTTGTCGAGGCCGACCTTGCGGATCCATTCCTCGGCCTGCGCATACGCGACGTCCTTCGAGCGGCCGCGAAACAGGGGGCCGGCCGCGACGTTGTCGATCACGTTGCGCCACGGGAACACGGCGTCGGCCTGGAACACGAAGCCGATGCGCGGGTCGATCCCGTCGACCGGGCGGCCCATCACACGCACTTCGCCGGACACCGGCTTGAGCAGCCCGGTGATCAGGTTCAGCGTGGTCGACTTGCCGCAGCCGGTCGGCCCGACGATCGCGATGAACTCGCCGCGCGCGACGCTCATGCTGAAGTCGCGCAGCGCGACGGTGGCCTTGCCTTCCGGCGAAATGAAGCGGCACGACACGTTGCGAAACTCGATCGCTGGTGTGCTCGGGGAGACTGCCTGGTTCATCGCATTCGTCCTGCGGGTGAAGAGGGCGCCGCATCGTGGCGACGCCGGGCCGGTCAGCCGGGCCGGAACGGGGCGCGCACGGCGGCGGGATCGCCGCCGCCGGCGCCGGTACCGAGGTCGGTTACTTCGCGTTCACGAAATCGTTGGTATAGGTGCGCGCCAGGTCGATGTGCTTGCCCTTCACCGACGGGTTGAACGCCGACAGCACCTTCAGCACGGTCGCCGGGCCGTCCGCCGGCATCTTCGCGTCGGCCGTATACATCGGCAGCGACGCCTTCAGCGCGGTCACGTACAGCGCCTTGTCCTTCTGGTAGTCGGCCGGCATCTTCGCGGCGATTTCCTCGGCGCTGTGCGTGTGGATGAACTGCATCGTCTTCGCGAACGCATGCGCGAGCTTGGTCGCCTGCGCCTTGTTCGAATCGGCCCAGGCCGACTGCACGTACAGGCTCGCGGCCGGATAGGTGCCGCCGAGCGCGGCGCGCGTGCCGTCGACGGTGCGCATGTCGACCAGCACCTTCGCGTCGCCCATCTTCTCGAGCGCGGACACGGTCGGCTCGGTCGTCATCCCGGCGTCGATGCGGCCTTGCTTGATCGCGGCGATGAAGCTCGCGTCGGCGCCCACCGGCAGCATCGTGTACTGGGTCGACGGTACGCCGTGCTGCAGCGCGAGGTATTGCGTGAGGAAACTCGTCGACGAGCCGAGGCCCGTCACGCCGAGCGTCTTGCCTTTCGCATCGGCCATCGACTTGAAGGTCGGCGCCGCCTTGGTCGACACCATCTCGACTTCGCCCGGCACCTGGCCGAACACGGCGATCGCCTTCACGTCCTTGCCCTTGCTCTGCAGGTCGATCGTATGGTCGTAGAAGCCGACGACGGCCTGCACGGCGCCCGCCAGCAGCTCGTTCTCGGCGTCGACGCCGGCCGGCTGCGACAGCAGTTCGACGTCGAGCCCTTCGGCCTTGAAGTAGCCGAGTTCCTGCGTGAGCCGCGCGGGCAGGTAGATCAGCTTCGCGATTCCGCCGACCATGATCGTGATCTTGCCGCCGTCGTCGGCGAAAGCGGGGTGAGCGGCGAGCGCGCAGCTCAGGCTGGCTGCCACGGCGAGGGTGCGCAGGATGGGTCGCATCGGGTCGTCTCCTTCGTTGTATTCGTATGGCGCGATGCTTGCTGCATCGTCATCACCGAGTATAGGTAGACGAAACCTTCCGCCACCTTTCGCGGGGTGGCGATTCCTTTAGGGGTTTTCCAGCAATCGGGGAAGCACAGGGGGTCTAGCGCCAACCCGGCAACACCCGCCCCATCGCGTCGAGCCCCATGTCGAACAGGTGCGACACGAACGGCACGAGGTTCGGGATCATCAGTTGCACGAGCAACAGTCCGACCAGCATCGTGACCGGAAAGCCGATCTGGAAGACGCCGATCTGCGGCGCCGCGCGGTTCAGGATTCCGAGCGCGAGGTTCGCGATCAGGAGCGCCGCGACCACCGGCAGCGCGAGCAGCAGCCCCATCTCGAACACCGTCGCGCCGAAGGCGGCGAGCGTGCGCCAGCCGGGCGCGTGCAGCAGGTCGGCGGACACCGGCAGCGACTGGAACGACGCGGCGAGCGCCGCGAACACCTGCAGATGGCCGTCCACCGCGAGGAACGCGAGCATCGCGATCGCGTTCAGGAACCGCCCCATCACCGGTGTCGCGCCGTTCGAATGCGGATCGAAGAAGGTCGCGAAGCCGAGCCCCATCGACAGCCCGATGAAGTCGCCGGCCGCCTCGACCGCCGCGAACACGATCTGCATCGTGAAGCCCATCGCCGCGCCGATCAGGAACTGCGTGACGATGATCCAGATGCCCTGCGCGGAGAACACGGTGACGCCGGGCATTGCACCGAGCGTCGGCGCGACGACCAGCGCCATGAACGCGGCCACGCCGATCTTCACGCGCACCGGCACCGACGCGTGACCGACGACGGGGGCCGTCGCGACGAGCGCGAGGATCCGCACGAACGGCCACAGGAAGGCGATCAGCCAGCCGTTGAGCTGCGCGTAGGTAACGGAGAACATCGCGGTGGAACCGGGCCTGGCGCGCCGGTCAGCCGGCGCCGAGCGTTGCGACGTGCAGCAGCGTCTGCCGCAGGTAGTCGAGCATCGTCGTCAGCATCCACGGGCCGGCGATCACGAGCGTCGCGGCCACCGCGAGCAGCTTCGGGATGAACGACAGCGTCGATTCGTTGATCTGCGTCGCGGCCTGGAACAGGCTCACGACGAGGCCGACCGCGAGCGCGACCAGCAGCAGCGGCGCGGCGAGCAGCAGGCCGACCATCATTGCCTGGTGCGCCAGCGTCATCACTTGTTCGGGTGTCATCGCGCGATTCCTCCGCCGCTCACATGAAACTCTGCGCGAGCGAGCCGATCAGGAGCTGCCAGCCGTCGACCAGCACGAACAGCATCAGCTTGAACGGCAGCGACACGGTGGACGGCGACACCATCATCATCCCCATCGACATCAGCACGCTCGCGACGACCATGTCGATGATCAGGAACGGGATGAAGATCGTGAAGCCGATCTGGAACCCGGTCTTGAGTTCGCTCGTGACGAACGCGGGCACCAGCAGCGACAGCGGCACGTCTTCCGGGCCCTGCATCGGCGCGGCCTTCGAGATCTTCGCGAACAGCGCGAGATCGGTCTCGCGGGTCTGCTTCAGCATGAAGGTCTTGAACGGCGCGACACCGCGCTGCACGGCCTGCTCCATCGGCAGCGCGCCGTCGGAGAACGGCTTGTAGCCGTCGGTGTAGGCGCGGTCGAGCACCGGCGACATCACGAAGAAGGTGAGGAACATCGCGAGGCCGACCAGCACCTGGTTCGGCGGCGTCGTCGCGGTGCCGAGCGCCTGGCGCAGCAGCGACAGCACGATGATGATGCGCGTGAAGCTCGTCATCATCAGCAGCATCGCCGGCAGGAACGACAGCATCGTGAGCAGCAGCATCGTCTGCACGCTCAGCGAATAGGTGGTGCCGCCGTTCGGGCCCGGGCTCGTGTTGAACGCGGGCAGGCCGGCCGCCTGCCCGCACGCGAGCGCGGGGGCGAGGCCGAGGATCAGCACGGGCGCGAAGCGCGCCGCGTGGCGCAGGAATGCGTGTTTCATCGACATGCGGGAACGGAAAGAGGGCACGGCGCCATGTCAGCGGTCCTTGCCGCGCCCGAGACGCTTCGCGGCTTCGCCCGCGAGCGCGTCGCGAAAGCGCGCGCCGAACGTGCCGGGCAGCCCGCGGTCGGCCGGTGCGGCGCCGGCGGGTGCATCGGTCGCGGCGGTCGCCGTCGTCACCGCCGCCGAGCCGGCCGGCAGCGTATGCAGCAGCCGCACGTTGCCCGGCGCGACGCCGAGCACGAGCCAGGTGTCGCCGATCTCGACGATCGTCGCGCTTTCCTTCGCGCCGAGCCCGACGCTCGACACGACCTTCAGCGGGCCGCCGCGCCGCGCGGGCTGGAACCCGAAGCGGCGCGCGAGCCACGCGCAGCCGAACACGAGGCCGATCACGACCGCGAGCCCGACGAGCGTTTGCAGCACCGCGCCGACGCCGAGCGACGGCGCGGCCGAACCGACGATCACGCCCGACGCGATCGCGCCGGCGTGGTTCACCGCGTTCATGTCGGCCGCGCCGGCCGGCGCGCAGGCGAGCGACGCGGCGACGGCCGCCGCCGCTGCAGTCGCGCGGCGCATGCGGCGGCCGAACGGCGCGGCTTTCATCGATTCAGCTTCCGGATGCGTTCGGCCGGCGTGATGATGTCGGTCAGCCGGATGCCGAACTTGTCGTTGACGACGACCACTTCGCCCTGCGCGATGAGGCAGCCGTTCACGAGCACGTCCATCGGCTCGCCGGCGAGGCCGTCGAGCTCGACGACCGACCCCTGCGCGAGCTGCAGCAGGTTGCGGATCGCGATCTTCGTGCGGCCCAGCTCCACGGTCATCTTGACCGGGATGTCGAGAATCATCTCGATGTCGTTGTGCGTCGAGCTCGGCGCGGCCTTCGACAGCGGCTGGAACACGCCGGCGCCCGTCGCACCCGCCTGCACCGGCTGCTGGTTCTGCTCGGCGAGCGCGGCGGCCCAGTCGTCCATGCCCGGATCGGCCTGCGCGGCGGCAGCCGATTCCGCGAGGGCCGCGTCGGCGAGCGCCTGCGGGTCGAGATCGGGCGTCTGGTTCAGCTCACTCATATCCACCTTCCTTCATCGTGTCGCCCGCGCTGATCATCTTCTGCACGCGCAACGCATATTGACCATTGAAAATGCCGTAACCGCATTCCATCACCGGCACGCCGTCGACCTTCGCGACGATCGTGTCCGCGATTTCCAGCGGCAGCACGTCGCCCGTACGCAGGTTCAGGATCTTCTCGAAGTTCGTCGAGATCTCGGCGAGATCCGCGCTCAGCTCGACCTCGGCGGCCTGCACCTGCTGCGACAGCACGCGCACCCAGCGGCGGTCGACTTCGAGCGCCTCGCCCTGGATCGGCGAGCTCAGCACGTCGCGGATCGGCTCGATCATCGAGTACGGCATGCAGATGTGCAGCGTGCCGCCGGTCGGCCCGAACTCGATCGAGAACTGCGTGACGATCACGATCTCGTTCGGCGTCGCGACGTTCGCGAACTGCGTGTGCATCTCCGAGCGCATGAATTCGAACTGCAGCGGCCGCACGCTCTTCCACGCGCTCGCGTATTGCTCGAACACGAGGTTCAGCAGCTTGCCGATGATCCGCTGCTCGGTCGCCGTGAAATCGCGGCCCTCGACGCGGGTGTGAAAACGCCCGTCGCCGCCGAACAGGTTGTCGACGACGAAGAACACGAGGTTCGGATCGAACACGAACAGCGACGTGCCGCGCAGCGGCTTCACGTGCACCAGGTTCAGGTTCGTCGGAATCGGCAGGTTGCGGGTGAACTCGCTGTACTTCTGCACCTTCACCTGGCTCACGGAAATCTCCGCCGTGCGCCGCATGAAGTTGAAGATGCCGATCCGCAGCAGCCGCGCGAAGCGGTCGTTGATGATCTCGAGGCCGGGCATCCGGCCGCGGACGATCCGCTCCTGCGTCGCGATGTCGTAGGGGCGGACGCCCGACGGGTCGTGCTGCTCGTCGACCGTATCGGTTTCGCCCGTAACGCCCTTGAGGAGGGCGTCGACCTCCTCCTGGGACATGAACTCCTGGTGGCCCATGCGCGCTCCTTTTTCGGCCGCGTTACTGGACGACGAATTCGGTGAACAGCACGTCGTCGACCCTCGCGCGCTCGTTGCCCGGCTGCGTCGGTTGCCCGATCAGCTCCTGCAATTCTTTCGCGAGCGCACGCTTGCCGTCCGGCGTCGCCAGATCCTCGGGATGCTTGTTCGACAGCGCGAGCAGGATCCGGCTGCGGATTTCCGGCATCCGCGCGGTCAACTGCTCCTGCGTCTTCGGATCGGTGAGCTTCAGCGACAGGCCGACGCGCAGGTAGTGCTGCATGCCGTCGTCCGACTGCAGGTTCACGGTCAGCGGGTCGAGCGGGAAAAACACCGGCGCGGCGAGCGGCGCAGGCTCGGCGTGCGTGCTCGGATGGCTGACGCCCGCCTTGCTCATGAACACGTACATGCCGGCGGCGGCAGCGGCGGCCGCACCCAGCGCGATGACGGCGATGAGCGCGATGCGCTTGAACTTGCCCGACGAAGCCGGCTTGTCGGCAGTCGGGTTTGCGGTCGTGGAGGCCATGTGAATGCGTGCGTGATATCTCGTAGCATGCATTGTTCGGCATCCGGGCCGGACGCGATGGGTGGAAAAGAGGGGGGATTTGCGGCTATCTCAGCCGATTGTCGGTCGGGTGTCGGCTCGATGCAGGGGGAAACGGCGGGGAAGCGGCCATGCGGAACGGGGCACGGCCTAGCGGGCGCTCGGGCCGCGAATGGAAGCGGCGGGCCGGGCCGGCCGCGGCGCCCGCCCGTGCCTCGTCAGATCGGCAACAACGACAGCAGCGGTGCGATCAGCACCATCGCGACACCCGCGATCATCATCGTGAGGCTCGACACGACGCCTTCCTCGCTACCGATCTCGCGCGCCTTCGCGGTGCCCACGCCGTGGGCAGCGGCGCCGAACAGTGCACCGCGCGCGAGCCGCGTGCGCATCGGCACCAGCGCGAGCACGATTTCGCCGAGCAGCATCCCGCAGATGCCGGTCGCGATCACGAACAGCGCGGTGAGATCCTTCGGCGCGTGGATCTTGTCGGACACGGCGAGCGCAAACGGGGTCGAGACCGAACGGGTCATCAGCGAGCGCTGCAGCTCCGGCGACAGGTGCAGCAGCTTCGCGAGCAGCAGCGAGCCGCACACGCCCGCGCCGATCCCGACCGCGACGCCAACCGACAGCGACAGCCAGTGGCGGCGGATCAGGTCGCGATACTCGTAGATCGGCACCGCGAACGCGATCGTCGCCGGGCCGAGCAGCCACATGAGCCAGCGCGTGTCGCGGAAGTAGACCGAATACGGGGTGCCGGTCAGCACGACGAGCAGCACCAGCACGCCCGGCACGAACACGAGCGGCGAGAACAGCAGCGTCTTCTTGTACGCGTAGAGCCGCTTCGACACGAAATACAGCACGACCGTCAGCACGAAGCAGCCGACGGAGATCGCGGTATTCACCTGATCGGCGGACAGATTCGACAGCGGCGCAAACATCGCAGGCTCCGGCTCAGTGGGCAGATACGGTGGCGAGGCGCGCGCGGCGGCGTTCGGCGCACACGCGCTGCGCGGCGAGCCGGCGTTCGAGCTTCGCGGCGAGGTCGACCGCGACGGCCACCGCGACCATCACGAATGCGGTGCCGGCGAGCATGACCAGCGCGATGCGCCAGCCGTCCTCGCGGAACAGCCCGCCGTACTGGACGGCCGCAACGGCGGCCGGCACGAAGAACAGCAGCATGTCGGACAGCAGCCAGTTCGCGCCGTCCTTCACCCACGCCGGCGCGACGCGGCCCGAGAACAGCAGCACGAGCAGCACCGCGAGGCCGATCACGCCGGACGGCACCGGCAGCCCGACCGCGCGCACGGCCCAGTCGACCGCCATCCACAGCACGCCGAGCGCGGTGGCCTGCAGCACGATCCGGCCCGTGCGCGCAACGTTGCCGGAAGCGGCGGGGCGGGCGGTGGCTATGGCGGTCGGCTTGTTCATGGCGGGCTCCATACAGAGGATGCTGTCAATGGCATCAGTATAGGGTTTCCCCTAACCATAAATAAAATGACTTGTCTCTATCCTTGTCATTCCAATTCGGAATTCAGTTGCGGCTTGCCGCACCAATCTGGGGAGTGATCGATGGAATTGCGCGCGCTGCGGTACTTCGTCGAGGTGGTCCGTCAGCAGAGCTTCACCGCGGCCGCCGACCGCCTGTTCGTCACGCAGCCGACCATCAGCAAGATGGTGAAGGCGCTCGAGGACGAGATCGGTTCGCCGCTGCTGTTGCGCGACGGCCGGCAGATGGTGCTGACCGACGCGGGGCGGATCGTGTTCCAGCGCGGCCAGGACGTGCTCGCCGCGCAGGCGCAGCTGCAGTCGGAGCTGAACGATCTCGGCACGCTCGGGCGCGGCGAGCTGACGATCGGCATTCCGCCGCTCGGCGGGTCGCTGTTCACGCCGATCATCGCCGCGTACAAGCAGCGCTATCCGAACATCGAGCTGAAGCTGTTCGAGCAGGGCGCGCGGATGATCGAGGCCGCGCTGACGTCGGGCGAGCTGGAGCTCGGCGGGCTGCTGGAGCCGGTCGATCCCGGCACGTTCGACCGGCTGCCGATGGTGCGCGCGCCGCTGTGGCTCGTCGCGCCGCGCGAGTCGCGCTGGGAGGATCACGCGGCCGTGCCGCTCGCCGACCTCGCCCGCGAGTCGTTCGTGTTCTATGCGGAAAGCCTCGCGCTGCACGACGCGGTGCTCGATGCGTGCCGGCAGGCCGGCTTCACGCCGTCGATCGTGAGCCGCAGCGGCCACTGGGATTTCATGGCGGCGCTCGTGCACGCGGGCGTCGGCATCGCGTTGTTGCCGGAGCCGTACTGCCGGCGGCTCGACACGCGGCAGTTCACGTGCCGGCCGATCGTCGAGCCGGAGATCACGTGGGCGATCGCGCTCGGCTGGCTGAAGAAGGGGTACCTGTCGCACGCGGCGCGGGCGTGGCTCGACGTCGCGCGCGCGACGCTGCCGATCGCATCGGGCGACGATCTCGCCTTTGGCGGGTTGCGGGCAAGGGAGTGACGCCAGGCCGATGCCCGGCGCAATCAGACGTGTGTGATCGGGCCCGGATAGCGCGCGACCGTTTGGTCGTGCGTGAGCAGCGTGACGCCCTCCGAGATCGCCTGGGCGACCAGGAGACGGTCAAACGGATCGCGGTGGATCGACGGCAGTTGTTCGACCGCTAGTGCATGCGCGCTCGTGATGGGCAATTCTACGTAGCCGACATCAAGAAGATTGCGGCGGAGCACGTTTGGGTCCACCCGGAAATCGTCGCGCTCCAATCCACGCTTGATGACGATCTCCCAGAGGCTCGCAACGCTGAAAAGCGGTGTATGCGCGGGATCGTCGATGAGCGCGCTGGCGCGGGCGGGCAGCTCGGCTGCGCCGGCTGCCGCCCAAAGAAGCAAGTGTGTGTCGAGCAGCAACTTCATGCGTCACCCTCGAACAGCTTGCCGATTTCGTCGCTCCCCATTGCGTCGAAATCGTCCGGGACGCGAATCTGCCCCTTCATGAAACCGATCCGGCTCGGCCGGACCGGGTCCGGCGTATTGATCGGAACCACTTTGACGAGCGGCTTGCCGGCTTTTGCGATCACGAACGATTCGCCGGCACGCACGGCTTCGTCGATCAGCCGCGACAGATTCGTTTTCGCGTCATGCATGTTGTAGGTATGCATCAGCCCTCCGATTGAACTAAGTTCACAATTATGGTTAGCTTAGTTCATCCCGGTAATCCACGCAAGCGCGCGCGTAGGCCGAAAGTACCCGTCGCCAGTCCTGTCGGGTTCAATGCCCCATCGCCGGGCCGGCCCCCTTCTTCGGCTTCGTGATCCACACGAGCGCCGCGAGCGCGATGAACATGGCCGCCGACAGATAGAAGAAATCGTTGGTGGCCATCATGAAGCCCTGCTGCGTAACGAGTTGGTTGAGCTGCGCGTTGGCCGTCTGCCCGACGATGCCGAGCTGCGCGAGCGCGCCCTGGTAGTCGGTCGTGTTCTGCGCGTAGATGCTCACCGATTCCGACAGCCTCGCGTGGTGGTAGATCGCATCGTTCTCCCAGAACGTCGAACTGGCCGCAGTGCCGATCGCGCCCGACAGCGTGCGCAGGAAGTTCGACAGCCCCGATGCGCTCGCGAGCCGGTCGTCCGAGATGCTCGACAGCGTGATCGTCGTCATCGGCACGAAGAAGCACGCGACGCCGATCCCCTGCACGAGCCGAGGCAGGATCACGTGGTTGAACGGCACATCGAGCGTGAACGTCGAATTCCAGATCGACACGCCCGCGAACACGATGAACGCGAAGCTCGCGACCATCCGCAAGTCGAGCCGGTGCATGTTGCGCCCGATCAGCGGCGACAGCACGAGCGCGAGCAGCCCGACCGGCGCGGTCGCGAGGCCGGCCTTGCCGGCCGTGTAGCCCATCACCGTCTGCAGCCACAGCGGGAAGATCACGACCGAGCCGAAGAACGCCATGAAGCCGAACGAGATGATCAGCGCGCCGAGCGCGAAGTTGCGGTCCTTGAAGAGCGACAGGTCGACCACCGGCTCCTTCTCCGTCGCCTCCCACACGAGCATGAACGCGAGCGACACGACCGCGATCAGCGCGAGCGCGACGATGAAGGTCGAGTTGAACCAGTCGCGATCCTTGCCGAGGTCGAGCATCATCTGCAGGCACGACACGCCGATCACGAGCAGCGCGAGGCCGATCGCGTCGATCCGCTGCTTCGACGTCTTCGTCTCGCGGCCGCGCAGCAGGAAGTACGCGCAGGTCGCGGAGAAGATGCCGATCGGCAGGTTGATGTAGAAGATCCACGGCCACGTGTAGTTGTCGCTGATCCAGCCGCCCAGCAGCGGGCCGAAGATCGGCGCGACGATCACCGTCATCGCCCATAGCCCGAGCGCGAGCCCGCGTTTCGCGGGCGGGTAGCTGCGCATCAGGATCGTCTGCGACAGCGGCACCATCGGGCCCGACACGAGACCCTGCAGCAGCCGGAACGCGATCAGCGTCTCGAAGTTGTTCGCGAGGCCGCACAGCGCCGACGCGATCGTGAACGCCAGCACCGACAGCGTGAACAGCCGCACCTCGCCGACGCGCCGCGCGAGCCAGCCCGTGAGCGGCACCGCGATCGCGGATGCGACGGAATACGACGAGATCACCCACGTGCCTTCGCTCGTCGCGACGCCGAGGCTGCCCGAGATGGTCGGCACCGCGACGTTCGCGATCGACGTGTCGAGCACTTCCATGAAGGTGCCGAGCGCGAGCCCGACGGTGAGCAGCGCGAGCGCGCCGCCGGTGAGCGGTGCGGGTTCGGCCGCAGGCGGCGCGGCGGATGCCGTGGTGGCGGACATCGGAATCTCCTAGACGCGGCGCGCGCGACGCGCCGGCACGACGCACGGGCGCGCGACACCGCGCGGCCCGTCCGGATGGAACAGGGTGGCAGGGAAGCGAAAGACCACGTGCCGCGTCATCTTCTGCCCAGACAGAGAAATAAGCGAATGCTT
Organism: Burkholderia anthina; assembly: GCF_902498995.1. Classification (GTDB taxonomy): domain Bacteria; phylum Pseudomonadota; class Gammaproteobacteria; order Burkholderiales; family Burkholderiaceae; genus Burkholderia; species Burkholderia anthina. Next base: position 32,046 of record NZ_CABVLY010000012.1, read on the forward strand.
AACCTAGACATCGTGTCTCCGTGCGCTCAGCGATCGGGGTCGTCGGGAGTCGGGCAGCCGGCGTCGCCGGGCCCGTTCGCGATGAAGCGTTGCAGCAGGCCGGTGAGCATCGCGAGTTCGTCGGCCGAGAAGCCGGCGAGTTGCGCGTTCAGCGCGGTGGCGATCAGCGACGGCAGCGCGCGGGCCGCATCGGCGCCGCGCTCGGTGAGCGTCAGCTCGATCATCCGGCGGTCCTGTTCGCTGCGCGAGCGCGCGACCAGGCCCTTGCGCTCGAGGCGGTCGAGCATCCGCGTCATCGACCCGCTGTCGTACGACATCTTGCGCGACAGCTCGAACGGCGTGCGCGCATAGCCGCGCGACAACAGCAGGATCACGCCGATCTGCTGCGCGGTGAGGTCGAACGGCTCGAGCGCGCGGTCCATCCGCTCGACGAGCGCCTGCCGGGCCTTGGTCAGGTAATAACCGAGGCTCGTTTCCAGTGCGATGGTGTCGGGATCGTAGAGGCCGCCGTTCATGCGATTTGCGCGCGCAGCAACAGTGCGTTTCAGGTTAAAACGCGCCCAGTATCTTGAAAAATGATTGCTTAGTCAATATTATTTCAGTCAACCAGTTACGACGTGCGTGTTGCACTGCCGGAGACGATGTTCTGACCGCTTCGCCCGCGCTGCCGGGCACCCCGAGGATGTTCGCGATGCTGTCCCTGAAAAATGCCGCCGGCGCGCTGCGCCGCAACCTGACCGATACCACCCATCATGTGTTTTCCGGGCCGCACCGCGGCTGGAAGATCGCGCTGTACGTGACGATGCTGGTGGTGCCGGGAGGATCGCTCGCGGCGCTCGGGTTCGCATGGTTCGATCATCGCCGGCAGCGCAATGCGAAGGGCGCCGCCCGCCGCACGGGTCAGCCGTCGGCCACGGAGCCGTCGTCATGGCGGTCCGCCGCCGAATCCGTCCCGCTGCCCGTGCGCTGCCACTGACGCCACCGGCATCGCGCCGCTCTCGCCATCCTGACCGGGCACCGGCCGCGCGATGCGCGGCCCGTCGCCGTGCCCGCCGCGCGCCTGCCACACTCGCAAGCGATCCGTAATGCCCGGTAAACCGGCCGGTCGCGCCGGTAACACATTCGTGCCGTTGCACACCGTACCCTTAGGGCTGCGCAGCAACCCCGCCGTCAGTTACCATTTGTCCGCCAGCGGCACAACGACCGCATCGCGCGACGCCGCTCGCTGGCCGTCGCGCCCAGACAGGAAAACCACGATGCCGTACGCCCCCCTCCCGCGCGCCCTTCGCCCGCTGAGCGCCGCCGTCGCCGTTGCGACGGCCGTGCTGCTCGCCGGCTGCGCCGTCGGGCCCGACTACCATCGGCCCGACACGTCGATCCCCGCCGCATACAAGGAGGCGCCGGCCGGCTGGAAGGTCGCGCAGCCCGCCGACCGCACCGACCGCGGCCCGTGGTGGACGGTCTACAACGATCCGCAGCTCGACGCGCTGATCGACAAGCTCAACGCGTCGAACCAGACCATCGCGCAATCGGCCGCCGCGTACCGGCAGGCCCGCGCGCTCGTCACCGAGGCGCGCGCCGCGTATTTCCCGACCGTCGGGCTGACCGCGTCGGGCTCGCGTTCCCGCTCGGGGCGTACGTCGGTGTCGTCGGGCACGTCGTCGAATTTCAGCGGCAGCTCGTCGATCAGCAACAGTTACAGCGTCGGCCTCGATGCGAGCTGGGAACCGGACCTGTGGGGCAAGGTGAGCCGCACCGTCAGCGCGCAGCGCGCGGGCGAAGCGGCCGCCGCGGCCGATCTCGCGAACGCGCGGCTGTCGCAGCAGGCGCTGCTCGCGCAAACCTATTTCCAGCTGCGCACGTCCGATGCACTGCAGAAGCTGCTCGACGACACCGTGAAGTCGTACGGCGAATCGCTGAAGCTCACGCAGAACCAGTACGCGCAGGGCGTGGCCGCGCGCGCGGACGTGATCCAGGCGCAGACGCAGCTGCAGAGCGCGCAGGCGGCGTCGATCGACAACGGCGTCGCACGCGCGCAGTACGAGCATGCGATCGCGACGCTGATCGGCGAACCGGCGTCCACGTTCTCGCTGCCGCCGGCCCCGCTCACGGCCGAACCGCCGATCACGCCGGTCGACGTGCCGTCCGCGGTGCTCGAGCGCCGGCCCGACATCGCGGCGGCCGAACGCCGCGCGGCTTCCGCGAACGAGCAGATCGGCGTCGCGATTTCCGCGTTCTTCCCGACGCTCACGCTGTCGGCAAGCGGCGGCTTCGAGAGCTCGGTGTGGTCGCAGCTGTTCACGCTGCCCGCGCGCTTCTGGACGGTCGGCCCGCAGCTCGCCGCGACGCTGTTCGACGCGGGCCTGCGCGCCGCGCAGACCGACGCCGCCCGCGCGACCTACGACGAGAACGTCGCCGCGTATCGCCTCACGGTGCTCACCGCGTTCCAGGACGTCGAGGACAATCTCGCGTCGCAGCGCATCCTCGCGCAGGAAGTGGACGTGCAGCGGCAGGCCGTCGACAGCGCCGAGCACTCGCTCGCGATCGTCACGAACCAGTACAAGGCCGGCACGGTCGCGTACCTGAACGTGCTGACCGCGCAGACCACGGCCTTCACCGCGCAGCAGAAGCTCGCGACGATCGCCGGGCAGCGGATGGTGTCGTCGGTCGGGCTCGTGAAGGCGCTCGGCGGCGGCTGGAATACGTCGGAGATGGCGCGCGAAACGGGTGACATGGCCGCGCCGGCACCGGCGTCGGGTGCGGCGGCGCCGGCCGCGACCGCACCGGTGGCCGCCACGCCGCTCGCGCAGAAGTAGAAACGGAAAGGGGCGACGTCGCTGCGCGCGTCAGCGCATCGCGTCGCCGAAGATCAGCGACACCTGGTTGTTGCCGATCGGATGACCGAGCAGATTCAGCAGCCCGGCGAGGTTCGCCTGCTGCTCCGGCGCCGCGTGCGCGGTGCCGCGAAACGATCCCTGGCCGGGGCCGAAGCTGCCGTGTCCGTCGAGGAACAGCGGCCCCTGCGTCGTCGACAGGTCGAGATCGGCCCCCGTCCCCTTTGCCTGCAGCACCGCACGGTACGACCCGAGCGGCTTCACGCGCGACACGCGCGAACTCATCGAATCGATCGTCACCGTCAGCTGGCCGTACGCGTTGTTGCCGAGCAGGCGCCAGTCGGTCCAGCCGAGCCGCACGTCACCCTGCAGGTCGAGCGTGTTGAACGGCGTGCCGAGCCCGGCGAGCAGCGACGCGGGCACGGCCATCGTGCCCGCCGACAGCACCGCGCCGCGCCACGTCGCGTCGAGCGTGACCGCATCGGGCATCGCCTCGGTCTGCCGCATGTGCATCTGCACGCGGCCGGTGAGGAGCGGCCAGAAGCGCGTCGTCCATTCGACGCGGCCGGGCAGCAGCGTGGCCGCGCTCTGGTCGGCGCCCGGCGCGAGCATCAGCGTGCCCGAGCCATGCCACAGCGATCCGTCCGGATCGACGAGATTCACATGCCCGCCGGTCGCGCGCGCGAACTGCGGCGCGATCCACGCGGCCGGTGCGAGCGCGATGAGCGTCACCGCCGTCGCGAACCCGCCTGCCACCCCCCACGGCAATGCAGCGACGAGCCGCCTGATCCCCGGCCTCATCGGCCGACTGCTGCGTGTTTCATCCACTGCGTCATTTCTGCATCGAGGGTTGCATCACGGCCGTCAGGTCGACCTGGCCGTCTTCCTTCAGCCCGGTCACGTGCGCTTCGCCGACCTGCACCTTGAACTGCCGGCGCGCGTCGTCGAGCCACTGCGTCCACACCGGGAACGGCACGTTTTTCATCTGGATCTGCACGCCGTTGCCGACGACCTGCGCCTGCGCGCCCTGCAGCCCGTGATCGGACAGCGATGCGGCAAGCGCATCCTTCAGCGCCAGCCCGGTCGGCGCAACGCCTTGCGCGGCGGCTGTCAGCGACTTCGCCTCGTTGGCCTGCGCGGTCATCTCCGCGAGCTCGCGGCGCATCGTCGGCAGCGTGTTGCGGATCCGCGCGCTGCCTTCCTGCGCGGGCGACCACAGCACCGAATACGCAATGGCGACGGCCAGCACGGCGCCGCCCCAGCCGAGCAGCATCTTTTCGCGCTGCGAGCGCTCGCCCCAGAACTGCGCGAGCGTCTGGGTCAGTTGTTCGGTCTTCATGAGCGGCTCCGGATCGTCCATTTGCCGGTGCTGCTGTCGACTTCGCCGGCCAGCCCGTTGCGTGCGAGACGCTGCGGGAAATCGGGGTCCACCTTGACCTCCGGCTTGAAGCCGACGTCGAGCCGCCGGTCGTGATAATCGAGCGATGCGATTCCGTTCAGCGGCAGCGCGCCCATCGAACGCGACAGCCCGCTCGACAGCGCGAGAAAATCGTTCGGCGACAGCTCGCCCGCCGCGAGGCGCAACTGGTCGAGCTGGCGCTGCATCTGCGCGGGCGGATCGAGCACCGTCGTCGTCTTCGGGAATGCGGACAGCAACGTCTCGGTGATCTGCGCGGACAGCGCATCGCGTTCGCGCGACAGCTTCCACCAGTGCAGGTTCATCCCGATCACGGCGACGCCGAGCGTCGCCGCGGCGAGCGCGATCGGCACGCGCAGGCGCTTCAGCGTCGCGCGGTCGAAGCGCCACGGCTGCGATTCGAATTCAAACTGGCACAGATCCAGGCGCTCGCTCAGCGCGCGCCGCGCGAATGCGTCGAACGACAGCGGCTGCGCGCCCGGCAGCAGCGAGCCGTCGCCGGAGCCGACCGATGCGAGCCGCGGCTCCGCGCCCGGTTCGCCGAGTTCGTACAGCTCGACGTCGCCGCCGCCCGAGAGCGCGGCGAGCGTGCCGCTTGCGCGCGCGGCAGGCGCTGCAAAACCTTCGCCGAGCGCGCCGCGCGCAATCGCGAGTTCGAGACGCGGCGCACCGGCCGCGGCCGGCTGCGCGCCGGCTTCGACGAGCACCGGTTCGACCGCGGTCGCGAGGCCGAGCACCGCGGCCACCGCGGTCGGGCGCGCGAGCGGCTCGGCCGCATCCGTGATCGCGGCAGCTTGCGCGGCTTCACCGTCGGCCGGCGTGTCCGACGCAGCTTCCGCCACTGCGGCGCGCGGCGCCGGCAGGCAGCGCGTCGCCGGCACCGCGCTCAGGTGCCGGTGGCCGGCCGCGGTGAACGCGTCGCAGATCGTGCGGAACCACGCGCGGTCGACGACGGCCAGCACACGGCGCCCGTCGGGCAGTGCCGCCGGATCGAGCGCGATGTGGCAGCCGGCCGGATCCTGGATCAGCTGATCCTCGACGATGTTGGGCAACGCCTGGCGCAGCTTCGGCCCCTTGAGCGGCGGCACGGTCGCGGCCAGCAGCAACACGTCGCGCGCGGCGACGATCAGCACCGTCGCGTTCGCGCGCGGCAGCAGCGTGAGCGCGGCGCGGCCCGCGCGCTGCACGTGGCCGGCCTTGTCGACGAGCGCAAACGGCAATTCGGGCCACTGCCATTCCTGTAACGGCACGGCCGGCTCGCGCGGCGGCAAAGAAACAATCAGCGTGCTCAAGAGCTCCTCTCCCGAATGGCGTCGTTATAGCTGGTCGCGGATGCGCACGACCCGCGTCGAGTGCGTGGTCGGATCACGATACACGAGCGAGGTGCGATCGACCTCCGCGCGATCGTGCTGGATCCGGCCATGCACGATGAAGTAACTCGAATTGACGTCGACGAGGCTCGAGTCGATCGTCACGTTCGGCGCGCCGGCACCGCGCAGCGCGAGCTGCACGTCGCCGACGTTGCGGAAAAACACGGTCTCGCGGCGCGACACGAGCGCCTGTGCCGACGACACGCTCATCCCCGGCACGAGCGCGGCGATCACCTCGGCCGGCGCGGTATTCATGTTCACGGGCGTCGTGGTCGGCAGCACGGTGACGAACGGGCGCAGCCGCGCGACCATCTCGGGCGTCACGCCGTCGACGTCGAGCAGGCTGTCGACGCCCGTCATCATCAGCGGAGCGGGCCCGCGGTCGCCGCCGGACATCCCCGGGTCGTCGGTGAAGTTGCCGGCCATGTCGCCGCCGGGCACCGGCGCGGTGGCGGCCGTCCCGGCGCCGGGCAGCGTCGGCGTCTGGAAACGCGTTGCCGAATGCATGAGGCCGGCGCGCATCTGCAGTGCGATCCGCTTCGCGAGCGCGCCGTCGTAGCCGAGCGTCGCCAGCAGCCGCTGGAACGCCTGGAGCTGCGTCACGTTGAGTTGCAGGACGCCGGGCGCCGGCGACGACACGAGGTTGCGCAGGTTGAACTTCGCCTGCGCGTCCTCGATCGATCCGGAGATGTAGGTGTCTTCGCCGCCGCCGTCGTTGGGCGCGCCGATCCGGCCGAGGAAGTCCGACAGCTTGGTCTTCGCGATCGGCACGGCCCAGATCCCGCCGAGATAGGTGATGCCGGGCGCCGTGTCGCCTTCGGAGCGCAGGATCATCCGCGTCCAGTCGAGCGCGCCGCGCGCGACCCACTGCGCCTGCGCGAGCACGCGCTGGTTCTCGATGCGGCGAATCTGCACCTGCTGGCGCCACAGCATGCCCGACACGAGGATCGCCGACAGCGCGACGACCAGCAGCGCGGTGATGATCGCCGCGCCGCGTTCGCGGCGGCCGCGAGGTCCGCGCGCCGGCACGCGCGCGGCGGCGCGGGCGGCGAACCGGAAACGGGGAGGGCGCGTGCGCATCGTCATTCCCCGACGAGGAAGATGCGCGTGACGGGCACGCGCAGCGACGTCGCGCCGATGCTGACCTGCAGCCCCGTCACCGCGCGCGTCGGCGGCGCGTTGCCGATCTGCGGCACCTTCAGCGCATCGTTGTTCTGCGCGAGCGCGTCGTTGGCCGTCTGCAGATTGGTGGTCCAGCCCACGCGCGGCACGTACAGCTTCGCGTCGATCGCACCGACGCCGCCCATCAATGCGACCCGGCTCCAGCCGTCGACGCTGCTGTCCTTCAGCACGTCGTGCAGCCGGTTCGCATCGTCGATCGGCGGCGACGCATAACGCACGACGCGGCCGCCGGCGATCCGGTAACGGACCACCTGCAGCCGCGGCGCGGCGCCCGGCACGTCGAGCTCGCGAACGATCTGCAGCGTGTTGCCGGCGACGCCGATCGCCGGCTGGCCGGCCTCGTCGTCGGTCGCGGCAAGCCGCGCGTCGATGCGCATCTGGTCGAACATCTGCGCGAACACGCGCTCGTCTTCCATCGCGGACGCGACCTTGTCGCGACCGCGCATGATCTGGTCGAGCCCGCGCCACGCGAGGATCGCGACCACCGCGAGGATCGCGATCGCGATCATCAGTTCGATCAGCGTGAAGCCGCGCACGCGGCGCGAGCCGGCGAAACGCGCGGGCCGGCGCCGCGGCGGCGCGTCAGAGCGGACGGCTGGTTTCATTCGCGACCACCGTCACCATTTGTGCGAGCACGCCGGCGCGCCCCGGCATGCTCACCGAAACCTGCACGCGCCGGAACACGGGGTTCGGCGTCGTGCTCACGCGTTGCGTGCAGACGAGCTGCACGTTGCCTTGCGAACAGTCGAAACTCTGCTCGCCGACCTCCGGCCACGCATGCGTGAGACGCAATTGCGCAAGTGCATTGTCCGCGCTCCAGCCGGCGAGCAGCCGGCGATGGAGATCGGACGCATTGGTCGCCATCGTGCCGACCGCACGGATCGACGCGGCGAGCGCGACCGCGATGATCGCGAGCGCGACGAGCACCTCGATCATCGTGAAGCCGCGTGCGCGGAAGAACGTACCGTTGGCGCGCCGCGAACGAAGTCCTTGCGAGGGGCGGAGCGAAGCAGGCGGGAAGGGCATACGACGACGCATCGTCACTGCACCTCGTAACGACCGTTGCCGGTGCCGACGATCGTCGCGCTGCCGACGGCCGAATGCAGCGTCACGCGCACCGGCGTGTCGATGCTTTCGGTGCCGAACACGACGCGGCTCGCACGCGTGTCGGACCCCGGATAGTCGATCTCGGCGCTCGTGACGCCGCCGTCCCAGTCGCGCGGGCGCAGCAGGTCGTCGCGCAGCGTGCGCCAGCCGTCGGGCGAGCTCACGTCGAAACGGAAGCCGTGCGCGGTGGGCTGCCACGCGATCGGGTGTGCGCGCACCTGCGCCTCGTCGCCGGCGGTCTCGAACAGCAGCGCGATGCGCTGCGCTTCCTCGCGCAGATCGGTACGCGGATTGCGCGTGAGCGACAGCGACGCAAGCGACACCAGGAGGCCCGCGATCACGAGCACGACGAGCATCTCGAGCAGCGTGAAGCCGCGTGCGCGCGTTGGCGCGACGGCCATGGCCGCGCCGCGACGCACGTGGCTGTCGCGGCCGGCGCGACTGTCGCGAGCTGAGCGCAACGGCGTGCGAAGGGCGGGCATGGCAATGAAGAACGGGAACGAACGTCGGGCCGGTCAGCGCACGCTTACTGCCACGAACCGATGTCGGTGTCGTTGCCGTCGCCGCCTTCCTTGCCGTCGGCGCCGTAGCTGAACACGTCGATCTCGCCGTGCACGCCCGGGTTCAGGTACTTGTACCCGTTGCCCCACGGATCGTTCGGCAGGCGCTCGAGATAGCCGCCATCCTTCCAGTTGTTCGGGATCGGGTCGGTGGCCGGCTTCTGGATCAGCGCGGTCAGGCCCTGCTCCTGGGTCGGATAGCGGCCGTTGTCGAGACGGTACAGCTTGAGCGCCTGCATGATCGTGCCGATGTCCTGCTTCGCGGCGATACGGCGCGCCTCGTCGGGGCGGCTCATGATCTTCGGCACGATCAGTGCCGCCAGGATCCCGAGGATCGCAACCACCACCATGATCTCGATCAGCGTGAAACCGCGCTGACGGCGCACGGCCGCATTACGGCGAGTGATCCACGTTTGCATGACTGACTACCTCTTTCCAAAAAAATGTCGTCGATTGAGTGACGCACCCGGATGCATTCCGGACGCCTGCCTGACGACAGGCTTCCGATACCCCGGGCGCGGAGCACGCATTGTAAGGCGCGCATTGCCGAGGGCTTTCACCCAACGCAAATTTCATATACATCCGTACAATAGCGCGCATGAACGCGCTCTCGATCCGGATCCTATCCCTCGCCCTCTTCGCGGGTTTGTGCGCGACGGCCACCTACTGGGTCGTCACGCTGTCCGCCCGTGAAGCGCCGCTGCCTGCCGCTGCCGCGCGGCTGCCGATCCGCACCGAGGACGCCGCCGCGCTCTTCGGCGGACAGCTCGACAAGAATCCCGTGCAGGACATTCACCTGTTCGGCATTCTCGCGCTCGCTCACGGCGCCGCCGCGATCGTCGGTGTCGGCGGCGAACCGCCGCGCGCGGTGTCGCTCGGCGCGGAAGTCACACCCGGCGCGAAGCTCGCCGAAGTCCGTCCCCGCTCGATCATCGTCGACCGCAACGGCGCCCGCGCCGAAATCCAGCTCCCCGCGAACACGCCGTCCCCCGCGATCTACATGCGCTGAACGGCGCCGGCCCGACCGGCCGTCACTGCACCATGTTGTTCAGCTCGATGATCGGCAGCATCACGGCCAGCACGATCACGAGCACGATGCCGCCCATCGCCAGGATCAGGAGCGGCTCGAGCAGGCTCGTCAGGAACATCGTGCGGCGCTCGAGCTCGCGCGCTTCGCCTTCCGCCGCGCGGTCGAGCATCGTCGTCACGTCGCCCGTCGCCTCGCCGGAGCGAATCAGGTGCACCAGCACCGGCGGAAACGTCTTCACGTTGTTCAGCGCGCGCGACAGCGCGGAGCCTTCGCGCACGCGCACGATCGCATCGTCGATGTTCGCGCGCATCGCGCGGTTCGACAGCGTCTCGCCGGCCGCCTGCAACGCGCGCAGGATCGGCACGCCGGCCGCGGTGAGAATGCCGAGCGTGCTCGCGAAGCGCACCGTGTTGTAGCCGCGCACGAGCTTGCCCGCGAGCGGCGCGGTCAGCACCCAGCGGTCGAACGCGAGCCTCGGCCCGTCGCGCGACAGCGTCGCCTTCACGAACCACACGACCAGCGCGACCGCGATCAGGATCGCCCACCACCAGTGCCGCACGAAATCCGACAGCGCCATCATCACGATCGTCAGCACCGGCAGCTGCTGCTTCGTGCTCGCGAACACGTTGACGACCTGCGGCACGACGTAGCTCAGCAGAAAGGTGACGATGCCGAACGCGATCAGCGTGACGATGCCCGGATACGTGAACGCCAGCAGAATCTTCTGCTTGAGCGCATTGCTCTGCTCGATGTAGTCGGCCAGGCGCGACAGCACGATGCCGAGCTTGCCGGTGTGCTCGCCCGCGGCGACGAGCGCCCGGTAGATTTCGGGGAAATCGCGCGGATGCTGGCCCAGCGCATTCGCGAGCGAATGGCCGCCGAGCACCTCGGCGCGGATCGCGGCCATCAGTTCGCGGATGTAGTCGCGCTCGGCCTGCTCGGTCAGCACGCCGAGCGCCTCGTCGAGCGGCAGCCCCGCGATCAGCAGGCTCGCGAGCTGGCGCGTGAGGATCGCCTGCTCGCGCTGCGACAGCTTGCGGCCGAACGCGAGCCGCTGCGAACGCGCGCCGCGGCTTGCGCTGGCGGCTGGTTCGACGACGAGTGGCGTGAGCCCCTGCGTGCGCAGCTGACCGCGCGCGTTGCGCGCGCTGTCGGCATCGATCACGCCTTTCTGCGGGCGCCCCGCCGAATCGATTGCTTCGAAACGGAATGCCGGCATCGCGCTATGCGCCTCCCGTCACGCGCAACACTTCCTCGAGCGACGTCGCGCCGGCCGCAAGCCAGCGTTCGGCGTCGTCGCGCAGCGTGCGCATGCCTTCCGCGCGGCCCGCGGCGAGAATCTCCGCGTCGGCCGCGTTGCGGTGGATCAGCGAGCGGATCGCGTCGTCGATCACCAGCAGTTCGTACACGCCGCGCCGGCCCGCATAGCCCGAATGCCCGCACTTCGCGCAGCCGACCGGATGCCACACGGTACGGCCGTCTTCCTGCCGTTCTTCCTTGCACACCGGGCAAAGCTGGCGCACCAGACGCTGCGCGAGCACGCCGAGCAGCGACGACGCGAGCAGGTACGGCTCGACGCCCATGTCGGTCAGACGCGTGACCGCCGATGCGGCGTCGTTGGTGTGCAGCGTCGCGAGCACGAGGTGGCCCGTCAGCGACGCCTGCACCGCGATCTGCGCGGTTTCGAGGTCGCGGATTTCGCCGATCATGATCACGTCCGGATCCTGACGCAGGATCGAACGCAGCGCGCGGGCAAAGGTCATCCCGATCCGCTCGTTCACCTGCGTCTGGCCGATGCCGGACAGGTCGTATTCGATCGGATCCTCGACCGTCATGATGTTGGTCGTCGCCGTTTCGAGCCGCGACATCGACGCGTACAGCGTGGTCGTCTTGCCCGAACCGGTCGGCCCCGTCACCAGCACGATGCCGTGCGGGCGCGCGATCAGCTTGTCGAACTGGCCGAGCGTGTCGCGGCCCATCCCGAGCGCTTCGAGGTTCAGCCGCTGCGCATCTTTTTCCAGCAGACGCAGCACCGCGCGCTCGCCGTGCCCGGTCGGCAGCGTCGACACGCGCACGTCAACCGGCCGGCCGCCCACGCGCAGCGTGATGCGGCCGTCCTGCGGCAGGCGCTTCTCGGCGATGTCGAGCTGCGCCATGATCTTGATCCGCGAGATCAGCGCGCCGTGCAGCGCCTTCTTCGGGCGCACGACGTCGCGCAGCGTGCCGTCGACGCGAAAGCGCACGACCGACGCGTTCTCGAACGGCTCGATGTGAATGTCCGACGCCTGTTCGCGCGCCGCTTGCGTGAGCAGCGCGTTGATCATCCGGATGATCGGCGCGTCGTCCTCCGATTCGAGCAGATCCTCGACTTCGGGGATGTCCTGCATCAATCGCGACAGGTCGACTTCGCCTTCGACCTCGCCGACGATCTGCGCGGCGCTGCCGTCCTGGCGCGCGTACGCCTGGTTGATCGCCTGCGCGAGCTCGTCGGCCGGCACGCGGTGTACGGAAATCGAGCCGAAGTTGCGGGCGATTTCCGCGAGCGCCGCGTCGCTCGTGCGTTCGCTGATCCACACCTCGAGCGTGTCGTCGAGCTGGTGCGCGATCAGCACCTGGCCGTTCTTCGCGAAGCCGTACGGCAACAGGCGCGCGGCGAGCGGCGACGGCGGCTGCCGTTCGCCCGGCGCGCCGTCTGGGGCGGAGGACGCGAGCACGTCGCTCACTGCGAGGCTCCGGGCGAGGCGGTCAGCGGTTGTTGCGGCACCGACTGCTGCGGCACGCTCTGCGGCTGCACGGGCGTCTGCTCCGGCATCGGCTGGGCCGGGACCGGCGCCACCTGCCGCTGCACCTGCTGACGGCGCATCTTGTCGAGATCGAACAGGTTGCCGGCCGGCGTCCCGCCCTGGCTCGGGCCGAGCGGCATCGGCGGGACGACCGGATCGTCCTTGTCGCGCATCACGTTGTTGTCCGACTTGTACGCGCCCGTCATGCCCTGGACGTAGTCGTAGCGGTTGGCCGTGACTTCCTGCGCGGTACTGCGATCGCTGATGATCACCGGGCGCAGGAACACCATCAGGTTGGTTTTCTGGCGTTGCTTCGATTCCGAACGGAACAGCTGGCCGATCCACGGAATGTCGCCGAGCAGCGGTACCTTGCTGTTCGATACCTGATAGTTGTCCTGCATCAGGCCGCCGAGCACGATGATCTCGCCGTTGTCGGCCAGGATCGTCGACTGGATCGAGCGCTTCGTGAAGGTCGGGCCGGTCTGCGCGCTCGTCGTGCCGGCGACGACCGCCGAATCCTCGGTATAGAGCTGCAGCTTGAGGATCCCGCCGTCGGTAATCTGCGGCTTCACGTGCAGCGTCAGGCCGACGTCGCGCCGGTCATAGGTGTTGAACGCGTTGCTCGTCGTGCCGCTCGTCAGGTTCGAATACGAACCGGTCGCGATCGGCACGTTCTCGCCAACCACGATCTTCGCTTCCTCGTTGTCGAGCGTGACGAGGTTCGGCGTCGACAGCACGTTCGCGTCGCTCACGCCCGAGAAGTACTGCAGCAGCGCACCGAGCCCCTGCACACCGAACATGTTGTGCAGCCAGCCGATGTTGAGGCCCTGGTTGAGCGACGAGAGATTGGAGGCCAGCCCGCCGCCGGTGATCGTGCCGGCGCTGGTGGTCGTGCCGCCGGCGGTCAGGTTGATGATGCTGTTGCCCGCCACGTTGCCGGCCACGGCCGCCAGGTTCGTGCCGCCGAGGAACTGGCCGCTCGCCACCTGCCACTGGATCCCGAGGTTGCCTTGCGTCGTCGAGTTCAGCTCGACGATCAGCGCTTCGATGTAGACCTGCGCACGCCGCGCGTCGAGCTGGTCGATCACCGAGCGCAGGTTCCGGTAGACCGGATCGGATGCCGTGATGATCAGCGAGTTGGTGGCGGCGTCGGCCTGGATCATCCCGCCCGGCTGGTTGTCGTCGCCCTTGTCCTTGTCGCCGCCGAGCAGGCCGGCCGTGCCCAGGCCGCCGCTGCCCGACGAGCCGCTGCCGTAGGACGACGACGAAGACGAGCTGCCGAGGCCGCCGGACGGCAGCGGCGGAGTGCCGGACGTGCCGGTCGAGAAGTTGCCGCTCGACGACGAGCCGCCGCTCTGGTTGAAGCTGTTCGCGTCGTTGGACGACGCCGACGAGCCGCTGTCGTTGCCGCCCTTGCCGAGCATCCCGCGCAGCGTCTTCGCGAGCTTCACCGCGTCCGCGTTGCGCAGCGGCACGACGTGCATGTTGCCGGGCACCGCGCTCGGCGCGTCGAGCTGCTGCGCGAGGCGCTTGGCGGCGGCCAGACGCGCGGCGCTCGATGCGCGCAGCATCAGCGAATTGGTACGCGGGTCGGCCGTGACCGACACCTTCAGCGTCGCATCGCTGTTGCCGATCGCGCCCGGGTCGAGCATCTTCTGCATCTGCGCGGCGAGGTCGATCGCGTTCGCGTTGTGCAGCGGCACGACCTGGACCTGCGCGCCCGCGGCGTTGTCGACACCCGCGATGATCCGCGCGATGCGGCGCACGTTGTCCGCGTAATCGGTGACGACGATCGTGTTGTTCGCCGGGTACGCGGTGACCGTGTTGTTCGGCGAGATCAGCGGCCGCAGCACCGGCAGCAGGTTGTTCGCCGATTCGTTGTGCAGTTCGAACACCTGCGTGATGACCTGGTCGCCGTGCGCCTGCGGCGCGTTGCCGACGTAGGTCGGCACGCCTTGCAGCTTCGCATCGGCCTCGGGCACGACCTTCAGCACCCCGTGATCCTGCACGAGCGCGAAGCCCTGCATGCGCAGCGCCGACTGCAGCGTCTTCAGCGCCTGGTCTTCCGGCACCGACCGTTCGGCAACGAGATTGAGCTGCCCCTTCACGCGGGGGTCGACGATGATGGTCTTGCCGGTTGCGGCGCCGATCGCCTTGGCGACCTGGTCGATGTCCGCATTCACGAAATTGAGCGTGACCTGAGCGTAGGCGGCCTGCGAGACGATGATGCCGGCGGCGATCAGGGTCGTGGCAACGCGCCGCATAACGAAGCGATTTCTTGTCATGGATGAATGGGTCGATGCCGGCTCAGGCCACTTCCGGCGGTAGTGCTGGGATCCAAGTCCTAAAGGCGCGACATTAGCAGTTTTTCATGTCCGAAATATCACATTGATCCGAGGACTGTCTCACATACGACATGTACCCGGCGCGGTGTATGCGATTTGTAAGGTGCGTGCCATGTCAGATTTCGGTGCCGGACGGGCATTCCGGTCATCGCCGTCGATTTACGATGAATCGACACGGAAATGCGCTATAACCGGGCTGCCGTCTTCCCGTATGTCGCAACGTGACGGACTGCCGGTATGATACGGGCGGCACGTTTCTCGTCGCACGAATAAAGAACACGGGTTTTCCCGACCCTCGCGCAATTTCCTTTTTCGTTTCCGCACCATGAACAGACGGTTCGCTTCGATCGCGCTGATCGCCGCCGGCGTGTGGTTTGCCTGCGGAAACGCGCGCGCGGATTGTTTCGACGAGGCCGCCCGATACCAGAAGGTCAATCCGCTGATCCTGCGTGCGATCGCGTGGCAGGAGTCGCGCAACCGGCCCGATGCGCTGAACAAGAACAACAACGGCTCGGTCGACTACGGCCTGATGCAGATCAACTCGATCCACCTGTCGACGCTGTCGCGCTACGGCATCGGCCGCGACACGCTGATGGAGCCGTGCAAGAACGTCTACATCGCCGCGTGGCACCTGCGCCAGAAGATGAACCGCTACGGCAACACCTGGCAGGCCGTCGGCGCCTATCATTCGGAGACGCCGTCGCTGCGCGACAAGTACGCGCGGCAGATCGCCGGGATCCTGACGCAGTGGAAGCTGCTGCCGCCCACCCAGTGACGCCGCGCCGCATCGCGCGCCGGCGCGATGCCGCTCGGCCGGCGCGCGTTTGATGCACAATGCGGGCTCACGCCGCAGTTTCGCCCGGCCCCTGGCCGATCGCGCCCCCTGAAGGGGCGCCGCGGCCGCTATTTCATTTTTTCCGTTGGTGCATATCGCTATGAATCCGGCAATGAACCAGCCGTTGCCCGTCACCGTGCTGTCCGGTTTTCTCGGCGCCGGCAAGACCACGCTGCTCAAACACATCCTCGCGAACCGCGCGGGCCTGAAGGTCGCCGTGATCGTCAACGATCTCGCGGCGGTCAACATCGACGCATCGCTCGTGCGCGACGCGCAGGCGCTGTCGCAGGTGGAAGAGCGTCTCGTCGAAATGTCGAACGGCTGCATCTGCTGCACGCTGCGCGACGACCTGCTCGTCGAGATCCGCAATCTCGCGGCCGACGGCCGCTTCGATGCGATCGTGATCGAGTCGACCGGCATCGCCGAGCCGATGCCGATCGCCGAAACCTTCACGTTCGTCGACGACGACGGCGCATCGCTGGCGAGCGTCGCGCGGCTCGACACGCTCGTCACGGTCGTCGACGCGTTCAATTTCCTGCGCGACTACGGTTCGGACGATGCGCTCGCGACGCGCGGCATCGCCGCGTCGGACGAAGACGATCGCACGCTCGTCGAGCTGCTGATCGAGCAGATCGAATTCTGCGACGTGCTGGTGATCAACAAGGCCGATCTCGTCGGCGCGGACGAACTCGCGCGCCTGCAGCACATCCTCGCGCGGCTCAATCCGCGCGCGCACCAGGTCGTCTCGACGTTCGGCACCGTGCCGCTCGCCGACGTGCTGAACACCGGCCGCTTCGATTTCGACGAAGCCGCGAACGCGCCGGGCTGGCTTGCGTCGCTCGATCACGATCACACCGATTGCGACGATCCCGAATGCCACGATGCGCATCATGCGCACGTACACGGCGAAGCCGACGAATTCGGTATCGGTAATTTCGTCTACCGGGCGCGCCGGCCGTTTCATCCGGCGCGACTCTGGGCGCTCTTGCATCAGGAGTGGCCGGGCGTGCTGCGCAGCAAGGGATTCTTCTGGCTCGCGACGCGCAACGACATCGCGGGTTCGCTGTCGCAGGCGGGCGGCGTATGCCGGCACGGCCCCGCGGGCCTCTGGTGGGCCGCGCAGGATCGTGCGGAATGGCCGGACGATGACGAGCTGCTCGGCGAAATTCGCGCGGAATGGCAGGGTGATCTCGACGACCGCTCGGTCGGCGATCGTCGTCAGGAACTCGTGCTGATCGGCATCGGTCTCGACGCCGACGCATGGCGCGCGAAGCTCGACGCGTGCCTGCTCACCGATGCCGAATTCGCGCTGGGCGCCGAGCAATGGCGCGCATTCGACGATCCGTTTCCGGCGTGGGATGTCGACGCGCACGACGACGAGGATCCCGGCGACGCGCAGATCGTGCACGCGTAACGGCCGGTAAAAACAGCTCGCGAAAAGCAACCGTCAATTCTTGCAAAACGGGCGCGGACTGTGGCAAAAATACCGCGTGCGCCCAACAAAAAACCCGCCGAATGGCGGGTTTTTCTTTGAACAGGCGCTGGTTTAACGCTTGTTGACGGCGTCCTTGAACGCCTTGCCAGCCGTGAACTTGACCGTCTTGGCTGCCGGGATCTTGATGGTTTCGCCGGTCTTCGGGTTGCGGCCCGTACGTGCTGCGCGCTTGCCCGAACCGAAGCTGCCGAAGCCGATCAGCTGAACCGCATCACCCTTCGACACGGCCTTCTTGATGACTTCGAGCAGCGTGTCCAGCGTTTCGCCGGTTTGAGCCTTGCTGGCGCCCGTTTGGGCGGCGACGGCGTCGATCAGTTCCTGTTTGTTCATTAAGGTTCCTTTTTCAGGTTAGGTTGACACGAACAGCGCGAACGCGCCGATTATACGTGCGCGAACCGTGCCGTCGAGAGTCTGACTCCAACGGCACAGCGCCGAATCCTGGCCCGCGCGACGTGCCGTCCGGCTTGCCGGAGGCCACCCCGCGGTACGGCGTTGCTATGATAGCGCAGCGCAAACCCAATAACGACAAGGGTTTCAAAGATTTTCATCGGTATTTCGCCGAATGAATCGTCGATTGCCCGTTTTTTGACCTGCGCCAACCGGACAGGATACGCAGACGGGTCCGCCCGCGCGCGACGCCGTTGGTTTTTGCCAACGGCGTCGCGGACGCCTCCGCGCAATCCCTTGCCAGGCTTGGCTGCCACGTTTTTTGTTTCGCATGCCCGACCGACTCGTTCCCGCCACGCTCGCCGTTCGCGACGACGGCACACTCGTCTCGCCGCAGTACGGCGACCTCCATCGCGACGCGTCGCGCGCGCTCGCGCACGCGAACCGCATGCTCGCCGGCAACGGGCTGCCGGCCCGCTGGCGCGGCCGCCGCACGTTCACGATCGTCGAGACCGGATTCGGCGCGGGCGGCCACTTCCTCGCGACCTGGGCCGCATGGCGCGACGATCCGCAGCGCTGCGAGCGGCTGCATTTCGTCGCGGTCGAGCCGCATCCGTTCTCGCGCGACGACCTGCGGCGCGCCGTTTCAAACATGGCCGAGCGCGCGACCATTTCGGAGAACGTATCGATGAGCGCCGCGGCGCTCGTCGACGCGTGGCCGATGCTCGTGCCCGGCCTGCACCGGCTCGAATTCGACGCCGGGCGCGTGGTGCTCACGCTCGCATTCGGCAACGCGCAGGACCTGCTGCGACGGCTCGTCGCGCGCGCCGATGCGTTCTATCTCGGCCATCGCGCATCGGCCGGGCATGACGATGCGTTGTCGGCCGACATGATTCGCGCGCTCGCGCACATCGCCGCGGAAGGCGCGACCTACGCAACGCATTCGCACGACGACGCCGTGAAACATGCGCTCGATGCGACGGGCTTCACACATCGCGACGTCGACGATTGCGCGGGCGAACCGGCGTTGCGGGTCGGCGAATATGCCCCGCGCTGGCGGATGCGCCGGCACGAACCGCCGCGCGCGTTGCCGGTTTCTGCCCGCCGCGCGATCGTGATAGGCGCGGGCCTCGCAGGTTGCGCGGTGGTCGAACGGCTCGCCGCGCGCGGCTGGGACGTCACGCTGATCGAGCGGCACGCGCGGATCGCAAGCGACGCGTCGGGCAATCCGGCCGGCGTGTTCCATCCGTTGATGACGCGCGACGACAACATCGCGAGCCGGCTTACGCGCACCGGTTTCCTGCATGCGCTCGCACGCTGGCGCGCACTCGAAGCGGCCGGTCATGCGTTCGCGCGCAGCACGCACGGCATGATCCATCTCGCGGAATCGGCCGACGATTTCATGCGGATGCGCGACGCATTCGATGCACTCGGCACGCCATCCGACTACGCATCGCTGCTCGATACCGACGCCGCACGCGCGCATCTGAACCTGCCGGTCGCGCACGGCGGCCTGCTGTTTCCGCACGGCGGCGCCGTGTGGCCAGCCGGGCTCTGCGCAGCGCAATTCGCGGCCGCCGGCGAACGCGTGACACTCGTCGCCGGCACCGAAGTCGCACGGCTCGAACGACACGGCGATGCATGGCGCGCACTCGACGCGGCGGGCGGCACGCTGGCCGAAGCGCCGGTCGTCGTGCTGGCGAACGCGGGCGATGCCGTGCGGCTCGCGGGCCTGCGGCATGTCGCGGTGCAGCCGGTACGCGGCCAGCTCACGCTGCTGCCGCCCGGCAGCACGGCGCCGCTGCCATGCCCGACGATCGGCGACGGTTACGCGGTGCCGCTCGACGACGGCACGCTGCTGATCGGCGCGACCTTCGAGCCCGACGACGTCGATCCGGCGATGCGCACCGCCGGACATATCGAAAACCTCGAGCGCGTCCGCCATCTGCTGCCCGGCCTGATCAGCGATCTGCCGAACCCGGATGCGCTGCGCGGCAGGGTCGCGTTCCGCTGGGTCGTCGCCGACCGGGTGCCGCTGATCGGTCCGCTCGCCGACGAAGCGCAGGCCGTCGCGAACGCACGCGCGCTGAGCGGTGCGAAGGCGCGCGACCTGCCGCGCACCGCCGGTCTCTACGGCGCATTCGGCTACGGCTCGCGCGGCCTCGTGTGGGCCGCACTCGGCGCCGAGCTCATCGCATCCCAGCTCGAGGGCGAGCCGCTGCCGCTCGAGCGTGAACTCGCCGATGCCGTCGACCCGGCACGGTTTCTGATCCGCGCCTTGCGCGGTCGCCACATCGGCTGACACCGGCTGGCCGATTGGTCGATTGGCCGGTCGAATCCTCACAGTTTTCCGATTTTCCCGCGCAAGGTTATCCACGCAATGCTGTGGATAACCGCGCGAAATCCGCACGCACTTCGTGTGCAATCACAGTGGACGTAAACTGGGCAACTCGGCACAGCCGTGAAGCGGCCCAAAAGTTGCTCAACTCAAACCTCTGTGAGCAAACAGCCTGTGCAACGGGTTATGGCCGAGCCAACACCTTGATCTTGCTACGTAAACCGAAGTTATCCACAGAACTGTGCGGGCCTTGTTAACTTCTACTACGTATATATACAAATAAACCTTTGAAACCAAAGGCCTGTGGTGCCTCACAGCGCCGCGAGCCGATTCAATCGGTTCCAGAACGAAAAAGCTGTGGCACAATCGGTTTCCTTCGCGTCCGTTCGACCAAGCGCCGGACATGCTTCAATGGAACGGTCGGCTCGATTTCGAATCTGAATCTTCGAGGCTGCGCAGTCCGTTCACACACCAGGCCGACAATCCAGATCGGCAACCTGAACGACATTTCCGCCGGATGGCGGAATAGGCGAATCCCATGTCTCGCCGTCGTCGACCACAACAATCACATTCGGGGCGATACCCAGCCGGCGCGCATCTCATTTCTGACGCTTGACCCCGCGTCGCTGGCGGTTGCTTCCAAAGGAGAAGTCACCACGATGAAGTCGGCGTTCTCATTCCTGCCCAACTGGCCGCTGTCGCCGGATGCCGTGTTCTGGGCCGGGCTCGCGTTGTTTGCGGCCGGTCTCTGCGGCGAGCTGTGCTATCGCGCGTGGCGGTTACCGCGCATTACCGGTTATGCGGTGATCGGTCTCATCGCCGGATCGTTCGGATTCGGCGTGATCGACGCGAGTACCGACGAAACGTCGCGGCTGCTGATGAATGTCGCGCTCGGCCTGCTGCTGTTCGAGCTCGGCAGTCGTCTCGACCTGAAATGGATTCGTCGCAATCCGTGGCTCATCGCGTCGAGCCTCGCGGAGGCGACGCTCACGTTCGTGCTCGTGCTGTTCGTGATGCTCGCGCTCGGCGTGTCGGGCATGGTCGCGCTCGTGCTGTCGGCGATCGCGATCGCGACGTCGCCGTCGATGGTGATCCAGCTGAAGACGGAGCTGCGCGCGGAAGGGCAGGTGTCGCAGCGTCTCATCACGCTGACCGCGCTCAACAGCGTGTATGCGATCGTGCTGACCAAGCTCGTGACGAGCTGGCTCCACCAGGAAGCGTACGGGAACGTTTTCGCGACGATCCTGCAGCCGCTCTACCTGATCGTCGGCTCGTTCATCGTCGCGTATCTGGTCGCGCGCTCGTGCAACTACCTGTTCCGCCACATGACCTCGACGATGCGCGACGAGCATTCGTTCGTCGCGCTGTTCGGCCTCGTGATGCTCGCGATCGCGGTTGCCCAGGCGCTGAAGCTGTCGACGCTGCTCACGCTGCTGCTCGCCGGCATCATCGTGAAGAACCTGGAAGCGCGTCCGCAGCTGTGGCCCGAGCATTTCGGCACGGCCGGCTGGCTGCTGACGGTGATCCTGTTCGTGCTGACGCTCACGTCGTTCACGTGGGGCGACATCGCGCTCGGCGGGCTGTTCGCGATCGCGCTGATCGTCACGCGGCTCGCCGCGAAACTGGCCGGCGTCGTCGTGTTCGCGAAGCCGAGCGGGCTCGGGATGAAGCAGGGCGTCGCGCTCGGCATCGCGCTCACGCCGATGTCCGCGCTGTCGTACCTGCTCGTCGACGACACCTACCAGCTCTATCCGAATTTCGACCCGCACCTGCGCGCGATCGTGATGTGCTCGATCGTGATCCTGCAGCTCGTCAGCCCGTTCGTCATCTACCGATGCCTGTCGGCGGTCAGCGAACGTAGCGACAGAAACTGATTCCGGAACCTGCCATGGCACTCGAAACCTTCGTCAATTCCGAACCGTTCACGTTCGGCGTCGAACTGGAGATCCAGGTCGTCAACACGCACAACTACGATCTGACCAAGGCCGCATCCGACCTGATGCGCCTGATCCAGGGCGAAACCTTCCCCGGCAACATCACGCCGGAAATCACCGAGAGCATGATCGAGCTGTCGACCGGCATCTGCCATTCGCACGAGCAGGCGGTCAGCGAGCTGCATGCGATTCGCGACGTGCTCGTGAAGGCGGCCGACCAGCTCAACGTCGGGCTCGGCGGCGGCGGCACGCATGCGTTCCAGCAATGGAGCGACCGGCAGATCTACGACGCGCCGCGCTTCCAGTACATCTCCGAGCTGTACGGCTATCTCGCGAAGCAGTTCACGGTGTTCGGCCAGCACGTGCACATCGGCTGTCCGGATCCGGACAGCGCGCTGTTCCTGCTGCACTCGATGTCGCGCTTCATTCCGCACTTCATCGCGCTGTCGGCGTCGTCGCCGTTCGTGCAGAACGTCGACACCGGCTTCCATTCGGCGCGCCTGAACTCGGTGTTCGCGTTCCCGCTGTCGGGCCGCGCGCCGTTCGTGCTGACCTGGGACAGCTTCGAGGAGTACTTCACGAAGATGGTCAACACGGGCGTCGTCAACTCGATGAAGGACTTTTACTGGGACATCCGCCCGAAGCCCGGCTACGGAACGATCGAGGTGCGCGTGATGGACACGCCGCTGTCGGTCGACCGCGCGGCGGCGATTGCGTGCTACATCCAGACGCTTGCGCGCTACCTGCTGACCGACCGGCCGCTGAAGCTGTCGGAGGACGACTACCTCGTCTACACGTTCAACCGTTTCGAAGCGTGCCGCTTCGGGCTCGAGGGCACCTGCGTCAATCCTCAGACGGGTGAGCGCCGCACGATCGCCGAGGACATCCTCGACACGCTCGACCGGATCGCGCCGCATGCGGCCGCGCTCGGCTCGCGCGCGGCGCTCGACGAGATCGGCGCGCTCGCGAAGGCGCGCGTCAACGATGCGTCGTGGTTGAGAACCGTTTTCAAGCAGGAAAAATCGCTGAACGAGACGGTTCGCCAGCAGTGCCTGCGCTGGCGCGAATGAAAATATGTTTTGCAGATTACAGGCTCGACCGCGTGGCGATTCGCTGAACGGCGGTCGACGCCGATTCGGCCGGGTCGGGTCGCCAGTCATCCTGAAAATCTGTGGATAACTTGATATTCCGCTTCAAAGTCAACGCTCTGCGAGCTGGATAACCCGGTGGACTCGTGCCGCCGGCACGGTGGCCGATCCGAACAGGAAAATGTTTTCGTGTCCCGCCGCGCGGCCCGCGGACATTGCAGGCACAACGAAAAAAAGCGGTTATCCAGCGATTTTCCACAAAATGAAGGGGATAACTTAGCTGTGCGATTTTCCGCTCTCGCTTAGAATGTCGGCTTTGCGGACACCGGAACGACGCGTGTCTCACCGGTCGCCGCGAACGCGACCGCCGCGTGTGCCTCGCGACGGCCGTGTTGACGCTCTTCAACGAGCGTCTGTTTTGAGATAGACATTCGATCTCCACACTACGGCTGCTCGGCAATCCGGGCGGCGGCAAAGCGAAAAGACTATGAGCGAAGGCGTTTACGGGAATCAGGCTTCGGGACGTGTGACGCACAGCCTGCTGCGATTGAGTACGGCCATGCGAAGCCAGGCATGGGATTGGGCGGAAGGGGCGGGCCTCACGCCGACGCAGGGCGAGATCCTCGTGCTGCTGCTGCAGCGCAAGGGCCCGATGCGGCTCGGCGAGATCGCGCGCGAGACGCAACTTACCGCCGCGACCACCAGCGATGCGGTCAGCACGCTGGAGACGAAGGGGCTCGTCGAGAAGCGTCGTGCACTGGACGACGGCCGCGCACTCGCGGTGCGCCTGTCGGCCCGCGGCCGCACGGCGGCGAAGAAGGCGCTGCAATGGCCGGAATTCCTGACGAAGGCGGTCGGCAAGCTGGGCGCGGACGAGCAGGGCACGTTGTATCGCGCGCTGCTGAAGACGCTGCGCGAGCTGCAGGTGGCCGGCGTGACGCCGCCGCAACGCATGTGCCTGACGTGCTCGTCGTTCCAGCCGGGCAAGCCGTCGAAGAAGACGCTGCACCACTGCGCGACGCTCGACATCTCGATGGCCGACAGCGATCTGCGTCTCGACTGTTCGGTGCACGAAGAAGCCGACGCGGCGACGCAAAAGAAGACCTGGAAGATTTTCGCCGGCTGACGTCCGTCGATCGACCGGGAGGCCGATGATGAACGCTGAAGTCGTGGCGATCCGCCATGTGCATTTCGAGGACCTCGGCAGCTTCGAGCAGGTGCTCGGGGAGCGCGGCCGCCGGGTGCGTTACGTCGACGTCGGATCGTCGCGCTTCGAGGTGCTCGACGCGCTGCAGCCGTCGCTGTTCGTCGTGCTCGGCGGCCCGCTCAGCGTGTATGACGATGCGCAGTACCCGTCGATCGCGCCGCTCGCGGCGCTCGTGCGCCGGCGTATCGACGCGGGCCTGCCGATCCTCGGCATCTGTCTGGGCGCGCAGTTCATCGCCCGTGCGCTCGGTGCGCGCGTCTATCCGGCGGCGCAGGCGGAACTCGGCTGGGCGCCGCTGACGCTCACCGACGCGGGCCGCGCGTCGCCGATGCGCCATCTCGATGGCGCGGCGACGTCGATGCTGCACTGGCACGGCGATACGTTCGACCTGCCGGGCGGCGCGATCCATCTCGCGTCGACGCCCGTGTGCCGCCACCAGGCGTTCGCGTGGGGGCAGCACGTGCTGGCGCTGCAATGCCATCCCGAAATCCGCGCCGACCGCTTCGAACCCTGGCTGATCGGGAACGCGGGCGAAATCGCGTCGACGCCGGGCATCGACGCGCGCCAGCTGCGCGCCGATACCGCGCAGCATGGTCCCGCGCTCGAGACGGCCGCGCGGCGCATGTTCGCGGAGTGGCTCGACAGCGTCGGGCTTTGATCCGGCGCATTCCGCGCCAAGCGTGACCGGCTCGCAGTCGAGCCGGCTTCACCACGCATCCTGCATCGCCAGCGGCCGCGCGCCAGCTCCGACTCCGACCTGACCATCCGCTTACTGCCGATCCGGCCGCCAGCACGCTTGAAGGCTGCGTGCTACGCTCGTCCGCTCTTTCCCTTTCCTGGCGAGCGGCATCCATGACTGCGCTGTTTTCCCCGTTCACGCTGCGCGGCGTGACCCTTCCGAACCGGATCGTGATCTCCCCGATGTGCCAGTACTCCGCCGAGCGCGGCGAGGCGACCGACTGGCACATGATCCACCTCGGCCATCTCGCGCTGTCGGGCGCGGGCCTGCTCTGCATCGAGGCGACCGCCGTCGAACCCGACGGACGCATCACGGCCGGCGACCTTGGTTTGTGGGACGACGTGACCGAAGCGGCGCTCAAGCCCGTGCTGGCGTCGATCCGCAAGTACTCGCCGGTGCGCGTCGCGATGCAGTTGTCGCATGCCGGGCGCAAGGCGTCGAGCGAGGTGCCGTGGAAGGGTGGCCAGCTCGTATCCGTCGCCGATGGCGGCTGGCTCCCGCATGCGCCGTCGGCCGTCCCGCACAAGGATGGCGAGACGCCGCCGCTCGCGCTCGATGCGGCCGGCCTGAACCGGATCCGCGAAGCGTTCGCGGCCGCCGCGAAGCGCGCGGCGCGCCTCGGCATCGATGCAATCGAAGTGCACGCGGCGCACGGCTATCTGCTGCATCAGTTCCTGTCGCCGATCTCGAACCGGCGCACCGACGAATACGGCGGCTCGCGCGAGAACCGGAT
This sequence comes from Burkholderia anthina, assembly GCF_902498995.1. Lineage (GTDB taxonomy): Bacteria > Pseudomonadota > Gammaproteobacteria > Burkholderiales > Burkholderiaceae > Burkholderia > Burkholderia anthina. The sequence goes on from NZ_CABVLY010000012.1 coordinate 57,430, forward strand.
GCGCTTCCCGCTCGAAATCTTCGACATCGTGCGCGCGGCGTTTCCCGAGGACCGGCCGGTCGGCGTGCGCGTGTCGGCGACCGACTGGGTCGAGGGCGGCTGGGAGCTCGACGACACGATCGCGTTCGCGCACGAGCTGAAGCAGCGCGGCTGCGACTGGATCGACGTGTCGTCCGGCGGCGTGTCGCCGCTGCAGAAGATTCCGCTGTCGCCGGGTTACCAGGTGCCGTTCGCGCAGGCGGTGAAGCGCGCGGTCTGGATGCCGACGATCGCGGTCGGCCTCATCAACGAGCCCGCACATGCGAACCGCCTGATCGAAGCCGGCGACGCCGACTTCGTCGCAATGGCGCGTGCGATGCTGTACGACCCGCGCTGGCCGTGGCATGCGGCCGCGGAGCTCGGCGCGCAGGTGACGGCGCCGCCGCAGTACTGGCGCTCGCAGCCGCGCGAGCACAAGGCGTTGTTCGGCGACATCGAATTCGGTCAACGCTGAGCGCCATGCGCGCAACATTGCGCGCGATGTTGAACGAAGCAATCGTGAACGTGTAGGATGCGGGTGATTCGCCGCATGCCCCGACGCGGCACCGAGCGGTGCCGCGTTTTCGTTTGCGCGGCGCAGGGCCGCGGTCGCGGCCGTTTTCCATTCAAGTCGTCTTCACAAGGATTCGTTCGATGAGTTCACGCAGGATCGCGGTGCGCCGCTCGGGAGTACACGGCAAGGGCGTGTTCGCGGTGGAACCGATCAAGGCCGGCGAGCGCGTAGTGGAATACAAGGGCGAGCGGATTTCGTGGAAGGAAGCGCTGCGCCGCCATCCGCACGACCCGAACGAGCCGAACCATACGTTCTACTTCGCACTGGAAGAGGGCGGCGTGATCGACGGCAAGATCGACGGCAACAGCGCGCGCTGGATCAACCATTCGTGCGCGCCGAACTGCGAGGCCGAGGAGATCAAGGGCCGCGTGTTCATCCACGCGCTGCGCGACATCGGCCCGGAAGAGGAGCTGTTCTACGACTACGGCCTCGTGATCGACGAGAAGCTCACGAAGAAGCTCAAGCGCGAATACGCGTGCCATTGCGGCACGGCGACGTGCCGCGGCACGCTGCTCGCGACGCCGGACGACGACGGCAAGAAGAAAAAGAAGAAGGACGGCAAGTCCGAGTCCGGCGCGAAGGACAAGAAAAAGAAGAAGTGAACGACGCGGCCGCGCATCGCGCGCGGCTGCTTTGCCGGATGGCCGCCGCGCGTCGTATCGCCGCGCGGCCTGGCCATCCCGATGCGGGCCTGCCGTGCCCGCCGTTCCCGGCTCAGTGCGCCGGTGTGGCGGCCGGGGTTTCGCTGGTCGGCGTCTCGGCCCGTTCGGCGAGCGGCACGCGCACCACGAAGCGCGAACCGCCTTCCGACGCATCCTCATACGACACCGTGCCGCCGTGCATTGCGATGATGTCGTGCACGATCGCAAGGCCGAGCCCGGCCCCCGTCTCGACGCCGTTGCCGCTTTGCGCATCGCCGCGGAAGAACCGCTTGAACAGGTCCGCCTGCTGGTTCGCCGGCACGCCCGGGCCGTTGTCCTCGACGACGATCTCGGCGGCCGGCTGGCCGCTCTCGAGCGCGCCGCGTGCGACGTTCACCGTGATCCGCGCGCCGTCCGGCCGCGCGAGCGGCACGTACTTCAGCGCATTGTCGAGCAGGTTCGCGATCACCTCGCGCAGCAGCACCGGGTTGCCGCGCACGTTCAGCTTTTCGTCGTCGCCGGGTTCGTCGCTGCGCTGGAAGCCGAGGTCGACATGCGACGCGAGCGCGCGCGGCACCCATTCGGCGCCCGTCTCGAACGCCATCGCCGCAAGGTCGACGTCGACGAAACGCGCGGCCTGCTCGCCCGGCTCCGCGCGAGCGAGCGACAGCAGCTGGTTCGACAGCCGCACCGCGCGGTCGGCGGCGGCCCGCAGCTCGCGCACCGCGGTATAGGTTTGCTGCGGGTCGCGCGCGACGGCCGCCTGCTCGGCATGCAGCTTCACGGCCGTGAGCGGCGTGCGCAGCTGGTGCGCGGCATCGGCGATGAACTTGCGCTGCGCGTCGAGCGCCGTCTTCAGGCGGCCGAGCAGTGCATTCATCGCGCTCGTCAGCGGCCGGATCTCGAGCGGCACGTCGGTTTCGTCGACCGGCTCCAGCGACGTGTGGGTCTGCCGGTTCAGCGAATCGGCGAGATGGGTGAGCGGGCCGAGCTGCTGGTTCACGACGCGCCACACGATGCCCCAGCCCGCGAGCAGCAGCAGCAGCAGCGGCATCATGATCGCGACGAGGAATTCGGCGGCGATCCGGTAGCGGTGCCGGACCGGCTGCGCGACTTCGACCACCATCGGCCGGCCGCCCTCGACATCGTCGACGCGCACCTGTGCGACCCGCACCGCACGGTTGTCGTACTCGGCTTCGAACACGTACGCGTGATGCATGCGGCGCACGTTGATGCCCTGCAGCGGCAGCTTCGGATCGCCGGCGAGTTCCTGTTCGCCGTCGCTGATCCGGTAGATCAGCGCCTCGGCGGGATCGGAGAACATCGCCTGCGCGAGCGGCGGCACCGTGAACGGCGCGTCGGGGCCGGCGATCTGGATCTGTTTGGAGATGGCGGTCGCGAGATCGGCGAGCGAGCGGTCGATCACGTGTTGCGTGTATTGCCACGCGAGCCAGTAGGCAATCAGGCCGCTCATCAGCGCGAGCATCGACAGCGGCGCGGCGAGGCGCCTGAGCAGCGAGCGGCGCAGGCTGGTGGTCACAGCCGGATCAGAAGACATTTCGACGGGCAAATGGATAAGCGCCGCTCATGGGGAGCGGCGCGGTCGTGCGTCGGACGGCGACGCGGGCAGGGCGCTCGCCGGCGGCACGCGGCCGGCCGGCGTGCGGCACCGCTCAGACGCTCGCCGTCTGGCGGATTTCCTGCAGCAGATAGCCGAAGCCGCGCACCGTGACGATTTCGACACGGCACTGCTCGAGTTTCTTGCGCACACGGTGCACGTAGACTTCGATCGCGGTGTCGCCGAGATCGCCGCCGAAGTGCGTGAGGTGATCCTGCAACTGGGCCTTGCTGACGACGCGGCCGTGACGCAGCAGCAGCATCTCGAGCACCGCGAACTCGCGCGGCGACAGTTCGAGCGGCTTGTCGTCGTTGAAGATGCGGCGATCGACGCCCGACAGGCGGACACCGCCGAGCGACACTTCCGGACGCGGCATGTCGCTGTGCGGGCCGCTGCGGCGCATCACCGCGCGGATGCGCGCTTCGAGCTCGGCCGGTTCGAACGGCTTGAGCATGTAGTCGTCGGCGCCGGAGTTCAGGCCCTGAATCCGGTCGTTCAGTTCGTCGCGCGCGGTCAGCACGATGACGGGCGTGTGGCGGTTCGTCTGGCGGAAACGCGTGAGCAGCGTCATCCCGTCGATGCCCGGCAGGCCGAGGTCGAGGATCACGAGTTCGTGGCGGTTCTGTGCCAGCGCCTGTTCGGCAAAAATGCCGTCATGCACCATGTCGACGGTGAAGCCAGCCTGCTCGAGGCTGCTTTGGATACCGCGTGCGATGGGGCGGTCGTCTTCGATCAGAAGGAGTCGCATGAAGTTCGCTCAAGTACAATGGGTTGGCGGTTCAGGCACGCGGACAGCACGACGCCGTTTCCACAGGGGCGCCGCATCGCCTGACATCAAGCATGGCGGCCAGCGAACGATTAAATCCAATCATGTCCGATATTTCGATCCACGACCTCGAAGCCGCGATCAATTTCTGGCGCGCCCGCTCGCCGTCGAGCGGCGACGAACTCAAACTCTGCGAAGAGGCCAACGCGCTCTCCAAGCCGTATGCGCTGCTGATTGTACAGCGCGAAAGCGCGCTGCAACTGGAAGGTTTGGACCCCAAGGCGCGGAAAGCGTACGAGACTTACGTGCGCCTTAAGGATGGCTTGGAAAGCTGAAGGCTTCCGCTGAGTACATCCTAGAAAACGTTCATCGAAATGAAAAGTTGACGCGCCGCGCGTCGAAAGAGGCGCGGCGGTAGAGGAAACGCTCAGGCGGCGGGTTGGGTGTGCGCGCAGGCCTGATCGATGAATTGCGCGAGCTGGATATCGCGTTCGGTCAGGCCGTCCGCGTCGTGGGTCGACAGCGTCACGTCGACGCGGTTGTACACGTTGAACCATTCCGGGTGGTGATTCATTTCCTGCGCCTTGATCGCGACGCGCGTCATGAAGCCGAAGGCCTCGTTGAAATCGGCGAAGCGCAGGCTGCGCTGGATCGCGTCGCGGCCCGGCACGGCCGTCCAGTGCGGCAGGCCTTCGAGCCGGGTCTTGCGTTCTTCGGATGTGAGCTTGTGGATCATGGTGCACCTCGTTCGGTAACGGCGCCCGCGCGCGGGCAGAGGCCACGCGGCAAAGCCGGTACCGGCCATTGTTTCATAGTTGGCGAACGGGCATCCGGAGGCGGGCGCCCGTGCTTGCGTCACGCATCCGCGTCGTCCGGCCAGCCTTCGCCCGTGCCGCGATGCAGCACGCGGTCGCCGTCGATCACCGCGCCGGCCGGAAATTCGGGCAGTTCGGCGAGCCGCTCGGCCAGCGCACGGCCGTCGACGTCGGCGAGCGCGAACAACTGCGCGAAATCGTCGATCACGAAGTAGGTCTTCTGGAACGTGTCGATCCGGTACTGCGTGCGCATCACGCGCTCCAGTTCGAAGCCGAGCCGGTTCGGCGCCGCGCTTTCGAGGCTGTACAGGCTCTCGCCCTTGCTCGACACGATCCCCGCGCCGTAGATCGACAGCCCGTTCGTGCCGTTCGGGTCGCGGATCAGGCCGAACTCCACCGTATACCAGTACAGCCGCGCCAGCCGCGCGAGCGCTGCTTCGTCGTCCGCGACCGCGAGCGCGGTGCGGCCGTACGCCTGCATGTAATCCGCGAATACCGGGTCGATCAGCAGCGGCACGTGGCCGAACAGGTCGTGGAAGCAGTCGGGTTCCTGCAGGTAGTCGAGCTGGTCCGGGCGGCGCATCCACCAGGTGACCGGAAAACGCCGGTTCGCGAGGTGTTCGAAGAACACGCGATCGGGCACGAGGCCCGGCACCGCGACGATCTCCCAGCCCGTGGCCGGCTTCAGCTGGCGGTTCACGTCGGCGAACGACGGCACGCGGTCGGCCGGCAGGTCGATCTTCCCGAGTCCGGCGACGAACGCGTCGCACGCGCGTCCGCGCAGCAGCGCCGACTGGCGCGCGTAGAGCTGCTGCCACACCGCGTGGTCGACCTGGCCGTAGCGTTCGAGCGGCTGGTCGATGGTGAAATCGGCGCGGGTTTCGAGGCCCGCGTCGAACTGCTCCTGCAGTTTCGCGGTGACGACGGTAGACATGATCGGGCTCTGCATGCTGTGGTTGGGAATCATGCAAGTGTAGAGCGGCAGTCGTGCGGAATGGGCGTAAAGATGGCGTGTATTTGCCTGTTAATGCGATAATCGCGCATCAAAACAGGAATGGATGCGGAGAATGCTCATGCTGGAATTAGATCACTTCGATCTCGCGCTGCTGGACGTGCTGCAGCGCTTCGGCCGCGCGACGCACCAGCAGCTCGGCGAGGAAGTGCCGCTGTCGCCGTCGCAGATCGGCCGGCGGCTGCAGCGGCTGGAAGCGGCGGGCGTGATCGAAGGCTACCGTGTGATGCTGCGCCCGGAAAAGCTCGGGCTCGGCGTCACCGCGTTCACGAGCCTGAAGCTCAAGCACCACGGCGATTCGATCATCGAGCAGTTCCAGCAGCAGATCGACGTGCTGCCCGAAGTGCTCGAATGCCATGCGGTGGTCGGCGATGCCGACTATCTGTTGCGGATCGTCGCGCCGGACCTGAACGCGCTGTCGCAGTTCGTGATGAAGAAGCTGATGCGCGTGCCGGGTGTCGACAGCGTGCGCTCGAACATCGTGCTGACGACCTTCAAGCGCAACGGCGCGCTGCCGCTCGCGCATCTGGCGCCCGGCGCGGCATGATGCGGCGGCCGGGCGCAAGGCCGCGCCGCGGGTAGGGCCGGATCAGGCCGCTTCGGACTGCGCGTCGGCGTTCAGCAGGTCGACGTACGCGACCGCGACGAGATCGTCCGCCGGCACGCCGAGCTTCGCGAACACATCGTGCGCTTCGGCTTCGCCGCCGGCTTCATCGTCATCCGGGCCGAGCACGACTTCCAGTTCGATGAAGTCGCCGAGGCCGTCGACGCGGTCGAGGTGGATGCGCGTGCGGCCGGCCAGGTACACGTGCCGTTCCTTCGTCACGATTCCGCGCGTGGTCAGCGCGGTCGCGAGCAGCGAATGCATCGCGTCCGGGTTCGTGACCGGGCTGCGCGTGTAGTACGACGCCTTCGGGCCGTCGCGGTCGTCGCGCTGGTAGAAGATCAGCTCGGCCGGCGTGCCGTCCTCGAAGCGGCGCAGCTTCAGCCGGCCGCGCGGCACGTCGTAGAAGAAATCCTGCTGGCGGTAGAAGAGCGGCGCCTCGGTGGCGAGCGCCGCCGCGCGTTCGCGCAGTTGCTCGAATTCGCGGGCGCGGGCTTTGATCTCGATGTTGCGGGCCATGCGGGTCTCCTTCAATCCGGGTCTCGCGGTGTGCGAACGCACAATCTAGCAAAAAGCTTGCGATGGTGGCGTGACGACGCGGTGACGCGAGGCGGCTCGTCCGTGTCGCAACCGCGGTTGCCCCCCATGCGTCGACGTCCACCGCCCGTCGGCCCGCGGCGCCATCAGCCGCGCTCATGTCGCCCACTGAGTCTCGATCAGCCGCAGCGCCGCCGTGATCGCAGGCTCGTCGCGCCGCTCGGCGAGCGCCACGAACGTCAGTTGGGTCGGCACCGTCACGCGTTCGACGATCGTCAGCGCATGTGCGTGCGCTTCGGCCAGCGCGGTCGAATCGCGCGCGAGCGTCAGCCCGATGCCCGATTTGACGAGATCGAGCATCGATTGCTCCTGGTCGACCTCGGCAACCTTGACCGGCTGCGCGCCGGCCGCCGCGAACACGCGCGACAGCAGCCGGTGATGCGCGGATGCCGGCGGCGTCCAGATCCACGGCAGCGCGGCGAGCGCGCGCCAGTCGTGCGCGCGCTGCACGCGCTCGCGCCAGCCAGCCGGTGCGAGCACGCGATACTGGAAATGCGTGAGCGTGACGGTGTGAAAGAGCGCATCGTCGCGCGGATCGTCCTCGCCGGGCCGGCCGATGTAGTAGCCGACGTCGAGCGCGCGCGCCCGCACCTGTTCGAGCACCCATCCCGACATGCCGTGCCGCAGCGCGGTTTCGACCTGCGGGTAGGTTTCGACCAGCGCGCGCAGGAAGCCGCCGAGCCGCAGGAAGCCCGGATCCAGAATCGTGCCGATCCGGAGCCGGCCGCGCACCTCGTGCCGCAGCGCAGCCGCGGCGCGCGCGACGTCGGCGGCCGCGGCCAGTGCGCGCTCCGCGTGCGGCAGCAGCGTCTGGCCGTCGCGGGTAAGCGCGAGCCCGCGCGACGTGCGCGTGAACAGCGCGACGCCGAGCGTTTCCTGCAGATGCTTGATCTGCAGACTCACGGCCGGCTGCGTTACGTGCAGCTGGGCGGCGGCGCGCGTCAGGTTGCCTTCGCGGGCGACCGTCGCGAACGCGCGGAGCAGGGTGAGATCCATCGTCGTGATATGAGCGCAGCTTATGACGCAGTTCAGCATAACTCATTGGATCGGCGGCCGGCTGCGGGAGTACGCTTCATCGATCGCGTCGCCGGCGACGCACTATGCTGGGAATGAGAGCGGCGCCGCGCCGCGCGTTGGACAACAAGAAGATTGGGGTGGGATACGAGTGAGTGTTGAAGCGCTGACTTCGTCCAGCCACGCCGTGGGATTCGAGTAGGCGTTGAAGCGCTGACTCGGGCCGACCGCCGTGGGGATGGAGTACGCGCTGAAGCGCCAACTCCATCCAGCCACGCCATGGGATCCGAGTAATCGCTAAAGCGCTAACTCGGATCGACAGGAGACATACCGTGACTACTCAACGCACGCTCGAGGGCGAATTCGATTACGTGATCGTCGGCGCAGGCACCGCAGGCTGCGTGCTCGCGAACCGCCTGACCGAGGACCCCGACATCCACGTGCTGCTGCTCGAGGCGGGCGGCAAGGACGACTACCACTGGATTCACATCCCGGTCGGCTATCTGTACTGCATCGGCAATCCGCGCACCGACTGGCTGTACAAGACGCAGCCCGAAGCAGCGCTGAACGGCCGCGCGCTGTCATATCCGCGCGGCCGCGTGCTCGGCGGCTGCTCGTCGATCAACGGGATGATCTACATGCGCGGCCAGCGCGAGGATTACGACAGCTGGGCGGAGGAAACCGGCGACGCCGGCTGGTCGTGGGACAGCGTGCTGCCGGTCTTCAAGCGCAGCGAGGATCACCATGCGGGCGCAAGCGACGCGCACGGCGCGGGCGGCTACTGGCGCGTCGAGAAGCAGCGGCTGCGCTGGGAGATCCTCGAATCGTTCGCGCAAGCCGCGCAGCAGACGGGCATCCCGGCAACCGACGATTTCAACCGCGGCGACAATTCCGGGGTCGGCTATTTCGAGGTGAACCAGAAACGCGGCGTGCGCTGGAATACGTCGAAGGCGTTCCTGCGGCCCGCGATGACGCGCCCGAACCTGACCGTGATCACCGGCGCGCAGGCGCAGCGGGTGGTGTTCGACGGGCGGCGCGCGGTGGGTGTCGAATATCGTGGCGGCGGCACCGATTATGTCGCGCGCGCCCGCGCCGAAGTGCTGCTGACCTCCGGCGCGGTGAATTCGCCGCAACTGCTCGAACTGTCGGGTATCGGCGCGGGCCATCGGCTGCAGGCGCTCGGCATCGACGTCGTGCAGGACCTCCCGGGCGTCGGTGAAAACCTGCAGGATCACCTGCAGCTGCGGATGGCGTATCGCGTCGAAGGCGTGCGCACGCTCAACACGCTGTCCGCGCACTGGTGGGGCAAGCTGATGATCGGCGCCGAATATGCGCTGCTGCAACGCGGGCCGATGTCGATGGCGCCGTCGCAGCTCGGCGCGTTCGCAAAATCCGATCCCGACGATCCGGCGCTCACGCGTCCGGATCTCGAATACCACGTGCAGCCGCTGTCGCTCGAGCGCTTCGGCGAGCCGCTGCACCGTTTCAACGCCTTTACCGCATCCGTGTGCCATCTGCGGCCGAGCTCGCGCGGCAGCGTGCATATCGCCAGCCCCGATTCGGCTGTCGCACCCACGATCGCGCCGAACTATCTGTCGACCGATCACGATCGCCATGTCGCCACGAACGCGCTGCGACTCACGCGCCGGATCGCGTCCGCGCCGGCGCTCGCGCGCTACCGTCCGCAGGAGATCCTGCCGGGCACGCAGTATCAGACCGAAGCGGAACTGATCGAAGCGGCGGGCGCCGTGGGCACCACGATCTTCCATCCGGTCGGCACTTGCCGGATGGGCCGCGCGGACGACGATCGCGCGGTAGTCGACAGCCGGCTGCGTGTGCGCGGCGTCGCCGGACTGCGGATCGTCGACGCATCGGTGATGCCGTTCATCACGTCCGGCAACACGAATTCGCCGACGCTGATGATCGCGGAGCGCGCGAGCGACATGATCCGCGCCGATCGTCGCGCATTGCGCGAAGAAGCGACGCAGGTGCGAACGGAAGCGGTGGCGACGGCGGCGTGACGCCGCGCCGACCGATGCTGACAGGCGCTGACATGCACGACAGCGGGTGGTCATCCCGGCGCCTGCTGATTCGCTATGCGAAGCAACTTGCGCGCCGCGCCCGGTTGCCGTGCTCGACGGAATGAATCGTGCGAGCCGCGCATCGAGCGCGGCTTTTTTCGTGCGGTGTGGACGCACGGGTGCAGCGCGATGCGCACCATCGCCGATGATGCACCAGCCAAAAAAAACGCGTCGTGAACCGTGCACAGCGGCGCCCCGTATGGCGGCCAGCCCTATAAGTGCAAATCCCGATGATTGCACTGCACCAACGGGGCGACAATGTTGCGCAGCATGCATACGCATCGGCGCGGGAGACCACCCTCGACGCGTAGCACGGCGCCCGGGGGCAGTCCGCTCATCCGCTGACCCGTTCGCGGTCGCTTGCGCGAATCTTCCCCGGTGCTTCGCCCGACTTCGTACGGAAGGGAACATGATTCTCGGCGACACGATTCTGGAAACACGTGGACTAACGAAGGAATTCAGGGGCTTCACCGCCGTGAATGGCGTCAACCTGCGTGTGCGACGCGGTGCGATTCATGCGCTGATCGGACCGAACGGCGCAGGCAAGACCACCTGCTTCAACCTGCTGACCAAGTTCCTGACGCCGACGGCTGGTCAGATCGTTTTCAACGGGATCGACATCACCGACGAGCGGCCCGCACAGGTTGCACGCCGCGGCATCATCCGTTCATTCCAGATCTCGGCGGTATTCCCGCACCTGACCGCGTTGCAGAACGTGCGCATCGGCCTGCAGCGCGCGCTGGGCACCGAATTCCATTTCTGGCGCAGCGAGCGCACGCTGCGGCGCCTCGACGATCGCGCGATGGACCTGCTCACGCAGGTCGGTCTCACCGATTTCGCGCATGTGCCGACCGTCGAGCTCGCCTACGGCCGCAAGCGCGCGCTCGAGATCGCGACGACGCTCGCGATGGAACCCGAACTGATGCTGCTCGACGAGCCCACGCAGGGGATGGGCCACGAGGACGTCGACCGCGTGACCGCGCTGATCAAGAAGGTCGCGAACGGCCGCACCATCCTGATGGTCGAGCACAACATGAACGTGATCGCGGGCATCTCCGACACGATCACCGTCCTGCAGCGCGGCGAAGTGCTGGCCGAAGGCTCGTATGCGGAAGTATCGAAGAATCCGCTCGTGATCGAGGCATACATGGGCAGCGCCGACGCGGCGCTCGCGGGGGCGCACGCATGAAGCGCAGCGAACGGGAGGAACGCGAATTGAGCGGTGTCGAAAGCGGCACGCCCGCGCTGGAGATCACGGGCCTCGAAGCCTGGTACGGGGAATCCCACATATTGCACGGTGTCGACCTGAGCGTTCATCGCGGCGAGGTCGTCACGCTGCTCGGCCGCAACGGCGCGGGCCGCACGACGACGCTGCGCGCGATCATGGGACTCACGGGCCGCCGCAGCGGCTCGATCAAGGTCGCGGGCAACGAGACGATCGGCCTTGCGACACATCGCATCGCGCATTTCGGTGTCGGCTACTGCCCGGAGGAGCGCGGGATCTTCTCGAGCCTGTCGTGCGAGGAGAACCTGATGCTGCCGCCGCCGATCGGGCCGAGCGACCATGCGATGTCGCTCGACGAGATCTACGCGATGTTTCCGAACCTCGCCTCGCGCCGGCAGAGCCAGGGCACGCGGCTGTCAGGCGGCGAACAGCAGATGCTGGCGGTCGCGCGGATCCTGCGTACCGGCGCGAACCTGTTGCTGCTCGACGAGATTTCCGAAGGCCTGGCGCCGGTGATCGTGCAGGCGCTCGCGCGGATGATCGTCGCGCTGAAGGCGCGCGGCTACACGGTGGTGATGGTCGAACAGAATTTCCGCTTCGCCGCGCCGCTCGCCGATCGCTTCTACGTGATGGAGCATGGCCGCATCGTCGAGCATTTCCGCGCGGCCGAACTGGAAGGCAAGATGCCGATCCTTCACGACCTGCTTGGGGTGTGACGCCGCCCCGTTTCCCTTGCCGCTAGCCGTGGCGGCCCTCGAACAACCACAACGCATCAGAACAACAGGAGACGTCAATGAAAATGAAGACCCTTGCGCACGCGTGTCTCGCACTCGCCACTGCAACGCTGACCGCCGGCGCCGCACACGCCGCGGACAGCGTGAAGATCGGCTTCATCACCGACATGTCGGGGTTGTACGCGGACATCGACGGGCAGGGCGGCCTCGAGGCGATCCGGATGGCGGTCGCCGACTTCGGCGGCAAGGTGCTCGGCAAGCCGATCGAGGTCGTCTATGCGGATCACCAGAACAAGGCGGACATCGCCGCGTCGAAGGCGCGCGAGTGGATGGACCGCGGCGGGCTCGACCTGCTGGTCGGCGGCACGAACTCCGCGACCGCGCTGTCGATGAACCAGGTCGCGGCCGAGAAGAAGAAGGTCTACATCAACATCGGCGCGGGCGCCGACACGCTGACCAACGAGCAGTGCACGCCGTACACGGTCCACTACGCATACGACACGATGGCGCTCGCGAAGGGCACGGGGTCGGCGGTGGTGAAGCAGGGCGGCAAGACGTGGTTCTTCCTGACCGCCGACTATGCATTCGGCAAGGCGCTCGAGAAAAACACGTCGGACGTCGTGAAGGCGAACGGCGGCCAGGTGCTCGGCTCGGTGCGGCATCCGTTGTCGGCGTCGGACTTCTCGTCGTTCCTGCTGCAGGCGCAGTCGTCGAAGGCGCAGATCCTCGGCCTCGCGAACGCGGGCGGCGACACGATCAACGCGATCAAGGCCGCGAAGGAATTCGGCATCACGAAGACGATGAAGATCGCCGCGCTGCTGATGTTCATCGACGACGTGCACAGCCTCGGCCTCGAGACGACGCAGGGCCTCGTGCTGACCGACAGCTGGTACTGGAACCGCGACGCGGCGTCGCGCCAGTGGGCGCAGCGCTACTTCGGCAAGATGAAGAAGATGCCGTCGAGCCTGCAGGCGGCCGACTATTCATCGGTGACGACCTACCTGAAGGCGGTGCAGGCCGCCGGCACGACCGACTCCGACAAGGTGATGGCCGAGCTGAAGAAGATGAAGATCAACGACTTCTACGCGAAGGGCACCATCCGCCAGGACGGCAGCATGATCCACGACATGTACCTGATGGAAGTGAAGAAGCCGTCGGAATCGAAGGAGCCGTGGGACTACTACAAGGTGCTCGCGACGATTCCGGGCGACCAGGCGTTCGGCACCAAGCAGGAATCGCGCTGCGCGCTGTGGAAGTAAGCGCGACGTAGCGGCGCGCGGCGGCGGCCGCAGCGATGCGCCCGCTGCGCCGCCTGCGTGCGCGACGGCTTGAACGTTGCGCACGCAACGAAACTCATTCTGATGGCTAAGTCGATGGAAATCTTTGGCATTCCGTTGCCGGCGATGCTCAGCCAGTTGCTGCTCGGGCTCGTCAACGGCTCGTTCTACGCGATCCTGAGTCTCGGGCTCGCGGTGATCTTCGGGCTGCTCAACGTGATCAACTTCGCGCACGGCGCGCTGTTCATGCTGGGCGCGATGCTCGCGTGGATGGGGTTGTCGTACTTCGGGTTGCCGTACTGGGCGATGCTCGTGCTCGCGCCGCTGATCGTCGGCGCGTTCGGGATCGTGATCGAGCGGACGATGCTGCGCTGGCTGTACAAGCTCGATCATCTGTACGGACTGTTGCTCACGTTCGGCCTCACGCTCGTCGTCGAAGGCGTGTTCCGGTCGATCTACGGCTCGTCCGGGCAACCGTACGACGTGCCGTCGCAGCTGTCCGGCGCGACCAATCTGGGCTTCATGTTCCTGCCGAACTACCGCGCCTGGGTGGTCGTCGCGTCGCTCGCGGTGTGCCTCGCAACGTGGTTCGTGATCGAGAAGACGCGGCTGGGCGCCTATCTGCGCGCGGGCACCGAGAACCCGAAGCTCGTCGAGGCGTTCGGCGTGAACGTGCCGATGATGATCACGCTCACCTACGGGTTCGGCGTCGCGCTCGCGGCGTTCGCGGGCGTGCTGGCCGCGCCGGTGATCCAGGTGTCGCCGCTGATGGGCCAGCCGATGATCATCACCGTGTTCGCGGTGGTCGTGATCGGCGGGATGGGCTCGATTCTCGGCTCGATCATCACCGGCTTGCTGCTCGGCGTGATCGAGGGCTTCACGCGGGTGTTCTATCCGGAAGCGTCGGCCACCGTCGTGTTCGTGATCATGGCGATCGTGCTGCTGATCCGCCCGGCGGGCCTGTTCGGCAAGGAAAAATGATGCAGAGAAAAGTGCTCTACGGCGTGCTGCTCGCCGCACTGCTCGCCGCGCCGTTCATCGGCGCGTATCCGGTCTTCGTGATGAAGGTGCTCACGTTCGCGCTGTTCGCGGCCGCGTTCAACCTGCTGATCGGCTATACGGGGCTGCTGTCGTTCGGCCACGCGATGTTCCTTGCGACCGCCGGCTACGCGACCGGCTATGCGATCCAGACGCTCGGCTTCACGCCGGAGCTCGGCGTGCTCGTCGGCACGTTCGCCGCGACGCTGCTCGGGCTCGTCGTCGGCCTGTTCGCGATCCGCCGGCAGGGCATCTATTTCGCGATGATCACGCTCGCGTTCGCGCAGATGGTCTACTTCATCTACCTGCAGGCGCCGTTCACCGGCGGCGAGGACGGCCTGCAGGGCGTGCCGCGCGGGCGTCTGTTCGGCTTGCTCGACCTGTCCAGCGACATGACGCTGTACTACATCGTGCTCGCGGTGATCGTCGCCGCGTGCGCGTTCATCGTGCGGATCGTGCACTCGCCGTTCGGCCAGGTGCTCGTCGCGATCAAGGAGAACGAGGCGCGCGCGATCTCGCTCGGCTACGATACCGACCGCTTCAAGCTGCTCGCGTTCATCCTGTCGGCCGGGCTCGCGGGGCTGGCCGGTTCGCTGAAGGTGCTCGTGCTCGGCTTCGAGACGCTGTCCGACGCATACTGGACGATGTCGGGGCTCGTCGTGCTGATGACGCTCGTCGGCGGGATGGGCACGCTGTTCGGGCCGCTGCTCGGCGCGGCGCTGATCGTCGCGCTGGAGGATCGCCTCGGCGACATCGGCGAATGGCTCGCGTCGACCACCGGCATCGGCTGGTTCCACTCGCTGGGCGAGTCGGCGACGATCGTCACGGGGCTCATCTTCATCGCATGCGTGCTGGCGTTCCGGCGCGGGATCGTCGGCGAGATGGTCGCGCGGATCAAGCCGCTCAGGCCGTCCTGAAAGCGGGGGGCCGGGCGTTGCGGCGCGTTGATGCGAAGCACCATCCGGCGCGCCCGGAAAGGGCATCGCGGCCGGCTCTGGCCGGCGTCGCGCGGCAAGGCTGGTGCCCCAATTTCGTGCGGCGATGCACCATAGGGGTAAATGCTAAGTTGTCGCGGGATGAAAGCTCCTTTAATCTTCGTTTCAGTTCTGATGCACCGCGAAACGAATTTGCAGGTGGAGAACGAGGAGACAATCGAGGCACAAAGTGCCCGGACCCCAAAGCGCTGTTGGACGGAATCCAACAGCGCTTTTTCATTTGTGTGCGCGAATTACCTTCAATGGTGCAGCGGCCGGCGTCGCAGGTTCGCGACCGCGTCGGTATCCCGCATCTCTCCGGGTGCTCGCCCGTCCCCCCGTTCTTCCCCTTTCCCGCAAGCACGTCGCGGCTGGCGCGCGGCCACGCGCATGCCGTTCGGGCTTACCCGGTTGGCGTGCGCAAAAAGCGTCCGTTACACTCGGCTTTCGCCGACCGGGCGGTCGGGAAAATCGGTCGGCAGTTCTCCTACAAGCAGAATGCAGAAGAGGGAGCACGGTTGGATGAGAAGCGCAGGACGAATGGTCGGGGCAGCAGGGGCGGCTGGAGCCGCTCGTTCGTGTTCGGGGGTGCCTGGGTATATCCCGGCTGTCGCGAACCGTCCTGCGGCGGGTATGCGCGTTCTGGCGCGATTTGCCCGCACGACCGTCGCGCCGCTCGTTGTATCCGCATCCGAATGCGCGATCGCCCGCGCATGAGCGGCCGCTTTTCCTGTCTTGTGCCGTCGGCGAGCGTGGTCGAGCCGTGCCAGGTCTGCGCATCTTTCCCTGATCGTTGCGTCCGCAACGTCATCTTTTCCGGCTTTCTTCATCCTGGCGACATTGCGGCCACGCATCGTGGCGGTCGCACGACTGTTGCGGCCGCGAAGCGGCACGTGCGTGCGCGGTGCCGATGCCGGCAGAGGTTCGTCGCGGCGGCGTTTCACGGGAAAACGAGCGTAGGCAGCGGCACAGCGAGATACTTAAAATATTAACTTGTTTGATGACCGGGAGCCGCCCGAGCGACCCGCGGATTTTTCGAGCAGCGTTTGGAGACAACATAAATGAAGATGAATCGATGGATGGAGGCCGTGCTTGCCGTGGGCCTCGTGTGTGCGTCGGCAACGGCGTCGGCACAGGTGAAGATCGGCGTCACGCTGTCGGCCACCGGCCCGGCCGCGTCGCTCGGGATTCCGGAAAAGAACACGATCGCGCTGCTGCCGAAGGAAATCGCCGGCAAGAGCGTGCAGTACATCGTGCTCGACGATGCGTCCGACACGAGCCGCGCGGTGCAGAACGTGCGCAAGCTGATCGACGAGGATCATGTCGACGCGATCATCGGTTCGTCCGTCACGCCGAACTCGCTCGCGATGCTCGACCCGGTGTCGCAGGGCAAGACGCCGACGATCTCGCTCGCGGCGAGCGCGCAGATCATCGCGCCGATGGACGCGAAGCGCGCGTGGATGTTCAAGGTGCCGCAGAACGACCAGCTGATGGCCGACGCGATCGCCGGCTACATGGCCAAGCACGGCGTGAAGACGATCGGCTTCATCGGCTTCGCCGACGCGTACGGCGACAGCTGGTACAACACGTTCAACGCGGCGGCCGCGAAGAACGGCCTGAAGGTCGTGTCGAACGAGCGCTACAACCGCACCGACGCATCGGTGATGGGGCAGGTGCTGAAGCTGATGAGCTCGAATCCGGACGCGGTGCTGATCGCCGGTTCCGGCACGCCGGCCGCGCTGCCGGCCAAGACGCTGAAGGAGCGCGGCTACAAGGGCAAGATCTACCAGACGCACGGCGTGGCGAACAACGACTTCCTGCGTGTATGCGGCAAGGATTGCGAAGGCGAGATCCTGCCGGCCGGCCCGGTACTCGTGACCGACCAGCTGCCCGATTCGAACCCGGTGAAGAAGCCGGCGCTCGCGTACAAGGCCGCGTACGAGAAGGCGTATGGCGCGGGTTCGCTGTCGACGTTCGGCGGGCATGCGTGGGATGCGGGGCTGCTGCTGCAGCGCGCGATTCCCGACGCGCTGAAGAAGGGCCAGCCGGGCACCGAAGCGTTCCGCGAGGCGCTGCGCGCGTCGCTCGAGAGCGTGAAGGATCTGCCCGTGTCGCATGGCGTGATCAACATGACGCCGACCGATCACAACGGCTTCGACACGCGTGCGCGCGTGATGGTGCAGATCGTCGACGGCAAGTGGAAACTGCAGGCCGAGTAAGCATCACGTGAAACCGGCGTGCACGGCGCGAACGGCGCCGCGCACGCCGTCGGCGGCGCAGGGCCTCGCGGCCCGCATTCGCGCCGCATGGAACTTCCGGGAAGCCCCCGCGCGGCGCCTGTACTCCGGTCCTGCCGTCCACGCGCCCGGGCCGCTCCCGTCGCCGTTTCTCCGCAGCATTCTCGATACACGAAACGTATGGATCTCTCGATTGCGGCGATCCTCGCGCAAGACGGCATCACGACCGGCGCCATTTATGCATTGTTGTCGCTGGCGCTCGTGCTGGTGTTTTCCGTCACGCGGGTGATCTTCATTCCCCAGGGCGAATTCGTCGCCTACGGTGCGCTGACGCTCGCTGCGTTGCAGGCGCAAAAATTTCCCGCCACCTGCTGGCTGTTGTTCGTGATGGGCATCGCGTGCTTCCTGCTGGAAGTCGGCGGGCTGGTCCGCCATCGCGAGCGCCGCCATCAACTCGGCCGCACGCTCGCGACGCTCGCCAGCCGCTACGTCCTGCTGCCGCTGGCGGTGTTCGCGATCACGCGCGGCGTCGCCGCGCAGCCGTTGCCGATGCTCGCGCAGATCGCGCTCACGCTCGCGATCGTCGTGCCGATGGGGCCCTTCATCTATCGGCTCGTCTATCAGCCGATCGCGGAAGGCACGACCTTGCTGCTGCTGATCGTATCGGTCGCCGTCCATTTCGCGATGGTCGGCCTCGGGCTCGTGATGTTCGGTGCGGAAGGTTCGCGCACCAACGGATTCGCCGATGCGTCGCTGGCGATCGGCAGCATGACGGTGTCGGTGCAGAGCATTCTCGTGGTCGTGACCGCGCTGGTGCTGATCGGCGCGCTCTATGTGTACTTCGGCCGCACGATCGCCGGCAAGGCGCTGCGCGCGACGTCGGTGAACCGGCTCGGCGCGCAGCTGGTCGGCATCGGCACGACCGCGGCGGGGCGGCTCGCGTTCACGCTGGCGGCGGGGCTCGGCGTGCTGTCCGGCATTCTCGTCGGCCCGCTGACGACGATCTATTACGACTCCGGTTTCCTGATCGGCCTGAAGGGCTTCGTCGGCGCGATCATCGGCGGCCTCGTCAGCTATCCGCTCGCGGCCGCCGGCTCGCTGCTCGTCGGCGTGCTCGAATCGTATTCGTCGTTCTGGGCGAGTTCGTACAAGGAAGTGATCGTGTTCACGCTGATCATCCCGGTGCTCCTGTGGCGCAGCTTCGCGACGCCGCATGCGGAAGAGGAAGAGGAGTGACGCGATGAAGACGATCGTACGCAACAAGACCTTCTGGGTGTTTCTCGTGGTGCTGTTCGCGCTGCCGGTGCTGCCCGGCGCGGTGCAGGTGCCCGAATACTGGATCACGCTGCTGAACTACATCGGCCTGTACGCGATCGTCGCGATCGGGCTGGTGCTGCTGACGGGCGTCGGCGGGATGACGAGCTTCGGGCAGGCCGCGTTCGTCGGCATCGGTGCCTATGCGACCGCGTTCCTGACGACGCAATACGGCGTGTCGCCGTGGCTCGCGCTGATCGTCGGCGTCGTATTGACGGCGCTCGTCGCGCTCGTGCTCGGCGCGGTCACGATGCGGCTGTCCGGACACTTCCTGCCGCTCGGCACGATCGCGTGGGGCCTCGCGCTGTTCTATCTGTTCGGCAACCTCGAACTGCTTGGCAAGTACGACGGGATCAACGGGATTCCGGCGCTGAACCTGTTCGGCATCGAGCTCGACAGCGGCCGCAGCCTGTACTTCCTGATCTGGGCCGTCGTGCTGGCCGCGATCGTGTCGGTGCAGAACCTGCTCAACAGCCGGCCCGGCCGCGCGATCCGCGCGCTGCGCGGCGGCGGCGTGATGGCCGAGGCGATGGGCGTGAACACGGCATGGATGCGCGTCGTGATCTTCGTCTACGCGGCCGTGCTCGCGGCGGTGTCGGGCTTCCTGTACGCGCACCTGCAGCGCGCCGTGAACCCGACCCCGTTCGGCCTGAACCACGGGATCGAATTCCTGTTCATGGCCGTGGTCGGCGGCGTGTCGCATGTGTGGGGCGCGGTGCTCGGCGCGGCGATCCTCACCGTGCTGCAGGACTACCTGCAGACGCTGCTGCCGAAGCTGCTCGGCTCGGAAGGCAACTTCGAGATCATCGTGTTCGGCGTGCTGATGGTGCTGCTGCTCCAGTACGCGCGCCAGGGCGTATGGCCGTTCGTCGCGAGGCTGTTTCCGCGCGGGCCGCGTGCGCACGTGCCCGAACATGCCGATCCGTTGCCGCAGCGCGGCAAGCCTGTGGCGGGCGAGCCGCTGCTCGTGGTCGACAACGCGCGCAAGCAGTTCGGCGGGCTGGTGGCGGTCAACGACGTCAGCTTCGACGTGAAAGCGGGGCAGATCATCGGGTTGATCGGGCCGAACGGCGCCGGCAAGTCGACCACGTTCAACCTCGTGACCGGTGTACTGCAGCCGACCGGCGGCACGATCACGTTCCGCGGAGAACGGATCGACGGGCTCACGTCCCGCCAGATCGTGCGGCGCGGCATCGGCCGGACGTTCCAGCACGTGAAGCTGCTGCCGACGATGACGGTACTCGAGAACGTCGCGATCGGCGCGCACCTGCGCGGCCGGACGGGCGTGTGGCGCAGCATCGCGCGGCTCAATGCGCATGAGGAAGCACAGCTGCTCGCCGAAGCCGCGCGGCAGATCCGCCGCGTCGGGCTGGAAAAGCACATGTACGACGAAGCAGGCAGCCTCGCGCTCGGCCAGCAGCGCATCCTCGAAATCGCACGCGCGCTGTGCTGCGACCCGACGCTGCTGCTGCTCGACGAGCCGGCCGCCGGGCTGCGTTACCAGGAGAAGCAACAGCTCGCCGACCTGCTGCGGCGCCTGAAGGCCGAGGGGATGAGCGTGTTGCTCGTGGAACATGACATGGATTTCGTGATGAATCTCACCGACCGGCTGGTGGTGATGGAATTCGGCACGCGCATCGCGGAAGGGCTGCCGCAGGACGTGCAGCAGGACCCGGCGGTGCTCGAAGCGTATCTGGGCGGGGTGGAATGATGACGGACACGACGATGCCGATTCTCGAAGTACGCGGGCTGGCGGTCCGGTATGGCAAGGTCGAGGCGCTGCACGGTGCAGCGATCAAGGTCGAAGCAGGGCAGATCGTCAGCGTGATCGGCCCGAACGGCGCCGGCAAATCGACGCTGCTGAACGCGATCATGGGTGCGCTGCCGGTGACCGGGCATGCGTCGGGCGCGGTCGTGTATCGCGGCAACGACGTCGGCGCGTTGCCGGTCGAGCAGCGCGTTGCACGCGGGATGTGCCTCGTGCCGGAGAAGCGCGAGCTGTTCAGCACGATGACGGTCGAAGACAACCTCGTGCTGGGTGCGTACCGCCGCAAGCTGGCGGGCGAATCCGGCTTTCTGGATCAGCTTGATCCTGTATTTGCGTTGTTTCCGCGGCTCAAGGAGCGGCGCAAGCAGGCCGCCGGCACGCTGTCGGGCGGCGAACGGCAGATGCTCGCAGTTGGCCGTGCGCTGATGGGCAAGCCGGATCTGCTGATGCTCGACGAGCCGAGCCTCGGGTTGGCACCGCTGATCGTGAAGGAGATCTTTCATATCATCAGCGCGTTGCGCGGCACGGGCGTCGCGACGCTGCTGATCGAACAGAATGCACGGGCCGCGCTGCAGATCTCCGACTATGGCTATGTGCTGGAGACGGGCGAGTTTGCGCTCGAAGGGCCGGCGGCCGAGTTGGCGCAGAATCCGCGTGTGATCGAGACATACCTAGGGTTGGCGAAGAAAACGGCTTGATGATCAGGGCGGTTGGCGGGAAACGGGCGGCGTGTTTCACGTGAAACACGCCGTTTTTGTTTTTGGGCAAGGGGCGATTGGGTTGCGTTGGGGCTGCTCGGGGCAGGGGATAAGTGCCGAAGGAATAGTCGGAAGCGCTGTGATAAACGGGAAAGGGATGGTTCGTGGTGCAGTGTGTGTCGCACAGAATCGCAAGAGTCAGGTGCCCGGGAGGGCTACGCCGCCGCGTGTTGCGCGGCACAGTGGATAAGTATCGGGCGACGAATCGGAAATACTGTGAGGAGAGTGCGGAGGGTGGCGTTCGCTCCATTCCGCCTTACCCGGTTGCTGATTTCGCACAGCGTGACGATGTGCAGTGAGATGGCGGATGCGCGGCCGGAGCAGGGCTCAGCCTCACAGTTCGGCCACTTGGCAGGCAAAAAGACAAAAAAACAGCGAAACGAACCGACCCTACCATTCGGACGGTCTTCGGGAGAAAAGCGAACCCGCTATAATTCGGCCCATACATTTCTCAGATAGGTTCGTGCGCAGCTCTGCGTACGGAATCCACCATGCTTTTTCCCACAGAATTTGACGTCATCGTCGTCGGTGGCGGTCATGCCGGCACGGAGGCTGCGTTGGCATCCGCGCGTATGGGCGCGAAGACGCTGCTGCTGACCCATAACATCGAAACGCTCGGACAGATGAGCTGCAATCCGTCGATCGGCGGCATTGGCAAGGGCCATCTGGTCAAGGAAGTCGACGCGCTTGGCGGCGCGATGGCGGCCGCGACGGACGAGAGCGGTATTCAGTTCCGGATCCTCAATTCGTCGAAGGGGCCGGCTGTGCGTGCGACGCGCGCACAGGCCGACCGTATCCTGTACAAGGCCGCGATTCGCCACCGGCTCGAGAACCAGCCGAACCTGTGGCTGTTCCAGCAGGCCGTCGACGACCTGATGGTCGAAGGCGACCGCGTGGTCGGCGCCGTTACGCAGATCGGCATCCGCTTCCGCGCACGCGCGGTGGTGCTGACGGCCGGCACGTTCCTCGACGGCAAGATCCACGTCGGCCTGAACAACTACACGGGCGGGCGCGCGGGCGATCCGGCGGCCGTGTCGCTGTCGGCGCGGCTGAAGGAGCTGAAGCTGCCGCAGGGGCGCCTGAAGACCGGTACGCCGCCGCGTATCGATGGCCGCTCGATCGACTTTTCGAAGCTCGACGAGCAGCCGGGCGACCTCGATCCGATCCCCGTATTCTCGTTCCTCGGCCGGGCAGAGCAGCATCCGCAGCAGTTGCCGTGCTGGGTCACGCACACGAACGAGCGCACGCACGACATCATTCGCGGCGGCCTCGACCGTTCGCCGATGTATACAGGCGTGATCGAAGGCGTCGGCCCGCGTTATTGCCCGTCGATCGAGGACAAGATCCACCGGTTCGCGTCGAAGGAATCGCACCAGATCTTCCTGGAGCCGGAAGGGCTGACGACCAACGAGTTCTATCCGAACGGGATTTCGACGAGCCTGCCGTTCGACGTGCAGCTCGAGCTCGTGCACTCGATGCGCGGCCTCGAGAACGCGCACATCCTGCGCCCTGGCTATGCGATCGAGTACGACTACTTCGATCCGCGTGCGCTGAAGGCGTCGCTCGAGACGAAGGCGATCAACGGACTATTCTTTGCGGGCCAGATCAACGGCACGACCGGCTATGAAGAGGCTGCGGCGCAAGGCCTGCTGGCCGGCCTGAACGCCGGTCGTTATGTGCAGGAGAAGGACGCATGGTGCCCGCGGCGCGACCAGGCTTACCTGGGCGTGCTGGTCGACGATCTCGTCACGCGCGGCGTGGCCGAGCCGTACCGGATGTTCACGAGCCGCGCCGAATACCGCCTGAGCCTGCGTGAAGACAACGCCGACATGCGCCTGACCGAACTGGGCCGCGAACTGGGTCTCGTCGACGACGTGCGTTGGGATGCGTTCAGCCGGAAGCGTGACGCTGTTTCACGTGAAACCGAACGACTGAAGTCCACGTGGGTCACGCCAAAGACGCTGCCGCCGGAAGAGGCGGCCGCGTTGCTCGGCAAGGCGATCGACCACGAGTACAGCCTTGCCGAACTGCTGCGCCGTCCGGGCATTAGCTACGACGGTGTGTGCGGGCTGAAGGGCGGCGAGTGCGGCCCCGCGGAGCCGCTCACGGACGATCCGGTGCTGCTCGAGCAGATCAAGGAGCAGGTCGAGATCGGCATCAAATACCAGGGCTATATCGAGCGTCAGGCGAGCGAGATCGAACGCAACGATGCGAACGAGAACACGCGCCTGCCAGACGGAATCGACTATCGCGAGGTGCGAGGCCTGTCGTTCGAGGTGAGCCAGAAGCTCAACGAGTTCCGGCCGGAAACGATCGGCCAGGCATCGCGTATCTCGGGCGTCACGCCGGCTGCGATCTCGCTGCTGATGGTGCACCTGAAGCGCCGTGGTCTTGGCCGTCGTAACGGTACCGCTGCAGAGGCGACCGAGCAGGGGGACGGCACCGTCCCGACGCAACAATGACGGCGCGTCGCGCGCCGGCGGTTAATCGGGACGTACTTGAAGGGATGCTCGTCGACGGCACGGCTGCGCTCGACATCGCATTGACGGATGCGCAACGCAACCAGTTGCTCGACTACGTGGCGCTGCTCGGCAAGTGGAACGCGGTCTACAACCTGACCGCGATCCGCGACCCGAAGCAGATGCTGATCCAGCACATCCTGGATTCGCTCTCCATCGTCCCGCATCTGCGCGGCCGGGCGTCGGCGCGTGTGCTCGACGTCGGTTCGGGCGGCGGGTTGCCCGGTATCGTGCTGGCAATCGTGCAGCCGGAATGGCATGTGACGCTGAACGATATCGTGCAGAAGAAGTCTGCATTCCAGACCCAGATGCGTGCGGAGCTGAAGCTCTCGAACCTGTCGGTCGTCACTGGCCGGGTCGAATCGCTGCAGCCGGGCGTCGAAGTGCCGGAAAAATTCGACATGATCGTATCCCGCGCTTTCGCGGATCTGTCCGATTTCGTTAAACTTGCTCGACATCTCGTCGCGCCCGGCGGCTCGATCTGGGCAATGAAGGGTGTGCACCCGGACGACGAGATCGCCCGGCTGCCGGAGGGGAGTCGTGTGAAGCGGACGATGCGGCTGGCGGTGCCGATGCTCGATGCCGAACGGCATCTGATCGAAGTCACGGTCGCCGAAGCGAATTGAGGGCGCGCGGTAGCGCGCCATTTGTTTGAAGTAAGAGGAACACACCAACGATGGCAAAGATCTTCTGCGTTGCGAACCAGAAGGGGGGCGTCGGCAAGACGACGACATCGGTCAATCTCGCCGCAAGCCTTGCAGCGCAGGAGCAACGAGTCCTGCTGATCGATCTCGACCCGCAGGGTAACGCGACGATGGGCAGCGGGATCGACAAAGCCTCCTGCGAGTCGACCGTGTACGAAGTGCTGGTCGACGGCGTATCGGTGGCCGATGCGCGCGTGCGTCCGGAAGGCGTCACGTACGACGTGCTGCCGGCCAATCGCGAGCTGTCCGGTGCCGAGATCGAACTGATCAACATCGACAACCGCGAGCGCAGGCTGAAGGCCGCGCTCGAGCGCGTGGCCGATGATTACGACTTCGTGCTGATCGATTGCCCGCCGACGCTGTCGTTGCTGACGCTGAACGGGCTGTGCGCGGCGCATGGCGTCGTGATCCCGATGCAGTGCGAGTACTTCGCACTGGAAGGTCTGTCCGACCTCGTCAACACGATCAAGCAGGTTCACGCGAACATGAACCGCGACCTGAAGATCATCGGCTTGCTGCGCGTGATGTTCGATCCGCGCATCACGCTGCAGCAGCAGGTCTCCGATCAACTGAAAGCGCACTTCGGCGACAAGGTGTTTGACGCGGTGATTCCGCGTAACGTGCGCCTGGCGGAAGCGCCGAGTTACGGGTTGCCGGGCGTCGTGTTCGACCGCAACTCGCGCGGTGCGCAGGCGTATCTCCAGTTCGGTGCCGAGATGATCGATCGCGTGCGCGCGTTCGAGGTGTCGTGATCCGGACATGAGCGAAGCGAGGAAGAAAGACATGAACGCGGTACCAAAGAAGAAGGGCTTGGGACGTGGCCTCGAAGCGCTGCTGGGCGGCAGCGCGGACATCACCGAAGCGGTGAAGATCGAAGGGGCGCCGAACACGCTCGCGCTCGGCAAGTTGCAGGCCGGCAAGTACCAGCCGCGCACGCGGATGGACGAGGGCAGCCTGCAGGAGCTGGCGGCCAGCATTCGCGCGCAAGGCGTGATGCAACCGATCCTGGTACGGCCCATTTCATCAGACAAATACGAGATCATCGCGGGCGAGCGGCGTTTCCGCGCGGCACGCCTGGCCGGTCTCGATGAAGTGCCGGTACTCGTGAAGGACGTGTCCGATCAGGCCGCCGCCGCGATGGCGCTGATCGAGAACATTCAGCGCGAGGATCTGAACCCGCTGGAAGAGGCGCACGGCATTCAGCGCCTGCTCGACGAGTTCGGTTTCACGCACGAGCAGGCGGCCGAATCGGTCGGCCGTTCGCGCAGCGCGGTGTCGAACCTGCTGCGTCTGCTGAACCTCGCGTCGCCGGTGCAGACGATGCTGCTGGCCGGCGATCTCGACATGGGGCATGCGCGCGCGCTGCTCGCGGTCGACGCGGCGACGCAGATCACGCTTGCGCATCAGGTCGTCAACAAGCGCATGTCGGTGCGCGAGACCGAGAAGCTCGTTGCGCACACGACGAAGGAAGCGCCGGCCGTGAAGGCACGCGCGAAGGATGATGGCGGCCGCGACACGCGCCGTCTCGAGGAGGAGTTGTCCGACCTGCTCGCATCGACGGTGAAGATCAAGCTCGGCCGCCGCGGGCGAGGGCAGGTGCTGATCGACTTCGGCAACCTCGATGCGCTCGAGGGCATTCTCGCGCGTCTGCGCGGCAACGTCGCGACCGAAGAGTAACGAGGCTCGATCGATGGAAAACACGGGCGCGGCCGCGCCGCGCCGGTGGCTCGGATGGCTGTTGCAGGAGCCGGTACTGACGGTGCTGGCGCTTGCGTTGATTATTCTTCAATGGTTGCGTCCGCAACCAATTGCCGCACTGACCGGCCTCGTCGACTGGCAAACCGTGCTGACGCTGGCCGGCCTGCTGATGCTGACCAAGGCGCTCGAGTTGTCCGGGTGCCTGATGTGGCTTGCGCATCGCATCGTGCATCACGTGCACTCCGAGCGCGGGCTCGCGATGCTGCTCGTCATATTCGCGGCCGCGCTTGCGATGTGGCTCACCAACGACGTCGCGCTGTTCGTCGTCGTCCCGCTGATGGTGTCGCTGCGCGCACTGACGCCGCTGCCGTTCCGGCGGCTCGTGATCGTGGTCGCGCTGGCCGTCAATGCGGGGTCCGTCGCGACGCCGCTCGGCAATCCCCAGAACCTTTTCCTGTGGCAATTGAGCGGTGTGTCATTCGGCCGTTTCGTCGTCACGCTCGGGCCGCTCGCGCTTGCATTGATGGTGCTGCTGCTCGTGCTGACGGCGTGCGCGTTTCGCGCGAAGCCGCTTGACCTGTCCGGAGACGTCGATCCGGTCCCCGTGCAGCGCATGCACGCGCTGCTCGCGGTGGTGCTGTTCGGTGCGTTCGTGTTGCTCGCCGATGCGCACCACCCGGTGCCGGGCCTCGTCGCCGTCGTGATCGCGCTGCTCGTCGCGAAACGTGATGCAGTCCTGAAGATCGACTGGCTGCTGCTGCTGATTTTCGTGCTGATGTTCGTCGTGCTGCGCAGCGCGGCCGCGCTGCCCGTCGTTCACGATGCGATCGCGCGTGCACAGCTCGATTCGCCGTTGCGCGTGTTTGCTGCGGGCGCGGTGCTGTCGCAGGGCATCAGCAACGTGCCGGCCGCGATCCTGTTGTCGGAATTCACGCACGACTGGCGTGCGCTCGCGTTCGGCGTATCGGTCGGCGGCTTCGGGTTCGCGATCGGCTCGCTCGCGAACCTGATCGCCGTGCGTCTCGCGAAGGAGCCGCGCATGTGGCTGCCGTTTCACCTGGTGTCGATTCCATTTGCACTCGCGAGCGCCGCGCTCGGTGCGTGGCTGCTCGTGCACGGCTGAACCCGCGGTAGCGCGTGGCACAGGCGCTCGATCCGGCGGGCGAGGAGGGTGCACAGCATTCCCGGTGGTTGCCGGGTTGTGGATAAGTCCGGCGATCCACAGTCGATCGCCTGTGGTGATGTTGCAACTGATTGCAGGGGGGGGGGGGGCGGGTTCGCGGCCGGCTCGTCTCGTGCGATGAGTGCGGCCTGTCATCACAGCGTTCCGCTTGTTCCCGATCCTTGTGTTGCAGTGTTTTCTGCGGTCGTTCCGCAGGGAATTTTTTGCCTGTGCGCCTGCCGGGTGGCCGAGGCGCTCGCCGAACGCCGGTTCTGCGCCATTCGTTGCGGCCACACTTTTCCAGCAAGAAGTACCGACGCGAAAATCCCACCTTACAACTGTCATCGTACGTCGCTCGTTCGCGCGTTTTTCACATGATGAGGACGCGTTTTACGCAGATTTTTGTCGCGTCTAAAGCCTTGAATCACCTGCAACTATCGCTTACAATCGCCCGGATTTGTTAGCTAGGCACCCCCGAAAGCTTTCGGAAAGTTTGGGGCGGATTGGGAATTTGCGGAAGGTAGCGATGGCGAGTCAGGAGCAGCCGGTCAATGGGCACGACGAGCGCAGCGCACGCCGCAACACCGAACCGGCTGTCGGGCAGCGGCATGCAGCCGCCGACGACTGGGATGCCGAGCAGCAAGACGACACAACAATCGTTCCGCTTACGCGGGCCGAAGCGGAAACGCTGTTCGGGCCGGACGTAAGCCGACCCTCGCGGATTACGCCCTACCGGGTCGTGATCGCGCAAGTGGTCCTGTCCTTGGTTGCAACGCTGGCGTGGTGGCTGTTTTCCTCGAAGCCGCCGGGCGCCGCTGCGCAATCCGCATTTTTGGGCGGAGCGATTGGCTGGGTGCCGAGCGCATTGTTCGCGGCGCGTTTGAGGCGAGGCGGTGCCGACACCGTGATGGGTTGGGTGGTCGGCGAAGTACTCAAGATGGGAGCGACGATCGCGTTGTTCGTAGCGATTGCCGTGTGGTACCCCGGCGTGCACTGGGTGCCCTTGCTCATTACGTACTTGCTCGTGCTGAAAACGTACTGGATTGCGTTGGCCTGGCGATAGGCTGTGAGACCTTGCGCAGTTCGACCGGAACATGCGCAGGCGCGTTCCCGCAATAGAGTGTTGCGGTGAAGCGAAAGACCGATTTTCGACAATTTGGGTGGCACTAACGATATGGCAACCAGCGAAGGCTCGCGTGCTCTGGATCCGTCCGAGTACATTGCGCACCACTTGCAGAACTTCTCCACCGCGCATCAGACGTCGATTTTCGATATCCACGTCTGGAATCTCGACACGTTGTTCTGGTCGATCGTCTGCGGTGTCGTCACGATCCTGATCCTGTACATGGCTGCCCGCAAGGCGACGCCGGGCGTCCCGGGCCGTTTCCAGTGCATGATCGAAATGATCGTCGAGATGGTCGAAGACCAGTCGAAGGCTGTCGTGCACGGCAATCGTACCTTCATTGCTCCGCTCGCGCTGACCGTGTTCGTCTGGGTCGCGCTGATGAACTCCCTCGACTTCCTCCCCGTCGACCTGCCGGGCCGCGTGATCGGCTGGCTGGGCCTGTCGGAAGTCATTCCGCATCACCGCATCGTTCCGACGGCCGACCTGAACGGCACGATCGGCATCGCGCTCGGCGTCTTCGTGCTGATGATCTACTACAGCATCAAGATCAAGGGCCCGGGCGGCTTCCTGCATGAACTCGTGTCGGCTCCGTTCGGCGCGCACCCGCTGCTGTGGATCCCGAACCTCGGCCTGAACATCGTTGAATACGTCGCCAAGACCGTTTCGCTCGGCATGCGACTGTTCGGCAACATGTACGCAGGCGAACTGCTGTTCCTGCTGATCGCGTTGCTCGGCAGCATGTGGGGCTTCGGTGCGGACGCGTCGGTGCTCGGCTTCATCGGCCACATCCTCGCGGGTAGCGTCTGGGCGATCTTCCACATCCTGATTGTTTTGCTGCAAGCGTTCATTTTCATGATGCTCACGCTGGTGTACCTCGGCCAGGCTCACGAATCGCACTAAGCAGCCGGACAATCAAGCAGGTTTGTTTTTAGTTTTCTTTTAATTCCAGTTCCAAGTCTTTTCACAAAGGAGTGATCATGCAAGCTTTCATCGCCAACATCCAGGGTCTGACCGCTATCGGTATCGGTATCATCATCGGCCTGGGTGCGATCGGCGCCTGTATCGGTATCGGTCTGATGGGTGGCAAGTACATCGAAGCATGCGCACGTCAGCCTGAGCTGATCAATCCGCTGCAAACGAAGATGTTCCTGCTGGCTGGTCTGATCGACGCGGCGTTCCTGATCGGCGTTGGTGTGGCAATGCTGTTTGCATTCGCGAACCCGCTCCTGTCGAAGCTCGCAGGCTAAGGTTCCTCGGAAGATTTGCGCCAGCGACAAGCCGGCGCAGGGTGGAACGGATGACGAGCGCCAATCGAATTCATTTTCGACGCGCTCCTCCTCGTTTCAATTTCCGGAATAGCAGATAAGGAAACACCGTGAATCTCAACGCAACCCTGTTTGCGCAAATGGTCGTGTTCCTGATCCTCGCGTGGTTCACGATGAAATTCGTGTGGCCGCCGTTGGTCAACGCCCTCGACGAGCGCTCGAAGAAAATTGCCGACGGCCTGTCAGCCGCGGAAAAGGGTCAGGCGGAACTCGCAGCGGCGCACAAGCGCGTCGATCAGGAGCTCGCGCAAGCCCGTAACGACGGTCAACAACGCATTGCCGACGCTGAAAAGCGCGCGCAGGCCGTGGCCGAAGAAATCAAGGCTCAAGCCCATGCCGAAGCCGCCCGCATCATCGCTCAGGCGAAGGCGGACGCGGATCAGCAAATCGTGAAGGCGCGTGAAACGCTGCGCGGCGAAGTCGCCACGCTGGCGGTCAAGGGCGCCGAGCAGATCCTGAAGCGCGAAGTCGATCAAACGGCCCACGCCGAACTGCTGAATCAACTGAAAGCCGAGCTCTGATCATGGCCGAACTTGCAACCATCGCCCGCCCTTACGCAGAAGCGCTGTTCCGCGTGGCCGAGGGTGGTGATATCGCCGCCTGGTCCACGCTCGTGCAAGAGCTGGCTCAGGTTGCGCAACTGCCCGAAGTGCTGTCCGTCGCGTCGAGCCCGAAAGTGGGCCGTGCGCAGGTCAACGAGCTGTTGCTCGCCGCGGTGAAGTCGCCGCTCGCGACCAGCGCGGAAGCGAAGAACTTCGTGCAGATGCTGGTCGAAAATCACCGTATCGCGCTGCTGCCGGAAATCTCCGTACAGTTCGAAGAACTGAAGAATGCGCGCGAAGGCGCGGCCGACGTGCAGATCGTCAGCGCGTTTCCGCTCGAAGGCGCACAGCTCACCGAACTCCTCGCCAGCCTCGAACGCAAGTTCAAGCGCAAGCTGAAGCCGACGGTCCAGACCGATGCGTCGCTGATCGGCGGCGTGCGCGTGACGGTCGGCGACGAAGTGCTCGATACCTCGGTCCGCGCGCGGCTCGCCAGCATGCAGACAGCCTTGTGCGCTTGAGCGCCCAGGCAGCCGGCACGCAACAGAATTGACTATCAGGAGCGAATAATGCAACTCAATCCCTCTGAGATCAGCGAGCTGATCAAGAGCCGGATCCAGGGCCTTGAAGCGAGCGCAGACGTTCGCAACCAGGGCACCGTGATCTCCGTGACCGACGGTATCGTGCGTATCCACGGCCTGTCGGACGTGATGCAGGGCGAAATGCTCGAGTTCCCGGGCAACACGTTCGGCCTCGCGCTGAACCTCGAGCGCGACTCGGTCGGCGCGGTGATTCTCGGCGAATACGAACACATCTCGGAAGGCGACATCGTCAAGACGACGGGCCGCATTCTCGAAGTGCCGGTGGGCCCGGAACTCGTCGGCCGCGTGGTCGATGCGCTCGGCAACCCGATCGACGGCAAGGGCCCGGTCAACGCGAAGCTGACCGACGCGATCGAAAAGATCGCCCCGGGCGTGATCTGGCGTAAGTCGGTGTCGCAGCCGGTGCAAACTGGCATCAAGTCGATCGACGCGATGGTGCCGATCGGCCGTGGCCAGCGTGAGCTGATCATCGGCGACCGTCAGTGCGGCAAGACCGCGGTGGCGCTCGACGCGATCATCAACCAGAAGGGCAAGGACCTGATCTGTATCTACGTCGCGATCGGCCAGAAGGCTTCGTCGATCATGAACGTGGTTCGCAAGCTCGAAGAAACGGGCGCGATGGAATACACGATCGTCGTCGCCGCTTCTGCATCGGATTCCGCCGCAATGCAGTACCTGGCGCCGTACGCCGGCTGCACGATGGGCGAATACTTCCGCGACCGCGGCCAAGACGCGCTGATCATTTACGACGACTTGACCAAGCAAGCTTGGGCGTATCGTCAGATCTCGCTGCTGCTGCGCCGCCCGCCGGGCCGTGAAGCTTACCCGGGCGACGTGTTCTATCTCCACTCGCGTCTGCTCGAGCGTGCTGCTCGCGTGTCGGAAGAGTACGTCGAGAAGTTCACGAACGGCGAAGTGAAGGGCAAGAGCGGCTCGTTGACGGCACTGCCGGTCATCGAAACGCAGGCTGGCGACGTGACCGCGTTCGTTCCGACGAACGTGATCTCGATTACCGACGGCCAGATCTTCCTGGAAACCGACCTGTTCAACGCAGGCATCCGCCCGGCAATCAACGCCGGCGTGTCGGTGTCGCGAGTCGGCGGCGCCGCTCAGACGAAGGTCGTGAAGAAGCTGTCGGGCGGTATCCGTACCGACCTCGCGCAGTACCGTGAACTCGCTGCATTCGCGCAGTTCGCATCGGACCTCGACGAAGCGACCCGCAAGCAGCTCGAGCGCGGCCGCCGCGTGACGGAACTGCTGAAGCAGCCGCAGTACCAACCGCTGCAGGTCTGGGAACTGGCCGTGTCGCTGTACGCCGCGAACAACGGCTTCCTCGACGACCTCGACGTGAAGCAAGTGCTCGCGTTCGAGAAGGGCCTGCGCGACAACCTGAAGACCAGCCACGCTGACCTCATCAAGCGCATCGAAGACACCAAGGATCTCTCGAAGGACGACGAAGGCGCGCTGCGCGCGGCAATCGAGTCCTTCAAGAAGTCGGGTGCCTATTGATCCGCGAGTGACACACTGAGGCCGCGCGGGTGCTGATGCGCCCGCGCCGCTTCGGTCAAGGAGCAAGCTATGGCTGGAATGAAGGAAATTCGCGGCAAGATCAAGAGCGTGCAAAACACGCGCAAGATCACGAAGGCGATGGAGATGGTGGCCGCATCGAAGATGCGCCGCGCGCAGGAACGCATGCGCGCAGCACGTCCGTACGCGGACAAGGTCCGTGCCATCGCCGCGCACATGAGCCGCGCGAACCCGGAATACCGCCACCCGTTCATGGTGGCGAACGACGGCGTGAAGACGGCCGGCATCATCCTCGTCACGACCGACAAGGGTCTGTGCGGCGGTCTGAACACCAACGTGCTGCGTGCGACGGTGCAGAAGTTCAAGGAGCTGGAAGAGAAGGGGCAGAAGGTCGAAGCCACCGCAATCGGTAGCAAGGGCCTTGGGTTCCTGAATCGCTTCGGCGCGAAGGTGATGTCGCAGGTCGTGCACCTCGGCGATACCCCGCACCTGGACAAGCTGATCGGCGCGGTCAAGACGCAGCTCGATCTGTACTCGGAAGGCAAGCTGTCGGCGGTTTATATCGCGTACACGCGCTTCGTCAACACGATGAAGCAGGAAGCCGTGATCGAGCAACTGCTGCCGCTGTCGTCGGAACACTTCGAAGCGGATGACGGCACGCCGTCGACGTCGTGGGATTACATC
This sequence comes from Burkholderia anthina, assembly GCF_902498995.1. GTDB lineage: Bacteria > Pseudomonadota > Gammaproteobacteria > Burkholderiales > Burkholderiaceae > Burkholderia > Burkholderia anthina. The sequence continues at coordinate 90,384 of NZ_CABVLY010000012.1, forward strand.
TACGAGCCGGACGCACAGGCTGTCGTCGACGAACTGCTCGTGCGTTACGTCGAGGCGCTGGTGTACCAGGCCGTCGCGGAAAACATGGCGTCCGAGCAATCGGCGCGGATGGTCGCGATGAAGGCTGCGTCCGACAACGCGAAGACGGTGATCAGCGAACTGCAGCTCGTGTACAACAAGAGCCGTCAGGCCGCGATTACGAAAGAACTGTCGGAGATCGTCGGCGGCGCAGCCGCTGTTTAAGCGCGCGCCCCGGACGACAACTGCGCCCTTGCGCGAGTAAAGAATCAGGTATTTAAAGGAAAAGCGATGAGTACTGCTGCTTTGGTAGAAGGCAAGATCGTACAGTGCATCGGCGCCGTTATCGACGTGGAATTCCCGCGCGAAAGCATGCCGAAGATCTACGACGCGCTCATTCTCGATGGCTCGGAACTGACGCTCGAAGTCCAGCAGCAGCTGGGCGACGGCGTGGTCCGTACCATCTGTCTGGGTGCATCCGACGGCCTGCGCCGCGGTCTGACCGTGAAGAACACGGCAAAGCCGATTTCGGTGCCGGTCGGCAAGCCGACCCTCGGCCGTATCATGGACGTGCTCGGCCGTCCGATCGACGAAGCCGGCCCGATCGAGAGCGACGTGACGCGCTCGATCCACCAGAAGGCTCCGGCGTTCGACGAACTGTCGCCGTCGACCGAACTGCTCGAAACGGGTATCAAGGTTATCGACCTGATCTGCCCGTTCGCAAAGGGCGGCAAGGTGGGCCTGTTCGGCGGTGCCGGCGTGGGCAAGACCGTCAACATGATGGAGCTCATCAACAACATCGCGAAGGAACACGGCGGTTACTCCGTGTTCGCGGGCGTGGGCGAGCGTACCCGTGAAGGGAACGACTTCTACCACGAAATGAAGGACTCGAACGTTCTCGACAAGGTCGCGCTGGTGTACGGCCAGATGAACGAGCCGCCGGGCAACCGTCTGCGCGTCGCGCTGACCGGCCTGACGATGGCCGAGCACTTCCGTGACGAAGGCCTCGACGTGCTGTTCTTCGTCGACAACATCTACCGTTTCACGCTGGCCGGTACCGAAGTGTCGGCACTGCTCGGCCGTATGCCGTCGGCAGTGGGCTATCAGCCGACGCTGGCTGAAGAAATGGGCAAGCTGCAGGAACGCATCACGTCGACCAAGAAGGGCTCGATTACGTCGGTTCAGGCCGTGTACGTCCCTGCGGATGACTTGACCGACCCGTCGCCGGCTACGACCTTCGGCCACCTGGACGCAACCGTCGTTCTGTCGCGTGACATCGCTTCGCTGGGTATCTACCCGGCGGTCGACCCGCTCGACTCGACGTCGCGCCAGATCGACCCGAACGTGATCGGTGAAGAGCACTACTCGATCACGCGTCGCGTTCAGCAGACGCTGCAGCGCTACAAGGAACTGCGCGACATCATCGCGATTCTGGGTATGGACGAACTGTCGCCGGAAGACAAGCTGTCGGTCGCACGTGCGCGTAAGATCCAGCGTTTCCTGTCGCAGCCGTTCCACGTCGCTGAAGTGTTCACGGGCTCGCCGGGCAAGTACGTACCGCTGAAGGAAACGATCCGTGGCTTCAAGATGATCGTCGACGGCGAGTGCGACCACCTGCCGGAACAGGCGTTCTACATGGTCGGCACGATCGACGAAGCCTTCGAAAAGGCCAAGAAGATCCAGTAAGGGCTTGAGTGAGTGGCATGCCGGCACGTGCCGGCCGAATGCATAAGTCAGTGGTGACTTATGCACCGGCCGGCCGCACCGGCCGCAATAAGCTCAACCCGCCGTGCATGGGACGAGTGTGGGCGCCGCAGGCGCGGGCACTCGTTGACAGGAGTCGATATGGCAACCATCAAAGTAGACGTCGTCAGCGCGGAAGAGCAGATCTTCTCGGGCCAGGCGAAATTCGTCGCGCTGCCGGGCGAAACGGGTGAGCTGGGTATTCTGCCGGGTCACACGCCGCTGATCACGCGGATTCGTCCGGGTGCGGTGCGCATCGAAGTCGAGGGCGGCAACGACGAATTCGTGTTCGTCGCAGGCGGCATTCTCGAAGTGCAGCCGGGCGCCGTGACGGTGCTCGCCGATACCGCGATCCGCGGCAAGGACCTCGACGCGGCGAAAGCCGAGGAAGCGCGCAAGCGTGCCGAGGAAACGCTGCAGAACGCGAAGTCGGACCTCGACCTCGCAAAGGCGCAATCGGAGCTCGCGACCGCGATGGCGCAGCTCGAAGCGATCCAGCGTCTGGCGAAGGTTCGCAGCCGGCACTAAGCCGCGCGCGCGTACCTCGCGAAAGAAAGCAGCCTTCGGGCTGCTTTTTTTTCGCCCGCGGCCCGTGTGCCGCGTTGTTTCGTCCGGTCGTGCTATTTCATCCATCCGCCGCGATTTGATGTCAGAGTGTCGTCAGCGGAGCGCGGCATCATGCGCGGTGAGGCTGTCCGCCGCCAATGGCGGCGGAGCGGGCGCATGCGTCAGTCGCGCGCCCGGGCCGATCAGACAAAAACGGATGGAGACATTGATGGCAGCAGACCTTGGCAAGGCGGCGCTGATCGCGCCCGAAAACGGACTGTCGTACGTGCGCGGCGAGGCCGGTGTACCACTCTCCGAAGCGACGATCGGCCGGTTCCTGCTCGACACGGCCGGCCGCTTTCCCGATCGTCCGGCCGTCGTGTTCCGCGAACAGCAGGTGCGCTGGACGTGGCGCGAGTTCGCGCACGAGATCGACGTGCTCGCGGCGGGCCTCGCCGCGCTCGGCATCGCGAAGGGCGATTGCGTCGGCATCTGGTCGCCGAACCGCAGCGAATGGCTGCTCACGCAGTTCGCGACCGCGCGCATCGGTGCGATCCTCGTCAACATCAATCCGGCCTACCGGCTCGCGGAGCTCGAATACGCGCTGAACAAGGTCGGCTGCAAGGCCGTGATCGCGGCCGAGCGCTTCAAGAGCTCGGCGTACGTCGAGATGCTGCAGACCATCGCGCCCGAGCTCGCGAGCGCGACGCCGGGCGACCTGCATGCGGCGCGCGTGCCGAGCCTGCGCACGGTCGTGTCGATGGGCGAGGTGGCGCCGGCCGGGATGTTCCGCTTCGCGGACCTGATGGCGCGCGGCCGCGACACGCTCGACGTCGCGGCGCTCGATGCGATCGGCGCGACGCTCTCGGCGACCGACCCGATCAACATCCAGTTCACGAGCGGCACGACCGGCAGCCCGAAGGGCGCGACGCTCACGCACCGCAACGTCGTCAACAACGCACGGTCGATCGCGATGGCGATGCGCTTCACCGAGCAGGACTCGCTGTGCATCCCGGTGCCGCTGTATCACTGTTTCGGGATGGTGCTGGCGGTGCTCGCGTGCGTGTCGAAGGGCGCGGCGATGGTGTTCCCCGGCGAGGCGTTCGACCCGGTCGCCACGCTCGCGGCCGTGGCCGACGAACGCTGCACCGCGCTGCACGGCGTGCCGACGATGTTCATCGCGGAGCTCGATCATCCGGCGTTCCCGAAATTCGACCTGTCGACGCTGCGCACCGGCATCATGGCCGGCTCGCCGTGCCCGATCGAGACGATGAAGCGCGTGGTGTCGCAGATGCACCTGTCGGAAATCACGATCGCGTACGGGATGACGGAGACGAGCCCGGTGTCGTTCCAGAGCTCGACCGACGATCCGCTGGAGAAGCGCACGACGACGGTCGGGCGCATCCAGCCGCACCTGGAAGTGAAGATCGTCGATCCGAACGGCGATATCGTGCCGGTCGGTGCGACGGGCGAGCTGTGCACGAAGGGCTATTCGGTGATGCTCGGCTACTGGGACGACGACGCGAAGACGCGCGAAGTGCTGGTCGACGGCTGGATGCATACGGGCGATCTCGCGACGCTCGATGCGGACGGCTACTGCAACATCGTCGGCCGGCTGAAGGACATGGTGATTCGCGGCGGCGAGAACGTGTATCCGCGCGAGATCGAGGAATTCCTGTTCAGGCATCCGAAGATTCAGAGCGCGCAGGTGTTCGGCGTGCCGGACGCGAAGTACGGCGAGGAGCTGTGCGCGTGGATCGTGCTGCGCGCGGACGAGCACATGACCGAGGACGACGTGCGCGCGTTCTGCAGCGGCCAGATCGCGCACTACAAGATTCCGCGCTATATCCGTTTCGTCGACGAATTGCCGATGACGGTGACGGGCAAGGTGCAGAAGTTCGTGATGCGCGAGCGGATGATCGACGAGCTGAAACTCGGCGTGCAGAAGACCGCGTAAGGCGATCCGGCGGCGGGAAAAACGCGGCGGCCTGCGGGCCGTTGCGTTTTCTATGGACGAAAAAAAGCGGGCTTATTAGCCCGCTAAAAACCACACGCTACGGGGTTAGCGCGAGGAGACCAAAGATGAAACCGTATCCGGCGGGGGGCCGGAAACGACTCCAACAGGGATGCCCCTCGGAAGGGCTTCGGTACGTGACCGACTGGCTCGCAGCGCTTCGCGTCCGCTCACACTTGGCACACGAGACCGCATCCGTGTTGAAACCGTTGAAGCCATTGTGGGCGAATTAATGACCCCTCGCGGTAACAAAGTGTTTCAGGTTGTAACGCCCGCCAGATAAGGCTTTGCGGGATTTTTTGCTGTTTTCGGGGGGCTGAAAAAGGCAATATTTACCCGTCTTTTCGGCGGAGTTTTCATCGCATGCGCGCGACGCGTTTTTCGTGCGTTTTCGCGTCGGTGAATTGCCGATTTGCACGGCGAAAATGGCATCGCACGACAGATACCACGCATGACGATTGAATCGTCAGAAAGATTTTGAAACGTGATCGGCGCGCGCAATAGTCGGCCATTTGGCTAATTTTGCGGTTTTATGCGATGCGCGCGGCAGGTCGATGTGTAACGGCGGTGCGCGGGGTGCCGCCGCACACCGCCGTTCGCGGCGGGTTTGCGGGGCGCGACCGCGGGGTCGCGCCCGTTATCGAGCGCGCCCGCCTAGGCCGGATCGGCTTACTTCAGCCACTTGTCGGAGATCGCCTGGTATTCGCCGGTCGACAGCGCGAGGTGCAGCCACTGGTCGACGTACTGCTGGAACACGACGTCGCCGCGCGGCACCATGTACGCTTTCTCGCCGAACTGGAACGGCTTGTCCGGATGCACCGAGCACAGGCCCGGATTCAGCTTTTGCTGCAGCAGCGTTTCGGATGCATCGGTCACCATCACGTCCGCCTTGCCCGCGAGGATCTGCTTGAAGATCGTCACGTTGTCCGGATAGACGGTCAGGTTCGCATGCGGGAAAAACTGCTTCGCAAAGCGCTCGTTGGTGCCGCCGGGATTCACGATCACGCGTGTCTCGGGCCGGTCGATCTGCGCGACCGTCTGGTACTTGCCGGCGTCGGCGCAGCGCGCGATCGGCGTCTTGCCGTCGACCACGTACGGCTGCGTGAAGAACGCGCGCTTCTGGCGCTCGAGCGTCGTCGAGACGCCGCCCACGGCGATATCGCACTTCGCGATGAAATCGTTGGTGAGGTTCGACCAGCTCGTCTTCACGAAGTCGGCCTTTACGCCGAGCGATTTCGCGAGCGATTCGGCCATGTCGATGTCGATGCCCTCGAAGCGGCCGTCGGTTCGATAGTACGAATACGGCTTGTAGTCGCCGGTCGTGCACACGCGCAGCGTGCCGCGCGCGATCACGTCGTCGAGCCGCGAGCCGGCGGCGGGCGCGGCAGCGGCGGCCGAGCCGGACTGCGCATGCGCGGCGGCGCAGCAGAGCATGGCAGCCGTCGTGAGCGCCAGCGTGGCGAACGTCTTCATCGGTCTCCTCCTTCATTCGGTTTGATATCAGCGTCCGATCATAACGGAGCCATCGCGCGCGTCATATGGCCGCCATCGCATCGGCATACGCAGCCGTGCGGCCCCGCTCCGGTAAAATGCCGCTTTGCCTTCGCATCGTCGCTCCTACCGTGGCCCATAACCTGCTCAACGACACCTTCCTGCGTGCGCTTCTGCGCGAGCCGACCGACTACACGCCGATCTGGCTGATGCGCCAGGCGGGCCGCTATCTGCCCGAATACAACGCGACCCGCGCGCGCGCGGGCAGCTTCCTCGGCCTGGCGAAAAATCCCGACTACGCGACCGAAGTGACGCTGCAGCCGCTCGATCGCTTTCCGCTCGACGCCGCGATCCTGTTCTCGGACATTCTGACGATTCCCGACGCGATGGGCCTCGGCCTCGACTTCCAGGTCGGCGAAGGGCCGAAGTTCGCGCATCCGGTGCGCACCGAGGCCGATGTCGCGAAGCTCGCGGTGCCGGACATCGAGGAGACGCTCGGCTACGTGACCGGCGCGGTGCGCGAGATCCGCCGCGCGCTGACCGACGCCCAGGGCCGCCAGCGCGTGCCGCTGATCGGCTTCTCGGGCAGCCCGTGGACGCTCGCGTGCTACATGGTCGAAGGCGGCGGGTCGGACGACTTCCGCACGGTGAAGTCGATGGCGTATTCGCGCCCCGACCTGATGCACCGGATCCTCGACGTGAATGCGCAGGCGGTGGCCGCGTACCTGAACGCGCAGATCGAAGCCGGCGCGCAGGCCGTGATGATCTTCGATACGTGGGGCGGCGCGCTGGCGGACGGCGCGTACCAGCGCTTCTCGCTGGACTACATCCGCCGGGTGGTCGCGCAGCTCAAGCGCGAGCACGACGGCGAGCGCGTGCCGGTGATCACGTTTACGAAGGGCGGCGGCCTGTGGCTCGAGGAAATCGCGGCGACCGGCGTCGACGCGGTCGGGCTCGACTGGACGGTCAACCTCGGCGCCGCACGCGAGCGCGTGGGCGGCCGCGTCGCGCTGCAGGGCAACCTGGATCCGACGATCCTGTTCGCGCCGCCGGCTGCGGTGCGCGAACAGGCGCGCGCGGTGCTCGACAGCTACGGCAACCATCCGGGCCACGTATTCAACCTCGGCCACGGGATTTCGCAGTTCACGTCGCCGGATCACGTCGCCGAACTCGTCGACGAAGTGCATCGCCACAGCCGCGCAATCCGTAGCGGAGCGGCAGGCTGAATGCAAGGGCAGTTATGTTGCACTGCGGGGTAACGGCGTTTCGCTGTCTGCGCTAAACAGGGCGCAACCCCGCCCCAGTTGCCGATTCCTTGCTTGTCAAGACTTGACTTATGCACATTTTCCACGTTGCAGCGCGGTAGAGCCCTGTATCGGTCGAATTGTCTCGCTATGGTTGGGTAATTTGAATAGCAGCCTTATGGAATAAGGCTCCGCGGGGCGCGGCAATGGGCGGCCGAAATCGGCGGAAAGCACGGCCCCGCGTGCTTCGCGGCTGTTGAACGGCGAGTTCTCAACAAAGTTATCCACAGGCTGGCCAGGGTATACGGCGATTCCTAATGCGAATCCAAAACTTAGCGCCGAATCTGAAGTTTTACTTTAAGTTCGCCACCTTGACGCGGACACGGGTGCAAGTCGTCCGCACCGCCCGAGTCGCTGCCGGAGTGCAGTGATGGACGGCACGTACCTGCGGGTCGCGCTCGACCATCCGCTCGCCACCCTGTTCGACTACCGCTGCGACGTGCAGCCGGCGCCTGAGCCCGGCACGCTCGTGCAGGTGCCGTTCGGCAAGCGGCAGGCCGTCGGGCTCGTCTGCGAAGTAACGACTCACACCGATGTGCCGCCGTCCCGGCTGCGCGCGATCGACGCCATCTGCACCGAACTGCCGCCGCTGTCGCCGGACTGGCTCGCGCTCGTCTCGTTCGCGGCCGACTACTACCAGCGCGGGCGCGGTGAAGTCGCGCTGCCGGCGCTGCCGCAGGCGCTGCGTGACGCGCAGCGCTGGGGGCGGCTGCTTGCCCCCGAGGTTCGCTACCGGCTGACCGACGCCGGCCATGCTGCGCTTCCCGATGCGCTGCCCGTGCGCGGGGCTGCCCTGCGCCGGCTCGCGCAGGCGCTTGCCGACACCGATTCGCTGACGCTGCCCGATGCGCGCGTGCTGCATCCGAAGGCGGTCGCGACGCTCGACGACTGGGCGGCGCGCGGCTGGGTCGCCGTCGAGGAAATCGGCTGGGCCGATGCGCCTGTGCCCAAAGCTGTGGATAACCTGTCGACAACCAGTGGACGAACTGTGCCGCCGGCGCTCACCGACCAGCAGGCCGAGGCGCTGGACGCGATTCGCGCGGGCCAGGGCTTCGCGCCGTTCCTGCTGCACGGCGTGACGGGCAGCGGCAAGACCGAGGTCTATCTGCACGCGCTGGCGGCGCTGCTCGACGCGCGGCCGGACGCGCAGGCGCTCGTGCTCGTTCCCGAAATCAACCTGACGCCGCAGTTCGAGGCGGCGTTTCGCGCGCGCTTCGCGGGCACGCTGGCCGACGACGCGATCGTCACGCTGCACAGTGGACTCGCCGAAGGCGAGCGTGCGCGCAACTGGCTCGCCGCGCATACGGGCCGCGCGCGGATCGTGCTCGGCACGCGCCTCGCGGTGCTCGCGTCGCTGCCGACGCTTGCGCTGATCGTCGTCGACGAGGAACACGAGCCCGCGTACAAGCAGCAGGAAGGGTTGCGCTATTCGGCGCGCGATCTCGCCGTCTGGCGCGCGAAACACCTCGGCATTCCGGTCGTGCTCGGCTCGGCGACGCCGTCGCTCGAAAGCTGGTGGCAGGCCGAGCAAGGCCGCTACACGCGGCTCACGCTGTCGCGCCGCGCGGTGGCCGACGCGACGCTGCCGACCGTGCGGCTGATCGATCTCGAAGAGGAGCGGCGGCGCGGACGCGCGTCGATGGGCGGGCTGTCCGGGCCGCTCGTCGCGGCGCTGAAGGCGCGGCTCGAGCGTGGCGAACAGAGCCTCGTATTCCTGAACCGGCGCGGCTACGCGCCGCAGCTCGCATGCGACGCATGCGGCTGGGTCGCCGGCTGCCCGCGCTGCAGCGCGTACGTCGTGCTGCACAAGCCCGAGCACGCGCTGCGCTGCCACCACTGCGGCTGGGAAGCGCGCATTCCGCGCTCGTGTCCGGAGTGCGGGAACGTCGACATCGCGCCGCTCGGGCGCGGCACGCAGCGCATCGAGGAGGCGCTCGCCGAGGCCGTGCCGGGCGCGCGCGTGTTGCGGATCGACGCGGACAGCACCCGCCGCAAGGGCAGTGCGCAGGCGCTTTTCTCGGACGTGCATGCGGGGGAAGTCGACATTCTCGTCGGCACGCAGATGATCGCGAAGGGGCACGACTTCCAGCGCGTGTCGCTCGTCGGCGTGCTCAATGCCGATACGGCGCTGTTCTCGCACGACTTCCGCGCGAGCGAGCGGCTGTTCGCGCAACTGATGCAGGTGAGCGGCCGCGCGGGGCGCGCGGGCCTGCCGGGCGAGGTGCTCGTGCAGACGCGCTATCCGCGTCACGCGCTGTATCACGCGCTCGGTCGGCAGGATTACGTCGGCTTCGCGAATTCGACGCTCGGCGAGCGTCGCGATGCGCATCTGCCGCCATTCGTCTACCAGGCGCTGCTGCGCGCCGAAGGGCGCACGCTGGATGCGGCGCTCGCGTTCCTGCAGCAGGCCGCGGCTGCATTGCCGGGGCTGCCGGGCGCCGATCGCGTGACCGTGTACGACGCGGTGCCGATGACGATCGTGAAGGTTGCGAACGTCCATCGAGCGCAACTGTTGCTCGAAAGCGCGTCGCGGGCCGCGCTGCAGCATGCGCTGCGCGCATGGCAGCCGGAGCTGCGTGCGCTGAAGGGCGTGCTGCGGTGGAGCGTCGAGGTCGATCCGCTGGATATCTGAGTATCCGGGCGGCGCCGGCGCGGCTGTCGCGCTGCCCGTCACCGTCTTGCCGTCCGGCGCCCGGGCCGACCGCCGGGCCGCGCCATCTCCCGTCTCTCGCTCCCGCTCCGCCCGTTGCGCGGACTCGCCCGCACACCAGTGCAACCTGTTTCCTCTCGCCGTCGTACGCACCAAAGGTTGCGCATATTGGCCGAATCGGCCCCGATCAGGGAAAACACCGATCCGCCGACCACGGGCAACCCCTAGGTTGCAACCATCTAAGTGGCTGATTATATTGACTAACTTAAGGGTGCAACCTGTCTCGCAATTTGGTTGCACCTTTTTATTGCGTGCCGTAGGATTTCGCGCATCCTCTCACACCATATTGCCGGGCTCGCACCGGCGCACGAACCCACCATGGCAAGCACGACTCTCGGCGTCAAAGTCGACGACCTTCTCCGCTCGCGCCTGAAAGACGCGGCAGCGCGTCTCGAGCGCACTCCCCACTGGCTGATCAAGCAGGCGATCTTCGCGTATCTCGAGCGGATCGAGCACGGCCAGTTGCCGCCCGAGCTGTCGGGCAGCAGCGGTGTCACGGAGCTGGCCGACGCGCAGTCGACGGACGGCGACGACGACAACTCGCCGCATCCGTTCCTGGAGTTCGCGCAGAACGTGCAGCCGCAGTCGGTGCTGCGCGCGGCGATCACGGCCGCGTACCGTCGCCCCGAGCCGGAGTGCGTGCCGTTCCTGCTTGGCCAGGCGCGCCTGCCGGCGAACCTGCAGGCCGACGCGCAGGCGCTCGCGACGACGCTCGTCGAGGCGCTGCGCGAGAAGAGCTCGGGCGGCGGCGTCGAAGGGCTGATCCACGAGTTCTCGCTGTCGAGCCAGGAAGGCGTGGCGCTGATGTGCCTGGCCGAAGCGCTGCTGCGCATTCCCGATCGCGCGACGCGCGATGCGCTGATCCGCGACAAGATCAGCAAGGGCGACTGGCGCTCGCACGTCGGCCACGCGCCGTCGCTGTTCGTGAACGCGGCGACCTGGGGGCTGATGATCACCGGCAAGCTCGTGACGACCAACAGCGAAGCGGGCCTGTCGTCGGCGCTCACGCGCCTGATCGGCCGCGGCGGCGAGCCGCTGATCCGCAAGGGCGTCGACATGGCGATGCGCCTGATGGGCGAGCAGTTCGTCACCGGCGAGACGATTTCCGAAGCGCTCGCGAACAGCCGCAAGTACGAAGCGCGCGGCTTCCGCTACTCGTACGACATGCTCGGCGAAGCGGCGACGACCGAAGAGGATGCGCAGCGCTACTACGCATCGTACGAGCAGGCGATCCACGCGATCGGCAAGGCAGCCGGCGGCCGCGGCATCTACGAAGGCCCGGGCATCTCGATCAAGCTGTCGGCGCTGCACGCGCGCTACTCGCGCTCGCAGCAGGACCGCACGATGAGCGAACTGCTGCCGCGCGTGCGCGCGCTGGCGCTGCTCGCGCGCCGCTACGACATCGGCCTGAACATCGACGCGGAAGAAGCGGACCGTCTCGAACTGTCGCTCGACCTGCTCGAGGCGCTGTGCTTCGATCCGGATCTCGCGGGCTGGAACGGCATCGGCTTCGTCGTGCAGGGCTACCAGAAGCGCTGCCCGTTCGTGATCGACTACCTGATCGATCTCGCGCGCCGCAGCCGTCACCGCCTGATGATCCGTCTGGTGAAGGGCGCGTACTGGGACACCGAAATCAAGCGAGCGCAGGTCGACGGCCTCGAAGGCTATCCGGTCTATACGCGCAAGATCTACACGGACGTGTCGTACCTCGCGTGCGCGAAGAAGCTGCTCGCGGCGCCCGACGCCGTCTACCCGCAGTTCGCGACGCACAACGCCTACACGCTGGCCGCGATCTATCACCTGGCGGGCCAGAACTACTACCCGGGCCAGTACGAATTCCAGTGCCTGCACGGAATGGGCGAGCCGCTGTACGAGGAAGTCACCGGCCGCGACAAGATGAACCGCCCGTGCCGCGTGTACGCACCGGTCGGCACGCACGAAACGCTGCTTGCGTACCTGGTGCGCCGTCTGCTGGAGAACGGCGCGAACACGTCGTTCGTGAACCGCATCGCGGATAAAGCCGTGTCGGTGAAGGAACTGGTTGCCGACCCGGTCGACGAGGCATCGAAGGTTGTGCCGCTCGGCGCGCCGCACGCGAAGATCCCGCTGCCGCGCAACCTGTACGGCGACGAACGCCCCAACTCGATGGGCCTCGACCTGTCGAACGAACACCGTCTCGCGTCGCTGTCGTCCGCGCTGCTCGCGAGCGCGCACCATCCGTGGCGCGCGGCACCGATGCTGGCCGACGATGCGCTCGCCGACGCACCGGCGCGCGACGTGCGCAACCCGGCCGACCAGCGCGACATCGTCGGCACGGTCAGCGAAGCGACGGCCGAACACGTGAGCGCGGCGCTCGCGCATGCGGTGGCTGCCGCGCCGATCTGGCAGGCGACGCCGGTCGATGCGCGCGCCGACTGCCTGGTGCGCGCGGCCGACCTGCTCGAAGCGCAGATGCACACGCTGATGGGCCTGATCGTGCGCGAAGCCGGCAAGTCGCTGCCGAACGCGATCGCCGAAATCCGCGAAGCCGTCGACTTCCTGCGCTACTACGCGGCGCAGATCCGCGACGAATTCTCGAACGACACGCACCGTCCGCTCGGCCCCGTGGTCTGCATCAGCCCGTGGAACTTCCCGCTCGCGATCTTCATGGGCCAGGTAGCCGCGGCGCTCGCGGCCGGCAACACGGTGCTCGCGAAGCCGGCCGAACAGACGCCGCTGATCGCCGCGCAGGCCGTGCGTTTGCTGCGCGAAGCCGGCGTGCCGGCCGGCGCGGTGCAACTGCTGCCGGGCACGGGCGAAACCGTCGGTGCTGCGCTGGTCGCCGATCCGCGCACGCGTGCGGTGATGTTCACGGGTTCGACCGAAGTCGCGCGCCTGATCAACAAGACGCTGTCCGCGCGCCTCGACCCGGACGGCAAGCCGATTCCGCTGATCGCCGAAACGGGCGGCCAGAACGCGATGATCGTCGACTCGTCGGCGCTCGCGGAGCAGGTCGTCGCGGACGTGATGCAGTCGTCGTTCGACTCGGCCGGTCAACGGTGTTCGGCGCTGCGCGTTCTGTGTCTGCAGGACGATGTCGCGGACCGCACGCTGACGATGCTCAAGGGCGCGATGCACGAGCTGGCGCTCGGCAACCCGGACCGGCTGTCGACGGACGTCGGCCCGGTGATCGACGCCGAAGCGAAGCAGACGATCGACACGCACGTTGCGTCGATGAAGGACAAGGGGCATGCGGTCACGCAACTGCCGTCGCCGGAAGCGTGCGCGCACGGCACGTTCGTGCCGCCGACGCTGATCGAGATCGGCAGCGTCGACGAATTGAAGCGTGAGGTGTTCGGCCCCGTGCTGCACGTCGTGCGTTACCGCCGCAGCCAGCTCGACAAGCTGCTCGACGCGATTCGCGCGACCGGCTACGGCCTCACGCTCGGTATCCACACGCGGATCGACGAGACGATCGCGCACGTGATCTCGAATGCGCACGTCGGCAACATCTACGTGAACCGCAACGTGATCGGCGCGGTGGTCGGCGTGCAGCCGTTCGGCGGCGAAGGGCTGTCGGGCACGGGCCCGAAGGCCGGCGGCGCGCTGTATCTGCAGCGGCTGCTGGCGACGCGTCCGTCGGGCCTGCCGCGTTCGCTCGCGCAGATGCTGATCGCGGACGGCGCGGTCGCCGGCGAGCAGCGCGACAATCCGGCGGCGGCGCTCACCGCGCTGCGCGACTGGCTGATCGAGCAGCGCGAGCCGGCGCTCGCCGCACGCTGCGACGGTTATCTCGCGCAAGTGCCGGCCGGCGCAACCGCGGTGCTGAGCGGGCCGACGGGCGAGCGAAACACGTATACACTCGGCCCGCGCGGCACAGTGCTGTGCGTCGCGGCGACGCCGGGCGGCGCCCGCGCGCAGTTCGCGGCGGTGCTGGCGACGGGCAACCGCGCGCTGTTCGCCGGCGCGGCGGGCGAGGCGCTGGCGGCCGCGCTGCCGGCTGCGCTGAAGGCGCATGCGGCCGTGCGCAAGCAGGCCGACGCACCGTTCGACGCGGTGTTGTTCGAAGGCGACAGCGACGAACTGCAGAAGCTCGTGAAGGACGTCGCGCAGCGGCCGGGCCCGATCGTGTCGGTGCAGGGCGTGTCGGTGGGCGCGTTCGAGAACGGCGATGCGGAAGACTATGCGCTCGAGCGGCTGCTGACCGAGCGCTCGGTCAGCGTGAACACGGCCGCGGCGGGCGGCAATGCGAATTTGATGACGATCGGCTGATCATCCTTGCCGTTCGGATCAATCAAAGGAAGCGGCAAGGCGATCCCGAAGCCGCTCCATTTACCCTGGTACCAAGGAGATGCTATGCAACACACGATGAAAAAGCTGGCAGGCGCGACGTTTGTCGCAGTCATGTCGCTTGCGGGGACGGCCCATGCGGATGATGTGAAGATCGGTTACGCGGGGCCGATGACGGGTGCCCAGGCACACTACGGCAAGGATATGCAGAACGGGATCGTGCTCGCGGTGGAAGACTTCAACGCGACGAACCCGAAGATCGGCGGCAAGCCGGTGAAGTTCGTGGTCGAGACGCAGGACGACCAGGCTGACCCGCGCACCGGCACGACGGTTGCGCAGAAGCTGGTCGACGACGGTATCAAGGGCATGCTCGGCCACTTCAACTCGGGCACGACGATCCCGGCTTCGCGCATCTACGCGAACGCCGGCATTCCGGAAATCGCGATGGCGACGGCACCGGAATACACGCAGCAAGGTTACAAGACGACCTTCCGCATGATGACGTCCGACACGCAGCAGGGCTCGGTGGCGGGCACGTTCGCGTCGAAGGATCTCGGCCTGAAGAAGATCGCGATCGTCGACGACCGCACGGCCTACGGCCAGGGTCTTGCCGACCAGTTCGAGAAGGCCGCGAAGGCCGGCGGCGCGACGATCGTCGACCGTGAATTCACGAACGACAAGGCAGTCGACTTCAAGGCGATCCTGACCAAGATCAAGGCGACGAAACCGGACCTCGTCTACTACGGCGGCGCGGATTCGCAGGCAGCGCCGATGGTCAAGCAGATGAAGACGCTCGGCATCACCGCACCGCTGATGAGCGGCGAAATGGTGAAGACGCCGACGTTCCTGAAGATCGCAGGCCCCGCGGCCGAAGGCACGATCGCATCGCTGGCAGGCCTCCCGCTCGACGAAATGCCGGGCGGCAAGTCGTACGCCGAGAAGTACAAGAAGCGCTTCGGCGAAGACGTGCAGACCTACTCGCCGTACGCATACGACGGCGCGATGGCGATGCTCAACGCGATGAAGAAGGCCGATTCGACCGATCCGGCGAAGTACCTGCCGGTGCTCGCGAAGACCGACATGGCCGGCGTCACGTCGACGCACGTCGCGTATGACGCGAAGGGCGACCTGAAGAACGGCGGCATCACGATGTACAAGGTCGAGAAGGGCGAGTGGAAGCCGCTGAAGAGCATCGGCGGCAAGTAAGCAGCATGGGAGTCACGGGCGGCGTCGAGAGGCGCCGCCGTGCGCAGCATGTGAAGAAGCCCACCGGGCCGTCGGGTCCGGTGGTTTTTTCTTTTTTGGATGCGGATGCGGCCCGCGTTTCGACGCTACTCGCGCCGCACGCGCAGCAGGAATTTCTGCAGCTTGCCCGTCGGCGTGCGCGGCAGCGTTTCCACGAACACGAATTCGCGCGGGATCTTGTAGGCGGCGAGCCGCTCGCCGCAGAACGCGCGCAGCGCGTCCGCATCGGGCGCGGCGCCCGCACGCATCACGACGTGCGCGACGACCGTCTCGCCCCAGTCCGGATGCGCGACACCGACGACGGCCGCTTCCACGATCGCCGGATGTGCGCCGAGCACGTCCTCCACTTCCTTCGAATAGACGTTCTCGCCGCCCGTCACGATCATGTCCTTCAGCCGGTCGACGATGAATAGATAGCCATCCTGATCGATCCGTGCAATGTCGCCGGTGCGATACCAGCCGTCCGGCGCGAACGCGGCGCGCGTCGCGGCCGCGTCGTCGAGATAGCCGAGCATCATGCTGTCGGCCTTCAGCCAGATCTCGCCGGTTTCGCCGGGCTGCGCATCGCGCGCTTCGTCACCGTTCATGGACACGACGCGCAGGTCGACGCCGGGGCCGCCCTGGCGGCCGATCGAGCCGGCCTTCGCGATCTGCTCGTCCGGATACAGCGTGGTGCCGGCCGGGCCCGTCTCCGTCATTCCGTACACCTGGAAGAACGCGTGGCTGCGGTACGCGCGTGCGAGCCGTTCGGCCTGCGCGGCGCCGATCGGGCCGCCGCCATAGAGCCACGCGCGCACGCTCGACAGGTCGAACGTCGCGAAGTGCTCGATCGTGTCGAGCGGCAGCGTGTACGACACCGGCGCACCGAAATACAGCGTCACGCGTTCGCGCTCGATCGTCTGCAGGAAGCGCAGCGGATGGTATTCGCGCAGCAGCACGACGGTGCCGCCCGCATACAGCGTGCCGCCGAACCAGTTGTTCAGCGGCGACGAATGCCAGATCGGCATCGCCATCAGCGTGCGTTCGTTGCGGCCGATCCCGGTCGCGAGCGCGGCCGCCATCGCCGCGAACGTCACCGTGCGGTGGCTGTGCACGCAGCCTTTGGGGCGGCCGGTCGTACCGGACGTGTAGAGGATCTGCGCGACGTCGTTGTCGGCCGGCTCGATGCCCGCGATGCCGTCCGTCTTCGCGCACATCGCGTCGAAGTCCGGCACGCCGTCGGCACGGCCTTCGGTGACGAGCCGTTGCGCCGGATGGATCACGCGCGACAGCACCGGCGCGAGCGCCGCATCGAACAGGATCACCTTGCTGCGGCTGTGTTCGAGCACGTAGTCGATTTCCGGCGCCTGCAGCTTGTGGTTGACCGGCACGAACGCGGCGCCGAGCCGCCACGCGCCGAACATCAGGTCGACGAACGCGGGCGTGTTCACGCACATCGCGGCGACGCGGTCGCCGGCCGCGACGCCGAGCGCGCTCAACACGGCCGCCGCGCGATGCGAGCGCTCGCGCGCGGCGGCGTACGTGATCGTCGTGTCGTCGTGAATCAGGAACGGCTTGTCGGGCGTCGCGCGGGCGGCGCGATCGAGGGCGGCGACGAGATTCATCGGGGCTCCGGGCGGGCGTGACGAATGAGCGGGCGGCCGGGCGTCAGGCCGGGTACGCGCGCTGCAGCAGCGCGGCGACGTCGATCGCATGCGGATCGAAGCCGCCCGCGATGCGGCCCCAGTCGGGTGCGGCGAGCCGCGTCGCGACGAACGCGTCGGCGACGGCCGCGGGCGCATCGCGACGCAGCAGGCACGCCTGCGCGACGAGCGCGAGCCGCTGCGCGAACACGCGCGCCGATGCCTCGAGCGTGTCGGCCGGCGCCGCGAGCATCGCGCGCAGCGCGTCGAGCGCCGCGCGGATGCGCGGTTCGCCCGCACCGAGATCGGTCAGCTCGGCCAGCAGCGCGGCGGCCGCATCGGGCTCGCGCGACACCGCGCGCAGCACGTCGAGGCACATCACGTTGCCGGAGCCTTCCCAGATCGAGTTGACGGGCGCTTCGCGAAACAGCCGCGCGATCGGCCCGTCGTCGACGTAGCCGTTGCCGCCGAACACTTCCATCACCTCGCCGCTCAGTTCGACCGCGCGCTTGCAGACCCAGAATTTCGCGGCAGGCGTGACGATCCGCTTCCACGCGCGTTCGCGCGGCGAGTCGTCGCGCTCGAACGCATCGGCCAGGCGCATCGCCAGGGCAAGCGCGGCTTCGCTTTCGAGCGCGAGATCGGCGAGCACGGTGCGCATCAGCGGCTGCTCGGCGAGCGCGCGGCCGAACGCGTGGCGCTGACGCGTATAGGCGATCGCCTGCACGACGCCCTGGCGCAGCATCGCCGCGCTGCCGAGCACGCAGTTCAGCCGCGTGTAGGTGGCCATTTCGATGATGGTCGGAATCCCGCGGCCTTCGTCGCCGAGCATGATGCCCCACGCGTCGTTCAGCTCGATCTCGCTGCTCGAATTGCTGCGGTTGCCGACCTTGTTCTTCAGCCGCTGGATCTCGACCGCGTTCTTCATGCCGTCCGGTCGCCAGCGCGGCACGTAGAAGCACGACGGGCTGCCCGCTTCGGTGCGGGCGACGACGAGGTGCGCGTCGCACATCGGCGCGGAGAAGAACCACTTGTGGCCGCGCAGCCGGTACTCGCCGCCGCGCCCGCCCGCGCCGACGGCGGTCGCGAGCGTCGTGTTCGCGCGCACGTCGGAGCCGCCCTGTTTCTCGGTCATTCCCATGCCGAACCAGATCGAACGCTTGTCGGCGACGGGCACGTCGCGCGGGTCGTAGTCGTCGCTGTAGAGCTTGTCGCGCAGCAGCGCCCACAGCGCGGGCTCCTTCTGCAGCACCGGCATCGCGGCCTGCGTCATCGTGGCCGGGCACAGCGTGCCGGCCTCGATCTGGCCGTGCAGGTAGAAGCCGGCCGCGGTCGCGGCCCAGCGGCCGGGGCGCGTATCGCGGAACGCGAGCGACACGAAGCCTTCGTTGCGGTACATCCCGAGCAGCGTGTGCCAGGCCGGATGAAAATCGACGCGGTCGATGCGCCGGCCGCGCCGGTCGAACGCGCTCAGCTCCGGCGTGTGGCGATTCGCTTCGTCGGCGAGCCGCGCGGTGTCGGCGCTGCCGAGCCGGGCGCCATAAGCGTCGAGCCGCGGCACGGCCCAGTCGGCGCCGGCGCGGACGAGCGCCTCGCGCAGCGCGGCGTCCGTCGCGAAGAGGTTATAGTCGACCAGTTCGTCGAACTGGTTCGTGACGGCATGGGTCGATTCGGTCATCGGGTTGTCTCCGGTCTCATGCTTCGCGGCTTCGCGGCTTCGCGGCTTCGCGGCTTCGCGCCCGGTCGGCCGGGTGCCGCGCTGCCGGCGCGTGCATGCCGGTGCCGGCTTCCGGTCAAACGTGTTTCCGCTGAATTTCAGAGTAGCAAATATGCCGCCGCGACATGTTCAGGTTCCGGCGCCGCCCGGCCAGCCGGCGGCGCAACCCGCGCCCGCATTGCGCCGCCGGCCGCGCCAGTCGCGCGCGCAGGCCACGTCCGATGCGCTTCAGCAGGCGTTCGTTCAGCTTTTGCTCGAACGCGGCTATGCGAAGGCGACGATCCGCGAGATCGCAGCCGTCGCGGGCGTGAGCGTCGGCACCTTCTACGAATACTTCGGCGACAAGCAGAGCCTCGCCGCGCTGTGCATTCACCGGCGCGTGCTCGCGCTGGCCGACCGGCTGCGCGACGCGGCGCACGGGTTGCGCGGCGCGCCGCGCAACGAACTCGCGGCCGCGCTCGTCGACCTGCAGATCGATGCGATCGGCGCGGACGCCGCACTGTGGAGCGCGCTGTTCGCGCTGGAGCGGCAGGTGTCGCCGCTCGCCGCCTACCGCCGGCACTACGACGCCTACGTCGCGCTGTGGCGCGACGCGCTCGCTCAGGCCGCCGATCCGCCGCCGGCCGGGCGGCTCGACGGGCTCGCGCGGATGGCGCATGCGGTCTGTTACGGCGGCGTGTCGCAGGCGCTGCTGACGCTCGGGCCGGCACTCGACTTCGGCGCGCTGCGCGGCGAGTTGCACACGCTGCTGCGCGCGTATCTGGCGGCCGGCGCCTGCCCGTCATCCATGTGAACGGGCTTTCAGGGCACGTTCCCCTGTTTTGGAAAATTCATGCGTGGGGCTGGCCAGCGCAAGCCCGTTATTAGTGCGGACAGGCCCTAGCGGACAAGCCCTAGGGTAATGCCCGATTCGCATGCGGCGCGGGCGACGCCATCGTGGCGCCGAGCCTTTGGTGTCGCGAGCCATGAGGAAAATGCATGGCCGCCATGACGAACTTTCGATTGTCCGCCGATATTGGCTGGGGCTAAATCATGCGGCATGTGCAGGGCCGCGCGTTTCGTGCAGGCCTGCTCGAAGGACATCAGAAGGAGGAGTCATGCGAAGCGCCACCACGCCCCGTTCGAAACTGCCCGACGTCGGGACGACGATCTTCACGGTGATCGGCCAGCTTGCCGCGCAGCACGATGCGCTGAACCTGTCGCAGGGCGCGCCGAATTTCGCGCCCGATCCCGCGCTCGTCGAGGGCGTCGCACGCGCGATGCGCGACGGCCACAACCAGTACGCGCCGATGGCCGGCATCGTGTCGCTGCGCGAGCGGCTCGCGGAGAAGACCGAGGCGCTGTACGGCACGCGCTACGATCCGGGCACCGAGATCACGGTGATCGCGAGCGCGAGCGAAGGGCTCTATGCCGCGATCAGCGCGCTCGTGCATCCGGGCGACGAAGTGATCTATTTCGAGCCGTCGTTCGACAGCTACGCGCCGATCGTGCGGATGCAGGGCGCAACGCCGGTCGCGATCAAGCTGTCGCCCGAGCATTTCCGCGTGAACTGGGACGAAGTCGCCGCGGCGATCACGCCGCGCACGCGAATGATTATCGTGAACACGCCGCACAACCCGACCGCGACGGTGTTTTCCGCCGACGATCTCGAGCGGCTCGCGCAGCTCACGCGCAATACCGATATCGTCGTGCTGTCCGACGAGGTCTACGAGCACGTCGTGTTCGACGGCGCGCAGCATCAGAGCGTCGCACGTCACCGCGAGCTGGCCGAGCGCAGCGTGATCGTGTCGTCGTTCGGCAAGTCGTTTCACGTGACGGGCTGGCGCGTCGGCCACTGCATCGCGCCGGCCGCGCTGATGGACGAGATCCGCAAGGTGCACCAGTTCATGGTGTTCTCGGCCGATACGCCGATGCAGGTCGCGTTCGCGGAAATCCTCGCGCGGCCGGAAAGCTATCTCGGACTGTCGGCGTTCTACCAGGCCAAACGCGACCTGCTCGCGCGCGAGCTGGCCGATTCGCGTTTCGAGCTGCTGCCGAGCGAAGGCTCGTTCTTCATGCTCGCGCGCTTCAGGCACTTCTCGGACGAAAGCGACAGCGATTTCGTGCTGCGCCTGATCCGCGATGCGCGCGTCGCGACGATTCCGCTGTCGGCGTTCTACACCGACGGCACCGACGCGGGCGTGATCCGGCTCAGTTTCTCGAAGGACGACGCGACGCTGATCGAGGGCGCGCGGCGGTTGCGCTCGCTGTAATCGCGGGCACGGCCCGCACCCACGCAGGCGACGTCTACGTCGCACGGAAAGCCACGGATGGGCCGCAGCACGTGCCGAAGCACGGCTGCGGTCGACCAGTCAGGAGATCACGATGAAACATGGACACACCCTGAAACTCGCGTTCGCATTCGCGTGTGCGCTCGGCTCCGGCGCGGCGCTCGCCGACGGGCAGACGCTGCGCTTCGGCCTCGAGGCGCAATACCCGCCGTTCGAGTCGAAAGCGCCGAACGGCGACCTGCAGGGTTTCGACATCGACGTCGGCAATGCCGTCTGCCAGACGGCGAAGCTGTCGTGCAAGTGGGTCGAGACGTCGTTCGACGGGCTGATTCCCGCACTGAAGGGCCGCAAGTTCGACGCGATCAATTCGGCGATGAACGCGACCGAGCAGCGGCGCCAGGCAATCGACTTCACGACGATCATCTACCGCGTGCCGACGCAGCTGATCGCGCGCACCGGCAGCGGCCTGCTGCCGACGCCCGAATCGCTGAAGGGCAAGCGCGTCGGCGTGCTGCAGGCGTCGATCCAGGAAACCTATGCGAAGGCGCACTGGGAGCAGGCTGGCGTGTCGATCGTCGCGTACCAGGATCAGAACCAGGCGTACGCGGATCTCGTGTCGGGCCGCCTCGACGCGACGCTGGTGCTCGCGCCGGCCGGCCAGCGCGGCTTCCTGTCGCGTCCGGACGGCAAGGGTTTCTCGTTCGTCGGTCAGCCGGTGCGCGACGACAGGATTCTCGGCAGCGGGATCGCGTTCGGACTGCGCAAGGGCGACGACGCGCTGAAGACGAAACTCGATGCGGCGATCGACAAGCTGAAGGCGGACGGCACGGTGAAGTCGCTGGGCCGGAAGTACTTCGGCAATATCGACATCTCGACGCAGTAAGCGGGGAAAGCGGCGGCCGCGATGGCCGCTGCCAGGCATGACGGGCCGTGGACGCGCGGCGCTCGCGCGTTCGCCGTCAAGTCGGCCGTCGAGTCAGCCGTCGACCCAGCGCAGCGCGCCGATCTTCAGGTGTTCGACGACGCTGCGGGCCCAGTCGAGCTCCGCGTTGAGCAGCACGAGCGCGTGCTCGTTCTGCAGCAGGAACAGGCGCGGCACCTGCTCGTTCTGCGCGGCGTTGCGCAGCGATTCGAGGCGTTCGCGCTCGGCTTCGAGCGCGGCGATGCGGCGCTCGAGCTGGTGGCGCGCATCTTCGGCGTCGAGCAGCGGCAGGAAGGCAAGGCCGGCGCCGAATGCCGGGAATTCGCGCGCGGGCTCGGCGAGCAGCGCATGCAGCCACGCCTGCCCGGCCGTGTGTCCGGTTTCGGTCAGCGTGTACAGCGTGCGCTCGGGAAACGCGCCGTCGCGCTCGGTATCGTGCACGGCGATCAGCCCGTCGCGCAGCAGCCGGTCGATCGTCTGGTAGAGGCTCGTGCGCTGCCGCACGTTGACGACTTCGTCGTAACCGCGGGCCTTCAACTGTTGCAGCATCCCGTACGGATGCATCGGCGTTTCGGAGAGCGTCGCGAGGACCGCGAGCGCAAGCGGAGACGGGTGGCTCGATGTCATGAATAGTTCGATTATGTCTAGTGAGAATATAACTAGTATTAACTAGACTATCATATTCCACAAGGGTTTCAGCCGAGGTGCGAGCGCTTCGCAGCCGGTGCGACGGTTTCCATCGTCGCCAGACCATGCACGATGCCGCAGTCTTCGACCGAATGTTCGCCGACGCATTGACGCCGCAATTCGGTGAGCTGATCGCGCAGATGCGTGAGTTCCGCGAGGCGTGCGTCGACGTGGCCGATGTGCTCGTCGAGCAGCGAGTTGATCGAATCGCACGGGTCGGCCGGCGTATCGGTGAGCTGAAGCAGCGCGCGGATTTCGTCGTGCGCCATGTCGAGCGCACGGCAGTTGCGAATGAAGCGCAGCCGCTCGACGTGCACGTCGGTGTAGTTCCGGTAGTTCGAATCGGTACGCTCCGCATCCGGCATCAGACCCTCCTTCTCGTAGAAGCGGATCGTTTCGGGCGTGCAGCGGGCCGCTTTGGCCAGTTCGCCGATCTTCATGGCTTTCTCCGTTGCAAGGCTTGACCTTGTAGTGGCTTCAGGGTGTTAACTCTACACCGTCAAGCCATAGAGGAGGTTGTCATGACCGACGCCCAGCGTACCCACGACCCACGACACCGTCATGCCGGCGGCGCCGAGACCTGCTGCGCCGACGCGCGCGACTCGCAGGCGGCGACCGTCGACGACACGGCGCCGGCGGCCGGCGAGCACGCGCACGGCGACGGCGCATCGCGCGGCGCGCAGCCGCACGGATGCGGCCACGACCATGACCACGATCATGCATCCGCGCACGGCACGGGGCACGATCACGACCACGGCGGCCATGCCGGCCACGCACGCGGCGACGGGCATGGGCACGGCGCGGCATGTTCGCACGACCCTGCCGCGCATGATCATGCCGGTCACGACCACGACCACGACCACGACCACGACCACGACCACGCGGCCGGCGACTGCTGCGCGCCCGCCGCGCTGACGCTCGCGCCGCTCCCGGTCGCGCAGGCCACCGCATCGGGCCACGTGCGTTCCGCGTTCCGGATCATGCAGATGGACTGCCCGACCGAGGAAACGCTGATCCGCAAGAAGCTCGGCGGCATGCAGCAGGTATCGGCGCTCGAATTCAACCTGATGCAGCGGATGCTGACCGTCGACCACGTGCCCGGCGCGCAGCCCGCGATCGAAAGCGCGATCCGCACGCTCGGGATGACGCCGGAGGCCGCGTCGGCCGATGCGCCGGCCGCCCGCGTCGCCGACGCGCCCGCGAAGCCGTGGTGGCCGCTCGCGCTGGCCGGCGTCGCGGCGATCGCGTCCGAAGCGGCGAACTGGGTCGGCCTGCCGGTGTGGCTGTCGGCCGTGCTCGCGCTCGCGGCGGTGCTCGCATGCGGGCTGACCACCTACAAGAAAGGCTGGATCGCGATCCGCAACGGCAATCTGAACATCAACGCGCTGATGAGCATCGCGGTAACCGGCGCGATGGCGATCGGCCAGTGGCCGGAAGCGGCGATGGTGATGGTGTTGTTCACGATCGCCGAACTGATCGAGGCGAAGTCGCTCGATCGCGCGCGCAATGCGATCCAGGGCCTGATGCGGCTCGCTCCCGACACCGCGACCGTGCAGGACGCCGATGGCGCGTGGCGCACCGTCGAAGCCGCGCAGGTGGCGCTCGGCGCGGTCGTGCGCGTGAAGCCGGGCGAGCGGATCGGGCTGGACGGCGAAGTCGTCGCGGGCCGCTCGACGGTGAACCAGGCGCCGATCACCGGCGAAAGCCTGCCGGTCGAGAAGGCGGCCGGCGACGCCGTGTACGCGGGCACGATCAACGAGTCGGGTTCGTTCGACTATCGCGTGACGGCGGTTGCGGCCAATTCGACGCTTGCGCGGATCATCCACGCGGTCGAGGAAGCGCAGGGCGCGAAGGCGCCGACGCAGCGTTTCGTCGACCAGTTCGCACGCGTCTATACGCCGATCGTGTTCGCGATCGCGCTGCTGGTCGCGGTGGTGCCGCCGCTCGTGCTGGGCGGCGCGTGGCACGACTGGATCTACCGCGCGCTGGTGCTGCTCGTGATCGCATGCCCGTGCGCGCTGGTGATCTCGACGCCGGTGACGATCGTGTCGGGCCTCGCGGCCGCGGCGCGGCGCGGGATTCTCGTGAAGGGCGGCGTCTATCTGGAAGAAGGCCGCAAGCTTGCGTGGCTCGCGCTCGACAAGACCGGCACGATCACGCACGGCAAGCCGGTGCAGACCGACTTCGACCTGCATGCCGCCGACGTCGACGCCGCGCAGGTGCGTCATCTCGGCGCGAGCCTCGCGGCGCGCTCCGATCACCCGGTGTCGCAGGCGATTGCCGCGGCGGCCCGCGACGCGCAGACGGCAGCGTTCGCCGATGTAGAGGACTTCGAAGCGATCGTCGGGCGCGGTGTGCGCGGCACGATCGACGGCGTGCGCTACTGGCTCGGCAACCACCGGCTCGTCGAGGAGCTCGAACGCTGCTCGCCGGCGCTGGAGGCGAAGCTCGATGCGCTCGAGCGGCAGGGCAAGAGCGTCGTGATGCTGGTCGACGACACGCGCGTGCTCGGCATTTTCGCGGTGGCCGACACGATCAAGGACACGAGCCGCGCGGCGATCGCCGATCTGCACGCGCTCGGCATCCGTACCGCGATGCTGACCGGCGACAACCCGCACACCGCGCAGGCGATCGCGCAGCAGGCCGGCATCGACGATGCGCGCGGCAACCAGTTGCCGGAGGACAAGCTCGCGGCGGTCGAGGAACTGGCGGCCGGCGGCGCGGGCGCGGTCGGGATGGTCGGCGACGGGATCAACGATGCGCCGGCGCTCGCACGCGCCGACATCGGTTTCGCGATGGGCGCGATGGGCACCGACACGGCGATCGAGACGGCCGACGTCGCGCTGATGGACGACGACCTGCGCAAGATTCCCGCGTTCGTGCGGCTGTCGCGCGCGACGCATCGCGTGCTGGTGCAGAACATCGGTTTCGCGCTCGGCGTGAAGATCGTGTTCCTCGGCCTGACGGTCGCGGGGCTCGGCACGATGTGGATGGCCGTGTTCGCCGATGCGGGCGCGAGCCTGATCGTCGTCGGCAACGGCTTGCGGCTGTTGTCGAAGGCCGGCGTGTTCGACGGCGCGCAGACGCAGCGATGAGGAGCGGGCGATGCGCTTTCTGAAACGGATCCTGGGTGGCCACGGCGGCGGGCATGGCGGCGGCCATCACGGCAACCACGGTGGCGGGCAACACGGCAGCCACGGTGCGGAAGGCCATGGCAGCCACGATGCGCGCGGCCGCGACCGTCACGGTTGGGGCCGGCAGTCGCAGCCCGACGCGCAGGGCGGCAACGCGCCGCTGCGCCAGCACGCCTGCGCGGGCTGCGGCGCGCTCAACGCGGCGGACGCGCGATTCTGCGCGCAGTGCGGCACCTCGCAGCGTGGCAACGCGTGCAGCCGCTGTCACGCCGCGCTGGCGGCCGATGCACGCTTTTGCCCGAGCTGCGGGACGCAAGCAGGTCGCGCCTGATCGCCGGCCCTTGGCCGGCCGCACGATCAGGCAGACGCATCATCCCGGTCTCGACGTACGCCGGCCGGCCCGTGCCCCTTCACTCACCGCAGCGGTAAATAAATCTCGGTTTGCAGGTCGGCCGGCGCCGCATCCATCGGCGTGTTCAGATACAGCTCGAACGACGGCGCATCGGCGGCTTCGCGGCCCGAGTGACGCAGCCAGTCGCCGTACAGCCACTGGTAGGCCGCTTTCAGGTCCGCATACGGTCCCGTGTGCAGCAGCACCGCATGATCGCCGCCCGCGATCGTTACACGCTCGACCGGCGGCGCCGGCGCGACGTCCGGCGCGCCGTCGGCCGGCACGAAACAGGCTTTCGCCCGCAATTGCGCTTCGGGCGTCGTATCCGGATCGTCGTAGAAGATCCCGATCATCTTCGCGCCGGGGCCGATCAGTCCGTGCTGCGCGACCCACGCGCCGATGTGCCCGAACGCGTCGCCGACCTTCAGGTACGCACCCGTGTGCGCAACCGCATACCCGCGCAGCTCCGGCAGCCGCCGGATCTCGACTTCATGCTTGAACATGCCTTCTTCTCCTCGCTTTAACGGCTAGACGGACGGATCGGCCGGTGTGGCACAGGCGGCATACCGCAAGCATCGCGAATTGCATACGCGCGACCCGCGCCGCATGGCGCAGCCACGCGGGCGTGCCGGTTTGCGTGGCGACGGTCATCGGCAGGCTCCGGCAGGAATCGACGCCACGGTAGCACACGCACGATGGATAAATCTTGCGGAGAGGCGTAGGCATGCTAAATCTGCCCCTTTTTTATTTCATCGAAATGGGGTTCCGCCCCTGCGATCTATGACTAAAGTTAAAGACGGTGAAATCCGATGAATACGTCATTTTTCTCGGGTAAGTTGCTCGGGCGGCACAGCACGGTTTTCGAAGTACGCAGGTAGTTCGTCGATGTTCAATCGCAACGCCACGTTTTTCGGGAGAAGAAGAAATGGATGCTTCCAGCTTCATCACGTCGCTGCAGACCACGCTAGGCGGATACCTGCCCAAGATCGCGGGCGCGATCGGCATCCTGGTGATCGGCTGGCTGATCGCCGTGGTGGTGCGGGCCGGCGCGCTCCGGCTGCTCAACGCGCTGAAGGTCGACCAGCGCATCAACGAAAGCACCGGCCAGGGCGCCTGCGTCGAGCGCATCGTCGCCGGCGGGCTGTTCTGGCTCGTGCTGCTCGTCACCGCGGTGGGGATCTTCAACGTACTGAATCTGTACGCGGTCTCCAATCCGTTCTCGCTGCTCGTCACGCACATCGTCAACTACCTGCCGAACCTGATCGGCGGCGCGGCGCTGACGCTGATCGCGTGGCTCATCGCGTCGCTGCTGCGCAGCCTCGCGAGCCGTGCGCTGAAGGCGAGCAAGGTCGACGACAAGCTGTCCGAAAGCGCGGGCATGCAGCCGATGAGCGGCTACCTCGGCGACGTGCTGTTCTGGCTCGTGATCCTGATGTTCCTGCCGGCGATTCTCGCGTCGTTCGCGCTGTCCGGCCTGCTGTCGCCGGTGCAGGGGATGATCGACAAGCTGCTCGCGATCGTGCCGAACCTGTTTGCGGCCGCGGTGATCGGCTTCGTCGGCTGGGTCGTCGCGCGCGTGCTGCGCGGTCTCGTGACGAACCTGCTGGTTGCCGCCGGCGCGGATCGTCTCACCGCGCGGCTCGACAGCCCGACGCCGGTGCGCGTGTCGAGCCTGATCGGCACGATCGTCTACGTGTTCGTGTTCGTGCCGACGCTGATCTCCGCGCTCGACGCGCTGAAGATCGACGCGATCTCGATGCCCGCCACCAACATGCTGAACCAGTTCCTCGGCGCGGTGCCGGACATCGTCGCGGCGATCGTGATCGTGCTCGTCACGTTCTATTTCGCGCGCTTCGTCGCATCGCTCGCGCAGAAGCTGCTGGAAGCCGCCGGCGCCGACGGGCTGCCGGCCGTGCTCGGCGTCGAACGCGTGTTCTCCGGGATCCTGCAGCCGTCGGTGCTGGTCGCACGGCTGATCGTGTTCTTCGCGATGCTGTTCGCCGCGGTCGAAGCCGCGAACCGGCTCGGTTTCACGCAGGTGCGCGACGTCGTCACGCTGTTCATCGAATTCGGCGGCCACGTGCTGACGGGCGGCGTGATCCTCGTGATCGGCGTGTGGCTCGCGAGCCTTGCGCGTCGCGTGATCGAGCAGGCCGACCGCGAACACAGCGTGCTGTTCGCGCGGATCGCGCAATTCGCGATCCTCGGCCTGGTGTTCGCGATGGGGCTGCGCGCGATGGGCATCGCCAACGAGATCGTGCAGCTCGCGTTCGGCCTCGTGCTCGGTGCGATCGCGGTGGCGGTCGCGCTGTCGTTCGGCCTCGGCGGTCGCGAAGCGGCCGGCAAGCTGCTCGACCGCTGGTTCAACCAGCGCGGCGGCGGCCAGTAAGCCGGCCGCGCCACCCCGGCTGCCCGAGGAGGGTAGCCGGGGCGGTCAAGCCGCGCGCAGCGGCGTTGCCGTCGGCGAAACGTCAGCGGCCATCTTTGCCGAATTTCGATAACACGTCGTTTAATGACTCTCTAGCATCGATTCTCAGTCGAGCAGGCCGACAGGCCCGCACCTTTCAGGAGAATCCGATGAAAGCAGAGTCGAATGGCCGGCCCGCCGCCGGCGCCAAGTCGTCCGGCCAGCCCGCGCTGCAGCAGACGCTCGGGACCTGGCAGTTGTGGGGCATCGCGGTCGGCCTCGTGATTTCCGGCGAGTACTTCGGCTGGAGCTACGGCTGGGCGAGTGCGGGCACGCTGGGTTTCGTGATTACCGCGATGTTCGTCGCGGCGATGTATACGACCTTCATCTTCAGCTTCACCGAACTCACGACGTCGATCCCGCACGCGGGCGGCCCGTTCGCGTATGCGCGGCGTGCATTCGGCCCCGCGGGCGGCTATCTGGCCGGCGTGGCAACCCTCGTCGAATTCGTGTTCGCGCCGCCCGCGATCGCGCTGGCGATCGGCGCGTACCTGCACGTGCAGTTTCCGGGGCTCGAACCGAAAAACGCGGCGATGGGCGCGTATCTCGTGTTCATGGCGCTGAACATCGTCGGCGTGCAGATCGCCGCGACGTTCGAGCTGGTCGTCACGCTGTTCGCGATCTTCGAATTGCTGGTGTTCATGGGCGTCGTGTCGCCGGGCTTCGCGTGGAGCAACTTCCTGAAGGGCGGCTGGTCGGGCGCCGATCATTTCAGCGTCGGCGCATTCCACGGGATGTTCGCGGCGATCCCGTTCGCGATCTGGTTCTTCCTCGCGATCGAGGGCGTCGCGATGGCCGCCGAGGAAGCGAAGAACCCGAAGCGTTCGATCCCGATCGCCTACGTGGCCGGCATCCTGACGCTCGTCACGCTGGCGGTCGGCGTGATGGTGTTCGCCGGCGGCGCGGGCGACTGGACCCGCCTCGCGAACATCAACGACCCGCTGCCGCAGGCGATGAAGTACATCGTCGGCGCGAACAGCGGCTGGATGCACATGCTCGTGTGGCTCGGGCTGTTCGGGCTCGTCGCGTCGTTCCACGGGATCATCCTCGGCTATTCGCGCCAGATCTTCGCGCTGGCCCGCGAAGGCTATCTGCCCGAATGGCTCGCGAAGGTGCATCCGCGCTTCAAGACGCCTTACCGCGCGATCCTCGCGGGCGGCGTGGTCGGCATCGCGGCGATCTACAGCGACGAGCTGATTCAGTTCGGCGGCCAGACGCTCACCGCGAACATCGTGACGATGTCGGTGTTCGGCGCGATCGTGATGTATATCGTAAGCATGGCGGCGCTGTTCAAGCTGCGCCGTTCGCAGCCGAACATGGCGCGGCCGTTCCGCGCGCCGCTGTACCCGTTCTTCCCGGCGTTCGCGATCGTTGCCGCCCTGATTTGCCTCGGTACGATGGTGTATTTCAACGGGCTGGTGGCGATGGTGTTCGTCGCGATCCTCGCGCTCGGCTACGCGTACTTCCTCGCGACGCGCTCGCAGCGCGCGAGCGCGCCGGGCGACGCGCTGCTCGAGGAATGAGCATGACGAACGCGAACGGCCGTTCCTGACGGCATCCGGCGCGCCCTGCCGAGCGGGGCGCGCCGTCGGCATTTGGCAAGGAGATTCGAACGATGTCCTATACGGAGACGATCGGCCCGCGCACGTACCGTTTCGCGGACCTGAAGACGCTGCTCGCGAAGGCGAGCCCGCTGCGCTCGGGCGACCAGCTCGCCGGCGTCGCGGCGGCGAGCGAGGAGGAGCGGGTCGCCGCGAAGATCGCGCTCGCGGGCGTGCCGCTGAAAGCGTTCCTGAACGAAGCGGTGATTCCGTACGAACACGACGAAGTCACGCGCCTGATCCTCGACGATCACGACGCGGCCGCGTTCGCCGAAATCTCGCATCTGACGGTCGGCGATTTCCGCAACTGGCTGCTGTCGCCGGTTGCCGACGGCGCCGCGCTCGAACGGATCGCGCCGGGCCTCACGCCCGAGATGGTCGCGGCCGTGTCGAAGCTGATGCGCAACCAGGACCTGATCGCCGGCGCCCGCAAGCGCCGCGTGGTCACGCGCTTTCGCAACACGGTCGGGCTCGCCGGCCGGATGTCGGTGCGGCTGCAGCCGAACCACCCGACCGACGACGTGAAGGGCATCGCCGCGTCGATGCTCGACGGGCTGATGTACGGCTGCGGCGACGCGATGATCGGCATCAACCCGGCGACCGACAGCCTCGCGGCGATCGTGAAGCTGCTCGCGATGATCGACGCGTTTCGCGAGCGCTACGGCGTGCCGACGCAGTCGTGCGTGCTGACGCACGTGACGAACACGATCGCGGCGATCGAGAAGGGCGCGCCGGTCGATCTCGTCTTTCAGTCGATCGCGGGCACCGAAAAGGCGAATGCGAGTTTCGGGATCTCGCTCGCGCTGCTCGGCGAGGCGCACGAGGCCGCGTTGTCGCTCAAGCGCGGCACCGTCGGCAACAACCTGATGTATTTCGAGACCGGGCAGGGCAGCGCGTTGTCAGCGAATGCTCACTTCGGCGTCGACCAGCAGACCTGCGAAGTGCGCGCGTACGCGGTTGCGCGCAAGTTCGACCCGTTCCTCGTGAACACGGTGGTCGGCTTCATCGGGCCCGAATACCTGTACGACGGCAAGCAGATCATCCGAGCGGGGCTCGAGGACCACTTCTGCGGGAAGCTGCTCGGCGTGCCGATGGGGTGCGACATCTGCTACACGAACCACGCGGAGGCCGACCAGGACGACATGGACACGCTGCTGACGCTGCTCGGTGCGGCCGGCATCAACTTCATCATGGGGATTCCGGGCGCGGACGACGTGATGCTGAACTACCAGAGCACGTCGTTTCACGATCAGCTGTACGTGCGCGACGTGCTCGGCTTGCGCCGCGCGCCCGAGTTCGAGGAGTGGCTGGAGACGATGGAGATCGCCGACGCGCACGGTGCGCTGCGCGCCGCGAGCGCGCGCGTGCCGCTGCTCGCGGGCGCGAACGACTGGATGGGGATTTCCGCATGAGCGACGCCGTCGAGAAGAATCCGTGGGCGCAGCTGAAGTCGTTCACGAACGCACGGATCGCGCTCGGCCGCGCGGGCAACAGCCTGCCGACCGCGCCGCTGCTCGCGTTCAATCTGTCGCACGCGCAGGCGCGCGACGCGGTGCACCAGCCGCTCGATGCGGACGCGCTGCGGCGCGAGATCGACGCGGCGGGCTTCGCGACGCTCGGCGTGCAGAGCGCGGCGCCCGACCGTCAGCATTACCTGCGCCGGCCCGACCTCGGCCGCAAGCTGTCCGACGACGGGCGCGCGCTGCTGGCCGGTTACGGCGCGGCGCTCGACGACGCGCCGGACGTGGTGTTCGTGGTCGGCGACGGGCTGTCGGCGTTCGCGGCCGCGAAGCAGGCGCTGCCGCTGCTGGCGGCCGTGCGTCCGCGGCTCGACGCGGACGGCTGGCGGATCGGGCCGGTGGTGGTCGCGACGCAGGCGCGCGTCGCGCTCGGCGACGAGATCGGCGAGCTGCTGCGCGCGCAGGTCGTCGCGATGCTGATCGGCGAACGGCCGGGGCTCAGCTCGCCGGACAGCCTCGGCGTGTACCTCACGTGGGGGCCGAAGGTCGGCTGCCACGACGCGCTGCGCAACTGCATCTCGAACGTGCGGCCCGAAGGGCTGCCGCATGCCGCCGCGGCGCACAAGCTGCATTACCTGATGACGCATGCGCGCCGGCTGGGCCTCACGGGCGTCGGGTTGAAGGACGACAGCGATGCGCTGCTGCCGCAGGCGGAAGCGGAGCGGATCGAGGCGGAGTGACGGCGCGCCGGGCGGCTACCTGAACAGCCGCTCGCACACGAAGTCGACGAACACGCGCAGCTTCGGCGACAACTGCCGGCTCGACGGCCAGACGATCGAGAATTGCCCCGGCGCGATCCGGTAGGCGTCGAGCACGGTGACGAGCGCGCCGCTGTCCAGCGCGTCGCGCGCGAGGAAGTCGGGCATGTAGCCGATGCCGAGCCCCGACATGACCGCGCCGCGCAGCGCTTCCATGTTGTTGCAGGTCATCGCGGTGCGCAGTTTCAGCGGCGTGCCGTCGTCGGTGGCGAGCGCCCAGTCCTGCAGCTTGCCGGTGGTCGGGAAGCAGTAGCGCACGCAATCGTGCGTGTCGAGATCGCGCGGTGCATGCGGCGTGCCGGCCTGCGCGAGATACGCGGGCGTCGCGCACAGCACGAACGCGAACGGGCCGAGCCGCCGCGACATCAGGCTCGAATCCGACAGCGGACCGCTGCGGATCACCGCGTCGAAGCCGCCTTCGACGACATCCACCATCCGGTCGTTGAAATCCAGGTCGAGCTCGACGTCCGGATAGCGCTGCCTGAATTCGGGCAGCACCGGCAGCAGGAACCGGTAGCCGATCACCGGCAGGCTCACGCGCAGCTTGCCGCGCGGGCGCTGCGCGGACGCCGTCACGGTCGCTTCGGCATCGCGGAAATCCTCGAGGATGCGCTGGCAGCGTTCGTAGAAGTGGCGCCCTTCGTCGGTCAGCGTGACGCGCCGCGTCGTGCGGTTGAACAGGCGCACGCCGAGCGACTGCTCCAGCCGCGCGATCGTCTTGCCGACCGCCGATGCCGAGATGCCGAGCGCACGGCCGGCCGCGACGAAGCTGAGCGCTTCGGCGGTGCGCACGAAGGCGGCGATGCCGTTCAGGTTTTCCATCGATATAAGCGGACTGGTTCGGTGAATGGCAATTACGGAATTTTAGTCCGCTATATCCGGAGCTTCGCGTGGTTTTTCGCGGATTGAATCGGATTTATCTTCTGTCGCTCTGACGGCGCGTCCGCGCCGGCTTTTCGAGGAGCGATGATGGATCAGCCTTTTTCAGCCGCTTCGACGCAGTCGGCACGCCGGCGTGCGTGGGTGCTGGCCGCCGTCTGCATGGCCGCCGTTGCGCTGCCGCTGTCGTTTTCGGGCGGGGCGGTCGCGACGCCCGCGATCGGCCGCGACCTGCATGGCGGCCCGGTTGCGATGAACTGGATCACCAACGCATTCATGCTCGCGTTCGGCAGCTTCCTGATGGCGGCAGGCGCGCTCGCCGACCAGTTCGGCCGCAAGCGCGTGTTCGCGATCGGCGTCGGCGGCTTCACGCTGATGTCGGTTGCGCTCGCGTTCGCGCCGTCGATGCGCGCGGTCGATTGGCTGCGTGCCGCGCAAGGGCTTGCGGCGGCCGCGGCGCTCGCGGGCGGCACGGCGGCGCTTGCGCAGGAGTTCGACGGCGCGGCGCGCACGCGTGCGTTCAGCCTGCTCGGTACGACGTTCGGGATCGGGCTCGCGTTCGGGCCCGTGCTCGCCGGCTGCCTGATCGCGCACTACGGCTGGCGCGCGATCTTCGTCACGAGCGCGGTGGCCGGCGTGCTGTCGCTCGGCGTCGGGCTGCCGCGCATGCACGAGTCGCGCGATCCGCATGCGACGGGGCTCGACTGGCCCGGCACGGCCGCGTTCACCGCCGCGCTGACGTCGTTCACGTTCGGCGTGATCGAGGCGCCCGCGCGCGGCTGGGCGGATCCGCTCGTCGTCGCGCTGCTGGCGGGCGCGGCGCTCGGTGCGGCGGCGTTCGTCGCGATCGAGACGCGCGTGGCGCGGCCGATGCTCGACCTGTCGCTGTTTCGCATTGCCCGCTTCGTCGGCGTGCAGGTGCTGCCGGTGTCGACCTGCTGCTGCTACATCGTGCTGCTGGTCGTGCTGCCGCTGCGCTTCATCGGCATCGACGGCTTCAGCGAAATCGACGCGGGCTGGCTGATGCTCGCGATTTCCGCGCCGATGCTGATCGTCCCGCTCGTCGCGGCGACGCTCACGCGCTGGCTGTCGCCCGGCGTGATCTCCGGGATCGGGCTGCTGATCGCGGCCGCGGGGCTCGTGTGGCTGGGCATCGCGCTGCGCGGCGGCGCGGGGCCGGCGGCGATCGCTCCGATGCTCGCGATCGGCGTCGGGGCCGGCATGCCGTGGGGGCTGATGGACGGGTTGTCGGTCAGCGTCGTGCCGAAGGCGCGCGCGGGGATGGCGACCGGGATTTTCAGCACGACGCGCGTGGCCGGCGAAGGGATCGCGCTCGCGATCGTCGGGGCGGTGCTGGCGGCGCTCGCGCATGCCGATTTATCGCCGGCGACAGGCGGTACGTCAGACGCGTCCGGCGCGACGCTGCGGGCGGCCGCGCGGCTCGCGACCGGCGATCTCGCCGGCGCGGCGGCCGTGTTGCCGGGTGTCGGCCGTGCGGCGCTGCTCGCGAGTTATACGCATGCGTTCGATCGGCTGCTGCTCGGCCTGGCGGTCGTGACGGTGCTGTGTGCGGGCGTGGTGTTCGCGTTTCTCGGCGCGCGGCCGGCGGAAGCCGATGCTGACGCGCAGGAGGATGCAGATGAGCCTCCGCATGCCGAAACGCTGGCGCATCGCCGGACCGAACCGGATTGCGTGGAGACGAGCGGGCGGTGAGGGGGGCTGTTGGGCGTTGGCGTGACGGTAATGGCGTGCGGGGCGTTCGTGCATTTCGTCTTCACCGCAACCGCGCACCGACGATCCGCTTCCGGTGCGAATCATCCTCGAGCCCTCGAGCGCTGCGTTGCGCCGCCGTCCCGATGATCGAACCGACGCATCACGTCGATACGCGCCGCGGCAACGCAGTGTCAGCGGCCTTGTTTCGACAGCGGCGAAGTGCGGGAACGCCGCGCGTCACGCCAGCACGAGCGGCGGCAGTGCTTCATCAGCCCGCGCGTGCGCCCGCTCGACGTCAACGACCACGTAACGCAGCGCATCGGGCCACAGATGCGCACGGCTTCCCGCATCCTCGTCGATCGTCGCGCGTCCCTGCACGAGCCACGTCGTCTGCCCGACGAAATCCACGAACAGCAGCGCGATTGCCGGATTCACGAGCAGGTTGCCGATCGTGTTGAACAGGTTGTTGCCTGCGAAATCGGGCAGCACCAGCGTGCGGCGATCGGGCAGGTCGACGAGCGGGCAGAGCGAACCGTCCGCGCGCGGCTGCCGGCCGCGGTACGAACAGTCGCTGTCGCCCGCCGTATTGGCGGTCGCGACGATCAGGAATGCCTGTTCGCGGATGAACGCGACGGCGTCGTCGCTCAGGGGGGCGGGGTCGCTCATGGTGTCGGTCGGCGGGTGGCCGATGCGTGCGAATACGGTGTCGGCACGCAAGCGACATGCCACGCATCGGGCGTCACACGCGGTGCGCCGCTGTGCATCGACACTGTGGAAAATCCGAACACCTGCCGCGCCGGTGTGCCGGCGCGGTGTTCAGAATCGGTACACCCGTTCATCGCGCGCGCGCCACGCCAGCCGCGAGCGGCCGGGCGCACCGTTCCCGTTTCGTCTCGACTCCGTTTGGCACGCATGTTGCGTAAAAGGTGCAGCGCAATCCAACCGGCGCTGTATTCACACAAGCCAAGCACGATGAACAGGAGACATGTATGAACCCGTTTGACCTGAAGCAACTGGGCCTCGACGTCGAATATCCGTATCGTCAGCAGTACGACAACTACATCGGCGGCAAGTGGGTTCCGCCGGTGAAGGGCGAGTATTTCGAGAACGTGTCGCCGATCAACGGCAAGCCGTTCTGCCGCGTGCCGCGCTCGAGCGCCGAGGACATCGACGTCGCGCTCGACGCCGCGCATGCCGCCCGCCGCAAGTGGGGCAAGACGTCGGTGGCCGAGCGCGCGAACCTGCTGCTCGCCGCCGCCGACCGGATGGAAAAGAACCTGAAGCTGCTCGCGGTGGCCGAGACGATCGACAACGGCAAGCCGCTGCGCGAGACGATGGCAGCCGACCTGCCGCTCGCGGTCGACCACTTCCGCTATTTCGCGGGCTGCATCCGCGCGCAGGAAGGCGGCATTTCGGAAATCGACGACAACACCGTCGCCTATCACTTCCACGAGCCGCTCGGCGTCGTCGGGCAGATCATTCCGTGGAACTTCCCGCTGCTGATGGCCGCGTGGAAGCTCGCGCCGGCGCTCGCGGCCGGCTGCTGCGTGGTGATGAAGCCGGCCGAGCAGACGCCCGCGTCGGTGCTGGTGCTGATGGAGCTGATCGGCGACCTGTTCCCGGCCGGCACGATCAACATCGTCAACGGCTTCGGCAAGGAAGCGGGCGAAGCGCTCGCGACCAGCAAGCGCATCGCGAAGATCGCGTTCACCGGCTCGACGCCGGTCGGCAAGCACATCCTGCGTGCGGCGGCCGACAGCCTGATTCCGTCGACGGTCGAGTTGGGCGGCAAGAGCCCGAACATCTTCTTCGCCGACGTGCTCGACCAGGACGACGCGTTCCTCGACAAGGCGCTCGAAGGCCTCGCGATGTTCGCGCTGAACCAGGGCGAAGTGTGCACGTGTCCGTCGCGGATCCTGATCCAGGAATCGATCTACGAGCGCTTCATCGAGAAGGCCGTCGCGCGCGTCGAGCGCATCAAGGCCGGCCACCCGCTCGACCTGCAGACGATGATCGGCGCGCAGGCGTCGCAGCAGCAGCTCGACAAGATCCTGTCGTACATCGACATCGGCCGCGGCGAAGGCGCGCAATGCCTGACGGGCGGCGAGCGCACGGCGCCGGGGGCCGACCTCGGCACGGGCTACTACGTGAAGCCGACGATGCTGCTCGGCAACAACAAGATGCGCGTGTTCCAGGAAGAGATCTTCGGGCCGGTGGCGTCGGTGATGACGTTCAAGGACGAACAGGAAGCGATCGAACTCGCGAACGACACGTTCTACGGGCTCGGCGCGGGCGTGTGGACGCGCAACGGCACGCGTGCGTACCGGATGGGCCGCGAGGTCGAGGCCGGCCGCGTGTGGACCAACTGCTACCACCTGTACCCGGCGCATGCGGCGTTCGGCGGCTACAAGCAGTCGGGCATCGGCCGCGAGACGCACAAGATGGCGCTGTCGAACTATCAGCAGACGAAGTGCCTGCTGGTCAGCTACCAGGCCGAGGCGCTCGGATTCTTCTGATCGCCGAAGCAGGCGGCGAAGTGCCGGAGCCGGCCAGCAGCGCAACGCTGGCCGGTACGGTTGCCGGTTGCGGCCGGTGGCGGATTTCGCGGAAGGTTCGACGGCCGGACGAAGCCTGTCCGGCCGTCGGGCGGTGCCCGCGCCGACACAATCAATACGCCGGCGACCGTTCGTCCGGCACTTCGCTGTTTTTGTCCCTCGACATTCGATACGCGGTCGCGGCTGCGCGTTGCCGGCGGCCTGTGCCGGTAACGGCATCGGCAGTCGCATCGCGCACCGATGGGCCCGACGGAAACCCGCATGGCAGAACCGCCCCGATCCTATCCGCGCCACCCGGTGTTCCACGCGGGTGAGCTCGACGCGCATCGCCGGTTCGGCGTCGCCGACGAAGCCGAGCGGATGAGCGACGTCGTGACGACGCGGCTGAGCATCGGCGTGCGGCAGTTCGTCGAGTCGCAGCCGTTCATGTTCGTCGGCGCGACGAGCGGCGGACCGGCGCTCGTGACCTGCGACATCGTGCAGAGCAGGCGCGACGCGAACGGCGATCTGTGGCCGGTCGTGCGCGTGATCGACACGAAGACGCTGCGTTTCGCGCTGCCGATGCGCGGCGCAGGCGAGCGGCTCGATGCGCGTGCTTGCGATGGCGGCGTCGGGTTGCTGTTCATCGATTTCGTGCGCGGCATCCGCTACCGGATCAACGGCCGCGCGACGTTGCGTACCGATCTGCCGGAAGCGGACGCGGCGCCCTGGCCGGCCGGCAGCCCGATCGTCGAACTGGCGGTCGTGCAGGCATATGGCAACTGCGGCACGCGGGTCGTGCGGTTGCGGCCCGGCGCGTAGCCCGCGGCCCGCGCGGCCTCTCGCGGCGGCCGGCCGCCGGCCGTGCAGATGCCGCACCCGCATGGTGCGCGGCACGCCGTCTCCGGGTGCGCCCGCATGGCGTGCATCGGCCGGGCGGCGTGGAATGACGGGCTTGTCGCCGGACCGTGCGGTTCGGCACGGGACTTGCGTGATGGACGCGGTTCCGGGCAGGTGAGGAGAACACGATGGATCAACGAGTGGAGTGCATCGACGAGCCGACGGCCGCGGATACGCGGTGCAGCGCGCAGGGTGACGACGCGTTGGCCGGCCAGGCCGTGGTCAGCGTCGCGCACGACGCCGACGAGCAGGCGCGCAACCTGATCGGCTGGCGACAGACCTACGACCAGCTCGCGGCCGGCCGCTTCATCGGCACGCTGACCGAGCTGCCGCTCGACACGATGAAACTGTTTCGCGAATCGACCAGCCACCTGCTGCGCCAGGCGTGCGAGGTGCGCGGCGATGCGTACTGGTTCGGCGTCCCGCTGGTGAGCGACGGCACGGCGCGCGTCGATGCGTGCCGCATCGGGCCCGGCGCGCTCGCGTTCCGGCCCGGCAACGTCGAATTCGAATTGCTGACGCCTGCGCAGTTCTCGATCTATGGCGTCGTCGTGCGCGGCGACGTGCTGCGCCGTTATGCGGAGGAAGTCGAACACCGCGCGCTCGACGAGCGGCTGTTCACGCAGCACGTGATCCAGGTCGGCGACACGCGGCTCGCGCGGCTGTGTGCGCTGCTCGGCCGCCGGCTCGACGGCGCGGCGGCCGTGGGCGGCCCGCTGCCGGACGCGCAGCGCGACGACCTGCAGGCCGAGGTGCTGGCCGCATTGTTCGACGCGTGCGCGCAACCGGCGGACGACGGGGCCGGCGGCGCACCGTCGACGCGGCGCTGGATCGTCGAGCAGGCACGCGAATACGTGCTCGCCCATCGCACGCGGCCGGTCGGCGTACCCGAGCTGTGCGAGCAGCTTCACGTGAGCCGGCGCACGCTGCAGTACTGTTTCCAGGACGTGCTCGGCATGGCGCCCGCGACCTATCTGCGCACGCTGCGGCTGAACGGCGCGCGGCGCGACCTGTGCGGGCGGGCGGCCGGTTCGGTGCAGGACGTCGCGGAAGCGTGGGGTTTCTGGCATCTGAGCCAGTTCGCGACCGACTACCGGCGGCTGTTCGGCAAGCGGCCGTCGGAAACGCTGCGCGACCGCGCGGCGATGGTGGCTGCCGGGTGAGCAGCGCGGCGGCGCGTGGATGCCGCTACGGCGGCCGGTTTCGCTGTCAGGCGCCGGCTGCCGCTTCGCGCGGCGCCGGCCACGGCAGCGCATCCCAGTCGATCGCCCGGTAAGCGGCCTCGACCGCCGCGAGATCGTCCGGCCGCTCGCTGCGATGCCGTCCGTGCAATGCGTCCGGCACGTCGAGTGCAACCGGCGCGCAATGCGGATAGTCGCGCACGCGCAGCGCCGGCGCGATCGTCGTGAAACAGCCGAGCGTCGGCACGTCGAAGCCGTCGGCGAGATGCAGCGCGGCCGTGTCGGGCGCAAACAGCACGCTCGCCCCCTTGACCCATGCAATGAAGCCCGCTGTGTCGGCCGCGTCGCGGCTCACGTCGACGTAGGCCGGATGCGCGACGGGGCCGAACCCGACCACCGGCAGCCCGTAGCGGTGTGCCAGCCGTTCGACGAACGCCGCGCGCAGCGCCGGCGGCACGCTGCGCACCGCGGTGCTCGCGTTCGGGCAGAACAGCACGTACGGTCGCCGCCACTCGGCCGGCAGCGCGGGCAGGCGCAACTGCGCGAGCCAGCGATTGCGCTTCGCGGCGGCCGGCACGGCGGCCGGATCCGCGCCGAGCGCGTCGAGAAAGAAGTCGACCATCGGCAGCCGCGCGAATGCGGGCCAGTACAGATGATTGCCGAGATCGATGCACGGCGCGTGTGCGGGCAGCGTTTCGACGGCGCATGGCAGCTGGCGCGAGGGCGCGACGACGTCGGCGGCGAGCGCATACAGCGCGTCGACGTAGCGCGGCGCGCGGGCCGGCCGGTACAGCGTGAAGCGCAGGCCCGGATGCATGGCGCGCAGGGCGGCGAGCGCGGTCAGCCCGATCACCGAGTCGCCGAGTGCGACGCCCATTCCGTTGATCACGTGCACATCCGTCGCACAGCCGTAGTCGAGCCGGAACGGGCGATGCGCGGCGTGCAGCAGGCCGAGCGCCGACGCGGCCGGCACGTGGCCTTCCGCACGACCGGTGCCGCGCTCGAGGTCGTACGGCGCGACGAGCGTGCCGTCGGGCGCAAGCAGCGTGCCGGGGTGGGCCAGCGCGTCGTCGTGCGACAACGCGGGGCCAGCCGGCGCGGCACGCATTTCCACGATCATTCGCCGCGCGCGCGGCGGCCCTGTTCGCGGATCTGCTCGAGAGTCGCGGCCGGCGTGCTGGCGTCCTGCGGGATGCGGATCTCGATCAGCGCCGGCAGCCCGCAGGTCAGCGCGCGTTCCAGCGCCGGGGCGAAGTCCGCGGTGCGCTCGACCGTCTCGCCATGCGCGCCGAATGCGCGCGCATAGGCGGCGAAATCGGGGTTCGTGAGCCCGGTGCCGTGCACGCGGCCCGGATAGTTGCGCTCCTGATGCATGCGGATCGTGCCGAAATGCCCGTTGTTGACGACGATGGCGACGATGTTCAGCCCGTACTGCATCGCGGTCGCGAGCTCGTTGCCGGCCATCATGAAACAGCCGTCGCCGGCGAGCGCGACGACGGCGCGCGACGGGTACAGCGACTTCGCGGCCAGCGCGGCGGGCAGCCCGTAGCCCATCGCGCCGCTGGTCGGCGCGAGCTGCGAGCGGAAGTGCCGGTACGCGAAGTGGCGGTGCAGCCAGATCGCGTAGTTGCCGGCGCCGTTGGTCAGGATCGCGTCGTGCGGCAGGCGTTCGCGCAGCTGCACCATCACGTCGCCGAGCTGGACGTCGCCCGGCATCGGCAGCGGCGCATGCCATTCGCGGTACGCGCGATGCGCGTCGGCGGCCGTGCCGGCCCACGCCGGCTGTGCCGGCGGCTCGAGCGCGGCGAGCGGCGCCGCGATCTCGGGCATCCCGGACACGATCGGCAGATCCGCCGCATATACGCGGCCGAGTTCATCCGCGCCCTGATGCACGTGGATCAGCGTCTGGCGCGTTTTCGGGATGTCGAGCAGCGTGTAGCCGCCCGTCGTCGCTTCGCCGAGGCGCGGCCCGATCACGAGCAGCAGGTCGGCGTCGCGGATGCGCTTGCCGAGCGCCGGATTGATCCCGAGGCCGACGTCGCCCGCGTAGTTCGGGTGTGCGTTGTCGAACGTGTCCTGGAAGCGGAATGCGCATGCGACCGGCAACTGCCAGCGCTCGACGAAGGTGCGCAGGTTCGCGCACGCATCGGGCGTCCAGCCGCTGCCGCCGACGATCGCGAGCGGCCGCTCGGCGCGCGCGAGCCGTTCGCGCAGCTCGTCGAGCTGTGCGGCCGACGGCGATGCCGCGATGCGTTTCGCGGCCGGTGCGACCGGCTGCGGCGCGCACGCTTCGGACAGCACGTCTTCCGGCAGCGCGATCACGACCGGGCCGGGACGGCCGGAGGTCGCGACGTGGAACGCATGGCTCAGGTATTCGGGAATGCGGCGCGGGTCGTCGATCTGCGCGACCCATTTCGCCATCTGGCCGAACATCCGGCGGTAGTCGATTTCCTGGAAGGCTTCGCGGTCGAGGTGCTCGCGTGCGCACTGGCCGACGAACAGGATCATCGGCGTCGAATCCTGGAACGCGGTGTGCACGCCGATCGACGCATGGGTCGCGCCGGGGCCGCGCGTGACGAATGCGATGCCGGGGCGGCCGGTCAGCTTGCCGACCGCCTCCGCCATGTTCGCCGCCGCCGCTTCGTGGCGGCAGACGACCGTCTGGATGCGCGCGGTGTCGTCCGCCAGCGCGTCGAGTACGGCGAGGAAGCTCTCGCCCGGCACGCAGAACGCGCGTTCGACGTGATTGGCGAGCAACGCATCGACGAGCAGTCGTGCGCCGGTGGTGGCGCGCGGCTCGAGATCCTTGGAATGCGACATGGGTTGCCGTCTCCCTGGGTAGCGGGACGTACAGCTTACGCCCGTTGGCCGGCCGCCGGTACGCCGGCTGCTGAAAAGTGTCGGAACGCGGAGCGAGTCGGGCGGCACGTGTTCCATGCGCCGGCTTCGGTTGGCCGAACGGCCAGCTTGTGTGCACGGAGGCGATGGTGAAAAGTGGGCGTTCAGCGGCGAATCGGTGCTTCACGGCCAATCGACGCACGGAACGCCATTGGAAGGCTTATGTACACACATGGATTTACATCGCAGCCCGCATCGGATAATGTACATCCTATGTACATCCGAGCGGAGATCGACATGCATACCACGAAGGTATTCCGGAACGGCAACTCGCAGGCCGTGCGGATTCCCGCCGACCTCGCCTATGAGCGCAGCGATATCGAGCTGGAAATCGAGCGCGTGGGTGACGAAATCCGTATTCGGCCGATGCGGCGGCCTTTGACCCAGGCACTCCGGAAATTCGCGAAGTTCGGGCCGGACTTCATGGTCGAAGGGCGCGGGGATCAGGAGCAGGCCGAACGCGAGGGGGTGTGATGCCGCGCTACATGCTCGACACCAACATGTGCATCTATTTGATGAGGCATCAGCCGGAGCCGGTCGCGAGACGATTTGCGCAGTGTTACACGGGGGACGTCGTGATGTCGGCGATCACGTACGCCGAGCTGGAGTACGGTGTCGCCGTGTGCGCGAGTCCTGCGCGGGAGCGGCGCAATCTTGCCGCGCTGATCGACGATATTCCTGTCGCGCCGTTCGACGTCGCGGCTGCGCAAGCGTACGGCCCGGTTCGCGAGGCCGCCCGCGAGCGGAAGAAGGATCACCTCGATAAATTGATCGCGGCTCATGCGGTGTCGCTCGACGTCGTCCTCGTGACCAACAACGAGCGGGATTTCGTCAGCTATCCGGGATTGCGGCTGGAGAATTGGCTGAACGACTAGCGTCGGGTGTCATGTCCGGCGGTAATGCGGGGTAGCGATCCGCCCCGCGCTACCGCCGGCTCCAGACATCAGCACTCGACGATATTCACCGCCAGCCCGCCGCGCGACGTTTCCTTGTACTTCGTCTTCATGTCGGCGCCCGTCTCGCGCATCGTCTTGATCACCGAGTCGAGCGACACGTAGTGCGAGCCGTCGCCGCGCAGCGCCATGCGCGCGGCGTTGACGGCCTTCACCGACGCCATCGCGTTGCGCTCGATGCACGGGATCTGCACCATCCCGCCGACCGGGTCGCAGGTGAGTCCGAGGTTGTGCTCCATCCCGATCTCGGCCGCGTTCTCGACCTGGCGCGGCGTGCCGCCGAGCACGGCCGCGAGCGCGCCGGCCGCCATCGAGCACGCGACGCCCACTTCGCCCTGGCAGCCCACTTCCGCACCCGAAATCGACGCGTTGAGCTTGTAAAGAACGCCGATCGCGGCAGCCGTCAGCAGGAAGTCGATCACGCCTTGCTCGTTCGCGCCCGGCGTGAAGCGCGTGTAGTAATGCAGCACCGCCGGGATGATGCCGGCCGCGCCGTTGGTCGGCGCGGTGACCACACGGCCGCCGGCCGCGTTTTCCTCGTTGACGGCGATCGCGTACAGGTTGATCCAGTCGACCATCGACAGCGGGTCCTGCAGCGCGCGCTCCGGGTTGCCGGTCAGCGCGCGATACAGCTGCGGCGCGCGGCGCTTGACCTGGAACGGGCCGGGCAGGTTGCCGTCGGCCTCCGGGTTGCCGATCCCGCAGCCGCGCGACACGCACGACTGCATCACGGCCCAGATCTTCAGCAGCCCGTCGCGCGTTTCTTCCTCGGTGTGCCACGCACGCTCGTTTTCCCACATCAGTTGCGCGATCGACTTGCCGGTCGATTCGGTCAGCGCGAGCAGCTCGGCGCCGGTGCGAAACGGGTGCGTCATCTGCTCGGCCGCGCTCAGCACCTTCGTGTTCGGCGCGCCGGCCGTCACGACGAAGCCGCCGCCGACCGACAGGTAGGTCCGTTCGACCAGCACCGTATCGTTCGCGTCGGACGCGCGCAGTTTCATCCCGTTCGGATGCTCGGGCAGCGCCTGCCGGTAGAATGCGATGTTCTCCTTCAGCACGAACG
This sequence comes from Burkholderia anthina, assembly GCF_902498995.1. Taxonomy (GTDB): domain Bacteria; phylum Pseudomonadota; class Gammaproteobacteria; order Burkholderiales; family Burkholderiaceae; genus Burkholderia; species Burkholderia anthina. The sequence continues at coordinate 134,934 of NZ_CABVLY010000012.1, forward strand.
GCACCGGGTGCGTGCCGAGCAGCGCGAGCTGCTTCGTCTTGCGGATGTCTTCGAGCCGCGCGTCGATCGTCTCGGGATCGACGGTGTCGGGCGCGTCGCCGAGCAGGCCGAGCATCACGCCGCGGTCGGTGCCGTGGCCCTTTCCGGTCGCACCCAGCGAGCCGTACAGCTCGACCTTCACGTGCGCCGTCGCGTCGAGCAGCCCGTCGCGTTCGAGGCCCTGGACGAACATCAGCGCCGCGCGCATCGGTCCGACCGTATGCGAACTGGACGGACCGATGCCGATCTTGAAGAGGTCAAACACGCTGACTGCCATTTCGATTCCTGCCTTGCTTTAAGAATAGTGCTAGCGCGCCTGCAATGGCAGGCACGCGGCCAGCCATGCGGGCGGCATGGGGGATAGCTGCCGCGCGACGCGGGCATAGCGCCCGTCGAGCCGCGCGGCCAGATGAAAGAGTTCGGTGGCGTTTTTCGGGTCCCACTGCCCCGTGTAGCCGGGCAAGCCGGCTTCGCGGCGTTTCGCGTCGAACGGCACCGGCGAATTCACGAATTCCTCGTGGGTCTTCTCGCCGAGCGCATACGGCACGAGCCAGTCGAGCGCCGCCGCGAGCGTCGCGCCGTTCGCGCCGCGCTCGCGCAGCCAGTTGCGGTTGAAGCGGCGCGCGGCCAGCGCGGCCGTCACCAGCGGCTGCAGGTCGTACACCGCGTAATGCAGCGCATCGCGTTCGTCGAAATCCCAGGTCTTGCCGTCCGGGCCGATGTTGTCCGCGAGATGCTCGACGAACAGCCGCTGCGCGGCGTTCATCATCTTGCGGTCGCCGAGCGTGAACGCGGACAGCGCGATCAGCTTGATCCGGTGGCTCTGCCAGTTGTTGCGCCAGATGCCGGTGAGCGGCCGCTTTTGCGCATCCACCTGCGCGACGTAGCCGGCGCCCAGCTTCGCGATGAAGGCCGCCGTTGCGTTGCGCGTCTTGACCGGCAGCGCGCTCGCCGTCATGTCGTACGCGATGATCAGGCTGTCGAAGCGCGTCTCGTCGATCGGGTTGAAGCTCGGCTGGTAAGTCGAAACCCACGCGGACAGGAAGCGGTCGACGAGCTGCAGATAACGCGGCGCATTCGTCACGCGCCATGCGAGCGCGGCGTCGCGCATCAGCTCCATGTCCTTCAGCGCTTCGGCACTCTGGTCGTAGATGCCTTCGTGCGGCAGCGTGCCCTCGGTGTGCACGCGCGCCATCGCCTTCGGCTGGTCGCCGATGTGCGCGTCGACGCTGCGGATCAGCGCCTGCACACCCGGCTCGGCCTGCGTCGTCTCGCTCGCCTGCAATGCGGGCGCCGCGCAGAAATTCATCGCGGCATGCGCATTGCCGGCCGCGCCGAGGCCGGCAGCGGCAAACGACAGCGACGCGACGAGCAGCGGCGCGAAACGGCGCGTGCGCGCCCGCTTCGGCACTGCACCATGGCCCGGAAACATCGGACGCACCATGCGGAACTCCTTGATTGGCTGGATCGCGTTTGATGTTAGCCGGATTGGCGGGCGAGCGTGAACCGGATGGTCGGGAGATGAACGCAAAAACCGCACGCAACCGGCGGTTGCGTGCGGTTCGGTCATGGCGGACTCCGGTGTGCAGCGGGCGTTATGCGTATTCCGACATCGGCACGCACGAGCAGAACAGGTTGCGGTCGCCGTAGGCGTTGTCCGCACGGCCGACCGGCGGCCAGTACTTGTTCGTGCCCAGCGACGCGACCGGGTACGCAGCCTGCTCGCGCGAGTACGCGTGCGGCCATTCGTTCGCGGTGACGACGGCTGCCGTGTGCGGCGCGTGACGCAGCGGGTTGTCCTCGCGATCGGCGCGGCCTTCCTCGACTGCGCGGATTTCGTCGCGGATCGCGATCATCGCGGCGATGAAGCGGTCGAGTTCTTCCTGCGATTCCGATTCGGTCGGCTCGACCATCAGCGTGCCCGGCACCGGGAAGCTCATCGTCGGTGCGTGGAAGCCGTAGTCCATCAGGCGCTTCGCGACGTCGTCGACGCTGATGCCGCTCGTTTCCTTGAGCGGACGCAGGTCGAGAATGCACTCGTGCGCGACCAGCCCGCCCGGGCCCGAATACAGCACCGGGTAGTGCGGCGCGAGGCGCTTCGCGATGTAGTTCGCGTTGAGGATCGCGGTTTCGGTGGCGGCGGTCAGGTTCTTCGCGCCCATCATCGCGATGTACATCCACGAGATCGGCAGGATCGACGCCGAGCCGTAAGGTGCCGCCGACACCGCGCCGATGCCGTCTTCCGCGCGTGCGTAGCCGGTCGAACGCTGGTTCGGCAGGAACTTCGCGAGGTGCGCGCCGACCGCGACCGGGCCGACGCCCGGGCCGCCGCCGCCGTGCGGGATGCAGAAGGTCTTGTGCAGGTTCAGGTGCGACACGTCGCCGCCGAACTGGCCCGGCGCGGTCAGGCCGACCATCGCGTTCATGTTCGCGCCGTCGACGTACACCTGGCCGCCGTGCGCATGGACGATCTCGCAGATCTCGCGGACGTTCTGTTCGAACACGCCGTGCGTCGACGGATACGTGATCATGATCGCCGCGAGGTCGTTCGAATGCTGTTCGGCCTTCGCCTTCAGGTCGGCGATGTCGACGTTGCCCTGCGCGTCGCACGCGACGACCACGACCTTCATGCCGGCCATGTGTGCGGAGGCCGGGTTCGTGCCGTGCGCGGACGCCGGGATCAGGCACACGTCGCGATGCGCTTCGCCGCGCGAGGCGTGGTAAGCGTGGATGACCAGCAGGCCCGCGTACTCGCCCTGCGAGCCGGCGTTCGGCTGCAGCGACACGGCCGCGTAGCCGGTGGCCGCGACGAGCATCTGCTCGAGCTGGTCGATCATCTCGCGGTAGCCGACGGTCTGCTCGGCCGGTGCGAACGGGTGGATCTGGCCGAATTCGGGCCACGTGACGGGCAGCATTTCCGACGTCGCGTTCAGCTTCATCGTGCACGAGCCGAGCGGGATCATCGAGCGGTCGAGCGCGAGATCCTTGTCCGACAGGCTGCGCAGGTAGCGCAGCATTTCGGTTTCGGAATGGTGGCGGTTGAACACGTGGTGCGTCAGGTACGTGCTCGTGCGCTCGAGGCCGGCCGGCAGCGCGGCGACGCCGGCGAGGCCTGCGTCCAGCGCGTCGACGGTCGGCGCGGTGCCGCCGGCTGCCTGGGCGAACACGGCGAGGAGATCGGCGAGGTCGTCGCGGGTCGTCGTTTCGTCGACCGACACGCCGACTTGCGTGTCGCTCACGCGGCGCAGGTTGATGCGCTTGGCCTTCGCGAGTTCATGGATCTGCGCGGTGCGCGCGCCGGTGTCGATCGTCAGCGTGTCGAAGAACGTGTCGTTGACGGTCGCGAAGCCGAGGTGCTTCACGCCGGCGGCGAGCAGCGCCGCGATGCGGTTCACGCGCAGCGCGATCGTCTTCAGGCCGTGCGGGCCGTGGTAGACCGCGTACATGCTCGCCATGATCGCGAGCAGCGCCTGCGCGGTACATACGTTCGACGTCGCCTTCTCGCGGCGGATGTGCTGTTCGCGCGTTTGCAGCGCGAGGCGCAGCGCGGGCTTGCCCTGCGCGTCGACGGTCACGCCGACGAGGCGGCCCGGCATCTGGCGCTTGAATTCGTCGCGCACGGCCATGTAGGCAGCGTGCGGGCCGCCGAAGCCCATCGGCACGCCGAAGCGCTGCGTGTTGCCGACCGCGACGTCCGCGCCCCAGTCGCCGGGCGGCGTGAGCACGGTGAGCGCGAGCAGGTCGGCCGCGACGACCACATGGCCGCCGGCCGCGTGGATGGCTTCGGTGAGCGCACGGTAGTCGCGCACGTCGCCGTTGACGCCCGGGTATTGCAGCAGCACGCCGAACGCGTTCGCTTGCGCGGCGTCGGCGGCCGGGCCGGTCTTCACTTCGATGCCGACCGGCAGCGCGCGCGTGCGGATCACTTCAAGCGTTTGCGGCAGCACGTCGTCGGCGACGTAGAACACGTTCGACTTCGGCTTGCCGGTGCGCTGCAGCAGCGTCATCGCTTCGGCCGCGGCGGTGGCTTCGTCGAGCAGCGACGCGTTCGAGATCGCGAGACCGGTCAGGTCGGCGACCATCTGCTGGAAGTTCAGGAGCGCTTCGAGGCGACCCTGGGAAATTTCGGGCTGGTACGGCGTGTAAGCCGTGTACCACGCCGGGTTTTCGAGCACGTTGCGCAGGATCACGGCCGGCGTGTGCGAGTCGTAATAGCCCTGGCCGATATACGAGCGGAACACCTGGTTCTTGTCCGCGAGCGCGCGCAGCGCGGCGAGGGCTTCGGCCTCGCTCTTCGGTTGCGCGAACGGGCCGAGCGGCAGCGTTTCGGCGCGGCGGATCGAGGCCGGGATCACGGCGTCCATCAGGGCGGCGCGCGACGCGAAGCCGAGCGTGTCGAGCATGGCCTGCTGGCTGGCGGCATCGGGGCCGATGTGGCGTTCTGCGAACGCGTCGTGCGTTTCGAGCGCGGCGAGCGAGAGGGGCGTGCGGTTCATCAGGCGGTCCGGGTGTTCGAGCTTCATGGCGTGACTCTGGTCCCGCGCGAGGCCGGCTGGCCGGCTCCGCGCGGTTCGGGTAAGGAAAATTAGTCGATCAGCTTGCTGTAGGCGTCAGCGTCGATCAGCTTGTCGGTCGATGCGCCGGCCGCGAGCTTGATCTTGAAGAGCCATACGCCGTACGCGTCGCTGTTGACTTCTTCCGGCGAGTCGACGGCTTCTTCGTTGATGGCGATGATCTCGCCGGACACCGGCGAGTAGATGTCGGATGCCGCCTTCACCGATTCGACGACGCCGACGGCGTCGCCCGCGTTCACCGACTTGCCGACTTGCGGCAGTTCGAGGAAGACGATGTCGCCGAGCGTGCTCTGTGCGTGATCGGTGATGCCGACCGTCAGCGTGCCGTCTGCTTCGGTGCGGATCCACTCGTGTTCGTCGGTGTATTTCAGATCGGCCGGGACGTTGCTCATCGGATGCTCCTGGATAAAAGGTGTGTTCGTTATGCTGGCGCGCCGCCGGGGCGCGCCGGGTGTGGTTGCGCCGGGCGCCATTTCCCGGCTTTCCGGGAGGCGGCCTCCCGGTCGCTTCTCGGTCGTTACGCAGCGAGGACCTTGCCGTTGCGCACGAACGGCAGTTTTACCACGCGCGCGGGAAGTTGCTTGTCTCGAATCTGCACATGAATGGTGTCGCCGACCTGGACGGCCGCCGGCACGCGCGCGAACGCGATCGATTCCTGCATCGACGGCGAGAACGTGCCGCTCGTGATTTCGCCTTCGCCGTGCGGCGTGACGACTTTCTGGTGTGCGCGCAGCACGCCGCCCGCCTTGCCGTTTTCCTTTTGCAGGATCAGGCCGACGAAGGCGGCACGCGAGCCGTCGCGCTCGAGCGCGGCACGGCCGACGAATTCGCGCGGCGCCGACAGGTCGACCGTCCATGCGAGGCCCGCGTCGAGCGGCGACACGTTGTCGTCCATGTCCTGGCCGTACAGGTTCATGCCGGCCTCGAGGCGCAGCGTGTCGCGCGCGCCGAGCCCGCACGGGCGCACGCCGTTCTGCTGCAGCGCGTTCCACAGGGCTTCCACGTGCACGGCCGGGACGATCACTTCGAAGCCGTCTTCACCGGTGTAGCCGGTGCGTGCGATGGTGAGATCGCCGAACGGCGTGCCGGCGACCTGCGCGGCGTTGAACGGCTTCAGTTCGCTGGTGGCGGCGCGTGCGGCGGGCACCGTCGCCCAGGCTTTTTCGCGTGCGTTCGGGCCCTGAACGGCGACGATCGCGAAATCGCGGCGCGGCGCGATGGTCAGGCCGTAGCCGCCTTGTTCGTTGAGCTGGTTGAACCACGCGATGTCTTTCTCGGCCGTGCCGGCGTTGACGACGACGCGGAAGAAGTCTTCGGTGAAGTAATAGACGATCAGGTCGTCGACGACGCCGCCCTGCGGATTGAGCAGGCACGAGTAGAGCGCCTTGCCAGGAATCTTGAGCTTGCCGACGTTGTTCGCGATCGCGTGCTCGAAGAATGCGCGCACGCGGCTGCCGGTGAAATCGACGACGCACATGTGCGACACGTCGAACATGCCGGCATCGGTGCGCACGGCTTCGTGTTCTTCGATCTGCGAGCCGTAGTTGACGGGCATGTCCCAGCCGCCGAAGTCGACCATGCGGGCATTGAGCGCGCGGTGCGCGGCGTTGAGCGGGGTGTGATTCAGTGCAGTCATCGAGGCCTCAGGCAAGGCGCTTGCGCGCGGGTCAGAACGGCCATGTGCCGACCACTGCGGCCGTGTGGCCTGCGAGCGATCCGGTACATGCCCCTCTGTCCTCGATACCTGAGAGATTGCGCTGCGGCAAAGCCGGCGAACGCGCGCCCCTTCGGTGGGCAGCTTGCCTGCGCCGCATAGGCGCAACGGGCTACTGCCGCTCTCCAGAGTGCGGGGAGTGCGGCCCGCGCGATGCGCGGACGGAATTCCCCGACGCGGTCGGTCCTTTTGCCTGAGAGTTTGCGGGTGTGCCCCTTCGGCGGCGCGACCGGCGTTCCAGCTATGCGGTCACACGCTCTCCCGACGCGTGCGGGCGACTGTACGCGAGCGGGTGGGCATTGTCAATTTGAGCAAAAAATGTCGCTTCGCGACAAGCGGCGGCATGGCGCGCCGCCGCTTTTTCGCCGCCGGCGGGCGCCGGCGTTACTCGCCGATCGCGCGTGCGGCCGTGTCGAGTTCCTGGTTCAGCACGCGCTGCTCGTCGCCGGACAGGCCGCCGCCGTGCTGGGCCGACATGTCGTTCGACTCCTGGCGGATCACGTCGAGGCGATGGTGCAGTTGCGCGCCGTACGGCGGCGGGTAGTAGCCGCCGTTCACGCGTGCGTCGATCCGGCGATGCAGGTTGTCGATCCTGCCCTGGATCTCCAGCAAGCGATCGTTCGCGACGACTTGCGGGTTCGGCCGCGGCGGGGGCGGCGGCGCCTGTCGCGCCGGCCGCTGCGGCTGCACGACACAGGCCGCGAGCGTGGAAACCAGGACGCAGCATGCCGCTGCGCGAATCAACCGTTGCATCACATTCTCCTGACGGTTTGGTGTCGAATCGACTTTTTGAGAAACGCGTCAGACCGGCTCACCGCTGACTTTCGTTCCCGCACCATTTGTAACGGAATGTTCGGAGCGGCGCCGCCGCGGTGGCGCCGCACGGGGGCTGCCCGCGCGCGGCGCGGCAACGCACGGGGCGGGGGGCAGCGTGCGGCAGGGTCGGCACTGACCCGGCCGGCGGCGGTCAGACCATCCGGCGCACGAAGGGTATCCGGCGGCCGTCGTGCTCGCTCTGTGCGGCGAGTTCGATGATCGTCATCACGTCGACGGCATCCTGCGGCGTGACCGGGAACGGCGCGCCGTCGTGGACCGACGCGGCGAGCGCGCGATAGAACTCCGCGTACTGGCCGTCGAGCGTCGGCACCGGCCGTTCGATCTCGACTTCGCCGTCGAGCACGCGCAGCACGCCGGGCGGATTGCCGCCGCCGAATTCGACGTCGTCCGGCGTGAGGCCGGCCTTCAACTGGTCTTCCTGCGTGTCGAGCCCGAACTTCTGATAGCTGCCGCGCGTGCCGTGCAGCGTGAAGCGGGCGGGTTCGATCGCCGACAGCGCACTCGCGTGCAGCGCGACGTCCTTGTCCGGATAGCCGAGCAGCAGGTGCACGAAGTCGGGCGCCGTGCCGTTGTCGCGGCGCGTCTTGACCGTCGCGCTCACCGTCTCCGGCAGCCCGAACAGCGCGAGCGCCTGGTCGATCAGGTGCGGGCCGAGGTCCAGCAGCAGGCCGCCGCCGCGCGCGGGCTCCTCGCGCCAGCGCGTGCGCGGGGTCGGCCGGAAGCGGTCGAAGTGCGACGTGAAATAAGTGAGCCGGCCGAGTTCGCCCGATTCGACGATGCGGCGCACGGTGAGGAAGTCGCCGTCCCAGCGGCGATTGTGGAACGGTGCGAACAGGCGGCTGCGTGCATTCGCGAGCCGCGCGAGCGCGAGCGCTTCGTCGGCGGTGAGCGTGACGGGCTTGTCGACCACGACGTGGCGGCCGGCTTCGAGCACCTGACGCGCGAGCGCGAAGTGCGTGTCGTTGGGCGTGGCGATCACCACGCAGTCGATGTCATCGAGGCCGAGCAGCGTATCGAGATCGGGGACGATGCGCGCGCCCGGATACGCGGCGCGCGCGCGATCGGCCTGGCCGGTCGCGATCGCGGCGACCTCGGTGCGGCCGCTCGTGGCGATCACGGGCGCGTGGAACGTCGCGCCGGCGAAACCGAAACCCATCAAACCAATCCTGAGCAATGACGACATGGCAATCCCTGGCTGCGAACGAAACGAAAGGATGGATGGCGTGCCGCGAAGGCGCGGGCACGACCGGCTATTTTGGCACGGCGCGACGGCGCGTATCGGCGCGTTCGGCAAAACGCGCGGTTCGTCCCGGCGCATGCGCGGGTGAGGCCGGCGTTTGGCGCGGCGCCGGATGGCGCCGGGCGCTTCCGACCGGTGGAGCGGCGCCGGCCCGCGTCATGCGCCGGCCCGCTGCCGCAGTATGGCGCTCGCGACCTGTGCGGCCCAGGCCGAGCAGGCCGCTGCGCCGGGATGGAAGCCGTCGGCGGCCATCAGGTGGCGTTCGAGCGGCAGCGCGACGCGCAGGAACGTGCAGTGCGGCTGCGTCGCGGCCCAGTCGGCGAGCGCCGCGTTGAGCCGTTTCGCGCGCAGCCCGAGATACCACGCGAGCGGCTGCGGCAGTGCCGGAAAGCGCTCCATCGGCGGCACCGCCGACAGGATCACGTGCCCCACCCGAAAGCGCGCCGTGAGCAGCCGCACGAGCTCGGCCTGCCGGGCTTGCCAGCGCGCCGGCGGCACGCCGCCCGTCACGTCGTTGACGCCGAGCGACGTCACCGCCACGTCGAACGGCTCGGCCGGCTCGGTCGCGAGCCAGTCGACGAGTTCCCGCGTGGCGAGGCCCGTGCGCGCGAGCAGCTTCCAGCCGACCCGGTGCGTGGCCGCCAGCGTGCGCGCCAGCTGGCCGGACAGCGCGTCGTGCTGCGTCGCCACGCCGACGCCCGCGGCGGCCGAATCGCCGACCACCAGCACGCGCAGCGGCGGGCCGTCGCCGGCGACGCCGTCGCGCGGGCCGGCCGCTTCGGGCAGGCGCGGCGTGACGCGGCGCACGTGGCGCCCCTGGAGGAAGAGCAGCGGGCCGAGGGCGGCGGTGGCGAGCGGGTATCCCATGAGGTCGATCCGGTGGCGTGCATGCGGGTGCGGCACGGGGGTGCGCCGACGTCCGTTCATTGTGGCCGATCGCGCCGCGCATGGGGCCGGATTGGCCGTTCGGACAGGGGACGGAACGGCACTCCGCCTGCGCGGCCCCGTCCGGCGGCGCTCCCGAAATCCGAGCCGCCGACGTGTTAACATGCGCGTCCTGCCCGCGTGTCCGCCTGCATTCCAGGCCCGCCGCGCGCGGCATCCTCCCGGCGTTCCGCCGTCAACCGCAACATCATCCGCCATCATGTCCGCAGGCCTCAACCCCGCTCAGAACGAAGCGGTGCGCTACCTCGACGGTCCCTGCCTCGTGCTCGCCGGCGCGGGCAGCGGCAAGACCCGCGTGATCACGCAGAAGATCGCGCACCTGATCGAAGCCAAAGGCTTCGAGCCGCGCCACATCGCGGCCGTCACGTTCACGAACAAGGCGGCTGCCGAAATGCGCGAGCGCGTGTCGAAGCTGCTCGAGGGCAAGACGCTCACCACGCCCGGCAAGGAAGGCCGCAAGGTGCCCGTCAACCAGCTCACCGTGTGTACGTTCCACTCGCTCGGCGTGCAGATCCTGCGTCAGGAGGCCGAGCACGTCGGCCTGAAGCCGCAGTTCTCGATCATGGATTCGGACGACTGCTTCGGGATGATCCAGGAACAGCTCGGCACCACCGACAAGGGGCTGATCCGCAAGATCCAGAGCATCATCTCGCTGTGGAAGAACGGCTTGATCATGCCTGACGAGGCGATGGCGATCGCGGCGAACGAGGATGAGCACCAGGCCGCGATCGTCTACCGCAACTATGTCGCAACGCTGCATGCGTACCAGGCGGTCGACTTCGACGACCTGATCCGCCTGCCGGCCGAGCTGTTCGAAAAGAACGAGCAGGTGCGCGACCGCTGGCAGAACAAGCTGCGCTACTTGCTGATCGACGAATACCAGGACACCAACGCGTGCCAGTACGAACTGGTGAAGCTGCTCGCAGGCAAGCGCGCCGCGTTCACGGCGGTGGGCGACGACGACCAGGCGATCTACGGCTGGCGCGGCGCGACGCTCGAGAACCTCGCGCAGCTCGGCAAGGATTTCCCGAACCTGCACTTGATCAAGCTCGAGCAGAACTACCGGTCGACGGTGCGGATCCTGACCGCCGCGAACAACGTGATCGCGAACAACCCGAAGCTGTTCGAGAAGAAGCTGTGGTCCGAGCACGGGATGGGCGATTCGATCACCGTCACGCCGTGCAACGACGAGGAGCATGAAGCCGAGTCGGTCGTGTTCCGGCTGTCCGCGCACAAGTTCGAGCGGCGCGCGCAGTTTCGCGACTACGCGATCCTGTATCGCGGCAACTTCCAGGCGCGGATCTTCGAGCAGGTGCTGCGGCGCGAGCGGATCCCGTACGTGCTGTCGGGCGGCCAGTCGTTCTTCGACAAGGCCGAGATCAAGGATCTGTGCGCATACCTGCGCCTGATCGCGAACGCCGACGACGATCCCGCGTTCATCCGCGCGGTCACGACGCCGCGCCGCGGGATCGGCAACACCACGCTCGAAGCGCTCGGCTCGTTCGCGGGCCAGGCCAAGGTGTCGCTGTTCGAGGCCGTGTACATGGGCGGGATCGAGGCGCGGTTGTCCGCGCGCCAGGTCGAGCCGCTGCGGATGTTCTGCGACTTCATCCAGCGGCTCACCGATCGCGCGGACAAGGAGCCCGCGACCATCGTGCTCGACGACATGATGGAAGCCATCCACTACGAGGCCTACCTGTACGACGCGTTCGACGAACGGCAGGCGCAATCGAAGTGGCAGAACGTGCTCGAATTCCTCGAGTGGCTCAAGCGCAAGGGCACCAAGCCCGAGACGGAAGCCGTCGACGGCGAGGCCGAGGGTTTCCACAACGCGGACGGGCTGGCGGACACCGGCAAGAACCTGCTCGGCCTGATCCAGACCGTCGCGCTGATGTCGATGCTCGAGGGCAAGGACGAGGATCCGGACGCCGTGAGGCTGTCGACCGTCCATGCGTCGAAGGGGCTCGAGTATCCGCACGTGTTCCTGGTCGGCGTCGAGGAAGGCATCATGCCGCACCGTGGCGGCAGCGAGGACGACGGCCCGATCGACAGCGAGCGGATCGAGGAAGAGCGCCGGCTGATGTACGTCGCGATCACGCGCGCGCAGCGCAGCCTGCACCTGAACTGGTGCAAGAAGCGCAAGCGGGCGCGCGAGACGGTCGTGTGCGAGCCGTCGCGCTTCATCCCGGAGATGGGGCTCGACGAAGCGCCGCCGCCCACGTCGGAAGAGGCGCCGATGACGCCGAAGGATCGGCTCGCGAGCCTGAAGGCGCTGCTGCAGAAGTGACGCGGCGTGCGGCGGCGGCCTGACGTCCGGTCGATCCGCGACCAAAACAAAACCCCCGCGATGCGCGTGCGCCGCGGGGGTTTTTTCTGGCCGGTGGATCGGCGGGCGTTACTTCGCCGCGTTGACCATGTAGTCGACGGCCGCCTTCACGTCGGCGTCGGACGCGTTCGACCCGCCCTTCGGCGGCATCGCGCCTTTGCCGTGCAGCGCGTAGTTGTAGATGGTGTCCATCGGATCCTTCAGGCGCGGCGCCCAGTCATCCTTGCTGCCGAACTTCGGCGCGCCGAGCACGCCGGCGGCGTGACACGCCTGGCACACCTGCGTGTACAGCGCCTTGCCGGCCGATGCGGCGTCGGCGCTGGTCGGCGCGGCCGCGGGCGCTTCGCCGGCTTTCGGAATCGCGGCGATCGCAGCCATCGCGGCGGCGGCTTGCGCGTTCGACGCATCGGCGCCCGATGCGCCTGCCGCGCCCGCGGCCCCGCTTGCTGCCGGCGCTGCATTCGCGGCCGGTGCGGCCGGTTCGGGGAAGTTCGCGCCGTCGCTGTTGGCCATGTAGACGATCGCGCGGGCGATTTCATAGTCGCTGACGTCGTCGGGGCTCGTGCCGCCGCGCGGCGGCATCGCGCCCTTGCCGGACAGCGCCGTCTTCAGCAGCGTGTCGAAGCCCTGCGCGATGCGCGGCGCCCAGTCATCCTTGTTCCCGAACTTCGGCGCACCCGCGGCGCCCGTGCCGTGACAGGTCACGCAGACCGCCTTGTAGACCTCCTCGCCGGTCTTGTACGTGCGTGGCGCATTGGCGTCCTTCACGGTGACCTGCGCGATCGGCGCGATACGCGCGGCGACCTGGTCGTCGGATAGCGCATCCGTGCCGGCGCCCGAACGGAACGCGTGGTTGGCATAAGTGGCAAAGAGGACGATCAGGGCGATCGGAATCGCGAACGACGCGATGATGACGGCAATCAACTGCCCGGGAGTTTTGACGGGAGATTCGTGGGGTGCTTCGCTCATGCTTGCCTCGTCTCCGTGAATAGGAATTGTGAGCGCGGTGCAACGGCAAATGGCAATCCAATGAAGCACGGTCGATTATAGACGGAACGTTTACATGACGGCGAGCGGCGCGATGGCGCGTGTTTACCCGCACGAATGGCGCGCTGGCGGGGATTCGGCGGGAAGGTGGACGCGTCATGGGAAACCGGGTATTCTTGCCGTCTTGCCCATGGTGGGCGGCCGGTTTATTGGGGTCGTTTCACTGTCGCGCACTGTCACACGCGCCCGTAGCTCAATGGATAGAGTACTGCCCTCCGAAGGCAGGGGTTGCTGGTTCGATCCCAGCCGGGCGCGCCAAATTGCCTGATTCCAGGCGTTGAATTTCCCTGTGGAGTTAATCAATTAATGTCGTTTTCGACACGAATTGGTTGTTTTTCCATAGATATCAGTCCATAGCTGGACGGTTTTCCTGTCGTCGTCTCCGGCGGCCTCCGCTCTTACGGCCACCCGCCCCGCTGCGTGCATTGACGCCTGCAAGGCAACGCACTCGCTCAAGGAAGATGCCGGCTTGCTTGTACCGAAAGCTCAAACCGGTCCTTTCGAAAACGTCCTGCTGTACTCGACGTCTTACGGGCTTTTCCCGTTTCGCGACAATAGCGTCGAACGATTTCCGAAACTCGTGGAACTTTAAATCTTCCAATTCCCTAGCGGTGCGGCGCACACGCTCCTGCCCGGCATCCACGAGTTGCTGGTTCAGCGTGGGCGAGAGCGAACGCAGAAATTTGGTCGAGACGTCCAATAGGTCTGCGGCCTCGCGCGCGGAAGACGCTCGCCCTGATTCGACTATCTGCTCAAACTCCTGCCGAAGTTCATTCCGCGGCCGGCGAGCCCCTTTCCGTTTGCGGACGCAAAGCTGAGTCGGCCGAGCCGGAGCCGGGCGTTTGAACAGCATCACCTTGTTCCCGAGAATCACGTCCGAGATAGCGGCGCCACAACAGAAAGCAATGAGCGCCAGACGCGGGAGGCTCGGGCGCGTTTTTCCCGATGTCCACCCGTGAAGCGCTCCTTTGCTTACGCCGAGATGCTGGGCGAAATGGGAGAGGTTGCCAGCGAAGAGCACCTCGGTTGCATAACGGAGGAAGTTCGTCGGCGCACCGACGTCGTGAAATTCATGTGGGTGATGATGCAGGTCGTCGACTAAATCGGCGACGAGCCGTGCGAACTGAACGTCCTCCTCCCTCGCTGGCTTTCCAACGTCGCTCGCTAGACTGCGTCCGTTGACTGTTGAGATTCCGGGCAGCCAGAAACTGCTCGCATTGGCGCGCTTTCCTTGTCTATGGAGCCAGAAGGGGTTGTCGTTGTTGCGATTCGATTTATCAACTGCTTGAAGCTGGACGCAGTGCAGCGGACAAGCGGCGACGCAATCAATCGCCCATAGCAGACGGTTATATTTTGGCCGCTCTGAACTCTCATCCTGCGCGTAGCAAATCGGACAGAACCGTTCGATTGGCGACAACAGCTTGGTCGGCGGGACAACCGCCTTCAAAGGAACGAGGGTGTGGAGTTGGAGGTCGTTGCGGCCCGTCGCATGGTTGAGCGCTTTGGCCCAACTGTCGGCCAACTCTGTCACTCCAGACGTCGCCAGCCCGTAGCAGTAGCATGCCATCTTCGCGCGCCATCCTGTCGACCCTGACCCAATTAACGGCACGACTGAGCGAAAGGCTAGCGTCCACGGAAGCATGCGATGGTCCTCGCTCAGACGACGGAAGTAGCTGGCGAGGTCTTCCAGGTCGTCACCGCTGTGACCCTCAGGGTTCAGCGAAAACAATGCCGACCGTGGCGGCGCATCTTCTGGCCAGCCGCCGGGTCTGCATGCAGGACTCGTCAACGCTGTCATCCGTGTATCCTCCCGTTGATTTTGCGTCGCGTCTGCTCCTCGAGCAGCAATACGTTCCGAATATCCTGCTCGGTGGCGTAGTCGTGTTCACGTTCCATCTGGAGGAACGGTTGGACCTCCGCCTCGCCCACCATCGTGTCTCGAGCAATCTTCCGTTGAGCTTCTTTCGACGGCATGCTCTTCAGGAGGCACGCATCGCTCCATACTTTCCTTTTGCTTTCGCAGCATCGCCCCGCAGCGCCCGTTAGCACATCAACTGTGGCTCCAGGCAATCCGAACGTGCCGGCGAAGAGGTACTCGAGCCGGTTCTCGATGTCGATATCGAACCCATACGGAAGGTGGGCGAGCAGTGACTTCACGAAGGTGCAGTATTCGGTGAAATCTTGGTCAGTCTGGAAGTATCTGGGATAGTGAACAACGCCGATGCGCCGCGCTAACTGCGCCGACGCGAGCACGAGCTGTTCGCATCCGTATGCCCCGAGTAGAAGCAGGTTGAACCCAGCCCGATTCGACAATGACTTCAGCAAATTTCCGTACTGCAGTGGGTCAGTCAGAGAGTTGGTGAAATGCACCGCCTCGTCGAGTATCAGGTGCTTTACCTCGCGGCGCCTAAGCGCCCGTTCAAACATCATCCGGCTATTTCGAACGGGGTCGGCGGGCTCGCTGACATTCTGGAGCAACACGGGTCCATCCAAAGAGCTGGGCGCCATCAGGTCTGCACAGAGGCGGTTGTAGAGAAGGTTGAAATTGAATTCGCCTCTGTCAGCGGCATCGACCTCGCTCATCACGGCCGGAATGATGTGACGCTTCTCCTGAAGCTGTATCGGATACCTAGACAAGAGGCTTTGCAACTGCTTGCGACCAAAGGTCGTCTTCCCCACTCCAGGTGGGCCCACGACCAGCGTGATGGAAAGACCGGCACCTGCAGTCATGCGGCTGCGCACTTCATGCATCACCGCATCGAGATTTCGGTGCGGAACGCAGGTTGCCTTCATGTATGCGGCCTTGTCCTCGGGCGAGCCAGCGACGGCCTGTTCGCGCGTAATCATGGTCGACCTCCAGTTAAATTAGATAGGATTCCTTACTGGTAGATGGGAGTAGTCGATTTTGAAGCGACCGAAAGTGCGAGGTGGGTTCGGACGTGGCGCGTCGTTGGCCCGACGCCGATAATTCGTCACTAGCGCTTCGTCAACACGCTCTTCATCGTACGGTGCCGACGCGCTGTTTTCCGTCGAGGCGTCGACGTGGGCAGTGCCTGAAACTTCAGCAACTTCCTCTGCGCTTTCGATTTCTGTCAGATGTGGCTTGCCGTAGATGAGTCGCGTTGCACCGGTCACGTCTGCTGCCGCAGGGGCATTATGCTCGGCGAGCACTCCGCGCAGCACACTCTCGAAGCTATTCTCGGGCGCCGCGCGCAGGCGCAACCGCACTTCATACAGGGCGTACCTGAGTTCAATCTGAGTTAATTGCCGGTACTGCATAAGAAGTCTTGAGACGCATTTGACCCAGTGACCGTCGATGCATGCATACGCGACGCATACGTTCCACATGTCTACGCGCACTTTGACCTTCTTGTTCTTGTTACGACGACCCGCGAATTCATCTGCCCAGTACCAGATGCGCCCGACCTTGATACCCATCTGGTTGTCGATTTCCCGAACGCCGCCGCGACTGGCCGGTATCAACGTCTGCAGCATGAAGCGCTCGTCATAGGGCCTCAAACGTGTCAACCGACGCCCGGTCACCATGAAGCGGTTATTCATGTATTCATTCGGTGTGTGGTCATGCGCCGGGTGCCGCCGTTCGCGGTTGTACTCGACGAAGAAAAAGTAGTCGAGAAGCCCATGCAGTTCGACGAACGTGAGGTGGTCCGCTCGCATAGGGTCAACCGACCGTGTCAGCGTTCTGACATGCCGCATTGCCTTTGTGTTTCCCACCAGCTCATGAATCAGGAGCTGGTTGGTCGTACCGAAGAGGCGTTCTATGACGCTGCCGAAGCGAGACTCATGTGCCGGACGAAACTCGAGCGTAATGTCGTTCAGGTCGCAAAAGTTGTCGAAGGCATTCGAGTGAAACTCCTTCCCGTTGTCGCAAACTAGGAAATCGGGAACGCGCTTGTGCATGGCAACCATCGCTCGCATTGCCATCATGCAGCTGACGGTGCTCGGCGGATGCGCCGAAAGATAGAAAGCCAGGACCGCGCGCGTTTCGGCGTCAATCACGATGGTGAGCCACGGTCTCAGCCTGTAAATTCGGTCGCCGTGGCCGCGAACCTTGATGATGATGTCGAGCTTTGTGTGGTCGATATGGACTCGATGGAACGGACGGCCTCCATGAATCTTGTCACCGCGGCGCAGATACCAAACGGCCGGCTCCTTGTTGTAAGCCCTACGGTCGCCTTCGCGCGAGCGAACGTCACGGAAAACTGCTGAGCGCTGATAGAAAGTATTGGCCGAGCATGGCTCGGCACCTCGCTCACGGCAGAGGCGAACGAAGGCATTGTATGAGTGGCTTCCCGATGGATTGGTTGGATTGTTCGCACCGAGCGCAACCTCACGAATTAGCGCCAGCACTTCCTCAAGGATTTGCGGCCCCCTCCCGCCCGGGTGTTGAGGGATGAGCGCCAGCATTTGAAGCGGTCGGGATTCGCCGGCCCCCCTGATTTTCTGTTTCCACCGCTGGATTGTGCGAGCACTATAAGGATGCGGTATGTCCGCATGTTCTAGCTGCTTGATGAGTTGGAACCGTCGGCGAGCCGTCTGAATCTGCTCGTCGGTGATGTCCTTGCATTGAGCAAGCAGTTCTTCGGTTGACTGCGGTGTCGATAGCAATTGAATATCTTCTTGCAGGAGCTGCTGGAACCGCATATCAGGCAGCTCTTCGAACACCCGAGATTCGGAGTCTCGATAGAGGACCTTCCCGGCCGGCATTGCCGTTACGGTGTAAACGTCCGGCTTTCCGCGAAACATAAATTCGGTGCCGACGTCGACTGTCATCACGAAGTGTGTGGATACCGTATGAGGTGGAGGTCGACGCCACTTCACGGCGTCGAGCTGCTCCAAGCTTGAACAAATCACTACGGATGAAGGGTCCGAAAGGTCGTCATAGTCCAGGTCGACGAACAGACGCTTATCGGCGATGGCTTGCAGGACATCATCGATGCGAAATCTGCCGGGCGGTGTCGGCAGCACGAGCGACTCGTTCCACGGCGTTTGGTCGTTGAACGCAAGCGCGAAGAGGGCGGCCATGCTCAGGGTTCCGCGCTTGCTGACGATGCGGTCGATTGCCGACCAGGCATCGTCCGTCAACGTCGATATCTGGTTATCGAGATACGCGCGCAGATGGCTGAGGTTCTCAATGAACCGTTGATTATGCTCGGCTGAGGAACGGAGGCAAAACGTGATTCCGAGCACCTTGAAATACTCTTCTCGCTCTGGGCAGTGCCATGTTGCGTCGTTTTCCGATTTGAAAAATCGAAACGGATACTTCTTCGCTAGCGCGACCAGGTGTTCTTCGTTTTTCCACTCTTCGATGAAGGGGCCGTACGGAGTTAGACGAAAAATGTCGGGTGTGTACGGCACCGTATGTGTGTATTCGCTGACTTTGCCGTGCCGAGACGTTCGTCTGATTTTTGTTGGGATGCCAACCTGGGGTGGCTGACAGTAGTGTTCGCGCGTCGTGCCATCCAGGTCATAACGGAAAACCACTGGAAACTCAACGTTTCGGCTTTCAGTTCCGACGCGGTCATCCAGTTTGAGCGATGTATAGCGTGTCACGACGTTGCGTGCGCGCCCTCCAACACGTCGTGAAGGTGATTCCCTTCGCGCTCGGATGATGTATTTCCGTCCCTCCTCCGGAGTGCCCCATTCATCCATAATGGCGAGGAGTTCTTCATCGGAGAACGGCTTCGCTAAGCCGCCGGGGCGGTTTTCGAGCCAGAGCGCCTCGGTCCGTTGCCAGGCCGAGAGCGGCGGAAGTTTGACCGGAAGCTGGATTGTCATTTTGTGCTCCCAATCGACGACGACCAGTTGCGGATGTGGGAGCGTCGCTGCGATTCTCCGTCTGTTCTGAGAATGCGAAGGGTGAACGACGCGCGCTCGCACCGCTTGTGCACGGTGCAGATGGTCGCGAGCCGGCCAGCATCGTCTCGCGAAATCGGCAGCGCTTTCTGGAAAGCGGCGGAAGCGAGCCACGTGCCGACGGCGAGCGCCATCTTGTCTTGGGGTCCCTCGTTCAGATACGTTCGCCATCGCGCGGCAGTCTTGCAGCTTGACGCCACATGGAAAGCGCCACTCTTGGATAGCAACGAAACCACTACTGACATAAAGTCTCGCGACTGAGCACTAGCACCTTGTACGGCGTCCGGAACGGACAGCGTTACTTCGACAATGTGATTGAAGCCGAGTGGCTTCAGAAGAACCAACGGAGCAATCGCGATTTCGGATGGGGTCTTGGTCCGTCGCAACGTTTGCTGCGCGTCTCTCCATACGCGAGGATTTTCGGCTCGTGTCAGACCAACGCTGCGGGACAATCGCGCTCCGCTTGGTATGAATTCGTGCGCTTGTCGCTTCGTCGTTGCGTTCGAAGCTTGGCCGGGTGCTGATATACAGGGCATCCCCGCTGCGTGTGGGGAGCGCTCGGTGGTATTTCGAGATTGGGAAGCAAGGAAACTGAAGGATGCAAGCCGACATGCAAAGTCGTTAAGTTCTCTAGTGAACGATGTATCAGAGCCTTCAGGGAGCATGTTGTCCTCCGCAAATGTGGTCCGAGTTAACGTGCGTCCTCCTCGCGGCACACAGTTAACTTGGTGCCTGCGAAGCATGGATGAGATGACATTCCCGCGGCAAACGGGCTGCGAAGATGCCTGGCTAACTGCTACTGGGAGTGGGACTTACGACGGGCCTGGAGCAAAATCCGTTGCCCAAAGAGGACCATGGTGACCCGTTTTACCGGGAGCGATGAGAGGGGATGGAGGAATACCGAGTGGGCCGAATGGCGGGTTTGGAGAGACGAGAAGGTCGACAGAATTATTGGATAAAAAGAGAGGGGCGATGATTGCTTTGGCATTTTGTCGCCGGCGCAGGGGTGTCGGCGGAATCAGATACTGGGAAATGCCAGATTGCGAGAAATATTGACGGTAACTTGGGCACATTTGAGAAAGGCTCCACGCTCGAATTGAACGAGCAAAGTCCTTTGACGCCCAATGGCCTCCGTGAGAAAATACGAGTGCTGGTCGTGGTTTTCTTCATGGAGACCACCGGGGTCGCGGTTCAAGTTCGCTTGGGCTTAGCGACCCCTTCTCGTTTTGTTGACGAAAAAGTCGGGTCACTAAACCCAAGCCGGCCGGTTCGGTGGGGGAGAATTTTGATTTCCGGTGCTGAGCCTCCATGGACGCCAAGAGATGCTTAATTCTAAAGCGGCAGTTTCTCTTTGCATAGTATTTTGACGGAAAATGTCAGCGGTTTTTTGCTAGTTAACTTAACTCGATAATTACTCATATTTAGGTATATTGTTAATGTGGCTCAGTTAACTTTATGGGATTAAATGAGTCAGGTGCTTGTGATGAACTCCGTTTTTTTACTGCGTCGATGAAACATACGTGCTGCTACGTGCTGCTACGTGCTGCTATGTGATGTGTTGATTCTGTTGTGTTGCGAAGTGCTCAACCGCCTGTTCAGCGCGCGCATTGCAGAGTGGCACGACAAACCTCTCTCCTCATCGACCAGTAGTAGATATGGGCGCAGGTTCGAACAATACCGGGCGGCGCTGTTGTCGAGGATGAGAATTTCTTTAGCGTGAGCGCTGATGTGTTTTTCCGCCTCACGTAGGCGACTTGGCAAGGCCCCTTCGTAGATAGCGGTGCGGAGCGTGGTACCCAATACTCTCTTTCTAATGAATGTGGGTAAGAGTTCAAGGCATGCGTCCACGGCGAGATGGTAGGTCCACCAGGTATTGAGTACCACAGCTGCATCCGGGTGCTCCACGAGCGCCTCCGCGAGCGCCGGTACGTACTCGAGGACCGTGTGTCCGGGGCACTGTAGTTCAGGAAGACGGCGGTGTCGGTACGAGAGATGGTTGGGGTGGAGAACGCCATCGAAGTTCAGATAGACCACCATGTGAGCCTCTATATAAGTAGTCCGAAGTTATCTTCGGTCGTGTCGATGCCTTCTTCAAGCAAGAGCTTTATCAGGCCGGCGATTTCGTTAGCCTCGTCGGTACCCGTCTTCTTCACGTGAACCGATTGAGCAATGTACTCATATGGGATGGCATACGGGGAGGCGTCGACTATAACTAGATGACTTGGCCGCCGCCGCCGTATGTCCGCACGTAGATAGTCCGCGCGGGAGAGGATGGCATCGCGCCTGTGGACGCGATTGCCGGGCATCGTCGCGCCGATGGTGGCGCGTGCGATTTCTTCCGGGAGGAGGTTGAGGATGCCTCGATAGCCGAAGTCGGCAACTAATCTTGAGTTGATGACGACGGACACGTTCGGTACGTCCGCCAGGAGCCGGGAGATTGCTGGCAATAGCGGCAGCGGGGTGGCGCGCGGTGTCTGGTGCCGCCAGCTTTGCAGCTTCGTAGAGCCGGGGCGCATAAATAGCACGCCCTCGACGCCGAGGTACAGGACTTGAGGCATGGTCGTGCGTTCCGGTAACCGCCGGGTCGGGACATTTCCGACCTGTCCGGGGCCAAACTTGCCGAGGCGGGTGATAATGATGGGACTCTATACGGGCGATTTTTTTACTTTTCTTGAAAGAGCCGTGTGAGTTTCCTCACACAGAAAATAGTACATGTCAGCGCAATTGCAAGTTAAATCTGCTGCCAGTGTGGAAAGTGGCTGGGCTAAGCTCGCATCTCGAGCGGCCCGGGTGATGCTCGCGCGTCAAGACATGAGCTACACCCAACTGGCGGGCGAACTCGCGAAGCTTGGCGTCGCGGAGTCAGCACACGCTGTCGAAGCGAAGGTTTCGAGGGGGACGTTCCGGTTCGCCTTCTTCTTGCAGCTCCTCGCTGGCTCGCGCACGGACTGCCCATATTTGTGGGCGAGCGCTCTCGGTTCAACGGAGACGTGGCAGGCCAGGTCAGCCGCGGTGTTTGCTGCAGAGATGACGGGGCAACCTTGGCTCAACTGGCAGATGTTGTCGAATCGCCTGCAGGAAATCGGAGTTAGCCTTCCTTCCGAATCGCTGCAAGCGCAAATCGAGAGCGGCTCTTTCCCGGCGACATTGTTTCTTCAATGCGCAACCGTGTGCCGCTTTGAGAGCGTCTATCGCTTTCTGGACACTTCCGCGCTTCATCGCGTCGCCTTGGCGAGTTCGTCCCGACCGTAACGGTGCTCGGAAGCCAAATCTTCTTGCATATTCTCGCCCACGGCCTAGACTGATTGTTGCGTGAGTTAACTCACGGAAATGCGCCCGCATAAGGAAAAATACAGAGGGGGCGCCGGGAGCGGCCACATCGATGGCATTGCTACGACGCGACCCCGCAGGGCATTGGATGGACGGCAGGTATCGTTGCTCACGTGCCCGACAAGGCGACTCGGTGTTGAACGCAGAATGCTCGTCTGCAAGCCGGGGAAGTTCTCTGTTGTGGAGTTGGTCGCAACCAGCAAATCCGTGCCTTCGCACAAGCTGTGTGCAGCCGGCTGCTCGCACTTCATAAGAGGGAGGCCATTATGGCCTTGTGGAACATCGCGTCAGTGGTGTCCCAGCCAGAGGTTTCTATCGCCCGATGGCGAGTTCTGGAAATCGATGCCGGGACAAGACACTTCGTCGGAGCGGACGAGCGCGATTTTAGCGGCCGTGTCAGTTCGGCAATCGTGGCGTTCGACTACGAAATGATGCGTGGTCGTACGCGGTCAGGCCGCGTTTATCAGCTCGTCGGCAGTCCCGGACGCTCGACCAACGCCGACTATGTTTGGCAGCACTGGTGTGCTATTAACGAAGTAAAGTCGTTCTCAGACGTTACGAAGCAACTGCTTGCAGGCACGGCCGATGACAACCGCATATGAGCGAACAAAATCGGTCATCGAGACGCGCGAGTTATTGCGACTGCTTGCATCTTCTGACGACATTGTGAGTCGCGGACATGTTAGGTCGGTCGCGGTACGGTTGCTTCGGCATTACCCACTCGTCATTGACCTCAAAGTTTCGGCGGCGGCACTACCCGGGATTTGGGCCGTCCCAGAACGCTAACGAAGTGACAGAATAGCGGTCGCGAGGGAGCGTTGAGCGAGCGAGTGTGATGGAATCGATGGGCGTATCGTAAGGATGTCGCCGTGAGGCAGCACCTACTGTCCTTTTTTAAGGCAGTGTTTTTAACATGCAAACTCTTTTCACGCCCGCCAAAACTCATCGAAGTATTGTCGAGACAGAAGCGCAGGTGGGACACACGTTGAAATAAGCTGTGAACTCGACCAATCCGTTGTTAGGCGGGAGCGTATAGTAGACTTCCGTACGCGAGACGGGGACCGCCACGACTGCCGAGTGGGGAAATCGCAGCAAGCTAGGCCCGGTGGAGGCACTGGCCGGAGCTTCTGCCGGCAGCGTCATACTGACATTGATGCGCAGGCGACATGCGATGAGCTTGTGGTCAAGGCGCCCGAGTTCGTTCTGAAAGCCATTAAAAACCTAGACCGATGCAGCGAGCAGACTCGATAGCCACCTGCCAATGACGCCAACCACAAAGTCCCAGTTCCTTCGCCTCGTCCGCGCTCTTCGGGCTGTCATGCAAGGCGCGCAACTCGGAACAGATGTGGTCATGGGTAGCGCATTAATGCGCTGGTGCAAGGAGTCGTTCCCGGGGTTGCCGCGTTCCGGCCTGCCAGCGAATGCGCAGTTGCGGAATGCCCCGGCCGTCGCGGCATTCGTCGACTTCGTGAAGAGCAAGGACCTTCTTGAGGCGATTTACTGGCTCTCCTCGGCCTATGCTCAGCTCGCTGGCGAAGAGCGCCGTAAGCAACTGGCGATGTTCTTTACGCCGCCATCGTTGACCAAACGCCTGCTGGATGACTTGTCGGCAAGTGGCGTGGATTTTTCGGTCCGGAAGTTCTGCGACCCCGCGTGTGGAGGCGCCGCATTTTTGGCGCCAATTGCGATGCGCATGCGTGATGCGCTGCGCGAGCGAGGAACATCCGCGACGCAAATCCTTGACCACGTGCAGCGCCACCTCCTCGGATTCGATAAGGATGCTGCTCTGTGCGAAATGTCGAAGCACTTCCTGCTGATGGTTCTGCATGACGAAGTTGTCGCGACCGGTGCGCGACCGAAGTTCCAGGTTCACCAAGGCGACTCGCTCATACGAGCTCAGCCACTGCTCGGAACTCTCGACGTTGTTGTCTGCAACCCACCGTTCCGGAAGATGCCGTCCGCCGAGGTCGCGCATTACCTGGGGCACTTCGCGGACATCATCGAAGCGCAGCCGAATTTGTACGCACTTTTCATGGCCTTATGCGTCAAATTGTTGGCGCCGGGGGGGACCTGCGCGCTTGTAACGCCCACAAGCTTCCTGTCTGGCCAATACTTTTCGAAGCTGCGCACGTTCTTGTTGACCCAAGCCAACGTGTTGAGTATCGGCATGGTTAGTGACCGGCTCGGCGTATTCATCGACGTGGAGCAGGAAACCGCACTGACGCTGGCGCGGCGAGAACAGACTGGTCATGTGCCCGCCACCGAAGCTTACGTGTCGGTTGTCGCCCGCGACGGCAACTACGTCAACGTGGGCCGTTGCGTCCTTCCTAACTCGGGCACTGCGTGGCCAGTTCCGCGAACGGAGAGCGACGTTGTATTGCTAAAGAGCGCCGCAAAATCGCGTGCAACCCTTGCCGACTATGGATACACCCCGCGTATTGGCGCATTCGTGTGGAACCGGGACACGCGCACGACCTACCCATCAGCAAAGAGCGCAGCACGTGCGCATGGAGGAACCGCTGTCCCGCTGCTGTGGTCAAGCGATATTTCTCCGGATGGTTCTCTGCGTTTCTCCGGAGCACCGAAAGCGAACCGGGAACACTGCTTCGTGAATCTCGGGGCGAAAGACCACCGCTCGGTTGTCCGCCGGCCCAGCGTCTTGCTGCAGCGAGTTACCTCTAACGACCAGCCTCGACGCCTGGTTGCTGCAGCCGTACCGCAAGCACTAATAGAAACCTACGGTGGTTTCGTCGGCGAGAACCACACCGTCATCCTCGAACAGGTGAGCCCTGAGCCCGCGCTCGCTCCCGAGGAGCTGGCGCAATTACTCGCCACCCCCACGGTGGACCGCTACTTTCGTTGCATCTCTGGGGCGACAAACGTATCCATCTTCGAGCTCGGCCAGCTTCGACTGCCCGACCCGGGACGGCTCAGAAATCTCCTCGCGCGGGGATGCGACATGCCGAGTGCTGCGCGCAGAGCGCTTCACGAGCAGTAGTCCGTTTTACCCATACGCCGGGAATCGCGACAAACATAAGACTCATGGCTTCGAGAAAACATCTGAACGACCTGCTGGAGGCGCAGAAGAAGCGGCGCGAAGAACTTGCGAGACTTGCTACCCGCAAACCAGCTGCACGGCCAAGGGCCGTGACGAAACCCGCGAACCCGCCTCAACAGTTAGAGCCACTTTCCCCTCCGCGGGACCCCGAGCCTCCGCCCGTGTTGCCGCGCACTCGCGAGGCGCTCATCGCGCTGTACCAGGACGACAGCGCTCAGCCGAGCGAGCCCTCATCGGCACTGATTTCGCTTGCCGACTTGTATCTGCATGCTGCGCAGCACCGTTCGCGTCATATTGCGATGGTGTGGCCGGCCACGCTCAAGACTTTGACCGTCGTGCACGCCCTGGCTACGCTGGTGCGTTGGCACGAAGGCGATAAGCAGGGCGTCCGAGGCCTGCTCTTCCCAGCCAAGACCAACGTTTTCTATCGGCTAAACCACCTACACTTAGACCGAAAGTCTCTGTTGCATATTGCTAACGACCTAGTCGAAGGCAACGGCAACGCCAAAGTCATTCGGTCGATGCGAGACAAGGATGCTTTCCTTTTCTCGCTAGCTGACAAATGTCTTCCTGAGATTTCGGGGGAGCCCTTCAATCCGACCATTGGCGAGTTGCTGCCGCTTTTCTTAGCCACGCCCGACTCCAACGGTTGGAGTGTCTGCGACGCTCGATTGCTCGCACTCGTTCGAGCCAAGCTTGCCCGACGAGCGCATGCGAAGGCGTTGCAGATGAATTGCGCCGTCATCGGCGACCCTCATACCGCGCCGGACGCGCTTTTCGCGCTTGATGGGCGAATGGGAGAGGAGGGACTCCGTAAGGCCTGCAAGGCGCTGTCGAAACTCGGCCCGCCAGAGGTGGTGCTGGTGCAAGCAACGCGCGCGGTGCGTTTCGGGGCTCCAGGCTGGAAAGGGCAATTGGCACGCTTTTGCCTCATGCTCGAAGACATTTTTCAGAGTGCTATGCCGGGAGTGGTCGTCGTCACGGATGAGCCGCACGCCGCCTACCGGCTCAAGGACGAGCTCTGGGAGCGAAATCATAAGCGTGACCCTCAGCATCGCTGGCACATGCGGCACGAGTTCAGCATTTCCGGCATTCCAAGTACTGTGGGCAATGAAGGGCTACTGGCGCCAGGAACTCGCGAGGCTGCTCATCCGTCTCCTCGCGAATTCGATGTACACATCGTGGATGCCGACGCGGCCAAGGTGGCGAACAGGCTCATTCGCATCGCCAGTGCTGCGCCGGGCGGACAAGCATCAGCGAAGCCGCTTGCCGACGCTGCCGCCTTTCTTTCGCGTTTGGCGGCCCTCCCTTGCGGCGTGCGCCACATGTCGGAATACTTAGCCGGCCCGGACGTGACTGACCGCACACGTAGGGAGTTCGACTGGCCCACTCATTTGGGTGCCGCTCTCGAGTTCAACCGCAGCGTTGGTGTCGGAGACGACCGGCCGCTCCTACTCGATTGCCTGGAGCGCGGCTCGAAGCTCTTCGGCAACTACTATGCTGCGACTCCCTTTGCCCACAAGCTGGCCGCCCTCGTCGCGAATGCCGCTACGGGGAAGAAGCGCAGCGTGGCCATCGTGTTCCCCAATGCGCTTTACCGGCGCTTGGCCGAGCGCTTCCTCGCCGAGTATGACCAGTACCCATCGGGTGCAACTTACGATGCCTTCGGTGACCGCGTGCACCTACTCCCTGCTGCGCAATTGGAGGAGCACATTGACGGGCTGCACGGTGCGACGCTTGTGTTCGCTGGACTCAACGAGGATTGTCTGCGCGTGCTGTTAGCCGACGACCGAGTCCCCGCGCACTCGGTACTCTTGCTGACCCAGCGGGCAGGTCAGTTTCTGCGAGCAACCCTCAAGCCCATCGTAGAGCGCATGCCGGAGTTCAAATCCTACAAACCGCGGATGGAGTCCATTCTGCGGCAACTGAAGGACTTGCCTGAGGACGCGTCTGTACTTTCTACCGGCGACTACGTGTTGCCGACCTTCCGGGTCGAGCTGTCGTCCGATATTGCACTGCACGAGCAGGAGGTCGACCCTGATTCATGGGGCATCCGGTTCGACAACGGCCTCACGCAATATCGCCGTGGCACATCGGACGTGTACGTCTACGAGCCGGCTTCGCAACATGCCACTGACGCGGGATTCCGGACGTGCCAGGTTCGCTCTTTGGAAGTCGGGGACAGGGTCTTCCTGATGTCTGCGGAACTGCGCGAGATGGTCGAGCAGGTATTGTGTGACGCAGGGGTGTCAATCCAGTCCGACAAGACCTTTGAGTCAGCACTTCGTAGCTACCACGAGCTGGTGCAAAAGCGCCTTGCGCAGCGGTTTCCGCAAGCTACAGTGGCAGACCAGGTACGCGCCGTTCGCCAGTCGATGGTGGAACTTGATGCTAGCTTGGAACGCAGATTGCCAACGTTGCAGGCGATGCGCCACTGGATTGACCTAGGGCGCTCACCCGACACTCCATTCGAGCAATTAAGGCCGCAAGCGCCAAATCGCGAAGACGTGTTTAAAGCCTTCGCAGAGGTGCTCGGTTTTTCCTCGCTTGAAGCTGCCTATCATTGGCAGCGTGTCATCACGGCCGTCCGCACCTCGCGCCGGCTAGACGGACGCCATGTTTCCGACATCTACGCGTACATGCTCTTGCAGCCCGAGTCGGTTATGGCTCATTCCAGCATCAGAAGGAAGACGCTTCACCAGTTGTTCGACAAGGCACGTGAGAACGTTGCTACCGTCGAAATCGTTGGTCCCCTGAAGGAGTCGAAAGAATGAGCCAGTCTGTTTTGCGCGCTGACCCTGCGAAAGTCTCTCCCACGCTGAAGGAGGCGGTGGTCGACAGTCTACTCAACTTGACTTATGCGCAACTCAGCGGTCAAGGACGAACCGGACAATACATCTTCGGCGCCCGGCCGCGAGCACTGCTCAATTCAGGCTTCCTGCTGCCCCAACGCAGTGTCTCGGGCGACGATGAGGTGACGTCTCCCATTTGGGTCTCGTCGCACGGACTACAGATGCAGCTCAACGCTGTGACACCGGCAGTGATGACGGTCTTGCCTCGATTTAGCGTCTATGTACGTGTGTTGCCTCGCGAAGAAGACCTAAGGCGACCGAACTGCCGGCCGGTTTTCATGTTGCGACAAGCGCTGGTCGATGAAATCAAAGCCGAGCGTGACCGCCGGTTGGAGGGCGAGTGGGAGAAGGTCAAGGGGGGGTACACCTCCAAGTGGAAGCACCCAGATTGGCCTGTGATTCGGGCCCGGGTCGTCGATGAGGTTTACAAAGCCAAAGGCGTCCCTCGGCACCTCCTGACCGCTGACGTCCCGCAAGACGAAAGCGACGTCGAGGCTGATGAGGCGCTATGCGATGCCGACAGCGCAGGCGAGAGTACGAAGGAGGGGGTGCCAGTTAAAGCTGACGAGTCTTTTCCCATCAAGGACGAGCATTTCGAGCCGTTGACCGTCCCGCACAAATGGATGCGACTTGAGGTGCTGCTCCCGCCACTCGAGCTTGATATATTCAAGAGCAGCGAAGAGCTGCAGCGTGACCTCGACGACCACGCCGCGCGCATGAACGCGGCCGTGGCCAAACGCGTAGCAGAGTGGGCGCAAAGCGATGACCCGGATACCGGCGGCAAGGCATGGGGTTATCGGCACGACCTGAGCATCCCAGCAAGCCGTTATACCAAATGGGCTGACTTCCTTGACCTGGTCCGCAAGTCAAACCTGCGCATCGCGCTGCCCCAGATTCAGCTGAACTGGGACCTTGAGCTGTACCCTGATTGGCTGGACCCTTCAAAGCGAAGCTTCTTTCTTGCACTTGAGAACGTCAGCAAGATGCCCAAGCAGCATGTCGACGAGACGGAAGAAGCCGTCTTTCTCGTGTCGCTTCGGGTTGAGTTGCCAGCCGCGCTCCATCACCCGCTAAAGCTTGAGCGCGTCGAGCCATCCTATCGCTATAACAAATACCTCACCTATCCTGCAATGGGCCACAACTGTGGTGTAGTGCGGGTACAGTCTGACCCTGCGGGTTGCGTGCTTGAGACGACATGGACACCTCGTTACACGCAACCGCGCATTGTCCCGACGAGCGCCAACGGGGTCCAGCGGCGAGTGCGCTCGCTCGCGCAGCCCGATGGACTAGATGGCTTGTCGCCACTCGTGCCTTCAATGCGGGAGTGGTTGAAGAGCCTACCCACGCACGTCAACCCTGCCGAAGGTCTCGACTCCTCCGACGTGGCGGGCATTGCTCGCGAGGAGGAGGCATTCCGTCAGGACTTACGCAAATGGGAGGCTGAGATGAAGGCGGTCGAGGCAGGCCTGAACTGTCTGCGCGAGTCACGCGATGCGTGGCGCAGCCGGGGCCTCCAGACTGACGCGAAAGCCATCGTCTACGAAGCGTGGCTGGCCACGAACGAGACGATGGCCGACTTCATGCAGGCGCGCTTTGGGGGCGACGACAGCGAATGGCGCTTGTTTCAGCTGGCTTTCATCGTCGCCAACATTCCGGCACTCGCCTCGCGCATTCCGGAGTTGTCGCACTTCTACGATGAGCGTCGCGACGACGCGGTGACGCTACTGTACTTCGCCACCGGTGGTGGCAAGTCAGAGGCATTCTTCGGACTGCTGGTCTTCAACCTCATGCTCGACCGTCTGCGCGGCAAGCACCGTGGGGTGACGGCCCTGATTCGCTACCCGTTGCGCTTGCTGACGATTCAGCAGGCGCAACGGGCGGCGCGCGTGTTGGCGCATGGCGAGCGTGTGCGCCGTCGTCATGGCTACGGCGGAGACTCGCTTTCCATCGGCTTTTGGGTGGGAAACGGTGGCTCGCCTAATCGCCATAGCGCCAAAGGTGTCAAGAGCATTCCGACTGTGTCTGAGGCGCCTCCCGTCCTCGCTGACGAGCACGCCCTTCGGGAGAACGACAACAAGTACACGTTGGCCATGCGCGCGTGGCGAAAGCTGCCCAAGTGCCCGTTTTGCGGCAGCGAAACCGCACTACGGTTGTTCGTCGACTCCAAGAACCAGACGCTCGGCCATGTCTGCACCAATATCCAGTGTGATTCCAACGGGGGCCAGTGGAAGCCGCTCCCCTTCTACATCGTCGATGAGGACATCTACGACCTAGCGCCGTCGGTCTTGCTCGGTACGGTCGATAAGCTGGCGCTCATCGGGCACTCGAACCACACCATCCGCCGCATCTATGGCATGTTCGGCGCCGCACCTTGGGTCAATCCGTCTAACGGGCGGCTTTACGTTCCCATCGACAACCGTGAACTCACTGCTGGTCCTGCCGCAAAGGGCATGGAGGGGGTGTACCCTGCCTATCAGACTGGCAAGCGCGTCTTTCACGACCCGTTCCCGAGTCTCATAATCCAAGACGAGGCGCATCTGCTCGACGAATCCCTCGGCACTTTCGCCGGCCTGTTCGAGTCCACGCTGGATGCCGTGTTCGAGTATCTGGCGAAGCCGCTCGCGAGCCTGATTGCAGTCGACGGGCGGGGCCGTCGGCGACGAACCAAGGTCATCGCGGCGTCAGCCACCGTGGCTGACCCCGAAAGACAGCTTGAGCACCTGTATCAGCGTTCGATTCCGGCTACACAGTTCCCGGAACCCGGACCGACTCTCTATGAGTCTTTCTACGCCAAGCCTGCGCAAGCTAAGGAAGTGCTGCGCGAGGCTCACCCGGACGTCGAAGTGGCCAGCCAGCAGGCACGGGTGTACACCGCCTTTATGACTAACGGCAAGCCCCACACATCCACCAGCGTGGCGGTGCTGTCGGGATTTCACTTGACCGTCACGCGGCTCTTCGACAACTTCACCAGCGGTGCGCCCGCGCACTTCCAGGCGGCGCAGCAAATGTTGGTCGACCATGTCTCTGCGGGGCCACTTGAACAGCTGCACAAGCAGGTGCTGGCCGCAGCGGACGCCTCGCAGCTGGCCACGCTTATCGACCTGCACCGCATTGCGCTCACCTACGTCACGAACAAGAAGGGCGGCGACCAAATCATGGCTGCCGAAGCTGAGGAGACTCGAAAGCGCCACCTCAACGAGGGCATCGCGCTGGAAGGCCTTGATACTCGCCTCATCACCGGCTCGGTTGAACAAGGCGAAATCCAGGCCGTCGTCGATACTGCACAGCGCCGCGTAGCTCCTGGCCAGCCGTTGCCGCCGATTCGAGAGCAACTTCGCTCCGTCATCGCCACGTCAGCTATCTCGCACGGCGTGGACGTCGACGAGTTCAACTCGATGTTCTTTGCTGGCATGCCGTCCGACATCGCGGAGTACATCCAGGCCTCGTCACGTGTAGGGCGTACGCACATCGGCTTCGTGGTCCTTGTGCCCACGCCACAGCGCCGCCGAGACCGTCACATAGTGCACGTTTTCGACATCTTTCATCGCTTCCTGGAGCGCATGGTGCAGCCAGCGGCTATTGACCGCTGGGCAGAGCGTGCCGTGGAGCGGGTCTTTCCGAGCTTGCTGCAGGCTTACCTGCTCGGGGTCGTTCCAAGCCGCGAAATGATTCTCCTGCCGGAGGACGAGAAGGGCAAGACGCCGGATTTCAGCTTCATACCCAATGTGCGTAAGGAGTTGAACGCCCGCGGCGACGCCTTCATTGAAGAAATCGACAGGTTCGTTGAGTTGGCAATTGGACTGCGTGACGCCTTCGCGCCAGAGGGCAAAGAGCATTACCGTGCCCGCATCGACCAAAAGACCCGCGACCTCGTTGCCAATGCGTGGAGCAGCCCGGTTTGGGGCAGCGGTAATATGGATGGTTACTTTAAGGCTCAGACGGACCTGATGCTCAAACCGATGACATCGCTGCGCGATGTCGACCAGGGAGGTGCAATTCAGGCTTCTACCCGTGACGCAGAAGGTAAGACCCAGACGCCCGGCGAGGTTCTGCTGGTGATGGACCTAGTCCGTCACGGCGTGGCTAACAACGACGGCGCGGATAACGCACAGACGGGGGACTGAGATGGCAACTCGCAAGGGTTTCTTGGATACCGAGGGCGAAGAAAAAACGCTCAGCGCACCGACGATGGCGCGGTCCCGGGGACAACTCGGTTCTGCTTACGCACCTGGTGCCTTCTTCACCTTTGAGGGCGGTCTCGGCGCTTGCATTTCCTTGCCGGACTTCTCGTCAATGGTCGACGACGCTCCGATTCACTCAACCACGAAGGCACAAATCATTCTGCGACTTCAGGAGGTCTGGCAGAGTTGGTTTGCGCGGTCTTACGCGGTGGGCATCGGAAACCGGCAAATCGACCCCCGCCAGTGCTTGGATGAGGCGCTTCTCGGAGGTGCTACCGTCGTGCCTCTGGGTGCAGACCGGCTCGCGTTCCTGAGCCCGCTACGCATGGGATATGCTCCGGCGCCGCTGACTTTCGTGTGCAATAAGTGCCGACTCTTCAGGCGCTTCGAATCAGCGCACGACCTGGCGCAAAATATCACCCGTCTACGCAAAACCCAGTGCGCTGCGGCTGACGGGAAAGGGCTGTGCCAGTGGCGCCAACTGGACGTCATTTTCGTGCACTGGTCGGGCGAGTGGATGCCAGCGACTCCCGGTCGATGGGAGTGGGATGACCGCAAGAACGACCTGAGGCTTTCCGGCGAAGAGTGCAGCGTATGTGGCAAGAGGGACTTCAAACTGAATACCGACTCGCCGCGCATCGGTCAGTGGCACTTCTACTGTGCCAATCCGACCTGCGGGCATAAAGGTTCAGATGAGTGGCGGCAGAACGACCAGTTTACGACGGAGGTGTTCAGGGACACGGCTAATAGGCGTGTGAGCGAGCGTCGTATGGAACCTATCTCATACCGAGCCTCTTCCGCCTACTACGCACAATCCGAGCAGTTCGTCCTGTTTTCGCAGTCCGAGCACCATTTGCTGGAGATGCTCGAACCGCAGCGACAGTCGGAGCTCGCCGCATTTATCGGCAAGCAGTTTCGGTTTGAGGGCGGTGAACTAACCTCTGACGAGATGAAAGCAGCGCTGCTGGCGGGTGGGAAAGCTGGCGAGTGGGAGACGTACGAGAACCTTTCGCGCATCTGTGAGCTAGCCCGAGGAATGGACGACAAGGGCCCCCAGGAGATGGCCGAAAAGGAACTCAAGAAGCTCATCGACCGATGGACTACAAGCGACCCGCCGCTTGTACCACCGCGTGTCGTCCTGCCGCCAGGAATCCACGCACAGCTGGCCGCTCGCAGTGAGTACACAAGCCGCTTCGACCCGTTCGTTCTGACGGCAGAGCACGAGGCACTCAACCGGGGCAAGCTCTCCGCTGCGCCCGACGGTGGTCGGGCTAAGTTCGTGCGCTTTAACCATCTCGACAACGACCTCGCCCCCAAAGACGCCAGTGTTAAGGCAGCCCAAGAAGCTCAGACGCAGCATTTGATGACAAAGCTCGGCATGGCCGACTTGGGCCTGATTCGAGAGTTTGACCTGTGTCGCTTCACGCACGGCTACACGCGAGTTAGCGCGACGCCAACCTTGGAGAAGCGGAACCAATTGATGCCTGTACGCTTGCGCCTGTTCGACCCGCTGCGTAACGGAAAACGACCCATCTACGTCGTAACGCAAGCCAACGAAGCGTTATATGTGCGCCTCGACCCTCGCGCGGTTTACAGGTGGTTGCAGTCCGTCGGCGTCGTTGACCTGCCAGATTGGGACGAGAGCGGCATTGTCAAACTTGGCGGAAAGATTCTGGAGGTCGCGCAGCCTTTTGGGCGGTACTTCTCTTTGCTCAAGGAGGGCGATGCCGCAACCTATCGCTACGTCTACACGTTGCTCCATACCTACGCTCACTCCATCATGAAGAGCGTGGCTGAGCTTTCTGGTCTGGACCTGGGCTCGATGGGAGAGTATCTCTTTCCGTTGGACTTGGCGTTCGTCGTTTACCGAAACGGTACGACTATGGACCTGGGCAACCTTTCGTCGCTGTGGCGTAACGAGAACAACCGGTTCCTGTCTCGCTTGCTCGAGCCGTCCACGCATCGCTGCAATTCGGGTCGCCTCTGTGACACGGCCGGCGGGGCCTGCCCTGACTGCATCATGATTCCCGAGACATCATGCCTTGCACAGAATCAGTTGCTGTCTCGCGCGGTTCTCAAAGGCGGCCCACCGCCGCGCGAGGACTCCACACACAGGGGCAAGCGAATCCCCGGTTTTCTTGAGGTGGTTAACGAAGGGATTGCGGACTGAACGGCTGAACGCGTTCGACATGTTGACCTCTCACTCTGAGGTGACCGCTGCTCTATGCGTGGAGGCCGCTCGACGGTCGCGGGACCTACCCGCGACCGTGCACTCCATCTGCACCAGGCCGGACGTGCCGCAAGCGCGCGCTGCCGAAGTTGGAACGTTTCTTGACCGGGCAAACGTGCGAGCTGTTCGAAAAGAGCACGCTCCCGACCCAGGTACGTGCAAAACTGCGCTCTTGCACTGGGTCTGGCGCCCTTGTACCACAGTGCAACGCTGTACCCTCTTATCGAGACATACGTATCTATTCGCCGAAAACACGGACGAAGCCGGCTTGGAGTCGCTCGTACAACTCGGCGGAAAGCAATCGATTCTCGTCGAGCTCAATGACGGTCGAGTCTTTCTCCAGAGTTTGCATCGCGGCATGGCGTGTCGCACATACAAACAACTGAGTGTCCTTCGTCGCACGGCGCTTGAGTTCTTCCGAAACGAGGCCATAATTCAGCGCCCCTTGGTCTTGCTGATTTGGCGTGTCGAGAATCAACGGTGCGAGTACCTCAGTCTTGAAATGACGAATGAGGCGATGCATCGTCAAGTGATAGGCCAATTGCATCCGAGAGCTGTCTGCTCCACCACCTGAGACGGCAAGTTCTCTATATCCAGTTGGTAGGGCCGTGCGTACATCGAAGGCCGGTGAGAGCCGAAGGGTGTCGCAAAGGCCGGCTAGCTCGCTCTGGTAATAGGCGTTGATGCTCTCTTCTTTTCCATCCTCAATGAGCTCACTCTGTGCTGCTCGCTGCTCAGCGAGAGTTTTCTTGTTGGCACGCAATCGCAATCTCGCAGTGGTGGTCACCTCCTCCGCGCGTCGTCGTACTGAATCGGTCCCCATGGTCTCGAGGATGCTCTTGACGGTCACGTCTTTGTCGAGTCGCTTGAAGCGCCGGTTGAGCTTGGCTAATTCTTCGCGAACGGCGTCGAGTCGCCTGAGTGTCGTTTCGATTGCCGCCTCGATTTTCGACTGCGTAGCCGTGAGCGACGCAACCTGCTGTTCGGCCTGTGCGCGGTCTTGCAAGAGCGACGCGCGCTCTAGGAGAGTGTTGTCATGCAATGTGCCGCATAGAGGGCAGACAAGAACATCATCGCGCAGTTGGGTAGATGCGAAATCGTAGTCCTTCTCGATGTCATCCACGGCCGCTTGTGCAATTCCCCGCTGGACCTTGGTAATTTCGAGTTCTTCATGCTTGGCACGTAAAACGGACAATGCACGCTGCTCACGCCGCTTAACGGCGACCATTGAATTCTGGATGTCTGCAATGGCCGAATCGAGTTCGGCGTCGGTCGTTGGAAGTTCTTCTGGTGGAGCGAGCAGCGTCAAGACCTCAACCGCGCGGCCATACTTTTCAATGAGTCCCTCGTCGGCGTCGATGTGCTGAAGGCCCTTCGCTATCTCGGCACCTACCTCGAAATAGGCTGCGGAATGATAGCCCACGTGGAAGTTGATAATAGGGCGTCGCCAGTCCTCATATTTGTGGATGACGAAACTTCCCCACGGCTCAGTCCATCCGCGTCGCTGGTCGACGTAGAAAGCGGAGAAATAGCAGGCAGGCGGCGGCACTTCATGAATCCACTTTTCTTTGCGGCGTGGTAACACCGCACCGAATTGGACGATGCTGGCGAATGCCTGCTCATAAGCATCGCTCGTACTGTGGTAGACCGTCCACGGCTCCTCGCCAACCTTGAGACGAATTTGGTTGCGATGACGTGCAGCAAGGTATGTACGACCGTCAACCTCGAACTCCAGAATCGTTCTGGCATCGAAGGGGGCCCAGAGAGTGTCAAAATCAAAATCGCAGCCTAGAGTCCACAGCGGCAATCGCACCAGCGTAGACTTGCCGATGGAATTGTCATCACCTGTTATCAGATTTAAGCCGGGTTCGAATCGGAATCGTCCTGCGAGCTTTCGGGAAGTCGATTGAACGAACAGTTGCTTGAATATCAATGCGCTCATAGGCTTTGGTACGTAGCTTTCTGACGAGCAGTTTATAGTTCGGAAGGGCCATTTCAGGCTCGCAGGTATTCAATGATGTATGCGGCGACCAACGAGGTTTCGTCGATAAGGTGTTCACGCACGACATCCGGGGATGCCGCTACGAGGCTCGTCAACAGGTCAGTGGTCAGCCTTAGCGGGAAGTCGGCCTGCAAATGTTTTGACACCGCAGCTCGTACCTGCAGATGTGCGAGAGACCCGCCGTCAAGAGTGTTCAGGACGTAAGTCCGAGCGGACTGCCGGAGTTTTCGCCGTTCTCTCGGTTCGTATTGGAGCTGAGCCGTCGCGTACTCAAAGTCCGAGAGGAGGTCGTCGACCGTGGCGGACGACGCAAACTGTTCGAACAGTGCGTCCACTCGTTGGCCAGTGAGGCCCTTGTTGCGGACAAGGCTTTCCCAGTCGGAATAGTCCCAAGTATGGACACCCTTCCGGCGGAGTTCGTCTTGCAGAACATGGTAAATGGCCTGGCAGTCTCCGCCTCCATTCGAGACCCGTTCACTGATAAGGTCGGCTATCAGCCCGATGACGGCTCTGCGGTGTTGCAGTTCGGGAAGCTGTGGCTTATGGAAATGGAGCTTTTCCAGCGCGCAGTCAGTCCCGAGTTCCGCCGCGAGAGCTGCGCTTATCTCGTTCGCTGTCTCCTGGTGCAGCGCATCCCATGGGATTTCTTCGAGTTGAAAGCCTTTTTCTGCTAACTCAAGCTTGAAGCCACCGGTTGCCACAAGCCGAACCTTGTCCACCCGGGCGGCAATTTTCTTGTCGCCCACGCTTGTGAACATTTTCCCAAGCACTGATGGCTTCTGCTTTATTCGTTTGACGAGCGATTTCTTGTTGAAGTTCGCGCTCGCACCGGCCTTAACTTGGCAGAACACGAATCTGGCGTCGGCAGCGTCCAGAGAAGAGCTGAAGACGACGTCTTCGTGAAACTCGACGAATACGATGCTCACCTGATTGAGCTTGTGCTGCTCCAGGAACTCATAAAGCGCCCAGTCGTACTGGAAGTTGAAGCGGTCGAAGGTAGCAGCGCCGGCTTTCTCCCGCTGAGACACGTAGAGCGGGTTGCTCGCGGGCGTACCACTCGATGCCGCTGCCGTCTTGGTCAGGCGCGGTTTGGGGTCTCTCACGATAGTGTTCGGGCTCGATATTTGAACTGATTATAGCGACTGCGCACATGAGGCGAACTGTCTTCGTGCAACCGTACAGAAGCTCGTTGGTCCACCAGGACCTAACTGGGCTGCCGGGGGCTAGGTAGCCTCCATCACCTGTCGCGGCCCTCCCCAGTATCAGGCTTAGATTCACAAGAAGGGCTATGGCCGAGCCTGCGGGCGATTGTTAAGCTGCTCGCTCGCATACTTTGCGTCAGCGCCTACGTACAAAATCCTCCAGCGCTTGAAACTCAAGCTCGCGCATCAGTTTCTCGTCTGCGGATGCTATTTGGCGGAGAATTTCGTTAAGGTCGGACGGGGCGAAACGGTTTTTGTCGATAACAGCGACCAGAAGTGATAGCGCTGGCCTAGGAAACCGTTCGCCGATTTTCTCCACGTTCATCTCTTTGAGCAGCTGGTAGGGATACGAAATCGGTTTGAGCCATGACTTGACGGTGTCGAGAGCATCTGGAAACTCCCTGTCCGCGGCTACCGCTATCCTTGCCAAAATCTCGGGCAGTCGCGCATCCATCGACGCCGTGGTTTTTGGCCAGATACTTGCGAAATACGGCCGCACTGCCAATGTCCAGTATTCGTTCTGCCTCGCATTGGCACCTTTTAATGCGCTGTGCACTGCATGGGCACTGGCAACAAGTCCATCGTCCGGCAGTGCCCGCACTGCCTTCTGCAGCTCTGCGCGGCTGAAAATGTCTGTCGTATCCAGTGCGGCAAGCGTCAGCATTGAAGCGTAATTCACCCGGGCATCACCGAATCGCATGTACTGTTGCGCCGAATCCAAGAACGGCGTCTTCAGTTCGACGAGCAGGTCCTTGTGCAGCCGTGGCGCCCACAGATAACCCATCCACGTGGCGTATGCCTCCCGGTCTGACTTCCGCCAGTCGAAGAGCGGGAGCAGGTGCGCTTGCGTCCATAGCCGGTCAACCCTGTAGAGGGCGACCACATTGGAAGCGAGCAAAGTTCGCCCGTGACGGAAGCGATGGACCGCGGGGTCGCACAGCCGCGTGAAAATCGAAGCTATGGTTCGCGGCAGCCCTTGATTGTCTTTAAGCGGTTCGCTGAACCACCAGTTGAGCAGAGCCTGAGTGACCTGCCCGAGAGGATTACTCATCGACCGCATCACCGCGTCGTCGGTGTCAGGAAAATCGTCGGTCGGCAATCGCAGTACGCGCTCGCAGATTGAAATGAATGTCGCTTGATGTACATCCAATTGCTTACCGACTTCGTGCAGCCACCAGGCAGTCGCGCTAACGACTTCCCCAAAGACATCATCTGGCATCGAGAGCACGCAGTTCGCGAGTCGACTCCATGAGCGTCTGACAAGACCGTCGTTGCTCCACGTGCTCAATGCTTCGCTCCAGCGCTCTCTTGGCCACACGTCACGCATAGCGAGTTCAAGCAAGGAGGCGATGGCGACACGGGAGTTGGTACGGCAGAGTTCTCGCCAGTCATCTTCCCTGAAAAGCGCTCTTTGGGGCTCTTTTTGAAGCCAGGTCGTCAAAGCGCTCCGCCGTCTAGGAGCGAGGTCAATTTGGGGCTGGAAATGGTAGTCTGGGTCACCGGTTCCGCTCGTCCAGTGAGCAAACTCTTCCCGCTCGAAATCGCTGCCAATATGCCATTGCGGATGCTTAGTCTCCAGTCCAGCGAGTCGCTCTGTGGTGCCGGCGACAAGTGCACCACCCCCAGCTTTGAACTTTGCGAGTCGTAACCACTGCATCCGCTCAACGATATCCTCCCAGCGCGCATCATCGACGTCTTCCCTAAACATTCGTCGAGGAGGCCCCGTGAGAATTGCGACCTGCAAGCGTTCTGCCGAGTCCAGCGTCAACCACTTTGAGCTGGTGGCCAAAAGCCGCATCGTCTCGCGCTGTGTTTCGGTCGACCATAGCCACCATGCGTCGTCCTCAAGGAGCCATTTGACCCAAGCTCCGGTCGACTTGTCACCTTCCTCGCGTGCCGCGTTGAGCGCGAGTCTCATAAACGTCGGATATGGCATCTGTCGCAACGTATTCATGAGGTCGTGCGCTCGTTCGGGATTAGACTGAAATATCGCGCTCCAAGAATCGCGGACAAGCTCAATCAGAAGGGTCCAATCTTTGTAGTGTCGGTTCTGCCAGTGCGCAATGATGGACGGCATGTCCCACATGCTGGCGTCACTACGTTCATTTGCTTGTCCAATTTCTCTCATCAGGTCCAGCACGTCACGGAGCGCCTCGCACGCAATTCCAAATAGCTCCGGAAGGGCGTTTTGCCATTGAAGCGAGTCTTTGACTTCTTCCATCGCTATTCGCAAATGGTCATCCGTCAGGACAACTTCGGCGTTCACAAGGTGTCGGAGTTGTTGCTGGTGCTCCATATCAACGGGTGTTTCGCTCCGGAACCGGATTGGCTTGCGCAGAATCACTCGGGCACCCAGAATTTGCTTGAATTGCAAGCGCAGCGCCGTGGTCATGCCTTCTCGCCGGAAGTGCCTCACCCACTCGAAAATGTGAAAGTCAGTATTGGCTGACCCGACGCGCCCCAGCAGAACCAGGTTCCACAACGTGCGCATCGCGGGTCGAGGAATGCCATGCGGGGAGTCATCCTTGAATCGCTTAATCTCTTCGGCGCTCTCCCGCTCCTCCATTTGTGCCGTTTCTTCGAGCCTCTTGCGAACCTGGCTGGCAAACGGCTCGCTAAGGTGGCCGCCGCGACTGGCAAGCCAAAGGAGCAGTTCTGGGGCATCGAGATATCGCACCAGCCACAGAGCGAGATAGGACATCACGCGGTCCATGGAGCGCGGGTTGCCCCCGTGGCTGACGATACTCATCTCGGCCGCCAGGCTGTATGGCATCGGCCGATGTGCCAAGCTGAATCGTAGTTTCGCATCGACCTCTTTGTCTGGACTAACGCCGAATCGAGGGAGGTCTCTGTGCTCGAACCGCGTGTCGCAAAAGTGCGGAAGCCAGTCCAGCGTCGGTGCTGGGGAGTGCTCCGCAAACAGTCTTGCAGGCGTTCCGTCAGGCTCGCTAATGGCCCATAGCATGCGGTCGATTAGGTCATCTTCGACTGTGCTCGCGAGCGGGCCTGCAAGGATGCAATCCTGGACGATTTTTCCTTTGCCGCGAGCGCCAGCGCTGTATGTCTTTTCCCACGCTCGGATGGTCTTGTGAAGGTTGGAATGGTCTTTCGTTTCCTTGTACAGCAGAGGAATGACATTCTTCGCCCGCCATTCCCGTGATGCTTTGTCATGAGACGCCTTTGTCCCGGCATAAGAGGCGAAAGCAAACATCTCCGGAGATGCTTCTCCGCGAAGTCGGTCGGCGGCCAGTGCATCTGTCATATAGCGGAGCACGGGGTCGGCGAGACTATAACCGACGAAGCAGACGACATAGTTTCGGAAAAGTTCGCTTACGAAGCGTGCAGCCCATCTTTCGGTAAGGTAGGCGAGGCCAAAGTCGCCGCTTGAAATTACTAGGCGGTCGAGCTCATCCCGGGACGGACTCGTGCTGAGGAGCCCATGCAGATACACGAGCCCGTTCCATCGGTTTTTCGGGACCGGTAGCAGAGGGGCACAAAATGGCTCCAGCTTTAGACGGTCGCGCGCGATGACCTCTTCAAATAGCCGGTCAAAGTTCGTCGTGATGAGCCGCGTCGACCCCTTCCTAGTTTTTGCCAGCGATAACAGCGCGCGATGAGTGGTGAGGGCATCACGAGCGCCCAGGTCCGGCGTCAGGACTTTTGCCATTTCGCGGCGGACTAATTCTCTGCTCCCGAGTTCGTCTTCTAGTAGTCCGACGGCAATGTCGTACTGCTGGTTGGTTATGGCGGCTTCCTGCACGTCGTTAGGGGCTGGCTGTAGCGAATCGTACAGCTTATTCACGAGGCTCTTGAAACCTGGTAACCCAGCGGGAAACGAGATGCCCGCGCCGCAAAAGAACACGACCCGGCCTTCCTCATGCGCTAGTAGAAGAGTCTCGGGGATGGTCGGCCCATTCTTGATGAACTGCACTGTCTGTCTCTCAGAGGTTATAACAACGTCAGTCGGGTCTCTCTGCTGACTGTATGAACACTACTAGCTGTAGCTTGGCAGGGTGAGGTTGACTATTCGTCAAGAGCTCGGGGATTCCATCTCTGCGTCGGCTAGCTCGCCGTGTGCTCCTAAAAGCGTGACAATGCCTGAGGTGGGGAGGTGTGGCAATTGTTCTCACCATAAAGCTTTCACGTGGACACTTTTGTCATCGACCGCATTACGGCCATACATCAGAGGACGGGCAAAGTATTCATTTTCCTTTTGACTGCCTTGAGGTGATTCAGGTATGCTGCTCAGGGCAGTCGTCAATGGGGGTTAGCATACGATGGCCAAATGCGTTCCTTGTTTTAGGGCAAGGAAAGAACGCAGGTTCGACTCCTGTCCCCCCCCCCCCCTCCGGCTATTGCAAACGTCTCATCCCTTAGCTGCCGATGACAGACCAAGAAATCTACAATCTCTATTTGGCTCAGAGCGAAAATGTGCGGGCTCTGCTCAAGGCAATAGATGGTGTTGTTAGGGATATAAATCATCAAATACGAAAGGGTGATGATTTTCAAGTCTCAATTAAAACGAAAATGCTTGCTTTGACCTATTCGGCTTGGTCAGAGGCGCAATTTGTTCAAATTTTATACACGCCAAATAGTTTCAGCTCGTCTGAAATAAAGAAAATTAGTGAAGAGAAGGAGCGTCAAGGTATTGCTCGCGGTTGGAGGTGCATGTTGACGTTGGCGTCACAAAAAATTGAAAATGACGAAGTAAAAAAAATAATTTCACAGCGCCTCACTGCACTGATAAACCTGGTGAAGATTTACATTGAACAGCCTGCTACCATAAGAAATAAAATTGCTCATGGTCAGTGGGTGCGCGCATTGAATTCAAAAAACACTAGGGAGAATGCGAGGCTGAGCAGTGCTCTTGCTTCATTGGACCCGGTTTTTATTGAAAAAATGGTTAAGGTCCATCAATGCTTGGGGCGAATCGTTCGCGATTTGGTTCAGTCTCCCAAAAATGGGTTCGACAGCTGGTATAAGAAAAATATTGAGAACCTTGAAAGGTATCTTGAAGACACTAAAGACTGGAACTTAGCATCTAAGACCGCTGTTCTTATCAGAAAACCAATAACTCGTAAGCCCTAAAGTGTGTTGTCACGGGGTGCTTGACGCCACATAAATCGATGGTGATGTTTGTGCGTCACTAAAACCTGATTGACAATACGACAATATCGGCGAGATGGGATTTTGTGTCAGCAGCGAAGGCTTATGGCGGGTGGGGTCATGG
Source organism: Burkholderia anthina (assembly GCF_902498995.1). Lineage (GTDB taxonomy): Bacteria > Pseudomonadota > Gammaproteobacteria > Burkholderiales > Burkholderiaceae > Burkholderia > Burkholderia anthina. The sequence continues at coordinate 177,618 of NZ_CABVLY010000012.1, forward strand.
TGAGGCATCAGCTTCTCTCGAACATCGGAGGAGAGGCCGCGGTGCGACGCCGTCAGTCAAAATCGGCTTTTGCAGCAGTATTCAGAGTGCAGCACAGATGAGCGGGTGTTAAGGTCTTTCCGATTCTGACCGTTCGCGTTGTGTGTCACGGTTGAGGCGGAGGTACCAACTCAGTCGACTCCACTCTAAGCGTCCGCTGTTCTTCGCTATACCTATCAGCCCGGCTATGCAGGTATATGGGGGCAGAGTGTCGGGTAGTTAAACGCCTACGTGCTTTCGCGACGCTAATAGCTGGGACGGAGGTCGCTTGGCGCGGAGAGAAGCGCATTTTTCGCCCGCGTCGCGACAAGAATTGATAGTACGTGAGCGACAGCAATTGGTTAACTGCACATTCCCGAATCGTTTCTTGAAGTGTCCGCAGAGCGGCGTTGTGCAATCGGTCGAGTCCGCATGACTTCCCGGTGCTGTGCAGTTACGTCGACGCAAGGGCGTATCGGCGTCGGCCGGTCGTTTCCTGCGTGGTTTCACCGTCGCGCCGGTATGCGAGAATCCCTCGCAACGACAACTCCAGACGTCGATCGCGGCGGCCGTCCGCGCATCGCGCCGACTTTCGATGGCAGCCCTTCCGTCCTCTCCGACCACAGGCGATGTCTGCGTGCCGACCGACGCGCAGCAGGCGCTGCTCGCGCGCCTGCAAGCCTATTCCCCCGATGACCCGAATGCCGCGCTGCCGTACAGCCGGCGCCTTGCCGACGCGCAAGGCTGGACGCATGCGCACGCGCTCGCCGTGATCGACGAATACAAGCGCTTCGCATTCCTTGCACAAGCGGCCGGGCATCCGGTTACGCCGTCGATCGCGGTCGACGCCGCGTGGCATTTTCATCTGCAATACACGGTCGAGTACTGGGACGTGTTCTGCGCCGGTGTACTGCACGCGCGCCTGCATCACATGCCGGGCACCGGTGCGCCGGACGAAGCCGAGGTGTATGCGCAGCGCTACCGCGACACGCTCGACAGCTATCGCCGGCTGTTCGGTTGCGAGCCGCCCGAAGCGATCTGGCCGCGTCCCGATGCGCGGCCGGCCGACGCCGGAGCGCCGCGGGCGGAGGCGGGCAGGGCAGCAGCGGAACCGGAGCGTGCGGCCGGTCCCGCAGTCCGCCGGACATGGCGCGACCGGCTGCCGAAGGCGATCGTGCCGGCGGCTGCCGCGAGCGTCATTGCGACGGCCGCATCGGCACGGGACTTCGACGTCCTGAACTACACGGGCCCGCAATTTCTCGCGTTCTATGTACCCGTCTGCATCGCCGCGCTGCTGCTGATCGTGGTGCTGCAACAGATCGAATACCGGTGTCGGCGCAGGCGCGCGCAGGAAGTCGCGTCGGGCCTGACGGTCGAGGAGGCCGCGTATCTCGTCGGCGACGAGGCGCGGGCCGTGCAGGTCGCGACGCTGTCGCTCGTTCGCTCGGGTGCGATCGACTTGCTGCCGGGCGGGCGAGTCGGTGCACGTGTGCTGGGGGCGCGCGTGCAGATCGTCGATGCGTCACGGGCCGGCGCATACGCGAGCGAATGCGAATGGCTGGCGGCACAGCCTGGCGGGGAAACGAGCTTCGGCGCGTTCCGTCAGCTTCTTGCGCGCCGCGTGTCCGGCCATGCGAGCGCGTTGCGCGGGCGCGGCTGGCTGTGGGCTTCCGGCGAAATGCGGGCGGCGCGGATGGCCGCGCGCGCGGTCGCGCTGGTCGTGCTCGGCACGGGGGCGGCGAAGCTCGCGGTCGGGCTCGGTCGGGGCCGGCCGGTTCTGCTGCTCGCCGTCAGCATGGTGGCGTTCGCGATCGCATACCGCATCGTCGCGCGGCGTCTGACGGGTTTCGGACGCAGCGGCCTGACGGTCGGCGCACGGACGGCGTTCGCCGCCCAGCGGAGCGCGCGCCGTGACGAACCTGATTCGCCGGACGCGCTGTTGTGGGCCGCCGCGCTGTCCGGCGCCGGCGTGCTCGCGGGCACCGCATGGGCCGCGCATTCGATCCTGCTGATGGAGCCGCCGCCGGTGCCGCCAAGCGCTGCCCGCGGCGGCGGATCCGTTGGTTCGACGTCCAGCTCGTCCGATTCCGGGACGAATTGCTCGTCGTCGAGTTCGTGCAGCTCGAGCTCGTGCAGTTCGAGCAGTTGCGGCGGGTGTTCGTCGAGTACCTGAATGCGATTCGCGTTGCGCCGTGCCGTCGGTGCGTACCGGATCGACGGACAAAAAAAATGCCCGCGCAAACGCGGGCACGAGTCGAACGAGCACGCCCTTACTTCGGCGTGTAGTGCTTGTTGTCCGTCGGTACGTCTTCGCGGGCGCCGTTACAGGCGCGCCATGTGGTGATATTCGCTGACGGCCTGCACACGCCCCATGGCCGCGTGATACTCGTCGGCGAGTTCGCGCTGCGCGAGATGCGCTTCGGCAAAAATGCGCGCGTTGCTGGCCTGAATGCGGCGAATCGCGGCGAGACCTTCCGGCGGCTGGTTCGCCGTCATCGTCATGAGCAGCGGCGAGCGGACTTCCGCGAGACGCGCGGCTTCCGCCCAGTCGGCCATCGACGCTGCGTGTTCGATGTCGTCGGTGAGCGCGTTCAGCCGCTCGATCAGTTCGTGCTGTTCCATTTTTCCGCCTCGTGCACGCTGCTTACTTGTTGTTCGACAACGCGCCGGCGCTGTTCGTGCCGCCGAACAGCTGCGTCAGGTATTGCGAATTGTTGTTCATCGTCGCCATCAGCGTGTTCAGCGCGGTGAATTGCGCCTGGTACTGGTTCGTCAGCTGAGTCGTGTAGTCGGCCAGGTTCGACTGCTGTTGCGTGATGCTCTTCAGGTCGGCGTTGAGTGCGGACGTCCGCACGTCGATCAGGCCGCCCGTCTGGGTGAATTTGGTGATGGCCGTCGACATTTGCGCGCCGATGCCGTTGGTCGAGTTGAACAGTGCGGCGACGCCCGCCGCGTTGTTCTGCAGCGCGGTATTGAGCTTGGTGCTGTCGGCCTGCAGCGTACCGTCGGCCTGCAGCGTGATGCCGATCGACGACAGCGTCAGCGTCGAGTTGCCGCTCTTCACGCCTGTCGTGGCGAGCGACGCGAGCGTGTTCTTGATGGTGTTCAGCGTCGAGTCGCCGAGCAGCGGGCCTTGCGTGGTCGCGCCGGACGTGAACTGGGTGAGCGTGCCCATCGTCGTGACGAGGGTGTTGTACAGGCTCACGAAATTGTTGATCGCCGTGGCTTGCGACTTCGTGTCGGGCGCGATCGTCAGGGTCTGCGCCTGCGCGTCGCCGACCGCGGCGGACGTCAGGTTCAGCGTGACGCCGGCGATCGCCGAAGTCACCGTGTTGGTCGAGCTCGTTGCGCTGATGCCGTTGATCGAGAACGCGGCATCCTGGCCGGGCGTGCTCTGCGACCAGGCGGCATTGGGGTTGATGGACGTGAAGGTCGACGGACCGCCATTCTGGCCGGGGACGGACGTGACGCCAAGATTCGACAGTCCGGCGTCGTCGCTCAGATTGCTGACCGCGACGCTGATCGTGTTGGACGCGCCGGTCGATGCCGAACTCAGCACGAGGTGGGCGCCGTCGGTGCCGGTGACGACCGTTGCCGTGATGCCCGGGTTGCCCGATGCGCCGTTGATCGCGGCTGCGATGCCGGCCACCGTGTTGTTCGAGCTGTCGACGTTGACGGAGAACGACTGGGTGCCGAGCGACAGGGCCAGCGTGCCGCTGCCGAGGCCCTTGGTCGGGTCGGTGAAGCCGACCGACGACAACGCCTGCGCGGACGCGACCCGGCTCACGTTCACGTTGTAGGTGCCGGCGACCGCGCCCTGGCCGGCCGTCGCGGTGAGGCCGTCGCCGCTCGGCGTCGCGGTGAAGGTGCTCTGCAGCGTGCCGTTGGTGAGGGTCGTCAGGCCGGCCTGCAGCGCGCTCAACGCGGCCGACAGCGTGCCGTACGCGGAAATCTGGGTGTTGTCGGAGGTTTGCTGCGCGGTCAGCGCGGATGTCTGGCCGGCCGTTTTCGCGTTCACGAGCGCCGTCACGAGGGAGTTGACGTCCATCGTCGTGTTGCCGGTCGAGCCGCTGATGATCGACTGCGCGGCTTGCTGAAGCGCGCTGTCCGCGTTGGCGCTGGACGTACTGGTGTTGACGGTGGACATATGATGGCTCCGTGCCCCGGATGAGCGATGCGTATGGGGTTATCGAACGCGTAATGCGTGAAGGCCTGCGGTGTTGCGTTTTCGGTTGATTTCGGCCTGTACAGGCCAAAGCGCCCGGGGCGCCGCGCGTTGCTTTGCGCGAAACCCCGGGCGTGACAGCGAGAAGCGATATTACTGCAGGAGCTTCAGGACCTGCTGCGGCAGCGAGTTCGCTTGCGCGAGCACCGAGATGCCGGCCTGCTGCAGCACCTGTGCCTTGCTCAGGTTCGCGGTTTCCTGCGCGAAGTTCGCGTCCTGGATTTGCGACTGGGCCTGCGACAGGTTGGTCGACTGCGTTTGCTGCGTCGTGCTGATCGCGGTGAAGCGGTTTTGCGCGGCGCCGAGGTTTGCCTGCATGTTGTTGACGGTCGCCAAGGCATTGTCGATCGATTCCATTGCCTGCGTTGCGCCGTCCGTCGTGCTGATATCGATGTTGGCGACCTTCGGCGGCGCATTGTTGGCATTGACCGAGGTGATGCCGCTGGATGCGGCGGCAGCATTCGCGCCCATGAAAAACGCACCGTTGCTCGTCAGGAACGACGTGGCGGTCAGCGAGCCGCCTGCGGTAGCGGTTGCGTTGGTCACCGTGAACAAGGCGTTGATTGCCGGAGTCGACAGGCCCGCGCCGTTCTGATCGAAGAACTGGAAGTTGCCCGAGCCGTCGGTCTTGACCGTCACCGATGTGATGGCAGCACCTGAAGTGACTGCTGCGCCGCTCTGATCAAGACTCAGGCCGGAAATCGTGCCGAGGAGGGTGCCTGCAGTACCGGGCGCTGCCGTAGTGTTGGCGGTGTTGCCGGCGTTGATCGCAGCCAGGTCCGTGACTGCCGCCGCGTTGGCTGCCGTCTGGGTCGCCGTACCCGAGAGTGCCCCCTTCGGCGTGAGCGTGAGCGCCGTACCGGAGCCGGTCACGGTGCCGGAGAACAGGGAACTGGTGGCCGTTGCCGACAATGCTTGGTTGTTCTGGTCGGTGAACGTGAAGCCGCCTTTGCCATCGGCCAGGACGTTGATCGACGTAACCGTTGCGCCACTCGTGACCGCGTTGCCGTTGTTGTCGAGGCTAAGGCCCGACAGCGTGCCGACTGTCGAACCTTTTGCAGGCAGGCCGGTACCCAGGGTGAACGCAGAAACGTTCTGCGTCAGGTTCAGCGAAATCGTCTGACCGACGTTTGCGCCAACCTGGAAGCTGATGTTACCTGCCGAACCATCCAGCACATTCTTGCCGTTGTAGTTCGTTTGCGAAGCGATACGGTTCACTTCAGCGATCTGCTGCGTGACTTCCTGTTGCAGCGCTTGCTGGTCGCTCGACGACAGCGAGCCGCTCGAGGATTGCACGGCCAGCTGGCGGATACGCTGCAGGCTCGACGTGATCTGCGACAGGCCGCTCGATGCGGTCTGGATCATCGACACGCCGTCGTTCGCGTTCGACACGCCCTGGTTCAGGCCGTTGATCTGCGTTTGCATGCGGGTCGCGATTGCGAGGCCTGCCGCGTCGTCGGCCGCGCTGTTGATGCGCTTGCCCGAGGACAGGCGGGTGATTGCCTGCGACAGGGCGTTTTGCGAGCCGTTGAGGTTCTGCTGAGCAACCAGCGAGTTGATGTTGCTATTGATTCCGAGCATGGAAATTCTCCTGTTTAAGCCGAAAGCCCTGGAAAGCCGTTTTGGCATCGGCGGAAGCACTCGTTCATTGCTGGCCGCCTCAGAGCAGGATTTCGGCGGCCCAAAACAAAACTTGAGGGCATCGTTATCATTCGGCCCGATTTTTTGTCGTTCTTTGTCATTTCGACCGGACCCGACACGGCGCCGGATAAAAACGGGGGCGGAATGGCTCGGCTGCGATGTGGTGCGGATGCGCACGCGCGATCGACAAAAGGATGGTTTTGTCTGTGATTCCCTGATATGATGGCGGGCTGAATTGAGATTTTCTGTCACGCCTATGCCGTTACGGCATTCCTGCTGGCAGTCAAACGCGGCGCTGCACGCGGCTTGTGAAGCGTACTCGCGGTGCTTTCCGCCTCTCTTTTCCGGCCTCCGAGGCCGTATTTCCGCTCGTTTCGCCTGTTGTGGGAACGCCCGGATGGCCGGTGCGTGGCGCTTGGCCGCTACGTTTTTGACCGTTTAAGCAATTTAGGAACGACATGACGACGATTCTTCTGAAAGAAAACGAGCCGTTCGAAGTGGCGATTCGCCGCTTTCGCCGTGCTATCGAAAAAAATGGCCTGATCGCTGAACTGCGCGAACGCCAGTCCTACGAAAAGCCGACCGCAGTCCGCAAGCGCAAGAAGGCAGCAGCCGTCAAGCGCCTGCACAAGCGCCTGCGCAGCCAGATGCTGCCGAAGAAGCTCCACTAAGAGCGTCTGACGGTTCGCCGCGAAACGGCGGAGTGTGCTTCGAAAGAAGCCGCTCCGCCGTTTTGCTTTTTGGCGCCGGTTTGGCGGTTTCGACCGGCGGCTCAGGCTGCCGGCCGCTTCACTCAGAAGTCGATTTTCGCGTTCAGGCTCACCGTGCGCGGATCGCCCGGCTTCACATAGTCGGCGTACTGGTATTCCCAGTAGCGGCGGTTCAGCACGTTGTCGATCGATGCGCGCAGCGTCACGTCGTGGCGGCCGATGCGCGTCAGGTAGCGCGCGCCGGCATTGACGACAAGGAAGCCGGGCGCGTCGAGCCCGCCCGCCGCGCGTAGCGGCGTCGCGCCGGTGAATTTCGCGTCGATGCCGAGCGTCAGGCCCGGAACGCCCGGCACCGCATAGCCGAGGTCGCCCGCAAGCACGAAGCGCGGAGCGCCCGCGACGCGGTTGCCGTTGTTGCCGATCCCGTTCGCATACCACGCGTCGAGCAGCATCGCATCGACGCCCGCGTGCCAGCGCGCGCCGAGTTTCGCGCGCGCGCCGAATTCGATCCCCTGGATCACCGATTCGCCATCCTGCACGTAGACGTTCGCGGCGTTCGCGTATTCGGCGCTGCGCTCGACGCGGAACAGCGCGGCCGTCGCGCTCCAGCGCGCATGCTCGCTCTTGATCCCCAGTTCGTACTGCTTGCTGCGCAGCGGCTTGAGCGTCTGGCCGGCGTTGGCGTAAACGTCGTTCACGCGGCTGCCGGGCTCGAGCGATTCGGCGTAGCTCGCGTATGCGGTGGTGGTCGGCGCGAGCTTGACCATTACCGCGAACGTCGGCGTCACGACGCCGTTCTGGCTGTAGCCAGGATCTTCGGCGCCGCTCGACTCGAACGAGCGCTGCTCGTAGTTCATGTAGCGCACGCCGGCGAGTACCGACCAGCGTTCGGTGAGTTGCACGGTGTCGCTCGCGAACAGCGATTTCTGCGTGATCTCGCTCGTGCGGTACTGGACGAAGCCGTGCGGGCTCTCGTAGCGGTACGGGTTCGGCGAATAGAGATTGCCCGTGCCGAGCGGCACGTACACGCTGTTCGCCGAATAGTCGTTCGTCTGTTTCTGCCATGACGCGCCGAGCACGATCTGGTGGCTGAACGGGCCGGTGCGCACCTTGCCCTCGACCATCGCGCGCCACTGGCTGAAGCGGTTGTCCTCCAGCCCGGCATAACGGCTGTCCGAGTAGTCGCCGGCCGCATTCTCCAGGGACAGCGTGCTTTCGTTGCGGTCGCGCGTCGACCGGCTGTAGCTGTACGCGACGTCGAGCTGCCAGTCGGGCGCGAGCTGGTACTGCAGCCCGGCCGTGTAAAGCTGCAGGTTCGTGTTCAGGTACTGGTCCTTGCCGCCGAGATTCGTCGTGCCGCCGCTGATCGTCGCGGGCAGCGCGCCGCCCGGATAGCCGCCGACGAAGATCGACGGCGTCTGGCCCGACGCGCGGCGCTCCTGGTACAGCGCGCCGAACGTCACCGACAGGTCGCGCGTGAGATTCGCCTGCAGCGCGAGCGACACGCTGTCGCGGCGAATGTTGCCGTCGTTGTACGTCTTGCCCTCCTCGTGCGTCGCGTTCAGCCGCGCGCCGAACATGTTGTCCGGCCCGAAGCGCTGGCCGAGATCGGCGTGCTCGGTCCAGACGGCGGTGCTGCGATAGCCGACGTCGATGCTGCGCACGGGTTCGGCGGTCGGCTGCTTCGTCACGTAGTTGACGACGCCGCCAGGCGTCACGAAACCGTAGAGGAAACCGCCGAGCCCTTTCAGCAACTCGACGCGTTCGAGCTGCTCGTACGGCATGGTGACGCCGTACGAGATGAACGGCAGCCCGTCGATCTTGTAGCCGTTCTGCCAGTCGAGCTGCATGCCGCGCACGGTCACGTAGTTGGCCCACGCGCTGTATGCGCCGCTGTTGTCGGACACGGCCGCATCGTTTGCGAACACGTCGCCGAGCTTGTACGGCTGACGCGCCTCGAGTTCTTCGGACGTCACGATGGTCGTCGAGAACGGCGTGTCGAGCTGGCGGCGCGCGCCGAGCGCGCCGGCCGACAGCTCGTCGGTCAGGTGCTGCGGCGAATCGTGCGCGGCCGTGATGTTGAGGGCCGGCAGCAGCGCGGCATCGCCGGGCGAATCGTCCGCGTGCGCGAGCGACGCGGCGAAGCAGGCGAGGACGGCCGCCATACGGCGCGGGCGAACGGGAGGACAGGCGAGGCAGACAGTCATGGCAGGTGAATAAAAACGCGAGTAAGAATCATTCTCGTTGCGTTAAAATGTCGCGCATCGTATCAAAACTCGCGTCACGCGCAACAATTCCATGCCGCGCGCAAGGACTTCCGGCCGAGCATCGTCACGGCGGGACGGTTGTCGCGGCGCCTTACAGCCAATGACCTGCATCACGTCGATCCCGAGCCGCCGTTCGTGCCGGCCCGCTTTCCTTTCGCGGGGCGCACGATGAATGCGTTCCTGCGACCGTTTCTCGTTCGCCTGCACCGCTGGTTCGGTCTGGCGATCGCGCTGTTCCTGTTCGTCGCGGGCCTCACCGGTGCGCTGATCGCATGGGATCACGAGCTCGACGCCGCACTGAACCCGGATTTCTACGTCGCGCGCAGCGATGCCGCACCGCTGACGCCGCTCGCACTCGCGGCGCGCGTCGAGGCTGCCGATCCGCGCGTCCAGGTGACTTACCTGCCGCTGGCAACCGAGCCGGGACACACGCTGCAGGCGGGCGTGACGCCGCGCGCCGATTCGGCGACCGGCCGGTTGCCCGTGCTCGATTTCAACCAGATCGCGGTCGATCCCGCGACGGGCGCCGTGCAAGCGCGCCGCGAATGGGGCGCGCTATCGCTCGCGCGGCTCGATCTGATGCCGTTCATCTACCGGCTGCACTATTCGCTGTTTCTGCCCATGTATGGCGGGATCAACTTCGGGTTCTGGGTGATGGGCATGGTCGGCATCGTCTGGGCGCTCGACAGCCTGATCGCGCTGGTGCTCGCGTTTCCGAACCCGAAGAGCTGGCGCAAGTCGTTCGCGTTTCGCGTGCGCCGCGGCGGTTATCCGCTCGTATTCGACCTGCACCGCTCGGGCGGTGTCTGGGTGTGGGGACTGCTGCTGGTCGTTGCAGTCACATCGATTTCGATGAATCTCGCCGTGCCGCTCGTGCGTCCGCTCGTGTCGCTGGTTTCGCCGCTTGCCGAGACGCCGTACACGAATCCCGAACATTTTCCGCCGGCCCCGCCGGGCAGCCATGTGCTGCCGCGCGAGCGGATCGTCGAACTCGCGCGCTCGGCCGGACGCGAAGCCGGGATCGCCGCGCCACCCGGCGCGCTGCTGTTCGCGCCGGCGATGAACGTCTACGCGGTCGGGTTCTTCACGCCCGGCAACGACCACGGCGACGTCGGGCTCGGCAACGCGTGGCTCTACTGGGACGCGGTGACCGGCAAGCCCGTTGCCGCGCAGGTGCCGGGGCGCGGCTCGGCCGGCGACCTGTTCATGCAGGCGCAGTTTCCGCTGCACTCGGGGCGGATCGCCGGCGTGGCGGGCCGTATTGCGGTGAGTGTGCTCGGCATCGTCATCGCGATGCTCAGCGTGACGGGTATCTGCATCTGGGTGAAGAAGCGCAGCGCACGGGTGCGGGCGGCGCGCAGCGTGCGCGCGGGCAGCCGCACCGACGTCGTTACGCGTGGCGCGCCCGGCGACAGGCCAGGCCGCGACGGGGCACGGGCGCCTGCCGATGCCCGGCGAGTTACCGATCCGGCCGGCCGATAAGGCTTCGCCGCTTTCAGCCCGCGTTGCCGCGCCGCGCCGGCTGCTTGCCGCCGAGCGCCGCACATTGCGCGTGGCACGGGCAGCCGACCTCGTGGTCGTTGACCATCCCGGTTGCCTGCATCAGCGCGTAGCAGATCGTCGAGCCGACGAACTTGCAGCCGTACGCCTTCAGCGCCTTGCTGAGCGCATCGGACTGGGCGGTCGACGCGGGGGCGTCGCGATACGACTGCCACGCATTCTGGATCGGCGTATGGTCGACGAACGACCACATGAATTGCGCGAGCGACCCGTGCTCGTCACGAATGCGCTGCACGGCCCGCGCATTGGTCACCGCGGACTCGACCTTCGCTCGGTTGCGCACGATGCCCGGATTCTCGAGCAGTTTCTCGATGCGTTTCGGCGTGAAGCGCGCGACCGCGTCGACGTCGAATTCCGCGAAGGCTTCGCGATAGCCCGCCCGCTTGTTCAGGATCGTCGACCATGACAGCCCCGCCTGCGCGCCCTCCAGGATCAGCATTTCGAACAGGTGGCGGTCGTCATGCGACGGCACGCCCCATTCGGTATCGTGATAGTGAGCATCCGCTTCCGTCTTCACCCAATTGCACCGCTGCGACATCGTCCGCCTCGTTCCAGTGTCGATTCGATCGTGCCAGCATAGCGGAAGCCCCATGCACGGGATAGCTGGCCGAACGGCAGATGGGCGTGCGGTGCCGATCCGGTTAAGCTTGGCGCCTGTTCGAATCAGCGGGGGCAAGGCATGACGGCATTACTTTTTGCGATCGGCATCGACGGTGGCGGCACGGGCACGCGCGCGGTGCTGGCCGATCGGCACGGGAACGAGCTCGCGCAGGGGCGCGGCGGTCCGTCGGGCCTTGGCCTCGGCATCGAGCGCGCGTGGGCATCGATCGGCGCAGCCTGTGCCGACGCGTTCGGGCGCGCGGGGTTCGCGTTCGACTGGTCGCAGTGCGCGCTCGGCTGCGGGCTCGCGGGCGTCAACAATGCCGCGTGGCTTGCCGCGTTCCGCGCGCAGGCGCCGCTCGGCGCGCTCGCGATCGAGAGCGACGCCTATACGACCGTCGTCGGCGCGCACGGCGGCGCGCCGGGGCTCATCGTCGCGCTCGGCACGGGCAGCATCGCGGCGTCGCTCGATGCGGCGGGCACCTGCCGCATTTCGGGCGGCTTCGGCTTTCCGTCCGGCGACGAGGCGAGCGGCGCATGGCTCGGCATGCGCGCGCTCGCGTACGCGCAGCAGGCGCTCGACGGTCGCGTGCCGCGCGACGTGTTCGCCGACGCGCTGCTCGCGGAGACGGGCGCGCACGACCGCGACGCACTCGTCCAGTGGTCGTGCGATGCGAGTCAGACGATCTACGCGAGCCTTGCGCCGATCGTGCTTGCACACCGCACCCATCCTTATGCTGCCGCGCTGATCGCGCAGGCCGGCGACGAGATCGGCAAAATGATCGATGCGCTCGATCCGCATCAGGCGCTGCCGGTCGCGCTGTGCGGCGGGCTGGCCGACGCGCTTGCGCCGGCGGTGCCGGCGCGCCATGCCGCCCGGCTGCGCGCACCGATCGACGATTCCGCGCACGGTGCGTTGCGGCTCGCGCTGCGGACGTTGAAAGAAGCCGAAGCGGGTTGAACGGGAAAACGGCAGACTTGCCGGCGAAGGGCGAAGGGCGAAGGGCGAAGGGCGAAGGGCGAAGGGCGAAGGGCGAAGGGCGAAGGGCGAAGGGCGGCACACCGTCCCCATTCCCAGCCGCCCAACCGCCCGACGCGTCCACGTGCACGACGTTAAAATGACGGTTCCGCAGAATCCTGCGCGTCTTTTACCCCGCCCGATATGTACAAAGTCATCGCCACCGATCTCGACGGCACCCTGCTGAACAGCGACCACCAGCTCGATCCGTACACGATCGAAACCGTCCGCCGGCTCGACCGCGACGGCCTGCAGTTCGTGATCGCGACGGGGCGCCATTACGCGGACGTCGCCGGCATCCGCGACGTGCTGGGCATTCGGCCATACCTGATCACGTCGAACGGCGCGCGCGTGCATGCGCCGGACGACACGGCGATCCATGCGCAGGACATCGATCCGGCGATTGTCCGCGGCCTCGTGCAGCCGGGCGTGGTCGGCGCGCACGGGCGCGTGATCGTCAACCTGTTCACCGACCGCGGCTGGCTGATCGATCGCGACGCGCCGCACCTGCTCGAATTCCACCAGGATTCGGGTTTCCGGTACGACGTGATCGACATGGCCGCGCACGACGGCGCCGACATCGCGAAGGTGCTGTATATCGGCGAGCCGGCCGATCTGGCCGTGGTCGCCGAGCAGATGCGCGCGCAGTTCGGCGATGCGCTGTACGTCACGTACTCGCTGCCCGACTGCCTCGAAGTGATGACCGCGAACGTGTCGAAGGGCCGTGCGCTGCGGGCGGTGCTGGCGCGGCTCGGCGTCGACGCCGGCCGCTGCATCGCGTTCGGCGACAACATGAACGACATCGATCTGCTCGAAACCGCCGGTCATGCGTTCATGATGAACAACGCGAATCCCGATCTGATCGCGCACCTGCCGCACATCCCGCGCATCGGCAACAACTTCGACGCGGGCGTCGCCCGTCACCTGCGCACGCTGTTCGCGCTCGAGGACACCCTCGACGGCGTCGCCGCTTCCTGAACGGAAATGAAAAACGGGCGCCCAGGGCGCCCGTCGAAATGACCTGCCTCGATATTGTTGGACAGCGTGAGGCTCGCTGCTCTGCTCGCGTGACCCCGTAGTGTTTTATTCGCTTGTGCGAGCGGATGCGGGCAGCAGGTCGACGGTATCGTCGCGCCCGGCGACCAGCGGGTAAATGATCCCGGCGAGCACCGCGCCGATCAGCGGCGCGACCCAGAACAGCCAGAGCTGGCCGATCGCATCGCCGCCGACGAACAGCGCCGGGCCGGTCGAGCGGGCCGGGTTCACCGACGTGTTGGTGACCGGAATCGAGATCAGGTGGATCAGCGTCAGGCACAGCCCGATCGCGATCGGCGCAAAGCCGGCCGGCACACCGCGCTTGTCGGTCGCGCCGAGAATCACGAACAGGAAGAAGCCCGTCATCACGACTTCGCAGATGAACGCCGCGCCGAGCGAGTAGTGGCCGGGCGAGCGATCGCCGAAGCCGTTCGTCGCAAAACCGCTGCTGACGACGTCGAAGCCCGGCTTGCCGGAAGCAATCAGATACAGCACGAACGCGCCGATCGTGGCGCCGACGACTTGCGCGACGATGTACGGTGCGAGATCGCGCGCCGGGAAGCGGCCGGCGACCGTCAGGCCGACGCTCACGGCCGGATTCAAATGACAACCCGAAATATGGCCGATCGCGAATGCCATCGTCAGCACGGTCAGGCCGAATGCAAGGGCGACGCCGGCAAAGCCGATGCCGAGGCCCGGAAAGGCGGCAGCCAGCACGGCGCTTCCGCACCCGCCGAGCACCAGCCAGAACGTGCCGAATACCTCTGCAGCCAGACGCTGAGAAAGATTCATGTAAGGACCTCGTTCGAGTGGATTGATGACAGTCGGACGACGCGTTGAATAATCTCATCGCCCGGATTCGGTCTGGATTATAGGAAATGAATCGGCTCGGTGAGGGTCAACGATTGTTAAATTTGAATGGCTGACGAATGGCTCTTATTAGAATAAGTCCGCATTCTCGATATAGCCGAATCGGTTAAAAATGACAGCATTAATTTCGAAGGGCAGCGCGTCAGTGCAGATGACGTAACAGGTGTCGATGTTCCGGCCGGACTCGCCGGAACCGCATCATCGAAAAAGGGGAGTCGAAAAGTGTCTCAATACGCGAAACTCAAGGCGCAGATCGCGGATCTGCAGGCCCAGGCGGAAGACGTGCGGCGTCAGGAAGTGGCGGCGGTGATTGCCGACGTCCAGCGAATGATTGCCGAATATGGCCTCACGGCCCAGGATCTGGGCTTCTCGGAGCGAGCGCGACGCGGCCGGCCGCCGAAAAAGGCGCCGCTGCCGCCGAAATACCAGGATCCGAAGACGGGTGCGACCTGGAGCGGACGCGGCAAGCCGCCGAATTGGATCGCCGGGAAAAACCGCGATCGTTTCCTGATCGAATGACCTGTAAAAAAGAAAAAGCCGCATCGACGATGCGGCTCTTTGGTTTTACGCACCGAATTTCGGCGCGAACTTTACAGAATATTTCCCGATGAGTTTCGGCGTCAGGCGCTCGCGACCCGGCGCAAGGCCGGTTGTTTTGCCGCCGTGCAAAGCGATTCGTAAGTTTCGACATAACGTCGCGCCATCGCTTTCGCGCTGAAACGCGTGTCGAAGCGTGCACGAATCGCGTCGCGCGACAGGCTGTCGATCCGGTGCAGCGCACCGACCGCGCCCTGCACGTCCTCGACGATGAAGCCGGTTACGCCGTCCTCGATCACCTCCGGCACCGAGCCGCGGTTGAACGCCACGACCGGCGTGCCGCAAGCCATCGCTTCGATCATCACCAGCCCGAACGGCTCCGGCCAGTCGATCGGGAACAGCAACGCCTTCGCGCCCGACAGGAACGCCGGCTTCTGCGCTTCGTTGATCTCGCCGATGAATTCGACATGCGCTTCGCCGAGCAGCGGCTCGATCACTTCCTTGAAGTAGTCGGCGTCGGCCTTGTCGACCTTTGCGGCGATCTTCAGCGGCAGCCCGCTTTGCGCGGCGATCCGGATCGCGGTGTCGACGCGCTTTTCGGGACAGATCCGGCCGAGGAACGCGAGATATTCGGGCTTCACGCCGGGCTGCGGCGTGAGCAGCGTGTCGGGCAGCCCGTGATACACGGTGCCGGCCCACGCGGCTTGCGGCAGCGGCTTGCGCTGCGAGTTCGAGATCGACACGACCGGCGATTCCGGAAACGCGTCGAACACCGGCTGCAGCTCCGGCAGGTCGAGGCGGCCGTGCAGCGTCGTCACGTACGGGGTGTCGAGACGCGACATCAGCGCGAACGGCAGGTAGTCGAGGTGGAAGTGCAGCACGTCGAATTCGTGCGCGACGCGGGCCACCTGCTCGATGAGCCGCATATGGGGCGCCATCGAATCGCGAATCGACGGGTCGAGCCGCAGTGCGCGCGGCCACGCCGCCTCGAGACGGGCGGACGTGACGGAGTCGCCGCTGGCGAACAGCGTCACGTCGTGGCCGAGCTCGACGAGCGCCTCGGTGAGGTAGGACACGACACGCTCGGTGCCGCCGTAGAGTTTCGGCGGGACAGCTTCGTAAAGCGGCGCGATCTGGGCAATACGCATGGGCGTTCTCCAGTGTCGACCAGCGTGAGCGCTCGAGTGCGTGTGCTGGTCCGATGCAAGGGTTTCGGAACTCGCCGACGCACGCTTTGTGCGGTACGTGGCCCGGTTCGTGGCGCGGTGCGCGGGACGTCGGGCGGCAAGCTGCGGGGCGGGCCGGCGCGGCTCACGCCGCCGCCCATTGGAGTCCATTATCGATATCGCCTTCCGGGGTTCGAGTGTTTTTTCAAACACTTAAGGCTTGTTACACGATGAAATACGCGAAAACCCCGATAAAAAGGGCGCATAAACACGAAGCGAGACGGACGCAACTATTGTTGCGCTATCGTGAAAAAGCACTATAATTTTTACCGATTCACTCGCCGGCAGCCTTGCCAGACGGTCTTTCGCCGAATTCGCCCGATGCCGAAACCCATTCGGTCGAATCCGCGCCCAACACGCCCCGCCGCTTTCTTCCTTTCAATTCGCCTTGTCGGAAAAATTCCTACACGGTTTACAGACAAATCCTGCATGGCATACGCCACTTCGCTGATACCGGCATAAATGCCGTTTGGCCAAAATTCGCCCTGTAAGACTATAAACGTGCCGATCCGGCGCCGAGGGCGACGTGATCGAGCAAACGTTTTCATAACACGAAAGGCCAAAGCAAAGTTTTTAACGGGGGAATCATGAGCGCTACCAGCGAAATGCTCAGTGAGATCAAAGAGGTCAATCTGTCGTACCTCCTCCTCGCGCAGCGCCTGCTGCGGGAAGACAAAGCGATGGGCATGTTCCGCATGGGAATCTCGCAGGAACTGGCCGATGTGCTCGCGAACCTCACGCTCGCCCAGACCGTGAAGCTCGCCGCGTCGAACCAGATGCTGTGCCGTTTCCGCTTCGACGATCACGCGTTGCTGGCCTCGCTCGCCGACAAAGGGCGCAGCGACGTCGTCACGCACGCGCACTCGGCCATCCTGATGGCCGGACAGCCGGTCGAAAGCATCCGCTGATCCTCCCCGCCTTGCGTTCGTCCCGGCGTAGCGCGCCGGCGGGCGGCGTATTGGCCATTCTCCGAACAACGTCACGCGGACGGTTATTCACCATGGCAAGCAAAAGCGTCGTGATCGAGGTGAAGGAAATCACCCTCGCCATCGAACTGATCGAACTGGGCGCCCGCCTGCAGCTGCTGGAGGCGGAGACGAGCCTGTCGCGCGACCGCCTGATCAAGCTGTACAAGGAACTGAAGGGCGTATCGCCGCCCAAGGGGATGCTGCCGTTCTCGACCGACTGGTTCATGACGTGGCAGCCGAACATCCACTCGTCGCTGTTCTACAACATCTACCGGTTCATGCAGGACCACGGTCGCTGCGAGCCGATCCAGTCGATCGTGAAGGCGTACCGGCTGTATCTGGAACACGTGAGCCTGTCCGGCGACGAGGCTGCGCTGAGCCTCACGCGCGCGTGGACGCTCGTGCGCTTCTTCGACTCGGGGATGCTGCAGACGACCCCGTGCACGCGCTGCGGCGGCCACTTCGTCGCGCATGCGCATGATCCACATCAAGGTTTCGTCTGCGGCCTGTGCCAGCCGCCGTCGCGCGCGGGCAAGACCCGCAAGGCCGCCGCCGCACGCGCGGAGCTGGCCGCCGCGGCCGCCTGAGCGCCGCCGGGCGCGGGGCGGGCGGGAGCCACCCGGCTCCGCGCGCCCCGCGAGCCGGCCGGGATTGCTGGTAAACACCGCCGCGCCGCCGCCCCACGGCCGCCAAAGTTTTCCTGACGACTGCCGTAAACCTGTTTAACGGCGGTCTCCCCGCCGGTCTTTCGTGAGGGACAGGCAGTGCTGATTATCGTGGGAACACTCGTGACGCTGTTGTCCGTCTTCGGCGGTTATGCGCTGGCAGGCGGGCACCTGGGCGCACTGGTCCAGCCGCTCGAGATCCTGATGATCGTGGGCGCGGGCGTCGGCGCATTCGTCCTCGGCAACGGCATGAAGACCATCAAGGCGACGCTGCGCGTGCTCCCGACGCTCTTCAAGAGCTCGAAGTACACGAAGGACGTCTACATGGAGCTGATGGCGCTCTTGTACGTCGTGCTCGCGAAGGCGCGCAAGGAAGGCACGCTGACGCTCGAGGCCGACATCGACGATCCGGACAAGAGCCCGATCTTCACGCAATACCCGAAGATCCTCGCCGATCGCCACATCGTCGAATTCCTGACCGATTACCTGCGCCTGATGGTGGGCGGCAACATGAATGCGTTCGAGATCGAGAGCCTGATGGACGAGGAGATCGAGACGCACCACGCGGAAGGCGAAGCGCCCGCGCACGCGCTGATGCGCGTCGGCGACGCGATGCCGGCGTTCGGGATCGTCGCGGCCGTGATGGGCGTCGTGCACACGATGGCGTCGGCCGACAAGCCGCCCGCGGTGCTCGGCGCGATGATCGCGCAGGCGCTGGTCGGCACGTTCCTCGGGATCCTGCTGTCGTACGGGCTGATCGGGCCGCTCGCGAGCCTCGCGGAGCAGCGCGTCGCCGAATCGACCAAGATGTTCCAGTGCATCAAGGTGACGATCCTCGCGAGCCTGAACGGCTATGCGCCGGCGATCGCGGTCGAGTTCGGCCGCAAGGTGCTGTTCTCGACCGAGCGTCCGTCGTTTGCCGAGCTCGAAGAGCACGTGCGCCGCGTGAAGGCGAAGTGACGCGGAGCGCCCGATGAGCAAGAACACGGATCGCGCGATCGTCGTGAAGCGGGTGGCGCCGCAGAAGAAGGGCCATCACGGCGGCGCATGGAAGCTCGCGTATGCGGATTTCATGACCGCGATGATGGCGTTCTTCCTGCTGATGTGGCTGCTGGGCTCGGTCACGCCGGTGCAATTGAAGGGGATCGCCGACTACTTCAACACGCCGCTGAAGGCCGCGCTGTTCGGCAGCGGCGATCGCAGCGCGCAGGAAGCCAGCATCATCAACGGCGGAGGGCGCGACCTGTCGAGCCTCGACGCGGGCACGCTGCGCCGCACGGACGGCACGACGCCGCTCGCGGAGCGCGTCGCGAAGCCGATCGACGAGCAGTCGCGCGCGCAGGCGCAGGGTGCGCTCGAGCGGCTCGAGCAGGCGCGCCTGCACGACCTGCAGATCAAGCTGATGGCGGCGATCGAGGCGAACCCGACGCTGCGCCAGTTCAAGCAGCAGATCCGCATCGATTCGACGCTGATGGGCTTGCGCATCGAGATCGTCGATACGCAGAAGCGGCCGATGTTCGCGATGTCGAGCGACCAGGTCGAGCCGTACATGCGCGACATCCTGCGCGAGATCGGCAAGACGCTGAACGACGTGCCGAACCGGATCATCGTCCAGGGCCACACCGACGCGGTGCCGTACGCGGGCGGCGAAGGCGGCTACAGCAACTGGGAGTTGTCCGCCGACCGTGCGAACGCGTCGCGCCGCGAGCTGATCGCGGGCGGCATGGACGAGGCGAAGGTGATGCGCGTGCTCGGCCTTGCATCGACGCAGAACCTGAACAAGGCCGATCCGCTCGATCCGGAAAACCGCCGGATCAGCGTGATCGTGCTGAACCGCAAATCCGAAGACGCGCTGATGCGCGACGACCAGACGACCACGACGCTGTCGGCCGACGCGGCGGGCTCGAAGCTGCTGGCGCAGCAGCTCGGCGGCCCGTCGGCGGCGACGCGACCGGTGCTCGCGAGCGCCGTCGCCGTGGTGCCGAAACCCTGACGTTTCCCAGATGCCGAGACACGCATGAAACAACCCTCACGCCCACTTTGTCCGCTGCCCCCCGAGGGGGCTGTCAGCCACCCTGGAGCGGCTCCGCGGAGGCTGACATGATCCGGACCATTCTCGCCATCGACGACTCCGCGACCATGCGTGCGCTGCTGCAGGCGACGCTTGTGCAGGCGGGCTACGACGTGACGGTGGCGCCGGACGGCGAAGCCGGCTTCGACATGGCCGCCACCGTCGCGTACGACCTGGTGCTGACCGACCAGAACATGCCGCGCAAGAACGGGCTCGAAGTGATCGCCGCGCTGCGCAAGCTCACCGCGTACGCGGACACGCCGATCCTCGTGCTGACGACCGAAGGCAGCGATGCCTTCAAGAACGCCGCGCGCGACGCGGGCGCGACCGGCTGGATCGAAAAGCCGATCGATCCGGCCGTGCTGGTCGACCTCGTCGCGACGCTCTCCGAGCCGGCGGCGTCCTGACATGAATGCGACGAACCCAACCGGTGACCGGGCATGACTCTCGACATCACGCAGTTCTACCAGACCTTTTTCGACGAAGCGGACGAGCTGCTCGCGCAGATGGAGCAGTTGCTGCTGAACCTCGACGTCGGCTCGCCCGATCCCGAGGATCTCGCCGCGATCTTCCGCGCCGCGCATTCGATCAAGGGCGGCGCGGCGACGTTCGGCTTTTCCGCGCTGACCGAGACGACGCACATCCTCGAATCGCTGCTCGACCGCGCGCGCAACCATGAGCTGACGCTGACCAAGGAAATGGTCGACGCGTTCCTCGAGACCAAGGACGTGCTGTCCGACCAGCTCGTCGACTATCGGGCGAGCGCCGAACCGGACGCGGCGGCTGCCGCGGCGATCTGCGCGAAGCTCGAACGGCTGAAGGCCGAGAGCGGCGCGGGGGCATCCGGTGCGGCGCCGGCCGCGCCCGCCGTCGCTGCGGTCGCACCGGCATCGGCACCGGCGCCGGCCGTCACCGGTGGCGCGCCCGATCACGTGGTCGAGCAGGCCGTCGCGGCCGCGCATCCGGCGGCCGACACGATCGATGCCGCCGGCGCCGCCGAAGACGGCCCGCACCTGAAGATCACGCTGAAGGGCGTCGACGCGAAAGACCAGGCGCTGCTTACCGAAGAGCTCGGCAATCTCGGCGTGATCGTCGGCCGCGAGGAAGCGGGGGGCGACCTGACGCTGTGGCTCGAATCGGACGTGCCGTCCGACGATATCGTCGCCGTGTGCTGCTTCGTGATCGACGACAGCCAAATCCGCGTTGCACGCGGCACCGCGCCGGCCGCACCCGCCGCAGCGCCGGCCGAGGCCGTAGCGTCCGAACCCGCCGCGCGGGTCGA
The DNA here is from genome assembly GCF_902498995.1 of Burkholderia anthina. Taxonomy (GTDB): domain Bacteria; phylum Pseudomonadota; class Gammaproteobacteria; order Burkholderiales; family Burkholderiaceae; genus Burkholderia; species Burkholderia anthina. The sequence goes on from NZ_CABVLY010000012.1 coordinate 198,311, forward strand.
GGTGTTCGCACCGGCCGCCGCCGTGCCGCAATCGCCGGCGCCCGCCGCCGCGGAGCCGGTGCAGTCGGCACAACCGGCACAACCGGCACCGCACGCGGAACCCGCCGCATCGGCCGCCGCGCACCACGACGACAAGCGCGCGCGCCCGGCCGCCGCGGCCGCATCGGGCGCCGAAGGCAGTTCGATCCGCGTGGGCGTCGAGAAGGTCGACCAGCTGATCAACCTCGTCGGCGAGCTCGTGATCACGCAAGCGATGCTGGCGGAAACGGCCAGCGCGTTCGATCCGGCGCTGCACGATCGCCTGTTCAACGGCATGGCGCAGCTCGAGCGCAACGCGCGCGACCTGCAGGAAGCGGTGATGTCGATCCGGATGATGCCGATGGACTACGTGTTCAGCCGCTTCCCGCGGCTCGTGCGCGACCTCGCCGGCAAGCTCGGCAAGCAGGTCGAGCTCGTCACGTTCGGCCAGGCGACCGAGCTCGACAAGAGCCTGATCGAGCGGATCATCGATCCGCTCACGCATCTCGTGCGCAACAGCCTCGACCACGGGATCGAGACGGTCGACAAGCGCGTGGCCGCCGGCAAGGATGCGGTCGGCCAGCTCGTGCTGTCGGCCGCGCATCACGGCGGCAACATCGTGATCGAAGTCAGCGACGACGGCGCGGGCCTGAACCGCGAACGCATTCTCGCGAAAGCCGCGAAACAGGGCATGCAGGTGCCCGACAGCATCAGCGACGAAGAGGTGTGGAACCTGATCTTCGCGCCGGGCTTCTCGACCGCCGAGACGGTGACCGACGTGTCGGGCCGCGGCGTCGGGATGGACGTCGTGAAGCGCAACATCCAGTCGATGGGCGGTCACGTCGAAATCACGTCGCAGGCCGGCCGCGGCACGACCACGCGGATCGTGCTGCCGCTCACGCTCGCGATCCTCGACGGGATGTCGGTGAAGGTCGGCGGCGAGATCTTCATCCTGCCGCTGAACTTCGTGATGGAGTCGCTGCAGCCGTCGATCGACGACATCTACACGGTCGGCAACGGCGAGCGCGTGGTGCGCGTGCGCGGCGAATACCTGCCGCTCGTCGCGCTGCACGAAGTGTTCTCGGTCGAGGACGCGCGCACCGACCCGACCCAGGGGATCGTCACGATCATGGAAACCGAGGGGCGCCGCTTCGCGATGCTGATCGACGAGCTGGTCGGCCAGCAGCAGGTGGTCGTGAAGAACCTCGAAACCAACTACCGCAAGGTGCACGGCATCTCGGCGGCGACCATCCTGGGCGACGGCAGCGTCGCGCTGATCGTCGACGTCGCGGCGCTGAACCGCGAAACCCGTGCGATGCACGGCGCCCGAGCCGGCGCCGAGCTCGCGATCTTCTGACTCTCGCCATTCAACCCATCGGGGGCAAACGTGTCTGCTGAAGTCCAAATGATCAATCCGGCCGCGGCGAACGCGGCCAGCAGCCGCCGCGACGCCGGGCAAGGCGATGCGACGGGCCAGGAATTCCTCGTGTTCACGCTCGGCGACGAGGAATACGGGATCGACATCCTGAAGGTGCAGGAAATCCGCGGCTACGAGAGCGTCACGCGCATCGCGAACGCGCCGGATTTCATCAAGGGCGTGATCAACCTGCGCGGCATCATCGTGCCGATCGTCGACATGCGGATCAAGTTCCATCTGGGCCGCGTCGAGTACGACCACCAGACCGTCGTGATCATCCTGAACGTCGCGCATCGCGTGGTCGGGATGGTGGTCGACGGCGTGTCGGACGTGCTCACGCTGCAGGCCGACCAGATCATGCCGGCGCCGGAATTCGGCGCGACGCTGACGACCGAGTACCTGACGGGCCTCGGCACGGTCGACGGCCGGATGCTGATCCTGATGGACATCGAGAAGCTGATGTCGAGCCGGGAAATGGCGTTGATCGAAGCGATTGGCGCGTAAGCGCGCCGCGCGCGCAGGAACTTCGGGAGAATCCGCAATGTTGCATAACTGGTCGATCCGCACGACGCTCACGGCGGTCGGACTCATCCTCGTGTGCCTGGCTGCCGCGGTCGGCGGGCTCGGCCTCTACGCGCTCAATCACGCGAGCCGCTCGCTCGACGAGATCGCGCACGTCGACCTGCCGGCGATCCACGCGCTCGACGATACGTCGTCGTACCTGCTGCGCGCACGCGTGTCGCTCGACCGCTTCCGTTCGCTGACCGAGGCCGGCAACACGGCCGAGGCCGGCAAGGTGCTCGACCGCGCGCAGGTGCTCTACACGAAGTCGAACGAGAACTGGCAGGCGTTCCAGTCGACGCCGAAGCCCGGTGTCGACCAGGCGCTCGTCGACGCGCTTTCCACGCGCTACACGGCGCTCGTGAAGGAAGGCGTCGAGCCGGAATTCGCGGCCGCGCGCGCGGGCGACATGACCGCGTACCACGCGGTCGCCGACACCCGGATCAGCCCGATGTTCGTCGCCTACGACCAGGCCGCGTCGGCCGTGATCGCATCGCTGCAAAAGCGCGCGAACGAGCGCCAGGCCACGACGCAGTCGCAGATCTCGCTGATGATCGGCCTGATCGCGGCCGGCATCGCGATTGCGTTCGTCGTCGTGATCGCGATCCGCTTCGCGCTGCGCGGGCTGATCGTGAAGCCGCTCGAGGATGCGATCGCGCACTTCGAGCGCATCGCCGGCGGCGACCTCACGCAACCGGTGAACGTGTTCAGCAAGAACGAGATCGGCCGCCTGTTCGGCGGCATCAAGCGGATGCAGGACGCCGTGACGACGATGGTGCAGGCCGTGCATCGCGGCACCGAGTCGATCGACGTCGGCGCGCGCGAGATCTCGACCGGCAACACCGACCTGTCGCAACGTACCGAAGAGCAGGCCGCATCGCTGCAGGAAACCGCATCGAGCATGGAGCAGCTGACCGGCACCGTGCGGCAGAACGCGGAGAACGCGCGGCAGGCGAGCCAGCTCGCGGTGAATGCATCCGACATCGCGACGCAGGGCGGCGAGGTGGTCGGCCAGGTCGTGTCGACGATGCAGGACATCGCGGCGAGCTCGGGCAAGGTCGTCGACATCATCGGCACGATCGAGGGCATCGCGTTCCAGACCAACATCCTCGCGCTGAACGCGGCGGTCGAAGCCGCGCGCGCGGGCGAGCAGGGCCGCGGCTTCGCGGTGGTCGCGGGCGAAGTGCGCTCGCTCGCGCAGCGCAGCGCGAGCGCAGCGAAGGAAATCAAGCAGCTGATCGGCGATTCGGCCGGGAAGGTCGAAAGCGGGTCGGCGCTCGTCGCGCGCGCCGGCTCGACGATGGACGAGATCGTCCAGGCCGTGCGCCGCGTCACCGACATCATGGGCGAGATCAGCGCCGCATCGGACGAGCAGTCGACCGGCATCGAGCAGGTCAATCGCGCGGTCGGTCAGATGGATTCGGTCACGCAGCAGAACGCGGCGCTCGTCGAGCAGGCTGCTGCTGCGGCGGCGTCGCTCGAGGAGCAGACGCGCCAGATGAAGTCGGTCGTGTCGAGCTGGCGCGTCACGGGCGGCATCGCGCTCGCGCCGTCGCGCGGCGCCGTGCGCCCGGCCGCGCGCGAACCGGCCGCGCTGCCGTCGGCAAGCCGTTACGAAACCGCGCCGGCACTGCCG